>NZ_JBZYWL010000006.1:0-522945 GCF_059115365.1 Edaphobacter sp. FHG110511_03 | reverse complement strand
GGCTCAGGGCGTGTCGCCTGAGCGGTCCAATTCCACTTGAACCACGATCCCTGATATTCATTCTCAGAACCTCCCGTCAGGCGCCTGTAACGTGGATAGCAAATTCGGCTAGTAGTACCGCATTCGACGGATCTTTTGATATGTGGGTTGGATCAGAGACGTCCAATCCGAATTCACACAACTGTAACGAAAGGCTCTCATCTCAGTTTGGATTGGAGTTACTCATGTTCAATCTCCTCCCCAAAGACGACAAGTTCTACGACGAGCTCGAAGAGCTCTCAGATCGCGTGGTGAGCGCAGCGAAGCAGTTCGAAGCAGTTGTTTCGAGCTTTCCCAATTTTGACGGACAACTTAGCAGCATCGAACAGGATAGACTAGCGGCCCGCAAAGTTTTTGGTGAGTCTCTTCTCCGTCTGGACCAGGCCTTCATCACTCCGCTGGACCGGGAAGATATTCTGGGCCTTATCACCGAAATGTATGGGGTAGTCGACCGGGTCTCGGAGCTGTCCCAGCGATTTCGGCTCTACCAATTGAAGGATCTGCACCCTACGCTAACGGGTCAAGCCAAGAATCTATCCACCATCTCAAGAGAACTCAGCGAGATCATCCATGGACTGCGGCACCAAAAGAAGCTCAAAGATCTGAAACCGGGTTTAGATGCGGTTTCAGATGCAATGGAATTAGTGAAGCGAGATCGGGAGGTTTTTCTGCGAGACCTCTTCACCGGCAATCCAGACCCGCTAGAGGTGATCAAGAAAAAAGAGTTGCATGACCTTCTGGAGGAAGCTATTGAACGGAGCGAAGAAGCGACCGAGACCCTAGCCCGCGTGCTGCTCAAGAATGGTTGAGAAATCTTATGCCCATCCTTTACCTCGTCATCATTCTGGTTGCAGTGGCTCTCATCTTCGATTTCTTCAACGGCTTTCATGACGCAGCCAACTCTGTAGCCACCGTTGTGACCACCCGAGTTCTCTCGCCAGGACAGGCAGTGCTTTGGGCTGCTTTTTTCAATTTCGTCGCGGCCTTCCTGTTTGGCACAGGGGTTGCTAGGACGATCAGCAATAAACTGATAGACCCAGCGGCGGTCGATGTTTATGTAATCTGTGGTGGACTGATTGGTGCCATCGTCTGGGACATCATTACCTGGCTTTTAGCACTCCCGACGAGCTCGTCTCACGCAATTATTAGCGGTTATGCTGGTGCAGCGATCGCGAAGGCGGGTTTCAAAGCCATTCTGGTCAAGGGATGGATTCCTGTAATCCTGTTCCTCATCATCTCACCGATCATCGGAATGATCGTGGGGTGGCTCATCATGACGGGTGTCGCATGGCTGACAGGTCATTCAGAACGCTACAAAACCGAAAGGCGCTTTCGCCATCTCCAACTCCTCTCCGCCGGGCTTTACTCTCTCGGTCACGGCACGAACGACGCTCAGAAATCAATGGGCATCATCGTCGCCCTGCTCGCAGCGGCAGGACAGGCGAAGTGGGGGCAAGCGAGTCACTCAGGTTTTCAAGGCCTTGCAGGAAAACGCGAGATCGCTTGGTGGATCATTCTGAGCTGCCATGCAGCTATGGCTTTGGGTACGATGGCGGGAGGATGGCGCATCGTCAAAACCATCGGCTCGCGAATTACACCCCATCTACGTCCTGTCGGTGGCTTCTCGGCTGAAATGGCTGCCGCAATTACGATCGGTCTGGCGACATTTGCGAAAGTGCCGATCTCAACCACGCATGCCATCGGCGGCGCAGTATCCGGCGTTGGGGCGACTCGTGGTTGGCATTCAGTGCGTTGGATATGGGGAGAGAAAATTGTTGTCGCCTGGGTGCTGACCTTTCCCGGTGCTGCTCTGATAGGAGCCGCGGGATATGCCTTCGCTCATTTCGCTATCCAGCCATTCATTCGCTAGCATCGCGGCTCGCGGCCCGGAAGTCGTCGCAGCAAACAAAACTGCCCTAAGTGGTGTATGCGAGTCTCCTCGACTTCACTCCAAGTTTTCGGCGCAAGCGCCCACTGGTTGAATTCGAGGATCATGTCTGTTGTAAGTTCGAAACTTCCGTCCTGACGCTCAGCGGATCTCTTCTTTGATTCGCAAACGACGAGCCGTCGCAGGACTTTGTAGCGATCACGAAGACGACCGACCATGCTAACACTCCAATCTGGATGATTCTGAGGAGGGGCCCTGAGGTTGACCTTATCGGCTTTGCAGGTGAAACACATGGCTGCGTAATGGTTCATGTTGGAGGAGATCACAAGCATTTCTCGGCCTGGTTCTTGAATCGCCCGAAAGAGAAATCGGTCCGGCTAAAATTGCTCATGGGCAAGACCCTCGATCTGAATGACGTTCGAACATTCGCTGCGGTCGCAAGAGGCGGAACTCTAACCGAAGCAGCGAAAGAACTTGGGCAACCGGCCTCTTTAGTCAGCCGGTCTCTTACGAGATTGGAAGAGCACGTCGAACGCTCCTCGTCAGGCGCACGCAACGCGGTCTCACTTTGACGGACGCAGGCAAGCGGTATCTCATCTCCTGTAAGGCCGCACTCAAATCATCTCCCCTGTGAAGGACTTCCCTAATGAAAACTATGCTCTCACCAACCACTAGCGAGCGTCAGTAGACGCTCTTGGTCCCGAAACTCATGGAAAACGGGGTTATCGGCAACTTCAGTCGAACTTGCCGAAAAATGGGATGAGCAGGTCTACCGAATCGGCGAGACTATTGCCCATGAAAAATCCTATCCGTGCAGACTCTCGCGAAAGAGGGCGGTTCGAGTACAAAGGAGGTAAGCCGCCTGATAGAGGTTTACGGTTTCATGGAGGACAAAGGAGATAACAACGTAGACAGGTGGAGCTACTACTACGAATATCTCAAATCTAAGAAAATCGGCAAAGCGCGAGCCCAGTATCCCGATCTCGACGACATCATCGTCGCCAAAATCGAGTCCGAGGAAATTGCGAAAGCAGTAGATGTACGAGATCAACTACCCGTGATCTGTTCAACTCCGAAGGTGTTGTCCAAATTCGTCAACAACTCGGTTAATTTCGAAAAGGCCTATGATTCTGCTGTCTCAGCTGGGGGAGACAATACGACATTGAATCAGATCAAACGATTTCGTGAATTGATCACAAGAGCCGACACTGAAGAAGGTTTACTCGAGAGCGAAGTACGCATTCAGAAAAATGCTGTATATGAGCTCCGTAAGATCAGTGATCGCCTTTAAACATCTCCTTATTAAGCTCGATGCCTGACCGATCCATCTCATCTTAAAAAGATGGTTGCCGAAGCAACACCTGGCAGGATGCGATCGTGACGCTTAACTGAAGGTCCCTAAAGTGGGCTTGGCTTTATTTACCGTGGAAGCAATTAGCAGCACGATATTTAGGCTCATCCTGCATCGGTAGCATCCCTGTTCGTGAGCTCCGAAAATTTGGCGACCATCGTTGGATTGTTGCGGGTCAGCTTCCTAATCGTCACGTCCTGGGCTTTGTCGTTTGCAAGGCGAAGATTGTTAGCTGTGCCGAGTAACGCTGTCTTGGTTTTCTGTAGGTGTTCGATCGTCTTATCTATTTCATCGATTGCGGTGTGAAAACGAGAGGCCGCCAATTCATAATTCCTCGCAAATGCGGTCTGGAACGTTACGAGACGGTTTTCGAAGTTCGTCACGTCTATGTTTTGCGCCTTAACCAGAGCTAACTCTAGCTTGTATTGAAGTGACTTCATCGCTGCGTTTCGGAGCAGAGTAATCATGGGGATAAAAAACTGCGGCCGAACGACGTACATCTTGGGGTATCGGTAGGACATGTCGGCGATTCCCATGTTGTAGAACTCACTGTCAGGCTCGAGTATGGAGACGAGAACTGCATACTCGCACCCCTTCTCGGTGCGATCCTTGTCGAGTTCCCTGCAGGAAGTCCTCGTTCTTTTTCTTCGTAACTGTACGATCGTCCTCATTCTTCATCTCGAACATTATCGAGACTATCTCCGTTCCAACCTCGTCCGAGTCGCGGAAGATGTAGTCGCCTTTGCTTCCCCTTCGCGCATCGTTGTCCTTCTCGAAGTACGCACGTGAAAACGCCGTCGCTCGAATTCGGTTGAATTCCGTTTCGCAATGCTGTTCCAAGGTCTCGCCAAGCATCTTTGTCGATAAGCGAGCCTTCATGTCACGTAGGCGCTCGATCGCATCATCGCGATCCTTGATTTGCGTCTCGTATTTGTCCTTCAGAGACTGTTCGGCAAGCTGCTTCTCAAGTTCAGCTTTTTCAAGGTCGCTTTGAAGCCTGGTGCGATCCTTCTCTACTGCACTGACTGCCTCGGAAATCTCGAGCTTATGCGCAGCTTCCCCGGCATCGAGTTTGGCCTTCAGGTCCTGAATTTGAGCGTCCTTAGCTGCGACATCCTTTTGTATTTGGGGGCAGCTCAAGAAAGGGAAATTTACGTACGCTAAGGATGCCGGGAGCCGCCAGGAAGGGTTTGTCTGTCGGATATAGTCAACTCCGCCACCCGTTCCACAGATGTGCCGCCACCGCTACAACACCATTCCGCCACTGAATTAGAGCGGGGTGGCGGTCTCAAACACATCGCCCGCGCCGAAGGCGTGCTCCGGGGATTCGAAGTTTCTCATAACCTCGTTTTCGAGGAACAACGCACTAGGGCTTTCTTGGCGGTCGCTGTGAAGACTGGACCTCCGACGGCCCACTCGGCAGCGGCATGGCCGTGCAAACGATGGTGACGTCTTCGACTCGATGTTCGCAGTGCTGCGGATCGTCAGACCGGGCATTATAGCTAAGGCGGAGATGTCGATTGTCGAGCCATTCTATCTTCGGGTCATCAAACCAGCCTGGCCCCTGGTGCCAGAAGATCACGTTGTGCCGACAGCAACCCGAGCGCTTCAAGGTGACTTCGGTATAGTCGCGGCCAAGAAAACCTGCCTCGTACCTCAATCTTGCTTCTTGCCCATCCGCTGACCGAACCGTTCTGTTCTGTGTAGACGGAGCGCCGCTTGCAAGTGCTAGCCCGAAAAGAACCGCAGGAAGCGCAACCACGAGCGGTGCCATTCCCACTACCCCGAGAATCCGAGAAGTTATTTGCATCCATCGCTTCCGCAGCTTGGGTGCCCACAGAAGAAGAGATACCAGCGCAATATACGCAAGTAATGAAGCAATCACGCCCAGTAAAGGCAAGATGTTTTTAAAGTGTTGCCAAAGATCTGACCAGCAGGGCACTTAGTCTCTCTTTCTATGTGTTGCCATCATTGTAGTGACTATCGGATTCAATTCAATCCTCCCGGAAAGTCACATTTTAGGAAACTGTCTTCTGCTAACCCAACCGCCTCGCGATAAGAAAACAAAGCCAGGCGAGAAACAATAGGCCATAGACCTTAAGAATCCGAGGCCAGAAGCTTGCATTCTCTTTGGAGGAATGGGGTTTCCTTGTGCTCGCAAAAAGTAGTGCATTTCCGGTTATAAAAACGATGGCTGCGACTATCACGAAACAAATTAAAGGTGTGCTCGGCGGAAGCATTAGCGCAGCGGCAACGATACCTGCAACGATTCCCACTTCGCTTACGACAACGGTCGTCTTTTCATCGAAGCCCATTTTAGTGAATCTGCCTGCAAAGTCCGGCGGTCTCAACCGGTCGATGCAACACCATCTCATTTAGATCATTTCTCAGAGGTGGTGTTTATGAGACAAGGGAGAAGGTATGGTCTTTCTGCGGAGCAGAAGGCCGACCTATGGCGCCGTTGGAAGGCGGGCGAGTCGCTGCATGAGATTGGTGGCGCTTTGGGCAAGGACCATGGCTCGATTCAGTTCCTCTTGTCGCAGCACGGCGGGATCGCTCCGGCCGTTGGTCGCCGCTCACCGCGAGCTCTTACGTTGGCCGAGCGAGAGGACATCTCACGAGGCATCGCTTCGGATTTATCCATCCGAAGAGATAGCCAGAGCTTTGCAGCGGGCAGCTTCGACAGTAAGCCGGGAGGTGGCACGTCACGGTGGGCGTCCACTCTACCGAGCCAACGAGGCCGATCAGCAGGCTTGGAAGTTAGCTCTGCGGCCCAAGGCCTGCCTGCTTGCCAACCATGGGAAGCTGCGGACGATCGTGGCCAGTAAACTGATCCTGGACTGGTCGCCGGAACAGATTTCCGGTTGGTTGAAGAGACGGTATCCCAGCAATTAGAGCATGCGCGTGTCCCATGAGACTATCTACCGGAGCTTATTCATTCAGGCTCGAGGAGTGCTGAAAAAAGAGCTGATGCAGCACCTGCGGTCCAAGCGATCTATCCGTCGCTCCGTGCACTCTCGAGTTGGCGGACAGTCCCGCGGTCAGATCGTCGATGCCATCTCCATCAGCGAAAGGCCTGCAGAGATTGAAGATCGGGCCATCCCCGGTCATTGGGAGGGCGATCTGCTCAGCGGCACCGGAAACAGTCATATCGCGACCCTGGTGGAACGGCATTCGCGTTTCACTCTCCTGGTCAAGGTGCCCAGCAAAGACACAGCGACCGTCGTCGCCGCGCTGACCCGACAGGTTCGTAAACTCCCCGCCTCGCTGCGACGGTCCTTGAGCTGGGACCGAGGACTGGAGATGGCCAAACACAAAAGCTTCACCGTGGCCACCAAGGTGAACGTCTACTTCTGTGATCCGCAGAGCCCTTGGCAGCGCGGCACCAACGAAAATACCAATGGCCTGCTGCGCCAATACTTCCCCAAGAAAACCGACTTGTCCGGTTACTCCCAGGCCGACCTCGACAAAGTAGCCCTGCGCCTCAATCAACGCCCACGGAAAACCTTGGGCTTTGAAACTCCGGCTAGTAAACTCCAAGCCAGTGTTGCAACCACCGGTTGAGACCGCCCCGTATTTCGGCAACTACAATCGATTGGGCGCTCCCGCCTGCGATCTAGGAGTCATGGGATGAAGCCATTCTGGGTGGAGACTGGGCAATTAGCGTCGTCTGACGGATATCTCCATGCGGACAGAATACCGCTGCGTCGCTGGGAAAGTCGGCCTTCGTAAGGTTAGTTTCCGTAATTAAAACTCGACAAAGGCACCTAGTCGTAATTTGACCCCGTTCAAATACTTCTTGACTTGCTGGCTGATCGCGATCAATATTTGAACATGGTCAAAAATGATGCGACGACGTGGAAGGGTGAGCAAACTCGGAACCATATCTTCGAAAGTGCACTCGAATTATTTCGGGAGAAGGGTTTCGACTCCACGACGGTGCAAGACATTGCCGCCCATGCCCAGGTAGTGAAGAGCGCCGCTTACTACTATTTCCCCGGCAAGGAAGCAATCATCCAGGCGTACTACGAGACGGTGCAAGCCGAGCAAGAGCGTCTCTGCGAAAAGGTGTTCGCCCAAAGTACGGATCTGAAGGTTCGCTTAGCAACGGCCATGCACTCGAAATTCGAACTGGCTAAGAACGACCGTAGGCTTCTCGGGGTGGTCTTTCGTTACACCGGCGAGCCCGAACATCCGCTCTCCTGTCTCGGGAGAGGAACAGCGGACATCCGCCGTCGTAGTACACAGGTTTTCCGGAACGCCATTGCAGCGGAGAAGTTGCCTAAGGATCTCCAGGAACTTCTTCCCGTCGCTTTGTGGGCCCTTCAGATGGGCCTTTTGGTGATGTTCCTCTACGACTCATCCGAGGGTCAGCTCCGTACGCGGCGTCTGGCTGATGGTTCGCTAGCTCTGACTCTCAAGTTGCTTAGCCTTGCGAAACTATCAGTTCTAAAGCCGGTTAGAACAAAGATTCTCGCGCTATTGCGCGAGGCAGATCTTTTGCCTGAAAGCTGAATGGGAGATCCGATGAGTGATATCGATGAGCAAAACAGGAAGATCGAGCCAGCTCAGTGGAGGGTGGTCGCAATCATCCTAGCCTTCGTGGCCGGAGCGTCTCTCTACAAGTTGCTCATGCATGAGAGCCTTGGTCATAGTGCCGCGATGTTCCTCGGGATACCAGCTGTTCTTGCTATCCTGCTGGCGCTAGCACCAAAAGCGAAGACCGCGACGGGAGGAATTTTAAAGGGTATTACTTTGGCGCTCCTGGTGGTGGCTCCCTTGTTGGGCGAGGGATACCTGTGCATTCTCTTCGCTTCGCCTCTCTTCTATATCGTCGGTATCGGGGTCGGACTTGCAATGGACAGGCAGCGCAGTAAGCGAGATGCGACGCTCAGCTGCGTAGCGTTGTTGTTGCTTCCGATGTGCTTTGATGGAGTGGTCCCGCAGTTGACCTTCAATCGAGCCCAATCGGTTGAGGTCCGGAGCGTTGTGGCTGCTCCTGCTGATGAGGTTGAACATGCGCTAACACAGGGCCCCAATGTAAGTACTCCGCTACCGCTGACTCTTCGCATCGGTTTCCCTAGGCCACTTGGCGCATGGGGCCGAGGGTCTTGCAGTCGGGGATATGAGGACCATTCATTTCGCGGGGGCAGAGGGAGACCCACCAGGAGACCTTATTATGCGAGTGAAGGAGCGTCACTCCGGCTACGCCCGCTTTGAGGCGGTAAGCGACCAGAGCAAACTTACCCAATGGGTGCGGTGGACCAGTTCAGAGGTGGAGTGGACGGCTCTGGACGAGGGTCACACGACGGTGATGTGGCGCATCGACTTCATGCGGCAGCTCGATCCGGCATGGTATTTCACTCCATGGGAGAGAGCGGCAGTGAAGGAAGCGGCGGCCTACTTGATCGACGCCAACGCGACACCCGCGCGGAGGTACTGAATGGACCATGCCGATTGGGAACGAGCAGCTGCCCTATACGTACCTCTGGCCACCGCGATCATTGCGAGGCTGCTCTACGGCCGACAGCCGCGCCAGTTCGCCGCCTGCTTGCTCAGCGTCTTGTGGACGCTACCGTCGCTGCTCCTTCTTCAATGCTTGAATGAATATGCAGGGTGGTGGAGCTTTGCTGCGGGCTCAGAGGTTGAGTTCCGCGGGATGCCGTTGGAGCTCTTTCTTGGGTGGATTATCTTGTGGGGCCTTGTTCCGCAACTAGCGCTTCCACGCATAGGCATCATTTGGTGCGCTGTCATTATGGTCGCCCTTGACTGCATAGTGATGCCGGCGTGCAGTTCGGCAATTTATTTGAAAGCCCACTGGTTGGTGGGAGAGGCAGCGGCCGTCGGTCTGGTCCTGATTCCCGCGCTTTGTATCGGACGCTGGACTCACGAGAATACGCATCTTCGACGGCGTGGGGTGCTTCAAATCGCCACATCCGGCATGTTGTTTCTCTATCTCTTGCCAGAGATCACCTTCGCGCTGCGGCCTGGAACTGGCTGGGGCCCACTGTTTGATCTCTCGACTTGGGGTCGGCAGATCGATCTTCAGATGATCTTGCTGCTCGCGGTACCCGGTATTGCTGCGGTTATGGAGTTTGCAGAGCGCGGATTCGGGACACCCATCCCTTACGATCCTCCTCAACGGCTGGTAACGAGCGGCATCTACCGCTATTGCGCCAACCCAATGCAGCTGTCCTGCGCGCTGGTTCTTATGGCTTGGGCTGGGGTGCTTAGGAGCGGTTGGATGTTGGTGGCGGCCTGTGTATCGATCGTCTACAGTGCAGGGATCGCTGCTTGGGACGAGGAAGAAGATCTGGCCCGTCGTTTCGGTAGCAAATGGCGGGACCACCGGTCGACCGTCAGAAATTGGTGGCCAAGGTGGAGGCCGCACTACAGCGGACCGCCGACCCTCATCTACATCGCCCGGAGTTGTGGCCCGTGCAGCGAGGTTCGGGCTTGGCTCGAAGCGAGATCGCCTTTGGGATTGCAGATTATCGATGCGGAAACGTTACCGGCAGGATCGATCCAACGGATGCGATACGACCCCGGAGACGGAAGCGGCACTGTCGATGGGGTCCGTGCGATGGGCAGAGCGCTTGAGCATCTACATCTTGGCTGGGCCTTGTGCGGGGCTGCAATACGGCTTCCCTGTGTTTGGCAACTCGTCCAGTTGTTCATGGATGCGGCTGGTTTAGGTCCCCGCGTGATCAGTTGCGAGTTGGACCTCAGTCCGCAGCATACAGACCGAGAGTTGAGCTCAACGCCATGATCACTCTTGAAGAGACCACAGTCATCAATGCCCCTATCCAGCGATGTTTCGACCTCGCCCGCAGCGTCGAGGTCCACTTGATCGCGAACGTACACTCCGGCGAACAGGCACGTGCAGTTAGTGGAATTACCTCAGGCCTCGTCGGTCTCGGCCAGCAGGTCATGTGGCGTGCCAAACACTTCGGCATCTGGCATAACCTGACCAGCGAGACCACGGCCTTGGAGCCGCCATCCCATTTTCAGGTCACGATGATTCAGGGCGTCTTCCGCTCCATGCAAGCCGACCATCTATTTCGAGCCCTTCCATCCGGAGCAACCGATATGAAGGACATCTTTGCGATCGCCGCCCCACTTCCCCTTATTGGACCTCTGGCCGAAGTCCTATTTCTGCGGCGCTACATGTTGGCCTTGGTACGTGAGCGCAATGCGGTCATCAAGCGGATAGCAGAGTCCTCCGAGTGGCAGCACTACCTCCCTTCCCCTGAAGCATAGCGAGAGGACGTGCTGCAATGAAGATCGTCATTCCCGGAGGTACAGGTCAAGTTGGGCACATCCTTGCCCGCCACTTCCATCAAGGAGGGCATTCTGTAACCGTCCTCAGCCGTAGCCCTCATGCCGCTCCCTGGCGTGTGATCCCTTGGGACGGTGTCACCCTCGGCCCATGGATCGAAGAACTCGACCGATGCGACGTTTGCGTCAATCTTGCCGGCAGGAGCGTCAACTGCCGCTACACTCCAGCAAACCGCCGCGCCATCTTCGAATCGCGCGTTCGTTCCACGCAGATACTCAATCAAGCCATCGCTGCGGTTCAGCACCCTCCTTCCGTCTGGCTCAATGCCAGCACCGCCACGATCTACCGTCATGCGCTCGACCGTCCCATGGACGAAGCTACCGGCGAGTTCGGCGGCGACGAACCAGGCGCACCCGATACCTGGAACTTCTCGATTCAGGTGGCGAAGGCTTGGGAAGAAGCATTCTTCTCCACCCCGGCTCCTGAGACGAGGAAGGTCGCGCTACGTAGTGCCATGACCCTGAGTCCCGACCCGGGCGGGGTCTTCGATGTCTTCCTCAGTCTGGTTCGCCATGGTCTCGGCGGCACAACACTGCCCGGCAACCAATACGTGTCGTGGATCCATGAGGCGGACTTCATCCGCGCTATCGAATTCCTCGTCGAGCGACAGGATATTGCCGGGGCCGTCAACCTTGCCTCTCCCAATCCGCTGCCGAACTGCGACTTCATGCATATCCTTCGTCAGGCATGGGGCACACGCATCGGTCTGCCCACCTCAAGGTGGATGCTCGAAATCGGCACCTTTCTTCTGCGCACAGAATCCGAACTGATCCTCAAAAGTCGCCAAGTTGTTTCCAGCCGTCTTCTCAATGCTGGATTCAAGTTCCATTATCCCGGTTGGCCCGAAGCTTCATGCGAACTAGTAACCCGCTGGAGGGCCCGTCGTGAAGAAATGCTTACCCCTTAGTAGTAGCTTGCAACTTTAGCAACGTAACCGCTGTTTCTTCAATTTTGATGGTTCGGTCAATGCGCCTAGTCCGTGTCTGCTACTGGTGGTCGACCTGCCCACAAAGTCGGGTTTGCGTAAGTTCACTGGCGGTTTGCCGATCGGTTTTCAACTGAAGTCATAGGCTGGCATAATGCAGGGATCATCGAAACCGCCGCAAGCTCGAGGCATCCATGGAACCTGATGAAGAAAAGATCGACGAGATGGTTCTCGCGCTTTTGTATCTAACGACGTTCAAAGATGGCCCCAGTATGCGTGCCTGGAAAGGGCAAGACTGGGCTGCTATGGAGCGCCTGTGCAAAGCCGGTTATATTGCTGATCCACAAAACAAGGCCAAGTCTGTGAGGATGACGGAAGAAGGATTGCAAAAATCGCGAGAACTGTTCGAACGGCACTTTGTTCGGAAGGTCTAGTCCCGTTCGCCCGAAGTTTCCGAGAACGCCGTTTTGCGAGAGACTCATCCCATCCCGAAGTCCCCGCCTCTAGACTATTCGCATGACAAACGACCTTCTAACTTCGGCACGCAGTCGAGCCGAGCGGTCCTCCTCACCCGTTCGCTCCGCTGCCCGGATGCGTATCGCGCACGTCGAATCTGCCACAGACCCGGAGAAGGCCCGCGTTACGCTTGAAATGGCGCTGGACGAAATTCGTGCCCTTTCCGGACGTGATCGCCAGGTACTCTTCACGCAGGCCCAGCAGGTCGCTGCTGCCTTCGCGCCCGATCTCATCAAAGTACTCCCGGCGACCCGCAGCATCCCCGGCGGCCACGAGTGCGAGGTTCTCCTTAGCATCATGCTCGACCACGACCGCATCGACTCGGCTTTCGACTACATCATTGGCGACTTCCCCTCCGGCTTTCCCTTTGGCTATACCGCCAACCTCATGCAAAAACTGGACGATGCCCGCCGGTTAAGCGTCCTACGCCGCGCAGTGAGCGCGTGGCGTGCACCACAGGAAATCGATCTCATGAGCCAGCGCCCCATTCCGAATGTGGGTGGCCATGACAACGTCGTCATTCACCTCAGCCAGTTGCAGGGACATTTCATCCGCCTTTTCCAACATCAGTGGCAGATTCTACCGCCCGATGAAGCGCTCTCCGTGGTCCGCCAGATCGTCCAAATCGCACTCGAGCGACCCGACCTCGGGACGTCAGCCGGGTACCCCGACGGCATCCATTTCACCTCCAGCCGGGAGCACGCCCTGTTTCAGGTCCTCCACATTCTTAAACACCTCGACCCGGCATTAGGCGAGTCTCTGATAGCGCGTCACACCCAACTCGCTGCCGCGGCTCGGCGCTACCCCAATGGCGTTGAGACCATGCATCGGGAGGCCGAACGTCAAGCGGAGGAACGCTCCAAATTGATGGCTGCCTCGGGAGAGACCTGCACTGGAGGCTTCATTATGACCGGCAGCTCGCGGGACTTCTCCCGTCAGATGGCCCTCCACCGGTCTTCCCAGGCTGGCGATTTCGGCCCCTCCATCGACCATGCGCTCGAACTCTATCGCGAAGACACAAATCCCGAAAGCCCCAACCAGGCACTAAAAGCGTTCTGGCCCTCCACATCCAGCTTCCGTATAACCCTCTACAGTGCAGGCAAGCGCCTTGGCCCGGATGCTGCCAAACTCCTCGAACGCATCGACGATTCTGACCTCCATCTCTTTGCTCAGATCGCTCTCGCTGCGGCGCTCGCGGGCCTACCGGCACTTCCCGAATCCGCCGTGAAGCAGCGGCGCGCCCCAGTCTCATAGCCGCCGATAGTGGACGGGCTTAGCGAAAACGGATCGAATGGTTCGTCTTCCGGAACTGCCCGCAAAGTCAGCTTTTGACCAAGTTCGCGTTGGCGCGTCTCTGGGCCGGGTGAACTTGGTGAAAATCCCGTTTTCAGGGAACTACGGACGCCACTTGTCCGATAAGCCAACTATTCGGCAACTTGCCTCGATCTCATTTGTCGATGAGTGCATTGGTGATTTGGCCTCAGTTGAGGTGCGTCACTGGCGAAAAGCGCGTTTTCCGATGCTAATGCGACTTCCTAAATTGTGCCGAGCCATTGCAGAGAAAAGTGCAGGCAAGCTGCTCGGATCTCTGCTGGGCGAGGAGACCCTGCACGGGGACTCAAGGAAAAATCCTGTTCCTACTCGCAACAGCCTCCGCAAGCTGCCAGGATAGTGTCTTCGGCTTCGCTTTCCTGCTCTGTGTGCGCAGATTGCAGAAGCGTGAGTGCATGCGTGTAACGCTCGTGAAAGAGCTGCGGCGACACATATCACTATGGCATTGCTGAAGGCCAACTAGAGATCACATGGCCAACTGCTTGGTCGATCAAACCACCCGGAACGAGAGAATTGTCAGGTGCGATCTGAATCCACCTAATAATGCCGTTGTGGTCCGTCACAACGACTAACGGGAAATCGATGGCAGCAAAATCATCCAACGTATGGGTGGGAACAACGAACGTCGGTGTACCCACCAACAAGGTGGCGGCGGTCGGCTTCACCTGAAGCTGTAACTCCGTGTGAGGAACATCCGGCTTCAGTTTGATTTGATCGGTTGTACTGCCGGAAGCATGATTGCTTTTAGCCTTCGTTACGTCCTCAGGGGCGGCGTGCTTCGGAGGAGGTTCAGTTTGCGCCAATAGTGCAAAAAAGCGAGCGTCGTTTACTAGCAATCGTCGCGAGGCGGAAGGAAAATCAGTATGCAAAGCGACGCATTGATTACACCAGCTCGGAAAAAGCAGAAGGACCGTAGCTGAGCCCTTGTTCGCATTGATCGCAGGACGAGTCCCGACTCCTTGCGGGTCGGGCAGCCAGGCGAATGTATCAATGCGAGGAAGGCGTGAACCTATCAAAAGATATTGTCGACGGACCGCCGCTATGCCACTTTGCTTATCTGACGAAAGCATTTTGGGAAGGGATGCTTCGATCTCTGAATACGACGATGCGGCTTCCCTCGGCTGATTGTTGAACTGCTGCATAGTAGGGAGAGCAATTGCTTGCTCGTAGAGATTCTGAATAGAGATATTTGGAAGGACACTAGGTGATGTTCGACCTTCGGATGCATGCGTTCGAATAAGAGCAAGCAGCATCGGCTGGCGTTGCGAAAGTATTGTTAAAGCCCAGTCGGAATGGAGCATCTGGGTATAACGAACGACGCTGGTCGTTGCTTCAGAAGCTAGATCATCATACGGCGCAGAATGGAGCATGCGTACCGCTGTATCGAACGCCTGTTTCGCGTCGTTCAGCCGAAGGCAGGCTTGGACTTTGTAATCGTAGGCAGTAGCTAGATCGCGAGAGCTAGTTTCCGATTCGCCGGAGCTCGTCGCCGTATTGATGAATTTTGTGGCAGCGTCCTGAACCGGCTCCCAATCCTGACCAAGTGTGCATAGGCGTGCATAGTAAAGTAGGATCTTGCCGCTGAATTCTGCTACCGAATGCGTGTCACAGTCCCCCTTTGCTTGATCAGTCATAGTCTTTAGGGCTGACAACTCTATCTCTGACCAATTTTGCGGCGAGCGACGGACGATATCGAACGGATGAGTGGCCTGTTCAAAGGCTGTTTGCGGATCAAATTGAGATGTCGAGTTGGCGGGACTCTGAGCGGACACGGGAATCAGAGAAAGCAAAAACAGAACCGCCGTGATGATTTTACTTTCAATTCTCATCTTGTTATGAAGATCCCGCGCCCTTCGATATAGTCCGCTTATTCTTTTCTACAGTTCACCAGGAGGATCGAACTTAGACATAGATAAGGAGTGCGCATCCCAACGCACTCCTCTCTCATGCAAGATTTATTTTTCTATGGAGAAATTCACTGTGATGGTCGTCTGGACCTCGTTGGGTTCGCCATTCAAGATATAGGGCTTGTATCTCCACTCTTTTACCGCCTCCAGCGCGCTCACATCGTAATCGTGGCGCAGGCTCTGCCTCACCCGAAGATTGGTCACTACCCCCTCCTTGCTAATAATTGCATCAAGGACGACCGGACCGTCGACCGTATCCTGGTTTGCCTTTGCCTCGGCTGGATACAGGGGGGTCTTTTGATAGATAACGTTGCCGGCGATCACGCCGGGAGCAATCTTAGGTGAAACAGGCTGCTCGCTCTTTTCCGCTCCGACATTCATCCGTAACGCCAGAGCGGACGCGCACGTCGCCGCTCCAATTGCCACGCACCCAACCAGCATCGCCAGCCTGAGCGCCCATCCCGTCCCTTCCCTTCGTCTCGTGAGACTCATAACTCTCCTTTCAAGGCTGTTGGCATCGAAGATTCCGATGGCGTGAATCGTTCCAGCTGGCTCTCCTTCTGCTAACAGTGACGCCAGCCACAGCAGCGACTTCGTGTACTTCTCCCTTCCATCTACCGCTTCAGCGGCCATTGCGTCGCATACCATCTCGCGGCTTTCCGTTAGTCGCGAAGAGGTCATCCACAGCAGCGGGTGATGCGCCACTGGCAACGCGATGATGCTGTAGAGAATATTCTTCGCAAAGTCTTGCCTTTGCATGTGTGCGCACTCGTGTGCCATCACCGCATTCATATCGTTCTCCGCCATGCCATCGAAGAATCCCGGCGGTACCATCAACGCTGCACGCCGTACACCCACCGTCGCGGGGCCATGCATTCTCTTAGATTGCAGGAGCGCTGAACCCTCAACTCTCGCGTCCCTGCAACGCAACCTCCAGCGACCCTCTATCGCACCCTTTACTTCGTTAGGCTCAGCCTCACGACGAATTGCATCTGTCTTCCAGAGTCCCCACGCGAGCCTCGCTGCAAAATACAGAACGGCGCACGCATAAATTATGGCAAGGCTCGCTGCCAACCATGGAGGAAGATGCAAACCATTGTGTGCTCGCCCGGCTCCTGTCACAAAGGTGACGCGCGTATCTCCACTACCGCCCTTCGCCCGCCATGCCCATGAGATCAGTGCATTCACACTGCGCCATACCTCCGCCAGCCGAAGATGCAAAGCGGGCAACAGCACTTCCATAAATAGCGCCACCACCCACACCTGGTGTTCGGCCTCAGGACCCGCTCGTCGCACCAGCCGCGCCGCCGTCCATGCAAAACTGAACACCAGCGGAACCATCCACAGCGAATTCAAAAGATAGGCCACAATCCATAACTCGAGCGTCTTCATTCGCCGCTCTCCACTTCCAGCTTCTTCGTCAGCTTTGCGATCTGTTCTGCATCGATCTGCTTGCTCTTAATCAGGCTCATCACCAGCTCTTCACTCGAGCCCCCAAACATCCGATCCACAAGGTCGCGGACCGCGTGGTTCAATGCCTTCGCCTCGGTCACCACCGCACTGTACTCGAAGGCGCGCCCCTTCAGCTTGCGTTTGAGCTTTCCCTTGCGGTGCAAAATGTTCAGCATCGTTTGCACGGTAGTGTACGCAAGCTCCTGCTCCAACTCCTCCTGAACCTCGCTTACGTTGCTCGCTCCTCGCTTCCAGATCACCTGCATGATCTGCAGCTCCAGCTTCGTCAACGCCTCCTTATCTCCTCGAACCATTTCACTCATCTCCTAATTGGTTAGGACTCTATTGAAAGCAGGCCTCATTGTCAACTAATCTCTTAGGAGGTGAGATTTTTTGTTTCAGGAAGCTTTGGAGGTCGCGATGGCTCTCAGCGAGACGCATAGGCTGTTCTGCCACAAGTGCTATGAGGCGTGCCGCGCTTTAGGCAAGTGCATTGACGTTCCTGACTATGAAATACCCGATTAGCGCCCACTTGGGTTAGTCAACGTATTTATTGCCGAGCCAAGCTCCCGCAAAGTCGGGTTTTGAGCAACTTCGATTTCCGCCTTTCGCTGCCTGGGCGGATTCGTGCGAAACGGGTGCGGGATAACTTTGCAGCATGTGGTCGCCATTGGCGGCATAACGTTGCAGCGGTGGCGGCATAAACGTGCAGCCAGCATTTATCAGTCAAGCAGCAGGCTTGAGAACCCGGTAGAGGGTCGATCGTGCGATGTGGAAACGTGCTGCAATCTCCGACACCGGAATGTCGGCCGATTTGAGCAGAGCGCGGATGGTTTTGATCTCTTTGGCGGAGAGCTTCGACGGACGGCCCCCGGTTCGACCGCGGGCGCGAGCTGCTTTGAGACCCGCGACGGTTCTTTCGCGGATCAGGTTGCGCTCGAACTCGGCGAGCGCGGCGAAGACATGGAAAACGAGCCGCCCGGCAGGAGAGTTGGTTTCAATCTTCTCGGTCAGGGATTCGAAGTTGATCTTACGTTGTTCGAGTTCTGCGATGAGGCCAACGAGGTCGGCCAGATTGCGCCCAAGCCGGTCGAGCCTCCAGACGACGAGGGTATCTCCCTCGCGGAGGCTTCTGAGGCATCCTTCCAGTTGCGGCCTGCCGATGTTCTTGCCGCTTGCCTGTTCTTCGTACATCTGTCGGCATTTGGCGTGTTTAAGGGCGTCCTTCTGCAGGTCGAGCGTTTGGTCGTCGGTGGAGACACGGGCGTAGCCGATGCGCATGTATCGAATCCTATCAAGGCCCGGGTATTTAGGACATAGATTTCAGGATGAGTTATGAGACACTTTCGGGAAGCGAAACGAGGGAAATTCGACAGCTTTGCATTTGTCCTGAAAACCTCCGTATTCGCTACACTGCCAAACGATGCCCCGCCGAGAGCTGCTGACCTCCTCAGAGCGCGTTGAACTGCTCGCCTTCCCGACGGATCAGGGAGAGCTGATTCGGCTGTACGCGTTGACGAAGGCCGACACAGCCTTTATTCGGCAGCATCGCGGCGACCACAACCGCCTCGGGATTGCCGTGCTGATGAGCTATCTCCGGCATCCAGGCAGAGTGCTGGCCGGGAACGAAAGCCCTCACGCCCCTGTTCTCGCTATCGTTGCCGGGCAGCTAGGGATTTCGATCGATGTGTGGCATGTATACGCGGAGCGCGATGCTACACGTCGAAGCCATCTGCTTGAGCTGCTGCCTCGATTGGGAATGGAGCAGTTCGGAACCAAGCACTATCGGTCTATCTCGGCGTGGCTCGATCCCACGGCGTTGCAAACCACGCGCGGAGTTGTTCTCGCTCAAGCAGTGGTTGAGGAACTTCGGAAGCGCCTGATCGTACTGCCTTCGGTACCAGTGATTGAACGGCTCTGTGCGGAGGCAATGACGCGGGCGCAGAGAAAAGTCTTCGCCCTCCTTACCGAAGGGCTAGACGATGAACACCGCGCCAAGCTCGACCGACTCCTGGAGCAGCGTCAGGGTAGTCCGTACAGTACGCTCGCCTGGTTGCGAATGCCGCCGGGAGCGCCCACGCCGCGGGCTGTCCTTGGACATATCGAGCGGCTTAGTGCAATCCGTGACCTTGCGTTGCCGCCCGATGTAAGCCACAAACTCCATCAGAATCGATTGCTGCAGCTCGCCCGCGAAGCCAGCCAGACAGCGGTCTATCAATTCAAAGAGTATGAGCAGACACGGCGGCACGGCACACTGGTCGCACTGATGATCGAAACAGCCGCAACGCTGACCGATGAAATCGTCGACCTAAATGACCGGCTGATCGGAAGCTTCTTTACAAAGTCGAAGAACAAGTACGAGCGGGCCTTTGCCGAACAAGGCAAAGCCATCAACGACAAAGTTCGGCTCTACGCAAAGGTCGGAGCTGGGCTGGTCGATGCCAGGGAGCAAGGTCGCGATCCTTTCGCCGCGATCGAGGCGGTCGTGCCATGGGAGAGTTTCTCTTCCAGCGTGAAAGAGGCGGCTGAACTCGCGCGGGGTGAGGACTTCGATGCGCTCTCGCTCATCGGAGAACACTATCCTCAGCTCCGGCGCTACGCCCCCGCGTTGATCGAGACTCTTCAACTTCGACCCGCTCCGGTTGCTCGCGAGTTGATCGAGGCTGTCGAAGTGCTGCGGGAGATGAACTGTGATGGGCTGCGGAAAGTGCCCCAGCACGCTCCCTTGGGCTTTATTCGAAAGCGCTGGGAGGCGTATGTGGTCGGTCCTGAAGGGATCGACCGCCGATTTTATGAACTCTGCGTCATGGCTGAGCTGAAAAACTCCCTGCGTTCCGGGGATGTCTCGGTCGTTGGCTCCCGCCAATTTCGCGACTTCGAGGACTACCTGATGCCGCGCCCCGAGTTTGCTCGCAGGCTCACAAACGGTGAGTTCCACGTTGCCGTGCCTACGACCGGAGCGGCGTACATCGAGGAGCGGATCTCGCTATTGCAGAGTGCTCTCGACCAGACCAATGCTCTCGCCCGGGAAGATAAATTGCCGGATGCAGAGTTGAACAGTTCGGGACTCACGATCAGCCCGCTTGAGAACAGCGTTCCGAAAGAGGCCGAGGCTCTCCGGGATGCCCTGAGCAGTATGCTTCCACACGTCAAGATCACGGACCTACTGATGGAGGTAGACCGCTGGACCGGTTTCACCCGGCATTTCGCACATCTCAAATCGAACGAGCCGGTGAAAGATCCATCGCTGTTGTTGACCGCTATTTTGGCGGATGCGACCAATCTCGGCCTTGGAAAGATGGCTGAATCCTGCCCGGGCACAAGTCCCGCTAAGCTCTCCTGGCTGGTCGCCTGGCACATTCGCGACGAAACCTACTCGAAAGCTCTGGCCGAAATCGTCAACCATCAGCACCACATTCCATTCGCTACGCACTGGGGCGAAGGCACCACATCCTCTTCTGATGGTCAGCGCTACCGCGCGGGCGGCCGGGGCGAAGCCGCAGGCCAGGTGAACGCGAAATATGGAAACGATCCCGGCGTCACCTTCTACACTCACGTCTCCGATCAGTACGCACCGTTCCATCCTAAGGTCATCAACGCCACCGTTCGCGATGCGACGCATGTGCTCGATGGCCTGCTCTATCACGAGTCCGAACTGCGGATCGAAGAACACTACACCGACACCGCCGGCTTCACCGATCACGTCTTCGCTCTCTGTCACCTACTCGGCTTCCGCTTCGCGCCTCGCATACGCGACCTGGCAGACAAACGTCTTTATGTGCCGGGCAAGCCTGCGCAATGGCCAGCACTCAGCTCCATGATCGGTGCTTCCATCAATACGAAGATCATCGAACAGCAGCTCGGCGAGGTGCTGCGGCTGGCCACATCCATTCAGCAGGGCACCGTCACCGCGTCTTTGATCCTGCGCAAACTTGGCTCGTACCCCCGACAAAATAGCCTTGCTCTCGCACTGCGTGAGATCGGAAGGATCGAACGAAGCCTTTTTATGTTGGCCTGGCTTGAAGATCCAGCGTTACGTCGGCGGGTCACCGCCGGTCTAAACAAGGGTGAGGCACGGAACTCGCTGGCACGCGCCGTGTTCTTCAATCGGCTGGGCGAAATTCGTGATCGATCATTTGAGAATCAACGGCATCGCGCAAGCGAGCTGAACCTGGTTGTGGCAGCGATTACGCTCTGGAACACGGTCTACCTAGAGCGCGCAACAGAGCAGATGGCGAAATCACGGCAGTTCGATCCCGCCCTGCTCCAGCACGTCTCTCCGCTTGGCTGGGAGCACATCAATCTCACGGGCGATTACTCTTGGCACACCAATAAGCGGGTGGCCAAGGGAGGCTTCAGACCCCTCCGAAGCCCAAGAAACACCTCCGGCGCGCCTTAGCGTACATAAAATTCCCTTTCTTGAGGTGCCCCCCTATGGCCAACGCTCTTAAGATGCTGAGCGGCAGCCAACATCGGCCCGACGTGTCCAGGGTTAGGCACAGCGCAAACAAGAATATGACTCACAATTGAATCTCCAGATAACGGCTTGCCGCAGAAAGCCGGAACGCGAAACTACTCAAGCTGCGCGCTACTGCAGCTACTACAGTAAAAACACAGACTGGCAGTATTTATTCCTAGGGCGGGCGTGTCATCAAATTACCCAGATAGTTGAAGCGGCGAGTTGTATGGCGCGAGGAAGTTTCTGGCGGTTTTGTCGTATCGAGTGGCGATACAACGAAAGAGCAAGGACCGAAAGCATTTCGCGGCTGAGACGTATCCTCAGATTTCTATATCCGGAATCCTGACAATTCTCGCCTCATTGCACTTCGGACATTTGTTCATGTGCTTATAGAACACCTCGGCGTATTGTCCTGTAGCTTCATCAGGAATATTAGGCAGGGACGCCGCCAAGGCTGGATCGTGCACACCCCAGCGGCGCAACAGCACAAGCCCTGTATCTCACGGTGGAGGATCGAGGTCCTGCCCTGGGACTAGCGTAAGCCATCGCGCATTGAATTCAAGGGAATAAACTGGACCGCCCGGGTGTTTTAAAACCGGAGGCGATTTTGACTAAGTGCGTTGTCGGTTACAGCCAGAGCACACCAGGACATTCAAATGATCCCTTATATTGGCCCAGAGATGGCGAGAGCCCTGACGACTAGGCCTGACAGCATCGAACCTGAATCTCAAATTAGCACAGAGCCCCCTCGAATGCCGCAGAGCAGGCTTATCTTAAATTGCTCGCAGGCCATACTAGGACTACGGCATTCCAACAGGTTCGCCGCCACAGTAAGCCTGATCTTACGATGGCTCCGGTAATTCCCTTCTCCACGAAGATTTGGTAACGATTAAAGACCGTGACCGCGTCTGTATCAATTATGCTTTCATCCCTTGAATCTGTGCTTGCCATCAAATCTAGTTCTTGGTTTCTAGAGCCCATATGTCCGGCTCTCATTTGGCCAACTTCAATAAGCAAATAGGGTAGGCGAAACCGAAAACGTCCAAGGACGTCAACCTCAAGCGTTAGCCGCTGAAAGGGAGACCCGCATGCATCCTACTTACGAAGCGGAAAAAGAACTTACAACTTATGTCCTAATCTATTTGTTTGCGGCATTCTCTATGAAGCGATTTGGAAGGACTCATAAACCGTCATTTGTGATTCTCGATCACGGCTCAGTGAGTGCATTGGCAATTTGGCATCAAAATGAGAGCAAGGAACTGGTTCTATGGTTTGATCGCACTGAGCCCGCGCTGCTTGAGGAGCGGTTGGATTGAAGGATCGCCGCCACGCCAGTTGCGGTACAGCTTGGCGTAATCAACGGTGCTACCTGCAGAGAGAACCATCTGGCGAAAGCGGTCGCCGTTAGCGCGAGTGAGACCACCGTGATCCATGAACGACTGGAAAGCGTCGTCATCGAGCATCTCCGACCGGAGATACGCGTAGTAGCCGGCGGCGTATTCGTGGGACCAGATGTGCAAGAAATAAGTCGAGCGGTAGCGCGGTGGAACTTCGTTGAGGTCGAGATGGGTCTGACTCGTTTGAGAGCACCGTGGTCGGCCTCGATGAAGTTATTGAGATACTTGCATGTGCGATCCTCCGTGTCGGGAGCCATTTTTCTTTCTCGCTGCAGCCTGATGATGGCTTTGGATAGAATCCGAGCTGGTCTGTCGCGATCGAGGACGGTGGCCAGTGGCGCATGGTCGTCAACGCTTTTCCGAGGAAACGATAGGTCGCACGGGCGTTCCGTCGATCCGTCAACATGAAGTCGATCAGCCGGCCGTCCTTATCGACAGATCGGAACAGATACTTCCACTTTCCTCCGCCCCTCACGTAGATCTCGTCCACTCGCCACGAGCTTACCCGATAACCCTTATACCAACTTCTCCAGCTCAGGCGTGGAGCGATGGACCCACCGCATGATTGTGGATGGGTCTACTTCTACGCCGCGCTCCTGCATCATCTCCGCAAGATCGCGATAGCTGATCCCATACTTGCAATACCAGCGAACACAAACCAAAATGATCTCGACAGGAAAACGGCGACGCTTGAACATGACCCATCCTAACGTTCCTACCTTCCCTTCCTCCTAAACCGAGTTGATGCAACAGTGCCCGTATTGTCATTCGCGATCTCCGATACGTGCTGCATATAGTGCTCTTGCTCGGAATATTTAGTGATGCTGGGTGTTTTAATAGACAAACGCTTTCATGCACGATGTCGATTTAACTAGACAAGGTTATTAAAATGATTGTTGCTGTGTTGATGAAAATTAGAAAAAAACTAACTGGTAATACTTTAAGAATCAAGGATGCGACAAGACAAACAGACTTCACTATTGCTGCGATCGTAGGATTGCTGCTGTCACTTGTTACACCTTTCGCTCGAGCCCAAGCAACTTCTAGTCCCGGAATACATGCCCGCGAAGTAGAAGTCATGATCGTAACTATGTTCGGTCCGGAAACTAAGGTATGGCTTGATCATTTGGGCCCATGGGATGTAATCAATATTCCGGGTCTCTCACCGGATTATCCTGATATCCATTGCAATCGTCAGAGTATTTGTGTGATGACGACTGATATGGGACACGCTAACGCTGCAGCCTCCCTTATGGCGTTGACGTTCTCCAATCAGTTTGATCTGCGTCAAAGCTATTTTCTGATAACGGGAATTGCAGGAATTGACCCTATGCAAGGCACACTTGGCTCAGCCGCATGGGCTAAGTATTTAGTTGATTTTGGAGCACAATGGGAAATCGATTCCCGAGAAAAACCGAAGGAGTGGCCAAGCGGCTTCGTAGCAGTTGGAGGAAAGTCGCCTAATGAACTGCCGCGCCTTATGAATCACACAGAACTTTTTGAATTAAATCCAAGGCTGGTAGATGTCGCCTTCGCGCTCTCTAAAAATGTTCCTTTAGCTGATAGTCCAGGGGCACGAGCCACGCGCGCAAAGTACGCCTACTCGCCCGCGAATGAGCCACCGAAGGTGCTTCAATGCGACACACTTTCTGATGACACATGGTGGGCGGGCAACTTGATTGGTGACCGGGCGCGAGCTTGGACTAAACAACTCACTCAGGAAAAGGGCACGTATTGTACGTCTCAAGAGGAGGACAATGCGACCTACGTAGCACTAAAACGCGCTGCAAGTGCAGGACGAATAGACTTGCTACGTGTCGCCGTTCTCCGCACCGGATCAGATTTTGATCGACCCTATCCCGGGCAGAGTGCATTTGGCAGTCTTTTCAGTTTTGAGTCTGCAGGAGGTTTTGGGCCTGCGATCGAGAACCTCTATCGTGCTGGCCTTCCCCTAATAACGAATATCTCTGAATACTGGCAAGAATGGCGCGGTGGTGTACCTTCCCATCTGAATCCGTCGAGTGGAGAGAGTCATTCGGACAGGAAGTAATGACAAAGGGAGTCAGCTTTAATATGTAATCTAAAGTTAGATCCAATTCGATAGACGAGTTGCGTCTGATCAATAGCATCTGGCGAACAAGGCCCAACAAATAATGTCTGGGCCTTGTTTGAGTTCTCTTCATCGGTAACTCATAGTATCGGTCTGCGGATTACAACTAGCCTCTACTCTTAAGGGGAGTAGCTAACAACTGAGAACGGTTAGTTCTTTGTCAAAAAAACAGTGCCACGGAGCAGTTCACGCGTCAGGAGATCGACACATTGCTCGATCGACGGTTTTGTTTCTCATCACCGTAGCGGATTGCGACTTCTTCGGGTAGGACTACACGAGAGCAACAAATGCAGATCAGAGCCCTTACTTCGACTAATGGCGCGAAGGTCTTATCTGGATAGCTCTGAAATACGGACGATCTCGCAAAACATAACTGGGCGGCGCAGTCTCAAGGAATAAACGTGGTAGCGCCGTGTTTTTATGTGTGTAGCTGCTATTCCTTATTGTCATGTCATCACGGAATTTGGCATGCTCGCCAACAAGAGACCAACGTTAGGTCAACAACAACATATAAGGGAAATCTGCATCGTGTTTTCAGCTATTACATTAGATATAGCGTACGAGACAATTCTCCCAGACTATTCCACGCTTTCATTACTGTTAGATATAGACCACTTTCTGACGTAGTGCGATAACTTAACTTGCTTGTGTCGCCCGACTTGTGCGCAAGCGAAATGTACCGACGAATCCGGATACGAAGGAAAATCAGCAGCCCATGCGAAGCCGCCTGGAG
Source organism: Edaphobacter sp. FHG110511_03 (assembly GCF_059115365.1). NCBI lineage: Bacteria > Pseudomonadati > Acidobacteriota > Terriglobia > Terriglobales > Acidobacteriaceae > Edaphobacter > Edaphobacter sp. FHG110511_03. The sequence continues at coordinate 497,497 of NZ_JBZYWL010000006.1, read as the reverse complement.
AATTACTTTCATTTTACAGAACTGTCCGCCACGTGGCGGACAGAGATGTTGGCCGGGCTGACGACGTTCATCACGATGGCTTACATCATCTTCGTTAACCCGGCGATTCTTTCGCAGACCGGGATGCCGTTAGCGGCGGTGACGACTTCGACTTGCTTATGCGCGGCGTTCGGGTCGATCATGATGGGTACGCTGGCGAACTATCCGCTGGCGCTGGCCCCGGGCATGGGGCTGAACGCCTACTTCACGTATACGGTCGTGAAGGGCATGGGCGTGCCGTGGCAGACGGCGCTGGGCGCGGTGTTTCTTTCGGGCGTGATCTTTCTGATGCTGACGTTTGGAGGCATCCGGCAGAAGCTGGTGGGGGCGATTCCGTATCAACTGCATGCGTCGGTTGCGGGCGGCATCGGGTTGTTTATCGCGTTCATCGGACTGCGGAAGTCGGGGATCATTGTGCCGAGCGCGGCGACTACGGTGACGTTAGGAAATATGCATTCGCCGGCGGTGTTGTTGGCAATGTTTGGGATACTTCTGATTGCGGTGCTGCAGGCGTATCGCGTAAAGGCGTCCATGCTGATTGGCGTGCTGGCGACGCTGGCACTGGGGATTGCGTGTCACCAGGTGAAGTGGCAGCCTTCGACGTTCAATCCGATGGCGATCCGACAGACGGCGTTTCATCTTGATATTCGCGGCGCGCTGAAGATGAATGCGCTGGAGATTATTTTCGTGTTCCTGTTCGTCGATCTGTTCGACAATATTGGGACGTTCGTGGCGGTGACGGAACGAGCGGGGTTAATCAGGGAAGACCATACGATTCCGCGGCTGGACAAGATTTTCTTTGCGGATGCGACCTCGACGGTGGTGGGATCGCTGGCGGGGACGAGCACGGTAACCAGCTATATTGAGAGCTCGGCGGGCGTGGCGGCGGGCGGGCGCACGGGTGTGACGGCGATTGTGACCGGGTTGCTGTTTTTGACGGCAATCTTTGTGGCGCCGGTGGTTGGCGCGATTCCGGACTTTGCCGCGGCACCGGCATTGATTCTAGTGGGTGCGCTGATGGTCGCGGGCGCGGCCAGAATTGACTGGGAGGAACCGCGGGTGGCGATCCCGTCGTTCCTGACGTTCATTACGATTCCTCTGACGTACTCGATCGCTACGGGTCTGTCGTTTGGAATCATCAGCTTCGCGGCGCTGGAATTGGCGACCGGCCGCGGACGGCGGCAGCACTGGATACTTTATCTGCTGGCGTTGCTGTTTCTGTCGCGATTTGCGTATCTTCATGCAGAATAAGCTGGAGAGAAGAACAGGATGTGTGGAAATCGCAACGAACAAAGGAACTCAGAGCGTCTTAATCTTCGCCGCAAGTTGAATAACGACAGCTTCGATTGAATGCCAAATAGAGTCCGCGCCCGTTCGTACTCGACGCGAGCAGACGGAGAGTCGTGGTTTTGCCCGCCCCCGCGTAAGCATCGATGCGGAAGATTTGGCATCGCCAACTTAAGTGTGTGAGATCCTTAGGCGGTGAGCAGTCTGAGAGCAGATATCGTCGGCACCGATTTCCCATCGAAGCGTAAAGAAGTGCGTATGGCTATACTTTCGTTTTGCCTTGAGCTATCGCAACGCCGAAGAGATGATGGCCAAGCGAGGCGTGCCGGTGACATATGAGACAGTCCGAGAATGGTGTCAGAAGGTCGGCTCGCTCTATGCGCTGTTGCTGAGGAGGAAGCGAGCGCGCATCGGATCAAAGTGGCACCTGGACGAAGTCTTCATCCAGATGAATGGCGTGCAACATTATTTGTGGCGAGCCGTGGACCAAAACGGAGTGGTCATTGATATTCTGGTTCAGCCAAAGAGGGATCGCTGGGCAGCGTTACACTTCTTTTCGGAAGCTACTGCATGCTGCAGAGAACCGCCGCGCGTTATCATCACAGATAAGTTACGGAGCTATGCTGCAGCCAGAAAGCTCATCATGCCCGACATAGAACATCGGCAGAGCCGCTATCTGAATAATCGAGCCGAGAACTCGCATCAACCAACCCGCGTCCGAGAAAGGCAAATAAAGCGCTTCAAATCTCCGGAGCAGGCACAACGTTTTCTGTCTCTGTTCGAGCCTCTCAACGCTCCCTTTCGATTGCGTCGGCATCTTCTCTCTGCAAACCATTATCGGCTATTGCTCAACCAATCCTTTCACTTATGGAACAAAACTGCCCTCGCTGCACTCGTTGCATAGCTCCCAATGTGAGTGCCTACCTATTCTCACCATTAAGTTGACGATGCCTCAAGCTACATTGCCTCAAGACGCAAGGGGATACCTGACTTGGTGTGGCGACTAAAAACGGTCAACAACATGTGATCGATACCCACAAGTCAGCTTTTAGGTACCAATGGCCTCCTTTCGAGAAGCGCGTTTCCCCGTACTAATCTGCCATCCCAACCACGCGGTCTTCGGCGTGGGTCTGCCGAAGAATCCAGCAATGGGGAGACGGTCGGATAGCAGAGCACGTAGTCGTAATTATCAGCCCAGTAAATGAGATTTGTCTCTAACGGGGTCCGCTTGACAGCTGGGATTGCATGCAGCATTGGTCGTATCTGTCTGAGGTCGTAAAGCGTGGTTGCGCTTCCTGAGAGGCTTGCAAGAAGGGCAAAGGTCAATTCGTCCTGACGCTCGTCTGCTTCGAAGGTTTGTCCGGCCAGGTGTTCCTTGCCGACAGCAGCGAACACTCCAACGTTGACGACAGAACTGCCTCTGAGCAAGCGCCCCACGCCGCGACGAAGTTCCCGAGGGTCGAAACGCCGCGTGCATCCAGACCGTGATGCAGGTGATTCCGTCCGAACCGGAGCATAACTTTACCTTGCGGAGCTTGCTCACGATGGCGCAGGAAAAGCTTTTTTATCACTCGCTCGCGTTCGCTAGACGCTAAATATCGGCTGTGAGAATCAGGGCGAAGTGCTTCGACGTTTAAGGTATCGAATGTGCTTTCCGAAAGTGAAATGCCACCGACCTGAACGTCATTTAGTGGATGCTCTGATTTCTCTAACCGCAAGAGTTCTGGAGCAAGTTTGCGGCTGTAACCCTGAGAGACGATCTCCTGCATGTCACAGAGGTTGGCATCGGTGAGGTTCAGTAAGGCCAACTGTCTTATGAGTCGGTCCGGCTGCTCTTCCTCAATGTCACATCGCCAGGGGACAGACTGCTGTGATGCCGCTAAGCGGCGCATATCTGCGGCTTGCTGACGGGTCCACAAACCCGGAACGATCGACTTCTACCCGTGACACCCGATGGACCTCCTGCTCGCTGACCAAATGCCACGCGACCTTCGCGTTTTCTGCAACACAGAGCCAGCCAACATACAAGCTTACGGTTTTTGACGTTTGGTGTGGTGCGCCCAACGGGCGCCTAACCTCAATTGTCCTTGGGTATCTTTGATAAAACACTGCAAGCCCTTGTTTACTCGTTTCGGGCGTAACAAGCCCGAACCAAGATTGTCCACTCTTTTACTGAGTCATTAGGCCGATTTTCCACAGCGTGGGGATAACGAGAAGACCAATACCATCGCAGGCTACGAAAGCTCCATCCGACTTTGATCCTTTACAGTAAGGAGAGAAACCGAACTAAGAGTCGCGCTGAATATAAGCCAAAAAGCTATACTTAGACAGTTTCCCGTGTAAGTCGCTAGACCAGAAATGATGGCTGGTGTGAATCCGCCGAAAATGGCCACTCCCAAGCCGTACGCAGAAGATGTTCCGCTAGACCGTACTGCTGTAGGAAAGAGCTCTGACAACAATGCGGTTGCAGGACCCGAATACACTGACACCAGAATGGCCAACATTATCTGTACCTCAATCAGCGTGGCGGCGTCAGGATGGTGAGTCAGATAAGAAAAGGCTGGATACGTGAAGATGATAAGACTAACTGAAGAAGATAGCATAACTGATTTTCTACTGAATCTGTCAGCGACAGCTCCCGCCACTGGAGAGGTCATTGCAATTACGCCGACGATAATCAGAGAAAAGTATGCGTCAGATTGTGAGATGTTTAACACCTGGTGCGCATACGTTGGTATATACAGCGCGACATAACTGCCAACCGTCCCTATCGTCACAACACCTATGCCTATCAATAACTTTTTAAAGTGTTTGGTGTAGACCAAATGTATCGGACTGTCATTAGTTGCTTTCTGCCTCTGCTTAATGAAGAGGTCAGGCTCTGCAATGTGTCTCCGAATGTAAAACCCAACAGGCGCAATCAGCGTTCCAAGTAAGAATGGTATACGCCATGCCCAGGTGTCCACCTGGTTCTTCGTAAAAAGAAAGGTAATAATTAGCGCAACAACTGCGCAAAGCACAAGTGCCGCCCCTTGGACCCCAGATTGAAATGCTGCATAAAAAGCGCGACTCATGGTCGGCGCGTCCTCGACAGTCAAGGTAATGGCGCTTCCAACTTCTCCCCCGGCAGAGAAGCCTTGTATCAGGCGGGCAATCAGAAGAATAACTGGCGCCGCAATCCCAATTTTTGCTGCCGAAGGACAGACACCAATAATGAAGGACCCGCTGGCCATGAGCAGAACAGTGGATGTAAGTGCCGCCTTGCGGCCCGCCCTATCTGCATATGCTCCGAATAAGGCGGCACCGAGCGGTCGGGCCATAAAACCGACTCCGAATGTGAGGAGGCTCCCCATGAGTGAAGTAAAGTCATTTTTCGTTGGAAAAAAAATACGAGATATTTGAACTGCAAACGTAGCATAGACAATAAAGTCATAGCATTCGAGTAAGTTGCCAATGCATGCCGCCATGACCGCACGAAAATTATTGGGGCGAAGCAACCGGTCAACTGGTATCAAAGTAGAACTCATCTTCGTCTCCTCGCGCTCGGTTCGAAACGAGCATTCAAGAGCTGAAATTGAAGGTATTCACTCTTGACCGTTAAGTGGAAACCATCTGCGAAGGGTGACAGGGAAAAAGAAGCCCCAGACAGGGCCCACCCTGAGGCTCGCGAGTACTAATGTCATGCTGCCTTATCTAATAACCCGCGATGCGCGTATAAATTCCTCAATGAGTTCCATTAGCTATTCCGCTTCCAACAAATATCGTCAAAAGAAGCCCCCCGAGATTGATCCGGAGAGGCCGTGGAAGTGTTGTGATCTTGAATTAGCTGCAGCCTGTCACAATGCCATTCGTCCTGGTTGGTGTTTGCGGAGCAGTACATTTGCCAGTGAACCCGGTTGCCTGTCCGACCCAAGAGGGCTTGGGCAACCACGCCGCTCATACCCAAGTTCACCCGGAAACTCATCAAGATGCGAGTCACTGCGTCAGCGAACATTGTTGAGCAATGCCTGCTCGACGATGGTCGCGGCTGCATCGAGTCCTTGAGTATCAGCAATGATCTGTTGCAAGTAACGGGCTTTATTTCCGTATTCCGAATTGCCTAACACCTTCTGTATCGATTCCAGAAGGCGGTTCGCTGTAAGGTTCTCGAATGCAATGAATTCACCTACCCCGTGCAAGGCAATTCTGGCAGCAATTCCTGGTTGGTCGTAAGTAATTGGGAGGGCAACCATGGGTATTCCTTGCGCAAGTGACTCAAGCACAGTGTTGATACCCGCATGGGTAATACAAAGGGCTGCTTGTTTCAGCAATGCAATCTGGGGGTGCTTTGCAAACGATGATTGCATCTGCCGGAACGGGGCTAAGAGCGTCCGCATTCACATTGTTGCCGAAGGAAAGCACTAGCTGAGTAGACGGAAGGCTGGCCGCAGCAGTCAGAATTGCGTTGTAGATCTTCTCGATTCCGTTGACCAGAGTGCCGAGTGAGGCATAAATCACCGGTTTGCTGTTCAATCTTTCCCAAGGAAAGGCGATATCCTCGCGACCATCGTCGTCGTGGAAAGGGCCGGCATAATGGAAGTTGGCTGGCCAAGGGATATTCGGGAAGTCAAACTCACGTGGCGTCTGCGTAATCTCAGCCAGAGTTGAATGAGTAGCTCTCGGATCATCCCAGTCAATCTGCAATCCATGTTTTCCGCATAGATTTTCGCGGAATCCGCTGCTGGCGCAAAAGATTCTTGCAGCTGTTTTACGCCTGCGATATTTCTGGAATGGGCCTCTTGAGTAGTTTCATGGGGCCAGGGAAAGACGCAGACTGGGGTCGCCCCGGAAAGGTCCATATGAAGAATGGTCCATATATACACGTAAGGTATGCCAAGACTCATGGGTAGTCCTTTTCGCAAAAGGGTACAAAGGGTAAATTTGCTGCATGCGCGAACAGCTCAACATCAGGAATTCCGAAAAAAAAGAATTTCATGTCCACGGGATTGGACTTTACGCGCCAGCGCTGTCATTGGGTTTCAGATGCCCGACCATAGGTAAACTCAGAAAGCCAATCTTCATGCCGACATACTCCTTAAGGAATAAGGACGTTCCTTATGCGTTTATTCCGTTTTGATGACTTCGTCCCTCAGGCTCCTATCGTCTCCGATGAGGTGGGGCATTTCGGGCTGGTTCGATGTTGAGATGGAGAAGTTCCGGAGTCGGCTCGCTTGCGCGACGAGTCACTCCCTCGCTTTCCGCGCCATAGCCCGGAGCTTCGGATATCCGGAGTGGAAGCTAACAGGGACTCTCACTCTAAACACAGTGGTGGAAGCGTTCCGAATGCCGGAGAACTTGACCTTCCATTCGGGACTGACACTTTCAAAGTGGTCGTATTGCTCCGTACTGCTCGACGCCGTAAAGCGCTTCCTGTTGAGTAATGATGAACATCCGCAGCACGCGCATGTTCCACGCTATGGGTGTCTTGAAGCACTCGATGCCGGGGGCTTTGCTCAGTTCACCAACCAGGCAATCTCACACTTGAAGGCTCTATGGGATGCCATGTGCCACAAGAACGCCGGTCTTCCGCTTGGTCACGATGGCTACCTGAAGCTTTGGGCACTCTCTCAACCGAAAGCACGGGTCGATTACATTCTCGTCGACGAAGCACAGGACCTGAATCCTGTTCTGCTCGGTGTCCTGAAGCGCATGGACTGTCCTGTCGTGTATGTCGGCGACCCCTATCAACAGATCTATGAATGGTGGGGAGCGGTAAACGCGATGGCCGAGGTATCGACGCCTCACCATGTTCTCCTTTCCCAGTCGTACCGGTTCGGCCCCGCAATTGCCGGCGCTGCAACTGCGATTCTTCGCTCACTCGGAGCGAAGAATCCGGAACGAGGATTGGAAGCGATCCAGTCCCAAGTTGCTGTAGTCCATCCTCAGGTCGTTCTGTCCCGCACCAATGCCGGCGTTATTGGCAATATTCTAAAGTGCCTCTCCAGCAGAATGCCCTGTCATGTCCTTGGCGGAACCAGCAGCCTGGAGATGTTGCTGACCGATGTCCGTCGCGTCAAGCAGGGACAAGCCGGGCAGTCGTCTGAATTGCTGGGCTTCGCTACCTGGAAGGACGTTATGTCGTTCAGCACCGGACAGAGGGGAAGTACCTCCGCAGTCTCGTCAACCTCGTCCAGGAATTCGGGGAAGAAACGATGCTCAGGGCGATCGCCGGTTGCGTTCCCAACGAGGGGGATGCCCGGATCGTCTGCTCAACGACACATAAAGTGAAAGGCAGAGAGGGGGGTACGTCGCGATTGATCCCGATTTCCTCTCCGCGCGTCCACCATCGCCACGTTCCGATCACCAGGAATCGATCGCCGCGGAGCGGCGACTCCTCTATGTTGCCGTGACGCGTGCAAAGTATGCAGTCGACCTACCGCAAAGCCTACTCAGTCGTTTCGAACTGAACCGAGCGACGAGTGAGGTCTTCGGCGCTCCACCTGTGGCCGGGTCCATCGTTGATCATGCTCCCACTTCGGAAGATCCTCGCCTGGCCGGTGTAGTGTCTCCTTATCATTCGCCTGCTAAGGGAGAGTGCGAGAGATGACATCGCTCCGACGGATCTTCGGTTGGAGGTGCCGGCTATTGGAGAGCATCTGATTGTCGATTAACCAAGGAGACGAGCGACTCAGACGAGCCTATACTGCCGGACATCATGTTCGAAGAGCCCAGAGGAACCTTTATGAGAGTGATCGCTGTTGCGATGGTGTGTGCCTCCACATTTCTGTGCATTGCCCAAGAGCAGGCCAAGCAGCCTTCTACTCCACCGTGGGGCGCACCACCGACCGAGTTGAAGATGGTGGATTTCATGCTCGGCGAGTGGTCCAAGTCAGAAACCGGAGAAATGGCGGGCAAAAAGGGAGACATCACCTTCAGGCTCTCCATCTCGAAGGCCCTGAGCGGGCGCTACGTGCAGGTGAAGCACGTACACAATATGCCCGGCGAACCGGACGTCGAGGGTATGCGCGTGGAGGGTATCCACATGCTCACCTACGATCCAGACAAAAAGCTCTGGCGGGCGTGGTGGTTCAGCGGTACGGATACGAATGTGTCGGAGCTCAGCGGTAGTTTCGAGGGCGACAAGCTCCAGATGGTAAGTAAACCATTCCAGATTCCTCGCCCGCCGGGAGAGCGAACCATCCGCGCGAGTTGGCGAATGACCTCCGAAAGGGGACTGAATCTGACCATAGAATTCAAGCAGGGCGATTCCTGGGTCACGTTTATTGATCGGACATACGTGAAGAAGTAATGAGATCGCGTTTTGGGCCTGGCGGCCAAACGAGAAATGGCAGCATCACACAAAGACCTGGATGAGATCTGGGGCCGCCGTCCAAACGTTCATCGAGAAGTTGGAAAATCAGCCCGTATTCAAACTGTTTTATTGGTTGTTGAGCGTCGACCAGCATCCAATCCGCCATGGGGCAAAACGAATTCAATGCACGATGTCTGCAAAGCGAACCTGGAAATGACTTCGATCCACCTGGGTGCGAAACCAGCTTGATGCTCCTGAGGCGATGGGCAAATCAAGATCCCACTCTCGAACGCATCTTTCCCGATATCCCGGAGGACGCTATTGGGCCCCTCGCAGAGGCCTACTATAACCATCGGAATCGCTGTCAGAAATGTAACGAAACCGGAGCCGCAAAAGAGCCGGATCCCATCTTCTTCTAGATAATTCGCTCGTCGCAATCCTAATCATTGGCGAGCATGGTCTTCACTCCCTTCGGCTCGAACTGTCTGTCTGACTTAGGCGTTCTTCCACGTTGCATCGGAATGACTTTCTTGTTCTGGGCTGGCTTCTGCACCTCGTAACATGAGGTGAGGCTCATGAACAGGGCGGGCTTCCCTTTTGGTTTGCCCATCTATCTGCGTTCAGCGTGCCGCGCTCAAAGCACCCCCGCCCTTCGAACGCACGCTCTCCTTCCCAGAATCCGCTGCGCGCCTCTATAGGTGCGGACTCCTTGCCCCAGGCAAGCTGGGGTCCCTTTCCGCAGATTCCGTTTAGTCGCCGAGGGAGTGGGTCGCGACGGCACACCCGTTGGGCAAGCGTGTACCGCAGACAGCGGACAAACCAAAAAGGATGCCATTGCGATTTCGTATCGATTTGCGTCAGCTTACGAGCAATTTCTGGTTGGCAGCCAGCGCCTCCACTAACTGCGGTAACCTTTTGGTCGCGTCGTAAGATGCGAACTCGTGCGCAAGCTTCTGCGCACGAGCGCGGTATTCCGGCTTTGCGAGGATCTGGTCGACCGCATCGCGTATCTGCTCAGGCGTTGGCGTATCCGTGGCGAGACTGATGCCCGTTCCCGACCAGGTAACACGAGCAGCGACCTCCGGTTTGTCCTCGCCCATGCCCACTACAACCATGGGTACACCAAAGCTGATCGTTTGTGTCACGGTTCCGAAGCTGCCGAAGGCGACCAACACATCTACATCAGGCAGGATCTCGCCGAAGTTGAGGAACTGGGAAGCAACTGTGTTCGGAGTGAGCGTGCAGGGAATATTCTCGATGGGCTTTCCACCCGTCGTGAGGAGAAGCAGGAAGTCTTCGCGATCGCCGAGACCGAGGACCGTAGGAGCCAGCAGCTTACCCAGATCGTTGTTGGCAAGCGTTCCCTGGCTGACGAGAACAATCTTCCGTCCGGCCTTTTTTGCTTCCTTGATTTGTGCAGGCACATCGCCGGTGCCGCTGGGCGGCAATGCCCCTATAAAGTGCAGCTTCTCTTCGGGTTCGCGAAGGGGGAACTCGAAGCCCGGCGAGCAGGGTTGAAGGATCAAATCTGCGAGCACCGCTTCGGATGTGAAGAGCCACGCCGGTAGAGCCGGCTGGCCAATATCGGCCAGCATCTGGTCGGCCACACGTCCCATAGGAAGCCAATTCGTCTCCTCCAGGTTGCGCGCGACCTCGGCATACTCTTTTCGCTTTTCCGGATCCTCGCTCGGCAGCAGTCCAGGCCCCCACGGTGCTCCGTCTGCGCGCTCAAGGGGCAGTGCGGAGATTCCCAGGTAGACGCTCGCCGGCCGCTCGGAGCGAGGACCGAGAAGCATTGGAAGCACGCCGGCGAAGCCGGTTTCGTGTATCACAACCTCGGCAGGGAACACTTTGAGGATCGCCTGCAACCCTCGGAACTGGGAGATCATAGGATTGACGAAGACTCCCGCGCGGAGCTTCACCATATCCTCAGGACCGGGTGTTACCTTGTGCTCTTCAAAAAAGGATGCCAAGAAGTCCCGCACACCCTGATCGGCGTCTTCGGGCAGGGGAAAAAATCGTATCCCGGCTCTTTCAATCTTGTCGCGAAAGATTACGCTGGTGTAGATGGCTGTTTCATGGCCTGCATCCTTAAGGATGCGGGCTGCGACGAATATCGGATTAAGGTGTCCGGTAGCTGGAATAGATGCAAGCAGTATTTTCATCTAGTTTCTTCTCGGTCCTTACGGAAAAAAATGTTGCTAATATTAAAATGCTTTGTGCACCAAAATATTCCCACCGGTAAAGTCGGCCCGACGGATTTGCACACGTCTCAGCCGCGCCACCCCGAGGGACTCTTCGAAGCGGAATACTTCGCTGATGAAGATTCTGTTCTTGTGCCAGCTGATGTCGCCGCTATTGTTAGCTCGTCGCAACAGGAGAACCTTCGGATACGTGAATTCTGGCAACTTGCGCGGCAGTCGGATCGAGGCTTGGGATCGAACCCGGCTGAGTTGTTCGGTCCGCAACTGGACGCATAGCCGACTATTGTCCTAAGTGACGAAAAGAGAGCCGTTTCTCGGTACCAATCCGATCGGCCTTCAAAAGCGCTTTAGACACTTCTCGACAAAACAAGCCACTGGCATCTCGACGAGTGTGTAGTCCCATATGTGTGCCTGTGTGGTGACCTCTATTTTCATGTCCGCACCTATCGCCGTATCTTGGTTCTAACGAAGCGCGGTCAGGGTGGCCGAATCATCGGCCTCTGCAAGACCAACCCCAGGCATCTTTGATGAGCATGAGACCACTGCCATGCTATTGCAGCACCTTCTCCCAGCTGCGAAGAATTCGTAAATCGAGGGAAAACGTATGGTGAATGATTCGGTTGGGCCCTGCATATCGCTCTGGTGGCCGCCGTCGTAGGCTGGCTAGTCTTTTGTGCCTCTCACTCCATCGCGGTCTGGAAGAAGCGAAACGCCAACGGAGAGAATCGCGGCGCTCACGGCCTGCTCTTCGCGGGTTTATTACTGGCTGTCGCAGCGTTCGTTGCCGGTTGGCTCAATCGCGAGCTGGTCCGAAGGGCCGGGGTCATGCTCGGCACAGATTTCTTTGTTGTGCATGCGCATGCGCATGCTATTTCCCATCTCACACACAGTGATTCCATCCGGGATCACGCGACACTTGCGATCTTCGACGATCACGCAACCGAGAGGGCGGAACAGCAGCTCATTGGCGAGATCAATGTCCTGGAGAATCAAATTGCGAGTGCACGACTCAGGCCGCTGGAACTCAATCCTGAGCTGATACGCGTGTCACAGGATGCAAGTGATTCGCAACGCGGAAGGCTTACTCAACTGGTTACGGAGTTCTGAGCTCAACCGGGCCGGGTGCTGCCCTAACGTCGATGGTCTATGAAGACAACCATATCGCTGCCCAGCGGGCAAAGAACGACGCAGCCAAAATGCAATTTGAACGCACCGCTGCGCTGGTGAAGCAAGGTGTCGTGGCGCGAGCCGAGTTGGACGTCGCCTCTGTCGCCACGGAAGCCGCAGCGCAGGAATTGCACGAGCGCGAGAATCTGATTCAAGCGGCAAATGATGGGTCTCAGGCCGTGCAGCGTGCCGAAGACGCAATCGTTCGTGATGGACAACGCGCGCAGGCCGAGCGAGGTGCCGAACTGGCAGTACTTGAAGCGAAACTTGCCGAGTTCCGCGCGAATCCTGCAGAGCTTCACAAGGAAGAGAGAGTTACGGCGCCCTTCTCCCGGCACCATTGTTTACCTCCACCCCACACCCGCGCTGGCCGACGATGGCCAGGTGATCCTTGCGCTGGCGGAAGGCCCAGGTTTCCAGGCAACCGTACAAATTCCGGCACGCGAAGCATCCATGCTGAAGACGGGACAGGAGCTGCGCATGAAACTTAAGCGCTCTCTCGTGAGCGACGAAGTCTCCGGGCGCCTGCGGGAGATTCACACTGTCTCCGGGTACCCAGACCGCAGCAACCTCGTAATCGAGTGTGATCTGCCTCCCGAACAGTTCAAGGCATTATCGTCGGGATCGATACCAGTTACGCTGCAATGGCGGCCGCCGCTTTACACCGACCACATCTGCCAGGCAGGGCTGATCTTCTCCATTGTGCCGATGTTGGCATGGATCATCGCGCGGGTGCGCGCCAGGTTTGCCCGCAAATCTAGTGCAAATGAAACAGATCAGAACCTGACCGAAGATTGGTCTTACTCCAGGGAGGAACAAGAGGAGTTCCTTCAACTGGGCATCAAACTCGACACAGACCTTCGAACGCAGCATCCGGTGAGCAAGTGAATGCCCGCACGCGGCGCGATACGCTGATGCCAACCAGGGTATCGACGTCGTGGCTCTTCTGGATCACGTTCTGCTTCGGATGCCACCAATGATCGTTTGCCGCGTTTAAGGCTCGTACAACCGGAATCCTACATAGATGGCCGTCTCGCGCAAGAACCGTCTCGCGATGACCTCCGAAGTATTCTTCGTCCGGCCTCTTTAGCGTGTAGCACGTCGCGCACAATCCCAAAGCGAGAATCTTCTCGCTCCCACAGGGACAGCAAATCGCACGTTGAAAAGGCTTCTTCTTCATCGCTCACATGACCATAATGCGCCGTGCTTCGACTGTCTCAATCTCAACCATCCAGCCGTGTACCTGGAACAATGCTCCATCATCGCATCGCACAGTGAAAGTAGAATCAAGATCGCATGTTCCAGAAATAGGGTCGAAGTCTTCACCGCCGATAACTGCCCCCTCAACGTCGAACCCGCCACCAGTGCAAATTACTCGCATCACTTCCCTCCCCTCCGTTTGATCGTGGTTCTTTGTGGCTTTCGTGACTTTGTTGCAACCTTCAGCTTCACCGGCCCCGGTCTAACGATCCGGTCGATAGTAGACTTCGACACTAAACATCGTTCCTAGCTCCTGCTTCGAATACTGGTTGCCATCCCACAGTGAGCGAATCTTGTTCATCTGGTCTTTTGTAAGCTTTGGCTTGCGTCCACCCAGCCGCCCGCGAGCTTTAGTAGCAGCCAAGCCCGCCATCGTACGCTCACGGATCAGTTCCCTCTCAAACTCGGCCAGAGATGCGAAGACATGAAAGATCAGGCGTCCCGCTGCATGGCTCGTATCAAACTTCTCTTTCAGCGAGACGAAAGCTACCTTGCGGCGCTGAAGACTATTCACAATCTCCAGCAAATCGGCTAGCGACCTTCCAAGACGATCGAGACGCCACACAATGAGGGTGTCTCCCTCATCGAGACGGTCAAGGCATCGAGTCAGCTCGAATCGCATCGAGGAGTTGACGACGCGAGACGCTTTCTATTGCCCTCGCTTCAGGGTCGGAGCGCATGTCCCTCAACTCCACCTCCTCAATTGGGTCGAGGATGCCATGGTTTGTGCATGGGCGTTTATACGTGTCCCATAAACCGCGAATCGTCCCATACCATCCAATTCTTGTCGAGTATTTGCGCCCGGCAGCTCGAGTAGAGTCGACGAGCCAATACATTTCTAAAATCGACGTTCACACAGACGCGTTTTGCCTCTTGCTCGACAAACCAGGCCCCCATTCGGGTGATAAGCGCGCGGGCAACACCGGATCCTCGACGGTCAACAGCGATGTTGATCCATTGCAATTCTCCTTGGCAGCCGAACCTCTGCGTCAGATGCCCCGCAATGAACGCCACAACTTCTTCATCAACAGCTACAAAAATTGCGCGCGACTGCAACGCATGCTGGGGTGAATGCTCCCGGCTCAGATATCTGGAGATTCTGTCCCCCCAGAACAACTCGTTTTCAGAGTCGGCAGCACGGATCGACACCATGCTGGCAATGTCGCTTTCTTCAGCACTTCTGAGAACTATGGGCATATGCCTTCTTTCCCTGTCGGCGCGCAAGCCATTCTGCGGAAATTGATTCGTATCCATTGGATAGATCCATCATGGCCTCGCAATAGCAAAGCTGGTTGGTTATGCGAGAGTCCGGCCCATGTCCGGCTAAGCGGAAGTAGTCGAGGGCACGCAATACGTCGTATTGCCAGCGGACTGGAAATGAGAACTGCAGCCATAGAGGATCGACAATTTCGCCCGTGCTCTTACGTCGGAACAACTTTCGTTCGAGGAGGTACTCCTCGCCCCTCCGCCGAGCAGCGATGGATTCTGAAGAGTCACCCGCTGCGCGCTCGTAGGCCAATAATCCGTCGAGGACGTTGATCGTGGTCGCGAACGACGAGCGAACGGAGCCGTTCTCTGCCTCGCAATTCCACCCGCCGTCCTCAAGCTGCTCGCGAAGCAGGCGAACAACGATGGCTTCCACATCCTGGCCGAAGTAAATGCCCAATGTGACGGTCCTGCCATTGATGCACGGCTCAACCTCGCCTGAGAAGAAGGGCTGCCCCGCGTGCTCCCATCGGCAGTGGTCTCTGAGCAACGCGACCGCCCGGCGTACTTGGTCAGAGCGCGGGTCGATTCCAAAATCGTACAGCAATTGAAGAGTGGGCAACGTGGAGATCCAGGGCTGACCCTCGGTCTCGTCGGCCAGGTCATAGCTCGGTGCCGGAAAGCACGCACCTCCCGCCCATTGGCCATCCTCGCTCTGCGAAGCTAGCAGTCTAGCGCGCCCCATCCCTCTGTGGCGACGCGCGCGCGCTCCGCAGCGATGACCTCAGCCGGCGCATGAACAAGATCGCGCAACACCTGCCAACGGATAGCAGGGTCCGAATCGAGGAGCCACTCCATAACGTTCATGTCTCAAATCTCCATGGCCTCGAGAGTGTCTTCTGGCCTCATATCCGGCCTAACTATTTGGAACGCCTTCTCGATCGCAACAGCGGCCACGTCCAGACCGTTTATTTCCTCAATGATGTTCTGAAAGTAGAGTGCCTTCTTGCGATAGCCTGGATGCGCCAGCACTTTCTGAATTGCCTCTCCTAGCCGCATTATCGATAAGTCCTGAAGTTCCACAAACTCTCCTACTCCGTGATGTGCAATCCGAGCCGCCACACCGGGTTGATCATATCCAATAGGAATCGCAACCATCAGCACGCCCTGCCCCAAGGATTCAAGCGCTGTATTTAGACCCGCATGGGTGATGCAGAGTGTCGCACGTTTCAGAAGCTCAATTTGAGGGGCGGTGCGGACGAGGATTGCATTCGATGGGATCGGCCCGAGGTTATATGTATCAATATTTGTGCCGACTGATAGCACCAACTGTAAATCCGGACGATTCTCAAATACCCCTAGAATCGCTTTATACACGTGCTCCAGACCGTTGAGCAGGGTTCCCATAGCCGGATAGACGATAGGCTTGGCACCGAGTGCTTCCCACGGAAATGGAATGGTCTCCCTTCCCTCGATCTATGTCTTCGGCAAGTGGCCGAAAAACCGGCTATCCGGAAATCTAGCTAAATCCGGAACGCACTTATGGGGGCGCGGGATTTCACTTTATGATGCCAAAATGTCAACTTATGGGGTCAACCGGAGAAGCTGTGGGTTACCCATAATGTGAAACCAGGTTCATCGTACAATCGGCAGCTTAGGACGAATCCTGCCCCCATAAGCTGAAATCAGCCCGACTCTATAGCCTGCCGAAATGCACGGATGCTTAGAGATGAAAGGTCGCTTGTTGTTTAGTAATGCATCGCGATCTAGGAATGGCCATCTGCTCTATTTCTCACGATTGCCGCGATACCTGCAAGAACCGAGAAGAAGAGCAGTGCCCATAATGCCTGGTGGGTGGCGCTCATGATCTCAAAGGTTGGGACCTCCGAGGTTTGCTTCGCAAATCCAGTATCAATGCGTAATCGCCATGTGAGAGCTGATGATGCGATGACGATGCCTCCCATGCACCCTAGTACCCGCATCAGGTTGAGCACTCCTCCCGCTTCCGCGTTTCGTTCGTCGGGGGCGGCTGCGATTGTTGCCGCGTTGTTAGGCGTGATGTACACACCAAGTCCTAGGCCGAAGAGCGCGAGCCCCCCGATCAGAGTACCTTGATCCACTTGCTCTGAGCCACTTGCCAAGAGAATGATCGCGATGCTGCAAAGACCCATTCCGACCGTCGTCAGTGTTCTCGAACCATACTTCTCATACAACCTTCCGCTGATCGGCGCCGCGATTCCGATCACTATCGGGATGACCGCAAGGTGAACACCAGCGGAG
Organism: Edaphobacter sp. FHG110511_03; assembly: GCF_059115365.1. NCBI lineage: Bacteria > Pseudomonadati > Acidobacteriota > Terriglobia > Terriglobales > Acidobacteriaceae > Edaphobacter > Edaphobacter sp. FHG110511_03. The sequence goes on along the minus strand of NZ_JBZYWL010000006.1, from coordinate 480,763 downwards.
ACCGGCGATCGATTAAAACCACGGACAAAGGCGAAAGACATGACGAACAACATTCCATAAAGGAGACCGTAGGACGAACTGACCCCGATGATTCCTCCGAGAAAAGGAGCAATGCGAAAGAGCCTGAAATCTATAAGCGGGTTCTCTCGTGAACGTTCCCTGATGATGAAGGGCGGTAACAAGATTGCCGTGATAAACATCATCACCAGAACAAACTCAGGCCGCCAAGTGCCGAGCTCGCTTAGGGAGATAACGAAGGCTGCCAGTGCTGGGCTCAAAAGCATCGCTCCCCAATGATCGAATTGTTTTACCAGTTTGGACTCTACTGTTTGCGGCAATACCAACCAGCCGAAAATTACTCCTGCCAGGCCGAAAGGAACCGAAACCCAGAAGACCCATTGCCAGCCGACGGTGCCTAGCAACAGTCCACCGACAACTGGACCGGCACTGATCCCGATGGCTTGAGCCGCTGCGTAAAGTCCCATCGCTCTACCGCGCTGGCCCGGTCCAACGGCTTTGGTCAAAATGGTGATACTGTTCGATCCGAGCAATCCCCCACCGATGCCTTGTAGCAGACGATAGGCGATCAAGGCCTGAAGGTCCGTCGCGAAGCCGCAGAGAAAGCTTGCTACCGTGAATACAGCGTATCCGGCAATGTATGGAATCTTGCGGCCGAAGATCTCGGACATGCGGGCGAATACGGGTAAGGTGACCGCCTACGCAAGCAGGTAGCCGATGGCAACCCAGCTTACAGTAGACAACGCAGCGTGAAAATCTCGCTCCAGGGCAGGCAGGGTCAGCTGCACTATGCTTGCATCAAGCTGTCCGATGAATGCGCCTATGCATGTGATCGCTACAACGAGCCATGGATAAACAGGCAACGCGGTAAAACGCTTCGAGGGCGGTGGTTCATGAACAGCAGATAGATAGTCGCGCAAAGGAAGCTCCTCATAAAGTGATTAGGAGAGATGTCCCGGTCTCACTATGTAGAGTTAGACCGGGCCTTACGTGCTAGCACTAGGGGTTCTTTGAAATTGTGATTCCCTCCAGCATCATAATGCTGATCTGGTCGTCACTGACCGTGATCCCAAGCACATGAGTAGCATCGATAGGGTAGTAACCATAGCCGCTGGTGATTCCGGACAGAGATCGGGCGTTGAGTCCGGTCAAATGGAACAGACCATTTACGCTATCTTCGGCACCGCTAAGCGGGATGTTTGAAGTCGGGCTATATCCCTGGGAGTTGTTGTCTGTGAAGCCGGAGATATTGTCTGAGCTTATGGCGATAGACCCCACGGCCGCCGATGCTGGAGCACCTTCTTCATTGAGGATTCCCTGGGCGGAGAGTGCGAAGTCGCCTTCATAATCCGATCCGGGGGATTTCTGCAGATAGGCGAGGCCGCCACTGGCTTCATATTGATCGACCCCAATCCCAACTGCATTGCCTTGGCCGTCGAGATAGAGTTGGAAGCCGAATGTGGCGCCGCTGACGTTGGAGAAGTTGACGCTGGAGAGAGTAACACGGCCAGTGGCATCGACAGTGTATGTTCCGTTGATGCTATTGCCGTTGTTGATGTTCAGATCATTGAAGACTGCGGAGCCAGAGACCGTTCCGTTGGAATTGAGGCCGAACCCTCCTCCCATGCCCAGATAGCCGTTCTGATCTTGTCCAAAGAGCCCAAAAGCATAGGACTGCCCAGCAACACTGATCTGGGAGAACTTGCCGGTGTTGGCTCCTTGGCTGAGAGCTACACCGCCTAGCACACCACCATAGTTGTCGGCGGTGTTTTCGACTAGATAGATTCGTCTGCCTGCGATGTATCCCGTGAGCATAACCGCGGGCAAGCTGCTGGTCGAAGGAGCGAGATTGATGTTGACTCGGCCATAGGAATCGGGAGTAGAGACAGTCCCCGAAGCGAAGGTCTGAGCCTGGCTGAAGATCCCGGCGTCGTTGAAGTCGAAGACGCTGCCGGACGGGACGAGCGCTCTGAAGTTGAAGTTGAGAACTCCGCCGACAGCGAGCTGGTTGGCTCCGTTGCTATTGTCGTCACCGTTCAGCATGAAAGCGTAGCCCCCTGAAAGAGCAGCATTGCCCGTTTGGAGATCGACAGAACCGTTGGCAGAGGCGAAGTTATCGAATTCGGTTATCAGCATTCGTGTGTTCGACACAAGGGTTCCATGTAGGATCTCGATACCGTTTATGCCGATGTTGGTGTTGGCGGTAGCGAGCGTCAATTGAAGGTTGCCCGAGGTAGTGTTGATACTGCTGCCAGAGGCGACGAGCTGGTCGTTTGAACTACCGTTGGGGTCTACGAAATCTTGCTCGCCCGATATGATGGCGCCATTCTGGATGACGAAAGCACCCGCAAGATAATAAGTTCCGATGGTGTCCTGCCCACAGAGGTTATAGACATAGGTTCCGTCAGCGAGAACGGAAGGAGTAGGTGTGGTGATGGTAACCGTTGCGTTCACATACTTGGTGGGATCAGTAACTGAGGTCGCAGTGAGAGTGACGGTATTTCCGCTCGGCGCGCTTGTTGGCGCGGTATAAGTGGTTCCGCTGCCGCTAGCAGTGGCAGTAGGGTTGAAGCTGCCGCAAGAGGAGCCACCGCAGGTGACAGACCAATTGACGCCAGCGTGGGGGGGATCATTGCTAATCGAAGCTGTAAGGTTGGCAGTCCCACCAATCGGTATTGAGGGTGGAGCTGGTGTGATGAGTACAACTGAGATTGCGGGTGGCGAAGTAATCGTAATGGTGGCCGCGACCGACTTGGAGGTATCGTTGACGGAGGTTGCTGTCACAGTAACGGTGTTGCCTGGAGGCACCAACGAGGGTGCGGTGTAAGTGGTGGCGCTACCGCTGGCCGTGGTGGCATTGCTGAAGCTACCGCAGGAAGAGTTCCCGCAACTGACGGACCACTTCACGCCACCGTTTGACGAATCGTTCGTGACGTTGGCAGTCAGGTTGATCGTGTTGGAGATCTGCAGCGAAGATGCGGGCTGCGAGGTAAAAGAGACAGATATCGAGGCAGGCGGATTCGGATTGTTGCCGGTACCTGAGCTGCAGCCAACGCTAAGCATCACGATAACAGCTGCGGCAAGAGCAAGAAGGCAGCGATTGATGTACTTCATCGCGAACCTCCAAAGGAGCCCTGTCGCATCCGAGTGGATTGAGTTGCTGTCAAAACGTTCTTCATCGGGATACCTTGTGCATTACGGACCACGAAGGTATGACCATTGATATTTAGCATTCGAACGAGAATGTATTGGTTGCCGTTGTAGGTGCGGACGATTCCGGTAAGAGTTAGGAACTGGCCGCTCGTGAGTTTTTGGGGTGATTGCTCGCTGAGCCCCGGTCCGATATTTGCGTAGAGTTCTCCGCGGGTGCTGCTGATACGAAGGTTGAGTCCACTCGGTAGTCCTAAGGCGTGCTCTAGGACAATGGACTCGACGGAGCCAGAGACGAAGACCTCATCGACGGCATTCCAGGGAGGAAGCAACGCGACATTCTGAGGATCAGTTGGTGACTGAGCATCAGCGAAAGGTAAGACGCATAGCGAAATGGTGATCGCGTAGGCGCACAAGGCTAGAAGAATAAAACGGTTGGATGTCACGGTAATCTCTCTAAATTCAAATCGGCCGCAGGTGAATCATCGAGTTCTAACCATCTAAGGTGGCCGTGCTTTTACAGTAGGGCAGTTTGAGAAAGAGAGAAATGAGTGTCGTTACACTCCAAGATATGTGGCACCACACAACGTTTACAAGAAGTACCTTTGGTTAACCTGACGCGAGCGCCGCACAAGCACCGAAAATCGGCGGCGACTATATGCTAAGGATCGACAGAATCTTCTGACACACTGAGAACCCGGTAGGCACAAAACGCACTTGTCGGATCTGTCCCATGGAAAGCAGGCCCGTTCTCAAATCGGGGTTGGTGAGGTTGGATCGTTACTGCTGAGGGAACCATTGTGATCCCGATAGTCTGCCATTAACCGCGAGATTAGGACTGCCAGATACAGGATGCCTGTAATTGCTTCCATTACTGAAATTGAGCGAGCTTGCCCCGCAACGGGCGAAATTCCGGCCGATCCGAGCGACGTCATTGTGGCGAAGCTGTAATAAACAAAATCAAACCGGTTGGGCGTCAGGTGTGTATTCAGGGTGGGATTAAGATAAATCGAACCTGGTCTGATTGCACATATCAATCCGTAAATGCCAGCGAAGGCGAATCCGATGAGCAGATAAATGCAGAGCGCACCATAAATCGTCTCGGCATTGACACGGCCGCGGGCAAACACCTTACGAAAGATGACTACGACGATAAGGCCGTCAAAGACCAGGCTGAGCACGGTGTTAATGATCGAGAATATGCTTGCATCATTCGGTGTAAGGAAGAGGTGATGGATCGTCGCAGGCGCGGCAAGGGCAATGACAAGCACCAACAAAGTCCGTCGGAAACTGACCGCGTAGATGCTCAGCAATACGACGGCGTAGGCAGACGTTCGGAAGAGGTAATAACCTATCCCCGTTCCTTCGGCAAAGGGATAGAGAATGAGATTGCCCAGTAGAAAAAGAAACAGCAGGGAAAATCGTCGCGAAGCCGAGGAAGCCTTCTTTGGGTGCGGTGTCGATTGAATCGCATCATCTGGCATAAGTAACTGTCGTCGTTAGAAAACGATAATGCACCGATTGTCTTCACAATGTTATAAGACGCTGTAACTAATTGATAATAGATAAACTGTCCTTAGGGTGGTCTCGGACAATCTTGCGCCGGCTTCGCAAGAACGAACCCTGCCAACTGCAGGCCTTCACCTACAGCAGCAGGGCTCGCAAAGCATGAACATATTTTCGGGACTTTACTTTCCTGGTTTTGGAGGAAAGTTCTTGAACATGTTGTTGATATCGCCATCGACCATCTTGGTGTTCTTATCTTCGTTTGAAGATAAGTTCTCGGTAGCCAATCCTCTCCACAACAGTTTCTTCGAACTGCCTTCGAACAGATCGATTACAAGGTTTCCGACGTTGTGATCGGTGGTGGTCGTAGTTGCAATACCGTCGCCAAAACCGGGGCCACCCCAACCTCCACCCCAGCCCCAGCCACGCCATCCCCACCCACCACCCCAGCCGCCGCCCATGTTGTCATACATGGTCTGCACCTGCTGCTGGTCATGAATATTGTCGGTTGCAAATACCGTGACTGAACCACCGCTGGGCATCAGCTTCCATCCCTTAGCCTGTAGCTGTTGATCGATCGCCTGCTGAATACGAGTCACAAAGAATGGGTTCGAAGTCTGCACTTTACCCCAAGAGTACGTGTTGTATTGCGAGAAGTCAGCTGTGTGATCGTAGTCGGTCCGCACATTGCTCGCCAGTGCTGCCATTGAGCTTCCCATCAGGATGATCGCCATCAATACGCCCTGCATATAACGCTTCATAGAACTTCCTCTTCCTCCACCACAGTGGAAATAGATATTGGTGGAGACATCTGATACGCCTCTTTCAGGAGCTCTCCACGTCTTCCCCGAGATTAAGAGCATCGTTGCTGCAATGCTATAGAGGTCGCTACACACGTAGCCGTGTGGTTCCACATAATCCAGCTGTCGTTGCGATACCCCTTTTCTACGCTCAAATCAGGTCGTTGAAAGGGATCTTCGTTTCGCGCACCTAGAATCTAATGCGGTTAGAAATCTCCCGTCTCCACGCTCAAAGGCAACCCACGACAGCCTGAAAACCACCAACAAGGATCTCGCCTCATGGGGCGAGCCCATCAGGTCTATCGAAGACGGTTTGGATCTCGAAACGGAACAAATATTGTGCGCGAGGGCTCGACATCTGAGAAACTTCCCCAATGAACCCCGCACGGAAGCTCATGCGATTGCTACTGAGCACGATCTCTCTGCTGCTATCCATCGATTGCGCGTATGCGCAGGAGACGATTGTTGCAATCCGTCACGCCGAAAAACCATCAACGAGCCTCGGGCAGCTTACCTGCAAGGGACTGAACCGCGCGCTCGTCTTACCAAAGGTATTGATTCCACGGTATGGAAAGCCCGACCGGATTTATGCGCCCGATCCCGGCACTCGAGTGGGCCGACTCGGCAATCTCAGCTATTCCTATGTGCGACCCCTGATGACGATTGAGCCCACCGCCATTCAACTGGAGATGCCTGTGAACGCTTTGATCGGCTTCAAGAACGTCGGTCAGTTAAGAAAGGAACTTCTGTCTCCGGAAAACTCAAATTCGACAATTTATCTGGCTTGGGAGCACGTGTATTTGAATCAATTTGCGAAACGGCTACTGAAGGCTTATGGAAAAGATCCTTCGGTGGTTCCTGATTGGCCGAATGACGAGTATGACAGGATCTACATCTTCCGGATTAGGGAGGTGGGTAAGAAGAAAGAATTGACCTTTGAGGTCGAACAGCAACACCTGACCGACTCGCTGAGCGACACATGCCCAGGCGCGTGAACGCCCAGGAGACCGTTCTCGCTCCCTCTTGTCCGCTTCAGTCGACTAGACAATGGGTCAGGGTCTGCGCAGGAGACGCATTCACCTGTGATGTTGATCGGACAAGATACCGAGGGATGGATGGTGGCCGGCTGAACGCCTCTCGAGCAGATTTCGGGCTTCTCTGCTCGCGGCTTCAACGGAATCAGATTGAACATCAATTGCCGGCGGGAATGCCCTCGAAGGTACCCGTGCCACCACGGTCGTGAAAAGTACCAGTAATCTTGGTGCCCTGGACGACTCCTGCTACACGTTGGCCATCGATTCTGCCGCGGAATACTAAAACCTCACGGGTCTTGGTTCTAAAGACAATGTGCTGCTGGTTGACGGTACCTTCGATGCCGCCCGACTGATTGGGGCCTTTGAAATGCCCTTTCACCTCGGAACCGTTCTGCTGGATATCAATGTGTTTGGTAGATGTGCCGCCATTGGGATCATGGCAGTACAAGTTCCATTTGCCATTGGCTTGTGCAGGTGGTTGGTCGCTGGGAGCCTGTTGGGCGAGAGCGCTAATAGGCGTTGCGATGAACAACGCGATGTTGAGTACGAAAGCCGGGCAAGCGATGCGATACATAAGAACTCCTATCGAAGGCGCTGGAAAGTGGGATCTTTATTTACGTCCACTAACGGCCGCTTCAGTAATGCTTTCTAAAAGAGTATGAAGCATTAGGTACGGTAAAACACTAGTTATCGCTACACGACTGCATGTGTAGTACCACACGACTCTGAATGTAATAACATCTATATCTTTGGATCGGCCACTTTCGTACGATTCGATTCGTAGGACAAGATTCGTTGCTGGATCCACGGCGGGAGGACGAAATGAGGATAGACGTACACGCTGTCGGGGCGGGGACGGTCAGGTCAACCATGGCCACGGAGCTGGCGCGATACGGGCTGTCGGTTCGAATCATCGACCACGCGGTTATGTCGCACTGCGAACGAAGAGCCGCGACATGGAGGATGTGTGGAGATATTTCAAGGAGTCGCGTGGTGACGCCAGGCAATTCAAATAAAGGAAGGGAGACTAAACGATGAGAGATCTGCTTACCCGCAGGAAAATGATACAGGGTGTGCTTGGTGTGGCTGCTGCGGGAGCGATTGCGCACAAAGGGGATTTGTTCGCACAGGTTGGACGCAACGGACGGCCAACGGGGCAGGAGATGGGCGAGATGAATCGGATTGAGTTCGCCTTTCGTAAGCAATATAGCGTGCCCGCGAGTTCGATTGCGATCTCGCGCAATGGGCAGTTTGTTTACGACATAGCACACGGCATGGCGGACAAGCAGGGGGCACAACAGGTACAGCAGTCGAGTTTATTTCGCATCGCCAGCGCAACGAAGCCTGTTACGTCGGTGACGATCTTCTCTCTGATCGAACAGGGGAAGCTTAATCTAAACGACAAGGTGTTCGGCCCTTCGGGCGTGTTGGGGACAAAATATGGAAACGGTCGTTACAAGCAATATGTGACAGACGTCACGGTGGACCATCTACTGTCGACGGGAATGTGCTGGGCAGCGTTGACGAATACGCGAACCCAGCCTTCGAACGAAATTGATGCTTCACTGGATCAGACGATGTGGAATATGGTTCGGTCTGTTCCGGAGTGGAGTGCATGACTCCAGGAGGGTAGCTCGGCTGATGATCCATAATGGGTTCTGCCTCCGCTCGCTCAATCAGACATGGGCCGAGAAGCCGCATCCAGATGACCGCAAGCTTCGAGACACCAGTCATCCCGGTCTTTGCAAAGCACATCGACCGGGATCGTGGTGGATGTCATACTGATATCCTCTGTAGCTCGTTAGATACTTTGTCGACGCCACGAATGGGACTCTCGCTGTCCAATGTGCGCTACATATCTAGAAATATTTGCGACCGTGTGGAACCACACGGCATCCTGTGTAGCACCACTATGGCGATTGTGTATCGATATCTCTATCAGAACGGCGAGGAAATCTTTAGCATTAGGTTCTATGACCGGGTCTGCAGGGAATGCGATAAAAATATTGATTGTAGATGACAATGCAGGAGTAAGAAGGCTGATACACCAAGTTGTCAGCGAATTTGCAGAAGAGGTACGTGAATGTTCCGATGGTGATCAATCTTTGTCTGCCTATACAGACTTTCAGCCCGATCTTGTGCTGATGGATGTTCGCATGCCAATTATGGACGGTCTGACGGCGACGAAGTTACTCAAAAAGGCATACCCAGAGGCCAAAGTCATCATTGTGACCGACTATGACGATGACCTGGTTCGCAGTGCAGCACAAGAAGCGGGCGCGTGTGGTTACGCATTAAAGCAGAACTTAACTGTCCTGGAAGACCTTGTCGTTAAGAAACTATTGCATAGATGAATTAGTGCAGTCGCTCATGCAAAACCGTCCGATGTTGCAGCGCGAATCGCGCCAGGGCGTTCGCTCCTTCAAGACTGAGTTTACGGCACATATTTGTGCGATGATTTTCGACGGTTCGATAATGTATGGAAAGATCATCGCCAATTTCCTTGCTGGATTTTCCGTCGGCGATGAGGCGAAGAATCTTCTTCTCCGTCGGTGTGAGCGACTGCAGGTTGGAACTGAGCATATCTCCCGCAACCTCGCTCTTTTGCCCAAATAGAATGGACGCCATGGTTGAGCCGATATAGGTTCTGCCTGCACATACGGCATGAATCGCTTGGGCCACTTCGTCAGTTTCACTGCCTTTCAGAAGATAACCTCTACCTCCGACTTCCATCGCAGCCCGCATCAGGTCTTCGTCAGCATGAAAGGTCATGAAAACGATGGACGTCCCTAGTTGCTGCGATTTTACCTCCCGCGCCACGGCAAGGCCGTTCATTCCTGGCATTTCAATGTCCAGGATGGCGATCTGCGGACGCAGTTCCCTGATCTTGTTTAGGGCGGTTTCACCATCTGCCGCTTCGGCCACAACCGAGAGAGTCTCATCGTCTTCAATCGTCGCCTTAAGCCCCTTCCGGACGATGGGGTGATCATCTGCGAGCAAGACCGTAATAGATTTATTCATTTTAGAGATTCCTTTCCTGCAAGGAACGAAATTGTTAGCTCTGTCCCGAGTCCAGCCTGACTTCGAATCTTCACGCTTCCATTGAGCAGACTTGCTCGTTCATTGATTCCAATCAACCCGAATCCTCCTGGGCTCCTTTTCGCCGCAGGAGGCCCATCGGGAAAACCCTTACCATTGTCGATGATCGTAAGATAGAGCGCACCGTCCTTAGGTTCCGCGGCAATCTTCGCCTCCGTCGCCTGGGAGTGTTTAACTATATTGTTAAGGGCCTCCTGCACAATCCGAAAGAAGTTGATGCGCAAGTCGTCCGGAAAAAAGGTGTCAATATCTCCAAACTTCGTCGTGAACTGAATTCCTGATGCAAGTGACGCCGTGCGTACAAGGCTCTGGATCGCCTTGGATAGCCCTAGCCGGTCTAGTTGAAAAGGGCGAAGATCATATGAGATGGCACGTGTCTCCTCCATCGCAGCCGTAGCTTCTGAGCTTATCTCCTCGATTCTCTGGCGCCGATCTTCCTCGGATTCCTGTTTGCCTTTGGGTCGGAGAAGAAACAATGCCAAATTCTTTATGACGATGAGCCGTTGACCAAGACTGTCATGGAGTTCGGCAGCAATGCGACGACGCTCATTCTCCTGCGAAGCAATCAATTCACGTGAGAAGGCCTGTTGCGCAGCCTGCGCGCTTGTCAGTTGACGCACCCGATAGCCCCAGATCAATCTCATCGTTATCAAGATTGCGCCAATGATTAAAGAGATAAACCAGGTCCGACGATAAAACGGTGGCACAACCGTTACTTGCAAGGTAGCGTCGTCAAGATTGCTGACCCCATCGCTATTACGAGCCGACACCCGGAAGGTATATTCCCCAGGTGGAAGATGCGAGTAATAGGCTGTTCGGCGAAGGCCCACCTTCTGCCAGTCAGCATCCACACCGTCCAACTTATAGCGAAAGCTGACCTGTTCGGGTTTTGTGTAACTTAGTGCGGTGTAATCGATCTCGAGGTTTGTCTGGCCTGGTTTAAGGAATGCCGTTCTCGTATTGATTGGCTCCTGTTGATCGATACTGAAACTATCAATCTGAACTCGCGGAGGCTGACTCACAACAAGCATTTTCTCTGGATCAAGAATTGCAATGCCGATTTGCGTTGGAAACCAAAGCGATCCGTTGGCATCTTTCACCCCGGAAGGCCACCCCCCTCCATTGCATTCTGCGCTCAACATACCGTCGGCGCGGCCGTAGGATACGGATGAGACCATAGCCTCTCGTCCGTCGGCTACTGCTGTAAGTTGCTCCCGGTCCACTCGATAGATTCCACGATTCGAGCTGATCCAGAAGCGTTTTTTGTTGTCTTCAAGGATTTGAAAAGCACCGTTGTCGAAAAGACCTCTGCGTTTGTTGAAGGAGATCCATTTGCCGTCGCGGAGCCACCCAATTCCACCGTCATACGTTCCAACCCAGATGGTGCTGGATGAATCTTCGAAGATGGTTCTTATATTGTTGTTCGGCAGGCCCTCTTTCTCGGTCCATCGAGTGAAATGCCCGTCATGAAGGCGCGTTAGGCCGCCGTTACCGCCGATCCATAGATCTCCATGGCTGTCTGTCACGATTACACGTACATCGTCTGAAGCCAACCCGTTTACCGTGCTGAGATGATGTGTGGCCGTGCGGTTGGATATTGTCAAACCACGTTCCGTGCCGAAAAGCATCGATCCATCAGGCGCTTGATAGATCACCAGAGGTGCCCCCGCGTCTCCTAAGGAGATATTTGGTTCATTGATTTTGCCCTGAACGAGCGTGCGGATGCCCGAGTGAGTTCCAATCCAGAGGATCCCATCCTTGTCCTCAAACAAAGATGAGATCGATCCAGGGATGCCCTGGGCCATTGTAAAGGTGTGAACCACCTTGCCATCGCGAATCTCCGATAATCCACCAGGCCAACTACCGGCCCAGATCTCTCCTGACTTGGAGCGAAAAACAGGATTCGTATTATTGCTCGCAAGTCCCTGTTGCTCGGAGAGAACTTCGATCTGTTGCCGTTGAATGCGATAAAGCCCTTGCGTCTCTGTGCCCAACCAGAGATTGTCCTCGTTATCTGAGTTGATCACATTGAGGTTTATCGGGTGGTTGGTGCCTCCGATCGGCAAACGGAGCCATCGTTCGAAACGATCAGGAGTAACATCAACCTTCCAATCTTCCCCCGACAAGCCGTGCAAAGCGAAACTCGCTAGCTGATGAGTCAACGGACCGGGTTTATCGGCGAGACGTCCGATTCGTCCGTCTTTTGTTCCGATCCACCCGTCGTTATTAGCATCCATCACCACGCCACGGATCTCGGATGAATTAACTCCCTTAGGCATAACAAAGGTTGTGAGGTGGCCCCGGTTGAAGCAGATTAGTTGCTGGCCACGCTGAGCCCAAAAGCCAGTTCCTCGCCATCGAAGCGCATCGAACTGAAGATCGTTTGTGCTAAAGTTTGCTCGTTCGAAACTTTGTTTAGTCTCATCCCACAAAAGAACTTTGTGTTCAGACAAGACCCAGACCTTGCTGTTGTCATAAGTGATCGCGTTTACTTCGTGAGGTTTAACGCCATGACGCCCATTAAGCGTTATGAATGAGCCTCGATGCATGAGTACGAGGTTATAGTCTTCGCTCAGCATCCATAGATCCCCACCTGCGCCGGGCACCATCGTGATGAATCGGCTGGAACTAATCTCAGGTGTAGTGCTTTTGTCATAGACTTTGAAGCGAACACCGTCGAAACGCGCCAGCCCGTTCAGAGTAGCTACCCAGAGATAACCATCGGGTGTCTGCACTATACCGCGCACGCTGCTATGTGGTAGGCCCGTGTCAGCCGTCCATTGTGTAAACCTGTATTGTGCTAAGCATGACTGTGCCGACAACATCCAAATGAAAGCTGCTAAATAGAAGACTGTTGCGGGAATCGTTCGGAGTAGTGTTCTTAGAAGATCGCGCACCGTTTACCTTTAGGGCCAACGCCATCATTCTAAGGCCATATTCCCATTAAGGCGCAGATGGTCAGCGCGCAACCTAGGTTGAATGAGCGTCATGTTTGTGCATTGACAATCGCCTAAGCTTTGACAAATGAAGATTGCTGGCAAATTTGACCGTCGCTGCCGATTGCACGACAGCAAATTATCCAGGCGTCTTTCGGGGTGCAGATTATTGGTGCAGACGTCAGTTGATCGAAAGCAGGGCAGTTTCAAATAAAGCCTTTACTGTGTGACACTTATCCCGCAGTAGACCTTTTCGGACACGTCTGACGGTTTCCCTCTGGGTGCGGCAATAACGTTACGCCAGAGGTACGAGGAGGTGGAATTGCCATGCGGGAGGACGATAGGGTCACCCGAAGAGCCAACTATTCGGCAACTTGCCTCGATCTCATCTGTCGATGAGTGATTCGCCGATTTGTCGCTCATCGAGAAACAATTACTCCGACGAGAGTGTTTCTCCACCAACGATGGTGTCGCTACTACTAACTGCGGTTTTCATGTTCGGCAGTATGTTGTAGTTGTGGCGAAAGACGTTCATGGGGTCGTACTCTGTCTTGATCTGCTGCAGCCTGGGATATTGATTGCGGTAGGCCGCACGAACGGCTTCATTATTCGATGCGCTCGATAAGCCAATCGGGCCTGTCCCGGCAGTGAACGGATCGACAGCTTGCGAAAAGGAGCGAAGCCATCTGAGATGGGGAGCGTCGACGTCTCGGGCTGGCCAGCTGGCATACATGCCGAGCGCATATGGCATGTCTCGAGTTGGAAACGCCGAGTCCTGCAATGTATCGCGGCGAACCCTGCCGTGAAAGTCGTAAACAACCACAACACTGGTCGCAGAGGTTCGGTTTGTGCCATAGTCAACAAGCTGACTGATGACATCCTCCGTCATGGAGGGAAGAATGCGAGTGTCGTATGCGTAGCGATTGCCAGAGGGGTCAGCTCCGGCAAGGAACTCCAACATGCCGGCGGGCGGCATAGGGGCCAGGGTCTCCATGATCGGGGTCCCGAAAGACCGTAGAGGGGCGAGGAGGCGCTCGCCATCCGCGAGAGGGCCGGTGTAGCAGCTGAGGAAACTGAAAACGGCAACCCCGGAGGGTGCGGTGGCCATAACAGCAAACACCGAAAGAGAGTCAGGGAGGTCACGTGTGAATTCGCGGTAGAAGCGTAGACCCTCTTCAGCTTGAGCAATCGGATAGACGAGGGCTCCGGCGATGGTCGGCTCAATGGGATAGATGCGGTACGTCAGCGAGGCGACGACACCGAAGTTCCCGCCACCGCCACGAATCGCCCAGAGAAGATCGGGATGCTCTGCGGTCGACGCCTGAACGATCCTGCCGTCGGCCAGGACAACCTCAGCGGACAGCAGATTGTCGGAAAGCAGACCATATCGACTCATAAGAAGACCGATACCGCCGCTAAGTGTGTAGCCCGCGAGGCCGACATCCTTATGAGAGCCAAAGGTGACGATGCGGTTTTGTGCACTGATGGCATGGATGAACTCCGCAACGGTGAGCCCGGGCTGGGCGGTTGCAATGTTGCTATTTGCATCGATGGAGATTGACTTCATGCCCGATAGGTCGATGACGAGAGCGTTATCGCAGACTGATGAGCCCAACACGTCATGGCCGGCTCCCCGAAGAGTGAGGGGAAGGCCCCCTGATTGTGAGAGAAGCACGAGCGCAGAGACCTGAGCCGCCGTCTGAGGCTGTGCGATAACGGCAGGACGGCAATCGATGCGTGCATTCCATACGGCACGGTCGTGGTTGTAGCTGGTCTGCGTGGAATCAACGAAAGGAATCTTGAGTTCGTTGAGGCGCGAAGCGATCGGCGATGTGCTCGAAGTCAACATATTCCGGCAGGTCCTCTCTAATTCGATAATTCTCTGAAATGATCTTGCTCGCCGGCAGTGCGGATTCTCGAGAACCGCGGGCGACAGATCTATTGTGCTGACGCACAATAGATATACACAGACTACGAAAACGCTATGAAGTGATCCATTCAGGAAGCTACACGGCAAAATGTGCAGTACCGCACAAGATCCCAGTAACATCGCCGTCGATAACTAAAATCGATGAATGATGTCGACACAGGCTAACTCATGCGTGCGTCACCACACACGGCTTTGTGTAGTCATCTCTATTTGTTGTGCTTAATCGCCGTGATCACGACATTGACTACGCCTATGAATCTCGAATAACGCCTACTGCTATGCCCGCATTCACAGGCGTTTTTCATCCCATCGAACCGATTCAAGTGCGGTTCTCACTGCGCGGCACGTTCTGAAGAGATGCTACAGTCGTCGGCTTGAAGCGATTGACCTCAACAAAAGCGCAAAAAGCAATCGCGCGGCCGGGGCGAAGGAAATGTGGAAATCGCAAAAGCACCGATTTCGCACATTCCCATCGCACGACGACGAGGTTATACTGACATTTCTAATGGGCTAGATACCCTGACATTTCTATCGGGTGCCAACATAACTTGTAGGCGCTAGGTGGCACCGCCTTTAAAGCGCGTGCGGCAATAGTGAGCGGCGGTGTATTGCTGACCCTTGGTATTGGAGTCCTATTGGACTCAGCCCGCAGGGGTGTATTTGGCAGCGCTCCAGAGATCCGCATCATGATGGGTATTGCGAGTATCTCGCCTCTGGTGAACGCAACGGTTCTATACCTTTTAGGCGAGTACCGTGATCAAGGAGTGCATCTGCGCGCCACGTGGATTTTCACGAGAGCGGACGTGATAGCAAATCTCGCTGTCACTCTGTCCGGTTCTGACTATTTTTGATTACGGGATTCCGTTAAGTTGATCTCATGGTCGGCGCGGAAATTGGCCTATATGTCATCAAAGAAGGACTCGAAGTACGACGGGGATACTGAAGCAAAAGAGGATTTATTTCGGCAAGAAAGGCATCAATCGATGCTCCGCTCTCTATCGGCGTGGCGTCCACCCTCAATCTCTTTCGAAATGCAATTAGTTGCTCCAGGAAAGCGGTTGCTTCGGCTAACGAATGTTCGGTCTGGCAAACAGCGAAGCCAACTACGGCAAAGATGTCAAAGAATACTACCTCTACCTCGACACATTCGTACATGAAGTACCTGTACAAGTATCCACAAGCGGAGTATCCCTATAACAATCTTTCGAAGTCCGCTTTGGCCCTTCGGCGGTACGGTGCGGGCTTTCGCGGCGGCTCTTAGATCGGGGCTGAAGCTTCGCTTCACGTGGATTGGGCAATTGCAGGATTGCGGCGCCCGCTATCCCATTGGCAGGTTATTTATGAAGAAAATATTGGACGTGATTTCGCGATATGCTCGAGATCCCCTTGGTTTGAACCCAGTCCGACGTGAGAGTGGTTTCATGCGTGGAACTATAAGGTGGCGACTCGGGGTTGTGGTGTACTTGATGTGCTTCTGTTTTCCAGCATGCGCCCAGACCGACCAGTTCTTGCCGGAGATCAATTTTTATTCCAAGCTGCGCAATGGGATCCGATTCAATTTTCAGTCGAAGCAGACACGAGAGGCCAATGAGCCGGTCCAGGCGGAGTTCGGACCAACCGTGGACTTTTATGTTCATCCCTGGCTCAGACTGGCCAACATTACGAGGTTCGATCTGGACGATGCGAAGCCCCGGCTACTGGTTTTGTCGGTGGGATACCGCTACCTGCCTCAGGCTAACGGAGGACCGGCGACAAACCGAATCGAGCCGGTCGCGACTGGACGCTTTCCAATGACGAGGAGAGTTCTCCTGACCATCAGGAACAGATTCGACCTTAACTGGAAGGGCGATGATAGCTTCGCTTGGCGTTATCGCAACCGGGCGCAGGTCGAGGGACCGGTTGCGGTTCGTTCGTACCACCTGACGCCGTATGTGAGCGTCGAGGTGTTTTACCAGAGCGAGTACGGGAAGTGGAGCGATACGGCGATCTATGCGGGATGTCTTTTCCCGATCGGAAAGCACGTGCAGTTGGATCTGTACTATGAGCACCAGAACAATACGGGCAAGAGGCCCAATCAGCAGTTGAATCAGTTTGGCCCGGTTCTCAATCTTTTCTTTTAGGGCGTGCAAGCATGACAGGGTGGTACAGCGCTTGGCACGACCCGGTCGCTCCAGATGCGACGTGGTTGATGGAGCGCCAGCGCACGCCGTCTTGCGAACATTCCCCTGGCATGTTTTCTTAATGCTTTACTGTTTAATTTGCCAGTAGATCTTCCGCCTTTTGCCGGATTTGCGACTGCTCCAGTGCCAGCTTGTAAGCGACATAGTACTTATAAATATTGGCAACGTAGGTGACCGTCTCCTGTCCAATGTCTTTGGCAGCGACCAGTTCCACGTTGCCGAACCAGACGTTCGGATCAAGGCCCATGTCAGTTGCCTCTTTCCGCAGCCTTGCGATGCGATTTGGTCCGGCGTTGTAACTGGCGAAGACGAATAGAGTTTTGTTTAGAGGATTGACCTTCGGGTCATTGAAGTAGGTATCGCCAATGTTGCGCAGCATCTTAACCCCTGCATGAATATTGCCATCCGCAGTCCCTACATTAGGAATGTTTATAGGAGAGGCTGCCGCATACCTGGGGATTACCTGCATAATGCCCACGGCGCCACTGGGATCCCTTTTGCTCTGGTCCAGCTGTGATTCCTGATAACCCTGTGCCGCGATCATCAGATAGTCGAAGTCGTACTCTCCAGCATATTTCTGGAAAAGCACGAGGTTCGTCTGAAATTTCTTCATCTCCTCCCCGGAGGTCGAATTTGTGACCCACTTGGTGTCTTGCAGGTAGCGCCGAAGCAGAGTGTTGCCGAAGGATGAGCCCACTGAGTGCGACTCGACAAACTCGTCGACCAGTTGCTTCAACTGCGGATTGTTCTTGCGCATGACCCACCCCAGTTGTCCTCCACTTGCGATCACCAGTTCAGGATGCGGTTCAATGTGATCGAGTACTTTCGACCAAAGCTCAGCTCGTTGTTTCGTCGTGACCGTGGCCGGGATTAATCCTGCGTTCACCATCTGCACCAGATCGTCGTCCATCAGGTTCTTGTCTGCTGATTTAACCACGATCAGCGGCTTTCCGTCCTTTCTAAGCGTGTCGTTCGCCTTCTGCAGGTTTTGGTAGTACGTGGTGAGCGGATTAGCGTACACCTCTTTTCCGCCAAGGTCCGCGATCGTGGAGACTGCGCCAAAATTCGATCCAGTTACGATGAGCTGGGCTACGTCGGTTTGTATCGGCGTCGAGAAGGCGACCCGCTTTTCACGGTCGGGTGTGATGACCACTCCGTAGGCAATTATGTCTCCCAATCCTTCTGTTAGAGCCGCTTCCAGCTGGTCGATTCGCACAGGAATGAATGTGACTGTTAAGCCCGGCTTGCCTGTCTGCAGCTTCACGTTGGAGAACTTCTGGAACTCCTCCAGTGCTTCGTACATCACGCCTCTGGGTTTGCCCTTGTCATAGAAAAAGCTGATGGGGCTGAGGATGAGTAGAGCGCGAATGTTACGCCTTTTCACCATCACATCCAAGTCGCCTGTGTCGCGGCCAAAACTTTTTGGCAGCGCTATGCCCCTTAGCGGCGGCGGAGGTTCATCTGGTGAATATATTGGCTGAGTGTGAACCGCTTGCTCCACACTGGCCGGAGATGCAGCTTTCTTACTGCAGGCAACCAGAAGAAGAGCAAACAACGGTAAGACCAACACTAGAACCCGGGGGGATAAAGTTGAGGTTGAGGACATGATTTTCCTCCTCTACTGAGAGGTCGCGGATGCTACTCTTCTGGCGCACTATAACAAGAACTCCAGACCGGCGCCCTTTTCTGGCTGCGTCGAAAGGCGCCCGTAACGAATGGCCTTCTGAAAGGCTTCGAAGTCACGTTCCGCCTGGTCCGCGTAGGCCTCCGAATATTGAGCCAAGGCGCCATCGAACTGATCGGTCGAACCCAGGTATCCGGAGATCATTACCGCATCGCCAGCTTTAGCGTGAGCCCGCGCAAGGGCCCAACCGCATACCGTTGCGTAAGCAACCAGGGTGCTAGGCCGAAAGCTCTCGATCTCGGCAGAGACCTTCATGTCACGGAATTGACGAATGTAAAAATCGTGCTGTGTGCTGCTAGCGTAGCCGAGAATGATGTCGCTTGCGCCTTGCATAAGACGTTGTCCGTCGACGACCCGCAATCCCTGATGCGTATAGCGGCTCTTTCCGCGAGGCGACTCTAGCACGGACCTGCGCGCTTCCTTGACTTGAAGGAAGAGTGGATCATCTTGCTCGGCGAGAAACAACGCGAGAAAGCAGCGCGTGCCCACACTCCCTACTCCAACAGCTTTTATTGCACTGTCCTTTAGCTCATAGCGCGCGAACAATTGTTGTCTATCCGTCTGCAGGGACTTCTTGTACTGCTCAATGAATTTTGCATGTCCTTTCTCGACATTCCCGGCATATTCCTGGAAATGATAGAGGACGGGTGGGTTGTCTCTAATCTTCCGGTCTCCGTTCGAGATCTCAGTAAGCTTTGGAACAACAGCCTCCGAGTTTTGCGGGTGGGCTTGCTTCTGCTTCCTGGACAACTGGGCATACAAATCCCGATCCGTCCGGAAGTAATCTTTCAGGGTGTCGATGCTGATTCTTGCATACCAAGCCTCGAGCACACTCATTTCGGCGAACTCAGACATGTCCTCGCGATAGGACGCAGCTGCCCCTCGCGCGGCCTGACGCGCCACTGTTTTGAAGAAACCCCGATCTCTGGCTGCCAGTATGAGGCTCGCTCCCAGACGTTTTATCTCCCATTCCCATGAACCAGGGAAAGTTTCGTCGAAGTCGCTAATGTCAAAGACCAATATTCGTTCGGGGGAGGCGAACCCGCCAACGTTCGCCAAGTGGCAATCGCCGCATGCCAGAACCATAATTCCGGACACAGACGTATTCGCGAGATCTCGTGCCTGGAGGATGGCCGTGCCACGGAAGAACGTGAAAGGCGAGAGAGCCATCCCCTGATATTTAATCGGGATCAGACCCGGAATCCGATCCATGTCGGATTCCTCAAGCAGTTTGATTATGTCTTTCGATTTCGAACGAGGTTTCCATTCAGACTGCGAAGTGCGTGGTAATTGTTTGCGAAGCGCCTTTCCTTGCTTGCGTTTTTCAATCTTGGAGGAAGCGATAGCGGATTCCATTTTGATCCTCCTAACATTTCCGGTTAGCCAAGAATCTTTAGCGTCGCGCGGACCAGTTCGTCAACAGGTGACTAAGGCTCTCCGGACGACGCGCCGGCGTTCATCTCCGGCATCGCCCGGGCGAACCAGCCGTGCAGCGGACCGCCGCGGATGATCGAGAAATCTTCGGCAATCGATAACGTCACCTGAGCCATGGCAATTACCTTATAAACGCGCAATCGGCTGCCCCTTTTACTCGCAACTCGCGGGCATCAAACTTGGCAGAAAACTCGCTCAATCACAAACTTGACGCGACGTAGGACTAGATTTTGCTTCGGTATTTACGGGCCCAACAAAACCGAGCGCAGGCCGCAGGAGTTGTCTTGCCATCGACGATCACGATCAGAAGGCCCGAACAACAGGTCTAGCAGGAAACTTCCTAAATGCGTCGCCTTGTGTTTTTGCGGACAGAGGAACCTCCCGCATCGGAAGATAATCTGGCGGAGTCGGTGACGAAGGTGCGAATGTCGCTCGTTGTGTGTTTCCTGCAAACTTACCTCGTTATTGCTTTGCCCGTTGCTTTGCTGGCGTCCTTTACGCCGACGGCCGTCTTCTCACCAGCCTTCTCCGTGTAATCGATGGTAACCTTAGTCCCTACCTTCGTGCCCAGATAGGTATCCACGCTGCCCTTCTCTATCCCTTTTCCAGTATCCTTCACATCCTTCACGGCCGTCTGATCGGTGTACTTGATTGTGTGTTCCGTACCATCAGCCGCCTTGACGACAACAGTCTTCGAGTCTCTATCGATGTTCTTCACAATTCCGCTCACTGCATGGACCACATCCTGTGCGGAAGCACCTTGCCAAGTAATAGCCACGGCCAGGGCAAACAATCCGGAGAGCAACCCTTTTAATCGCTTCGAACGAAACAGCATTGCAACCTCCTTCTACATCTGTGCGTGTCATGGTACACCTATTGTCGATGACTGCTTGAAGGAAACATTCCTGAGTCAGGCCAACCGCAAGCATGAATCGATCTCTCTCGCAGCCGAATGACAGCGAGATGTTCATTTTCCGCCGGTGACAATTACCTCCGCACTTGTTTCTTTGCACATTCCATAGATCGCCCCTGACATGCAGGCTCCCGCAGAATACTTGTAGCATCCTGGGATCCTTGCCACGACGTTAACGGATCGGTCGGAACCGCCGATGATGGCTCCTGCTGGTTCAAAAGGCGATGGAGTGCCTGGGTCAACAATGAAGCCAACGTTCTTGGCTGTGCTCTTCCAAGTCACCGTCGTCCCGGCCGCCACACAGAAGGGCGCATTACTCTTTGCGTTCTGGGTGTTGGGAGTAGAAGAAGCACCATCGCCACTCCGTTTCACGTTGACGATACACGGAGTGGAAGATGATCCACATGTGTTGGACGCATTGCATAATTGCGCAGGATTTGGCTCTGTACATACGTATTTGCTGCCCTTCGACTGCGCGCCTGCAACATTTAATAGAAAGACGAGTGGTAATGACAGCAGAACACATCCGATTGCAAGACATCGATGAATTGTCATAACACCTCACACTGTGGCGTTCAGGTAGAGCCATAATTGGGGCACTCGCAATCTCCGAGTAATTGAATTACCTGAGCTCAAAGCAAGAAGGTCGCTCAATCCGGCCTAATTGACTCCAGCTGTCCCTTTCCAATCGATAATGTCTGATAGTCGCCAGGCGTTCTGATTGAGGTCTAACTGTAGCTGGCCTTCCTTATCAACGATGAGTTGTGCTGCCGGATAGAGGGCGCCAGTGCTCTTGCTCTTGTCCTGATCGTTGATTTCAAGTATTCCGGCGGTCAAATTGAAAGACTGCGATTGAGTATCGTAGAAAGTTTCACCAAAGCGAAGTAGACGGTTGGTGGCAAAGACGATTTTCCGGCCGGTCGGTGTCGGCGTCATCTTGATGTAGGCGCAATCGTAGCCCAGCGTACCTGTGATCTCGATGTGCCCTACCGACTTCATCTTCTGCAGCGCATTTACTAATCCTTGATTCTGGCCTTTCTCAAAGGCCTGTAATAACGTCACTCTGTCCGCGGGAGTCGAAAACTCATAGATGTTCAAGGTCACTCCGATGTTCTGGCCCATTTGCGTTCCCGTGCCGAACGCGTGAGCATCGATCGTTTCATACTTATCTCTCGCAAAACCGGAAAGGGTCCCGATCGTCAGTAGGCCTGCAAGCATTAGACTTCTTATCGCGATTTCGGAAAAACCTCGACTAGTTTGCATATCTCTCTCCTGGACGGCAGACCTCTTCTGGTCTTCGTGGCAAAAAGTTTAGGCCGTGTTCTCCGAGGAACGCAACTGTTGCGTGCGACAGTGGAGGGTATTTAGGCAGCCAGTGACGTTATTGAATCTGCGAGAGTTGGGCCTGCTGAATGTGGTTACTGTTCACAATTGACAGTTACAAACGTTCGATAGCAAGTGAACAATCACGACATGGTAGTCATAGACAGCGAAAGGGTTCCGGAGACCAAACCTCGAGTGGTGCTCGCTGACAATCATGAAGTAGAAGAAATGGCACCCAGCCGTCCAGAATGGAAGGAGAAGGAACCATTCAAGTCGGTGCTCGCCCGTGACAACGCCGCCATGAGTAAGTTCACTGAAGCGGACTGGATGCAAATCATCGCCGTGACCCACGCGGGGATGAGCACGGAAGCGTTTCAGGGGCTTGTGAAGCAGTGGCTCGCCAAGGCAAAAGCCCCACCCTTTGACCGGCCATACACCGACCTCGTCTATCAGCCCATGCTGGAGGTAATGAAGTATCTCTGCGCCAACGGCTTCAGGACCTACATCGTCACGGGCGGCGGGCAGGAGTTTGTCCACGTCTACAGCGAACAGGTGTATGGCGTTCCTCCGGAACAGGTCGTTGGATCGAGCATAGCGACGAAGTACGTCAATACCAACGGCAAGCCTGCGCTTATGAGGGAGCCGAAGCCATTTTTCATAGATGATGGACAGGCAAGGCCATCGGGATCAATCTCCTCATCGGCAAGCGGCCAACTGCCGCTTTCGGCAACTCCGCGGGCGACACCCAGATGCTCGAATGGACGCAGGCGGGTGAAGGAGCGCGCCTGATGATGCTCGTTCTTCACGACGACGCGAAACGCGAATACGCCTACGGCCCTGCGGCAAATCTTCCTGACACTCACGCAGGCACGTTCTCCAATGCCCTTCTTCTGGAAGCGACGAAAAATGCCTGGATCGTAGTCAGCATGAAAAACGACTGGAAGCGCGTCTTCCCCTTTGATTAGTACTAGAAAGAAGTACCCTATAAATTCTCGTTCGTCGATATTCTGCTGGATCGCTGAACCTGATGTGGGCCACACCATTCAGTCGCTCAGCATATGACTTTTTGGGCTTGGATGACCGGGATCGCAAGTGCGCCTGCCAGGTACAGTTCGGCAACACCTCACGAAGATTACTGGCACTTCGACGTCACCCCCTTATCTATTGATTGCAGGTGTTTTGCCATACCTTCCGAACCCATTTGCCCGATTCAAAGGTGTCAGGCTCCTTCGTCGCTAGATTTTCGGTGTGAATGCGAGTATCTTCATCGTCATCTCGGGTCCGCGAAATCCAAATAGTGTGGAGGACGCAACCATGAAGACACTCCTGAAAATGGTGGGCGCAAGCGGATTGTTGTGCCTATTGCTTGTTGTCTCTGGCGTGGCGCAGATTACCGACGGTATGGACTTTTCAACGGACTTTCCGTTCTGGGTCAGCACGACCAAGTTGCCCGCCGGTTCTTACACGATCACCCAACCTACCCAGATGCGGGGCACGATGAGGGTCTCCGATGCGAGCGGAAAGCCTACCGCAATGGTGGAATTTACACCGATGCAGGCAGAGACTCCGCATGCGAGCTCAGACGTGATCTTCCACCGGTATGGGACGGGTGAGTATCTGAACTCGGTGTGGTGTGAGTCAGAAGTACGGTTTGAAGGTTAAACCGAGTAAAGCGGAACAAAAAGGCTGCTGCGACTCAAAAAACCGAGGTGCATCAGGTGTCGGGAAAGTAGTGATGTCGATTCATTCCGATGTGGCTAATTGAGGCCTACATTTGTGCTCTCAGCCTTTCTGAGAGGACATCTGACACTTTTGGCCAGTAGTCGCGATTGTGCACAGTTTATAAGCTGCCAGAACGGCTTTTCAGAGAAATGCGAGAGAGGAGGTTGTAGTTCACGAACGATTTCTTGCCGCCAAAGCGGCGGTGACGACTATCTGTGGATAGAACGCAACAAATTAGGGACCGCTTCGATCAACAGGAGAACCTATATGTTCACAGAAAGATTCGGCCGGTTATTCTCGACAATAGTTACATTGCTAATCGTCAGCAGCATTAATCCATCAGAGCTACACGCTGCTAGTCAAGCCGCAAATCCAGCGGGAAGTAAACCCAATATCATCGTCATCCTCGGGGACGACGTCGGCTGGGGAGACCTCGGTGTCTACGGTGGCGGCGAGAACCGCGGCATCCCAACCCCCAACTTCGACCGCATGGCTGCCGAGGGCATGACCTTCTTTTCCTTCTACGGCCAGCCCAGCTGCACCCCCGGTCGTGCCGCCGTCATGACCGGACGCATCCCCAACCGTAGCGGCATGACCACCGTCGCCTTCCAGGGCCAGGGCGGAGGCCTGCCGCACGCCGAGTGGACCATCGGCTCAGTCGCCAAGACCGCCGGCTACCAGACCTTCTTCATCGGCAAGTGGCACCTCGGCGAGGCCGACTACGCCCTGCCCAACGCTCAGGGCTTCGACATCATGAAGTACGCCGGCCTCTACCATCTCAACGCCTACACCTACGCCGACGCCACCTGGTTCCCCGACATGGACCCCGAACTCCGCGCCATGTTCGCCAAGGTCACCAAGGGCGCCCTGTCCGGCAACGCCGGCGAGACCGCGAAAGAAGACTTCAAGATCAACGGACAGTACGTCAACACTCCTAAGAAAGGCGTCGTCGGCATCCCCTTCTTCGACGAATACGTCGAGAAGGCCGCCATTGACTACCTCAACACCGCCGGCAAAGCCGGCAAGCCCTTCCTCATGAGCGTCAACTTCATGAAGGTCCACCAGCCCAACCTGCCTGCGCCCGAGTTTCAGGGCAAGTCCATGTTGAAGTCCAAGTACGGTGACTCACTCGTCGAGCTCGACACGCGCGTCGGCCGCATCATCGACAAGGTCCGCGAGCTCGGCATTCAGGACAACACCCTCATCCTCTTCACCACCGATAACGGAGCCTGGCAGGACGTCTATCCCGACGCCGGCTACACCCCCTTCCGCGGAACCAAGGGCACCGTCCGCGAAGGCGGATCACGTACGCCCTGCATCGCTTGGTGGCCCGGCAAGATCAAGCCCGGCTCCCGCAACTACGACATCCTCGGCAGCCTCGACTTCATGGCTACCATCGCTAACCTCGCCGGTACCCCTCTTCCGAAGAACGACCGCGAGGGTAAGCCCATCATCTTCGACAGCTACGACATGACCCCCGTCCTCCTCGGCACCGGCAAATCCAAGCGCACCGAGTGGTTCTACTTCACGGAAAACGAACTCTCGCCCGGTGCCGCTCGTGTAGGACGCTTCAAGGCCGCATTCAATCTCCGCGGCGACAACGGACAGGCCACCGGCGGTCTCGCCGTCGACAGCAACCTCGGATGGAAGGGAGCCGAAAAGTACGTCGCCACCGTCCCCCAGGTCTTCGACCTTTGGGCCGACCCGCAGGAACGCTACGACATCTTCATGAACAATTACACCGAACACACCTGGACCCTGGTCACCATCGGCGATTCCATCAAGACACTCATGAAGACCTACGTCCAGTACCCGCCCCGCAAGCTGCAGAGCGCGTCCTACAGCGGCCCGCTAACCATCGAGCAGTACCAACGCTTCCAGTTCCTCCGCGAACAACTGCAAAAAGAGGGCTTCGATATCTCCATACCAACAGGCAACTAGTTTTATCAGGAGCCGATGGCTTCCTGAGGATCCGGACTTTATTCGGAGAGAATCCAATGAGACTCAACACCATCAAGACACAGCGGCTACTCTACCTTCCAGCACTCATCCTTCTGTTGGCTAGCTTCGCTCATGCAGCGAGTGCCGATGATGTCGTAAGGAGTCTCCGTCAGCTGCTTTGTGTGCCCCTCTCATTGCAAGCGACGACCATCGGTTCCGGAATACAACCCCACCGTCGTCTACGGCACCCCGTAGCAACACCGGGATACAGTACGACAGACATGATCACCACCGGAGTACTCGACTTCCATACAGGTTTGGCAATCGGCTAATGATGAACGGCAGTTATGGTTGGGGATACAGCTACTGGCTGCAATTGGTACGGGGGAGCAGCTTGCTATCACGGCGGTGCCGGTTACTTCCACCGGGACAAGTGTTAGAAAAAATCTCGCGCCGCGGTGCGGATGGAAGTGTGGAAATCGCCAAAGAACGACGATTCGCACATTCCCACCGCACGACGACGGCTATGACCTATACTGACATTTCTAATGAGTCAGATACCCTGACATTTCTATCGGGTGCCAACATGACTTTTAGGAGCGCAAAGCGATAGTGTCGTAGCTCCGCAAAGCCAAAATGTCGCTGCCCCATCCTGATGGTTGAGGTTCGGAGGCGACGGATGGGTTGGCTCCAGATGAGCAAGCAAGAGTTGCGACGGGTTGAGGTCTTGACCGAGGTACTGGCTGGCTGACGAACGACCGAGTCAGCGGCGGGCGCGTTGGCCATACCATGTCCATTTCCAGGAGACCGATCATGACAAGATTGCTCTATGTGGAAGCCTCTCCCCAGGGGCATGATTCCAAGTCCATTCAAATGGCTGATGCTTACCTTGCCGCTATCCGCGAGCAGAACCCGGCTCTCGGGATCGATACGCTTCGTCTCTGGGAAGAAAAGCTTCCCGAGTTCGATGGAATCAAGGCTGCAGCCAAGATGAACATCATCAGTGGCCGGGATCAGAACGCTGAGCAGCGGACGGCATGGGACGAGATCGTCGAGATAACGAATCGTTTCATCTCGGCGGACCGATACCTGTTCGCCGTGCCGATGTGGAATAGCGGCATTCCTTATCGGCTGAAGCTGTACATCGACATCATCCACCAGCCGGGTCTGCTTTGGGGTCTGGAGGCCGAGACGGGATATTTCGGTCTGCTCAAGAACAAGCATGCGACGCTGCTGTTGACCTCGGGCGCCTTTGCCCCTCACTGCCCGTCCCCGGCGTTCGGCGTCGACCATCATTCGACTTACATGCGTGATTGGTTGAACCAGGCCGGAGTCACGAATATCGACGAAGTCCGGTTCCAGCCAACCGAGCTGACGGCGGATCCTGAAGGCGATCTCGAAAAGGCGAAGAACGCCTCGGCCGATCTCGCAAGGAAGCATGGCAAGCTCTGAGCGGATTACCCCGTCTCGCCTCATCCAGTGCGTAGAGACACAGTAAATCAAAAGGGGGGTAAATCATGAGCAACATCGAAGCAATCCAAACAAGTCTGAGCCACGTATAGAAAGTGTGACTTCTTTCATCGAAAAGATGGGATGAAAGACATGGCAAGGATCGGCGCATTCTGCTTTCCTGGGACTGGCCACATTAATCCATTCACCGCGCTGGCGCGGAGTCTCCAGCAGCGAGGTCACACTGTAGTGGTCTTTGGCATTGCCGACATCGAAGCTTCGGTGAGAGCGGCCGGAGTCGAGTTTTGCCTCATCGGCAAGAGCGATTATCCGCTCGGAACGTTGAAAAAACTGGACCAACGCTTGAGCGAGCAAAAAGGTCTCGCAACTTTCCGCTTTACCGTCGAGCGGGTCAGAAATACCGCGCTGATGATTCTCCGCGACGGACCGCAGGCAGTTCGCAGCGCCAGGGTAGATGCCCTGCTGGTTGACGAAGCAGACATGGGCGGAAGTGTGGCGGATCACCTTGGTCTACCCTTCATATCGATTGCCTGCTTTCCGCCTCTGGTTCAGGACGATCGGATTCCACCCTTTTGCTTTAGCTGGAGCGCAGGTCAGAGTTGGCTCAGTCGATTCCGCAACCGGCTGGGCTTCCGGTTGCTTTCTCGTATGGCCGCACCGATTTTTTCGGCAGTCAACGACCAGCGCCGGGCATGGGGTTTGAAGCCCTTCAAGCGCTCCACCGATGCGCTGTCGCCGCTGGCCCAGATCGCACAGTTACCCGCGGTGCTTGAGTTTGAGGTCGGCGATCGGCCTCCGATCCTGCATTACACAGGCCCGTTTGTAGATCCTAGACAGCGGCCCAGTGTTGACTTTGAATGGAATCGGCTGGATGGGCGACCCTTGGTGTATGCGTCTCTTGGCACGCTGCAAAACCGATCGCAGGATATTTTCCGGGTCATAGCAAACGCATGCGCGAGTCTTCATGTTCAGCTTGTGATCTCGCTTGGAGGTGGGATCGATCCCGAGCGACTGGGCGTTCTGAGCGGCAATCCAATCGTGGTCAAGTACGCACCGCAACTCGAGATTGTGAAGCGAGCAGCGGTTGTCATCACGCATGCCGGGCTAAACACCACGCTGGAGTCGCTGGCAGAGGGTGTGCCCCTGGCGTGCATCCCTTTGGGCAACGACCAGCCCGGAGTTGCTGCCCGGGTTGCAGCGCGAGGAGCGGGTGTGGTCGTATCCAGGCGTAGGCTGAATGCGAAACGGCTAAGCGCAGCGGTGCAGGCGGTTCTGAAAGATGAACGGTATCGTTGTGCGGCCCGCAACCTGCAAGCTTCCATGCTGTGTATAGACGGGTTGCAGCGGGCTGCGGACATTGTTGAAGACGCGTTGAGAGTAGGGCGACTTCCCTATCGCGTTTTCAATAAAGACCAAACCCTTCGCCCAGCCTGACCGGTGAACTTGCCGAAATGTCGGCCTCGCGGGCGGCGTGACTCGGAAAAGCGCAATTCTCCAAATTGAGACCTGCCCAATTGGTTAATCGGTACTGCGAACCAAGTGACAACTGCACTATGGATTCCATCCGCCGCCCAGTGCCTGATATAGCTGAACGTAACTTTGAAGCTCCGCATTCCATGCCTGAGCGAGAGCCAACTGGGATATGAAATATTGCTGTTGCGTTACAAGCACTTCTAGAAAACTCGTGGATCCGTTCTTGAAGCGAACATTTGCGAGCCGGGCTGTCTCTTGGTAGGTATTCGTCTGCTCCTCGATCTTCATCCGAAAGAGCCTTGACTGGTTGTAGCCGACAAGACCGTTCGAGACGTCTCCGAAGGCATTCTGAACTGTTTGTCTGTAACTCAATTCCGCTTCATTACGCTGTGCCCAGGCAAGATTATAAGCACTTCGGATAGCGCCACCAGCGTAGAGCGGTTGCAATGCTTCCGCACCGACGGACCATACCGTGGCGGGTCCTTGCAGGAAGCTGGTCAAGGCAGTGCTTTGTGCGCCAAACTGGCCGGTTAAAGATATCTGGGGGAAAAATGCAGCCTTGGCCACACCGACATTGGCATTTGCCGACATCAGGGCTGCTTCGCTCTGACGGACGTCAGGACGTCGCTCCAGAAGCGTTGCCGGGAGCCCTGTAGGCACAGTGGCCATGTGGGGTTGATCATTCAGCACTAGACCACGTCCGATCGGTCCCGGATTTCTACCAAGCAAGATGCTGATCTGATTCTCGCTCTGCTCAATACCTTTTTGGGCATTTATCACTTCAGCTTCGGCCTGCTGCACGAGCAAGTTTGCCTGATAAACGTCAGTGATTGCGCTCTCGCCACCCTTATATTTGAGCGTGTTGATTCGCAGAATGTCCTTGTCGGCTGTGACGGCTTGTTGCGAGAAGTCCAGTCGGTAGTCGAACTGGCGGAGCTGAAAATAGGCTACGGCGACATCAGAGATCAAAGCTGTCTGAACAACACTGCGTCCATAGGTGGTGGCGAGCAACTGCGCTCGCGCTGCCTCCGTAGCCCGTCGATACTTTCCCCAAAAGTCGGCGATATAACTTAGTTGTATGCCGACCGAATCGATGGTTGGTCCATTTGGCGCTAAACGGTTGCGGAGATAATCCACCCCTGCCGTTCCGTAGAGGTTAGGCAACTGATTCGCACGCGTAACTCCAACGATTGCCTGGGCCTGCTGGATACGAGTGGCAGCGATCTGCATATCATAGTTATTGATCAGCGCTTCTTTGATGAGTACTTGTAGCGACTCGTCTTGAAACACACTCTCCCACTTAGTTTCAGCGATGGACTGAACGGCTGCCTGCGCGGCCAGATCCGGTGCGATGCCACGGTATTGTCCAGGAGTGCTTACCGTTGGACGGCTGTAGTTAGGTCCGACCTTGCAGCCGGCAATCAAAAGCAGCAGTACGACAGCCGAAAATGCGCCTGGGCGTATCATGACACGGGTCCTTCGTGAGTGGAGACAGGCTCGATTCCTTGCGGTGCCGGCTTCTCCTTTTTGAAGAGATAGCCGAAACGTTCGACAACATCGAAAGAGACGGGAATAAAGAAGATCGCGAGCAACGAAGCAGCCAGCATGCCTCCAATCACAACTGTGCCCAGGACCTGCCGCGAGATGGCACCCGCTCCTGTAGCCGTCCATAACGGTACGCAGCCCAGAATGAATGCGAATGCTGTCATTAGAATCGGACGCAACCGCATTTTTGCGCCGGATAGAGCGGCATCGATCAACGATTTGCCGCTTTCATGTTCCATCTTGGCGAATTCCACGATAAGGATGGCGTTCTTAGCAGATAGGCCGATGAGCATAACGAGGCCGATCTGGGCGTAGACGTTATTGTCCAGCCGACGGAGATACAGCGCCGCAAAAGCGCCGAAGACCGCGATCGGAACGCCCAGAAGAACACTGAGAGGCAGCGTCCAACTCTCGTACTGCGCAGCCATGATCAGAAACACGATGAAGAACGAAAGCCCAAAGACTACGCCTGGCGAAACACCCTGCGATGCCTTAACCTCCTGGTACGACATCCCCATGTAGTCGTACCCCATTTCGCTTGGCATCGTCCGTTGGAAAACGTCCTGCAGTGCGGCTATTGCCTGCGCCGAACTGTACCCCGGTGCTGCAGAGCCGTTGATTTGTACGCCCTGGAACTGGTTGTACTTCATCACAAACTCAGGACCGCTGCGTGGCCCGTTCCCCGTAAGCGTGCTGAGCGGTACCATCTGTCCTGAGCTATTGTTGACGTAAAACTTGCCGAGATTATCGGCGGATGTTCGATAGTTTCCTTCGGCCTGAACGTAGACTTGCCACTGGCG
This sequence comes from Edaphobacter sp. FHG110511_03, assembly GCF_059115365.1. NCBI lineage: Bacteria > Pseudomonadati > Acidobacteriota > Terriglobia > Terriglobales > Acidobacteriaceae > Edaphobacter > Edaphobacter sp. FHG110511_03. The sequence goes on along the minus strand of NZ_JBZYWL010000006.1, from coordinate 449,805 downwards.
TCCGAAGCGATTGAAGTAGTTCACCAACGATCCACCCATGAAGGCCTGTAGTGTTTGGTACACACTTGCCAGGTTGACCTGTTGAGTCAGTACCTTTTCCTGGTCCACAGTGATGCCCACTTGAGGCACTCCGAAAAGTGCTGTCGTCATGACGCCTGCAAGCTCGGGCCGTTTGCGAACTGCTTCCATAAAAATCTGGGTATTTTTCGCCAGGAATTCGGTTGTACTTCCGGAGCGATCTTCTAGAACAAAGGTAAAGCCGCCCGAAGTGCCAACGCCCGGTATTGCGGGCGGCGGAAATGCGAACGCTATTCCTGACGTGACTCTGGACAAGGCAACGGTAAGGTGACGTTTGATGGCGTCATAGCTCTCCTCATGTGATTTGCGTTCTTCCCAGCTCTTAAATGAGACGAAGAAGAATGAGCTGTATGTGGTGTTTACTCCGCTCAGCATGCTGTAACCCACTACCGAGCTCACATTTTGAACGCCTGGGGTATCAAGAATGATCTTTTCAATCTCCTTGGATGCTTCTGAAGTACGTTGTAATGAAGCTGCATTTGGCAGCTGAAGCCCAACGTAAACATATCCCTGATCTTCGTCAGGAAGAAAGCTTCCGGGCACCTTCTTTCCGAAGAACCCAGCTCCCAAAACAAACACCAGCAACAACAAAAAAGCGAAACCTGCTTTATGGATAAGGTGTTTGCAGGTATTGACGTATCCATCCGTCACTCGCCCAAAGACGCGATTGAACCAACCGAAGAACGCTCCCAGCGGGCCACATGACTCTTTCTTTGGGCGAAGCAGCATTGCTGAGAGCGCAGGACTTAGCGTCAGTGCGTTGAATGCCGAGAAGACGACGGATACTGCTATAGTAACGGCGAACTGTTGATAGAGCCGACCCGTGATCCCCGGAATGAACGCCGTAGGGACAAATACAGCAGCCAGAATGAGTGCGATGGCGACGACCGGGCCGCCTACTTCTTCCATTGCCTTGACAGTCGCATCATGCGGAGTCAGGCCGTGTTCGATATGATGCTCAACGGCTTCTACAACGACGATCGCATCGTCTACAACTAGTCCGATCGCCAATACCAATCCGAACAGTGAAAGGGTGTTGATGGAGAAACCGAGAAGGGGAAAAACCATAAAGGTGCCGACCAGCGACACCGGCACCGCCAACAGGGGAATGAGTGTAGCTCTCCAACCTTGCAGAAAGATATAGACAACGATAATTACAAGCACCAGTGCTTCGATTAGGGTGTGTTTGATCTCCTTGATTCCGGCAGTAACGGACAAGGTGGTATCGAGGGCAACTACATAATCAAGATCCTGGGGAAATCGGGTCTTCGCTTCCTCCATCAGCTTGCGTACTCCTGCAGCAGTTGCAACTGCATTTGCTCCGGGAGCTTGGTATACCGCTACCAGAGCTGCCGGTTTACCGTTGAGGCGACCGATCATGCTGTAGTTCTGAGCTCCCAACTCCACACGGGCCACGTCTTTCAGCCGAAGGATTCCTTCCCCGGACCTTGCTCGCACGATGATCTGTCCAAACTCTTCGGCGGACGGAAGACGCCCAGGCGCGCGTACCGTGTATGTGAATTGCTGTCCCGGAGGGACCGGGTCACCACCTATTTGGCCCGCAGGATTCACGTTATTCTGCGCCTGTATTGCATTGATGATCTCAGGTACCGTGATCGCCAGACTTGCCAGTTTGTCCGGATTAATCCAGCAACGCATCGCGTATTGACCGGCGCCGAAGATGGACACCGACGCAACACCCGGCACACGGGTCAAGGCGTCGTTGAGATTGATCGTGGCGTAGTTCGCCAGAAATATATTGTCGTAGGAGTTATTTGGAGAACTGAGATCGATGAGCATCAACGGCGCAGCGGTTGATTTCTGTACCGTGACTCCCTGATTCAACACGGAACTGGGCAACTGGGAGTTAGCCTGCGAAGTTCGCATCTGAGTCAGAATCTGGTCAGTGCTTGTAACCGTATCGATGCCGAAGTCCACCGTCAGGGTCATCTTCCCGTTGCTGGAATTCAACGAGTACATATAATTCATGCCATCAACGCCCGACATTTGCTGTTCGATCGGCGTTGCGACAGACTGTGCCACAGTTTCCGCATCCGCACCTGTGTAGTTCGCAATCACCTGTATCTGTGGATCCGCGATATTAGGAAACTGTGCTGTCGGCAAACTCAACATCGACACAATGCCCGCAATGATCATCAGGATGGAGATGACAATCGCTACGATCGGCCGATTGATAAAGAATTTGGACACGATTACTCACTCCCCGGCGTGGATGCAACTTTATAAGGCTTGGGAATAACTGGCGTGCCTTGTCGCACTTTCATAAAGCCCTGAACGATGATCTTCTCGCGCGGCTTTAATCCTTCAGTGATGATCCAGTTTGTACCAATCCGCTCGCCCACCTTCACCGGACGAAATTCTGCCTTGTTGTCAGGAGTCACGACAACGATCTGGTACATAGACTGGACTTCAATCACGGCTGCCTGCGGAACCAGCAGAGCATTTCTGCTTGTGCCGGTCTCAACACGTACGGTGCCGAAACCACCGGGCCGCAAAATCCCGTCTTTATTCGCGAACTCGGCGGCAACCTGAATGGTTCCGGTCGAAGCGGCAATCTCGCGGTTCACCAACATGATCTTTCCCTTTGCAGGAAATACGACCCCATTCGCCTGGATAAATTCGATTGGCAGTGAAGGCCCTCGTGCCGTACCCCCGCGAACCAAACGCGAAATGGCCTGGGCTTCGCCGAGATAATCTCTTTCGCTAATGTTGAAGTAGGCTCGGATCGGATTGACCTGTGATATCGTCGTCATCTTGGTGGTCGTGCCTACCAGATCGCCTACATTCGAATTCGATATTCCAGCTAATCCATCGATGGGCGAATACACCTTTGTCCACGCAAGGTTCAGTTCGGCTTGTGCCATGCTGGCTTTCGCCGCATCGACCTGCGCTGTGGAGGCAGCGAGAATCGAGACGTCTGTATCGAGCTGTTTCTGAGGGATCGCACTCTGAGCCGCCAAGGGACGGTCTCTCACGACATTGTTGTCAGCCTCAGATCTCTGCGCCTCAGCCATTGCGACCTGCGCCTTTGATTGATCGAGGGCTGCTACAAATGGACGAGGATCGATCTCATAGAGTAGCTGTCCCTTACGAACGAAGAAACCTTCTGAGTAATTCTTCTTGATCAGGTATCCCTGCACCTTAGGAGTGATGTCGGCGTTTATCTGACCGTTCAACTGGGCTACCCATTCCTGATAGATGGGAACGTTTTGTTCCACTACATTCGTCACCTCGACCTCGGGGGGCGGTGGCGGCGAAGGTGCTTCCTTTTTCTCGCAACCAGTAATGGACAACAGGAGAAAGAATCCCGCGATAGTGGCGGGAGCGCCAAAGATGCGCTCTGGATACGGCAGTAGGGTCACAAGGCCTCCTCGCCTGTACTAAGCGAAAGCACAAACTTCAGATCACTGCTGCATATCTTCGGGGCCTGGGAGCAACTATTGACTTAACTCGATCCTGATTTGAGCGGAATTATAGCGCTCTGGAGCAACACGTGTGGCTTTCTTTTCGACAATTGCAAAATACCGTAATGGAATCGCACCGTACAGCGCTAATCAACTCTGTCAGGCGCCTCCAGGAACCTGAGCAGTAAATGAGGAGAAGCTGGCCCTCTCAAGGCTCCATCCTGCTCTCCGACCCAGCCGCTCTTAAACGCACCTTTCGTACTACGCGAGTACAACGAGTCCTGTGCAGCTGGATTGTTGCAAAATCGCCGAATCACTCATCTATCCGGACCGGTAACAAATGTTAGTATCTCGGAATTAATGTCCTGACAACAAAAACAGAATTTGCGCGCGGCCCGTGGCGGATGGAATATGGGAAAACGGCAAAAATACGGTGATTCTGCACATTTTCACCGCACGACAAACTACACACTATATTGCGATTTCTAATGGGCCCTGAACCCTGAGATTTCTATCGGGTGCCAACATTACCTTGTAAGCGCAAAGCTGAAATGTCGTAACCCCGCAAAGTAAGGCCTCGCCACCCTTTCTTTGTCCCGGAAGCTTTGCCGCGCCGACGTGCCGGGATGTTCGAGTGTAGTTTTATATCCGTTGGGAGCCGCAACTTATTCGGCTACGGTTGCGACAAGCGACTCGATGGCGGCGATATTCGTAAGGAGCTCTTCAGGAAGGTTGTGCCGTGCCAGGAGATATTGTGGGCTATTGTAGATAATCCACGTCCTCGCTTCCTCGTCCTGCCGGACGAGGATCTTCAGCGGTAAGTCAAGAGCAACATTCGCGGAAGCCTGCATTAGCGGTGTCCCTGCTTTGGGACTGCCAAAGATTAGAAGCTTAGTTGGAGCGAGGGTCATGCCCACTTTCGCAGCCTCTCCGCTGTGATCGACGAGCGCGAAGATTTTGATCTCCTTCACCCGCAACGCATTCTCTAGTCGATCCACAGTCTCATCGACGGAGAATCTGCTCAGTCGTTCCACTAAACCCTCGTTCATGGTCGGCCTCCATTCGGCGACTTGATGCATCCATCTATATTATTCGTGGAGATTTCTAAACCTGCTTCTTCGTCGATTCGAGCAGTTCATAGTGGCTTCCAAAGTTCTGAAAATCGGTTCAGCATCGCAAAATGGCCCGATTTACATTCTTATGGTTTGCGATGATAGCGCTTCACACTGAGAAATCGTATAACTCAGTGACCTCGTCCTGACCGAGTCAGGGTCCACCACATCCAAACCTCCCATCACCGCGTCCCATATCTTGGCGAAACGCTATGCCACCCATCCCGTGGCACAGGGCAATGATAAAGTCGGCGAAACTATGGGAACCGGGGTTGGGAATGCGTATGCGGCGGCCCATCAAGAGGGCATTTGTCATCCTTATGAGGCTGCGCGAAGGCGATCCATAAAACCCACTAGATTCACGTCCGGGAAACGTTATTGGCGGCACTCGCCCGTAATAATGCCCATCACGGCATTGTTTGTCTTCTAGTCGAACGTATAATCGGTAACTCCGAGCATATCCACACGTATCCGCTGTTTTGGGAAATATTATCGCCGTATCAGGGAATCTCGCGGAAGAGGGCAAGGTTCATGGAGGTCGAACTCATCGAAGATGAGAATATCTCGCGGTTTCACACTGATGAACTCGAATAAAGGTTCGAAACGAGTCGCGTCCAACAATATGTACTCATGGCTGTGGTTGACTCGATTTCATGTTGCCCCTTGTCTGCGGCATGTTCTGCTTTTTCTTCTCATCACCGGTTTTGTAGCGGGCTGCCAGACGGGCGTGGCCACGAACCAAGAGGTCTCTACCGCTGTTCCCGTTACGGTGGCTAAAGCTCTGATTCAAGACGTTCCTGTGCGCTTACAAGCCATCGGTTCAGTACAGACCGTCTCCTCAGTCTCAATTCGTGCGCTCGTGAGCGGTGAACTGAAGTCTGTCGGCTTTCATCAAGGAGATCGAGTGCATAGAGGCCAAGTTCTGTTCACGATCGATCCACAGCCTTATGAGTCTGCATTTGCGCAGGCTCAGGCGAATCTGGCTCGGGATATCGCTAACGCCACCCGCGCCAAAGCGCAGGCTCAACGGTATGCCGAGCTTGCCAGTCAGGGCGTCGTTTCTGCAGAGCAAAATGAGCAGGCTCAAGCCACAGCTGAGGCGAATGAATCGGTAGTACGCTCCGACAAGGCCGCGGTAGACGCTGCCAAACTAAACCTTAGTTATTGCACGATCACCTCTCCGATTGATGGCCGTACGGGGAGTCTCTTGATCCAGCCTGGCAATCTGGTCCAGCCTAATACCAGTGTGCTAGTGGTCATCAACCAGATCGCACCCATATACGTATCGTTTTCAGTTCCTGAGCAATTTCTTCAGCCCCTCAAAGCTCTTGATCGCAAGTCTGCGACTGTGCTCGCAACCGTCCAGAACGACCAGTCACAACGTGCGCCAATGGTTGAACGCGGCACTCTTTCTTTCATCAACAACGCAATTGACACATCCACAGGAACGATTCAGCTCATGGGAACCTTTCCCAATACGAGCGAGCGCCTCTGGCCAAGCCAATTTGTGAACACGGAGATCGTCCTGTCTGTCTTAAGATCGGCAATTGTTGTGCCTTCAGCGGCTGTGCTTACCAGCCAAAATGGAATGTACGTGTATGTCGTAATGCCAGATGGGACGGCGCAGAGCAGGACGATCACATCCTCCCTTACCACCAATGGTTTTTCCGTCGTCACCAGCGGCCTGAAGTCTGGCGAAACGGTAGTCATTGACGGCCAAGTGGCCCTCTCTCCAGGTGCCAAGGTTTCAATACAGAAGTCGGGTAACGCAATGAAGGCTCTATGAACCTTGCCAGCCTCTTTATCCGTCGTCCGATCGCTACCGTTTTGGTAATGGCCGCAATTTTGATAGCAGGGATCGTCGCCTATCGTTCCTTGCCCGTCAGTGATTTGCCCAGTGTCGACTTTCCCACCCTACAAGTGACTGCTTCCTTACCCGGGGCCAGCGCAGAAACCATGGCTGCGTCGGTCGCGACTCCGCTTGAAAAGCAATTCTCAGCCATACCTGGCCTTACGGAGATGGGCTCAACGAGCCAGCAGAGTTCAACAACCATCACCTTGCAATTCGATCTTGACCGAGCCATCGACGGTGCGGCAGGCGACGTCCAGACGGCAATCGCTGCGGCCAGTGGACTTCTTCCACCTGGTATGCCCTCGCCTCCCACCTTCCGTAAGGTCAATCCTGCCGAACAACCGATTCTTTTCCTTTCGCTCACTTCGACCACACAGCCTCTTTCCGACGTAGATTTCTATGCGGAGAACGTCGTCGGGCAGCAGATTTCGATGGTTTCCGGCGTAGCACAGGTCAATATTCTGGGAGCGCAGAAATACGCAGTCCGTATTCAGCTCAACCCTCTCGCTATGGCCTCTCGCGGTATCGGCATCGATGAAGTTGCGAACGCGATCCGGAATGGAAATGTTAATCTGCCGAGCGGCACGCTTTGGGGAACAACTCGGGCCTATACCGTTCAAGCTAACGGCCAACTGACCAATGCAGCTGCCTATCGCTCCCTTGTTGTAGCACACCGCAATGGAGCACCCGTGCGCCTGCAAGACGTCGCCGACGTACTCGACAGTGTGCAGGTCAACAAGAATCAAAGTTGGGTCAATAGCACACCGGCGGTGATTCTCAACATCCAGAAACAACCGGGAACCAACACTATCGAAATTGTCGATAGAATTAAGGCTCTTCTTCCGAAAATTCAGCGAAGTATTCCCCCATCAATCCATCTAGACGTCGAATATGACCGTTCCCTCACCGTCAAGAATTCTGTCGCCGATGTGAAGTTCACGCTGCTATTGACCATTTTTCTTGTGGTGATGGTCATCTTCATCTTCCTCAAGAATGTCTACGCCACAGTTATTCCGAGTCTGGCACTTCCCTTCACGCTCGTCGGCACATTTGCGGTCATGTATCTGCTGCACTACAGCCTAGATAACCTTTCGCTTCTCGCGCTCACCTTGTCCGTAGGGTTTGTCGTAGACGACGCCATCGTGATGCTCGAAAACATTGTGCGTCACCTCGAGATGGGCAAGACCCCGATTCAGGCTGCATTCGACGGATCAAAAGAAATCAGCTTCACTATCCTCTCCATGACGTTGTCGCTGACCGCGGTCTTCATCCCATTCCTCTTCATGGGAGGCATTCTCGGACGTCTACTCCACGAATTTGCTGTCACGATCGGCGCCGCCATTCTGCTTAGCGGATTTGTCTCACTTACACTCACACCCATGCTTTGCAGTCGCTTCCTGCGACCAGAGACTCACCAGCATGGACGGCTCTACAACCTGCTTGAGTCACCTTTTCAAATTATGTATCGCGCCTATAACGCTACCCTTACGATGGTCCTCCGGCATCAGAGGCTGACGATCCTCGGTGCGGGGATAATCCTGGCTGCGACCGTATACCTGTTTGTAGGCTTGCCCACGGGTTTCTTCCCAGTAGCCGACAATGATCAATTCACGACTCGCATTCAGGCCGACCAAGGTATCTCATGGGAGTCGATGAGGCAGCACACTCTCGATGTGATGAAGATCGTCAATAGCATTCCTGAACCTCATACCGCCGCGGCCTTCGCCGGGGGCGGTGCCGGAAATACCGGACAGATCTTCAATCATATTGTTCCTCGCGAACAGCGAAAGCGGAGCGTACAGGAGATCATCGATGCCCTTCGACCTGAAGTAGCCAAGGTTCCGGGAGTCAAAGTTTTTTTGCAGAACCCCCCGGCGATCAATATCGGGGCTCGGCCCGCTAACAGCCTCTATCAGCTAGCGCTGGAAGGTACAGACACCGCCGAACTCTATCGGTATGCGCCAATACTCGCTCGAAAGCTCTCACAGTCTCCCCTGCTGAAAGATGTTAATACCGACTTGCAAGTTGAGAACCCTCAGGTCAATGTGGTGATCGACCGCGATAAGGCCAGTTCCCTAGGCATCAGCGCGCAGCAGATCGAAGATGCACTTTATACGGCTTATGGGCAACGTCAGCTCTCCATCATTTACGCGCACAATGACAGCTATTATGTGATCACGGAGCTGAAATCCGAGTACCAGCTCACTCCGCAGACCCTCTCCTACCTTTACATTCATTCGAGCAATGGAGCTCTTGTTCCGCTTAGCTCAGTTACCCGTTTCGTCGAAGACATAGGCCCGCTCACTGTAAATCACATCGGTCAGTTCCCTGCCGTAACACTGTCATTCGACCTCAGATCAGACGTCTCGCTCGGATCGGCCGTCAACTTCATCGAAGCCACTGCGAAGGAGACATTGCCTCCCACCATCACACCGATCTTTCAAGGTACAGCTGAGGTTTTTCAAGACTCCATGCGGGGCATGGGCCTACTGTTGATTATGTCTGTAGTCGTGATTTACATCGTTCTGGGAGTCTTATATGAGAGCTTCATCCATCCTCTGACCATATTGTCTGGACTCCCTTCCGCCGCCTTCGGAGCGCTACTCACCCTATGGATATTTCATAACGACCTTAATATCTACTCAATCGTGGGCATCATCATGCTCGTCGGTATCGTCAAGAAGAACGCCATTATGATGATTGACTTCGCCATCAATGCGGAACGAGAGGGGGGTATGAATCCAGCCGAAGCTATCTACCAAGGCTGCCTGGTAAGGTTCCGCCCCATTATGATGACGACCTTCTGTGCTTTGGTAGGAACTATCCCGATCGCTATAGGCACAGGTGCCGGAGCTGAAAGCCGTCGTCCACTCGGCCTCGCTGTCGTTGGTGGCTTGATCTTCTCGCAGATCCTCACTCTCTACCTGACACCGGTTGTCTACATCTATATGTCCCGCTTTCAGACGATCCTCAATCGTAGAAAGCGGCCAAGCCAGAAAGAGATCGTTCCCTCGCGGGCTTAGACAGAGAAAATGAGTCGGACCTCATTCGGGTCGCCCCAAAAGTGGGTGATTGTAAGGTGTCATTTTTGATCTCGATAGCAGCTCAATGACCGCATTACCTGACAACCGAGAATTACCTATTGCGAGATGGTCTTCGCGCAAGGTTAAGATGATCTGCATGATTCTGCTACGCCGCAATGTTCTTTCCTTTACGCTCTCCTGTGCCCTCCTGTGCCCCATCCGGACCACAATGAATGCAGCGACACCTGCAACAGACAAGGCAGGCACAACATCCTCCCAGCACTGGGCCATCGCGATCCATGGCGGCGCAGGCGAGAGCGAATGGGAGCACATGGACCCGGCCACAGCCGCCGCCTACCACGCTTCTCTCGCGAAAGCCCTCGCCGCCGGCGCTGCCGTCCTCCGGCGGCATGGCAAAGCCCTCGATGCTGTGGAAGCCGCGGTCGAAGTCCTCGAAGACGATCCCCTCTTCAACGCCGGTCGCGGCGCAGCCTTTGCCGCCGACGGTACCAACGAGATGGACGCCGCCATCATGGACGGGGCTACGCGCTCCGCCGGATCGGTCGCCGACGTGCAGTTCACCCGCCATCCCATCGCCCTTGCCCGTACTGTCATGGAGCACACTCCCTACGTGATGATGGTCGGTCCCGGAGCCGATGCCTTCTCTCGCGCACAGAGCCTCGAACAGCAACCGCCCTCCTTCTTCTTCACCGAAATGCGCTGGCAGGAGTTCGCCTCCATCATGCGCCAAACCAACCGCCCGATTCCTCCTAGACCTGCAGGAGTTGGCCCGGAACCTAAAGCCGCCCCCGGCTCGAATACCGGACCAGGCACAGCCTCCCTCTCTAACCCAGTTGGGGGCGCGCCCAGCAACCCGCCAATCTTCGCCCACCGCTTTGGCACAGTCGGCGCAGTCGCTCGTGACAGCGAAGGTCACATCGCCGCAGCCACCTCCACCGGAGGCATGCAAGGCAAGCTCCCCGGCCGCGTCGGCGACTCTCCGCTCATAGGCGACGGCACATACGCCAGCGACCGCTCATGCGCCGTATCCGGCACCGGTGTCGGTGAATATTTCATCCGCCTTGCCTTAGCGCGCGAGATCTGCACTCTCGTCGAGCAAGGCCAATCTCCACAGCAAGCCGCCGACCACATGATCCACATTGAACTGCCCGAGCTCAAGGGTGGCGAAGGTGGTGTCATTGTCCTCACACCAACCAGCGATCCCGTATGGAGCTCCAACACTCTGGGCATGTTTCGCGCCCGCCAGATAGAAGGCAGCGCCCCAGAGATTCACGTCAAGTAGCTGCATGCTGTAGTCGTATCCAGGTGCGAACCGCAAACCCAACACGATGTGCGAAAGCATCAAAGCCGTGCTTGAGAATATGCCGCTCACCGGTGCGCGATCGCCCAGGGATCATTTCGTCAGGTCAAAGTCCGCTCAAACCTGATGACGTGACCATGGGCGGGTTAATGGGAATTTAGAAAGCGAGGAGCATACATGTCAAAGGTTCGCGTTGCGGGATTTAGCATTTCGTTGGACGGTTTTGGTGCAGGGATAGAGCAGAGTCTGGACGATCCGCTGGGCAAGCGCGGTCAAGAGCTCTTTCAGTGGTTCTTCCTTACCCGGACATTCCGTGCCATGCAGGGGAAGGAAGGCGGATCGATCGTTGTGGACGACGCGTTCGGACGGCGGTCGATGGAAAACTTTGGTGCCTTCATCCTTGGCCGCAACATGTTTGGCCCGATCCGTGGCCCATGGCACGATGACTCTTGGAAGGGATGGTGGGGTTCCAATCCGCCATACCATGCGCCGACCTTCGTTCTGACGCACTACGAGCGTGAACCCCTCGTGATGGAAGGCGGGACGACCTTCTACTTTGTCAGCGGCGGAATCGAAGAGGCGCTGAGGCTCGCGAAACAAGCAGCGGGTAGCAAAGACGTCAAGATTGGAGGCGGTGTCTCCACCGTGCGGCAGTATCTGCAGGCTGGGCTGATCGACTCCCTCCAATTTGCACTTTCACCTGTTGCCCTTGGTCAAGGTGAGGCACTTCTTAGCGGCATTGACCTGCCCGCATTGGGATTTTCTGTGACAGAGCACGAGGCCACGGAGTACGCGACTCATGTTGTACTCACGAGAAGATAGAAGACGAATCCTGGCCTGCTGTACTGCACGGCACCAATTGCCGGACTCTGGATGCTTATCACGTCTCACTACACGGTAAACCCGTCCAAGTTCTGGATGGGATGACTGGAGATCAGCGTGTCTTTTTTGGATGGGCGCAGACATGGGCGGGAAAGGCAACGCCCGAGTACATACGAAAGCAGATCGCCAGTGATCCCTACAACCCCCGCAAGTTTCAAGTTAATGGCGTCGTTCGAAATATCGACCTATGGTATATCGCTTTCGACGTCGACCAAGGTGAGACGTTGTACATTTAGCCTTCTACACGTGCTCGTATATGGTGATGCGAGCGGCGAACATCAGATTAGCGAGGGTTATTTACAGGCTACTCTGTAGGCGACGATCGGGAGTCCAACCGCAGCTATAACCAAGGTTGTACTGGAAGCGCTTGCAGAGAAAACATGGTGTCCGGTTGGGCCGTTGCAGCTTGGTGTGCCCGAGCAAAAGCCGTCCGACTAGGCCCCTCCTTTTTGTGTGACTACGCGAGCAACTTGAGAAGCAGTTTCAAAATATCTTTGAGCGGCATAACCGTCAGCAGCAGAGGTGCCAATGGAAGCAGACTTGCGACCACGAGGTGCAGCAGCGTGCGGAGATCAACCGGGAGGGGTTTCATCTTTTCGATGTATCCAAAGCTGTTGCCAAAATCAGCAAGCGATTGTATGTCCGCAGTACCCAACAACGGTTCGCCCTGCGGATCATCATGTTTGATCCACTTCCGGTGGAAGGATCCGGTATAGGCTGTCGCCAATGCTCCATATTGATAGAGGCCGCTACGCTTTGTCTTGAGGAGAATTCCTGAAAAGACCATCAGCGGGCCAGTCACGACGACAACTGCAACCACTACATAAGTGACAATTGCAGGGGCGTAGTTGGCTAGTGGGATATGGTCATAGACGATTGAGCGAGCAAGAACTCCCACACTTGCAAGTGAAAATGCGAAGAGGATAATCCCAAAAAAGCGTTGCGCTCCACCTACAAAACCTAACCCTCCGGCCTCATCTGGGTGGGTGGGGAAGATCTGTAGGTCTAGTTTGCGAACCCTTCCGAGAAACTGAAACCAGAGAAAGAGTCTCCATAACCATCGCATCACCAGGAACCAAAAAAAAGGCATGCAAAAGCCGATTAGCCAGTAGCCAGCCCAGGTGAGTGATGTACCTCCTTCCGAGATAGTTCGATACCAGGTTGAGGCCCGATTCGGAATAGTTAGGAACGATATCATTGAGGCAATATGGGCCAGCATCGCAATCACTACCTCCGCAATTACGGAGTCGCGGGAATGTAGGCCGAGTTCAACAAACTTGTCAAATTGTTGGTAGTCTTTCTCCGGAACAACCCCCGAGACGACAAAATGTGCAGCGGACCGTCCGATGCGCGGCCCGACGATGTTTTCTGCCAGCAAGAGCAGCGGTACAGCAAGAAGAAAGCGGGTATAGCCACTGAAGTCACTCAGATATGGAACGGGTATCGTGTGTCCGAAAGCCAGTCCTTGCATTTGCGACAAGATCAGTAGAGGCACCCATGTGATTAGTGCTCCAAACAACGCCCTTCTTCTTAAGTAGGGAGCATTCATTTTTATGTGTCCGAGCCGCTTCAGAATATGAAAGAAAGGTCCACCTTCCATGAGCAAGAACGGACGGGAAGCAAGATTGGCATTTTGGTCCATGATTCCCTCCAGACTGGTGAATTGTCGTTCAAAACGAAAGTCGCTCAACCACTGGTTGACCCATGGCTAGCCCGAGATACGCGATGCTCCCAGCCGTTTTGACGTCTTCTGCGGGCATCATGCAATCTTTAGAGCGCGTTCATGCAGTGCGCGTAAGATTCCCATGAACTCTGTCCCAGAGTCGTAGACGTTCTGAGGGTCGAATTTACGACTTCCCTTTCGACGCATTTGAGGGAGACTTCTCCTGCAGCGTCGACATCAACTCCTTTGCGGATTCAGGCGTGGTAACACTGCCGGAGAATATCTGTTCAGCAGAGACCTTCTTGCCGTACAGATTATCGTTGGCTCCCCCATCGGGACCAAGTGAAGTTCCCGAGAGAGAAACACCCGCAAAAACCCCCTGAGCTCGCGAGTATGACAACATCTCGGCACTCATAGCCGCGTTCGTAGAGGCCTCTGCGTCACGGCCTACGGGGCCAGCTGCGACGCTCGCATCCGCGCCTAGCTTGGCTTTTCCATGCATTAAGGCTCGGGCCCCCTTGTCGTTCATTACCAAGACGACAAAATCTGTTGCCTGGCCGCCTGCCTGCAAACCAAAGCTGCCGCCGCTCGATTGCATCATAATCGGAGCGCTCCAAGGACCATCGAAATGTTCTCCTGTGCGGCAGTTCATAGTCCCTCGTCCATATGAACCGGCAACGATGAAGCCCGCTTTTTTTACTGAAGGCAGAATGATTACACACTCTGATTTGTTAAGAACGCTCATGGGGATTCCACTGGGACTGTTGATTAACTCTGTGAGTACTTCTCCGGCGGCCTTTACTCGAGCCTGTTCGGTTTCGCCCTTGTCCGCACCATAGGCCGAGGCGGACATCGCTATGCAAAGAGCTGCACTACCGAGGGCGACTGATCTTGTGATTCGAGTGTGAACCTCGTTTTGAATCATGACTGTTTCTCCTTTTCTATTTCGTTCACTGCGACTTGCGGAGTTGCGAAGGCACGACGATCTTTGCAATCGAGTCGAATTTGCTGCTGCTAAGACATATGAAAAATATGGATTTCATTTTCGATCTTGTTCAGGGATGTCTTCGAGTTAGTTATTTCTTTCGGTCGCTATCTGGTGATTATCTCGGCCCATTTTCTGTGGTCTCCGGCAGTCGCTGAAGACGCTGCGGCATCCTGGACAACTAGCTCCGCCGTCCGGTTGATTGTTAGATCTTCCAGTCGACCGGTCAGCTTGAGACGCTTCAGATGGGTCTTCACGTGCCAGTGGAAGTCTGTGATCGACCTCAATTCTGATTCATCGTCACGGCACCCGGTTTGTGAATTCCCTCCGATTTCGCTGCTAATCTATTCCATTGACGTGGCATTGTCTATGCTGTTTCGGCAAATTGCAGCCTGCAATGGTGAGGAGCATTATGCTGACTCGAGTCAGAAACTCAAAGGACCTTGAATTTATTGATGCTGCAGGTTGCCCAATTCTTCGATCAAGCCGGGCTTCTGCTGCAGAACAACTGCGCATCAATCGTCCAAACATGCTCCAGACGCATTGGAGTCAGCAACAACTCTCCGTGTAACTGCTCGCAAGCACACAGATAAGCTGTCGCGCCAACGTGGGTTACGGCGCCCAAGGGCGGATATCGAGAACAACAACGACGCGAACGACTAGCGGCGCTTCGGACAGCTTGCTCTGAAGCGCAACTTCAGCTGCAGAGCACTTTGCGGGAAAATACTGGGGACTTAGGTACGACAGTACTTTCCTGAGAACAGCATGCGCTTGATTCGTATGGGACGGCGGAGAGCTTTGGCTACCCGTTTCTTTGTCTGTGATCAGTTGGTGAGTTTTGCAGCCCGTTGCTTGTAATCCTCGGCCCTGGAGATGTTGCCTTGCTTCTCGTAGATGCTTGCGAGCGCGAGGTAGAGATCGGCGGCGGGAGGTTGGACCTGAAGCTGCTGCTCAAGGAAGCTGGTCGCACCTTTGAAATCACCGGTTTGTGCGCGGGCCTGGGAGATGAGGATGGCGGTTTGTGGGCTGACCTCGTGGGGGATGGGATGCGCACTGGTGAGATCGGCGACCTCTTTGTGACGGCTGCTCTGCGATAGAACGCTCACGAGGAGGTCGAGCGCGGGCACGTAGGTCTGATCATCTGCGATGGAACGCTGGAGCCAGGAGATGGCGCGGTCGTTCTGGCCGGACATCATGGCAGTGAGGGCGCGCTTGTAGTCGTCGATGGCAAGGCCACGGCCATTGCCCTCGCTAGTGTCGTAAGCGGTCCACAGGTCGGTGGCGAGGGTGTCGTTGACGACACGAAGGTTCAAGGTTGCGTAGGCTTTTTGTTGTGTTGCCAGATCGCTGGCAGTGACGACGACGCGGTAGTTTCCGGTTGCCAGTCTTTCGGTGGAGAGGGTATGTCCGGTGAGTAGCGTCCAGGACTCATCGAAGCTGCTGGCGTCGATCTCCTCGTCTTCCTGGTGTGGCTCTGTTCCTGCCTGCACGGAGCCGAGGACATAGTGAAGTTTGACCTTTTGACCTTCACGGGATGAGGGTGAGGCAGGCCTTGACCAGAGTTGGAAGACGAGGCGGAGAGGCTCACCGGCATGCAGCAGTGCCTGCTGCACTCCCTGAGGACTGAAACGGAGACCGGAGATGCTGAAGGGGAGCTTCCCTTCAGTGTCGCGCATTGCGGGTTTGGAGGAGAAGACGAGAATGCTGCTCATGGTCCAGTTGGTCTGGGCCGGGTCAGGAACTTGACATTAATACGCTGGCGCACGGCGGAGTGGGTGAGGTCGTTGGTGAGGGTGTAGACGATCTGGTACTGGCCGGGAGAGAGCGGGATTCGGGTCTCGGCTCCGAAGCGCTTCAGGCGGAGGTCGGTGGCCTCAAGATCGCTGACGCTGGCGGTGAGCTTATCGTTCTGCTGGTAGATAGCTTCCTTGCCGTCGGAGGTGAGGACCGAGGTCTGGAGGGTGAGGGAGTAGCCGGTTTCTTTGCCGGGCAGGCTTCCGATGATGGAGGGCTCGGGGCGTTCGTAGGAGACGAGGGCGTGGGCGGTCATACGTCCGGTGGAGTCGCGGAAGATGGCGGTCTGGGCGGAGGCGGTGTTGGATCCGAGAAAGACGCTGGTGGTGATGCTTTCGCGGGCGCCTCGACGCTGGGAGAGGCGTTCCTTTTCGACGTCGTTGTCGGGCAAGCCCCTGATTGTGCTAAGCAGGACGTCGGATTGCATGCTCGGGGAGTAGTCGTTGAGGTTGACGGGCTCGCCGGGGATGAGGGAGATGGTGGTGCGGGCGACTTCGTTGCCAAGGGAACGCTTGATGATATCCAGACTGTTCTTCTGATCATTCTTGGCCTCGAGTCCGGTGACGAGGCGCACCGGGCCGTCCTGGTAGGGAGAGTAGAGGGTGAAGTCTTCGCCGATGCTGCGCTTGTAGAAGAGGATGTAGAAGTGCGGGGGCAGCGCGGGGGTCTTGGACTGATAGAACCAGATGATGATGGGCCGGAGGTTGCGGGCGGCGGGATAATTAGCTCGCTGCTCCGGCGGGCCGAGGGTGATGTAGATGCGTCCCATGTCGGTGCGCCAGCCGTCTTGCGCCTTGATGTTTCCGAAGTTGGCGTTGGCGTCGGCGAGGCGGCGGTAGTGCTCTTCCTTGTACTCGTTGATCTCGGATCGGGATCGGGGTTGCGGATCTGCCAGAAGGCGTTGATGAAGTTTTCGCGTTCGGTGTCGGACTTGAGGGAGAGGAACTCTTTGCGCTCATCGCTCTGGATGATGTAGGAGACCTCTTCTTCGATCCAATGACGGTAACGCGGGGAGAGATTTTTTACCGAGTCGACCGCGTGGAGCGAGAGTGACGTGATGAGGAACAGAAGTGGGATCAGCAGGACGCGTTGGCAGAGGCGTGTAGACAAAGGAGGCATACTCCTCAAGAGAAACGGGAGAAGATACACCCTCTCCCGTCAGTTTAAGACTGCGTTTCGGTTTAGAACTCAAACCTGACAGAGCCGCGAGCGTAGAAGGGTGTCTGGAAGGACGACGGACGGTTATAGTCCAGGTTGAGAGGGGGCGCAAGACCCACACCTGCAGCTCGCGTCTGGAGGTACTGGATTCTGCCTGTCTGGAACTGACTGTTGGTTACGTTGAACATATCCATGGCCACCTTCAAGCGATACTTTTCAAACTTCGAACCGAGCGGGACTGGATAGTCGAGGTGCAGATCGAGCTGTGGAGTCGACGGTGTGCGTCCGAAGTTGCCACGGCCTCCAATGGGAATCTCACCCTGACTGAGGTAGATGGGGTGGTCCCCAAGGCGGCTAAGCGGCACTCCGGACTGGCCGCGCAGGCCGGTGCCAAATGTGAGGCCATGGGCTGCGTGAAGGAACGGAGTATCCGTGCCGATGTTATAGCTGATGAAGAGATTTCCAACGGTACGGCGGTCGGTGCTGAGATAGCCTGGGGTGAACTGGTCGCCGAGGAGGCCCAGCTTACCCTCTGTGAAGTCGAACAGCGAGCTGATTCCAGGGTCGGACTGTCCGTTGTCGTTGCGGTAGGCTCCCTCGTAGTTGCCCCAGAGGTTGCCCCAACGGAAGTTGATGAGCGCGAGCCAGTGGTTGCTGAAGCGCTTGTCGATCTGGAACTCGACGGCATTGTAGCGGCGAACGGGATTGACGAATCCGTCCGGAATTCCATCGCCTGGGGGCGCATCCATCGTGTTGGGATTCAGGAAGCAGGCTCCGCCTACGGGTTGATTGAGACCATTGAGGAACGGGCCGCCAACTGCAAAGAAAGTGTCGCTGGATGCTGTGCATCCTGGGACTGGTGGCCTGTAGTTGAAGGTGCTGGGATTGCCTGATGGGTTCGCGGCCAGGAACTGCGCCTGCGTGTAGGGGAGTTCCTGCTCGTTGACTGCGATATCAGTTCCGGAAGTAGGATTGGCAATACCACCGGCGTTGTTGGGAGTAATCATCGATCCCTCAGGAGAGTAAGCCGTGATGTCTTCAATCACTCTGGGAAGGCGACGGTCAGTATAGCGGGCTTTGAAGACGATCGATGGAGTCAGCTCTCGCTCCACTCCGATGACATACTCGTCCTCATACTCACCCTTGGTTCCGGGAATGATCCCTTCGCCAGTGGAGGAGGAGAAGTTTGGACCACCAAACCTGGAGACAACGCCGGTGGCGCTGGTGGAACGTGGAAGGCCGTTCAGGTTGTGGGCAGCGTCTGGGATGATGGTGTACGAGCCATCGGCATTGATGACCGGGGCGAAGACGTAGCTGGTATCGTCCTGCTCGTTACCGAGCTGACGGATGGCTGCATCCAGAGGCATTGCCCAGTAGTTGCGGCCAAAGTTGAAGAACAGCTTGCTTCTGTGGTCTCCCAGCGGGTCGATGTTGATACCAATGCGTGGCGACCAACTGCCGGTGAAGGCGTAAGAAAGCAGATTGCCTGCCACTCTCTGCTGTTCCCATCGAACACCGGCGTTGATGGTGACGAAGCGGTTTATCTGGTAGACGTCGTTGCCGTAAGCGGTGTGGTAACGGCCTGAGGCGTCAACCACCAGACCCTGGTAAGTTCCGCGAGTGTTGGAGGCGTAGATCTTTTGGCCATACTTATTGATGGGGCACTGCGTGCAGGTGCGATCCGTTGTGGTAAGCGCCGCAGTAGTGTTGGTCGCCGAAATCTGGAACAGTGCATTCGTCAGAGCGCCAATCGCGCGGGCCGGGATTTGGGAGAAGAGCGAAGATAAGGTCTGGCCCGCTGCGTTCTGGTTTGGAATGGGGTATAGCGGCCCGGACCTCGAAGGCTCGTCATGGAAGTTGGTGTGATCGTAAGCGTAGCCTGCGGAGAGGGTGTGCTGGCCGAAGAATCCGAAGGTCTTTGAAGTATTAGCGGCGATGCTCCAGGTGTTGTTCTTCGATGGTTCATAACCGCCAAGCCCGGAGGCGACGGAAGGAAGCGAAGTGGGAAGAGAATTCGGGCTCGTGTCGGTGATGTTATAGTCGGCCGTCGCCGGCTGTTCATCGAAGTGGTTGTAGTTATAGGCGTAAGAGGCGTCTACCAGCCATGAAGGAGTAATCGAGTGGGTAAGGCGTGCGACTGCGTTGCGAGATCCGAACTGCCATGAACTGGCTGTGGTGATGGGGAAGAAAGACGAGAGCGCATTCTGTGTTACTGCGAGCGGTTGAGTGTTATGACGTGATGGGTCTCCGAATGCTGAGGCCTCAAATGTCGTCGAAGTATTGATGCGGTATGTAATCTTGCCAGCCCAGCTTAGCGTGGTCGTGCTGTATTCCGGTGCGCCCAGCGCAACGCTCGCCGGGGGTGCGTTCGGATTGGCCTGCAGAATGTCCTGCCTGAGCGCGGGATTGAAGGCTCCGAAGAAGAACAGCTTGTCCTTGAAGTGGGGGACATAGCCTCCCAGTTCTGCGACCGCGTCGTACTGAGGGCCGGAGAGCGTGGAGGGAGGGGTAATCTGCTGGAATCCAAATTGGTAGTACTGATAGCGGGAGGCATACCAGGATCCTGGTCCGAAGTACGCTCCTAGGGCGCCGTAATAGGTATTGCTCCCGGATTTGGTGACGATCTGGACGATACCGCCTGTGGCTTTGCCGTACTGCGGTTCGAAGGCGGTTGTCTTGACATCGACCTCTTTAGGTTGATACCTGTTCCGAGAGAGCCGTGGAAGCGGTTATAGGTTCCGATGCTTCCGAGGCCTGGTCTGTAATGGTCACACCATCGACGACATACAGGTTCTCCAGCCCCGAGGATCCTCCGATGGAAGGATTCGCAGCACCTGGTCCAATTTGCATCGGCGAACCTGCAACCTGCCCGGCCGCGACGCCGGGTGCCGCATAGAAGATTGCGGAGACGTTTCGCGGCATCGGAACGCTGTTGTAGAAGGTGTCGGTGAGATTGCTGGTGATGGCGGTGCTTTGGGTGTCGATCGCGACTGCGGCACTGGTGACTTCGACGACTTCGGAGACGCTTCCAGTCTGCATCGTCAGATTCAGGGAGGAGTTGGCGTTGACCACGACCTCGTTGCCCTTGGATTGAAGCTTCATAAAGCCCTGCTTCTCCACGATGACTTCATAGAAGCCCGGCGTGAGATTAATGGCTCGGAAGCGACCGAGGTTATCAGTGGTGAGGGTCGTGGTTACCTGCGGACCAATGAGAGTGACGGCTGCACCAGGCAGAACGGCTCCGGTCGAATCGGTGATCTCCCCGTTCAGACCACCGGTAATCGAACCCTGCTGTTGTTCGGAGACGAAAAAGGAGACCAGGAGCAACACAAAAAGCTGTGACAGGTAGCTGAAAGAAGGTTTCATGCTTCCCCCTGATTCATTGCTTTCTGCCCACAACGCTGCAGTGCCGGTAGTGGGCAACCCGGATTTTTCTGGGATAAAAAGCAATCATCGTGCCCAAAATGGGGGAAATAGCGAATTCTGTAACTAAAGGATTACAAAGGTGATCCGTTTTTGGGTCTGACACGATCAGGGATGAAATCTATGTAAACTGGGATAAGCGACCTTTTTTTTGGGATAAATAAGTATCCGTATTTATGATTTTTACCTTATAATGCACCTTCATCGCCACAAGTTTATCTGTAACTAAACTTGTGGGCAGGCATTGCTGATCCTTCCTACTCAAATCGTGTTGTCTAAAGGTTGAGAAAATTTATTTGGCACAGCATAAGTTGTGTCTGTCACTTTACCCGTCTCCATGACTTGTTTGAATCTGTGCAGATTTGCCGCGACTTCCTGGGCGGGGTATTTTCCAATCAGCGCCAGAGCCGCTTGCACAAGCTTCCCTCCGGGGGATCTCATCACTTCGCAAACTTCCGTCTCGCCTGGCTCGGGTCCCGGGGCGAAATATATTTCCCAGTATGTTCTTGTGATGGGAGAGGTAACCGTTTCGTAGCGAATGAGCTCGTTCTCGAGCTCCTCGGTCACTTTGATCGTCCAGTGCGCTTGAATGCCGAAAGGACCTTTTATCGTCCATCGAGAACTTGTCGGACCTGTTGGCTCGATGGCCATGACATCCCCGAGAAAAATAGGCAGATTCTTGAAGTCTCGATAGAAGGCGAA
Organism: Edaphobacter sp. FHG110511_03; assembly: GCF_059115365.1. Classification (NCBI taxonomy): domain Bacteria; kingdom Pseudomonadati; phylum Acidobacteriota; class Terriglobia; order Terriglobales; family Acidobacteriaceae; genus Edaphobacter; species Edaphobacter sp. FHG110511_03. The sequence continues at coordinate 428,387 of NZ_JBZYWL010000006.1, read as the reverse complement.
GACCTGCTCCACCGGACGTCGTATCGTTACGGTTACTTCTATTCTATTTTTGCCTGACGAATCGCTTCGCATACGCTGTCTCCGACAAGTTTGTCCGATAAAGAAGATCAGGATCGTGAGCAAGCCAACGACTGCTGCTCCTTAAAGGCCTTTCACAGAGCCGTCCGCTTTACTCAATGTCATTTTGAAGCCTGTGATTCCTTAACTAGTGATAAATCACCAGTGCGCTCCTCCCCGCATCCAGCCGCCTCCCTGCCCGCCTCGAACTGGTCGTTCGCTTTCGCCCAGTCCGAAAGTGAGAATGTGGGCCCATACTCCTCGCTACCCTTTGGCGGCGGGTTGAAGGTCCCATCAAAAAATGGAAATTTGAATACGATGGCTTTTTATCTTCTCTGGGAGACTATATTGCCGAATTCAGCAATATACGCAGTAGAGCTAAAACGTCGAACCGGGATGATCGGCTACAAGGAGGCAGCGAGCAGGAAATTAATTAAATAGTAGAAGGATAATAATTCCAAAGTCGACCGCCATTCCCATCAATAGTTCCTGGGAGAGAGAGAGCAGGCTGGCACAGAATTGAAAGAGGCCATCCGAGCTTTGCATAGTTATGCCAGTCGTGTGGTGTGGAAACCGAGTCGAGCACTATCTGGACCACTCTCGGATAGCCGAGCATCGAGGGCGCTCATTAGCATACGGCGCTTATCTCATCTGGGGACCTACAGCTTTCGAGCAAAGAAAGCGAAGAGGCATCTAGGGATATGTACGCCATGCTAGAACAGTCGGCCGTGATGCCATGCCATTCACGTCCATGGTCTGTAACAGAATCTCGAAGTGCGGCAGTCTTGTTTTGTCGCCTGCGTAGGCTTTGAAGAGAGCGTCGAAGTCCTTCCCGCTGGTAACAAACTCGGCGGCTGCATCGGTTCCAGCCAGCGTAAATCCCTGGACGAGCAGAATATTACCCGTCCTGCCTAAGTTCGGCAGAAACGAAACCGTAGCCAATCCCAGCTTCTGCGGATCGTTGTTGTTGAAGACGTACTCTCTCTTTTCATTTCCTACCGGCTTCAGATTCTCCACCCGCAAGGGGCCGGCCGACGGGTCGTCATGCAGGATGAAGTTCATCTGATGATCCAGTAGATTCAGCCAGGGGTCGGCTATCAGCGAGCCCGCGAGAATCAGGTTGGACTGTTTGAAATCTTCCAATTGCAGGTCGCGAACGTAGCGAATCTGGGTTCGGTCGGGAAAAGCTTCCGGCAGCCGGGTCAAGGTAGCTGCGAACTTCAGGTCGGCCATCGACGTGTAACGGCGACTCTCGACCTCTTGCAGCAAACGCCGGTCGCACGGCTTTTCGCAAATGGCGTCTGTCCTGTAACGACCGCTGGCATACTCGGCCAGGTCGATAGAATGCCCCGAGATCAGGTTCCCCATCACCAGCGCGACATCCGCTGGAACGATAAGGGTGTTCTGGTCGTTCTGAAACATCTGCGACCACAATTTATGCGTCGGTGTCTCGTTTCGTGCGGTCAGATGAATCGAGCGAAGATAGATCGACGCCAGTGCGATCAGGCTCACAGCCGCTACGATAAGCGAGCATATCGCCAAATGCTTATAGCTCTTTTGCGGAGGCTGTCCCAGCGCCGCCACAGGATGAATCGTGGAGAGCGGCAGGCTGGCCGGAGCCTCTTCGAGGCTAGCCGGAAGCGGTTCACCTGCGACCCGTTCGAAGACCGGAACATAGCTCCCGCGCGGGATACTTACCCGGAGCGTCTCAAATGCTCCCTCCTCGCGAAAGTATGATTCGAGGCGAAGTCTCAGTCTGCTCGCATGTGACCGGACGATATTGTCATCTCGCGGATCGTACCCTACAGCCCGTTCGAAAACGACCTCTCCGATGATCTGTTCGTTAAGTTCAGAGCCCCTGCCGACAATACTCTGCCGGCAAACATATATCAGGAAGCTGGAAAGTCGCGCAGATCGTGCGAATCCTGGAGTCGATACTATCCTCTCGATCAACTGCCACCTCGAGTCGCTCTCGAAAGTGTGGATCAAAGGATCTGCTTCTTTGATTTCCTGCGCCATGCCGTTTGAACTTATGAAAATTATAGAAGTGTGACGAGGCAAATTTGTGAACACACGATGAAGACAATACCTCAGGGCCTTTAGCAAGCGTTTCACCATGGTGAAAACCTCGATGCAACCGAAGATATTCACGGGACTTATGCTGCGCGACAGTAAAAAGACAGTCAAGCCACCTTGTTTTTGTAGTTATCCCTACCTAGCTTGATGTTAGAAAACTGATCCTCAAATTTTGAGAAATAGCCTGGCTGCAATATCCCGCGAAGGGAGCCCTGCAGCGATCGACGGAGTGTGTCTGAGGACGAGATACAAACCACTCAGGACACAACTCGACTCGATATGAGATGCGGTACGGCCCCGAGGCTCAGCTATCTCCGCTTTGAGATGTTAACGCATTGTAAAAACAGCAGTGATCCTTCGCGCACTTGTCCCATGATTTCTCATTCGATCTGAACCCAGAGGATGGTATGCATCAAAGTAAACTCCAGTCTGTTTTGCCTTCATGGCTTTATCCAGTAGTTCGATTTGCGCTTGTGCTCGGCTGTGTCTATCTAGTCTCGGATACGGCAGCGAAGGCGCAGAGAATCACAGCTTCCATTGTGGGAACAACTCGCGACTCAAGCGATGCGACGATACCCGGCTCGATCGTAACGGTGACCAATATAGGCACCCATGTATCGACGACGGTCAAGACGGACGGCGAAGGACAGTTCGTCTTCTCCAACCTGCCCCCTGGACCTTACAGCATCACCGCGGATGCCACCGGTTTCAAGCACTCTGTTCGGTCGGGAATTGTTCTGGACGTAGACCAGACCACCCACCTCGACATCGTCCTTCAGATCGGCTCGACCTCCGAGGTGGTTGAGGTCAACTCGGCCGCTCCCCTGCTGGAGACCCAAACCTCCGATGTCGGCCAGGTCATCAGCAACGCAAGCATCGAAAATCTTCCCCTGAACCAGAGGAATCCCTTCAGCCTCGTACTTCTGGTCCCCGGCGTAACGGGAACCGTCAACTCCACCTTCACCGGTATGCAGTTCAACGTAAACGGTGGAAGAGCTGGCTCGAGCGACGTGCTTCTCGACGGTGTACCCTCTGCTCCTCCGACCGATGACTCCAACTCCCTGGCCATCTTCCCCTCCGTTGACGCCACGCAGGAGTTCAAGGTACAGACCAGCAACTTCTCGTCCCAGTTCGGAAATACAGGCGGCGGCATCATCAACGTCGTCTATAAGTCGGGAACCAATAATCTGCATGGAAGCGTCTACGACTACTTCCGCAACTCTTATCTGGATGCCAATGATTTCTTTTCCAACCAGGCAGGTGTCAAGCTCGCGAGCTTCAAGCGCAACCAGTTCGGCTTCAGCCTCGGAGGCCCCGTTTCTATCCCCGGCCTTTATAACGGGCGCGACAAGACATTTTTCTTCGTCGACTACGAAGGCCTGCGTCAAGGCAAGGCCACATCGATCTTGACTACGGTTCCGACCCTTGCCGAGCGCGCAGGAGATTTTTCAGCGGACGTAACCAACACGGGCGCTCCCATCACCATCTACGATCCCACGACAACGAAGGCGATCGTATCGCCCACTGGTGCCACCAGCTACTCCCGGAGCGCTTTTGCCGGAAACAAGATCGATTCCAGGCGCTTCGACCCGGTTTCGGCCAATATCCTTAAATATTTCCCTCTCCCCAACCGCCCCGGAACCTTCGGCCGCAACAACTACTTCGCGAATAGCTCAGCTCCCTACACTATCAATCAGTACGACATTAAGGTAGACCAGATTATCGGCGCCCGTCAGCGCGTATCCTTCCGCATCTCCAAAAGAAATCCTGTCTCTGGGTTCGCTCCCTTTCTTCCGCCTGAGATCGCAATTGCCCAACCTTCCACGACCAGTTCGCAACCGGCGATCGGCGCAGGTCTTGACTACAGTTTCGCCAAAAGCCCCACCTATATCTTTGAGCTGAGAGCCGGCGTCAGCCACGTCTATCAAAATGCCGTAGCTCCTTCCAGCGGATTCGATCCCACAACGCTGGGCTTCCCTGGCTATCTCGCCGCTTCGGCCCTGGCAACCTCAAAGAGCGCGCTTACCTTCCCTGCAATCATTCCAGCTGGATATCTCCAGATCGGAGCCGGAAGCTTCGGATCGATCGGTACGGCCGGTTATCTCGCCGATACATTTCTCATCAACAACACCAAGATCTTGGCGCACCACACCCTCAACTTCGGTGGAGAGTTCCGAATTCTTGCAAACAACGACAACCAAGTGGGTCAGGCATCCGGCAACTTCAGCTTCGGCACCAACTTCACCCAGGGCCCCAACGCTCTGACGGCGTCCAGTACTGCAGGAGACGGGTTTGCTTCGTTTCTTCTCGGTCTTGGATCGGGAACGGTCGTCCATTACTTCAAAGTGGTTAACACAACCAGTCATTACTTCGCAGGCTATCTACAGGACGATTGGACTCCGACCAGCAAGCTCACGCTCAACCTAGGACTCAGATACGATCTCTTCGTTCCAAGGACCGAGCGGCACGACCAGACCACCTTTCTTGATCTCGATACTCCCTCTCCTCTCGCTGCAACTTCCGGGCTATCTGGCCTGAAGGGCGGCTTGCAGTACGCGGGAGTGAACGGCAATCCGCGCAACGTGACTGACACGGTGTATACGAATTTCTCACCTCGCGTAGGCTTTTCCTATCATCTCTTCCGACCTCTCGTGATACGCGGTGCCTACGGAATCTTCTTCACAAACAATCCCAACCAGGCCGCCTCGACTATTCAGAACACTGGCTATCGTACGAGTACCTCCTACTTGGGAACGATCGATGGAGCCACGCCCAACAACTATCTCTCCGACCCATTCCCCGGTGGTGTCTTCACTCCCGTAACGGGAAGCTCGCTCGGACTTCTCACCAGCACCGGTGCTGGAATCTCTGCCAGCATTCGTAAACAGCCGTCTCCGTATACAGAAAACTACAACCTGGGACTTGAATATCAGTTGCCACAAAGTTGGTTGGTTGGCGTTTCTTACGTCGGCAATCGCGGGCTTCAGCTGCCTTACACACCCACCTACAATCAGCTTCCCGATTCGGCTCTTGCACTGGGTGGCCAGTTGTTGACCTCCGTTCCAAATCCGCTTAGGGGACAGGTGCAGATCGTTGGACCTATCTCCGGGCCCACCATTCAGAGAAGGTATCTCCTCTCTCCCTATCCTCAGTTCACCAGCGTGGGTGGCATCGTCGTTGCAGGAGCTATCTCCCGTTACGACTCCGTGCAGGTTCGGCTTGAGAAGCGATTCACCCAGGGCGCAACGCTTCTCCTCTCCTACACTGGAAGCAAATCTCTTGACGATAACTCCATCGGCTTCGCCGGAAACTACGGGTCCAACGGCGTCTATCAGGACGCGAGCATCCCGCTCAAACAGGATTCCTATTCCCTCTCCACCTTCGACGTCTCCCGCAACCTCGTTATCAGCGGCGTCTACGCTCTTCCATTCGGTCGTGGCAAGCGCTTCGGCAGCTCGTGGAATCGCCTTGTCGACAACTTCCTGGGTGGATATCAGATGAATGGAATTCTTTCTCTCCACAACGGAAATCCGTTGGCATTCTCTGCGAATAACGTGGCCAACATTCTCAACCCCGGTGAGCGCCCGAACACTACCGGAGAAGACGCAAGAATCAGCGGTAGAGTCGAAGACAAACTCAACCGATACTTCAAGACATCCAACTTCTCTCAACCCGCCATATACACCTTCGGCAACATGTCGCGTACCTCGGGATATCTTCGGTCTCCCGGTTTGCGCAACATAGACCTATCGATCTTCAAACAGTTTGCGGTCAGCGACAACGTCAAGACGGAGTTCCGCGCCGAAGCCTTCAACGCCTTCAATACACCTCAGTTCGGAGCCCCTGATACCGGCGTCTCCAGCGCAACCTTCGGTGTCATCTCTTCGCAGATCAACGCGCCACGCCAAATCCAGCTAGCTCTGAAGATCCTCTTCTAGCTTCGGTCATGAAAGCCATCAACCACTTAATTAGGAGGGCCACATACCGGCCCTCCACCCTCAATTTTCTGTAGCTCCATCTGAAAATCGATTTGATACGAGGACTCCTATGTTCAAACAAAATCCACTGCGCTCTACCGTCCCCCACTGGTCTATTGCTCTGCTCTTTGCATCACTCACCACGATCAGCGTTCACGCAAAAGAACCCGTCAAGATCATCGGCCACCGCGGAGGGGTCGTAGACGAGCACCATCCGGAAAACTCAGCTGGAGCAGCCAAAGAAGCTATCAACCGCGGCTATTGGATGCTTGAGATCGACCTCGACGAGACCAAAGATGGGCATATCGTTGTGCATCACATGTCCTTCAGAGACTTCGGTGTCAACAAGTTGCCCAGTGCTTTGGCCATGGACGAGATCAGCAAGCTGACCTCTCCTGCCGACCAGTCTCACCCTCTCGAGTTCAGCGATTTCGCAGCTCTCTGTAAGGGCAAGATCCAACTCATGATCGATACAAAGCAGCCGGGACATCCAAAAACTTACTATGAGTCGATGGAGCAAACGCTCAAAAAGAACGGCCTTTTGAAGAACGCTCTGTTTATCGGAACCGCCGAGACGCGAGACTATTTCAAGGGTAAGGCCCTCATCAGTCTGAATGAGACAGAAGCCGCGAAGAAGCTCGATGCCGGCGAAGACCTCTCCAAGACCTACTTTCTCTTTGAGCATGGAACCACGCTCAACGAGAAGAGTATGGAACTCGCCAAGCGAGCGGGAATCCCCGTCGTCGTGTCGATCAACGAATATCACTATGCCGCAAAACCAGACCCCATGGCAGCGGCCCATGCTGACATCGAAAAGGCACGCCAGTTAGGCGTGACCTACTTCCAGATCGATTCTCCGTACGATATCTGGCTGCGCTAAAATAGCCTCGCCGAGACACCCTCTGAATTACCGCAGCTCAGAGGGTGTCCTTTCACTCCTCCTGGTTGCCGCGAGTAGATATACACCCTCGTCCCGTTATTGCTCTCAGTAGCCTTCCCGCGCCGCCCAGCATCCTGTGCAGCAACCGACGTTCCTGAAAGCGGTATCGAAGGTGCACAGCTCAAGACCGCACCTTCTCGACGGCAAACTCTATCCCATCCAGGGCATCTCCCTCGACCACGGCTCATCCTCACCAGTTCAATCGAGCTAAGGGATTCGCGACGAAAGATGTGAGCGTTCTTGAGTCTTGTCTGAAACGGGTCTTGACGGCTGCCCCGTCGGCGAAAAGCAGCACAACAAATGCCTAGCTGAGTCCTCGCTCCACCATGACTACCAGCCGCTGGCCCAACGCTAGCACCATGTCATGCGGCATCTTCTGTAGCGGTCCCTCAAGCACCAGAAGGGCCAAACCGTGAACGGTCGACCACGCAAGATACTCTGCATCTTTACGATCCTTCTTGCTGAGCAAGCCACTCTCGCGCATGCGATCCAGAGCCAGTGAAAGCAGCTGAAATGCATTCAATCCCATAGACGCCGTATTTGCCGGGTCAGGAGAATCGACCGGTGGTGGAACCGAGAAAGCCGTGCGAAACATCCCCGGCTCCCTCATTGCAAATCCCAGATATCCCATGCCCACCGCACGTAGACTTTTTCGCGCAAAAACCTGCGTATCGCGTCCTAAACGGCACTTTTTCAATTCACCCTCAATTGCTGCAGCTACCCGAGACAGACATGCCGACCGCACCGCATCCAACAATTCGGCCTGGCCAGCAAAGTGTCGGTAAGCAGCATTTGGAGAGACACCCGCCTGCCGGGTCGCCTCTCGTAGAACGACTGCATTGGGTCCTCCCGCCCTGGCCATTTCAAGCCCAGCTGTTACGAGCGCGTTGCGCAGATCGCCGTGACGAAAGGTCTTGCGCTTTTCAATTGTGACGTTCTTTTTCATCGTCTGTTCAAAGAAGAGTGTATCTCGGAGTATCTGCTTGTGGACGGCATCCACTTTCCAGTGATAGCGTATGTGGACGTTGTTTACTTTATGGCGGTACGTTGCCCAATGGAAGGTACAAAATGGCAGACGGATTTATCTGGTATGAACTTGTCACCAATGATATGGACAAGGCAGTCAGCTTCTATAAGAAGGCCGCCGGTTGGGATGTTAGGGACGCCGGCATGCCTGGCTTCACATACATGATCTTCGGTAAGGACGGAAAAGATGTCGGCGGCATGATGACCTGGGCCGGCGCAGGCGCGCCTGAGCTTCCTCCTGAGTGGATGGGCCACATTCACACCGCAAAGCTCGATGAAGAACTGAAGGCTGTAACAGCAGATGGCGGAACCATTGTGAAGTCCGCTCAAGATATCCCTGGCGTCGGCCGTTTCGCCGTCGTGCTGGATCCGCAAAAGGTGAAGTATCTGCTCTTCGAACCCGACAAACAAGATGCTCCGCCACGGCTGGATCAAATGGCAGTGGGCAACGTTGGTTGGCATGAGCTGCTCACTGATGATGCAGCAAAAGCCTTCGACTACTACTCAAAGCACTACGGTTGGCAAAAAGACTACGCACACGACATGGGCGCCACAGGCGTCTACCAAACCTTCCGGACCGACAAGCCCCTCTATACCGGCGGAATGATGAACCGTAAAGCCCCCGGCATGCCCGAAGGTATCCCGCCGCACTGGCAGTTCTACTTCACCGTCGACGACATCGAGGGGGCACAGAAACGTGTAGTCGATGCGGGCGGCAAAATAGTGTTGCCTCCCATGGATGTCCCCGGAGGCTCACGCATCCTACAGGCTACAGATGATCAGAGCGGTCACTTCGCTTTGATGCAGGGGCCAAAATCGTAACTGCGATCTACTTCATATCCGGCGAAGCCGTTCTCTAGGCGCAGGAGAACGGCCGCCGAACTTTGCCATGCACGTTGAAGAAGCTGAGGGGAGAACAAGATGTCAGAGAAGATGACCACCTGCCTGTGGTTTGACCACGGAAAAGCCCGCGAAGCAGCTGAATTCTATGCTGCCACCTTCCCAGACAGCCAAGTCGGCAAGGCTAGCGCATCACCCACGGATACGCCATCCGGCCCGGAGGGCCAGGAGCTGCTCGTCGAGTTCACCGTCTGTGGACGCAATTTCCTGGGCCTCAACGGGGGGCCGAAGTTCATCCCCAACGAAGCGGTCAGCTTTGTAATCCTCACCGACGATCAGGGCGAGACCGACCGACTGTGGAACGCCATCGTCAGCAATGGTGGCCAGGAAAGCATGTGTGGTTGGTGCAAGGATCGTTGGGGCTTTTCGTGGCAGATCACCCCGCGGGCACTCCTGGCGGCAACACAAGACCCGGATCGCGCCGCCGCCAAACGCGCAATGAATGCGATGATGACGATGCGGAAGATCGACATTGCCGCGATTGAGACCGCGCGCGCTGGCAAGGCGTAAGAAAGCGGAATCTATGACCTGGCGCGGTCCCGTGACGGGCGCCCACGTTTTCTAAGCAGCAGGGGGGACTTGTCTCACAGGTAGATGACCCACGTGCAGCCCGTGCAATCAGCAGACCTCGCGGTCAGCGGTTTGAGTTCAGAGAACTCTCGGGTCACTGCAAACCAATCAGTCTCGCCGGATTCTCCTTTGCCATACGATCAATCTCCGCCTGCGTAAATCCCTGGTCCCGTAATCCTGCATAAAACGCAGTCAGTCCATCCGTATGCAGTGGATTTCCCGGCTGGCCCATATCGCTCGAAAGAATGCAGTGGTCAACCCCAACATAGCGAATAGCCTTCGCATAATCTGCAAAGTTGTACTCTTTCCCCGCACCAATCAATCCGTTGTAAACAAACTCGATGTAAGCCCCCATCTTCGCAGCGGCCAACATCTGCGCTTCTGACATATGCGTCGGTTGCATCATCGCGTGGGTCACAATCATATGCTGAACGCCCTCTGCTTTAGCTTCGCGCACCAGCAACAGGTCTTCCTCCGCGCTGGAATGTCCTGTCGCCATCACAAGGTTGCGCTTTGCGATCACGGCAATGACGGCCCTGGCCTCCGGCACTAGATGCCCATCCTGAGCAATACGCACGGACGGTCGATCCTGCTTCGAATAGCGCACCTGATTTTCCGAATCAAACGTCGCCATCCACACAAAGCGCCCGTATCCTCCCGTAATAGCCGCCATGTGCTCGACCGCGTTGGGGTTCATCCCGCCTACGGATAAGTTCAAGTCGATTCCGCCGAAGACCTCGATTCCAGGCACTTCTTTCCGAACGATGTAAGCGAGCGAAGCCGTCGGCTCATAGTGATTCTTCAGAACCAACCCACGCATCCCACGGCTCTTTGCAAGCCGGGCAAGGTCGACCGCATCAATCGATCGTGGCGTGCTATCTGGAGCTGAATGGGCGTGAATATCAATTGCGCCCGCCAAAGGATTCTCCTGCGCGAATCCCGCAGAAGCGGCACAAAGCATCAAGCTAAGAAAAACCGTCTTCACCATCTCGGATATCTCCATGCCGGGCCATTGTATCCGGTGACACTTCGCAAGTATTGCCGCACCAAGTATGATGCTGTGACGAGGAACTTCACTTGGATTTAAGACTAAAGGGAAAGACCGCCCTGGTGCTGGGAGGGGGGGGCGGACTAGGACGCGCCATTGCTAAGTCGCTTGCCTCTGAAGGCGCAAACGTTGTTGTGGCAGGCATCGGATCGACTTCCATTGACGGCACAGTTGCGGAACTCAAAGCGATCGGCGGTAGGTACCTCGGTCTGATCTGGGACCTCGCGGATCTCTCGGTGATCAACGCAAACATCTCGAAGGTCGAGAGCGAACTGGGTCCCATAGACATTCTCGTGAACAATACTGGAGGGCCGCCGCCTGCCTCTGCGGCTGGTCAAGACCCCATGCTCTGGGCCAAACAATTTCAAGCGATGGTTCTCTCCGTCATCGCCATTACCGACTGCGTTCTCCCCGGTATGAAATCCCGGGGGTGGGGCCGCATCCTCACCAGCACATCGTCGGGTATCATAGCGCCCATCCCGAACCTAGCGATCTCAAACGCGCTCCGCCTGTCGCTCGTCGGCTGGTCGAAGACGCTTGCTCGCGAAGTAGGCAAAGACGGCATTACTGCCAACATTGTCGTACCTGGGCGCATCGCCACATCTCGTGTTGCAGCCCTCGATAACGCCAAGGCAAAGCGCGAAGGGCGCAGTGCCGAGGAGGTTGCCGCCGAGAGTCAGGGCACGATCCCACTAGGCCGCTACGGCAGCCCTGAGGAGTACGCCGACGTTGTAGCCTTCCTCGCCAGCGAGCGTGCCGCCTACATCACCGGTTCCGTCATCCGCGTGGATGGTGGGCTGATCCCCAGTATTTAGGAGTACTCAAAAATCTATGCCATTGGACAAGAAGACAGTCGACATCCTCACCGGTGTCACCACTGCGACTCTCACAACGGTTCTGCTAAAAAAAGGCCTGCGCAACATCTGGATGCGCGGCACCAAACCCCTGCGCCCCGATCAACCACGCGTCGTGGGTCCGGCTTTCACGCTGCGCTTCGTACCCGCGCGCGAGGACCTCGCCACCCCTGAGTCCTGGGCGTCTCCCACTTCAACCCGTGCCGCGATCGAATGCATGCCAGCTGGATGCGTTGCAGTGGTCGACGCCATGGGCGTCACCGATGCCGGAATCTTCGGCGATATCCTTTGTGAGCGCATCCGCGTCCGGGAGGTAGCCGGACTTATTACTGACGGCGTCGTCCGTGACCTCGCCGGCGTTCTCCGTACCAATCTGCCGGTCTGGTGCCAGGGCACCGCTGCCCCCGCCTCCGTCGCTGGTCTCACCTTCGTAGGTTGGCAGATGCCCATCGCCTGCGGTGGCGTCGCAGTCTTCCCTGATGACATCATCGTCGTCGATGACGATGGAGCCGTCGTCATTCCAGCCGCACTCCTCGACGAAGTCGTCGAAGCCGCAGTTGAGCAGGAGAAGCTCGAAGCCTGGATTATCGACGAGGTCCGTTCCGGCCTCCCGCTACCCGGACTTTACCCGCCCAACGCCGAAACCAAAGCTAGGTACGCAAGCTTTCGCGCCGCACAGGATAAATAGGTAGACTTGTCCGGTCGATCGGAGTCGAAGTTTGTCATCCGCAACCTATATCGCGCCAAACACCCCCTCCGATCCTGTCGGCGATTTGCTTTACCGCAAGATCGCATGGCACATCATGCCGATCCTGGTGATCGGCTACATCATTGCCTACGTCGACCGCGTCAATGTAAGCTTCGCCAAGCTACAGATGCTGGTTGATCTAAAGTTCAGCGACAGCGTCTATGGACTAGGCGCCGGCATCTTCTTCCTCGGCTACTTCGCCTTCGAAGTCCCCAGCAACATCATGCTGCACAAGGTCGGAGCGCGCGTCTGGATCTGCCGCGTGGTCGTTACGTGGGGTATCGTCTCGGCACTGACGGCACTAGTGCGCACGCCCATGCAGTTCTACACAGCACGCCTGCTGCTGGGAGTTGCGGAGGCTGGCTTCTTTCCTGGTATGATCCTCTACCTCACCTACTGGTTTCCAGCTCATCGCCGAGCCGCGATGGTTGCCCTGCTGATGGCAGGAAACCCCGTTTCCGGAATCATCGGCGGTCCGCTGTCCGGCTTCATTCTGCACCACTTTGCCGGCAGCAAGGGCCTCGCTGGGTGGCAATGGCTCTTCATCGTGGAGGCCGTTCCAGCAATCCTCCTCGGCGTCGTCGTCTTCCTCTTCCTCGACAACCGCGTAGTCGAAGCCAAGTGGCTCTCCGAACGCGAACGAGCCGCCGTAGCCGCCGAAATCCATGCAGAATCGGTATCGAAAACCCATGTTTCCATTCGCTCCGCGTTTACGAGTCCACATATCTGGCTCTTCGGCGCGATCTTCTTTGGTATGGAGATGGGCTCCTATGCCATCGGTTTCTGGCAGCCCAGCATCATCCGTCAGAGTGGCGTCAAAGATGCATTCCACATCGGCATGCTCACAACTGTCCCATACACCTGTGCGCTTATCTGCATGATGTTCGTTGGACGCCACTCCGATAGAACTCGCGAACGACGCTGGCACGTCATCGTGCCGAACATTGTGGCTGCAATCGGTTTTATCCTTTGCACACAAGCCGGCAGCAACACACCCATCGCGATGTCCGGTCTCGTGCTTGCTGTTGCAGGAGTCATCACGGGATTAGCCATGTTCTGGGCACTTCCCACGTCACTCCTGGGCGGCAACGCCGCGGCGGCTGGCATCGCGCTTATCAACTGCACTGGCAACCTTGGCGGCTTCTTCAGCCCTGCGATCATTGGTTTCCTAAAGACGTACACCGGCACGCTCAACTCCGGTCTCTTCCTCATCGCAGCCTGCATGATCGGCTCGTCAATTCTCATCCTCACCCTCAGACCTGCAAAATCGCCAACCCTCCATCCGGCAGAGGCACAGATATGACCACAGGCTTACGCAAAGGATTGACCAGCTACGGCGACGCCGGCTTCTCACTTTTCCTCCGTAAGGCTTTCATCAAAGCCATGGGTTACTCCGACGATGCGCTCGAACGGCCCATCATCGGCATCACCAATACCTTCAGCGACTACAATCCCTGCCATGGCAATGTCCCCGACCTGATCGAAAGCGTGAAGCGCGGCGTCATGCTAGCTGGCGGCCTACCCATGGTCTTCCCAACCATCTCCATCGGCGAGAGCTTCGCCCATCCAACCTCCATGTTCCTGCGCAATCTAATGGCGATGGACACCGAGGAGATGATGGTAGCGCAACCCATGGATTCCGTCGTCCTCATCGGCGGCTGCGACAAGACCCTCCCTGCCCAGCTCATGGCCGCGGCCAGCGCCGACATCCCGGCAGTAGTTCTGCAAACCGGCCCAATGGTCGTCGGCAATCACAGAGGCGAGGTCCTCGGAGCCTGTACGGACTGTCGCCGTATGTGGGCGCAGCACCGCGCCGGCAACATCGATCTTGTTGAGATAGAAACCATCAGCGGCCGTCTCTGCCCATCGGTCGGCACCTGCTCCGTCATGGGCACCGCAAGCACGATGGCCTGCATTGTAGAAGCACTCGGCCTCGCTCTCCCCATGAGCGCCGCCGCGCCAGCCACTCTCGCCGACCGCCGCCGTATTGCCGAAGCCAGCGGTAAGCGCGCCACCGAAATTGCTATTGCCGGGACACCCAAACCCAGCGACCTCATCACGTCGGCATCCATCCGCAACGCCATGATTGTCCTGCAGGCAATCGGCGGTTCCACGAACGGCCTGATCCACCTCATCGCAATAGCCGGCCGCGCAGGTATACCCTTCGACCTTGCTGCCTTCGACCAGCTTGGTCGCGAGATTCCCGTTCTGCTAAACCTCAAGCCCTCTGGCGCACATTACATGGAGCATTTTCACCACGCCGGCGGTCTGCCTGCCCTCATGCGCGAACTTGCCGCCTTCCTCGATCTCGATGCTCCCAACATCTCAGGTGGCACGCTGGGGGACGCCATTGCCGCCGCAGAGTTGGTTCCGGATCAAGACGTCATCCGCAGCTTTGCATCACCGCTTAAACCCGAAGGCGCGATGGCGATCCTCCACGGCAATCTCGCGCCCCTCAGCGCCGTGATCAAGCACTCCGCCGCCTCTCCGCATCTTATGCGCCACACAGGCCGCGCGGTCGTCTTTGACAGTGTCGAAGACCTCACGAATCGCATTGACGATGCCGATCTCGACGTCACCGCTGACGACATCCTCGTCCTGCGCAACGCCGGTCCCAAGGGCGCACCCGGAATGCCCGAAGCCGGTTACCTTCCCATTCCGATGAAGCTCGCACGCCAGGGTGTCAAAGACATGGTGCGCATCTCCGATGCCCGGATGAGTGGAACCGCCTTTGGTACCATCGTCCTCCATATAGCACCCGAAGCTGCAGTTGGTGGCCCTCTCGCCATTGTTCAAAATGGCGATCAGGTTCTGCTTGACGTCGAGGCCCGGCGTCTTGAACTCCTCATCGACGACTCCGAACTGCAGCGACGCCTAGCTGCCTTGAAGCAATCACCTAGACAACGCAAAACCGCGAAGCGCGGCTACGCAAGACTATTCGAAGACTGCGTCCTGCAGGCCGACCAGGGTTGCGACTTTGACTTCCTTCTGCGCGAAGGACACCGCACAACAGCGAAAAAGGATGAATAGACCGATGCTCCTCGATCACACCGCAAAGGGTGTCTACGCCATCGCAGTTACTCCCTTTAATCCAGATGGCGCCGTCGACTATGACTCCGTCGACAAGATGACCGACTTCTACCTCAATTGCGGCGTCGCCGGTCTCACAATCCTTGGCATCATGGGCGAAGCTCCGAAGCTCGATCCCGCCGAAGCCCTCGCCATCTCTAATCGGGTTGTCCGTCGCGCTGGAGTACCGGTCATCGTAGGCGTCTCCGCTCCTGGCTTCGCAGCCATGCGCTCCCTCGCCCGCAGCGTCATGGAAGGGGGCGCAGCTGGCGTCATGATCGCCCCGCCGACAAGCCTTCGTACCGACGATCAGATCGTCAACTACTACGCACAGGCCGTCAATGCCATCGGCCCCGACATCCCCTTCGTCATTCAGGATTACCCGCTGCTGCTTAGCGTCATCATGACGCCCAAAGTCATCCAGCGCATCGTTAGCGACAACCCATCCTGCGTGATGCTCAAGCACGAAGACTGGCCCGGCCTTGAGAAAATCAGTGCCCTGCGTAGTTTCCAGAGCGAGGGAGCGCTGCGGCCCATCTCGATTCTCACTGGGAATGGCGGCCTCTTCCTGGACTTTGAGCTAGAGCGCGGAGCTGACGGGGCGATGACAGGCTATGCCTTCCCCGATATGCTCGTCGACGTCGTCAACCT
The DNA here is from genome assembly GCF_059115365.1 of Edaphobacter sp. FHG110511_03. Lineage (NCBI taxonomy): Bacteria > Pseudomonadati > Acidobacteriota > Terriglobia > Terriglobales > Acidobacteriaceae > Edaphobacter > Edaphobacter sp. FHG110511_03. Next base: position 412,471 of record NZ_JBZYWL010000006.1, on the reverse strand, counting down.
CTCGCAGTCTGGCCAGCGCGATACTGCCCATGACCTCTTCGACGCGCATCTCCCGCTCATCCGCTATGAACAGCAACAAGGAATCGGCCTAGCCGTCCGCAAGTACGTCCTGCAGAAACGCAATGCCATAGCCTACGATTCGCAACGAGCTCCGAGCTCATCCCTCACAGCAAAAGGAAGGGATGAGGTCGACTATCTCTTAAGCCGTCTCGCCCAGCAAGACCCGAGAGCCAAGACACCGTCTCGGATGTAGCATCCGAGCTAAGGACGAACCTATCGCTTAAACAGCTATCGGTTGAAAATAAAATACCATTGATCGCTGTCTGGCTATGTTCATTACTACAGATCAGCTCTAGCCTCGTCCGAACGTTTCGTTGTCCGCGAGAAAAGCATTTGTTGATACAAATCGGTCTGGCGAACGAGAACCGAGTTCCATTCCGAGTTTCGTCTGGCAACGTAAGCGTTCACGTATGCTGGTAGACGAATGAAACTCCTCGCCATCGCAATCATCACGCTTGCCGTCCCTGGCCTAGCCCAGCAAGCTATCACCTGGCGCTTTGATAACCTGACTAAAATCGGCGGCGCGCAGGTCACCACAGTTGGCAAGCCGCAGGTCGTCAACACGCCCATCGGCACGGCCATCCATTTTGAAGGAAACGGAAATAGCAACAGCAGCAACCCCGAAAGCGGCAACCCCATCGGCGATGCGCTCTTTATCAACGCCGCTCCACTGTCCGGCGACGCTACCTATACCTTAGAAGTCATATTCCGCCCGTCCTCGAAAGGTGCGCCTGCACAACGCTTCTTCCATATGCAGGACAGCAACTCACAATCACGTCGCATGTTCGAGATTCGAATTGTTAAGAACCGGTGGTGCCTCGACACCGTCGGCATCGATGTAGGTCACGGTGCCGAGCAGCACGGTGTCACTCTGGTCTGCGACGCTGCGCATCTCCATCCACTCGATCGCTGGTACGCCATTGCTGCTACCTACGATGGCAAAACCCTCCGCGGATACGTCGACGGCGAGCTGCAAGGTGAAATCGTCGTCTCCTTGGCGCCGCTGCCGCCCGGCACCACCTCAGTTGGCACGCGAATTGACAAGCGGGACTTCTTCACCGGCGATGTCTACTCCGCACGCTTTCAACCCAGCGTTCTTTCATCGGCAGCTTTTTGGAAAGTCCCCGACTCGACCAGATAATTAGTCAGAAGCACATTTCAACCGACACAATCGCCAACCGAAGACCCGGCTTCATGAGCACCAGGTCAACAGGGCGAAGATAGCTAGGTATCTGTTTCTGGGCTAGAGCTTCGGCATCGACAGAGTGAGACCGTCCCTAAGGCGGGGCACCCCTGCGGCGGAGATCCTTCATTTCTTGATGTAGGAAATCCTCTGAGTGTGTCTCTCGGAGCTCCCGCCCGGCGAAATTCTTCTTCGTTAATTGAAATTAGTCTCCCCGCGATATTTAGGACTAAACTTGTCGTATATTTATCTCATACCAAATTGGTCCGAATTTCATCATTATGCTTCTTCAATCCCAAAGCTCAGGTTGGTACCACTCCAAATGAACCTCCGGCGCCTCCTCTTTTGGTTTCATCTGATTGTTGGACTTGTTGTAGGTCTGACGATCTGCTTCTTCGCGTCGACCGGCAGTATCATGGCATTTCAAGGCCAAATCATACGTTTTGCGGAGCGAAATATCTCCGTTCCGAAACGTGAACAGCCTCTTCCATGCTTAGCCCCGAGCCAGTCTCTTGGCAAATTAGAGGCTCTGATTGGCGCTACTCCCACATCGTTCGAGGTCTATGCCGATTCGCGCACACCAGCCCTGATCATGACCGCTCCAGACCGGATCTTCCTGGTCGATCCTTGTACCGGAGGACTCCTTGAAAATGGGCCTAGCCGAGTACGGGCATTCTTTGCCCACGTACGGGATCTCCACCGTTATGCCGCCTTTGGCGGAACTCGCTACCAGGCGCTACACGCGCTTACAATCGCTGGCAATCTTGGATTCCCGATCCTGATTCTTAGCGGATTGATCCTCTGGATCCCCAGGCAGTGGAAGAGGGCGCATCTTCGGAACGCATTGACCGTCCGCCGCCAACTGAAAGCGCGGGCACGCAACTGGAATCTCCACACCGTGGGTGGATTTTGGCTCGCTCTGCCGTTGTTGACCATTTCGCTCTCAGGATCGGTCATGGCCTATGACTGGGTTAATACTCTGCTCTACAAATTGGCGAGATCGTCGAATCCGCAAGGCAAAGAAGAGAGACCAAAGGTTGTCAACCTCGGAAACGTTGAGCTTCTGGACAAGCTCCTTCCACTCGTGAAGCAGGTGGATCAACGCTGGAATAATCTGACGGTACGATTTCCAATCCCATCCAATGGAATCCCCTTTGCTCTCGATGAAGGATCTGGATCTCGACCGCAAGAGAAAACCCAGCTGGTGCTCTCGAAGAGTGGCAGGCTGACGAAGTTCGATACCTTCGACAAGCTTCCACGCGGTAGACAGTGGAGACTCTACGGCCGCTTTCTCCACACGGGTGAAATCTTCGGCTGGCCGGGACAAGCGGTGGCCTTTCTCGCTGCAATGGCCGCTCTCCTGCTGGTGTGGACCGGGTTCGCTCTGAGCATTCGCCGATTCATAGCGTGGAGAAACCGAAAAACCCGCGCACGAGAACGATCTCCAGTTTTAGAAATCGCCTAGATATCACTTTGACGCGGCTCAACAGGCTGCACTCGCGGCGCAACTGAAAGGACTCCACTTTGCCTAATCATTTTGGGCTCACTCTCGCTTTGTCTCTTTTCCTGTCTCTGAATGCTGTGTCGCTGGTGGCGCAGACGGAAGTGCCAGAAGGAATGGACCGGCGATCTTCGATTCATGGCAAGCTCAACGCTCAGGACGGAACCGCTGTATCCGGAGCCCTCGTCAAAGCCACGGACAACAAGGGCCGCAGCTTCACGGGATCATCTTCGGCAGATGGAAGTTTTTCGGTCACTGGACTATACGCTGACACTCCCTACACCGTTGTGGTGGAAGCACTCGGCTTTGAAACGATGCGTCGCGACGGAATCCTGCCCGCGGAGACGAATCTTGACCTGTCTCTCCACGTGGATCCATTGCAGCAGGAGATTACTGTCTTCGCGCAGGACGACCTCTTAAAAACTACTTCTGACATATCCTCAACGCTAACGCCTAGAGAAGTGGCTCAGCTTCCTTCCGTAAGCCGCAGCCTCGCCCAGTTTGCGCTTCTCGACGTAAGAGCGAAGAATACTGCGGGGTCGGGATCGGACGGAAGGACAGGAACGAGGCTCTCACTCAACAATCAGTCCTTCCGCTTCACGCAATATCTCTTGGACGGCAGTACGAACTTCGACTTCGTCCTGTCCAATGGTCCTCAGCAAAACGTATCTCTTTCGTCTGTCGGCGAGTTCACCGTACAAACAAATACCTTTCCTGCTCAATACGGCCGTGCCAGTGGCGGTGTTGTGCTGATCTCCACCAAATCGGGAACGGATCAGTTCCATGGTGAGGCATTCGCATTTGTGAGGCCTTCAGGCATTCAGGCTGCTCCTCCGGTCTCCACCTTCCATGTCCCCAACTCGAAGCTGCAGTGGGGCGCAACCATCGGCGGCCCGATTCAACGCGGACGAACGAACTTTCTTACCTCCTATGAACAGCTCCATCAGGAACGCGGCGCATTTATCCAGTCTCCAGCTTCAGGTTTCTACATCGGAAAGCTGGACTCCTATATCGGGTTGGCACGCATCGATCGCAAGTGGAGCGAGCACCAATTCACAACACTGCGATTCAATGGCGACTACCTAACCACGAATAACCTGAACGATTTTGTCGGTGGCTTCGTTCAATCGAGCGCTGCTCGTACAGACGTTCAGCAAAGCGTCGCAGGACAACTCACACAACGATCGCTTTTTGCTACGTGGCTTAACGACTTCAGGGTCTCCTATGCCAGCGCACTTCCACTTTGGTACACGCCGATCAGTTCAAGCATCTCAATTGTTCGGCCCAGCTATGCGACGACTGGCGGATCGTCGATTGAGCATCTCCGAACAGGAGCATTCCAGGTGATGGATACCGTCAGCAAGACTTGGCGGCAGCATCAGTTCACCTTCGGAGGCGATTACCTTCACGAGAACGCGGGCTATAATCTGATCTCAACTCCCCTGGGAACCTACACCTTCGCAGCCGGACCTCCCACACCGGGTCAACAACCGTTGCGTTACAACGCGACCGTCGGAAACTCGATCCTGAGCTATGGACAGGAGTTGATGTCGGCCCATTTCCAGGATGACTGGAAGGTCTCTCCGCGATTCACCGCCAACCTCGGCGTACGCTACGACTATCAGTCGAACGCTTCCGGAAGAACTAATCTCCAGCCGCGACTCGGACTGTCTTGGAATCCCTTCGGAGATGGAAATACCATCGTGCGTGCCGGAGCGGGATTGTTCTACGACCAGCTCTATGGACAACTCCAGAGAAACGCTCTCAATCTTGGACCAGATTCCACGACCGCAAGTTACACCATCGCAAACCCGTCTTATCCAACGCCGCCTCCAGTCAGTGGCACTCAGGATCGCCGTGACATCTACATCCTTGGTTCGACGCTAAACAATCCCTACACGATGCAGGTCTCTGCAGGAATCGAGCAGCGGCTTCCCCGTGGCTTTGTCCTCGAGCTCGATGCAGCATTCCTCGCATCACGGCGCCAACTCATCCTTGTAAACCAAAATGCGCCTGTACCGTTTATACGAACCGCGCCCGGACAAAGCCGAACTGCCGCCGCGGCGAATGCCACCCGCCCTACGTTGAACTACCGCAGAGCCGACGGAACTACAATTCCGGTTGCCAACGTACAGCGGGTAAGCAACGCGGGAACCTCGCGTAATCCTTCAGGAGAGGTAAGGATTCGAAGAAACTTCGCCAACCGTTTCGAGTTCCAGGCCTCGTACCTCTACAGCTCGAACATCACCAATGTCTTCTTCACCGGCGGCAACAACACCGGAACTCCAAGCGTCTCGGGTGTTACTGCCGGGGAGAGCGGCCCTTCCGATTACTTCCAACGCCATCGCCTGGTCGCTTACGGTGTGGTGGATCTGCCTTACGCCTTCAGATTGAGCGGAACCACAACCGCGGCGAGCGGGCTGCCGGTAAACCCACTCACCGGCCTGGACAATGACGGAGACGGCATCGCAAGCGATCGTCCAGTTGGTCTCTCACGCAATTCCTTTCGTGGCCCCCTGCAGGCACAGACCGATCTCGCCATAACGCGCACTTTCTCCATGTTCGAGAGTGTGAAAATCGAAACCCGGGCTGAATTTGCGAACGTCCTCAACCACAATAATTTCCTGAAACTGACAACGACCTATGGAAACACCGCAAACCCGGGGAGCGCCTTTATGGTGCCGCAGGCGGGCATTCAAAACAGCGATCCGGCACGCCAGATTCAATTTGTAACGAGAATTCTGTTCTAAGCGACTGCGCCTCATCGCCTCAGTCTTCGTTCAAGAGACTCAGGTCGTTTCACTCTTCAGCGAACAGCTCAGACGGCAACAGCGAGTTCGTCACTGCCTCTTCCCCACTCGCAAAACCACGACTAAGTAGAAAACGAACCCAAACGCAATCCATGCAGTCCGCGCAAAACCAAGAAAACTAGACTCTCCCTGAGGGTGGGAGTACTGACAGATGCTTTACGTTTTGTACCGGAGACCGGGTTTACAAGCTCCTTGCGGCGAAGAAGCCCCTCACAGATTGCGAGCACCGCCTCAAAACCGCCGAAGATTCTCGCAATATGTCGAAGCTTGACGAGAGCCGGGCTGCGTTATGCAGCCCGGCTCGCTATTGTCTGCCTCCTATGCGTCACGCCGGTCTTGGATGGGCTTAGACGGAATAGGGCCTTCCGTTGACGATGACGTTTTCGAGCCTGAGGTCGGTAACGCCGGAGGTACTTAGCATGTCGTTCTTGATGGTGACGTCGAAATCTTTCAAAAGAACGTTGCTAATGTCGGTTTGGCCGACGTTGGGCTTTATGGTGCCGAAGGAGGTGAACGTGCCCTTGATGCCGACGATGTTCAGGTTCTTGACGACGGACTTGGGCGGCTCCATGCCTTGAAGATCAAAATACTGCGACCACGGCGCCATGTTGATGATGCCGCTGGAGGGGCCTTCCGAGGTGATGTTGCGGAAGGTGATGTCCTCGTAATGCTGGGGAGTGTCGGGGCGCAACTTGAGAGTTGCTATACGGACACCGCCAGTGATCTTACAGTCTTCAGCGACGACGTCGCGAACAATGGTGGCCTCGCTGCCGCAGGTGAGGACGCCGCCGCCGCGCTTGAAGGTGCAGTTGCGGACGCGGATGTGCTCAACGGCCGGACTGTCCTTATCCTGCATAGCGCGCGGCCCCTTGGAGCCTTTGCAGGCAATGCAGTCGTCGGTGACGGAGAAGACGCAGCTATCGACGGTGACGTTGCGGGAGCTGTCGATGTCGATGCCGTCGGTGCTGGGCGCCTGCCTGTAGTCGTCAGGCACCTGAAAGTGGACGTTATGCACAAGAACGCCGTCGTTGTCGTAGAGATGGCAGTTCCAGAACTGTGAATCCTTGAAGGTAATGCCTTCGATCTTGACGTCCTTCGAGCTTTCAATGAGCGCGAGCCGGGCACGCGGCATGCCGGTATTCGCAAAGCCTTTGTTTTCGGCTCGGTTCTTCCAGAAGAGCTCCCAAATGGGCATGCCGGCACCGTCGAGGATGCCATCGCCGGTTAGCTGGAATCCATCGCAGTTCTTCGCGTTGATGAAGGCGGGGGTGAAGTTGTCCATAAAGTGGCCTTCGATGCGGGTGCGCTGCGGGGGGAAGTTCGAGAGGTCGGTGGAACACTTGAGGACGGCGCCTTCGGTGAGGCGCAGGTTGACCTTTGGTCTGAAGAAGAGAGCGCCGGAGACGAAGACGCCCTTGGGGACGACAACGGTGCCTCCACCCTTGGCGGCCAGCTGATCGATGGCAGCCTGGATGGCCTTGGTGTTCACGGTGGAGTCGTCGGCGACCGCGCCGGACTTGGTAATGAGGAGCTCTCGAGTGGGCGCGGCGAAGGCTTTCGCGGCGAGCGGCCACAGATGAGCCGAGGCGATGATGGAGTTGAAGCGGCGGCGGGAGTAGCGCTCGATAGACATCAGCAGATCCTTAGGAGGGTTTCAGGGCCGAGTGATCACAGGTCCCGATTTCTGATGATCCGCTGTCGAGAGGTTTGTTGTCCAATATTTGTTGTCTCTGAGAACTCTACCGCTCCTTAGTTAGGAGGTCGGGAGATACTGACAGTAGACTGTTGAGTCATGGGACGAACATTCCGCCTGCTCTGTGGTTTCAGTTTGGCACTCCTGCTGATTCGGTACGTATGAGGCGATATTCGTCGCGCCGGTTGAGGCAACAATGGGAGCAATTTACCGAATTTTTTACTGGCATCTCCCGATCAACATCTCGGCAGAGATTTTTCCGCACGTAAATTTACTCGCGTCCGTTGCTTTTCTTTTTACTCGCGAGACCAAGCCCGCCCTAGCTGCGAAGTTGGATTCACTCGCTCTCGCTGCGGCGGAAGTAACAGTGCCTTCAGCGGCCACCGCCAAGCGTGAAGGGGGTTACAGCCGCTAATTTCCAACTCTTCTCAAGACCTGACTAGTTCAAAGTGACTACTCATCCTCAAGAATAAATCTTCTCCAGTGGGAAACCAACGCGCACTGGTAGGCACTGATTATTTAGTTAGTGGTCGCTGTTGAGAGCGGCATTCCCGTAGTTCCCGAATAGAAAACTATAATCACCAGAGGTTCCGCGCCTGAGATGCCCCGATGGATGCTGTCGACCGTCTCGGAGACGGCTTGCCCTGCAACGAAATGCTTTTCGGTGCCGTCCTTTTTCTCAATTGTGAGCTCGCCCGACAGAATGTAGCCGGCGTTTGGCATCGGATGCGAGTGCCACTTCATCGTGGTATGTGGCGGGATCGTGATTTTGAGAACCGTAATCTGGGGCTGCCCGGCAGGGTAGGCCTTATACGGCGTGCCATCCCATGAGGAGGTGCTCTGAATAAGAGTTTCGACCTGAATTGGGGAGGATGCGTTCTCTGCTGCAGCGAAGCAACGGAGAGACGAAGCAAACAGTACAACAGCAATCATGAATTTCAAGCGTTCTCCTGTATGAAACTGATTTGTGAGCCTACGAGATCGCAGATGATGTACTCTCTCTCGCATTGCAGCTCCCATTTTCAATAACACTCAGCTGGCCGATGTATTCCCTAGAGGAATCGGTATGGAGTTGCGAAATCTGCGGGCACTGGTGGAGCTCGTCGTCGGACACTTTCGTGGGGCAATAGAGTTGTTTGCCACGCAGTCGGTAGTGAGCAAAGCCGTAAAGCAGTTAGAGTTAGCCTTCAGCAGGTTCAGGTCGCAGTCATTTCGCGCTTTAGCCGCACCGTCGAAGCTACCGAATCTCTTTCAACTTTGGCTGATTGGCAGACTGTAGTTTTTGCGCCAAATCAGTCTGACGGGTCGCATCTTCAGTCCTCCCCAAGAGACGATAGGCCTGTCCAAGCAGGCTATGTGTCATGGAATTACCGGGATCCATCTTCGCTGCGCGTTCGAGGTACATCGCAGCGTTTACGCCATCCTGACGTTTCAACAGCACCTTTCCTAGCAGGATGTAGGGTCCCGTCGAATTCGGCTCCAGGAGCAGAGCCTGCTGCAGGGCCTGCTGTGCTCGGGTGTAGTCCCCCGCTCTCGTATATGCATCACCTAATCTGTCATAGCTGCTTGCTTCCAATGGATTCTGAACGCGCTCTTTCTCGAACTCTGCGATTGCATCGTCAAGATGCTCCCCAGCTAGCGCAATTTCTCCTAGCAACACATGCGCCATCGGCAGTTTTGGATCCAAGTCAAGCGCTTTTATTGCAGACTCCTTCGCGACCGGAACATACTCACGACGCAGAAACATGCGGGCTGCCAATAGATAGGCGGCCGCGGAATCTGGAGGGAATCCATACTGGCTCGCGAAGGCGTGGCGGGCATCGTCGTAACGACGAGTATCGATGTAACAAAGTGCTAAAACATAACTCGGATCTGTTCTCGTCTCCTGAGTCCAGTTGTGCGCCTCCTCGAGCAGCGGAATCGCTTCAGCCGGCTTGCCCAAACGAAAAAGCGTTAAGCCGCGCATCTGTGTTGCTTCTTCATCGCGCGCGTCCAACTTGAGCGCCGCAGCGAACGCGGTGTCCGCCTCCGCAAAACGATTCTGTGTATAGAAAGCAACTCCCCGCAACCTGTCAACGCCAGCAACATTCGAAGACTGCGATTTCAATTGATCGAGCTGTTGTAAAGCCTCCGCAGCGTGGCCGCGATCGATCATCTGACGCAGTTGAGTGAGGTTAGCAATTGAATGTGAGGGCGCATTCACCATGTTCGCGCCAGATTGTTGTCCTCTTGCAGAGGACACAACCGCAGTCACCGCGAACAGCGTCAATACCCTCCTAAGCGACTTTAGAAGATCCATGGTGAACATGAGTTTACAGACGAGGGGCACTTGCGGCCCCCTTATTGACATTCATCGAAGAAGTTCAGAACTGCACTCTGAACACGAACTGCAACTGGCGCGGGTTGGTGGACCCATCGACTCCGGGACCAGCATTGATGGAGCCTGCCTGCTCGATATTGCCGTTCGGATTTCCGTAGTTGATGTGATTGAAGACATTGAAGGCATCCATCCGGAACTGGAGGGAGAGCTTTTCACGGACGGGGAAATTCTTCTGGACAGCAAGATCGGTGTTGAAGAAGCGAGGCCCAAAGACGCTGTTCCTTCCGATAGTTCCGATCTGATCAAGTCCTGGCGCAGTAAATACCCCCCCCAGCGTCTGCTTGTCATAGAAGGAGAGGTTGTTGCCCGGGAACCCAGTTTTACGAGACCGGAACGATTCGGGACGGCCGTTGACCAGGCACGGCGCGGAAGTGGGTATACTTGCGTTGCACGATCCATAGGACAGCGTGAACGGCAGGCCGCTCGAATAGGTAAGCACCGGACTGAGCTGCCAGCCTCCTATAATCTGATTCATCCACCCACTCGCCCCGCTCAGGAACGGCTTGTTTCTTCCGAACGGAAGTTCGTACAGGCCATAGATGATGATCTGCTGCTGACGAAGGGCGCTGTCTCGGCCTTTCACAGCACGCTTATCCCACGTTGAAAAGTTGGTGGCATAACTTACGGCACGCTGCCAGGCGTAATTTGCATTGAGCTGAAGCCCGTGACTGAATTGCTTCGCGAGCGACACCTGCAGTGCGTTGTAATGGGTGTCAAAGTTATTGGCGTAATACGTTATCCCGTTGGTCCACAGACATGGCCCATTGCAAGCAGGAAGAGTTCCGCCGTAATACCGTCCAAGGTAGACCTGATTCGAGACTGCGCCGCTGGCCGTAATTAGCTTACTTCCCGAAGCCCCGTTCAACGTGCAGTTGGGACCTGCCGGGTAGCAGTCGCCGCCATTCGGGTCGTAGTGCAGTGCCTGCCCCGTGATGCTGTATTGAGCAGGAAGGAAGATCGCAGCCTCGTTCGGATTCGTGGTATTGCCGCTGGTATCTCCGAGGGTATGGGTTCCCTTGTTGCCGACGTAGGCGACGGTCAGCGAAAGTGTGGGCGTAAACGACTGCTGCAGACTCAGGTTCCACGCATCGAGCGTCGGCAGCCTCAGGCTATTGGGACGAGCTCTGGAATTAACCTGGGCACCGGGATTTGGAAGCAGCCCATTTGCCGGAACCGCGATCGGAGTTGGAGCCGGCGGCCCCTGCGTGAGCGTAAACGCGGAGCTGGTGAGGCCCCCCGTCGCCGTAACCTGCTGGCTGGAAAGCACGGGAAGGTTCTGGGTTGCGGCGTGTCCGAAGATCGAGCCGAAGACGCCGATATCGAAGCTGCGGCCGTATCCGCCTCGAATCACTAAATCAGGACGAACCTGGTAGGCGACTCCAATCCTCGGGCTATACGTATTGGTGGCTCTTCCCCAGTTCATGTTGCTTGCGACTGTTCCGACATCGGCGACATTCAGATAGCCGGTGTTCAAATCAAGCAGAGCACCATTGCCCGGTGCATTGATGGTCTCCGGGAAGTAGAACTCATAACGCAGGCCGTAGTTAACCGTCAGCTTGGGAGTGGCACGCCATGTGTCCTGAACGTAGAAGAAGGTTCGTTTCTGAAACTCCTTCGCGTTGGTCGAGGTGCTGACGAACCGCTGAAAGTTGGTGACCTGGCCCAGCGCGAAGGTCGCGAACCCAAGACCTCCCTGCTGCCCCAAAGCCGGGTTCGAGGTAGGTCCGGTCCCGAACTGCAGGATTCCTGTACGGTCGTTGTCGCTCGGTACGCGCAGATTTCTGGCGTAACGAAGGTCTGCGCCGAACTTAACCGAGTGATTGCCGAGGATTTTGGTCCAGTTATTGACGATCTGGTACTGGTCTTCGCGCTGCGTGAGCGGGCAGTTGCAACGGTCGACGTTCAGGCCCGCTCCGTACTGGGAGCCCTGGCTCTGAGGATTGTTCGGCTGCCCTTGGGAACCCACCTCGGTGAGTTGGAAGCTCGGGGCTCCGCCGGTGGCGAACACGCCGGTGTTCATGCCTGGGATTCCTAGTTGGTTGGCGTAATCCACGTTCTGGTTGTACTTCGTGTTGAGGATGTTGTAACGGAAGTAGCCAAGGCGAATGTCGGTGACCAGCTTAGCGTTGAGTGCAATATCCACCCCAGCCGCTGCGCTGTCGTTTGCGCCATTGGAGTTTCCACCGAACTTCCCGATGCCGAATCCTGCGCCACCGGCGGGACCGAACAGCGTAGCGCCGGTGAGAGTGTCGGTAAAGCGGCTGAAGCGGCCGAAGACATGAATCTTCTCGCTAGCCTGCCAGTCACCCCGCACGTCCCACTGATCGCTGTTAAACAAACCCTTTCCACCGGCCGAGTAGTTGTTGATCAGGCCAGGGAACCTGCCGGAGAAGTTGTTCGGTGCGTAAGGTTGCAGTTGAGCGAAGAAGTTCTTCGCCTGCTGGGAAACCTGCGATGCAGGGATAACGTTCCCGGGATACGGCTGGCCGTTCGGCTGGTAGATGATTCCTGCTCCCGCCGGAGTCACCGCAGTGGCATATTCGCTGAAGTCGCAGCCCGGAATACCGCTGGGGCCGACCTGCTGACCGAGACAAGTCCTGACCAGCAACGCGGACGGCACGGTCTGAAGAGCGGAGGAGCCAACCTTCTGGCGCACGCCCTGGTAGTCGCCAAAGAAGAACACCTTATCCTTCAGGATAGGACCGCCGATCGAGCCGCCAAACTGATTCTTAAGGGCCTGCGGAAAGTTCGTACCAGGCCCCTGCGTAAACGGATCGCGTGCGAGATTTGCAGCGCTTATTCGATACTCAAACGCGGATCCGTGAAATTTATTCGACCCAGACTTTGTCTGCGCGGTAACCACCGAAGAGACAGCTTTACCGAACTCCGCGTCGAAATTCTGCGTTGTGATCTTCGACTCCGACAAAGAATCCAGATTTGGATTCACGACAATAATGCCCAAAATAGGATCCTGGTTGTCCGTTCCATCCAGTTCGTAGGCGGTACCGGCAAAGGCCTGGCCGTCGACCATAATCTGTTTGCTGCCCTGCGGATTCTCGCTGGCTGCGTGACTCCACCCCATCTCTTGTGCACCCGGCAGCAGCAATTGCAAGCCGGTGAAGTTGCGGTTGGCAATTGGCAGGTCCACAATTTCCTTCGACTGAAACACCGTCGATACATCCGCTCGATCTGTCTTCAGTAGCGGCACCGAGTCGGCGGTAACCTCGATGGTCTGGTCTGGGGAGCCCACGGTGAGACTGATCTGCACCTTCACAGAAGTATCGGCAAAGACCTGGATACCTGACTGTTCAAAGCCCTGAAATCCCGGAGCTGCGACCTTCACGTTGTAGACGTCCGGAATCAGGTGGTCAGCCGTGAACTCGCCATTCGCATTGGTTTGAACTTCGCTCGTCGTTCCTTTCGCAACATCCGTTACTGTAACGGGCGCGTTCGGCACCAAGGCACCGGAGGCATCGGTGACGGTTCCATAGATCGAACCGTAAACAGCCTGCGCTTGAGTTGAAGTCGAAGAGATTACCAGGAAGACGACAGACAATATTAATAACTTGATTAGACTCGCGACGCTCATGGCAAGACTCTCCTAAAAGGATGCTGCTCAGCCTTGTCCCATTACCATGAGGTGCTTTTGCGAACGATCGGACGCGTGTGTGGTTTCGCAAGCTCCTCTGGCTGAGACAGGATCTAACTCCGGGGATTCAGCACTGCTCGCAGCAAAAATCACAAGCCCTGTTCGAACGCGAACGATACTCGCATTGCAGAAGAGTGTCAATGGCAAGGCAATATTTGTCGTTCCAGATGCGACTCTAGGCGCCGAACTCCTGCCGTTACGAGCCTTATTGGTCTGACCTCGCCTTGGTTTTACTCTTGTCCGTTTCATTCCAAAAATATTGCTGCTTGTGCGCGCAGCGGAGAGTGTACCCCCATGCAATGGGACGATACAAAGAACGCTGGATTCAGTACCGCACATTCCACCTGTTACTTTCGCTGCGGACTGTGTCAGCAAGAACGTCAAGACAAAGCAATAGCGCAATCGGTCATTGCCATGCGCAGACTCGGACCCACACCGCTGACACGATCATGCTCGATACCACCAATCCCCCGGCCCTCTCCTGCATGCCTAAAGGAAGCGCTGGCCATCGTTCCATCCTTGTTGTCCTTCACCGACGAGCCAAAAAGCATCTCCTTCGACATCCGGAAGGACCATCTGCCCCGGATCGATATCCACACACTCTCGCAAGCGACACCTCGCTGGAACATCAGAGCAGCCTCACCGGAATCACGTTACCTGCTTACGCTGTCTGGGGCGCGAGCCTGAAACAGAAAAGACTACTCAGAGAGCTTATGTAAGCTACCGTTGCGAAGCCCGCTCTTCTGGACGTAGGATTGCATTCAAATGCGAGGATGTCTCACGATTCGTTGTTTTCTGGGCATCACATTCTTTTATCTCTTGATGGCTGGCGCCGCATATGCTCAGAGCAGCAGTCCATCGCCCCTCGCCACCGGAAATATCAAAGCCGCCAATGCCGCTTTCCTTACCGGTTCCGAAGCCTACCAACGCAATGACCTCCGCACGGCCCACGCGCAGTTTGCCCGGGTTGTACGCCTCGCTCCTAACGTCGCTGCCGGACATGCCGCGTTTGGCACCGTACTGCTTGCCGAAAACAACCCGAAGGCAGCTGTCTCCGAACTGGAGCTGGCCCACAAGCTTGACCCGCACGATACCAACGCCATCCTCAATCTCGCTCTCAGTTATCTTCAGCTTCATGACAACGCAAAAGCCATCCCCATGTTCCAGGCCGTAGACGAAGCGCATCAACCGCTTACTCCTCAGCAAGTGATCGCCTACGCCAGCGCACTTGAGGCCTCCTCTCAATTTGCAGCCGCAAAGGTTCGTATCGAAGAAGCCCTCACAGCTTCGCCCCAGAGTGCCACGCTTTATGATGCCCTTGGCACGTTGCTCGCGCAGCGGGAGCAATACAGTGAAGCCGAGCCACATTTCCAGCGAGCGATCGCCCTCGACCCTTCGCTTGCCTCGGCGCACTATCATTTAGCCTCCCTCTATCTTGCGGAAGGCAATCCAGCCAGCGCAGTGGCGCCTCTCACAGAGGCAAGCCGGCTCTCAAGCAGCAACCTTGAATACTCTCTTCAACTAGGCCGCGCGCTTCGTGCCGCCAATCAGGATGAGCAATCTATCGCAACACTGCGCCGAGCCCTGCAAGTCGTTCCCACTTCCATCGACGCAATGTACGAACTGGCGCTCAGCCTTCAGGCCAGTGGAAACGCAAGCGAGGCACTCCCCCTGTTCCAACAGGTTGCCAAAGTCCGACCGCAGGATGCTCCGACGCTCATCAACTATGCTCTAGCTCTCGTCCAGGTCGGCGACGCTAAAACTGCTATTCCTCTTTACAAACGAGCTCTCACACTCACCCCCTCCAGCCCAACGCTTCGCGAAGATCTCGGTGTCGCCTTCCTGCAGCAGGCCGATATCGACCATGCCATCGAACAATTCCGCGCAGGTCTCGCCGTCGATCCAGCCAACCCTCACCTCCATTACGACCTTGGCCTTGCCTACAAGCTCAAGGACGATATCAATGCCGCAATCCCCGAGTTTGAGCAAGCGGCGAAACTCGATCCTACACTCCCCGATCCGCCCTATACGCTCGGCATCCTCTATATGCAACTCGCCCGATTTCCCGAAGCCCAGGTGGAGCTTGAGCGTGCCACCACATTGCAACCGGGGCATGGCGACGCATGGGCAATGCTGGGCAACGTTTACAAGCAGAACGATCAGCCTGACAAGGCCATCGCTGCTCTCCGGCAGGCCATCCAGCTAATGCCAAACCAGCCCAGCCCGCACATCACCCTCGCCTCCATACTCGTTCGGCAGGAGGACACGACAGGCGCCGCATCCGAACGCAAAATTGCGGCAGACTTGAGCCGCCTGGCCGTTAGCCGCCAGCGCGCGAATTTCTCCCTCGACAGTGGACGAACCCTGCTGAAACGCGGCCAGATGGCCGAAGCTATTACGCAACTCCAGGCGGCTGTCGCTGCTGATCCTGATTACGCCGAAGCCCACGCTGCCCTCGCCGAGGCGCTCACACAACAGGGCCGCACCGCCGATGCCGCGCTGGAGCGGCAGCGAGCTCAACGGCTGGCACAGGCGCAACCACCTAAACCGGATTCACATCCGTGATTTATGAAGCGGGTGTCCGATCCAATCGGTGTAGCCCTTATATAGAACAACACGTTGCCTCGCACTCAACCTTTCTCTATACTTCACGCACCGTGGCCATGCTCGTTAGAGCTGGCTTTAACATCGCGGCCACAGAGGGAGAGTCTCCACCTTGACATGGTCCCGTCGCACGTTCCTCACCTCTCTCTCTCGAACTGCGCTCGTGCTCACGCTCGACGATGTTCTTTCATTGGCACAGGACTCCCAGATCCCAAGCACACCGCAGATCGGCTCGCGTCCTACCTACGATGCCAAGCCGCGTCCCGCCCCCAAAGGTACGCCTTCCCCCGTCGCTGGAACTCCGCTTGGCGTCAGCTTTATCGACGTAGCCCGACAGTCGGGCCTGAACGCTAAAACCATCTATGGCGGTGAACACAAGAATCGTTACCTTCTCGAAACGACCGGTTGCGGCGTCGCCTTCTTCGACTATGACCACGATGACTGGCTTGATATCCTTCTCGTCAATGGCTCCCGCATAGAAGGTTTCCCGAAGGGCCAGGAACCGTTCTCCCATCTCTTCAAAAACAACCGCGATGGAACCTTCACCGACGTTACCCAAAAGGCCGGACTCGGTCGCAGCGGCTGGGGACAGGGTTGTTGTGTCGGCGACTACAACAACGACGGATGGAACGACCTCTTTGTCACCTACTACGGCCAGAACGTTCTCTATCGCAACAATGGGGATGGGACTTTCACGGACGTCACAGCCAAAGCCGGCCTTACGCAACCGAAGATTCGCTGGAACACCGGCTGTTCCTTTCTTGACTACGACCGCGACGGTCATCTCGACCTCTTCGTGGCCAACTATATCGACTTTGACATCAAGACGGCTCCGCTTCCGGAGGCTGCCGGCTGCGCTTACAAAGGCCTAAAGGTCGCCTGCGGTCCACCCGGTCTCCAGGGCGGAAAAAACATTCTTTACCGCAACAACGGTGATGGTACCTTCACAGACGTCTCAGAAAAATCCGGCATGTTGGAAACGATCGGGACCTACGCTCTTTCCGTCTCCGTCGCCGACTTCGACAACGACGGCTGGCCCGACATCTATGTAGCGAACGACTCCACAGCCTCCACCTTCTATCAAAACCAGAAAAACGGCACCTTCAAGGACGTCGCCATCGAATCCGGTATCGCCTACTCTCCCGACGGGAAACCGCAGGCTGGTATGGGAGTGTCCGTAGGTGACTTGAACCGCGATGGTCTACTGGACATTGTTAAGACGAACTTCGCCGGAGATACCGACTCTCTCTATGTCAACCTCGGCGGCGGCAACTTTGATGACCACACTTACCTCTCCGGCCTTGGCGTCAACACGCGCTTCCTAGGCTGGGGCGTCGGCTTCTTCGACATGGACAATGACGGCTGGCCTGACTTGCTGATGTCTAACGGCCATGTATATCCCGAGGTCGAGGGCACCAATGTTGATGCACCCTATGCCCAGCACAAATATCTTTACCGCAACCTCCGCAACGGACAGTTCGAAGAAGTCACCGCTGAGGGTGGTCCCGGAATCAATGAGACCGCGGCTGCTCGTGGCACTGCCTTCGGCGACTACGACAATGACGGCGACATTGACATCGCTGTCAACTGCGTTAATGGCCTTCCCCAGCTTCTCCGCTGCGATTCCATCACTGGTCGCAACTGGATAAAGATCCGAACTGTCGGCACAAAGTCAAATCGCGCCGGAATCGGCGCCCGCATTATTATCACCACGCAACCTGAGTCCAACGCGAAGCCATTCATCCAGATCGATGAGGTCCGTAGTGGCGGCAGTTACTTCTCGCAGAACGATCTCCGCATCCACTTTGGCCTCGACCGCGCCGCCAAGGCTGACGTTGAGATCCACTGGCCCTCCGGAGCCGTCGACAAACTTCCTGCGCTCGCCGCCAACAATCTGTACGTCATTCAGGAGGGTGGAAAACTTCTCAAGACCGTGCCTATGGGACGGGTCGAATCAAAGACTACAGAACCGAAGACCTGATGTTCCCAATTCCTAAACAAATCGGGAATCTTCTCGCCCAAGCGCGGCACATAAATCAACGCTCTGGAAAAATTCACTTCGTCTGCGGTTTCCTGCTCGCGGTCACCCTCTTTCATCCCCTCTTCGCGCGCGGCCAATCGCAACCCTATCCAGCTAATGCAGATCATCCCTCTCCAGCATGGTTTGTCGACGTAGCCGCCAAGGCCGGCATTCTCGTTCGTAACGTCAACGGAAGCGCGGAAGCCAAGCGTTACATTCTCGAAGCCACCGGCTCCGGCGTTGCTATCCTCGACTACGACCGCGACGGATGGCAGGACATCTTCTTCGTTAATGGCACCACATTCGACAGCGCTACATCGAAAAGCAATCCTACTAGCCACCTCTTCCATAACAACCGCAACGGAACTTTTACCGATGTCACCGCTCGTGCGGGAATCGCTTTCTCCGGCTGGGGCCAAGGCGCTTGTGTCGGCGACTATGACAATGATGGATATGACGACCTCTACATCACCGCCTACGGTAAAAATCATCTCTTCCACAATCAAGGAAACGGAACCTTCAAGGACGGCTCCGAACAGTCCGGGACCTCTGGCACTGGGAAAGAATGGGGTACTGGCTGTGCATTCGTCGACTACGATCGTGACGGCCTACTCGACCTCATCGTGGCCAACTACGTCCACTTCGATCTTGCCACCATCCCTAAGCCCGGCTCCGGTCCCGGCTGCATGTGGAAGGGCGTACCGGTTATGTGTGGACCACGCGGACTTCCCTATGCCCCCAACACTCTCTTTCATAATCGCGGGAGCGGGCGCGCTGGAGAATCGGCCCGCTTCGAAGAAGTCAGCAAACCGAGCGGAATCGAACGCACCAACGGCCACTATTGCTTTTCCGTGACCACTCTTGACTACAACGACGACGGCTGGCCCGACATCTACATAGCCTGTGATTCCACGCCTTCCATTCTCTACCGAAATAATCACGATGGCACCTTCACCGACGTCGCTCCCGACGCTGGTGCCGCATTCAACGAGGACGGCCGCGAGCAGGCCGGCATGGGCTCCACCTCTGCCGACTACGACCGGGATGGCCACCTCGATCTTTTTAAAACCAACTTCTCCGACGATACGTCCACACTGTATCGCTCCCAGGGTGACGGCACCTTCACCGACGAGACTCGCCCTGCCGGGCTCGCCATCAATATTGACGCGCTCGGATGGGGTGCCATGTTCGCCGATGTCGACAATGACGGGTGGCCAGACCTTCTTATCGCGAATGGACACGTCTATCCCGAGGTCGACTCCGCTCGTCTTGGCTCCTTCTTCCGTGAGCGCCGTTTCCTCTACTACAACCTCGGACGCACTTCCTCCGGAGTTGTAAAATTCAAAGACATCAGCAAGACGTCCGGTCCCGCTTTGCTCAATCCCCTGTCTGGACGCGGACTCGCGACGGCTGACCTTTTCAACGATGGACGGATCGAGGCTGTCATCAATAACCTGTCCGACGACACCATGCTTCTCGTCAATGTCGCCCGCAATCAAAATCACTGGCTTGGTGTACAACTCGTCGGAACCACCTCTAACCGCGATGCCATCGGAGCACGCGTCACTCTCCGCAGCGGTACGCGTATATGGGTTGACGAAGTTCGCAGCGGATCCAGTTACAACTCATCCAGCGATCTCCGGATCCATTTTGGACTCGGTACGGATACTCATATTGATTCCATCGAGGTTCGCTGGCCGAACGGCTCTACCGAGGCCTTCGATCCTCCTCCGTTTCCCGACCATATCCTCAAAGTCGTCGAAGGCAAGGGTCGCTTTCTCTCGAACCAGCAATAGAACTCCTCACTAAGGATGGCTACTCGAACTTCTGCCGTCTGGAGGCGACTACCTACTATGCCCGTGGCGCAGCGAAATAGGTTAGCCATCGATGAGATTCCTACGGCGGCTGCGTCTCTCAGCTTATTGGACCTTTAGTGTGAGATTTTGGGCGAGGGCTAAGGCGTTGGTTCCAGTGGCGACGATGTTGATGGTATAGGAGCCGGCGGGGGTAGCGTTTGTGTTCGTTGTGCTGGATCCGTTTGAGTTGCCATTGCCTCCACAACCGGTGATGAAAGTAGAGGCAAGCGTAAGGAGAAGCAGCGGGAGCAAGAGGCTGCTGATCGTGCGGCGGCGGCGGGAGACGAGCAGCAGACCCGGTGCTCCGAAGACAGCGGCAATGAAGGTGTTGGTGCGCGTGGCGAGCCATGCCTGCGTGGTGGTACCCGTGTTGACGGTGAGGGTGATCGTTGGGGTAGAGGTGGGGAAGGTGACGGCAGGTGCGGTGCAGGTGGTGTTGGCTGGTAGTCCTGTGCAGGCGAGGTGGACGATGCCGGAGTAGCCGGAGGGCACGCCGATCGTAACGACGTCGGTAGTGGTACCCGTGGGAGAGGCGGTGAGAGTGTTTGTCGCCGGTGTGAGTGCGAGGAGAGGAAGCGAAGGCGATGAGGACTGGGTGAAGTCGGCATCACCGCTGTACTGTGCGGTGAGGATGACGGTTCCGGCGGGGGCGCTGAACGGCAGTGTTGCGGTACCTCCCGTAAGCGTCGCTGTGCCGAGAGAGGTTTGATTGGCGAGGAAGTTGACAGTGCCGGTCGGTATGCCTGACGTAAGCGAGGCGACGGTAGCGGTGAGGTCAGTGCCGTTGGTTAGGGTGAAAGTAGTCGCGCTCCCGGCTTGGGTGACGGTAAGAGTGCCGTCAATAGCGACGATGTTGTAATTCGCAATGTTGTTGCCGATGGCACTGACGGCGATGGGTAGGCACCGACGGGACTGCTCGATGTGGCAGTTGTGCTGAAGACGGGTTGGAGAATATCTCCATTGATCGCACCGCTGAGCGAGCCAGTGAAGGCAGGGTTTGGCGCGCCGAAGACGCGAGCCGTGTTCGTTGCACTGACCATCAAGTCAGCTTTGTTCACTGCGAATGTGGCGGTCGTTACAAATGCCGGATATCCGTTCATTGCGACCTGCGAAGCCTGCAGTTTTACGTATCCGGTTCCTGTGATGGTGACTATGGATCCAGCGATCGTGACTGGACCGCTTAGAACGGAGTAAACAACAGGTGCTGGTGACGGCGAGTTTGCCGTAAGGCTAAAAGGACTGTTCCCATAAGTATGTGACCCCACAACGAATGTAAGCGTGGAGTTGATTTGGACGTTGATCGATAGAGGATTCGAAGTACTGCTAGAAAACTTACCCTCTCCAGGAAAAGTTGCGGTTACGCTATCGAGACCGATTGGCAGCGCGGTTGTAGTGAAAACAGCGACGCCACTCTTGAGTGCAGCGGTGCCAAGTGTTGCGTTGTTGCTAACGAAGTTGACGAGATCGCCATCCGTACTGAGCCCCTGAGCAGCGTATGGGCTAAGTTTAGCGGTGAATGTAAGGGGAGTCTGATAAATAGAACTTCCACTATTGGCACTAAGAATAAGTGTGGAAGGTGGGACACCAGTCCGTCCAATCGCTCTACTTTCGCTGTAGATCAGGTCTCCCGGATAAGTTACAAAAACATCAGCTAAATAATTATCCTGGTAATAGCTTGGGAAGGAGATCGGCGAGATGGACGCAGATGCCGTGGCGGCAGGACTGGTGAGGAAAAGAACATTCGTGCCGGAGGCCTCACCGATGTTTGTTCCTCCGAGTACGTCGGCGTAGCCATCGCCATTGAAGTCCGTTGCGATGACCATACGTGGGCCATATTCCGATTGACCGCCTCGGCTGGTCCCGATGAGGCCGCCCGTAAAGTCCCATCGCCGTTGCCCAGACCTGCGCCGACGTTCTCGGCTCCTCCACTAACCAGGTCGACCTTGCCATCCCCATTAAGATCGCCAGCAGACAGGCTATCACCTACGTAGAAGCCAAAAGCCGGGTTTGTTACAAGAGTGAAAGTTCCGTCTCCGTTACTCAGAAAGACGGCGAACGGAACATTGTCACTCACAATAGCTATATCTGCTTTGCCATCCCCATTCAGATCGGCTACTGCGGTGGACCCAAATCCATTAGCGGGTGTCCCGACAGATGACGCAAAGGTGGCTGTGCCGCCTCCATTATTCAGCAGGACTTTAAGCGCATATTCCCCCGGCGGATATTCTGTGTCGGAGTTATTATCAAGAACAGCTAGATCGGGGTTTCCATCACCGTTAAAATCCCCTGCCAGAAAGTTATATTCCCCGGACCCATCCCAGGGAATGACGGCTCCCTGAGTGAACGACCCATCGCCATTGCCCATCCATAGCACGACTTGATCGGGACGTAGCATCATCACAGCCAGATCGGTCCGTCCGTCCTGGTTGAAGTCGTCTGCGACAACCGACCAGCAACCAGTCGCTGTTAACGAACCAGTTGGGTTGAAGGTTCCATCGCCATTTCCAAGCAATAGTGTGGGATTGGTTGAACCCTTAAAAAAGGCTGCCAGATCAGCCTTTCCATCGCCGTTAAAGTCGCCAGCACGCAGGCTGGTGCATGTCGCCGGAAGTGTGGGCCCAGCTGCCTGGACGAAAGTGCTACCTGTCCCCGTTCCGAGTAAAAGATATGCCGCCGATGAAGAGGTACTTGGCGAAAAGGTAGTTGAGTCGTTACGAAGACGTCAGGTCTGTCATCGTTGTTAAAATCAGCCACGGTGAATGAAGTAGGAAGATTGGCCTGAGCCATAGCCGGTCCCCTCAACCTCCAGTTGAGGGGACCGGGTATCAGAGGCGCGCTCAAATAGGGTCCCGTCGCCGTGTCGAAGAAGACTATGCCAGTGGGAGTCGCGGTCTCTCCCGTGATGGTTGCCGTTTCAATCAAGGTGGAATGATCAGTAGGATCTAGGCTTTCGACAATGGACGACACAGTAGTCGGAAGCACTGATGTGGGGGGAGGCTGAGAGGTCACTGTGAGCGCGACGGCATTCGAAGAGCTTCTACCACCCGCGAATGTTGTAATCGCTCTGTACGTATGCTCGCCAGATCCTGGATAGAAACTGAATGAGGCAATTCCACCCGGCATGATCTGTGAAGTACCGAGTTTATGAATATCGGTGCAGTAGGGAAAGGCGGCATCACAGAAGGCAACCTGGCCAGCGGTGAGAGGCGCTCCGTTGGTTACACTCACGCTGAGGGTAACCATTTCACCTTGCGCCACGGTCGTCACTGGACTTCCCGCGCTCATAACGGCTAGCGTCGTAGTCGTTGAGGCAAAGGAGAGCATAGTAGAGCCGCTCAGACCGCTGATACATAAGAGGCCCAAAAGCAATCTGAAGTCCGACCTAAAAAAGTGTTGACGAGACAAGAACCGGGCAGGAGAAAACATAAGAACCTCAAAGGGAAAACGCAACCTGGCCTACCACACGTCTAGACCATGCAGAGAACCTTGAATAGCGATTGCGCGCAGGTCGAGTCTAGCCTTTGCATTTGCCGTTGGAAAGGAAATATTCTCTGCGACTTCGCTCTTTTTCCCAAATTAGGACCGACGCAATTGTTGAGCCGTGCCGGCGCAAACGGCATGAATCGTCTGGGCTATTTCATCTGTCTCTCTTCCTTCTATACAGGTAGCCTCGTCTCCGACTTCCCTCGCTGCTTGCATCAGATCCTCGTCAGGATGAAGGTCATGAAAATGACACTCGTACCCAATTCCTAAGCTTTCCTCACGTGCAACCGGCGAGGCCGTTCATGCCAACATGCCAATGTCGAGAATTGCAATCTGAGGACACCTCTCCTTGATCAGTCATTTCAGGGATTCCCTGACGATCGCAAAGTCTCTCAATAAGGACATTCTCTAAGTGACCACACCCACCCAGACTCACAACCCTGGCTTTCATCTATCCGCTATCCCCAGTCTTGTCGAGACCAATATCATGAGGCTAGGCCAAACTAGGACCTACAACAGATAGGCAGTGACCGCAGTGGTGATGTGCTGAATTTCGGTATTCACGTGCAATTCTTTGCAATGTCAACAATCCTCGCACAACCCTTCTTGCCGCAAAACTAATCACATCCGCATTCATTGCGGATGGCGCATGAATTGCATCATGCCAAGTGTTGGATCTTATGTTGCCTTGCTTCGCATCCATGACCTGAAGCGATTTTGGGTCCAGGAAGAAAGTTCATGGTGAAGAAAAATGAAGCGATCCTTTCGTTCTCTTAATCTCTCTCGGCTATGCATTTCATCTGTCTGCCTCTTCGTGGTCCTGACCACAGTTCCAGGCCACGCTGATTCGATTGCCGCGTTCAGTTTCACATCGTCCAACTACCGCGTCGATGACAATGACACCGCGCAGCTCGGTTATAACTTCACAACTGGAAGCACTCCAATCACCGTCACCGCACTGGGCTACATCAACGACGGATTCAACGGCACGCACGCCGTCGCGCTCTTCCGCGTTGACACTCAGCAGATTGTGCCCGGCGCAATGTCCACCGTCACAACCGTCGGCGGAGGCCCAACCAGCACCACCTTCAGTTATACCGACCTTTCCTCGCCCATAACTCTCGACGCCTACACTCAGTATCAAATCGTGTCTCAGTTCTTCGCAGGCGAACACTACTACACCCAGGCACAAGGATTCATCTCGCAATTCGGATTGACCCTCAACACCGCGGTATACAGCGACTACGGAGATCCTCCAGCCTCTCCCCAATTCGCAATCAGCAGCTATGCCCCAAACACTCCAGGAAACTTCGGCCCGAACTTCAAAATCTTGACTCCGGATACCTCGCTGACCCCAGTGCCAGAGCTGTCCTCGATCTACCTCGTGGCCAGCGGGGTAGTTAGTTTCGCTGTATCTCGCCTGCGTAAAAACTGACTCGTCCGGAGGTAGGGTTGATTCGCGGATCTGGACTTCGGTAATCGCGAGTTGGACATGATGATTTTGCGCAGCGAACGACATTTCAGCTTTGCGTCAATACGAAATGGTCGGCTTGGTTTGCGATTTTGAACTCACGTCTGTAAAGCTTATATCCCTTGCGGTCATCTTTCCAACGGCGCCTACTGCGCTAACTTTTTACTTATGCCTGACGCTGCCGATCTTATAGTTAGTCTGAATCGAGGTGAGGATCGCGCCGGCTATCATCAGGCGTGGGGAGTACTGATAGCGAGCACCGAAGCCTTCGCATTCGGCCATGGTTCTACTGAGAAATGAGGCGATCCAGGAACTGAAGTTCATAGGATGTTGGTCGATGTGAACCATGACGCACCTCCGTCTATCTCGAATTTCCTGTGCGGTTCAAATGGGGAGTGGCAGCCGGCCGATGGGAGAGCCCATGGGCCGGCTGCTATAGTTAGCGCGGCGGCTCGTTCAACGCGAGCTCTGTGGTTGAAGGTGCGGGGATATTTGCCGCACGAATTGCTTCCTTCTCCGCATGGCCCTTCGGAAGTTCGAAACCGTTTACTTGACCCGGCGACCACACTTGGTAGAGGAAATACCTGTTTCCGTAGCAGTGGAAGATCAACTTGCCACGGTCGGATGGCTTTCGCGTCTGCGTGTTTGTGGTGAGCAGGAGCTGCGATCTGGTCTGGGTTGTACTGCGCACGATCAGCACACGATTGGACAATGCCTGGATATCGTACTTTCCAGCAGGCATCATTTCAGATCCGCTTCGAAAGTCGAACGGGATATCGACCACGAGGTGCATGTTGGTCTGAGCGGTTGCACGAGGGGCTGGTGCAAACACACTGAGAGCAAAGGCAATGGCGAGGGTTGACGGGGAGAATAGGGATTTGAGAGAGAGGAGTTTCATGGCGGTGTCTCCTTTATGACAGTGGCTTCGACTCCATCTGTCTTACCTGTTAATGCGAAGACCAGATGAAATCGCGCCACGGTCGCGGAAAATTTTCTAACTGCGTATCGACTATGGAAGGGTCGGTATAAGACCCTAAGGAGTACACTTTTCCAAAGTTGAAGATAGGACCTCCGCCGATATGCAAACGAGCAGAGATGTCCCCGAACATGACGTGACGTTGCTTCTGCAGAGGATGAGAGTAGGCGATTCCGGTGCTGCCTCTGATCTCATGCCCCTGATCTATAAGGAATTGCACGCTATTGCTGCGAGGCACATGCGGCGCGAAAGACCGAACCACACGCTACAGTCCACGGTCTTGGTTCACGAGGCGTTTCTTCAACTGGCGGGTACCAGCAAAGTGGACTGGCAGAGCCGTGCGCATTTTTTTGCACTGGCATCGCGAGCGATGCGCAGGGTTCTCGTTGATCATGCCAGGGCAGTAAATGCTGATAAACGTCCCGGTGCTCATCAGCGGGTAGAGTTGGATTCTGGATTGGGTGCTTCTGAAAATATCGTCGATCTGCTTGCACTGGATGAGGCACTGGAGCGGCTTGCGACCTGGGACGAGCGCCAGAGCCAGATTGTAGAGATGCGTTTTTTTGCGGGACTTAGCTTTGAGGAGATCGCAGAGGTGATAGGTATCTCGGAGCGTACCGCTAAACGGGATTGGACGATGGCCCGGGCGTGGCTTCACACAGAGCTCACGAAGGATCCGCATGGTGCCCCATGAACTCCGAGCGGTGGCGCGAGATCAAGAATATTTTTGATGCCGCGGCGGATCTCCCGGCAGAGGAGCAGTTGAGTTATGTGCGCGGCTTGACTGGTGAAGACAAGGAACTCGAAGCCGAAGTACTACGGCTGCTGCGCGGGAACGCAAGCACAAATGGCTTCATGGAAAAGCCTGTCGTCGATTTACACACCTATATCAAGCCCGTCAACGATGCGGCTGTTTTGGAGACGGGGAGGGTCTATGCGAGACGGTTTGAGCTCCTGCGATTCCTTAGCCGCGGCGGCATGGGCGAGGTCTATGAAGCGTGGGATACAGAGCTCGACGAAGCGGTCGCGCTCAAGACCATTCGTCTTAGGATCGCTTCAAACATCGATATAATCGAGCGCTTCAAACAAGAGGTAAGGCAGGCGCGGGAAGTCTCCCACCCAAACATCTGTCGTGTACACGAGTTGTTCAGCCACTCCTTGGAGGATGGACAGCTACTGTGGTTTCTTAGTATGGAGTTGCTGAGGGGAGAGACTCTTCGGGAGTGGATTCGGATCCACGGCCCTCTTCCCACCAGCCTCGCGATGAGCGTGGGCAGGCAGATGGTCGATGGACTCAGCGCCGCTCACACGGCCGGCTTGGTGCATCGAGACTTCAAAAGCAGCAATGTCATCCTGGTTCCGGGAGCCAAGGGTGGGGTGCGGGCCGTGATCACCGATTTTGGGCTCTCCCTGAAGATGTTGAGAACACGAGAAGGACTAGCTGAGCCGGGAGGACTCGGAACCCGCGGATACATGGCTCCTGAACAGGAGGAGAATGGGGAGGTAGGCCCGCTCGCCGATCAGTATTCGTTGGGTGTTGTCCTGTGCGAAATGGTGACGGGTTCGCTTCCGGGGTGGTCAGAGCCCAATCAATCTTCGGCGAAAAGCTTCCTGGATCTGAATGGGAAAGAGTTTCCGGCTCGATGGGAAGATGTCATTCGAAGATGCCTGCAGCGAGAGCCAGCGGGCCGCTACCCCGCGATCGAAAAGGTAGCAGCTGCCTTAGCTCCGCCTGGGATCTTTGGCACTCCACGGCGTATCGTGGCGGCAGTCCTGTTGATAACAGTTATGGCAGGTGCCGGCGCTTTATGGTGGAGAAGCAGGAACAAGTGCCACATCTGTGAGATCGTCCAATTGACTCCGGACACAGACGAGTCGGAAAATCCCAGCCTTTCGAGAGATGGCCACGCGATTGTCTATTCGTCCGATCGTTCCGAGACCGGGAACCTGGACATCTTTCTCCAACAGATTCCAGGTGGGCGACTCTCTCGATTGACCAGCAATTCTGCGAGGGACAGCAACCCGAGCATATCGCCAGATGGGAATGTTGTAGCCTTTCGTTCCGAACGGGGCGGAGGTGGGATCTATCTCAAGTACGTTCGCGGGGGGAAGGAAGTCCTGCTCGTTCCCCGCGGCCGAAATCCCGTGATATCGCCCGACGGTCAGAGTCTGCTGTATTGGACCGGCGATCCCGACCCCAGCGTCGCATCCGGTAAGGTCTTCCTGCTCCCCTTGCGAGGAGGCGGGCCTGTTCAGATTGCGAAGAGCTTTCAGGATGCGCGTTTTCCGGTCTGGAGTCCCGACGGACGAAGATTTATCTTCTCGGGATGCGAGAACGCAGATAAGGCCTTGGCAGGATGCACGGAGTGGTGGATTACAAGTCTGGATGGGCGCAAGATCGTGAACACCCACGTCATGAAGCGTCTCCAGAGTGTTGGTCTCATCATGTCGCAACCCACCGGACTCTTCTGGGATGAGAGTGGGCTGGTGTTCGGGTGTGGGCCGGGTGGATTACAGGTCACCCTCTGGACGATCAAGCTGGATCCCCAGACATGGACGTCTGTAGGTGCGCCAAGGCAGCTCCTCAAGGAAAATGCCAGAGACCTGAGTCCCTCCGTCGCGAACAACGGAGCGATTGCGTTCACGCGCCTGTCAGGCGCACTCCATGTATGGCGGGTTGACCGGGCATCGCATCCGGGTGAGGTTTCTCTGTCCAAGATCACAGAGGATGCGCAGATCGACAGCTCCCCATTTGTCGCAGAGGGGGGGAGATGGCTAGTCTTCACGAGAGGAAGAGGAAGCCAGCGAAGCATCTGGATCAGGGATAACGTCGAGGACTCCGAGTCTTTATTGATCAATCCCGGCGTGCCCAACCAGTCGCCGATCATTGATAAGACTGGCCAGCTGCTGGCCTTTGAACAAACCGACCCGCCGAGCGAAGCTACCTCGATCAGCACAAGGATTGGAGAGGGTCCGGTGCGGCGCCTCTGTCGCGGATGTGGCGCTCCAACCGGATGGTTCGATACTGATCGGGCTTTCTTTTATCGAGAGGGTATGCCCTCCATCATCAAGATGGCTGACCCGCGCACAGGCAAATCATGGGTTGTGCTGCAGGAAGATGGCGCGGAGCTGAGCGATTCCAGCTGGTCGCCCGCGACCGAGATGATGCTGTTCGTCGAGACAAAGGGTGATCGTAAGCAAATGTTTGCAGTGCATCTTCCCCGATCGACTGGGAAGGTGGAAGGAAAGTGGATCCCCATTCCGGATGAAGGTGTTTCCCTGGAACATCCACGATGGTCTGGAGACGGCCACACCATCTTCTACTTCTCAAACAAAGATGATTCTTTCTGTGTCTATGGACAGGCTTTTTCCCCTGAAAGAGGTGGATCGGCAGGCACTTCGTTTGCTGTGGCTCATTTTCATAACCAGCGGGCCTCGATCGACAACGTGGTCCCGAGAGCGCGCAATCTTTCCGTCGAAGGGGATTCGATTTACTTCAATCTGGGTGAGCAGAGATCGACGATCTGGCTCGGATCACTTGCGAGGCGATAAATAAAAAGTTCTCGCGGCCGCACCAAATCGATTCTATCTGGGCTACAATTGGCGAACCCCGGGGAAATCGGCCAAAATTCTACGTCTGGAGTGGAATGATGAGTCCCGATCCATATATACCTCCTCCCACAAAGGAAACGTTCATAGCGGTCAATGTACGCGAGGACGCAACCAGAGAAGAGATTGTTCGCGCCATAGATGAGGCGTTGAAAACAATCGACAATCCTTATTTCCAGTACGCTACTCCCCAGTATATGAACTGTTTGCGGGCCGGATCGGGTAAAGATTTGCCGCCAATAAATAGTGGCAAGGCCCTGCAGATAATGGTGAGACACGAAGGCCCCTAAGCACACCGGCTACGTCGAGCCAAGGGTGAGCTATGCATTGTTGTCTGATTACTGCTCCGACTGTCACCGAATTTCGAAGCCAGGAAGAGCTGATTAGCGACTCGGTGCAGTCAGTCTCTTCTCTGCCGCAACTCGGCATTTTGAGCGTTGCTGCCGTGCTTGAGAGATGCGGAGACATCCCGCATCTCATCGACGCGAATACTGCCTATATGGAGTACGCCGATATCCCGGGCAGACTCCATGCTGACACGTTTGCGGAGTTTCTTGCGGAGATCGCCGTTCGTTCCAACGCTGACCTGTACGGGTTCAGTTCGATCTGCAGCACGTATC
Organism: Edaphobacter sp. FHG110511_03; assembly: GCF_059115365.1. Classification (NCBI taxonomy): domain Bacteria; kingdom Pseudomonadati; phylum Acidobacteriota; class Terriglobia; order Terriglobales; family Acidobacteriaceae; genus Edaphobacter; species Edaphobacter sp. FHG110511_03. Next base: position 382,556 of record NZ_JBZYWL010000006.1, on the reverse strand, counting down.
CGTTGACTGTTCGAGTGGCCCGGGCCGTGAAGGATCTTCGCCCACACGCGATGATTCTGTTTGGCGGACCTCAGGCTTCTGTCGTGGATGAAGCCACCCTTGCGGCCTTTCCATGGGTTGACTTTGTTTTGCGAGGCGAAGTGGAGCAGAGCTTGCCCTGCCTGTTCCAGGAGCTTCACCGCGATTATGACTTCTCTCAAGTCAGAGGACTCACCTACCGCGATGGAACCGCGATTAGACGGAATCCCAACGCTCCAGTGATCGAGGACCTAGATGCTCTTCCACCTCCGGCGTATCACCTGTCGAAGTATCTGACGAAGGCCACGTCAGCCTCGATCGAACTCGGTAGGGGATGCCCGTTCTCTTGCACCTTTTGCTCTACCAACGATTTCTTCAGGCGGAACTTCCGACTTCGATCTCCTGCAAGAGTGCTAAAGGAGATGAGAGAGATTGCAGAAGTCAGTGGTATCCGCCACTTCGATCTGGTACACGATATGTTTACCGTCGACAGGAAGCGTGTTGTTGCATTCTGCGAGGCGATGCTCGCTAGCGATGAGGGGTTTACGTGGGACTGCAGCGCCCGTACGGATTGCGTCGACAAGGAACTACTGGAGCTGATGGCTCGAAGTGGCTGCCGGAACATCTTCTTTGGAATCGAGACAGGCTCCCAGAAGATGCAGCGGGTGATCGACAAAGATCTCGATCTCGATACTGCAAGGGAGATGCTCAACATCGCCGAGCAACTCGGAGTGAAGACGACGGTGGCGCTGATCACTGGCTTTCCCGAGGAGGATTGGGAGGATGTTCGCAGCACGCTCCGAATCTTCACCGATGCTGCCCGACATACACGATCGCATCCTCAGTTGAACATCCTGGCTCCCCTGGCAGGCACGCCGATTCACACGCTCCACAAAAACGAATTGGTCCTCGAGGACTTGTGCTCCGATATGTCGCATCAGGGACTTACCCAGAGCGAGCAAGACCTTGCATTGATTCGGAGCTACCCAGATATTTTTCCAAACTTCTACATGATCCCGGTGAAGGGATTGGACCGCGATGTGCTCTTCGAATTGCGCGAGTTCCTCAGCATGACGGTCGAGTGCTTCCGCTGGCTGCTGTGCTCAATTGACCTGGCGACGGATCTGCTGGGCTTTCACGATGAGTGGCGAGCCTGGCGGATAAAACTTCGTGGAGATCTTATCGGGTCTGATCTCCGGCGATACTATGTCGGAAGCCTCTTTCGAGGGGATTTCATCTGCTTCATGAGCGAGCATCGACTCGTCGAGAATCCTGTCATTCGTGCTTTGGTGCGCGCTGAAGAAATGATTAAGGCTGCAGCAGAGGCACAAGAAAACGCATGCGGCGAGCGCATTGCCATTGCCGTAGGTGAGCCTCTGCAATCGGCGGATGTTCCCCGTACCAGAGGCACGACTCGAACACTGAAGTTTGAATACAAGCTGGGGGAGATTGTCACGTCGATTGCCGCTCGAACGGAACCTGAGCGGGCGGAAGTCTTTTACGCCACGCGGCTCGATGACAAGGGCGTTCTTCGGATGGTCGAGATCTCGAATTTGCTGGCCGCTGTTATCAAGGTGTGCGACGGCCGCCACACAGTGGCTACGATCATCGATACACTAGCTGGCAAACTTCCCCAGTTGGAAGAAGACACGAGGATCTATATATCCAGAAGCCTATTGAGCGGCGCACACGCGGCTGGTTTCGTCGATATATATCGGACCCCCTGAGGCCGCCCCGCGGCAACAAAATCAGGGCTGCAGCGTGATAATCCTGTTTACCGTATCAGCGCATAGGGCTATAAAAGGTTGCGGCAACGTAGGCGACTTACAGTAGAAAAGGAGAGTGTCATGGCTGGAAAGCAAACCCCCGACGGGAAAAAAGTCCACCTCTACCGACCCCCATCGAAGGACTTCGACCCCTTCGCAGCCACCGAGAAGGACTTGATGAGGCACGGGCTGCCGCTGCGGCCTGATCCCCAGACTCAGCCGGGGATGGCAGCGCTGTGGGAGCGACAGGCAGCCCGCTATCGCAGCTTCGAACATCTCGAGCCGCGGCCCGACACCACGACGGCGACCAAAAGGGCGGTTACCGCTCTCGCTCTGGGCCCGGACCCCATCGAGTCGTGCGGCTACCAGCTCTTCAGCTCCTCGGCACCGTTCACCGCACTGTTCATAACATGGACTGTGCCCGACCTGCACTTCACCCTCAGTCCGATCGGCGTCAACCATTTTCATACCTTCGTCGGTCTCGGCTTCCTTGACGTCCACGTCGAGATGACCGTCGACTCCGCACAGAACGTCACCAGCCAGATCTGGGCTCAAAGCATCGGTCAGATCAATTTACCCGTCCGCCCCGGCGATGTAATCAGCGGCTCTCTGTGCCTTCAAACCAACCAGGCTGGCACAGCGGCATACTTCCTCGCCAACGAGACCACATCGCAGACGATCAACTTCTCGGTCGACACCGGGTTCCCCCCTGCCGTCACCATAAACGCAGGCGTCACTCGCAGCTGGCCGTTGAATCAACCGTTCCCCCCGCTTGCCAGCTTTGGAGTGGTTTACTTCGATGAGATCAGCGCCTACACGACGAGTGGTCCTCGGTCGCTCACGTCGGGAGAGGCTATCACGATGGTCGACCAGAACGGTAGGACCCTCGCCAGGCCCGTGAGACTCACCGACTACGCCTTCAAGACCGTGTTTGTAACGGCCTGATCGCCAGCGCCGCGCGAGACTCCAATTACGTAACGCAGGCGTAATGCATGGAACTGTGCCGAGGCGATCGACGGTGGTCGTTGCTTCCCCAGCAATAATCCATCGTAAAAACTTGCGGCCAGTTGCGACGATCGATCAGAGGCCTTGGGCTGTCCCTGAGAACTGGCGGACACTGATTGCTTCAACGTTTAAACAGCCCATCCCGTCGAAGTGATCACAACTGGAGACGGCGAAGAAAACCCAAATGTCGTCTCCAAATTTGTTCATGGTTTGTCGCCAAACGGGAAAGAAATTCTCCAGGGAGTGACCGCAGAGGCACCAAATGTCAAGATGTTTACGAAAGCGGTAACTTTTTTCAGGATCATGTGTCTACCCTTTGACGCCACATAGTCTGAACTCCCCAAGGCAGACTCCCCTAAGGCGTGAAGGAGCAACAGAAACCAAAATGAAAAACTATAGGCACTACGCCGCCCTCCTGGCGGTAATTTGTCTTTTTACGGGATGGCTAAACGCACAAAACGTTACCGGTGCCGTCAGTGGCATCGTCACCGATCCCAGCGGAGCGGTCATTCCCAACGCGACTGTCATCGTTCATAACGTCGGAACCGGCGTCGATACGTCCGTCACCACCAACGAGGTCGGCCTCTACAGCGCCCGCTTCCTTCCTATCGGCCAGTACCAGGTCACCGTCTCCGCCACCGGCTTCACCACCTCGAAGTTCACCCCCTTCACCCTCGAGATCAACCAAACTGCCAAGTTCGACGCCAAGCTCGAGCCCGGCGGAACCGCCACCGTCACCGATGTCAGCGCCGAGTCCGCTCCTATCCTCAACACCAACGACTCCTCCCTTGGCATCTCCCTCTCCACCAACGAGATCGCCAACATCCCACTCAACGGACGCAACTTCTCCTCCGTGACCCTCTTCCAGCCCGGCGCCATCGCCACCGACCCCCAGGGAATGACCGGCAACAACGCCATCGAGCGGAGCACCTTCAACAACGGCGTCGCTTCCATCAATGGCAACCGCAACCAGGCCAACTACTACACCCTCGACGGTGCCGATCTCAACGAGCCCCAGAACAACCTCATCGCCTATAACCCGGCACCCGACGCCATCGCCGAGGTTCGCGTTATCTCCGCCAACGCACCCGCGCAGTTCGGCAACGCTAACGGAGGTGCCGTCATCTCTGTCCTGAAGTCCGGAACCAACCAGTTCCACGGCTCGGCCTACGCCTTCCTCCAGAACCAGAACCTCAACGCCAACTCTTGGGCCAACAAGTTCGCCAACCCCATTATCGCGATCAATCCCTATACTCAGACCATCTTTGGCGGAACCGTAGGAGGCCCGGTTCTGAAGGACAAGCTCTTCTTCTTTGCCGACTACGAAGGCGCCCGTTCTCACACTGGAGGTCTGCAGCAGGCTAGCGTTATCCCCGCGGCGATGCGCAACGGAGACTTCTCTTCCCTGCTTCGCACCGGTTCCCCTATTCAGCTGTACGACACACAGAACGGATTCGCAGCCTATGCCAACAATCAGCTTCCCATCCTGAACCCCGTCGCCAAGTACCTCTTCGCTCATCCGGAGCTCTACCCGACCGAGAACGCAGCACCCACCGACGGTCTACTCCAGAACAACTTCCAGGGAGCGCAACGCAAATTCGTTCGCAACGATCAGGGCGACATCAAGATCGAGTGGAACGCCACTCAGACTAACAAGTTCACCGCCTTCTACTCGCAGTCCAACGCGGGCGACACTCAGACGGCGCTCATCCCCATCACCTTTCCACCCCAGAACGTCTACCCCACCAAACTCGGTGGCGGAAGCTGGATCCATACCTTCTCTCCCGCCATCGTCAACGAGGCCCGCTTTGGCTTCACCCGCGTGCGCTGGGATAACAGCATCCCCACCGACCCCTCAGGAGCCTTCGGACTCAACGGCAACTCCCTCGTCGGCATTCCCTTCGGAGCCCAGCCCTACCCCGGATTCTCCGGACAGAGCCTTGGCAACAACGCCTCCTTCCTCGGAACCAGCGCAAGTATCCAGGTCTTGCGCGACAATACCTTCAACTACTACGACAATCTCACCTGGCAGCGCGGCCACCATCTGCTCTCCATCGGTATCCAGGCCACCCGTTACCAGCAGAACTACCTCAACTCCTCCAACTACGGCTTCCTGGGTGAATTCGACTACTCCGGCAACTTCACAGGTCTGCCCGGCGGAGCCGGTTACGGGCCAGCTGACTTCGTCCTCGACCGCGTCTCCACCTCTCAGCTCGGATCTTCCATCGGCTTCGTCGGCAACCGTCAGTGGCGCACCGCCGGCTACATTCAGGACGATTGGAAAGCTACCGATAAACTGACCGTCAACATCGGTCTCCGTTACGAGTTCGATCAGCCCTGGGTCGAGGTCAACAACAAGACCGCCAACGTCGATCTCACCACCGGGATCGTCCAGTACGCGCACAGCATTCCGGCCGGAGCTCCCGCCGGGTCCCAGCTCTGTTCCAACCGAGCCTGTTACAACCCCAACTACGCCCAGTGGATGCCTCGCATCGGCTTCGCCCTTCAAGTCAACCCGCGTGTCGTAGTTCGTGGAGGCTACGGCGCCACCAGCTTCTTCGAGGGCAACGCCGGTAACCAGCGTCTCACCTCTTCGCCCCCCTTCGCCCAGGGAAGCCACGTCGTGGCCATCAATCCCAGTGCCGGCAGCGCAGGAACGCCATTCCGTATCGAAGACGGCTTCTCGCCTTCGTTCAGCGCCACCAGCCAATACTCTGTTTGGCCGAAGAATATTCAACCCGCCTACATCCAGCAGTTCTCCCTCACCACGGAGTTCGCTCTCACCAATAAGACCTCGGTTAGCGTTGGCTACCTTGGCGAGACGGGACAACATCTGATCGACTACCGCAACGGCAACCAGCTCACTGCTGCTCAGGCAGCGATCTACTCCGCGCTTCCGGAGGGAGCTCCGATTCCCGCAGCTGCCCAGGCGCCCTACACCAACCTGGTCGGACAAACGGGGCCCCTGCTCGTTACCGAGTCCAACGCCATGATGAACTACAACGGCGCCCAGGTCACGGTACGGCATCGCGCCGACCGCGGCTTCGAGTACACCGTCAACTACACCTACGCCAAGTCCATGACAAACTCCGCCGGTAATTACGGCCAGCCCGGCGTTGGGGGATCAACGGGTGCGTTCCAGGACGCCTACAACCCACAGGCGGACTACGCTCCCTCTGGTCAGGATGTTCGTCACAACCTCAATGCCGTCGGTGTCTACGCTCTTCCGTTTGGACGCGATCAGCTCTACGGCTCGCACATCAACCGTGCTCTCGACCTGATCGCCGGAGGATGGAAGGCCTCTTCGACTGTTATCGCTTACACGGGGCTGCCCATCACCATCCAGGCTCCGAATGTCTCCAACTCCTTCAATACCTTTTCCACATCACGCGCCAATCACTACCGCAAGTTGGTCATCCGCAACCGATCCCTCAACCATTGGTGGGGCACCGATCCTTCGGCCATCCCCTGCAGCGGTCCTGACAACGGCGTCTGCGCCTATGGTGTAGCCGCCCCTAACACGTTCGGCACCGCCCGTCCCGGCTCTGAGCGCGTCCCTGGATTCGCACAGATCGACGGAGCGGCCTTCAAGGACTTCCACATCACCGAGAGGCACGTCCTCGGCTTCCGTGCCGAAGGCTTCAACCTCTTTAACATCGCCTCTTATCAGAATCCGGATGCCTCAATCCAGGACCCCAACTTTGGTCAGATCACCAACACCCGCTCCAAGGAGCGAGTCATCCAGCTGAACCTGCACTACTCCTTCTAACCTCGGTCTCGCGAAGGACCGACTCCAAAACGAAGCCCCGCATCTCCTCAAGAGATGCGGGGCTTTTTTTCTTGAAAGTTCGAACTGGCGATGACATTTCGGAAATTCTCTCGGATTCGGTCCGGCAGATCGCTGCTTCCTTCCCCTCTGCCATCTGCTCCAGGAGTTCAATATCAATCTCTCCTCTGAAATTGAATGGGAGAAGTGACCACGGGCATGACGACCCATCGTGAGCGTTGGCCCTCCGGTAATATCCATCCGCATAAGCTTTGCCGTTCAGTTTCGAGGTAAGGCATCTGGGACAAAATCGCATTTGGATAACAATCCAATTACAGCCTTGAGACGATAGCTTGACACCCGCGGACTCTCAGCGGAATACGTTGGTGAAGAGAGGGATCGATGCTGAAGTCTACTTCCCTATCAATCGATTCGCGGTATTCACCACAATCTTGTGGGCTGCCGTCCTGTCGAGCACGCCTAACTCACGAGCTCAGAATTCCGAAGTGAAAAGTATCGGCCTCTTCCGCGCGCATGTGAGCAACAGCGTGCTCCTTGAAAACAGCGTGTCAAGGGTTGCCAATGCGTGAGAGTAATTTCTCTCATTTCTCTGAGCACAAAAAAAGGAATTCTCATGAAAAAGCGCTTTTGTCGGTGCCCCATTCAAGGGCACATGAATGCTATGAATCCTGAACTGAAGATAAAGGTCCGTGGACATGACCTTTTGTTTCGTTCCCGCCCCACTATGCGTGAAAAACGTCCGCCTACACGATGATCCATAGGCGGCGCCACGGCCTTGACTATTCCCACGGACGATACCTGTGCTTGCACTCTCCGGCGTCTCGCGCCGCGATTGCGCTCGTTCGCACAATGCGGAAACCTTTGCGCAACGGCATGATCGAAACCCGCAAACAATTGGACATGCTCCCAGAGAAAGGCACCACGAATGCACCTCCCCAGCCCTGATTACCGATTTGAAGCCTTTCATGCCATCGAAAGCATCGACGATGAGGGTTTTTTGTTCAATTGGTCAAGAACCAACCCCTTGGCTCCTTTAAATAAGGTTGTTCAACCCACCAACGAGCAGGAACTTCGCTCCATCTTGCTTGGAGGCTACGACACGGTGCGCGTCGTGGGCTCGACACTGTCGTTCGAGCCCGTGCACTCGGTGCATGGCGAAGCCGGCCCCGCGGTCTTGATCGATTTACGGTCCTGGACGGGCCAAGTCGCAGTCGGTGAGGGCTTCGTGATCTACAAAGCGGCCACCGCAGTGGAGAAGCTTTGCGCGGATTTGATCGAAATGGATCGCATGCTGCCTGCTTGCCCCGGCGTCATCGGCATCCAAACTCTCGCCGGAGCTTTGGCGACGGGCACCCACGGTCAGGGACTGCGCCAATCGAGCTTGGGCGATGCGGTGCTTTCGATGAAAGTGATGCTCGCGGACGGCCAAATCCAGCTCGTCGAGCGTGACGATCCGCGCTTTGGAGCATTCATGCTCTCCATCGGATGCCTGGGCATCGTCTTGGAGGTGAGTTTTCGAACCGTACCGAATGTCATTATGAAGTGTCGTAAGCTGACCGTCGATCAGGAATGGCTGATTGCTAACCACGAGCGGCTGAACCAGGAGCATCTGCTTGTGAAAACATGGTGGTTCGCTTGGACCGGAGAGGCCCATGTCTGGTTGGTGGACCCCGCCTCTGAGTTGGAAATCCGGGCTTATCGGGCCGCTGGATGCCTGACCTTGGACTTGGGCTCCGACACCGGGCCGGTGGCGCTCTTGGACCCCACCGTCGAGGTCACGATGCGCAAAATGGGAGTCGACACGAAAAACGAAGCTTTGGACGGACGGCACATTGAAACGATGCGTCGCTTCAAAAACGGCAACGATTTGATCGGCAACGTCTACCAGCTGTTGTGCAAGGGGATTCCCGCTCCCCAAATCAATTGCGAAGTGTCCGTTCCTTTCGACAAATCGGTCGAAGCCTTCGGCATCCTTAGACAATGGCAACAGGAGCATCCTGGCGTGTTGCATTATCCTTTTATTTTGCGGTGCTGCGGAGCCTCCGAGGCTTGGCTGTCGCCAGCTTATGGTAAACCCGTATGCTATATCGGCTTTTTAGTGTATTTGGCCGCAGACGGCCAATTCGCTCGCGGCTCCCTTGATTGGATGGATGAAGTGCAAGCGCGCTTGGCTCGCCTCGGCGGAGCTCCGCACATAGGCAAGCATTTTTCTCCCGAAATCTACGAGCTTTCGGAGCGCGCCCGATGGCGTGATTTCGACCGACTGCGTAAGGAGCTTGATCCCAATGGGCTATTCGAAAACCAATTCGTCAAGCGATTGTTCTCCCACTCCAGGCAGGAAGCCGCCTGATGACACAGGCGCTTCTTTTCGATCTTGACGGCACTCTGATCGATTCCTCCAACGCATGGTGGGCGATTCGCTTAAGGATTCGCGTTGGTATTGTCAGTCAGAAAGCGCCCGATCGAGATGACCTCTGAAATGAAACGAACCCCCGCCACGAATCCCCAGATGCCCCAGCCTCTCACGAGCGGGTCAGAGGATGGAGCCATTCTGCGTTCCCCGTCCGAGATTGAACGGCTCTATTACGGCCAGCATCGCATGGCGTTCCGAATCGGAACGTATCTCGCATTGATCCGGATGATGGGCATCGCGCACTTGGTGGAGTCCTTGTATGGGCACACGAAATTGGTGTCCGAGACTCATGCCCGCCTGGCGCGGACCCGGCAGACGGTGGTCGATCTGATCCGCCATGGTTTCGATAGCCCCGAAGGACGAGCGGCAATACAGCGCTTGCGGGATGTTCACCGGCATCTCAAAGTCAGCCCCGAGGACTACCAGTATGTGCTCGCGACTTTCTTTTTGGAACCGCTCCGCTGGAGCGAGCAGCACAGCCTGAAGGCGGTGACGCAAGATGAAGCGAATCTGCTATTGAGATTCTGGATGCAGGTGGGTCATGCGATGAGCATCCCCAACCTCCGTGCATCGCTGCAGGAATGGAAGGACTTCCAGAGAGATTACGAGGATCGCTACATGGGTTTCACTTCCCAGGGCCACCGTCTCGCCCTGATGTGCCTGCGCGATGTCGTCAAACTGTCGCTGCCGAGGGGAACACAGGGGATCTCCCGTCAGATCATGATCGCCACGATCGAGCCCGCAGTACGCCAATCCCTGGGGATTGCGCCCTCGCACTGGTCTGCAAGGCTGCTCGTTCGGATTCTTCTGCGCATCATGGCCTGACCGGTGGCCGTTTTGAAGGTAGGAAGGGGGAAGTTCCGCAACTTACAAAGACGGCGATCCCCACATTACCACCGCACGACGCCTACGGCTTTACAATGACCTATTCGCTTTGCACAGCGAACGACAATTCAGCTTTGCTTCAATATTCACGTAAGGCAAAAGATGTCAGGTTCCCGCTCATGAGAGATGCCCTGTTCCATGGATAGGGTTGGTGTAAGAACAATTGTCTCCCCTGTCATTTCGACCAGAGTGCAGAGCTAATAATTAAAAGATTGGAGGAGTCAGCCTGTTGAAACGGATCGTTTTGCTTCTTACCACGACAGCCATGGTGGTCATCATCGCCTTCACTGCTCATGCCTCAGGACAGGCCGATCAAGCGGTGGCCCCGATCTTCGGGATCACTATTCCTTCGGATTACCGCAACTGGCGGCTGATCTCCGTGGCCCACGAGGCCGGCAATCTCAATGATCTTCGCGCCGTTCTCGGCAACAACATCGCCTTCAAGGCCTACCAGGAAAAGACACTTCCATTCCCCGACGGCACCATCATCGCCCGGCTGGCGTGGAGCTACATTCCATCCGAAGAAAACAACAAAGTCTTCGGCCGCGAACAGTCCTTTGTAGCTGGCCCACCCACCAACGTCCAGTTCATGGTTAAGGACTCCAAAAAGTACACTGCGACCAACGGCTGGGGATTCGCGCAGTTCAAAGATGGCAAACCCGCCGACGAGGCCGTGCACAAGACCTGTTTCTCCTGCCACGAGCCCGTCAAAGCCCGCGACTTTGTCTTCACCCGATACGCTCCCTGATCACCGCTCGGATACTCTTAGTTCCCTCTCTGTCAAATAAATGCTGAGCGAACTCTCCGTGATTTTTCCAGCACCTCCCTCATCTTTGCGATGATTCAAGAGTAGGACTCCCCCTTTGCTACTATCGACCTGAGGCCCTCCCGTCCCTGCATGAGAATTGTCCAGGCTGTCTTCGGCGTATTTCATCACTTTGAACTGGCTCGTGAGCTTGAGCGCCGAGGTCATCTCGAGGCGATCTATTCCACCTTCCCCTGGCGCCGACTACAGCGCGAAGGCCTGCCGCACTCCCGTGTTCAAACTTTTCCCTGGCTTCACACTCCGGAGTTCCTACTGCAGCGCTACCGTATAGGGGGCCGGTGGGTCATAGATCAGCTAGGATATGCCAACGCACTCGCGTTTGATGAATGGACGCTGCGTCAGCTTCCCCCCTGCGACGCCTTCATTGCCATCTCAGGTGCCGGGTTGAAGACCGGCCGCGCCCTCCAACGCAAAGGTGGTCTTTTCATATGCGATCGTGGATCGTCCCATCAGCGCTACCAGGAGCGAATCGTCGCAGAGGAATATCGGAGATGGGGCGTCGAGCTCCCGGTAAGCGATGAAAGAGATACGATCCGTGAAGAAAAAATATACGAGGCAGCTGACCTGATTACCGTTCCATCCGGCTTTGCGGCGCGATCCTTCCTCGAGATGGGGCTGCCCGCCGAAAAGATCCGGAAGATCCCTTACGGTGTGCGGCTGGAACGGTTTCGCCCCATCGGCCAGCCTCCCGAGGGACGCTTTGAGGTTCTCTTCGCGGGAGGAGTCAGCCTCCGCAAAGGAGTTCCCTACCTGCTGGAAGCCTTCGCGAAGGTTCGCCATCCGGCAAAGAGACTTCGTGTGGCGGGCGCGATCCGACCCGACTTTGAGGCCGTGCTCTCCCGAATGCCGCAGGAAAATGTGGAATTCCTTGGCTCCGTACCGCAGGACCGCATGATCGAGCTGATGAGCACCAGTACGGTTATGGTGCTTCCCAGCATCGAAGAGGGCTTGGCTTTGGTGCAGGGACAGGCCATGGCATGCGGCTGTCCGGTCATTGCTTCAACCAACACTGGATCTCAAGACTTGTATGCAGATGAAATTGAAGGATTTATCGTCCCAATTCGCGATCCAGGTGCACTCACACAGCGAATGCAGCAGCTTGCCGAAGATCCTGATCTCCGTCAACGGATGAGCGAGGCGGCGCTCGTCCGGGTGAAATCGCTGGGAGGATGGAAGGACTATGGCGATCAGTGGGAGAAGCTGCTCCAGGAAGCTATAAAACGTTCTGCATAGACCATTTTCTTCAAGCTTAACCGTGCAGAATACGTTCTACCCGTTTGACGGACAATCAGTTCCTCCGCCAACAAAGTGAACGATCTCCAGCCTATCGTTTTGGGCCAGAGCGAGGTTACCCCATGTCGCCCGAGTCGCAATCTCTCCGTTGTGTTCGATCGCTACGCGATCTCCCTTTAGTCCCAACTCTTGGATGAGGTCTTCTAGGTTAGAAGATTCTGACAGGGAGAAGACTCGGGACTGGCCATTCAAGATGAGCGTAAGCGACATAATGCTCTTAAGCGTAGCAGGCGTTCTTCAACGGAAAGTCGGATCGATTGCCCCGGCGGCTCGTCCGCTAAACCATCTGCTGCTGCCGGCCCGCCGCCGACCCAAAATCTCTGAGTATTCGTCGAAAACCTCGCGGCTTCTTCTGGAAAGAATCCGGATCGCTTCGTCTTCCGCTGGAATGACAGCCGAACCTTCAAAATAAACGCGATCGGTAACTAAATGCTCTGCAGCATCACTGAGAATCTGCAAAGCAATCCCGTAGTTGATTGAATTGACCTCGGGGCTATGAACAGCTGGCATCAGCACCTCCTCCATAACGTTCCCTATCGGCTTAGATGCTCTTGGCGTTATCGAAGAGGCCACAGATGGTTCAAGGGCCCATGCCCAAAACCGAGAGGTACCGCACGGCGAATCGCCTCCGCCACATACTGTTTTGCCGCCACGGCGGCCTCCCAGGCACTATCACCCTGCACCAGCCGGCTCAACAGAGCGCTCGAGAGCGCGCAACCGGTTCCGTGGGTTGAGCGGCTCTCGATCCACTCCCCCTGAATCCATCGCGGTTCGCCGCCTTCGAAGAGAAGATCATCGGGCGGATCAAGGTGACCTCCGGTTGCAAATATCTTGAGCGAGGGATAAAGATGAGCCAACTCCTGTGCGGCCGCGACCACATCTTCAGGAGTTGAAACCCTCAGTTCGCTCAGAGCTCGAAGCTCGTCAAGATTGGGCGTCACCCAGCCCACCAGTGGAAGCAATCTCTCCCGTAGAAGGGTGATTCCCTCCGCAGACAGCAGTTCCCTTCCCGAGCTCGCGCAAAGTACAGGATCAAGAACGATTGGAACTTCTGGTGATAGCGTGCGCAGCCTCTCCAGGTAATCCGCAACGACGGACACAATCTCTGGCGTAGCCAGCATTCCCAGTTTCACTCCCGCAGGAGGCAGGTCAGTATCAAGGTAATCCAGCGTCTCCTTCAGCAGATCAGCGGACACGGGCTGGTTATCCCGTACCCCGACGGTCGATTGAACAGTAAGACTGGTGATCGCGGAGGTACCGAAGAGACCATGTGCGGCGAAGACCATCAGGTCTGCTGTCATTCCTGCGCCCGAGGAGGGGTCGAAACCTGCGATGGAGAGGACGGTCTTCATAGGAGCGGGATCGGCGGTTTTCTAACCCTTTTGTGGTGCAATGGAACCTTTTTTCGACTTTTTTGAAAACTAGCAGGATTCAGCGAATTTGTCCCTGAATCGCACAAATTCGGTCAAAAACCAGAGAATTCGGCCAGAATCTACAGTTCAAATTTGAGATTTCCTTTAGCACATCAGGCTCGTCCAGGCAAGCAGGTAATGCCTCATAACTCCATTCAGATGATTGACTTAGCCTTTTCAGGTCGAGACAATATTACAAGGAGGTTGCATGAAGATCATTTCTACGAAGATGGGGGACAAGACTGTTCCCACCAAGCGTGGAGTTGCCATCGCAACGCTGCTTGTCGCGTTGGGAATTACGGCGTCTGCAAGCGATCCTTCGATACCGGCAAATCCTGCTGCATCGGCAAAGAGCGCAGACAAAAGCCCGGTCAAGCCTCGTCGTTGGTACCAGGTCGGTACGGCGTCGTGGTACGGACGATACTTCCAGGGCAAGCAGACAGCGAACGGTGAGTCGTACGACATGAATGCCCTCACCTGCGCCCACCGCAGCCTTCCCCTCGGAACCTGGCTGCGCGTCACCAACCTGAAAAATCGCAAGTCCATATTCGTCAGGGTGAACGATCGGGGGCCCATGCCCGAAGACCGCATTATCGATCTCTCCTACGGAGCCGCCAAGGCAGTCGGCATCACCGGGCTTGCAAAGGTCAAACTCGAAAAGCTTCGTCCCGGAGACCCCGAGATGGCGAAGCAGCTGATCGCACAGCTCCATGTTCCGATCGCAGTCGGCCAGGGACTTTAGTTCCCTCCACAATCTCACGCTCACAGCTTCAGTCCATGCGCTCTCCGCTAGACTGAAGCTGTGACGAATTCCTCGATAAACTCCCTTTTCCTCTCCCCGAAAGACCGGCTCGCCGTCGCGCTGGATGTTCCTGACGCTACTACTGCATTCGGGATGGTCGATCGCCTGGAGGGTACGTGCCGCTGGTTCAAGATCGGCATGGAGCTCTATTACGCAGCCGGAAATTCCCTTGTTGAAGCCTTGCGGGGACGCGGCTTCAGCATCTTCCTCGATCTCAAGCTTCACGACATCCCCAACACCGTCGCCGGAGCGGTTCGATCCGCCACGGGTGCTGGCGCGGAGCTGCTCACCGTACACGCCTCCGGAGGCGGTGCAATGTTGCAAGCGGCGGCAGAAGCTGCTCAAGCCCCGGGCTCGCCGCGGCTGATCGCGGTGACCGTGCTGACCAGCATGGATGCGGCTGAGCTAGCCTCTGTAGGAGTTTCAGCCTCACCGGCGGAACAGGCCTTGAGGCTCGCTCGCCTGGCGAAGGAATCAGGGATTGGCGGCATGGTCTGCTCAGCAGAAGAGGTTAACTCCCTGCGGCAGGAGATTGGCCCTGAAGCGCTTCTTGTGATCCCCGGAATACGTCCAGCCGGAGCAAATAAAGACGATCAACGGCGGATCGCCACCCCTGGCGACGCCATTTCCCGCGGCGCCTCCATGCTGGTCGTGGGACGGCCGATCACGCAGGCCTCCAATCCAGCGGATGCCGCGCGGGCAGTACTGGCCGAGATTGCCGCAGCGGACGAGACATCCAATCCAAAAAGGTGAAGAAGAGTCCTCGCAAAAAGAAAGAGCCCGGACTTTTCTCCGGGCTCTCTTTGCAACTCGATCAACCAAGATGCAGAAGGATGTATTTACCCCTGTGAATTGTTGATGACCTGTGAGTCGCTAAGCCGGAGCGTGAGTGCTTTGGCTGAGCCTCCTCCACGGATGAATTCGCTGAGGTTCACTTCGGCGACGTTGTAGCCCAGTCCTTCGAGGCGCTTTGCCAGGTCGCTTCCGGTTATGCCCATGATGATCTCGCGGCCAACGTTGATGACGTTGCAGGCAAAGCGAGTCGCCTCTGCCTCCGTAACCGCGATGCGCATCTCCGCAGCGTAGGCGGCTTCGATTCTGGCCAGAGATGGCTTGTCGAAGGCTCCCGGGAAATACAGCAGGTGGCCACCTGACAATGGGGCGAAACAGGTGTCCAGATGGTAGAAACGCGGGTCGACGAGATGGAGTGAGCTGACGTCGGTATGCCACGCATCGGCAACGTGGCGATGGCTCTGCAGACAGGTTCTGACGCCGTGCGCGGCCCACAGGTGATTTCCGGCGGCGTTGAAGAGCGCGTCGCCCTCGCCCTCGAAGGCTGTCTCCCGTGGGGTCTCCCAGATGATGAAGCCTGCTGCCTCGAACCAGCGGCGAAGATGTTGTTCTTCTGCCTGACGCTGGGGATGAGCAAAGCTGGAAAGAGCCACGATGCCATGCTGCACGACAGCTGCGTGTCCAACGAAGACCATGTCGGGCAGGCTCTTCTGACCGTGGATCAAGCGCACATCTGCGATGCGCTGGAGCTGGCTGTGCAGTTCCTTCCATTGAGCGAAGGCAAGATCTCTCGAAGGACGGTGCAGGTTGCCGGCCATCCAGGGATTGATGACGTAATTTACGTCATACCACTCGGGTGGACACATCAGGTAAGCCGGCCTGTCGAAATGTGGGAGAGGGGCGAAGTTGCGGGCAGTTGAGCTGGATACTGTGGTGCTGATGGTACTCATATAGAGGGTAATCCCTACTTTCCGGTCTAAAGTCTGCCCGGCAGAAGAGACAGTCGTCAAGTCAAGTTACGGTAATTTGTTGTACAACCTTGGTACGTTAGTGTCACAAAGGGATTTAGCGGATCGGGCCGTTTTGTCCCCAAACATCAAAAGAGGCCCCAAAAAGGGACCCTTTTGAACTTTGATCCAGATTCCTACAGCTTTTCGAAGAATTCGCAGGCCGAGCAGGAGATGTAGACTCCGCCCGGGGTGCCCCGCTCGCGATCCTTAACACGCTTTACGATGCGGGTCGGTTTCGAGCACTTCGGGCAATCGGTGCTCTTGTTGGTGTCCATGACCTTCTTACGGTCGCCGGTCTTGGCAATCTTCGCCATAATCTTGCTCTCCCTGGTACGAATGTTTCGGCTCGCGCGCGGGATATCCGATGCTCTCCGCTGGGCGTGGAGCATTCAGGGCATCCGGAACTTCTCAGGATTGTCCGGGCAGAGCCTCGGTAGAAATCGGAGGAGAAGAACTGCGGTTGTGACTCTAATGATTTTACATCGTCACCGGTTCCGTGGCTATGGGGTAGTGGAACCGATCCTTGGCGATTGGGGCGACTGAGGATATGGAGAAGATTGTGGTCTCCCGATATCTTGGGGTCGATTCGGCGGCGGCTGCTGCGTCTGCGATGCGGGTAAGGTTTGCGCGTTGGGATCGGCGGGCGACCCTGGAGCTGCGGGGATGGGCTGCCGATCTGCCTGCCTGCCGGCATTCTTGTCGGTTGGATATTGAACCTTCCCCTGCGCATTGGCTGGCTCTGCTTCGCCGGGAAGACGCAGCGAAGGTGGAGCAGCGGCTGGGGTTCCTTCATCTTCTCCGCCTTTGGCTGGCGCGCGATCGCCCATTGCAATCTCGCGGGTATTGGTGGGTATCTCGGCTGTCTCGAGCTCATTCTTGTCGTGGATCTCAAGAGGTTTGCCGAGCGCTGCAATCTCCACCACAGCAACGCGGTCTCCAACGAAGCGAATGAAGCGGACCGTCTGCGGAACATGGCCGTAGATCCACTCCTCGTACTGAGTGCCGTTCGCGTCTCCGCTCTGCTGCTCGCGCACCTTCCTTTCGGGCGCGCCAAGCGAGGCAAGAACCATGCGGTGATTCATGCCGACCAGAACCTCGTGGGCGGCGATGGCATTACGAAGTCTTGGCGGCAGCGTATCGGCGTAGGCCTGCTCTCCGGACTTCACCCCAAAATCGACAATAGGCTCGACTAATGCCTTGACCTCAGGAGCGGAGATATCGGGAATTCCTCCGGGAAAGACCAGCGTCAATCGTGAACCCATCGGCTGTTCGCCAGTCGTGGCGGCAACCGGCGCATTATTGAGTTGAATGTGGCTCAGAAAGCGATGCTTAGCATAAGGGCCGCCGTTAAAGTCAAAGATAATCTGGTCACCCTTAATGTTGAGTGCCGTAACGACGACGCGATCTCCTGGCGCCGCTGCTTGCCCTTTCTTAAAGATCATCTCGCGGTATTTATCGCCTGCAGGCGATAACTCGCCATTGGCTTTCAAAGTGAGGACGCCGATCGGAAGAGGACGATGCGCGAATCCTTGCTCAGCCTCAAGGTTGCGCACCAGCTCGCGTCGACCGCGTTCATTGAGCTTCTCAGTCGAGAGTGGGAGATTGGTCGGGGTAAACGAGGTGGAGACATCGGCGGTCGCAGTCTTTTCTCCTACAACAAAGACCTGCGAATGGGTTGCCGGCGCCAGGCATACGGAAAGCCCCGCGAAGAGAGCCCATCTGTGCGTGCAGATCGCCATGGAAGCACCTCAGATAGTGACAAGCTTGCGCCTTCTCTTCTCTTTTGACAAGAGGGCTGCACAAATGGTTTGTCGCTTTTCCCCGAGGAGGACGAGAAATTTACAATCCTGGCCGCTGCTGCCCGGCTCAGGCGTCCGGGGGGTCACTGGCCGAACGCCCCTCAGGTGAGCTCGGAAGGATCTGAACCAGGGCCGGCGGCCGGTTTTGCTGGGATTGCTCCATTGCAGTGTGGGCTGCTGGCGGCTGGGCCTCCATGGGATAGCCACCTGCGACGATGGGGGCGTGGGTGTAATTCCAGGCGTAGTCACGGGTCACACGGATCAGGACGATCAAGCCAGCAAAGAGAGCTATTGCCAGTCCCCAGGAGGCCTCCGGGCCGTAGCGGCCACCGGTCAACCAGCGACGTCCTGTGGCTATTGTCTGAACGAGAACCGAGGAGTCAACATTTCCGCTGACCGGGAGACCGAAGAGCATCCCCATGCTCGCATTCCACGCAAAGTGCATTCCCCAGGCGAGCCATAGGCCATGGGTCCTGAGCCAGGCAACCGAGAGGAAGATTCCCATAAAGATGGCGATGAGGATTCCGGCAAGGGAAGCCCCGTTGATTGCTGCCTGGGCCAGGCCAAAGACGATCGACATCACCACGGTGGCGACGGTAGGACCGATTCCCTCAATCAGGCAGCGGAAGGGATAACCGCGGAAGATGACTTCGATGGCAAGGGTCTCCGCAGCAAGGGTCAGGAGGTTGATGACCACCAGACGCAGAGTGCCGGGCTCAGTCCAGAAGGTGAAGTGCAGACTTCCCGCGAGCGCCATAGGCAATACTGCGAAGACGACCATTCCCCACCCCAGGGCGGCGCCGGTTAGCCACTCCCTGCCCCATGTGGGCCGCTTTGGCAAACCCAGCACGGAGCGGAAGGATGCCGGTCGGCGGCCCAGAATCTCCAGCAGGAGAAACCCAACCGCGAGCAGGAAGAGAAGGAAGAGAGCGCTTAGTAGAGGACGCCAAGCTTCCATGTTGAAACGGTTGGTAATGCCCCGGGCTGAGCTGGCTGAGAGCAGCCGCGACGAGACGGACCACGCGATGACCGCGGCGAATCGCGCCAGTTGGAGGGTCATGCCGGTACGCGGGTGCGTAGTCGTTGAATCGGAGGCGTACGACAACAAATCTGCTCCGTGCGTGCAAAGCCGCTATGCGCTGGTTGAGGCCGCTGCCTGAACTTCGGCGGTTTCGCTGGTGTAAAACTGCGCGATATTGCGGAATTTACGGTAACGCTCTTCGAGAAGTCGATCGAGCGAGAGCGTGCGCAGACTGGCTAGATGGAACCGCAGCCGCTCGTCTACCTCGGCGAAGGCTGCGGCAGGATCTTTATGGCTGCCACCGTCGGGTTCACGTAAAACGTCATCGACACAACCGAGCGCCTGCACATCCCCTGCGGTGTACTTCAAGGCGGCAGCCGCCTGCTGCTTCTTGTTCGCGTCCTTCCACATGATGGAGGCGCATCCTTCAGGAGAAATCACGGAGTAGATGGAATTCTCGAGCATGAGGACGCGATCGGCTACAGCAAGGGCTAGCGCGCCGCCGGATCCGCCTTCTCCCGTAATCGTTGCGATCGTGGGAACGCGTAGCCGGGACATCTCCAGCAGGTTGCGCGCGATAGCCTCGCCCTGTCCGCGCTCCTCGGCACCGATTCCGGGAAATGCTCCGGCAAGATCGATAAAGGTGAAGATAGGCCGAGAGAATTTTTCGGCGATTTTCATCGCACGCAAAGCTTTGCGATATCCTTCGGGATCGGGAGAGCCGAATTTGCGTGCAACGCGCTCCTTCAGAGTGCGGCCCTTCAAATTGCCGATTACCATCACCGGCTCGCCGTGAAACCAAGCCATACCCGCGGACATCGCCTCATCGTCCCCGAAGGAACGATCGCCGTGAATCTCGCTGAAGCCCGTGAAGATTGCCTGAATAAAGTCCATCGGATAAGGACGCTGCGGATTTCTTGCCAGCTCTGTCTTAACCCATGCCTCTGGAACTGGCGGAGCGGCTGGGGTGCCATGCATTACTCTGCTTGCTTCTTTTTCGGCCATATCTCGGCTAACCCTGCTTCACCTCTGATTGTATGCGATTGGGAGCGACGATGCAGGGCTGTTTACTCCGGAAGGACACCCAATAGGCGCGAACAAGCATCGTAGATAGAATTGGTTGCACAGTTTTCGAAGGATTGGGCTTATCCTTCTCTGTCGCACGTCTGAGCTATGAGGGGCTGTTCAGATGACATGGAGGAACCGCCTTCGCGCAACCTCTGTTCGGCAAAAATATCACTGTGCTTACTCGCTGCCGGCATGTATCTCCCCTCAAGGAACTGCAAGGCCGGTCGGAGCTGAAAGTAGATTCATGTTTCGCCGGTGGATGGTAGTCGTACTTTTTTTTCTGAACTGCATCTGTTTCGCACAAGATGCAGGAATGGCGCGCTTGGACGCGTTGTCCCACGTTGCCCTGGTGGATGCTCCGCAATCTCATCGACCGCAGGATCAGGTCTTCAATCTTCCCTCCAAAAGTCTGGCGCGCTACAGCCCGGACGAACACGATGTTGTGGCTCTTGGCGGACAGAAGACGATCCACTCTCCCGTTGTCGAGCCCTTCCACTGGAAGGGGCTTCTTCTGCAGTCTCTGGCCTTTGACATGCTCCAGAACGCGACGCGCATCATTACAGCCGATCAAAACGACCGTCACATCCTCCTCAACAAGCCCTTCTGGTCCGACTACTGGGCTTCGCTGAATCAGTTCAACATGCGTCGCTGGAACGACGGCGATAGTATCAAGGTCAACTACATCGGCCATCCTATGCAGGGGGCGATCTCCGGCTACATCGAAGTACAGAACGACCCCCGCGGTCGGTTGCAGGAGATTTCAAAGGATCCGGAATACTGGCGTAGCCGCTTCCGAGCCTTCCTTTGGCAGACGGTGTACTCGACCCAGTGGGAGATTGGACCGCTTGGAGAGACGGCCATCTTCAATCAAGGCGGCTTCACCTATCCCATCCGCTGCAATAAGCATCCAGGTACGCCGGATTACTGCGAAAATCCGGGGACGACTTACACCAACAACACTGGCTGGGTAGATTTCATCATCACGCCGGTGGTCGGATCGCTCTGGCTTATCGGCGAAGACACAATCGATCGCTATATCTCGGATCCTCTGGTCAGACGTCATCCGAATAACTTCGGAATAAAAGTAGTTCGTTCGTCTCTCAATCCGCCACGTTCTCTCGCCAACATGCTTCGCGGGCGCTATCCCTGGTATCGCGATTACGAGCATCCCACCGAATATCAATCTCCGGTTCAAATGCGTTTCCAGCACATGCTCTCCGAGCAGCCTGTGGAACACTTCGACCTGGGCCTGCATTACTCATCTCTCAGCGTGGAGACCAACCACACCTCATGCATGAACTGTCGCCAGGCGGCGACAGGTGCGGGCCTGGAGTTCGGCCTCCGCCTGAAGCGCTATCTCGATTTTGTCAGCGACGTCTCCATCTATCCACAGGCGAGTCCGGTCTCCGCGCTCAGTGTCGGGGGGACACTGACGACGGCAACATTCGGGGTCCGTTCCGGTTACTCATCCAAGTGGTATGCCGTCAAAGTCGGGCTTTCTCCGGGCTTTGCAAGCTACTCCAGAACCGGAACGGACCCTTCGTCGCTGAAGCGAAACTATAATTTTGCCGCCGCAGCGACCCTCTCCGGCGATCTTCGTCTCACAGAGCACTTTGGATTTCGCGCAACCTTGGTGCAGATGCTGATTCGCTACAAGAGCACGGAGCGCGATCCGGACGGAATTGGAACGCCTCCCAGACTTTCCTTTCTCTCCCACGACAACTACCACAACTCCACAAACTGGGGTGTGCAACTCGGCCCGGTGCTTCGGTTCTAACGACGAACCGTTACGCATAGCACAATTGCTCTCAATAGGATCTCCAGGCGAAGGATGCCGGAATCGCAGGAACCTCACTCGCATCGCCCAGCATCTCCCAGCGTTGTAACGCAAAGGGTACATTTCCGTTCAGCCAGACGAAGTCATGAAAGCGTTGAAGCTTGAAGGAGTCGCCTTCCTTATGGCGAGCGTCACTCAGCATGCGGATGATGTCGAGCTTCCCGATCTGATAGGTGATAGCCTGCCCCGGAGTTGAGGCAAACATTGCAGCCTCGCTGCGCGCCGTCGGCATATCCATCGGTACCGTAGTGGCAAGATAATCTGCTGCCTGCTCCAAAGTGAAGGTGCCGAGCGCAAGCCGTATGTCCACCTCGGTCCTGAGTGCGCGCAGACGCATCATGCTGTAAATGCTCTCCTTCATGAGCGGCGCATCGTCGAAGAGACCGGCCTCCAGCATCATCTCTTCGGCATAGAAACCGATTCCCTCATTCGATTCTGAGTCGTAGTAGTGCCGCCGGATCGGATCGGAGTGATGCCAGCTCCACGCCATCTGAAAATAGTGGCCGGGAACGCCTTCATGGACCATCAGCGGACGGGTATCCATCGCCGTGATGACACTGAAGAATCCTTTCACCTTAGTGGGATCGCTCTTGTAGCTCGAACTGTCCTGATCGAGACGCGACGGTCCGGTCAAATCATCGGTCACTCCGAGAAAACTGAACGGTGCAACATAAGCCGAAACGGGTCGATCGCGATAATGCTTAACTTCGGACGGAACGGACAGAATTCCGTGACTCACCAGATAGTCGCGTATCGCAAGCTCTGCCTTATCGGCACTCTCGACCTGTGCATCGACCGTCGGAAAGATCGGCATCTTCGGCCGGCCGGTGTTTGCTGCCTGCGCGAAGCTTTCGAAGGCAACAGACCGCTCCCACTCCTGCCTTCCCATGGCCAGCATCTGCTCAGGCGTATGCGACATCAGGGCTACATTTCGCAGAAAGTATAGATACCCTTCGCGCCCAACGGCCGTATTCTCTGGCAGGCCTTTCTCTTTGCGCTCGATCCAGGAACGATAGCTTACGAGCGCCTCTTTGATCGTAGCGAGATCGTTCCGAAAGCGCGCGCGGTTCGTCTCGGACAGCTCCGGTAGCATCGCTGCTTGAAACCGGTCCAGCCGCTCTTCGATGCCATTGAGGGAACTCCTCGTCACACGTACGTAGGGACCACGCATCTGCGTGAGGTTCTCTCGAGCTGCGGCCAGCGTAGCTGGAATCCTCTCCATCCGTGCCAGCAGCTGGCTCTGACGCTCTGCATCGAACGGCGCCGGAGGAAGAAGAAGAGCGTAGACGCTTCCAAGACTCTGTTGAAGGTAGAAATCAGGATTCTCGCGCCACATCGGCATTACGTCGAGCTCCCAGTACACGCGAGCGATGGCGGAGCCAAGGAGCCTGTAGTCGATTTGATCTTTAATGGACGCGCCGGTTGCATCCACTACGCGCCACTGTTTTTCGAACTCTGCAGCCTGGCGCCGATAGCCCTGGACTGCCGCAGGCGACCAATCAACAACGAAGTCCTTCGAACGCTCGATGCGCGGGATATCGTCGTTCGTGAAAGGCTGCTCGATCGCACGCCACGTCCAGAACGAATCGCTTAGGGTATCCAGCCTGGCACGCTCGAAAGCTGCGTTCGCCTTCAGACACGACAAAAAGATGGCGACGCCCAGCAGCGCGGAAAGTCGTTTGGAGGGGATCATGCTCTCAAAGTAAATGCATGGCGCGATTAGCGGAAGAGAATATGTGCCGGACACAAAAGGTCACTGCTATGCCATCTTCCGAGCTGGAAGAAATTGCCATCGTCATCCTAGGCGCAGGCTCGCGCCGTATTCCCGCGAGAGCCGAAGTCGAAAGAGGACACTTTCACTTTCGTTCAGCCGTCGAGATCACTCGATGACCCGAACGCCACCCTGTCCCACAATCTCTTCGACCCGGTCAATAAAGAGCCTGTCCGCTGCAACCATCACACCCTGTGGTTCCAGAACAGCACAAAACTCACCCGGCTCCTCCAGGTCGAGAAGCAGTTTGCCTCGCCCTGGAGCGCCCACAAGGATCGCGTGCAGCTTTTCAAGCAAAGCGGCATCGGGGTTGTGCAGAGGGACTTTGATGCGCAATGCCTCTGGCAGCCTGATCTTCACGTCCTCGAGCGCCTGGATATTGGAGAGAGCAAGCTTCGGGGCGGAGTCCTCTTCGCCGCGAAGAACGCCACGAACCAGCACGGGCACTTCGATCTTCAGTTTCTCCGCCAGCTTCTCGTAGGACTGCGGGAAGGCAATCAAATCAATCTTGCCAGTAGTATCCTCCAGCGTCGCCTGTGCGTAGAACTCGCCGGAGCGTTTCGACTTGGCAACTTTCAATCCAGTGATAACGCCCGCGATCTGGATCTCGTTCTGCGGCTGCTCGTCGCGTCCACGGCGGAAGACCTGAGGCTCAGGCTTCATCTCGCATGCGGTAGCGGTATCAACTACCTTCATGTTGCGCAGCTTCTCGCGGTACTTGTCCATGGGGTGTCCGGAGACGAAGAAGCCTAGCACCTCTTTCTCGTTCTGCAGACGAGTATGTTCGTCCCATTCAGGCACATTGGGCAAAGCCTGGTCATTGGACGAGTTGGCAGAGGCATCGGAGTCGAAGATGCCGAAGAGGCCATGCTGGCCGGCGGCGGCATCGCGCTGGGCCTTCTGAGCCTGCTCCATGGTCTTGTCGAGCGCGGCCGTGGTTTGCGCACGAGCCCCGAAGTTGTCCATCGCGCCTGCCTTAATAAGAGACTCGAGCACGCGCTTGTTCAATCGGCTGAGATCGACCTTTTCGCAGAACTCCCACAAACTGGAGAAGCCCTGCTTGCCTTCGCTGCGCAGTTCCGCACGCGCGGCGATGATCGACTCGATGGCGTTATGGCCGACGTTCTTGATGGCGGCAAGTCCAAAGCCGATGGCGCTTCCCTGCTCCATCTTCACCGGCGTGAAGTTTGCATCTGAGGCCTGAACGTTCGGCGGAACCACAGGGATATTCATCTCGCGACACTCGCCGATATACTTCACGACGTTTTCGGGCTTCGAGGTTTCGCTCGTCAGCAGTGCGGCCATGAACTCGACCGGATAATGCGTCTTGAGCCACGCCGTGTGATATGCCAGGAGCGCGTACGCAGCAGAGTGCGACTTGTTAAAGCCGTATCCGGCGAACTGCTCCATCAGGTCGAAGAGCGCGCCCGCCTTATTCTTATCGAACTTGAGCTCGGCCGCGCCGGCCATAAACGTGACGCGCTGCTTGGCCATCTCCTCAGGGTTTTTCTTGCCCATCGCACGGCGCAGAAGGTCGGCGCCACCCAGAGAGTAGCCACCAATGGCAGAGCTGATCTGCATGACCTGCTCCTGGTAGACGATGACGCCAAGCGTCTCCTTCAGGATGTGCTCGAGCTCGGGGAACATGAACTCGACTGCACGGCGACCCCACTTTCGCTCGATGAAGTCATCGATCATGCCACCCTGAATCGGGCCTGGGCGATAGAGTGCGTTGAGAGCAGTGAGGTCTTCAACTGTGGTGGGCTTGTAGCGGCGCAACACATCGCGCATGCCGCCAGATTCAAACTGGAAGACCCCTGAAGTAAGTGCGCGATGAAAGACCTGCTCGTACGTCTTCTCGTCGTCGAGTGGGATCTTTGTCAGGTCGACGTCCTCGCCCGTGGTCTGCTTGATCAGCTTCAGGCAATCGTCGATGACGGTCAGAGTCGTCAGCCCAAGAAAGTCCATCTTGAGCAAGCCCATCTTCTCGACGGCCTTCATGTCATAAGCGGTGACAGTGGCCTCGTCCTTTGTACGCGTCACCGGAACCAACTCGGTGAGAGGCTTCGGAGCGATCACGACGCCTGCGGCATGAACTCCAGCGCCGCGAACCAATCCTTCAAGACGCATCGCAGTGTCGATCAGCTCTTTGATCTTCGGATCGCTGTCATAGGCGGTCGCCAGAGGACCGTTATCCTTGAGCGCTGCGTCGATGGTGATGCCGATGGTAGCGGGAATCATCTTGGCGATGCGATCGACTTCGCCGTACGGCATCTCAAGCGCGCGGCCGACGTCCTTAATCGCCGCCTTCGCCGCCATGGTATTGAAGGTGATGATCTGGGCGACCTGATCGTTGCCGTACTTGCGCTTGACGTATTCGATCACCTCGCCGCGGCGGTTCATGCAGAAGTCGATGTCGATATCGGGCATGGACACGCGCTCGGGATTAAGGAAGCGCTCGAAGAGCAGCTCGTTCTGCAACGGGTCGATGTCGGTGATCTCCATCACGTAGGCGACGAGCGATCCGGCAGCGGATCCACGGCCCGGCCCTACGGGGATTCCCTGCTCCTTCGCGTAACGGATAAAGTCCCAGACGATCATGAAATAGCCGGGAAACTTCATCTGTTTGATGCAGTCCAGCTCGCGGTTCAGGCGCGCTTCGTAATCGGCGAGGGACTTGCGCAACAAACCATGCTCGCGCAGATGGGCAACGGTGGTATCGAGGCGCTTGCGCAGGCCTTCGCGGCAAATCTGCTCGAAGTAGCTGTCGAGTGTGTGGCCTTCGGGAACCGGAAACTCGGGAAAGGGATTATCGACTGGATTCAGCTTGAGATTGCAGCGGTCGATAAACTGCATCGTTCGCGTGCAGGTCTCAGGGTTGTCGGCGAAGAGACGGTGCATCTCCTCCGCCGACTTGATGTAG
Organism: Edaphobacter sp. FHG110511_03; assembly: GCF_059115365.1. Classification (NCBI taxonomy): domain Bacteria; kingdom Pseudomonadati; phylum Acidobacteriota; class Terriglobia; order Terriglobales; family Acidobacteriaceae; genus Edaphobacter; species Edaphobacter sp. FHG110511_03. The sequence continues at coordinate 356,128 of NZ_JBZYWL010000006.1, read as the reverse complement.
AACTCCTGTGTGTCGAACTTAAAACGGTTGGGGTCGTTCATGCTGCCCGCGGTCTGCACGCAGAGCAGGATTTCGTGTGCGCGGGAGTCGTCGTTCGCGACGTAGTGGCTGTCGTTGGTCGCGATCAGAGGGATGTTGAGTTCCTTCTCCATCCGATACAGAGCTTCGCGCACCGGCTTGTCCGGCTCGAGGCCGTGATCCTGTACCTCAAGAAAGAAGTTGCCCTTACCGAACATCTCCTCGAAGTGTCCGGCGGTCTTCTTTGCCTCTTCGTACTTTCCCGCCATCAGATGCTGATTGACCTCACCGGCCAGGCAGCCGGAGAACGCAATCAACCCCTTGGTATGGCGCGAAAGGAACTCCTTTGATACGCGGGGCTTGCGATAAAAGCCATGCAGTGCCGCCTCGCTGGTCAGGCGAACCAGGTTGCGGTAGCCTTCTTCGTTTTCGGCGAGGACCAGGAAGTGCTTGTATCCGCCAGCCATCTCACGATGGTCTTCAGTCTCCGACAGGTAAAGCTCGCAGCCAAGGATCGGCTTGATGTCCTTCTTCTTCATCGCATCGAAGAAGTGGACCGCACCGAAGATATTGCCGTGGTCGGTCATGGCCGCGGCCTTCTGGCCGATCTTGCTCAGATGGCCAGCGAGCTTATCGACATCGCAAGCGCCGTCGAGCAAAGAGTAATCGGTATGCAGATGAAGGTGGGTAAACTCGGCGGCCATACCCCTATGTTAAGCCCGTGAGGAGTGAGGAAAACGCGTCACTAATTCAGAACGCGCATCCGTGTTGGTTCCCTTCTAGCCGACAAGGCTGGCAGCAAGGTTGTAGTAGAGGTCCACGGCTTCCAGCAACTCTTTCTTGGCGATCTTTTCGTCCGGGGTATGTGCCACGTGAATCGATCCCGGCCCCAGAAGGAAGGGCTCTCCCCACTCCGTCAGCGACGGAATATCCGTAGTGAACTTCGCCACCATCGTCGGAAGATCCCCAACTTTGCGCATTCTCACGAAGGGCAGGTCAAGCGAGAACGCCACGTCAGCGCGATCTCCAACCGCCTTCAAAATGTTCTCCCTGATCTCCTCCGATGGGCCAACCAACCGAATCAGGAGATGGGCTTCCGCCTTGTCCGCGATCACGTTCGGTGCACGCCCGCCCTCAATCAATCCGATGTTCAGAGTCGAAGGGCCGATCTCCGGCTCTACCGGAAGTGGCATGGCCAGGACATCGTGCAAGGCCTCGACCAGCTTGTCGACCGCCGACTCCCCGAGCTCGGGATAAGCCGAATGCGCCATCTTTCCCTTTGCACGAATCTCTACGCGAAGCGCTCCCTTCGAAGCCAGCGCAAGGCGATTGTCCGTAGGTTCGCCATTAATCAGAAACTTCGACCCTTTGGGATGAAGGTTCGCCTCCTTGGCTCCAGCCGAGTCACGCTCCTCGCCGACGACAAACAGGAGCCCCACCTTCACGCCGGCCTCGCGCAGCCGATCCGCAGCCGCAACCTGGGCGGCGATGATTCCCTTCGCATCGCAGGTGCCGCGCCCGTAGAGAAACTCATCGTCCTCGCGAGAGCCGAAGTACGGTGGAACGGTGTCCATGTGGGTGGAGAGAACGATCTCCGGAGTCACACCCGGCATCGCCGCGTAAACATTGAACCGGTCTCCATCGCCAGCGCCGGGGGTTAGAATACGGTCCGGCTGAGATACCGGCATGCGCTCGACGGAATAGCGCTGCCCCTCCAGGTATTCATGAAGAAAGGCTCCGGCCGGCGCCTCGTGATACGTTGTGGATTCAATATCGACAAGCTGCCGGGTAAGCTGAATAGGATCGACTGGCATATGGTTTCAAGCATACGACACACGATTTGACCTTTGCATTCCGCTCCGAACAGCATTAAACCTGACGGAACTGCATTGTTCGGCTCGATACACTTACTAGAGATGATTCAAATGACTTCTTCTTCTTCCCAGGGACCAGTAATTCGATCCATCGACGACTTGCACGGCCCCGCCGGCAGGCTTGAGGCCGTCCTGAACGGTGGACGTCAAGACGCGCGATACGCCGCGCTTGTCTGCCATCCGCATCCGCTCGGCGGAGGCACCATGCACAACAAGGTCGTCTACCACACGATGAAGGTCTTCTCCAGCCTGGGACTTCCTGTTCTGCGGTTCAACTTCCGGGGCGTAGGACTCAGCGAAGGCACGCACAATCATGGCCCCGGCGAGTTGAACGACGCACGAGCCGCGCTTGATTGGATGGATGCGACGCTGGGCCTGCCCGTGCTGCTGGCAGGATTTTCCTTCGGCTCCTTCATCGGCCTGCAAGCTGGATGCGGCGATCCTCTGGTCAAGGGCCTGGTCGGCCTGGGTATTCCCTACCGCGCCGAAGGTCGCAACTACAGCTATGAATTCCTGGAGCGATGCACTCAACCCAAACTCTTCCTGAGCGGTGCGGAAGATCAGTTCGGCCCCAGGCAGTTCGTAGAGCCCATGCTCAAGCATGCCGCGGACCCGAAGGAGATTGCATGGATCCAGGGAGCGGAACACTTCTTCCAGGGAACTCCCGAGTCGCCGGGCGCCAAACTGAACCAGATGCAAGAGATTCTGCGCTCATGGTTGAAGCGAAACTTTGGACTGGAAGAGCCTGCTTAGTTGGAAGGCCGCGAAGTTGAAAGCCAGTCTCGCATGGCGCCGTTGCAAGCCTCGGGCATCTCTTCAAACGGAATGTGCCCGACTCCGGGAAGTACGACCAGGCTGGATCTTCGCAACATGCGCTGCAGCTTTTCCGCAGATTGCAAGCCAACTGTGCGATCGCGGTCTCCCCAGATCAACAGTGTCGGCTTCTCCGCCAGACTCGAAAGAACTTCGCGCAGTTGCCGCATATCGGAAGACCATCCACGAACGATGTTCAACACATGATCGATCGTTCCTGGGATATGCAGTCCCGCCGTATAGCCATCCAATGCGTCGGGAGCCACTAACGCAGGGTTGCCAAACATGCGGCTGAGCGCTGTCGCCTTAAGCCTCCGGGGAAGCCAGGGAATCTGCCGTGCCAGCCACATACCGGCCTTGGTCTGGTAAAAGGCGATCAGCTGCCGACCCAGATCACAGTAGGGATTCGCTGGAGCAAACAGCACCAGGCTTCTTACCCGCTGCGGATGCCGTGCCGCAAGCATCATGGCAACCGCACCACCGTGCGAGTGACCCGCAATGTCCGCCACCTTCAACCCGAAGGCATCCATGCAGGCAGCTACACGGTCTGCCGTGGCTTCGAGGCTCGAGTCCAGTCCCGGGATCCGCTCTGACTCTCCCATATTGAGCAGGTCTACCGCATAGACGTTCGCGTGTTGGGCCAGAAAACGAATGTTCTGCCGCCAGTTTCTTGCCGATCCCACCAGGCCGTGCAGCAGGAGAAGCGGCCGGCCTGCGCCAGCGCGATGGTAATGGAGGCGCGCCCCATGAATCGTGACGTAGCCTTCCTCCATCTCCACCCGATCTTCCAGTTCCTGCAACATCGTTCGGTCTCCACCCCAAGATATTTATGTTACAGGATTATTAAAATTGCAGGTGCTGCATTTGCGAGGCATTTTTCCCGATCGTCTAAAAAATTACCCCTTTTCTTCTGACCTGGAATTTCTGTGGAAGAAAGGTTTCTATCTCTTAATTGCAAAACGGGTTATGATTTTTCATAGAAGAGGGAGCCCCATGTCGATGCAAACCCTCGCCATCGTTACATGTACGTTTGGAACTCGATGTGCTGTGCTTACTTTTGAAGCTTTATGAAAGACGCCGCCCAAACGCGTATTCTGGCTGTCGCCCTTGCCATCGCGACGCTGGCGGCCTGCGTTCTCGCGATGATGAATCTTCAGCGCGAAAACGGCTATGAGATCCCCACCGATGGCGTGACCTGGATCGAGTCAAAAGGTGGGATGCAGGCACAATATGTTCCCTCCGGCTCCCCCGCCGATCGCGCCGGTGTCCGTACCGGCGATCTTCTTATCGGGGTCAACGACCACCCGGTCGAGCGCATGGCAACCCTGGTTCACCAGATGTTTCGCAGCGGAATCTGGGGACACGCCACTTATTCGATTCTCCGTCCTGTCGCACGTACCGCGGACCTGAAAAATGCAGCCAGGCTGGATATCCAGGTCATCCTGGTGCCGACAGACCGTTCTATCAACCAGGGCCTTCGCTTTATTGCGCTTGTCTACCTCAGCATTGGACTTTATGTGCTCTTCCGGCGTTGGACCGCACCGAAGTCGACACATTTCTATGTCTTCTGCCTGGTCTCGTTTGTCCTTTATTCGTTCAAGTACACCGGTCAACTCGATACCTTCGACTGGATCGTCTACTGGGGCAATATTGCAGCGGGGGCGCTGCAGCCTGCCCTATTCCTCCACTTCGCAGTCAACTTTTCCGACGATTACGCCGAGCTCTCAAGCAAGCTTCGCCGTCGCATCCTCTGCGCCGCGCTCTATCTTCCCGGAATCTTTCTGATCGGCCTGCAGTGCTGGGCCCTCCAGTACTGGTCGGCAACCGGACTGCTTCGGCATCGCCTCGATCAGATTTCCGTTGCCTATCTGGCGCTCTACTATGTCACCGCAGCTGTGGTCTTCCGCATACGCTACCGCCGGGCGCAGTCTACGCTCGAACGCCAGCAGCTCAAGTGGCTTACGCGTGGCACTCTGCTCGCGATCGCTCCGTTCACGCTGATCTACGCGATCCCTTATCTCGCAAATGTCAACGTCCCCAGCTTGCTTACCAAGTTGGCGGGACTCTCTCTCGTCTTTCTCCCCCTTACCTTCAGCTGGGCCATCGTTCGCTACCGGTTGATGGATGTCGATCTCATCTTCAAGCGCGGCGTTACCTATACCCTCGCTACCGCCGCACTCGTTGGTGTTTACTTCGCCGTGGTCGCCGTCACGGCGGAGATGGTTCACGCGCGTCTGCCGAGTCTGCGTACCTGGGGACTTCTGCTGGCCATCGTCGTCACCGGCCTGATCTTCGACCCGCTTAAGCGTGCCATTCAGGGACGTGTCGACCGCATGTTCGATCAGAGGCGCTTCGACTATCGCGAAACCCTGATCGAGTTTGGTCGCGGCCTGAACTCGCAGACCGATCTCCGCGCCCTCCTGGACTCCATCGTCGAGCAGCTGCCCCAGGTGCTGCTGGTCACTCGCGTCGCCGTCTTTCTGGCCGCCGAAACCGAGACTCCTCGTTTCCACCCACAGTTTGAGCTGGTCGCGTCGCACGGCCTCACAAACCTTTCGCCGTCTGAACTTAAGTCGCTCGATGTGGGGTTCTTCGATTTTGATCGGCAGGGCGCCAATAACCATATCTTCCTTGAAAACCCCCAGCAGGTGCTCCACCTTCAGGACATGCAGCGATTGACCGCCGCTCGGCTGGACCTGAACTACTATGTTCCCTGCCGTGTCGCCAATCGAGAAGGTTTCGGCACCCGCACCGTAGCGGTGATTGGACTGGGTCGCACCAACGATGGAGACTTTCTCTCGAGCGAAGAGATGGAGGTGCTCGAATCGCTGGCCGGCTATATCGGGATCGCCATTCAGAACGCTCAGCTCTATCGCAGGCTCGAACAGAAGATCACAGACTTCGAGCGGCTCAAGGAATTCAACGAGAACATCGTCGAATCCATCAACATCGGGATCCTCGCCGTCGACCTCGACAACCGCGTCGAAAGCTGGAATGCGCAGATGGAAGTGCTGTTCGCCCAGCCCCGTGCCAACGCGCTCGGGCAGCCAATCTCCGAGCTCTTCCCCGCGGACTTTGTCACACGCTTCAACGCCATTCGAGAGGAACAAGGGACGCACACGCTGTATAAATTCCGCCTGGCGCTTCCCTCCGGTGAATCGCGCGTCGCCAACATCGCCATCGCTCCTCTGGTCACACGCGACTTCATCACCATCGGGCGCATCATTCTCGTGGATGACATCACCGACCGCATCCAGATGGAGGCGCAGCTCACGCAGTCGGAGAAGCTCTCCTCCATAGGCCTGCTTGCCGCCGGTGTGGCTCACGAGGTCAATACGCCGCTGGCCGTTATCTCCAGCTACGCCCAGATGCTGACCAAACACATGCGCGACGATGAGCGCCTGGCTCCAGTGCTCGAAAAGATCACGCAGCAGACCTTCCGCGCCTCCGAGATCGTCAATGGCCTGCTCAACTTCTCGCGCACCAGCGGAAGCGAGTTCGCCAGCGTCGACCTCAACGATCTTCTGCGCGACACGCTGGTCCTGCTCGAGCATCAGCTCAAGACCGCCCAGATTCGCGTCGAGACCAATTTTGATCCGCAGCTTCCTCTGATCCATGGAAACCGCGGCAAGCTGCAGCAGGTGATCCTGAACCTGATGCTCAACGCCAAGGATGCTATGTTCGGCAGGTCCAATGCCATGCTCCGAATCGCCACCTTCCACGGCGCGGGGCGGGTTCTGGTGCGTATTCAGGACACCGGAGCCGGCATTGAGCGCGACCATCTCCATCGCATCTACGATCCCTTCTTCACCACGAAGACAAAACCGCAGGAAGGCGGGCACAAGGGGACGGGACTCGGGCTTGCCGTAACCTACGGAATCATGCAGGAGCACGCCGGCAAGATTCACGTCGAAAGCGAAGTTGGCATCGGCACGGCATTCCAGCTTGAGTTCCCTGTCTCCGCCGGCCGCCCCCTCGCACAGCCTGCAGCAATCTCCGCCGCCGCACAGGACCCCGATAGGAAGACGATTCATGCCTGAAATCACCACTGATGCAGCCGCCGAGTCCACGACTCGACGTCCTGCAGACCATATCGCAGGAAGCCCACGCATTCTCATCATCGACGACGAGGCTGCGATCCGGGAGTCGCTCGAAACCATGCTCACCCTCGAAGGCTTCACCGTCTCGCTCGCGACCGAGGGCGTCTCCGGCATGGAGCAGCTTGCCCGGAACCAGTACGACCTGCTTCTGCTTGATCTCGCCCTTCCCGGAGAGAGCGGTATGGATCTTCTGCCGCGTATCGTCGAGATGTATCCCACGCTTCCCGTCATCATGATCACGGCCTTTGGCACGATGGGCAACGTCGTCGATGCGATTCGTTCCGGCGCCGAGAACTTCGTTCAGAAGCCCTGGGACAACGAGAAGCTGCTGGCCGACATCCGTACCGCGATCGCCCGCCATCGCGCCGAAGAAGAGGTCGTCCAGCTCAAGCGGACCCTCAAGCAGCGCTATAACTTCGAAAATATCGTCGGCAAGAGCGAGCCAATGCTGAAGCTCTTCGACCTCGTCGCGCAGATCGCCCCCAGCCGCTCCACCGTGCTCATTCAGGGTGAAAGCGGAACCGGCAAGGAGCTGATCGCCAAGGCCATTCACGCAAACTCTCCACGCCGCGACCGTCCCTTTGTCCCAGTCAACACCGGCGCGGTCCCCTCCGAGCTGCTTGAGTCCACCCTCTTCGGCCACGTCAAAGGCGCCTTCACCTCCGCGATCTCAGCCAAAAAGGGCCTCTTCGAGGTCGCCAACGGGGGAACCCTGTTCCTCGACGAGATCGGCACCATGACCATGGACATGCAGGCCAAGATCCTGCGCGTCCTGCAGGATCGCCGCTTTATGCATCTCGGAGGAACCCAGGAGATTCAGGTCGACGTCCGCATCCTCGCAGCAACCAACGTCAACCTGCATGAAGCCGTGCGCGCGGGCCGCTTTCGCGAAGATCTCTTCTACCGCCTCAACGTCATTACGCTTGAGCTGCCCCCGCTGCGCTCGCGTCGCGAAGACATTCCCCTGCTCACTTCTCACTTCCTCAAGTTCTACGCCAACGAGAATGGCATGGAGGAACGCACACTCTCCCCTGAAGCCATGCGCATTCTGATGGACTACGAGTGGCCAGGCAATGTGCGCGAACTCGAGAACGCCATGGAGCGCGGCGTCGTCCTCTCCACCGGAAAGATCATTCATCCCGAGCTTCTTCCCGCGCAGCTTACCGGCAACACCTACTCGGCAACCCTGCTCGAGCAGCAGCCGAACGCCTCGCTCTTCGACCTGATGGAAGAGATCGAGCGCCGCATCATCGCCGATCGGCTGGAACGCTGCCACTGGAACCAGACCGAAGCCGCCGAATACTTCCGTATCCCGCTCTCAACGCTGAACCAGAAGATCAAGCGCCTCAACGTCGAGATTAAGAAACGCAATCGCGACTGATCGTGCGTCTTCGACGGTTTTGTAATTTTGTGTGATTCAACCGACGCCTTTACAACCCCGGCTGAATCACAATCTTCATCGAATCCGGCTGCGGATTCGATGCCAGCTCGATCGCCGTGACCGCATCCTCAATAGAGAAGCGATGTGAGACCAGCTGGGTCAAATCCAGGCCCGTGCGATAGCCATCGAGCACCAGCCGCGTCACCTCGTCCTGAATCGCCACCGATGCACTGTACGAACCCATCAGCGTCTTCTCATCCATGCACACCGCGGCCGGATCGAACGGGGCCTCGCCATGCTGGGTTGCGGCAAACAGCATCACCCTGCCTCCCGGACGAATCGCATCCATGGCCACCTGGATCAACTTATTGCCGCCGACGGCAACCAGCGCAACGTCCGCGCCACGCCCCTCGGTCGCTGCCTTTGCCGCCGCAACCACATCCCCGCGCGCATCCAGCGGATGGTCGAGCCCATACTTTGCCGCAACGGCATGGCGCTCCGGATAAAGATCGCTCGTCAACACCGTCGCGCCGGTCCTGCGCGCCAGCGCCGCCAGCAGAACGCCGATGGATCCCTGCCCGATCACCAGGACCGTCTCATCGGGCTGCAGACTGAGCATATCGACCGCCTTGTAGCAAGTGTTCACCGGTTCGATGAACGCCGCTTGCTCGAACGGAACGGAGTCGGGAATCTTCACCAGGCCACGACGGACAATCCAGTCCATCACGCGAATGTACTCGGCGAAACCGCCGCCGGAAGGCTCGAAGCCCGCGGTACAGCCGACCTTCTTATAGGTCTCGCACTGCGCAAAGGTCTGCTTGCGGCAGTAAAAACACTCACCGCACGGAATATGGTGATACGCCATTACGCGTTCGCCCAACGCGAAGTCCGTTACTCCAGCGCCCACGGCGGCAATGGTTCCCGACATCTCATGTCCAAAGACACGCGGAGCCGAGTGCGACCCGGTGTGGATCTTCTTGAGATCGGTACCGCAGATCCCACAGGTATGAATCTTTACCAGCACCTCGCCCGGCCCGATCTCGGGAACTGGAATCGTCTCGACCCGCACATCGTTCACGCCGCGATACACAGCGGCCCGCATCGTCTTCGGTACTTCCATCTTCTCGCTGCTCACAGGTCTATGCTGCTCCTATTCGGTTCACTTCTTCATTCAGAAACCGATTGACGTCCTCGGCAATGGCCCGCGCCGCCACCGAGCTGTTCTTCCCCAGCTCCAGCAGCGATCCCCACACCCCGGGCCTTATCGCCACGTGCGCAAGAAACGAAGGCATCTGCATCTGGCCCTGCTCGTCAATAAATGCATTCAGGTCCGGCAACTTCGCATCTTGAGAATCCGATACTGCCTTGAAGCAGAAAAACGGCACATCTCGCATCTGAGCCAGCCGAGCCACCGTTGCGGCCTCCATATCGACCAGTGCGGCTCCATAGCTCTCCCTCAACCGCCGCTTCTCCGCCGCATTCGCTACACGAGGCGTCGTAACCAGCCTCACTGCAGCTTCGCCTTCAGAGGTAAGGAATCGCTCGCCTGTCTGCGTGTCAATCACCTGGGAAGGACGATAACACTGGCCCTCCTTCATCTCCGGAGCCAATGCGCCGACCCATCCCACCGACAGGACAAGATCGAGCGCTCCCAGAAACTCTGCCGCCGTAAAAGCGCGCAAAACGGCGTTGGCGCCCATACCGCCGCAGACCGCAATCAGTTCATCGCGATCGCGAGTCGTCCGCCACACCGATAGTCCTTTTACTCCCGAGCGCTGCTGTTCCCAGCCTCGCACCAGTGGCTTTAGCTCTCCAGCCAGTGCGGCGATAACCCCAATCCTCATAGCTTCGCCCCACTGAAGGCTGGAGCGTATCCATGCTTCACGAACCAATCGATCGCGGAACGCAACGCCTGATAGATCGGCAGCACATGAAACCCGAGGTCCTGCTCCGCCTTCGCAGAGGAAGCGAACATCTTCTTCTTCCCCATGCGCACAGCCTCAACCGTTGCGCGAGGCTCCTTCTTCAGGAGCCTTCCCGTAATCATCTCGTCGAAGAACGCATAGCCCATCGCGACTGCATGAGGAACCTTCTTCGTCGGAGAAGGCAGTCCCGTAATCGCAGACATGCGATCGAGAATCTGTTTCAGCGTAAGGTTCTCGCCCCCAAGAATGTACCGCTGCCCCGGCGTTCCACGATCAAGCGCTACAACATGCATGCGTGCGACCTCATCCACATCGACGAGATTCAGTCCGGTATCGACATAAGCAGGAAATTTCCTGTTGAGGAAGTCGACGATGATTCTTCCCGTAGGCGTAGGCTTGGCATCCCCTGGCCCAATGGGAGTCGTAGGGTTCAGGATCATCACATGCTGTCCAGCGGCAGCAGCTTTGATCGCCTCCTGCTCGCCAAGAAACTTCGACCGTTTGTAATGCCCAATCATGTCCTCGAGAGAGACCGGCGTGTCCTCGTTCACTACCGAGCCGTCAGACTTGAAGCCCATCGTCGCCACACTCGACGTGTACACGACACGCTCCACACCCGTCTCCCGCGCCAGCCTTAGAAGCTCGCGCGTCCCATCGACGTTGGCCGCGTACATCTCCTTCGGGTCGCGTACCCACAACCTGTAATCGGCGGCCACGTGCACCAGGGCGTCGCATCCGGTTAGCGCGCTGCGAAGATTCTCCGGCTGCCGCAGATCGCCGGTAACAACCTCCGCATCCAGTCCCTCAAGGCCTTCGAGCCGGCTCGTCTTCCTCGTGAGCAGGCGTAGCTGCGCCCCTTCGGTGGCATACTTCCGCGCCACATGGGATCCTACAAAGCCTGTCGCTCCAGTGATGAATACGCGCACGTGTCGTCTTTCCCCGATTGCTCGGGATATGTATTCAAAAGTGATCTAGTCCCTGAGAGCATCCCCAAACGATTGTCATTCCGACCCAAGCATAGCGGAGTGGAGGAATCAGCTTTTCGTTCCGGCAAACAGTTTGATCATTAGAGGAACCCCGAACCGGAGATTGACCTAGTCCAGCTTCTCCGGTTCTATCTGGATGTTCTTCTCCCCGGCAGCCTTCTTCTCCCAGTACTTCTTCACCCAGGCCTCGAAGGTCTTGCCTGCCGCGGTATCGCGTCCCGTAAAGGCAAGCGCCGCAATATCCGCGTAACTGACATTCACCTTCGTCTTATCGGCCGTGGGGATGACGCGCACGAATGAGTCCGCAAGCGAAAAACCCGAGCGCCGATCGAAGAGGTAGCCCTCAACCTTCGTCCCATCTTTGCGCGTGATCGTGACGTCCCCGCGATAGTCGAAGGCTTTCTCCAGAGCTTCGCGAATCTCCGCATCCGTCGCCAGATTCGGAATCCAGCCTTCGAGATTCTCCTTCTCGCGGCCTGCAATGGTCTCAATCTCATCAGCGCTCTGCTGACGAAGCTGCTCGATCTTCAGATGTTCCTGCTGCTCTGTCGCCATTTGCGATTAATCTCCCGAAACCGGCTCAAGTTGGCCCTTCGTCGCATCCTGAATCTGGACCAGAGGCATCGCGTGAGCGGGTTTCCACTCGTTCAACAGCTTTTCAGCCTCAGCATCAGGATAGAGCGACGGGAACATATACTTCTTTGCGGTAACAAGAAAACCCTTCAGAGAACCGAAGTTGTAATCGACTGCGGAGGCTTCGTGACCTGAGTGCACCATGCAGTTCGCGCACTGGGGATTGCCGCTCTTCGCGCCGTAGTTCTCCCAGTTGGTCGTCTCCATCAGCTCTTTGAAGGTATCGGCATAGCCGTCCTGCAAAAGATAGCAGGGCTTCTGCCAGCCAAAGATCGAGAAGGTCGGCATGCCCCATGGCGTGCACTCGAAGTTCTGCTTGCCCATCAGGAATTCGGCAAAGAGCGGGTGGGTGTTGAACTCCCACGACTTCTTCCGATTCGACAGGATCGCGCGAAAGAGTTTGCGCGACTTCGCCTTGCCGAGAAAGTGATTCTGGTCCGGAGCCTTGTCGTAGGTGTAACCGGGCGAGACCATCATGCTTTCGACACCGGCCTCCATCAGCTGGTCGAAGTGCCTGCGCACGCTGTTCGGGTCAGCACCGTCGAACAACGTCGTGTTCGTCGTCACGCGGAAGCCCGCTGCCACCGCAGCGCGAACTCCCTCCATCGCGATATCGTATCCGCCTTCGCGGCAGACGGAGAAATCGTGATGCTCCTTCTCTCCGTCCACATGCACTGAGAAGGAGAGATACTTCGACGGCTTGAACAGGTGCAGCTTCTCCTTCAGCAGAAGAGCATTCGTGCACATGTACACATACTTCTTGCGCGCCACCAGACCGGCGACGATCTCCGGCATCTGCGGGTGCAGCAGCGGCTCTCCCCCCGGGATAGACACCATCGGGGCGCCACACTCTTCTGCCGCCTTAAAGCACTCTTCCGGGCTCAAATCAGCCTTCAGAATATGCGCCGGGTACTGAATCTTTCCGCAGCCTGCGCATGCTAAGTTACAGCGGAAAAGGGGCTCGAGCATCAGCACGAGCGGATATCGCTTCCGTCCGCTCAGCTTCTGCTTCAATACATAGCTTGCGACTGTCCAGGCCTGTGAGACTGGTACTGCCATTCTGGGTTTCCTCCCAAAAAAAATCTATAATGCGGCGGCCCTACTCATCCGCCTCGCGCGTCATCGCGCGTTGATACGTCGTCAAAGCCAACAACGGGAAATACTGTTTGTACAGGTGATATCCCAGATAGAACACACGCGGAAACCCTGTTCCCGTGTAGTAGCTCTCTCCGTTCCTTCCCGGTACCAGCTCATCCCAGCTTCCATCCTCATGCTGGCGTTCAATCAGCCAGCGAATTCCCTTTGCAACCGAGTCCGAACGGGTATCGTCAGCGGCCAGCAGCCCAAGCAACGCCCAGGCTGTCTGAGACGGAGTCGATGGTCCCGTGCCGCGCAGGTCGGCGTTGTCATAGGTGCCGCAGGTCTCTCCCCATCCGCCATCGGTGTTCTGCACCATGCGAATCCATTCGGCCGCCTGTTGCACCGCTGGCTCGTTAGAGTCAAAATCCATCGCGCGCAGACCACGGAGCGCCAGGAAGGTGCCATAGAGGTAGTTCACGCCCCAACGGCCGAACCACGATCCGTCCGCCTCTTGCTCCTTCAGGACGAACCGCACGGCTCGCTCTACACGCGGGTCGCGCCGAGTGTATCCATACTGCGCCAACATCTCCAGAACGCGCCCGGTGATATCCGCGGTGGGCGGATCGATCATGGCGTTGTGGTCGGCAAACGGAATGGACTCGAAGATCTTCTTGGTGTTGTCCTTGTCGAACGAGGCCCACCCACCGCTCTTGCACTGCATAGCGAAGACCCACTCGACCGCGCGCTGGGTCACTTCATGCTGGTAGCGCTCGCGGGGGTTGTCCACGGATTTCAGGGCCAGCAGAACCTCGCCGGTGTCGTCGACATCAGGCTGATGATCATTATTGAAGAAGAAGCACCAGCAGCTGGCATCGACATTCTTCACCTTATGCGACCAGTCTCCTTTGTAACGAATCTCCTTCGAGAGCAGCCAGTCTGCGGCCTTTACCAGACGAGGATCTCTGCGCGAAAGACCCGCATCGCCAAGCGTCGAGAGCACCTGCGCCGTATCCCAGACCGGAGAGAAGCAGGGTTGCATTCGGAAGGTCGGTGTGGGGTAGTTTGGTTCGCCCTCGGGAAAATCGAGACCCAGCTTTTCGAACTCGTCCCGTGCGCGGATGAGCTGCGGATCGCTCTCGGAGTAGCCGAGGACGCGCAGCGCCACGATGGCGTTCAGCATGGCGGGATAGATCGCGCCCAGGCCGTCGGATTTCTCGAAGTGTTCGAGGATCCACTGCTCCGCCCTGTGGATAGCGACCTTACGCAGAGGCCGGATATGAACGCGCTCGAACCAGTGGACCATCCGGTCGGTAAACAGAAAGAAATTTCGCCAGCTGATTGGGCGTTTTGTGTCCCAGCGCAGGTGCAGGTTGGCGTTATGGCGTCCTCCCACGAAGAGCTCGTCGATTCCCTGCTCCGGAGTCAGCTTCTTGAAGGGCTTCTTCGCGTAGATGATCGAGAGCGGCACCAGAATGGCGCGCGACCAGGCGCTGATCTCGTAGATGTTGAAGTAGCACCAATTGGGAAACAGCACGATCTCGGGCGGAACCGCCGGGACGGCATCATAGTCGTACTGTCCCATGGCACAGAGATACATCTTGGTGAAGGTATTGCACTCCACCACGCCGCCGTTAGCCAGAATCCATTCGCGTGCTTTCACTAGAACAGGATGGTCCTTGGACCAGCCCATCAGTTTGAGCGCGAGGTAGGACTTTACTCCATAGTTGATATTGGACGGGCCGCCCGGATAAAGACTCCATCCGCCGTCTTCATTCTGATGCCGCAGAATCTCATTTAAAGCCCGCTGCATCTTGCCTGGATCGCCCGTGCCGAGCAGCGTGTGCATGAAGATATAGTCAGCTTCAAGCATCACGTCCGCTTCGAGTTCCCCGCACCAGTAGCCGTCCTCATGCTGCTGGCCCAGCAGCCAATCCTTGGCTCGCCGTATGCCATCCACAACATGGTCCAGCCCAAGATCCAGCCGGCCGAACCGCGGTTGGATCTTGGGCTGGTTTGGGATCTGCGGGTTCTTTGCAACGTTGCTCATTTGTGACTCTCTGAAACCAATAAAACGAGGAAAAGCGTACTCTCTGCCCTTCGTCTACTGTGCCGGCTGGGGCGCGGATGCAATCGCCTGGACAATCTCAGGCGGCAGCCCAAAGCGCACATTCTCGGGCATCACTTCAACCTCATCCACCGAGCCGTAACCCTTGGACTGCAGATAGCCGACGACCTCCTGGACCAGGACCTCAGGCGCCGAAGCACCCGCGGTCACGGCGATCGCGTTCATCCCCTCCAACCACTCCGGCCGGATATCCTCGGCCTTATCAATCAGGTAAGAGTTCGTCCCCAGGTTCTGCGAGACCTCGACCAGCCGATTGGAGTTCGAACTGTTGCGCGAACCCACCACCAGCACCACATCCGCTCCGTGAGCGACGTTCTTCACCGCGGTCTGCCGGTTCTCGGTCGCATAGCAGATGTCCTGCGCGTGCGGTCCAACGATGTTTGGGAACTTCTTCTTCAACGCATCGATCATGTACTTCGCTTCGTCCAGCGAGAGCGTCGTCTGCGTCAGGTAAGCCACCTTGTCCGGATCCGGAACTACCAGAGCCGCGACCTCTTCCACGGTCGAAACTACCTGAGTCACCTCAGGAGCCTCACCCTGTGTTCCCTCAACCTCTTCGTGATCGCGATGCCCCACCAACACCAGGGAGTACCCCTGCTTGGCGAACTTGATCGCCTCTACATGCACCTTGGTCACCAGGGGGCAGGTCGCATCGACGACCTTCAAACCACGATCTTTCGCCCTCTGCCGTACCGCTGGGGAGACGCCGTGCGCCGAATAGATCACGCGTGCGCCCTCGGGTACCTCATCAAGCTCATTGACAAAGATCGCGCCCTTCTTCGCCAGATCGTTGACGACATAGCTGTTATGCACGATCTCCTTACGTACGTAGATCGGCGCGCCAAATGTCTCCAGGGCGATCCGGACAATGTCGATCGCGCGAACAACCCCCGCGCAGAAGCCGCGAGGCTTGAGGAGAAGGACGCGCTTGGTTGTCGGGGAAGAGCCGCTCTCGGTTACAGCAACATGATCGAGGGTCGTAGTGGTCACCTGATAAGTATACCGCGTTCAGGGGTTAAAAAGGCATTGGGATGAACCACATCTGGTGCAAACAGGGCCTCCCGCGCAGACCCGCTCCCAATCCCACTCGTCAAAGAAACGGCCTGAATTAAAGAAGGTTAGCAGGCTGCAATATCAATAAGTTATGAAGCAACATCAACCCGCGCAATCGGGATGTCCACAGTTGCATTTCAGCGTCATAAACTTCCGAGAATCCTCGCATTGGGTCGAGCAGTATTTGCTACCCGGCTGCGCCGTGCAGCTGCAACCCTGCTTTGCACATTTTTGGGGAAGATTGGCCATCGCTAGATCCCTCCAAAGGGACTGCTGTGTGCCTACTTCGGATGCCATCGCCCGCGAACGAGATGTGTGCGATCTCCGAAACCCGCGGCAAACTTTTCAGGCTCTAACGGCTCATTGCCAACAGATGTTCGGCATGTTTCAGGCTCGTCTCCGTCAACTTCTCTCCACTCAGCATCCGGGCGATCTCGCGTGCTCGTTCCGCATCGTCCATCTTGCGAATCTCGGTCTGCGTCCTTCCGCGCTTCTCGGTCTTTTCAATCAGAAAATGCTGGTCGGCAAAAGCCGCAATCTGCGGCAGATGCGTAATGCACAACACCTGCTGTCCGCGCGACAGCGTCTTCAGCTTCTTGCCAACCGCCTCCGCTGCTCTTCCTCCGATGCCGATGTCGATCTCGTCGAAGACCAGCGTTCGCGGCAGAGGAATCTTCTTCTTCTTTCCGCCGCCCTGCGTTCCTTCTTCCACCGTCACCTTCAAAGCCAGCATCACCCGCGACATCTCGCCGCCCGAGGCGATCTCATCCAGCGGCTTCAACGGCTCGCCCGCATTCGTCGCAATCCTGTACTCCACTTGGTCCCATCCGTGCGCCGTCCATGCCGCCGACGACTCCTCCGGATTCACCTTCACTTCAAACCTCGTGCTCATCGCCAGATCATTGATCTGCCCCACGGCCAGCTTCTCCAGACGCTTCGCCGCATCCCGTCGCGCCGCCGTAACCTTGTTCGCCGCTGCGCGATACGCTATTGCGTCCTTCTCCTGCTTCGCATGCAGCTCTACCAGCAGCGCATCCCGGTTCTCCACTTCGGCCAGCCTGCGTGACGCCTCGGCTCCAAATGCGATCACCTCTGCCAGCGTCTGGCCGTACTTGCGCTTCAGCCGGTCCAGCGCCGCCAGCCTGTCTTCAATCTCCTCCAGCCGCCCCGGGGACGCGTTCACATTCTCCGCGAACTCCCTCACTTCGGCATCCACATCCTCCACCGTCGCCTTCGCCGCGCCCAGCTGCTGCGCAGCCGCCGCAAACCGCGTATCGAACCGCGCCAGATCCTCTATATGTTTCAGCGCCGCACTCAGCGTCGTCTCGGCAGAGTTTTCGCTCTCATACAGCAGCTCATGCGCGCTCATCGCAGCCGTGAACAGGCGTTCCGAATTCGCCAGAACCCTCTTCTCGGTTTCCAGCTGCGCATCCTCATCCTCGGTGGTCAACCCCGCCTGCTCGATCTCCTTCGCCTGGAACCGCCACAGATCCGCCATGCGCAAACGGTCCTGCTCATCGGCCTCCAGCTCCGCGAGCTTCTCCGCGGTCTCTTTCCACGCAGCATAAGCCGCCGCGACGGTGTCGGTGGCAATCTCGCCAAAGCGATCCAGCAGAGTCCTCTGCTGCGCCTGGTCGAAGGCCCCCATCGTCTCGCCCTGCGAGTGCACAAGCGCAAGCTCCGGCGCAAGCTGACGCAACACCCCGACCGTCGCAGGCTGATTGTTCACAAACACGCGGCCCTTGCCATTGGCTCCAATCTCACGCCGCAGCAAAACCTCATCCGCCTCCGCATCAATCCCATTGGCTTCAAGCACCGCCCCGGCCCCTGGAGTCATCTCAAAGACGCACGAGACCACCGCCTTCTCCTCGCCATGCCGCACCACATCCGACGAGGCCTTACCGCCCAGCAGCATCTGCAGCGCATCGATAAGGATCGACTTGCCCGCACCCGTCTCCCCTGTCATCAGGTTCAATCCCGGCCCGAAGCTGGCAACAGTCCGGTCGATCACAGCATAGTTTTCCGCGCGTAACTCGAGCAGCATCTCTCCCCAGCCTCAAGCGAACGATGTACGCCGAGCATAGCAAATCTCCTCGAAAGCCGTTCCACATGGGCCACTTCAACCCCCATCCTTTTCATTTGTGACCGCGAGCATCGCGCCTCCATCCAACCAGGCAGTAGAATGCCACCCTGCGGCTTTCTCGAAAAGGAACCATCGTGACTTCAATCAAGCTCCGTCTCACTGCGGCTCTCCTCCTTGGACTTCCCCTCCCTCTCCTCGCTCAGTCCGCAACCCGCACCTCGGTTCTCGTAGAGCTCTTCACCTCCGAGGGCTGCTCCAGCTGCCCGCCCGCCGACAAGCTCCTTGCCGTTCTGCAAAAGGAGCAGCCTGTCGCCAACGCCCACATCATCGTCCTTGAAGAGCACGTCGACTACTGGGACCGCCAGGGCTGGCGCGACCGCTTCTCCTCCTCGCAGTTCACCCAGCGCCAGAACTTTTATGCTCCCCGGCTGAAGTTTGACGATGCCTATACGCCACAGATGGTCGTGGATGGCCAGTCGCAGTTCCTCGGCAGCGATTCCTCCAAGGCGGTCGCCTCCATCTCGCAGGCCGCGCAGGCCCCGAAGCTGGGGCTTTCCCTCTCCGCCCCCTCGATTGAAGGCAAACGCATTGCTGCCTCCGTCTCCTCCGTCGGGACAATGGACCTGCCTCATGGCGACCTCTACGCTGTCCTCATCGATCCCGAGGCTTCCACCACAGTCAAGGCTGGGGAAAACGGGGGCAAGCAACTAAACCACGTCAGCATCGCTCGCTCGTTTGAGCGCATCGGAAAGCTGCAGGATCTTGGGCACGGCCCCATCTCTTTCAAAATCAACGCCCCAGCCGACTCCGATCCCGCCCGGATGCGCCTGCTCGTCTTCGCCCAACTCCCCAGTCAGGGAGCCGTACGCGGAATCGCCGAGATCGCGACTGCCGCGAAGCCGTAACCATTCTTTAGCATCCGGCCTCGTCCGCAAGCATCTAGAATGGATACAGATGGCCGATCAGAAGACACCCGCCAGCGCCTCCAGGGAGCCTGCGAAGAAAACTCCGCAGGAGGATGAAGTCGTAGGCAAGGTCTATGACGGTCGCCTGATGCGCCGCCTGCTCACCTATCTTCGGCCCTACCGCCTTCAGGTCGTTCTCTCCTCCATCGCAATCCTCTTCAAGGCTGCTACCGATGTCATGGGGCCTTATCTGGTGAAGGTAGCGGTCGACACCTACATGACCGGTACCTCCCCGGCCCAGCTCTCCTGGCTTGCACGGCACCTCGATCCTTCCCCCATCACAGGGATCACTCAGCTCGCCATGCTCTATCTCGGCGCGCTCGTCATCACGTTCGGCCTCGAATTCGTCCAGACCTACCTGATGCAATGGACCGGACAGAAGATCATGTTCGATCTGCGCAGCCAGATCTTCCGCCATCTGCAGCGCATGTCGCCTTCTTTCTTCGACCGCAATCCAGTCGGACGCCTCGTCACCCGCGTCACCTCAGACGTGGATGCCCTCAACGAGATGTTCACCTCGGGCGTCCTCGCCATCTTTGAAGACGTCTTCGTGCTGGCCTTCATCGTCATCATCATGTTGCGCATGAGCTGGCCACTGGCCCTGCTCACCATCTCGGTCATCCCGGCCATCCTGTACGTCACGCGCATCTTCCGCAAGCATGTGCGCGACAGCTACCGTCGTCAGCGCTCTGCCACGGCACGCATCAACTCCTTCACCCAGGAGTACGTCTCCGGCATGGCCATCGTGCAGCTCTTCAATCGCGAGCGCCGCGCCTTCGACGACTTCTCCTCCGTCAATGCCGAAAACAAGAAGGCGTGGAGCGACGCCATCTTCGCCTACGCACTCTACTATCCCATCGTCGAGTTCCTGAGCACGACCGCGATCGCTCTCGTCATCTGGAGGGGAGGCATCAGCGTCCTTCACTCCACCAGCTTCTCCTGGCTCTCCGCTCACACGTATCTGTTGCCCGGCGACGGCGCGGTGCATACCAGCCTCTTCGGAACCGTCTCCATCGGCATTCTGATCGCCTTCATCCAGTACGCGCAGCGTTTCTTCCGCCCGATCCAGGACCTCAGCGACAAATACAACATCCTGCAGGCGGCCATGGCTGCGGCCGAGCGCGTCTTCAAATTGCTGGACACCCAATCCGAGATCGTCTCGCCCGTCCATCCCGTAGCCGGCGATAACTCCGGCCGCGTCGAGTTTCGCAACGTCTGGTTCACCTATCAGAATCTCGACGAGCATCAGCTCGCCCGCATCCAGAACGCCAGCAGCGAAGAGCTGGATTCCTTCGCCGATATCGAATGGATTCTTCGTGGCGTCAGCTTCACCATCGAGCCTGACGAAACCGCCGCCATCGTAGGCCACACCGGTGCAGGCAAGACCACCATCACCGGCCTGATGATGCGCTTCTACGACATCCAGCGTGGCGAGATTCTCGTCGACGGAGTCGATGTCCGCCGACAGGATCTCACCACGCTCCGCCGCCGCTTCGGTGTCGTCCTTCAGGACCCCTTCCTCTTCACCGGCACCATCGCCGACAATGTGCGTCTCGGCTCCTCCTGGATTACCGATGAGCAGCTGGAACGCGCCTGCGACGAGGTGAATGTCGGCGACTTCATCCGCAGCCTCCCGCTCCAGTTCAAGGAGCCTGTACAGGAGCGCGGTGCCACGCTCTCCACCGGCCAGAAGCAGCTCATCAGCTTTGCCCGCGCTCTCGCCCATGCGCCCCGCATTCTCATCCTCGACGAGGCCACCAGCTCCGTCGATACAGACACGGAGCTGCGCGTCCGCCTGGCCCTCTCTCGCATGATCACCGGGCGTACGTCCATCCTCATCGCGCATCGCCTCTCCACCATCCAGCGCGCCGATACCATTCTGGTGATGCACAAAGGTCAGCTGCGCGAACACGGAACCCACCAGGAGCTTCTCTCCCAGCGCGGCCTCTACTGGAAGCTCTATCAGCTCCAGTACAAGGACCAGGAACTGGGCACAGGAGTTGGGACCGATATTCCCCTCGAGCCCCTGAGCGCGGACTGATTTCATCTACCTCTAAGGTGGGGCATCGAGCAAAGCTCGATGGCTTTTGCCAGGATTCCCAATCCGCCTCTTCGCCCACGCTACAACCGGTCTCCAATACTTCTCCGGCGCCGCGAAGATCGGCGTGTTGTGCGGAAACCCGGAAAGGACGATCGTCTCTCCCCGTTCGCCGCAGGCCCGCCCCACCCTCTCCGCCATGGTGACCGGAAACAGCCCGTCATCTACTGTATGGACCACCAGCACCGGAACGTTCAGTCCCCTCACTCTCTCCTCTGTCCGCCAGGCATCCGTCGCCAGCAGGGTCACCCATCGTGGAATCCCGGCAACCTGCGCCGCCTCTCGTAACGAAGAGAACCCTTGGCAAAGAATCACGCCTCTAACATTCACGAGCGGGACAATCGCAGAGGCAACTCCTGTCCCCATGGAGAAACCGAGAAGAAAGATATCCCTCACACCGCGTCTGACCAGCTCCTCCACCGCGGCCACCGCATCTTCTTCGCAGTAGGTAGCGCAGGGCAGCCCGGAGCTCGCTCCAAAGCCCGTATAGTTGAAGACCAGCGAGGACACTCCCTCCCGCCGCAGCAGGTCCTGCACTAGCCCCCAGTATTCGACCCTCTCACCGATTCCGTGACAGATTACGAAGGCGGGAGCCTCCTCTCCGGCGGAGATGTAGACAGCCGAGAGTTCCCTTCTTCCACTCATCAGGACGAATCGATGCGAGGCAAACGGAAAGAGACTCAGCCATCTCCCCATATTGCCGCTCCACCTGTCTCGCAGCAGCAGGGTGCGGCTCACCAGGGCCAGCATCAGCGATAAGAATCTCTCACTCATGCGCCGTCCTCCGTGATCTTCAGGCCCCATACGAAAAACTCCCGTGCCCTCAGCTGTCAAGTGGAATCTTTAGGCAAGCCATTTCACATCAGCAATTTATAGTTGCCGGTTAGATTCCCTCTCTCTGTAGACTGAAATCAGAGGAAAAGAGACACAGGACTTCCCTCATGGAAGCGTAGGGCCTTGAACGGAAGTCCGGACCTAAGTCACCTGTTTCTAAGACTTTGCACTAATTTGGTAAGGGGTACCCTACTCGTATCGCAGGGCTTCGATTGGATCGAGGTTAGCCGCCTGGATCGCCGGAATCATTCCGCTGACGATGCCCACCAGCACCAGCACCGTCGTCGCGACGATCACGATGTTGGGTGAGATCAGAAGGTAGATATCCGCCGCGCTGGCGTTCGTGGCGATGGCGCTATAGAAGGTGATTCCACCGACGATCTTGCTCACCGCGAAGGCAAGCAGGATACCGCCCAGCCCTCCAACACCGGTAATAACCAGGGCCTCGGCAAGGAACTGAAACAGGATATGCCGCTTGCGCGCGCCCAGAGCCTTTTCAACCCCGATCTCGCGCGTTCGCTGCTGCACGCTCACCAGCATGATGTTCATCAGGCCGATCCCCGCGATCCCAAGCGTCAGAACGCCGATAAACAGCAGCAACGCCTGCAGGCCCAGCGAGATGATGCGGAACTGCGAAAGCTGCTCCATGATATTGGCGACGAAGACAGCGTTCCGGTCCGAGGGGCGAAAGCCGTGCGCCACGCCTAATTCGTTCCTTAAGGCACGCTCCACTGCCTTGTGGTCGCCCTTGAAGCTCATCCACATGCCATCGATATATTTGGTGTCCTTGATGTCACCCATCGTGGGAAACGGAATATCGACGACGCGATTCAAGTTGTCGTCTCCCTCCTGCATCTTGGCCTTCAGAACGCCGATCACCTCGAAGCTGACGCCGTTGAGCCGGATCTTCTGGCCCAGCGGGAACATGCCCGAGAACAGCTTCGTCTTCGCCTCCGAGCCGATCACAGCGACATGATTGCGCTGCTGCATATCGGTCGCGGAGATGAATCTGCCCTCGTCGATCTGCATGTTCATGATGTCGGCCAGCTCCGGCGTAATTCCATCGACCTCCCAGGTGAACGAGTGGAGGTCATTCTGAACCGGCACCTGCTTCCAGAGCACGGGTGAGACGTGAAGGATACCGGGCACCGTCTCCTCGATGCGCTCCACGTCATCCTGCTTGAACCGGACTTTGACGCCGGCCTTGGCGCCTCCCGCCTGCTCGCTGGTGGTTCCGGGAAAGACGCCGATCATGTTGGTGCCGAACTGGGCGAAGATCGTCTCAAAGGCGCGCCCGAAGCCCGCTCCATAAGCCAGCAGGAGCACGACGGTTGCAATTCCCCAGGCCATGCCGACTACAGTGATCGCGGTCCGGCGGCCGTTGAAACGCATCGCCTCCATCGCCTGCAGGAAGATATCCTTGAGCATGCTCTACTCCTTCCTCAGTGCTTCAACCGGCTCGAGCGCAGCGGCCTTGCTCGCAGGATAAAGCCCAGCGACCACGCCGCACAAAATCAGCGTTCCCATCGCCATGGCCGCCGACCACGGAACCAGCCGTGGAGGATCGAACCCCATCTGGTTGTTCCCCATGGCCTTGCCCAGAAGGAACATCAGGGTTCCCGCGCCGACGATTCCGATCAATCCGCTCAAGCCGGTCAGCATCAGGCCCTCAAGAAAAAACTGCGTAAGAATACTGCGATTGGTTGCACCCAGCGCCTTCCGCAGGCCAATCTCCTTGGTCCGTTCCGTGACGGTGACCAACATGATGTTGATGATTCCGACCGCCCCCAGGGCGAGGGTAACGATTCCAACCCCTCCAAGGAAGACATCCATTGCGGTGAAGATCAGACCCACCGTCCGCTCGGATTTGATGGTGTCCCATTCCTCGAAGGCGTCTTTGACGCTCGCATTGAAGCCGTGCCTCTCTGCGATTACACGATGCACCTCAGCCTTCGCGGTCTCGTTCAGTTCAGGAACCGAAGGCTGATACTGGATCGAGGTAACGGAGTCCTGGGGAATATTCTCCCCAGTCATGGGAAACAGCTCGAGCATCGTCGTAAGCGGAATGTAAAGCCGCTGATTGTCGCCGTCGTTATTGCCGCGGCCAATCTTCTCGGCTACACCGATCACCTGGAACCTCGCTCCATTGATCGTTATGAACGCTGCCAGCGAAGGTCGTCCTGGAAAGAGCAGCTTGTTGTTCTTCTGGCCCAGGACAACAACTCTGCGGCGCTGTGCGATATCGTCTGCACTCAGAAAGCGGCCCTGGTCGATCGGGATATTCCGGATCTCGGGATAGTTTGCCTGGACCCCCATGACGGAGCCGCCGGAGCTGGAAAACTCGCTCACCTGTTTGAGGTCGCCGCGGTTGATGAATGCGGTCACATTGCGGACATGTTGGGCTTCATTCCGAATCGCCTCCGCATCCGACACCGTCAACTTGTAGGGTCTCATGCCGGTATGCTGATTCGGCATCGCAGGAATATTCCCACCCCAGGTCATGATGACGTCCTGGCCGAGCTGGGCCAATCCCCTGCGCTGGCCGGAACGGAAGCCTTCCCCCAGGCCGATCAGCAGAAGAAGGGATGCCACTCCCCAGGCGATTCCGAACATCGTCAAAAATGAGCGCAGCTTATTAGCTCCGATTGACCGGAAGACCTGAGCGAAGATGTCCAGAAGAGCACGCATGACGATTCTTTGACTAAGATATCTCTCTTCCGTTACGTAAATTTAGAGAAAAGAGTTCCAGTTGTGACGAAAGGATCGAAATGAGACAGCGAGTGGCAGGCCGGGAGGCTCTATTGGCGCAAATTTTTAGTGAGAATTGAAGACTCAGGATCAGGCATCGCGACTGGGAAGGCTCCAAGGCGCCCTAGCAAATTCTGGACAGAATGAAGAACTACCTGGTCGACTGAGGGTGGATAAAGCACCTGTACCGTTTTCCCATGAAGGACCTCTCCGCGGATGGCCACGCATCGGTCCGGACGATAAACGCAGGAGGCCAGATCGGTGATGCTCAAGGCCACACTGGGCGTGCAGAGGATCGTTTTCGGGGGGGCCATGCGGTCGATCATGCTGAAGATCTCGAGCTTGGATTCCAGCTCGTCCGGCACAAAATCGATGGCGATATCGGCTTCCCGGACCGCACCTTCTACGGTCGTGGCCAGTTCAAGAGCTCCATAGCCTCCGCGCAGGCTGAGGTCGGAGTACTCCACCTCAGCCTTTCGCAGATTGGAAGGCATGACGTCTTCGAGGACAACATAAAAACCGGCTGCCGAGCATGCCATCGCAAAGGTACGGCCTGCCTGCCCTGCCCCGATCACGGCGATCACGCGGATTGCGGGATCGCCGTGCGAGCCGGGTGCTTCGCTCATTTTTTTCCCGCTACTGCTGCTATTACGGAGTCGTAGCTGGGATCGGCATGCTTGATATGATCGGAAACGCGCTGCCGCTCTTCGTCGGTCAGCGAAGGCAGAACCGCAAGAATGCGCCGTAGCGTCACCGAGATATCGTCAACATAGTTCATAGTACGGATGGCTTCGCCAGAGAGGGGCATGGAGACTCCTGATTTTTGAGATTACCTTACCAGTCTAAATGCTCCGACCCGGCTCTGCCGCAGAGCTGAAGACCTGAATCGGCTCAGGCACCGGAAGCACGTAGCCATCGCGGTCCGTCATCTCCATCAACGCAGCCAGCTGGGCGGCGAAGTCGGGATGCAGCGCATTCGAGTTATACCGCCACGACCAGTTCCCGCCTCTGGCCGCGGGAACGTTCATGCGCGCTTCGCTTCCGAGGTGAAGTACATCCTGCATGGGAAAGATACAGATGTTCGCCACGGAGCGGGCGGCGGCCCGGATTAGGGCCCATACGACCTCTCCGTCATGGTGAATGGGTTGGAGATAGGTCTCGAGGTGTGCGCGTTCCGACTCAGTCGCTCCGTCTCGCCACCATCCCAGCGTCGTGTTGTTGTCGTGTGTGCCGGTGTAGACGACGGTGTTGGGCACGAAGCTGTGCGGCAGGTGCAAATGGCTGCCGCGATCGGTAAAGCCGAATTGAAGCACCCGCATTCCCGGCATCTGGAAATGTTCGCGCAAATCATCGACGGCCGGTGTGATCAGGCCCAGATCTTCGGCCACAAACGGAAGCTCCCCAAAGACAGACTTCAGATGACTGAAGAGCTCAATGCCCGGAGCCTTGACCCACACCCCATTGATCGCCGTCTCTTCGTCAGCGGGGATGGACCAGCAAGCCTCAAATCCGCGGAAGTGATCGAGGCGGATGATGTCGTAAAGGGCGAGAGAGCGGCGAATCCGTGCCACCCACCAGCCGAAGCCACTTTCCTGGAGAGCCTGCCATTTATAGAGAGGATTGCCCCATCGCTGGCCAGTCTCGGAGAAATAGTCCGGCGGTACGCCGGAGACGCGGACAGGCATGCGATTGTCGTCGAGCTCGAAGACCTCGGGGTTGGTCCATACATCGGAGCTGTCATAGCTGACAAAGATGGCAACGTCGCCAAGGATGCGAATCTTTCGTTGTGCACAGTAATTCCTGAGCTCGCTCCATTGCTCATCGAAGAAGAACTGAATGACCTGTTCGATAGCGAGCTCACGGCTGTAGCTATTTAAAGTTTGGGTCATCGCTTCGGCTCGACGGTGCGCGAATTCCTCGGGCCATTGGTTCCAGGCGACAAAGTCAAATCTTCGCCGGAGAATGCTGAACATGGCATAGTCTGCCAGCCAGGAGATGTTGTTCTGGGAAAATTGCTGATATCGCGCGCGAGCGGCGTCGGATGCGCGTTCGAGGAATGCAGCAGCGGCCTCCTCGATGAGCGGCAGCTTCTCACGCTTAGCTCGCTCGAAATCAACAGGGCCGTCATGGCCTGCCAGACCGGCAATACGCTCTTTGGAAAGCCAGCCATCCCGGACCAACCTTTCCAGGCTGATCAGCAAAGGGTTGCCTGCGAAGGCCGAAAGAGCGGAGTAAGGAGAACTTCCGTATCCGGTGGGGCTAAGGGGAAGCACCTGCCAGAGCCGTTGTTTTGCCTGCACCAGAAAATCTACGAATGCATAGGCGGCCGGGCCAAAGTCTCCGATACCACCATAGGAAGGCAGCGACGTCACATGTAACAAGACCCCGGACAATCGCGCTTCACTGGTAACTTCACTTCTCATCGTGCCCCCTTCGTCATTGGACGCTTTCTTGCTCTCAAAGAAGCAGCCGCCATCCACCGGCCGTTCTCAAAGTGTGACACGTCAGATGCAAAAAAGATGGGGCCCGTTCCTTCAAAGGAACAGGCCCCGGTTCTGCTCGGGTTTAAAGTTTACGATCTAGTTGCCAGCGGGCAACGACGGTGGCGCCTGTTGTCGCTTGGAATAGCGAATGGCACCCGCTTCTTCATACTTCTTTGTGAGGTTTCCGACATATACGCGGAATAGCTCGTCCCGCTGCTCGTTTACCAGCTGCTCGCGAGTTTGGTCGAAGTTCTTTGCAATATCCTCGGCTGTCGGCTCTTGTTTTTCGGTAACCGACAATACGACGCCAGCCCTGCCCAGGTTAATCGGACCTGAGATTGTTCCCTTGGCCAAGGTAAAGGCAACCGATGCCGGGCCACCCATCGAACCGATCTCAGGAACCTGTGCATCGCGAGCAACCAACTCGCTCGTCTTCACGGGAATCTTCATCTCGTCAGCAGCCTTCTTCAGATCGTTGAGAACCTTCGCTCGGTCGTCGAGCTTGGCGAGCTGCGTGTTCAACAAGAGAGGCACCTGCTGCTCACGGTAATCATCGAGAATGTGTGTCTTGTACTCGGCAAATACGGGAGCATGGGCAGCCTTGATATCGGTTACCTGGAAGACCGCAAATCCATCACCGGTCGAAACCGAGGCGGGGTCGGCACCCTTGACTACGGTGAACGCCTGCGTCAACAAGGCCGAGCCATCGGACAAGCCAGCGATCACACCGTCTTTGGCAAGGTAGTCCGTCGCGACTGTATGCAAGCCCCGGGCTTGAGCGGCTTTCTCGAGGCCGTTCTTCTTGGCATCGGCTGCAAGCTGGGAGGCATACGTCTGTTCAGCGGCACCTACGCGTTGCTGCTCGAGGATGGGAACGATCTCAGCCTTGACCTCAGAGAGAGGCCGGAGGTGTGCGGTCTTCTTCTCTTCGACCTGAAGGATGTGGTAGCCGAACTGGGTCTTGATCACATCCGAGGTCTGTCCAGGAGCCAGCGTGAAGGCCACCTTGTCAAACTCCGGAACCGTACGGCCGCGGTCGAGCCATCCGAGTTCTCCACCCTGGGTCTTGCTGCCTGGATCGTCCGAGTTCTTGCTCGCCAGATCCGCGAAGTTCGCACCACCCTTGATCTGCTTCAACAGATCATCTGCCTTGGCTTTCGCAGCAGAGTCGGTCTTGCTGTCGGCTCCCGAAGGGACGGCGATGAGGATGTGGCGAACCTTGACCTGCTCCTTCACCTGGAACTGAGCCTGATGCTGGTTGTAATAAGCCTGCACGTCGGCGTCGGAGATCTGTGGCTTGCCGCCGGGTAGATTCGAGGCGTCGAAGGAGACATATTGAATCTTGCGTGTCTCCGGAATGGCCGTCGCGTAACGAGCCTGGTTGTCCTTGAAGAACTTTTCGAGATCGGCGTCGGAGGGATTGATGCTCTTCCTCAGGTCATCTGCAGCGATGACCGCGTAGTCGAACTTAACCTTGGTTCCCTGCGTTCGGTAAGCTTCGCGAACGGCGTTATCCGAGACGCTGACCCCTCCTGTGATGAGGGCCTGCAAGCGTTGCAGCGCCATATCGCTCTTGATCTGGGACTCGAAGTCGGAACGGCTGACCTGGAAGAAATTCTGAACAAAGTTCATGTAGGCGTCGTCGCCGATGTACTTGCCGCCAGGAAAGAGATACTGCGCAAATGGGCCGGTCTCCAATTCGCGACGCAGATCCGCATCGCCCACTTCCAGATTCAGGCGGTCGGCCTCGTGCTTGAGGACCTGCCGCTGCACCAGGATTTGTCCGGCGCGCTGCGACATGTATGGCAGCAGAAATTCCGGGAGATGCTGTTGCTGCAGCTGACGGGAGGCGAGCTGATTAACCTCGGTCATCTTCACGGTGCTGCTGTCGATACCAAGGCGGCCCAAAAGGCCCGGAACTCGCACAGTTGCGAAGGCGTTGGCATCATTTGTCGAAGAGCTGTCAAAGACGCCGGGGACGAGCGTGATCACCATGGTGACGACTGCGAAGCCGATGATGACAGCAAAGAGAATCTTCGTGATGCGGTTGTCCTGCTGCAGAATACGAATCATGCTTGACTGAAGACCTTTACTTTAAAACGCCACCGTCATACACGGATGTGCGGTCGCCCGGGATTTGCGTAGCCAGAGCGTACCGTCAGGAGCGCGCGCTGGAGGCAGGGCAAGAAACCAGTATAAATCACTCGCATGAAATTTCTGACTCCGGCAGGAAGCCCTTTGCCGGAGTCAGATACATCCAATCCGTCTACCCGATGGGCCGTCTGCTAGCGATAGTAGGGATAGCCATATGGATAATAGGCGGGTCCGTAGCCATAGGGCGGCGGTGGGGGTGGAGGATAGGACCGTCGCCTCATCGCATTCGCAGGTGGAGGAGGCAATCCGGCTCCCAGGCGATCGAGTTCAGCCTGAGAGACCGTCGTCAAGGCCGCCTGCTGGGCCAGCCGAAAAGACACAATCGCTTCGGAGGGAATGGCAGCTTCCCCCTGCCGTGATGCGGAGGATATCCCGAGTCCGGCAATCGCTCCAATCCCTGCTCCCAGCAAAGCTCCAGGGCCGCCGCCGGCGATCGCTCCAATGGTTGCGCCTGCGGCTCCCAACCCAACCGTCGTTCCGGCGGTCTGACCGGTCTTGTCGTAACCCTGGTGGGACCAGGCTTCGGTTGCAAGAGGATAAGGATGTCCCTCCAACGTGACCTGAGACAGTTGAAGCGCGATCCCGCCGCGGCCCCGCAGATCTCCCCCAGGCTGAGCGTCTGCCACATATCCCTGCACGAGCGCTCCGCGTGGAATCGCCACCATGCCATTGGAAAGCACATCGTTAAGAACAACACCGTCGAAGGGAGCCCCTGGCTGCGTGTGACGGCTGTCCATTGCCTGATTGAGCCTTACCCTGAGCATTGTTCCGGTAGGAATCGTGACGGATTGACCTGGCTGCTGCTGCACCCTGTAAGGCTGTTGAGGAGCAGGCTGAGGACCTGGGAATTGCTGCGAATAAGAAGGAGAACCCGGTTGCCCTGGGGAACGCTCGACAGGAGCTGGAGCACCTGGGGGTGCGGCGGGCACGGGTGGTGTCTGGGGATAGGGTGATGCCTGGGGATAGGGTGGAGGCTGCGGAGCCCCTGAAACCGTTGCATCATCCGGCTGCTGTGGGGGGACGCCACTTCCCTGCTCCGCTTGGTCCACCGTCTCTTCAGCAGGCTGGGACACACCGGTCGCGGCGGGAGTGGACACTCCTATAGTCAGCTCGTCGACGACTTTCTTAACGCCAGGGGTATTTGCGACTAACTGCTCGGCCTTATCCCGCAAAACTTCATTCTCAACCGAACCGCTCAGAGTCACCGTGCCATAGACCGTCGAGGAACCAATCGCCTGGTCGGCTAGTTCGGGTGCGCTGGCCAGCGACTTTAATACATTGGCCTCAACCTGCGCATCTGAAACCGGCTTATCTTGCGCGAAGCTGACTGCTGCCAGGCCTATGGAAAGTACAACGACTCCACCAAGCCCCTTGTGCCAACGACTGTCCTGCCTCATAACTTCCTCCAACGAATGCTTCAATTCATAAAACGTATTCCACCAAAAAAAGTTACGCGGATGAGTCGTAACAGCAATGAGTACCTCCAAGTACCTCTCGTGGAGATTTGACCCTCTATGAAAGGAGCGTTATATTTAACAAGCGGGGTGGAGCAGCCCGGTAGCTCGTTGGGCTCATAACCCAAAGGTCGTAGGTTCAAATCCTACCCCCGCAACCACTTAGCGAATCCGCCAACCCGGAATAACCCGGTGTAAGAGCAGTAACATTTGCTCCACCGGGTTTTCGCACGTTTTGGCTACTCACTATCATCGAGTTATAAGCCCCTCAATATTTATAAGCCCCTCAATATTCTGCTAACGACTGCCGCATTTGCCTCGCGCTTTGCTTCCATCAGCGCGTTGCCATACACGTTCATCGTGGTCGAGATTCGGGAGTGCCGCATGAGCTTCTGCTGCACTTCCATCGGTGCTCCGGTGTCATCCAGCCAGGATCGGTAGGTATGGCGGAAAGGGTGCCACCCGATGCCGCCGTACTACCGGCAGCATCCCACCTCTCATCGTGCAGCGGCAGGCGATTCCCGTTCGGAACGGGAAAGTCGGTCTCGCACCACTCTCCTGCAGCCGCAGCATAGTGCGGGCAATCCACGAGACAGCAGCCGGGAGGACGAATGTAGTCCTGTCCGATTGGCGACGCGTGGAAATGCCGTCCCGTCATCCGGGCTGCACCCGAGGAGGCGTTCCCGTTTGTTGCCGATGGCTCAGCTGAGGCTTTCGTCGTCAAGGCTGCCGCCCTCCTGCTCGCCCGGAATGGAGTCACGGTGAGACCTCTGGTGCATGGCGAACTGATGCTGAAGACCTACCTCGTCTCGCGAGCGGACAATGACTCCAAGTTCTCCAGCGAGCTTGTATTCGCCCACATGCGCAAGGTCTCCGACGTAAAGAAGCACACGCAACTCAAACTGCCAATTTCAGCGTACGTGGAACGCGGGACTTAGCTGGATCTGTTTGCATCGACTGTCTGAATCTCATGCGTCCTCCCCAATCACACCGAGGACAAGAAACGAGTCCGGTGGTAACAGCCTTCAAGTCTAGTTCTGACAGATCGGTCACGTTCCGCAATTAGGACACACGTGGGCGCTCCGCCAGGCGCGGGCCATGCCTTCACCGTCGCCGTCTGGACTCACGCGTTGGTTCTCCTCTCAGAACGTTGGCTCTTGCTCTGCTTCTTACGTTGATTCGACAAACTGTCTTGGGGCCCTTCACAGGAGTGAATTTGATACGGCGCCTCAGACGATGGCGCAAAGGAATACTCTCTTCACCGCACACTCACCGGCGCGAGAGATCACTTTCGACAAGACGACATATCAGGACTGAGGTCGTTAGATCTTGATATTCGTCAGTAATCCGGCAATTCCTTGTGCGGCTGTGTCCGGCTCGATTCTCCCAAGCAAGGCAGACTGAACGATGAAACCAAGGAAGAATGCCAGCAGAGCTTTTCCTATGTCATCTGGTTCGCCCTTCTTCGCGAGATGTCCTTCTTTTTGCCAGGTACGAACAATGCCGACCAGCGCCTCCCGATACTTGAACTGAAACCCCGAGACAAGCTTCTTGACCCTGGGATTTGATTGAGCCTCGCTCCAGCACATCAGAACGATCACGTTCAGATCGATCCCCCGTTGTTGTGTATGAGACGAGATCGCTGCGGTGATCTCTTTGGTGAATGACACGGGCGGCAGGGGTGTCTTACTCATGAGCAGAGGCAAAAGCAATCCTCTTAGTTCACTCATATAGGTTTCGATGGCTGCGAGGATGAGTTCGTCCTTGCCGTTGTAGTAGAGATAAACCGCGCCTGCCGAGAGATCAGCCTCACGGAGGATCTCCTCCATGGAAGTGGCATGGATACCCTTGTGGGCAAAACACCGCCATGCGGCAGCGAGGATCTGGTCGCGACGCGCCTGTCGCTTTTCTTCTGAAATTTTTGGCATTCAATCAGTTCCTTGACAAATCAGATAATAAAGAAGGAACATTCTTTTTTTCAAAAAACCTATTCGATTTCTGGAGAGCGAGGAACTTCGAATGTCACACCTTCAAACACTGCTCTGGCTCTGTACCGCGGCCTATGGCGCGCACGTAGTCGAGGAGTTCGTCTTCGACTGGAAAAACTGGGCGCAGCAGGTCCTCCACTTACCTGCCCGCTGGAACGAGTTCTACCTCACCAACTGCCTTGTCATGATCGTAGGGATCACCTGCGTCTTCGTCGCGCCGGAATACCCTGGCGTTGCACTCGGCATGCCTGGCCTCATGGTCATCAATGCCATCTTCATGCATATATTTCCGTTTCTGCGTAAACGCGGCCGTTTCTCGCCAGGCCTTATCACATCCGTGTTGTTCTTCCTTCCGCTTGGCATCAGCACCATCATGGCCGCACGACCCGATGCCCGCATGCTAGTCATTGCCTTCGCGGTCGGAGCTGGGCTGCTCGC
Source organism: Edaphobacter sp. FHG110511_03 (assembly GCF_059115365.1). Classification (NCBI taxonomy): domain Bacteria; kingdom Pseudomonadati; phylum Acidobacteriota; class Terriglobia; order Terriglobales; family Acidobacteriaceae; genus Edaphobacter; species Edaphobacter sp. FHG110511_03. The sequence goes on along the minus strand of NZ_JBZYWL010000006.1, from coordinate 322,895 downwards.
CACACCTATCGGGTTCATTCTGCTTCAGCAGAACAGGTACTTCGATCAGACACGTCCCTACTGATCTGAGCCCATGATGACTCTTCGAAAACGAATAGGAGATTGCGATGGGTTACGAAAAGAGGGCGATTCCATGCCCGGCCGGATTATTGCCGTACCGGCCCACTTGGAAGTTGCACCTGTGCGAGCGATGAAGATTTCCGCCCCCGCAGCGTCTTCTGCTCGGACCGGCTGCGCACCAGCTGCCGTCCCTCACCTCGGCCCGGCATCCAGACTTGGTAGAGGTAATAGTTGCTGTCTCCATACCGCCGAAAGATCAGGTGCCCCCGGTCGTTACTGTTTTGCTCCCAGGTGGGCTGGACCAACATCAGGTACTGCTTCTTGGTGGACTGGGTGTCGACGAACAAGAGATAACGCGGCGCCTGCAGTGAGATGCGATATTTGCCCGCAGGTACATTCTGGTCGTTGACTGAGAAATCAAATGGAATCTTAACGGTGACCGACTTATCTTGTGCTGCCACCGGTCCACATAGAGCCGCGCTGAGCGACAACACCAGAGCTGCACAGGTAAGGATGGAAGATATACGAAACATGGCGAACCTCCTCGATGATCCTGCGGCTTTGTCCTGCTCCAACTACCGCTCGGGAATATTCGCAATGTGCGCCGCTGCGGCGATCCGCTCAATGCTTTGGAGATCATTCCGTCATCATCTGCTGATTGCGCTCTCCGCCCTTGACACCAAAGGACTTTGTCTATCGAGTAAATTTGTGATTCGGGTTCGATTGGCCTGCCGATCGGGAAAGGTGTAAAGTTTGTCCAGCCCAGAGGAGCGCGCTAATGGGCATGCCGGTCAACACACCACGGACCTGGCGCTTCGGCGTCTTCGAACTGGACACCTCGAGTGGAGAACTACGCCGCAATGGGGCCGTTATCAAACTGCGTGAACAGCCAGCGCTTATTCTCCTCTTGCTGCTGGAGCACGCCGGGCAGATGGTCACGCGCGAGCAATTGCGCCAACATCTCTGGCCATCCGACACCTTCGTCGATTTCGACCACAGCCTGAATTCTGCTGTCATGAAGCTCCGCGAGGCCTTGGGCGACTCGGCCGACAAGCCTCTCTACATCGAAACCATTCCGAAGAAGGGTTATCGCTTTGTCGCGCCCGTCTCACAACCGGGGGATGCGCAGAATAACCGCGCTTCGTCTCGATTGACTGCGATATCCGAGATGGCTGTATCCAACATGTGGGGACAGAGTAACGGTAGCGTTGAAGTCGGCACTGTTACGCACGACGAGAAGCCAGACCGTCGAAGGCTGCTCTCCAGGAAGTTAGCCCTAGTAATCGCATGCGTCATATCCGCAATTGGAATCGCCGCCCTCATTCGATCTGCGTCTCTTCGATCCGTCCTTGTTCAGTTTAGGAGCCAGCCTAAGCCGCTCTCGGGCGAGCCGAACATGATGTCTTCGAATCTGCGTTCGTCGATTCTCACGAGCGCGCTCGGAGACGCGAGATTCCCGTCGTTTTCGCCGGACGGGCGTCAGATCGCGTTCGTTTGGAATGGTGTGGAGCGCACACACTATGACATCTATGTGCAGTTGGTAGGAGGCGACACGCCGCTACAAATCACACACCACAAGCGAGGCGACGGTGTTCCCGGCCCCCCGCAATGGTCGCCGGATGGGCGGGAGATTGCCTTTGCCCGCTGCAGTAGCGAACGCGATGGGGTCTACACGGTCCCCGCACTCGGCGGCCCCGAGCGTCGACTGACGGACTCGCCCTGCCGGGAATGGGTCGCGGGCCGGCCTATCTGGACTCCGGACAGCAAAGCCATGGTGATGCTTGACCAGTGCGCCCCAGGTGGTCCGCGCGCGCTTGTGCTCTTCTCCTTCACAACCGGCAAGAAGCGCTGTCTGGCGGCGGGATCTCACGGAGACTTTGGCTCCGACGATGCGCTTTCCCCGGACGGACGAACCGTTGCATTTTCTCGTCAGACCGACGGAGGCCATAGCGAGCTCTACGCCGTGCCGCTTACCAGTGGCCCACCGAGGCGTCTTGTTTCAGCCGATGCGTTCTTCTGGAACCCGATGTGGACACCCGACGGCAAATACATCGTCCTCTACTGGATGCGAGGAAACATGGTGCGCCCCTGGAGGGTACCGGTATCAGGCGGCTCGGTCGAACCTGAGATGTTCTACCCGGGCGTGGGTTCGATCTCCCAGGGCGGGCGGAGCCTCGTCTATGCGGAGAGCCAAATGGGTTCTCCCCGTCACCATGCTCCCGCGATAATCTGGCGAGCGGATCTTTCGAAAGCAGGCGGTCCAGTACTTCATACAAGGAAGCTCATCTATTCACAGTTCATGGAGGACGCCGCGCAACCCTCCCCGGACGGGACGCGTCTTGCGCTGCAATCAGCACGTTCCGGCGCACGCCAGATCTGGCTGAACAGCTCTGAGGGCGATCATCCCGTGCAACTTACTTATATAGGCGGGCACTCGGGCACTCCGCGCTGGTCGCCCGATGGACGATGGATAGCCTTCGATGCCCACGTAGAGAATCACATCCATATCTACTCCCACATCTATGTCGTTGATGCAGAGGGCAGGAACCTTCATGCGATCACGCATGGCGACTCCGACAATGTAGTGCCAAGTTGGTCCCGCGACGGCAGGTTCATCTATTTCGCCTCTCCGCGTACGGGAAGCAGACAGATCTGGAAGCACTCTCTTGAGGACGGGTCAGAGAGGCAGCTGACCGAGCATGGCGGCTTTGATCCTCTTGAGTCCTACGACGGGCAAACCATCTACTACAGCAAGTTTGACGAACCTGGGATATGGAGCATGCCCGCAAACGGAGGCAGCGAGTCGCCTGTGGTGACCGGCAAACCGCAAGTGACTTATTGGGGACACTGGGCGGTGACGGAGAGCGGACTCTACCTGCTGGACGTCGATGCCGAACCACGTCCTACGATCGAGTTCTACAGCTTCGCCACCCGGCGGATTACGCCAGTCCTGTCACTTGAAAAAAGCCCCAGCGACTGGCAGCCCAGCCTGAGCGCGTCGCGAGACGGTCGCACCATCTTCTACACTCAGTCCGATCCCCAGAGCGTTATCAAGATGGTAGAAAACTTCCGCTAGGAAGCGGCCGACAAGGTGGTGACGTGGAGTGGCATGCTGGACTAAGTCCTATCCGCGTACCGTCTCGCGTTCGCGTGCTCAATGGTCTTGATGACGTTCGGTCATTTAAGCTCTCGATGGCCTGCGAACTACTCGGACAGCGCGCGGTGGACCAACGAAACCGCGATCGACCCTTCGCCGACTGCCGATGCCACGCGTTTGACGCTCCCGCACCGAACGTCACCCACGGCGAACACGCCCGGAAGCGAGGTTTCGAGCAGATGCGGTGAGCGGTCGAGCGGCCATCGCGCTGCGGCGAGATCTTCCTTCGTCAGGTCCCATCCGGTCTTGATGAAACCTTTCGGATCAAGCGCGACACGGCCATTCAGCCAACCGGTGTTCGCGTCGGCCCCCGTCATCAGGAATACGTGCTTAAGATCCTGACTCGTTACCGCGCCCGTGCCATCGCGCCACCGCACACGCTCAAGATGCTCGGTTCCCTCAAAAGCCACGATCTCGGTTCTTGTCTTGACCTGGATTGTTGGGGTCTCCTCGATGCGTCGAATCAGGTATCGCGACATGCTCGCCGAAAGACTGCTGGAGCGGACGAGCAGATGAACGCGTCTCGCCGTCTGCGCCAGAAACACTGCGGCCTGGCCCGCCGAGTTCGCTCCGCCTACGACTATGACTTCATCACCATCGCAGAGCTGCGCTTCCATAAAAGTCGCGTTGTAGTAGACACCCGCACCTTCGAACTGACAGAGATTCGCGAGCGAGGGCCTATGGTATCGAGCTCCGGTGGCAATGACCACTGTGCGAGCCCGGATGGTCACGCTGTCATCGAGTCTCACGCCGTACGCGTTGTTTTCACAGACCAACTCGATGGCGCCTTTGGCAATCATGACCTCAGCGCCAAACTTCTGTGACTGGGCGTAACCGCGTTCGGCCAGCTCTCGCCCCGAAATCCCAGTTGGAAATCCAAGGTAGTTTTCGATTTTTGAGCTCGAGCCCGCTTGCCCTCCAGGCGAGCTCGCCTCGATAACCAGGACATCGAGTCCCTCGGAAGCTGCGTAAACGGCTGCCGCAAGACCAGCTGGTCCGGCGCCGACAATGACGACATCGCGCCGGTGGGTGTGATCGATCCCCTTATTGAAGCCGAGACTGTCGGCGATCGCCTGATTACTGGGATTCTTCAGCACCGCCTCGCCGCGGCAGATCACGACAGGTATCTCCGCCGGCTCCACGTGAAAGCGATCGAGCAATTGCCGTACATCGGCGTCCCGGTCAAGATCGAGGTACTTGAAGGGGTGGCCATTGCGCGTCAGGAATTGTTTAATTCGTAGCGTTGCCCCGGACCCGACGGAGCCAATTAGCAGCACGTCGCCAATCCCATGCGCAACTACCGCGAGCCGTCGATGGATCAACGCTCTCATCAAGACTTCGCTGATTTCGGCGTCGGTTTGAATGAGGGCGTGCATCTGGTCACGTGTCAGTTGGACGACTTCGCCGGAGTCACTCACACGGAGGCGCATCTGCGCTGGGCGACCGAGGATCATACTGATGTCACCGGTGAACTGAGCCGGCCCAACAATCGCGACCAAAACCTCGTCCAGTTCCGATGGGCGAATAACCTCGATCTCACCGGCCTTCAGTACAAAGAACGGCACGTTGGTTTGGCCGCTGTCGATCAACACTTCGCCGCGGGTAATTGGACGAATCACTCCGTGCGAAGCAATCCGTGCAATCTGCCCGGAACTCAACACCGGAAACATGAGCGCTGCATTCGCGGCGCTTGAGAGCAGCGGCGAGCGTGTGGTCTCAGTCATACGCAACTTCCTGTGCGACCAGATTGCGGGTTGAAGCCTCGAAGAACTCCATCACGACCGCGTCTCCGAAGGAGGGAGAGTTCGATAGATCAACCACTCTTGTCATCTGTCGCCTCCTTGAATACTTAGCTTTGTGACTCCGCCGACCGCCGCCGGTCAGATTGACGCTGGCGGTAGTCGGTCACCAAGAACCCGTTGATGTCGGCGTACGAGACCAAGCTCGCGAAGCCAGCGAAGCTCCCCTCCGATTTCAACTTCTGCGCTGCGCGCGTGAAACCGGTCCATGCAGCAAGAGCCAACGCGCCGCCGACACTGATGCGTCGCACGCCGAGCGCCGCTATGTCGGCGACGCTCAAGCCACTCTCCCGAACCACCAGGACGTTGATCGGCTTCGGCCGAACAGCGTCAACGAGCGCTTTGATCGTCGTAGGGTCGTGGGGGCCGGGTGCAAATAGCACGTCCGCCCCCGCCTCAGCGAATGCCTGCAGACGCAGGACAGACCTCACGAAGCGCATCCTGATGGCCGACAAGGAAACATTCTGCCCTCGCCGTCAGTAGGACGTCGGCATGAGACTGATCGATCGCCTCGCGCGCGGCGCGCACACGCTCGACGGCGAGCGGCAGCTCGTAAAGCGGTGACGATGGATCACCGGTTGCATCCTCGATCGATAGGCCGGCGACGCCGGTCGCGATGCAGAGCGTGACATTATCGGCCACATCTTGCGGTGACGCTCCGTAGCCAGACGCGAAGTCCGCATTGACCGGAACATCGACCGCGCCCGCGATATCAGCTATGTATGCCAGATTGCGCTCACAAGTGAGCGCACCTTCGGAGTCAGGCAGCCCCTGCGAGAACGCAAAGCCCGCGCTGGTTGTCGCCAGCGCGGGGAATCCCAGTTGCTGCAAGTACCGTGCAGAGCCAACGTCCCACGGATTTGGAATGAGGAAACAGCCTGCCTCGTGCAGAGCGCGAAACGCCCGTCGACGGTCTCTGAAGTTCTCTAGCGATCCCCGGCCTCCCGTTCCGACACGGTGCGTTGTCGTCGGTTGTTCGAACGTGTCCATCGCATGCTCCAATCGCTTGACTGAATCGATTCGATTCTCCAAGAGCTAGATCAAGAACTGTCGAACCTTACCTTTAGTCATCTTTCTCCATCGAGCATCTTCTGCTCGCGGGCAGTAATGGTGACCTGCGCACCCTCCGCAATGAAAGTTCGGGTCGCGGCAAGACCGATGCCACTGCTGCCACGGGTGATAAGAGCCGTCTCCTCTTTCCAGGAACATCCTAGATGGAGAGTGCGAGAATAATTATGCGCTATCCCGCAATTTCAAAAGAAGCGCGATTCGGTTTTTCTCCCAAATTTTCCGGGGTCTCATTTGCTACTGGCAACGAATCAATGGCTTAGAGTATGACCTTCAAGCTCATAATCTAACGGCCGTATGGGATTGGTGCCATCTTTTACCGTAATCGTGCTCATATGAATTTCTCCCTAGTTTGTGCAAGTATTACTGCTCACGATTTCACGTTTCAGTTAGTGGGCACTAGCACGGGAGCACCTTTGTCCTTCACGAAGAACACGACGAATTTCGCCGGTTTGGTTTGGCTCGCGTTGCGCCCAATCACGTGGACATCATCGGGGCCTTCGTAGAAGGTCTGACCAGGCGTCAGAGTCACTTCTTTTCCGCCTCTAACCTGCATCACGATGGAGCCTTCCAGCACATAAATAAATCCACATGCATTGTGGCGATGGATTGGATCCTTACTGCCCGGAGGATAGTCCACAGTGATCATCAGACCCTCTTTGCCAGAACACATTGTGAGGTCTTTCGACATGAGCTCCGTTACCTTAGCCTCTTGCGCTATCAGCACGCCGGACATAAGAAATGCCAGCGCCAAAATCAGTTTTGTGAACCTCATAAAATCCCCTTTCGTCTGAGCGATGCCATTTCATACATCGTGCTTTGGTCGGTACGTCGCGTTCACCAGTGGCGTCTGTGGTGGTGATTCAGCTGGCCTTCTTCTCCTTGTTCACCGCCGCGACACCTGCGGGCTGAGGAATTTGTGCTGCGGGCTGAGTCAGCCAGGTTTCGAAACGGGTCTCGCCTAGTCGTGCGTTATTGTCCGGAACCAGCGTTCTCTCGCCGAGTTTCGCCCCCGAGTAAAGCGCATTTGGGTCAGCGATGACTTGGCGGGGATCTTTGAGTGACGCCAAGCGCCGTCGGACTAGTTCATCGATTCGAAACTGTTCGGGACCACCAATTTCGACGATGCCGTTTACCGGCTGACCTACTGCAATCTTCCCCACGGCACTCGCAACATCGTCGGCGGACATCGGCTGGAAGAGCGCGGATGGCAGTCGCACCTTTTCCCCGTCGAACGAAATGTCGGCGAGGCCCTTGAGGAACTCGAAGAACTGCGTCGCAAGCACGATGGAGTAGGGGATAGAAGATTCTCTGATCAGTTTTTCCTGAGCAATCTTAGCCCGGAAGTAACCACTTTCGGCCAGCCGCTGCGTGCCTACAACCGACAAAGCAACGTGATGCCCTACCCCTGCGGCCGCTTCATTGGCGAGGAGATTACGGGTTGATGTCTCAAAGAAATTCAGTACTGCGGCGTCCTCCCAGGAGGGAGAGTTTGATACGTCAACAACTACCGAGGCACCTTTCATCACTTCGGCCAGCCCCTCGCCCGTGAGAGTGTTGACACCCGAATTCGGTGATGCCGCTACCGCTTCGTGCCCGTGCTCACGAAGCTTGTTGACGAGTTTCGATCCAATGAGTCCGGTACCGCCGATCACGACTATTTTCATAATTGTCTCCCTTATGCTGACCAACGCATTGTCCAATGCCATCGGTCTCTTGTACTTGTTAAGACAGAACATCCCGGCGTTCTGTGACACCATCCTTCATTTCGACCCAGAACAAAGCGCAGAACGCTCGGCGATTTCCCCGAACCGCGACTAACATGTCCAGAATGAGTAACAAGTGAAGGAGAAACCCGTCGTGTGTGGATAGTACGGCGCGATTGGCAAGACTGGCCACAAATGCCGGTTAGGGCGCGTGAGGACGTCTCGCATGACGCTAGGAGGCCAGCAATTCAACTAGTATCTTTTGATTCCGCCGATCCAGCCTACAACATTGTCAAAGGTCCGTGGATCGGAGAGCTTGCAGTTTCGACCTCCGTCGCAAAAGTTCATCGCTATTCATCGAACGGAGCGTTCATCAACAGGTCGACCGTTGACACAGTTTTGTAGCCAGGAACGAATCTCTCGCCGAAGTCGCGCAAAAAGTTGTCGTGGCTCGTATCCGGTAATCGAGTCCGATGCCCATCGTGCCGACCGCCACTTCCGGCTCCTTGTGAAGTGCCAGCGATGGCGTCGAGTTAAGCGCAACCAGGTCCCAAATCAGTTGTGTTCGGCGATTCGATAGACCCTTTCCTTTAAGGAACGACAGTGCAGCATCGGCACCATTCACTGCGAAGCGATTAGGCCCTGACACACTAGCAGTAAGGCCGATGTCGTGGAGTATCGTGCCAATAGCCACGACTTCGCGGTCGTAATTGATCCCCTTTATGCGGCCAATCGCTTCAGCGAACAGCCACGAGCGCATCGCGTGATTGAACAGATATGGTTCGGAAAGTCGTTGCACATGCTCAATCACGGCCGTGATGAGCGGATTATCGGGCACGCTGACGCCCGCAATCCGTCGAGTCAGCGACGCGCCCTGATTGACCAACGCTAGGCAGGAGGAAATTTATCTCGAAGAGACAGAGGAAGAACTACGCATGATTTTAGAGTCCGACGATCCCTCTCCACGGCGAAGTGAGCGTCCTGATAAGCAACGAGAGAACGCGGCTGAAGAACTCATCGCCGGTGATTCTGACAAGCCTCCGCTCAGCGAAGAGACGGTGGAGAAAATTCTTAGAGTGACCATAATATTCAGAGATTTAAACAGAAATACCCTTTGAGTTTCCCTGGATACGCGACGTGGCGATATAGTGTCGAAGCGACCGCCCGAGAGTGAACCCCGTGTGAGCGGTCGAGTTATCTTGGAGATGTAGATGTGGGCAGTATTAGTGCTCTGTGGAGAACAAATTGAAACACATGCGAAAACAAGAGCAGGATATTCCGTTGACCCGGGACAACGAGCAGCAACAGAGGGACACGCTAGCGGGCGAGAACCGCGCCGGTACAACAGCTGAAGAGATTGCAGTTTCGTTCCGCAATCACATGACACATAGCGTAGGCAGGCCGTTGGAGTGGTCCAGCTTGGTAGATAAGTATCACGCGCTTTCAGTCGTTGTTCGCGATCGCTTGATGGATCAATGGCTGGAGACGATTGAGACCTACAGGCAAAAAGATGTTAGGGTTCTTGCGTACCTGAGCGCCGAGTACCTGCTGGGGCCTCATCTACAGAACGATCTGTTAAATCTGGATTTGACGCCGCAAATCGAGCAGGCGCTCAAGAGCTTGGGGCTCGATCTGAAGACCATCGCCGCCGAGGAGCCTGAGCCCGGTCTGGGTAACGGCGGATTGGGTAGATTGGCTGCGTGTTTTCTTGATTCGCTCTCCACGCTGGAGATACCGGTGATTGGCTATGGGCTGCGTTATGAATTTGGTATCTTCCGCCAGGAAATCGTGAATGGCTGGCAGGTAGAGAAGTCGGATAAATGGCTGCAATTTGGCAATCCATGGGAGATTTGCGCCTCCACTTCGGTGGAAGTAGGGCTCTTTGGGCATACCGAAACGTACACGGATGACAAGGGTGCAATGCGCCATAGATGGGTACCTGGCTATAAGATCAAGGGCATTCCATTCGATACGCCGATTCCGGGATATAAGACACGCACGGTCAACCGCTTGAGGCTGTGGAAGTCCGAAGCAGTCGATTCGTTCAATTTAGGCGTGTTCAATAGCGGCGACTATATGGGCGCCGTGCGCGCTAAGATGGAATCCGAGACCATCAGCAAAGTTTTATATCCGCCCGACGAGAAGGTCGAAGGCAAGCGTCTGAGGTTGACACAACAATTTTTCTTTACGTCGTGCTCTTTGCAAGACATGGTTCGGTTGCATCTAGGGCTCGGAAAACCGCTCATAGAATTCGACAAGAAATGGACTGTGCAGTTGAACGATACGCATCCTTCGATTGGCATTGCGGAGCTGATGCGTCTGCTGATGGACGAGCATTCGATGGGATGGGAGGATGCGTGGCGCGTGACGCAATCCACTTTTGGTTACACCAACCACACGCTTTTGCCCGAGGCGCTAGAGCGTTGGCCGTTGGACATGTTCGCGAATCTGCTGCCGCGACATCTTGAGATCATCTTCGAGATCAATCGTCGATTTCTGGATGAGATGCGTTACCACTATCCCAATGACGACGCACGGATGCGGCGTATGAGCATCATCGGAGAGGACGGTGAACGCAGCGTACAAATGGCGCATCTTGCTGTTGTTGGCAGCAAAGCGATCAATGGTGTTGCGGAATTGCATACGGAGCTGCTGAAAAAAACTACTCTGCATGACTACTACGAGGCTTTTCCAGAACGGTTCAGCAACAAGACCAATGGCGTTACACCGCGCCGCTGGTTGATGCTCTCCAATCCAGAACTTACCGGATTGATTGACGAGACCATCGGAACAGGCTGGCACAAGGACCTGTACGGCTTGAAGTTGTTGGAACCGTTTGCCAAGGACAGAGGCTTCCTCGATCGCTGGCGAAAGACGCAGGAAGCTTCGAAGAGGCGGCTTGCCGTCCACATTAAGGAGACGGTGTCCATCGATGTGGATCCGACGTCGATGTTTGACGTGCAGGTTAAGCGGCTGCACGAGTATAAGCGTCAACACTTGAATGCACTGCACATCCTTTCGCTGTATTGCCAGATAAAGGCCGGTACTACGAAAGACCTCGCGCCCCGTACGTTTCTGTTTGGGGGAAAAGCTGCTCCCAGCTACACGATGGCGAAGCTCATCATCAAACTGATAAGTCAGGTGGGTGAGCTGGTCAATAATGATCCCCAGGTAAAAGATATTCTGAAGGTCATTTTCCTTCCGAACTACTCGGTTTCGCTGGGGCAGCGCATCTACCCTGCTGCCGATCTGTCCGAGCAAATCTCCACTGCCGGCTTCGAAGCAAGCGGAACCGGATGCATGAAGTTCATGATGAATGGGGCCGTCGCCATTGGCACGCTGGACGGAGCGAACATTGAAATCCGCAAAGAGGCGGGTGAAGAGAACTTCTTTCTTTTCGGCCTGACTGCGGCGGAAATCAATGATCTGCAACAGGCCGGCTACAACCCACGCCACTACTACAATAAGAGTCCGCTACTGCGCGAGGTGTTAGACGGCTTGCGGGACGGAAGGTTTTCAAACGGCGATCGCCATTTGTTTGCGCCGCTGGTAAATGACTTGATGAATTCCGACCGCTATTTCGTGCTCGCTGACTTTGATGCCTACGCTGCGGCGCAGCAGGAAGCCGGCAAAGCCTATGCCGACATTTCACGTTGGGGGACCATGTCCATGCTGAATACAGCGCGTTCAGGCAAGTTCTCATCTGATCGCACAATCCGTCAGTACTGTGAGGATATTTGGAAGCTACCGCTCGGGGACAACTAGCGTCGAGATGGGATGCTGGTTCATCCGATACTCCACGCCTACGCGTCCGAACGGGACCAAGCTCTCCTAACTGTCAATGTCGGAACCGTGATTCCGCGCGTGTAGGTTTCCCTGACGCAATGCCCGTTCTTTCATCATGACGAAGAAGACAGGTACAAGGATCAGTACGTGGATGGCGGAAGTAATCATGCCGCCAACGATAGGCGCGGCAATGGGCTTCATCACATCTGAGCCTATGCCGGATTCCCAGAGGATTGGAACCAGGCTAGCGAGAACGGCGCAGACTGTCATGAGCTTTGGCCGTAAACGATGAACAGCTCCTTCAATGGCCGCTTCCTCTACATCGGCATTCGTCACTATCTTGCCGGATCGCAGCTTATGCTCGAGCGCTTCCTGGAGGTAAACAACCATGACAACGCCTGTTTCTACGGCGATGCCGAACAGCGCGATGTAACCCACCGCCACAGCGACGCTGAAGTTGTAATGAAGGACCCATTGCAGGAGCAACCCTCCACTCATGGCGTAGATGGTTGGGAAGATGAGAACAAGCGCTTCGGCAACGGAGTGAAAGACCAAGTAAAGCAACAGGAAGATCACGAAGAAGACAACCGGAAGAATTAGTTGTAGCCGTTGCCTGGCGCGTAGTTCGAGTTCATATTCACCCGACCATTGGAAAGTGTAGTTTGCAGGCAAGGTAAGTTTGTCGTGAATCAGTTTGTTTGCCTTTGTAACGAAGCCACCGTAGTCAGAGTTTTTGAGATCGATGTAGATGTATCCGGTCAATGCGCCATCTTCATCCCGGATCATGGCTGGCCCACGCGTGAAGGAGATTTTCGCTACCTGACCGAGCGGAATCTGCGCTCCCGAAGGAGTGCCGATCAGCACCCCACGCATCGTCTCAACATTGTCGCGGAAATCTCTCTGGTAGCGGACATTGATGGGATAGCGCTCTCGGCCCTCGATGTTCTCCGCGATATTCTGTCCGCCGATGCCGGATGAGACCGCTGTCTGAACATCTGCGATCGTGAGGCCGTAGCGCGCTGCCTCTTCTCGTTTGACTTCGACATTGACGTAGAAGCCCTGCGCAACCTTCTCAGCAAAGACAGACCGCACTTGCGGTAGTCCAGAGAGAACAGTCTGAAGCTGCGAGGCCAATTGTTGAATGTCGTCCACATTCGGCCCCTGCACCTTCATGCCCAGCGGGGTCTTGATACCGGTCAGCTCCATATCCACACGGTTTTCGACCGGGCTGGTCCAGGTATTCGAGAGCCCAGGAAACTGGAGCTTCTCATCCATCTGCTGAATGAGTTTTTCGTAACTCATCCCATCGGGCCATTGCTCTCGGGGTTTGAGCATGAGCGTGGTGTCATACATATCTAGCGGCGCATTGTCGGTTGCGCTGTCCGAACGACCGACAGTACCGAATACGCTGGCAACTTCCGGGAAACTGCGAAGGATGCGATCCTGTTGCTGCAGGAGAACCTTCGCTTGTTCGATGGAGATGCCTGGAAGTGCGGTCGGCATGTAGAGAGTGGAGCCTTCAAACAGAGCAGGCATGAACTGGCTGCCCAAACGTGTCGCTAGTGGAAACGTGACTAGCAAGAAGATCAGGTTGACCACGATGGTGAGCCAGCGGTGTCGCAGGCAGACCTTCAGGATGGGCAGGTAAATCGCCTGCGTGACCCGTGAGATCGGATTCGCATTCTCCGGCTTGAGCCGACCGCGAATCAGCATCACCATCAGGACCGGCACGAGGGTGATGGCAAGGATGGAGGAGGAGCCGACCGCCAGGCTCTTGGTCCATGCCAGCGGACGGAACATGCGTCCTTCCTGCGCTTCGAGCAGAAAGACGGGCATAAAAGAAACGACGATGATAATCAGTGAAAAGAAGAGTGCCGGACCAACCTGCTTAGCCGAGTTGATCAGAATTGTCTGTCGCTCCGGTTCCGATACTGGGTTGGGATCGTTTTGCTGCCGTTCCGACAGATGGCGATATCCATTTTCGACCATCACAATGGAAGCATCGACAAGGACACCAACCGCCAAGGCGATGCCGCCAAGGGACATGATGTTCGAGCTCACTCCCAGCCAGTACATTGGGATAAAAGAGATCAACACCGCGATAGGCAGCGCGACGATGGCAATGAGCGCAGAACGGAAATGAAACAGGAAGATGATGATGACGAGGCTGACGATAATAGCTTCTTCGGTCAAATCACGCTGTAGCGTTTTGATCGACGCATCGATCAAGTCGGATCGATCGTAGCCTGTCATGATCTGGACGCCGGGCGGCAGTGAGGGCGCTAGCTCACGCAGCTTCTGCTTCACCCCGTTGATGACGTTCAATGCGTTCATGCCTTGGCGCATAACAATGATTCCGCCGACCGTCTCTCCGTCTCCGTGCCACTCCGCGACCCCCTCGCGTATATCCGGACCAAAGCTCACCGTTCCCAAATCACGCACCAGCACAGGGATCCCATTTTTACTGCCGACGGCGACCGTAGCGAGATCGTCCAGTGAGTGCAGATAGCCGAGACCACGGATCATGTAATCCGCGCCGCTCAGGTTAAGAACACGACCGCCGACTTCATTCGTGCTCATCTTTACTTTGTCGATGACGGTAGAAAGTGGAATGCCATAAGCAAGTAGCTTGTTGGGGTCGAGTTGTACCTGATATTGCTTGACGAAGCCACCGATGCTGGCTACCTCGGCAACTCCGGGCACAGTCTCCAGCGCATAGCGGAGATGCCAGTCCTGCAAACTGCGCAGGTCGGCAAGACTGTGTTTGCCGCTCTTATCGACGATGGCATATTCATAGACCCAGCCTGCACCCGTCGCATCAGGACCGATCGAAGGATGCACGTTCTCCGGCAAGCGTCCGCTTATTTGTTGCAGGTATTCGATGACTCGCGAGCGCGCCCAGTAGAGATCCGTGCCGTCCTCAAAAACCACATAGACGTAAGAGTCGCCCAGCATGGTCTGCGCGCGAACGGCTTTGACATGCGGGGCAGCCAGCAAACTCGTGACGATGGGATAGGTCACCTGGTCTTCGATGACATCAGGTGGCTCGCCTGCCCAACCCGCATGAACGATCACTTGCACGTCCGAAATGTCCGGTAGTGCGTCCAGCGGCACATGCTGCAATGACCAGATACCGGCAAGTGTGAGCAGCAACACTCCGGTGAAGACGATAAAGCGATTGCGGGCGCAAACGTCAATAATTCTGGAGAGCATTACATCCCTCCTGTCGCGTTCACGCGCAACTGCTTGGTTGCGATCACCTGGCCGTTTTTCTGAGCGGAGATGGTGACCTGATATGCGCCGCCCGAGCCTAACGAGCCGTTTCCTTCATACACGCCGTTGCCTTTGTCGATGAGCTTGGTATTTGTATTCATTGCGGCCATTCCCATCGCAGGCATCGCAGCCATATAGAACGTGACCGTAACGTCAGCTCCATCAAGGGGAGTTCCGCCCGCATTCGTGAGTTTCACGCGAAAGACATTGCTGCCTTCTTGCGGTGGATTTGGATCGGTGGTGAAGTCGATGTTCGCCTGGGCTGCAGAGGGTGCAGTCGCCGTTTGAGCGTTTCCCCCGCTACCCGGTGGTGGTGGCACGAAAGAACTTGCCGCAGCCTGTAACTGACTTTCCGAGTCGATGAGGAAGCTGCCTGATGTCACGATGGATTCGTGTGCTTTCAGTCCTTTTAGAACGATGAAATCATCGCCGACACGAGGACCAATTGCGATTTCTTTTGGCTCAAGGCTGCCGTTGCCATGATTGAGGAACACCAGTTGCCGTGTGCCGGATTGAAAGACAGCCGACGCAGGAACGATCAGTTGTCTCCCCAGGCTGGTCTTCAGATCGACGTTCACGAACATGCCAGGCTTCAGTTTGAGTCCCGGATTTGCCATTGCCAGCCGCACACGGACCGTGCGCGTCGCCATATCCACCTGCGGCAGGATCTCCTCGATCTGACCGGAGAACGTGCGGCCTGGGTACGAATCGACAGTGATCTGCGCTGTATCGCCGCGTCTTACGCGGCCTATGGCGTCCTGGAATACCTGGGCGTAGACCCAGACGCGCGACATATCGGCTACGGTGTAAAGTTTGGTCGAGGGTTCGGCGTACATATTCGGTAGAGCATTTCGTTCGGTGATGTAGCCCTCAACAGGTGAGTTGATGGTCAGGTCCGTAACTGGCTTTCCGGTGTCCTTCAGCTTCGCGATTTCACTCTCGGGGATGTCCCACTGCTGCAGTCGTTGTTCCGCCGCGGTCGAAAGAGTCGCTGCGCCGTCGGCAACACCATCAACGCTGCTGGCGCTCATGGTCTTCTGATTCTGCCGCGCCAGTAGATACTCCTGCTGCGTTGCCACAAGGTCAGGGCTGTAAATAGTGAAGAGTGGTTCTCCCTTATGCACGTACTGATAGGTGGCGTTGGCAAACACTTTGCGGATGTACCCAGGAAAGCGCACCTGCACATAGGAGATCAGACGCTCGTTGATGTCTACCGTGCCGGTCGCACGGATGTCATCGTTTAGTTGCTTGTATTCGACCGTGCCAGTCTGCACGCCGATGCTCTGCATCCGCTCGGGTGTGAGGTGCACCGGAACCAGCGGAGCATCCATCTTCATCTCTGGCATATCTGACATGGATGGCTTTGGCTCATCCGCAGTGGCAGGCGGACCGGAGGCAACGGGCTGCATCTCCCCGGACATCGGCGGCTTCTGCGACATCGGCAACTTGATTGAATGAGAGCGGAAGCCCCATATCCCCGCGATAACTGCCAGGACAATGATCCAGACGAGAGAGGTTCTCAAGACATATTTGTTCATCGCAGTGTCGCTCCTGTCAGAGATTCGAGATGGGCCAAAGCAGCTTCGTGATCCACGAGGGTCTGCGCGTATTCGAGCTTCAGACTCAGAAGATCGGTGAAGTACGAGAGGACATGAATGAACTGCTCACGATTCGAGGCATAGGCGCTCAATGTTGCCCGGTACGCCGCATCGGATTGCGGGATGAGACCTTCCCGATATTCCTTCAATAACTCTTCGTCGCTTGTTGCTTTGACATACCCCTCCTGCACCTCTGCGAGTTGCTGCTGCAGATGTGCCTCGAGGGTCTGTTGAGATTCGGAGCGCTTCTCCGTGGCCGCTGCAATCTCCGCATTCACCCGCGTCTTACGAGGAAAGCGCACATCCAAGGTGAATATGTAGTAGTCCCGATACTTCCGGTCGGTGTTCTGGTAGAGATAGCCAACCTCGAAGTCCGGCTTTCCCTCGCGCTTTGCGGACACCAACTGCGCTTCCTGTTTCTGAATGGAACTTGCGTCCACTTGGATCTGGGGGTTGTTTTGCCGGACCATCGCAAGAAGTTCATCGGAGGTTCGTTGGAGAGGAGTAGCGGTCAGGTCTTCCGTAATGATGTCCGGCGATCCTTGGTCCCGACTGAGCAGACCCTTGAGATGGGCCTGTATCTGCCCCATCTCCTGATGGTGCATGGTGATCTCTTTGACGATCTTGGTTCGGTTGACCTGTGCCTGCAAGACATCCTGTTGCATCCCCTGACCAACCTGATAATGGGCGGTGGCATTCTGGATGAGTTGGTCAAGAACGGCTTCGTTTTGCCGGAGGATGCCGAGTGTCTGTTGCAGATAGGCCAGTTGGAGATAGTCCGCTTTCACCGCATCGGCAATGCCGGTCTTCGTCACTTCGACCTCAGCTTGCTTCGTATCGGCGTCGCGTTCGGCGACTTCACCGCGCGCGCGCAACTTCCCGGGAAAGGGCAACTCCTGCGATGCACCGACACCAACATAGGCAAAATCACTGTTGGTATAGCCCGCAAACGGCTTCGGACTGCCCACACTCAACTGCTGGTAGGTGAACTTCGGGTCAGGCAACGTCGTCACCTGCGGCGCCATCTGCCTCGCAGCCCGCACGCCGTAATTGGCTGCGGAAATTTGTGGGTTATTTGCTCCGGCCTCAGCCAAAAGCTGGGACAGGGGCGTAGACGTGCTTACGACCGGCGTCTGCCCCAGAGCAGAAAACGCCGTGGCCAGCACGAGCGTGGCGGTCAAAGAGACCATGCTCATACGGAAACTCCAATCTCAAGTGCAGTTCAAGGCATTCGCCGAAACACACGCAGACAAGCGTGCGCACTCGGCGAAAGTAGAGCGCTAGAGAGGAGCTGCCTAGATTCTTAGGATGGAAACGGTGGAAGGCGGGGACTTCGGAGGCGAGTAGTTGGGGCTTTCAACCAACCCGGCGACAGCAGAGGTTGGATTCACCAGCTCGAAAGCAGCCAACCAGATCATAGGAGCCACAGTCGGGTGGAACGTCACGGCCTTCGTGTCCAGCGCGTTATCGTGGACGCTCGGCGGAGTCTTTTGGCAGCAGCCATACGACGCCGGCATCTCCATCTCCCCGCATTGGCTCTTCATCGCCCGGCAGCAGGCGCGCTCTTCGGTGTTCATCTGCGCATCGGGAGCTAGACAAGCCATCGCCGGGGCCAAGCATGACACCAGAAGCAGGACCAGCACACCGAATTGCCGGAAAATGCGCATCGCCATAATTAGACTACGTCTAACCAACATATAGAGCAAACGACCATTCTGCACCCTCGGGTTTCCGGGTCTGAGGGAACGACTTATCAAAAAGCAGTGGATATTGAGAGAACAGGAAAGCTACTCGGGATGTTGTAGCGACCCTCCCGCGCGGCTTGAACCGGATCGGATCGGCATCAATCCGTTGCGGCAGGCTGCCAAAGCTCCACACGGTTTCCCTCTGGGTCGATGAACCAGCCAAACTTTCCAAAATCGTAACTTTCACGTTTGGGATCGACCGTGACACCTTCGTCTGTCAAACGGTCCAGCACTCCATCGAGGTCATCCACTTGGAGGTTGATCATCGCTTTCTGTGCCGAAGGAAAATACGCATCCTCTTGTCCGAAGAAGGCGAAGACGACCTGAGCGCGTTGCGTCGAGGCAGGAAACGCGAAAGACCCCTCGGACCTCGTTAGACCGAGATGCCGCTCGTACCATTTATACAAACCTTCTGGATCATTCGCTCGGACAAATGCACCGCCAAAGCCGGTGATTGAAGCCATGCAGCCTCCTCTGAGAACCTTTGTCCGGAGCTTACCACTGAAGGATCACAGTATGGCTGTCAATCTCAATGCCGTTGATGATTCCGGCAAACGCGCATTTTTGTCAGTCACTTTAAACTCACCACAGACTCCACCTGCGCTTTGCCAAACTACCCGATCGTACTCCCGGCTTCCTCATCATTCATTATGGATCCGAAGCTTACCGCCGCAGCCTGACTGCCGTTTTGGTTGCGCCATCTTTAAAAGCAAGTGCAGTTGTGGCCTTTGAGATGTCACCGCCATCCACGACGATCCTCTCGTTTTCTGTACCTTCGATTTGAAGGAAGGTTCCGGTAGAGGTAAGGACGCGCGGTGCCGTGATCAGGACTTCCCTGCTGTTGGTGAAACGAAGCATGGATTCACTGGAAGAATTGCTGTCTGCGCTCAAACTTTGTATGGATGCATCGGTTACGCCATCGAAGATGACCGCGGGACGCTGATCCGGAGAGCTGACCTGGAACCGGATATTCTGCATCGTGAGGCCATGCACTCCTCTCGCATACAAACCATAAGCCGGCATCGGGCCGAGCATGAAGTACTCGCCGGCAAATGGCGGAAGCTCACGCCTGGCAGCGTCTTCGGCTGTACCACCGCCGCCGAATGTTAGATGAATATTGTCGAAAGAGACATTCTCCAGCGTCGATCCGCCAACGCTGTTGAGCGTGATGCAGGAGTGGCGTTCTCCAGGGTTGTAGCCACTGGTGACGGATGCCTCTGAAAGCTGCGGAGGATCGGTCGTCACGGTGCCGTGTATGTTACTGAACGAGATATTGCGCACGATCGCAGGAGTTGTCTCGCCAGGATGCGCTGCAGGTGGTTGGGAAGCCGGCTTGTTGAGCTGATTGCGTGGTGCGCTTGGGCCAATACTAATGTTGATAGGACCCGTCACGTTCCGCATTACCAGGTTAGAGAACGAAATGTGTTCAAAACAATCCCCGGGAAAAGCATGAAGCTTGATGGGACACCCGTATACCTCATAGAACAAACAATTGGAGACCGTAATGTTTTCCGCGTGCCCCCCGCCAAAGCGGAATACGGACCAGCGCGTGCTAAATGAAGAGTTGGTAATGGTGATGTACTTACACGACCCGAACATGGCACACGCATCGTCCTGTGACTTCACGATGCAGTTGCTCAGCGTAACGTGTTCGGCGCTGATGAAGTGAAATCCGTCATTATTTCCGTTAACTCGATTGTGGATGTAAATGCCATCCAGGTGAACGCGTTTGCTCTGGATAATACGAACACTGTGATATGCGCAGTCGAGCAGATCGATATCACGGACCACGAGACCTTCGCATCGATACGCAAGCAGGTGATACGGACGACGGTTCCCTCCCAGGCCGCTGGGAGGAGGCGTGCCGCGAACCGCGGAATGAAATTGTGCCCCCTGACCATCGATCGTCCCGGGGCCTTCTAAAGTTATATTTTTTGCATTCACGGCGAAGAGGAGTGCCCAATTCCCATCTTCAATCGTGTGGTCACCCGTCAGAGGAATCGCTTCCACGGCATGGTATTGTTTGCCATCGCCACTCCCCAGCAATTTTCCGGAAGCCACGATGTGCACGGTAACATTGCTCTTCAACTCAACGGTGCCAATCAGGAAGATACCTGCCGGAACCAGAACAGTCCCCCCTCCATCCAGCGTGCAGGCGTCAATGGCCGCTTGTAGAGCACCGGTATCGAGCGTTTTACCATCCCCCTTTGCTCCGTAATCGCGAATGTTATAGACGCGTGCGCCAAGGTCATTATTCGAACCGTTAGACCGCGATGTCTGCGCTATGGCACTTCGTCCTCCAAGAGACCCGATAACCGCACCTGCTATTGCAGGCATGGTTACTCGTCCGAGCCATTCTCTCCTTGTTAACTGAGTGTCTGTGGATTCGGGTCCAGGCCAACTGTCTTTCAAACTCGACCTCCGGGTTTCGGGTCCCTATTCGATTTCAATCCGTAAAAAATAAAATTCACAGGTGAGCAAACACCATAAATGTATGCGTATACAATTTGCAAACGAAAGTTTCTACCGCTTATTGTGGCTATTGCTTTTCGAGAGGAAGGATCAATGCGTTGGCATATTGCGTTATCTACCTTCATTCTTACAACCTTTGCCTTAGCCGCGAGCCATCTGCCGCTGACTACAGTCCTCCAGAGTTTTACAGCTGCCAACGTCCCTCGCCTTGGCCCGAACGAACACCCGATCGATCGCAACTGGCCCGATCCCATCAGCGTAGTTCAGCGCCCCGGCCATGGCATCTCACAGCATCCCATGCTTTATGCGGGCGAAGGCTACAACAACATCTTCCTCGTAAATGACGGCAAGGTTATCTGGAACTACTTCACCGGAACCCGCGGCGAAATCGATGACGTCTGGTTGCTTACCAATGGGCATATTCTCTTCACACGCCAGTTCGCGGT
Source organism: Edaphobacter sp. FHG110511_03 (assembly GCF_059115365.1). Lineage (NCBI taxonomy): Bacteria > Pseudomonadati > Acidobacteriota > Terriglobia > Terriglobales > Acidobacteriaceae > Edaphobacter > Edaphobacter sp. FHG110511_03. Next base: position 301,785 of record NZ_JBZYWL010000006.1, on the reverse strand, counting down.
TGAGGAGGTAACACCGCAAAAAGAGATCGTCTGGCACTACGACGCACCGGCGGGTACTGAGATCCACAGTTGCCAGCCCATCGGGCTCAACAAAGTTCTGTTAGTACAGAACGGACTTCCGCCGCGACTCATGATCGTCGATAAGAAGACAAGTAAGGTTGAGGTTGAGCATGTGCTCCCTGCTGAGAGTCTTACTGATCAGAAGACGGTACACCCACAATTCCGCCGCATTCGAATGACAGCCAAGGGGACGTATCTTGTACCTTTCCTGAAGCTGAATAAGGTGGTGGAGTACGACAAACATCTCAACCCAATCTGGACCTATGAGATTCCGACGCCGTGGGCAGCTGCCCGCTTGCACAACGGAAACACGCTGATCACGGACGAACGCGACAAGCTGGTCCGTGAAGTAAACCCGAAGGGCGAAACCGTGTGGGAGTTCAAGCAATCCGATCTCCCTGCTGATGTCATCCTGCACAACATCCAGACCTCCGAGCGTCTTGCGAACGGAAATACAGTCATCTTTAGCTCAACTGGCGGAAGCAAACGGGAAGACCGTCCGAACATCATCCAGGCCCTGGAAGTAAGTCCTGATAAAAAGCTGGTGTGGGTTTTGCAGGATTGGAAGAATCTTGGCCCTGCCACAACCGCTCAGTTCCTGGACCAACCAGGGGTACCAGAAAGGCCGGGAGATTTGCAGCGCTAGGAGAAACACTCATGAGCTCTACGAAACTATCACGTCGCAATTTGCTACTCGGCACCGTCTCCGCAATAGCCGCAGATGCCCTTCCACTTCGCGCAGTTCTTCCAGTGAAAGGTGTGGCGTCCACACCATCATCGGCGCAGTCTAACCCTGTCTCGAGCCGCGCTGCCTGGATGCAGGACCCTCGTTATTGCTGGGGCGTCATGACCCATTACCTTGCCGATTGGCAAGCGCGTACAAACAACCTTGTTATGACGGTGGATCTCTGGAACAAGCTTGTAGACGATTTCGATGTCGAAGGAATGGCCAAGCACCTGGAATCAGTCGGGGCTGGCCATTATCAGCTCAGCATCGGGCAAAACTCCGGTTATTACCTTTCTCCAAACTCTGTATATGACAAAATCACGGGTATTCAACCTGGCAAATGTTCCCATCGAGATCTCGTCGCGGACTTCTACGAACCCTTACGAAAACGAGATATCAAACTGATGGTTTATCTCCCATCAGGAGCTCCAGGGCAGGATAAGACGGCAGTAGCAGCGCTCGAATGGTTGAACGGCCCATACCCAAACAAAAATTTCCAACTCAAGTGGGAACAGGTCATTACGGAATGGTCACGGCGCTGGGCAAAGAAAGTGGCAGGCTGGTGGTTCGACGGCTGCTACTTTCCCAATTCAATGTACCGCTCATCGGATTCGCCTAACTTTGCAAGTTTGGCTGCTGCCGCTCGTGCTGGTAATCCGGATTCCAGCCTCGCATTCAATCCCGGCGTGACTTATCGCATTGTCTCTATGAGTCCATGCGATGATTACACCGCTGGAGAAATCGACAAACCTGAATTAGCCACCGTTCGCCGCTCTGTGGATGGCCGCGTTGACGGCGCTCAGGTTCACATGCTCAGCTTTCTCGGTGAAAAGTGGGGTTCGGGAGCACCGCGCTTTACTACAGATCAAGTCATCACCTATACGAAGAAAATCAGAGATTTTGGTGGATCCGTCACATGGGACGTGCCTGTCAAGCTGGACGGAACGATCCCTCAGCCATTCCTCGATCAATTGGCCGAGTTAGGCAACGCGTTTCCTAAGAAAGCATAAGGCGGGGCTCATCTTTAACGCGGTTATGCCGATAAGGCTTTTATTCGCCGAAGGAGAACCCTACCTAATATGGCTCAGTCCACCGTTGACGCCGCTACTTCCGACAGCCTCGTCGCTCTGGCTACAGATACAGTTACCCTCGACCAAACCGTTGAGGAGGTTCTTGGCCTCATGATGGGAGTGCCTGTCAATGTCTCTGAGACTCCGATCGCGCCTACGAATGTTCCCGTCACACTCACTGCTGTCATCGGACTGGCAGGAGCACTCAGCGGGGCCTTCACTGTTGTCGTCAATGAATCTGGAGCAAAGCAGATTACAACTTGCATGATAGGCACGGAAGTTCCTACCGTCGACGACACCGTCCTTGATGGGCTTGGCGAAATCGCCAATATTCTTGCCGGGGCATGGAAGTCGAAGATACCTGCTCTCAATGCCGAATGCTTGCTTTCCGTCCCGACCGTCGTAAGCGGAACCCACTACGACATCCATAAAAAGGCGTCGACATTTCGCCTTATACGGTCCTACCAGTTTCAGGGCTCCGTCTTAACGATTTCGGTGTATGGAGAGCGCCCTTAGGTCCTACTCTTCCCCCTGCTTATGTGCCGCCTCTGGCTCTGCTAGCATTAATACTTGACCGCTATCATGACCAGTATCCGTACAGAAGCCTCTATCCGCGTCCGCATTGCTCCTTCACCTACCGGGGACCCTCACGTTGGCACCGCCTATATTGGCCTGCTCAACTACATCTATGCGCGCCAGCGGTCGGGTAAATTTATCCTCCGCATCGAGGACACCGATCGCGCGCGCTTTGTTTCCACCTCCGAGCAGATGATCTTTGATTCTCTCCGCTGGCTTGGGCTTGCCTGGGATGAAGGACCGGACGTCGGCGGACCTTTCGGCCCCTACCGCCAATCGGAGCGAACGGAGATCTACCGCACACATGCCGAAGTCCTCCTCAAAAACGGCACCGCGTATCGCTGTTTCTGCAGTCCTGACGAACTGGAAGCCGTACGTAAGCAGCAGATTGCGGCCAAACTTCCGCCTCGATATCCCGGAACCTGCCGTCATCTCTCCACGGAGCAGGTCGAGCAGAACCTTGCGACCGCGAGACCATACACCATACGGCTTGCTGTTCCCCCCCATGGTTCGGATCTCTCCTCCTCCACGACCTTTCGGGACGAACTTCGCGGCGCGATCACCTTCGATCACAACAACGTCGACGATCAGGTTCTTCTCAAATCCGACGGCTACCCAACCTATCATCTTGCCAACGTCGTCGACGATCACCTCATGGAGATCACCGATGTCATCCGCGCAGAAGAGTGGATCTCTTCTACGCCGAAACATGTCCTGCTCTATCGCGCCTTCGGCTGGCAGCTTCCTCGCTTTTGGCACATGCCGCTACTGCGCAATCTGGACAAGTCGAAAATATCCAAGCGGAAAAATCCCGTTTCACTCATTTACTACCGCGACAGCGGTTATCTGCCCGAGGCCATCACTAATTTTCTTGGTCTTATGGGCGGAGGCATGCCCGGCGATATTAATAACGGCACGGAACAGTTCACCTTGGCTGAGATGGTGGAGCATTTTGTCTTTACCAACATCCGGCTCGGCGGGCCCGTTTTTGATCTCACAAAACTTAAGTGGCTTAACGGTGAGTATCTTCGCAAGCTGTCACCCGAAGAGTTCTTCGCTGCAGTCCGCAACCGCGTCTTTGGCGATGACTATCTGCGTCAGATCTCCTCCCTAATGCAGACTCGCATTGAAACCCTGAGCCAGTTCGGAGATCTGACCAGCTTTTTCTTCTCCGATAACGTCATGCCATCTCAAGAGATCTTTCTTCCGAAGAAGCGCACCCTCGAAGAGACACTTCTGTTTGCGCAGGATCAACTTGCAACGCTTGAAGCTACCGACTGGAACCACGAAGCTTTGGAACCTGCGTTGAAGAAGCTGGGAGAGGAGAAGCTCTGGTCCGTCAAAGAGAACTTCATGCTGCTTCGAGCGATCATTACCGGCAGCACGATGTCGCCACCTTTACTTGAAAGCATGCTTGTCTTCGGAAAAGCCCGATCGCTTGACCGTGTACGCCGATTTCTGGATGCACAGAAGAAGCTCTCTGCAAGGAAGTGATGGCGGTACATTTACCCCATCACAACGCCCTTAGATGCACAAATTCAACCTTTCGTTTGCTGTCGAAGTATTCGCTTATCCGAACGGGCACGGCTGCTCATCTGTGCCACGCCAGACCTCGACTTTCGTAACTTGGCATCGTCACGCGCTGATAACGGCGAGATAGACTTAGGAAGATGAATAAAAGTCTTCCTAGGATTGAGATTGAATATTGCACACAATGCCGCTGGCTTCTCCGGGCCGGCTGGACTGCACAGGAGTTGCTGACCACATTTCAGGACGAAATCGGACAGGTCTGTCTTCAGCCAGGCACCGGTGGCATCTTTGAAGTACGGATCGGAGAAGACATCGTGTGGTCGCGTGCGAAGCAGGAACGATTCCCGGAGATGAAGGAACTCAAACAGCTGATTCGCGATCGCATTGCCCCAGAACGCGATTTGGGCCATTCGGATCGATAAAATTCGAACTTCACCAACGTGATCTTCATTCACAAAGCCTTTAGGAAGTATCGGCAAGTAGAAGACATCAATGGGGATCAACCTTTAAACTAACCTTACGCTGCTCCCGTGGGAGTATGCATTATTGGGCCTATGCGGATTCTAAGTTTGCGACTGATCATAGCGCTGATTCTGGGGGTTACCCTGGTATCTCTCGTATCATCCTGGTCTGACGTTCAGGATGATAAGGAAGCTCTGCGCCGCGATCTGCAGTACAAGGCCGAGACGTTCGGAGAAAGTCTTGCAAGCAGTGCCGAACTCTATCTGGCAAACGGAGATACTGTTCGACTCGAGCAGCTGGTTCGAAGGTTCAGCAATCGCGATCATCTCCTGGGTATAGGAATCTATGATCGCGACAGCTCCAGACTGGTCATGACGCGTGAGTTAGGATCTTTGCTCCCCGGAGCGCCTGAGGCTCTCACGAGTGCGCTTGCCCATGATCGCCCGGAGACCGGTTTCACGCGGTTGCATTTCAGGCGAGTGTATCTGCTGGCGGCACCGCTTCATGCCGCCGATAAGAAAATCATCGGTGGAATTGTCATCGTTTATGAGACTGGCTACATTCGCACCGAGATCTTTCGCGTCTGGGGCCGGATCTTTATTCGTATAGCCGGTCAAGTCCTCGTAATTGTGGCAATTACGCTGCTTATCGTGCGCTGGAGTCTTGTCGGCCCGGTCGCGCGTGCAGCGCAGTGGATGAAGACACTCCGTACCGGAAGGCAGGCTGTCCAACCGCCATCCAAGGACCTCGATTTTCTACTGCCTCTGGCGCGCGAGATGGCGCCCTTGGCAGAGAGTATGCGGCGAGCTCGCACAGCGGCGGAAGTAGAAGCTCGGCTGCGGAATACCAATGAATCCCTGTGGACGGCGCAAAGATTAGCGGAGCATGTTCGAAATAAGCTGGATGGAAGCAACCTGTTCGTGGTCTCGAACCGGGAACCCTACATTCATAACTGGCAAGGCAACGCAATCACGGTCACCGTTCCAGCCAGTGGTTTGGTCACAGCCATCGAGCCAATCCTCTGTGCCTGCAATGGCACATGGGTGGCGCAGGGCAGCGGCTCCGCGGATGCAGAAACAGTAGATAGCAACAACCGATTGCAGGTTCCGCCCGACGATCCCAAATATACCCTTCGCCGAGTCTGGCTTAGCGCTGCGGAAGAAGAGGGCTACTACTACGGTTTTGCCAACGAAGGCTTATGGCCGCTCTGCCATATGGCGCACACCCGTCCTACATTCAGAGCCTCGGACTGGGAGTACTACAACACCGTCAACGAGCGGTTCGCCGACGCTCTGGTTGAAGAGATGGCGGGCGAACAGAATCCTGTCGTCTTGATCCAGGATTACCATTTTGCTCTGCTGCCCCGAATGATCAAGGACAGAATGCCTCATGCCAGAGTCGCTATCTTCTGGCATATTCCCTGGCCGAATCCGGAAGCCTTCAGCATCTGTCCGTGGCAGCGAGAATTATTGGATGGTCTGCTCGGTGCCGATCTCATCGGATTTCACGTGCAGGCGCATTGCAACAATTTCCTCAGCACGGTAGATCGGGTCCTCGAAGCCCGAGTGGATTGGGAGCACTTTTCAGTGAAACGCAACGATCACTGGTCCTCTGTTCTTCCATTCCCCATCAGCGTTGAACTCACCGAAGAAACCTCTCTCCCTTCAGAACGGAATGCCGAGGAGGAACGTAGCGCCATCATCTCCGAACTGGGAATCGAAGCAACCTTCCTCGGTGTAGGCGTAGACCGGGTCGACTACACCAAGGGAATCATCGAGCGCTTCCAGGCTGTCGAGTCCTTTCTTGAACGCCACCCTCGTTACCAGGGCAGATTCACCTTTATCCAGATTGGCGCTCCAACGCGTAGCACCATTCCCCGATATGCCGAATTCCAAAGAGAAGTGGAATTCGAAGCCAATCGCATCAATGATCGCTTCAAGCGCGGCAAGTGGAGACCTATCGTCTTTCTGAATCGACAGCACTCTCATAAAGAGGTGCGGCGCTACTATCGTGCGGCTCATCTATGCATGGTTACGTCTCTTCACGACGGGATGAACCTCGTCGCCAAGGAATACGTCGCATCGCGCGATGATGAGCGCGGAGCCTTGATCCTGAGCCGGTTCACAGGAGCGGCCAGAGAGTTGCGGGACGCGATCATCATCAATCCCTATGACATCCAGGCAACGGGAGAAGCAATCGCAAGAATTCTGGATATGGACACCAGCGAAATCGTTGACAGAATGCGAAGAATGCGAAAAACAGTGAAAGAGCACAACATTTATTGGTGGGCAGGCAGCCTTATCGGGGAGCTCTGCGACCTCCGCCTTCAGCGTTGATTCCCTTCTCCATGGAGACTGTAATGTCAGATTTGCAAGGGACCACCGCTATTTCAGATTTTCTCAATGGCTTGGCCAACGCTCCAGCATCTGTCCTGATGTTGGATTATGACGGCACGCTGGCGCCATTTCAGGTCGACCGCTATCAGGCTTACCCCTATCCCGGCGTTCTGCCCGTGCTTGAGAACATCCAGCGAAGCGGTAAAACGAGAATCATCGTAATCACAGGGCGTCCCATCGAGGAAGTCCAGGCCTTGCTGAGCCCTTTTCGCGGGATCGAAATCTGGGGAGCTCATGGCCTTGATCATCAACTTGCCGATGGTACACGACGGCAAATTCCGATCATGCCTGAATTCAGTGCCGTTTTGGAACAGGCCCGGGAGTGGTTAGCACTTAGTGGCATGGCCGGCATCACCGAAGTTAAACCCGGAGGCGTAGCGGTTCATTGGCGAGGCATGCCAGAAGAACAGATCGCCAAGGTACTCTCGCAAACTCTTACCCGCTGGTCCTCTCTCGCTGAGCATCCCGGTCTCAAGCTCCTTCACTTCGAGGGCGGTCTCGAATTACGCATCACTCACCCCGATAAGGGAGACGCAGTTGCCACGGTCCTGAAGGAGCTGGACGAGACTATACCGGTCGCGTTTCTCGGGGATGACCTTACCGATGAGGACGCATTCCGCAAGCTTTCGGAGCGGGGCCTTTCCATTCTGGTGCGTGATGAATATCGTCAGACCGAAGCAAAGATCTGGCTCAAGCCACCGCAGGAACTCATCGCCTTCTTGGACGAATGGTCAAACCGAATCCGTCTCAGCTGATCCAATGCACGCATAATGATCGCGCAGAGTACTAAAGTTTATGGCGGAGCTGCCGATGAACTCGTACAGTTGGAGGAAGAATGAGCTACCCAAATGGAATTGGTGACTGGAACCATAGTTCGAATTCAGTTGCCCCAACATCGACTTCGGAGATTCGCCCGGTAGTCGACCGCGCAAAGGCGGTAGAGTCGAAGCCGGCAACACGTACGAATACGGACGAAACGAAGCTCAGTCCTGCGAGTGAAAAAATTGCGCAGGCCCTCAGCGGATCCGATGTCCGTACCTCAAAAGTGGAAGCCCTGCAAAAATCAATCGCAGATGGAACGTATAAGGTTTCGTCCTCCCAGGTCGCTGACAAGTTGATTCAGTCGCTGCTCGATTGACGCAGGCGCTGTCGCAATCTGGATCTGGAAAGTCCCGCCCCTGAAGTTCATGGAAAACGAATGGCGATCCTCTTGAGATAGAGGCTCACCAACGGTTGGATGCGCTCGGTTCTCAAGACCGGGCCAGGGGAAGCGTGTCTTTGGACAGATAACGTTGGTGTGTGTCGAAAGTTGTGTGCTGGAAAGGAACGGTAAAGATGGGAACCTTGAATTCGGCACTGGCGTTGGCGCAGCAGGCTCTGATGGCAAATCAGGCAGCGCTCAACATTACCTCGAACAACGTTGCCAACCAGAACACTCCCGGATACACGCGGGAGGTTGCGACCTGGCAGGAAAATGATAGCGTCACAATCGGCAACGTCACCGTAGGCCAGGGCGCGAGCGTGGGGGCGGCAGCCTCGCAGCGCGACCGCATTCTTGAGAAGAGAGTGCAGCAACAGATCCAGGTACAGGCGCAGAGCCAGTCGCTGGGGGATGCTCTCAACCAGGTCCAGAGCATCTTCGGGCTCAGTTCAAGCTCCACCTCAGCCAGTTCGACAGCGCTCGGCACGGCTCTGAACGGTTTCTACAACGCGCTATCGTCGCTCACAGCGAATCCGTCGGATTCTGCCGCACGCCAGAAAGTGATCTCGGCTGCAAGCAACCTGGTCGGCGCCTTCAACTCCGCATCGAATCAGATGGCCGGGGTCTCGTCGGATCTGGATAAGCAGGTTTCGGGATACGTCGACAATGTGAACGGCCTGCTCTCGACTATTGCGACGCTGAATCAGAAGATCTCAAGCACCAGCCCGAATGGGGACGCCGGTGTACTCGAAGACCAGAGGCAGCAGGCCATCGCGCAGCTTTCGCAGTACATCGGTCTCGATCAGATCACCATCGAGAACAACCAGATTACCCTGACCACCACGAATGGAGCATTGCTGGTAAGCGGTGGCCAGTCTTACGCGATAGGCACCTCCCAGGTATCTGGTGCGACCCATATCACAGCGGGAATTCCGCCGAAGGACGTAACGGCGGGGCTGACGGGTGGCGCCCTTGGCGGTGCCCTCGAAGCAAGAGATCAACTGCTGCCCCAGTACCAGAGCTCGCTGGACAAGCTGGCCTATGACATAGGAACCCAGGTCAACCAGATAAACGCGCAGGGACTGGATGGAAACGGAAATCCGGGCGCGGCCATCTTTCAGCTTCCGGGCAGCGCGAGTGGTGCTGCTGCTCTGATTGGGATGGCAACGACGGATCCACAGTCGATCGCAGCAGCGGCAGTCGGCGAGGGCTCTACGGGAAGCAGCAATGCCCTGCTGCTGGCCGGGTTGGCAAATGGAGCAACGGTCGGAGGCCAGACCCCGCTGAATTTCTTGACGAATATGCTGGGGCAGATCGGAAGTGCCGCATCCGCTGCGTCGTCGGACAGCACGGTGCAGCAGGCTGCGCTGTCTCAACTGACTAGCCAGCGCAATGCTCTTTCGGGCGTATCGCTTGATGAAGAGGCGTCAAATCTTACCCAGTACCAGCGAGCCTATGAAGCCGCCGCCAAAATCTTTTCCATCACCGATGAGCTGATGGCCAGCGCGATCAACCTGGGCGTAACCACGTCCGTCTCGTAAGCGAAAGACAGAGGGAGCGAAGACCATGAGGGCAGATCCTACCTACTTCAACAACGTTGTGCTGGCAATCAACAGCGCCATGAAGAACTCGAACGATCTTGCAGCGGAGCTTTCAAGTGGCCTGCGCGTGGGATCTCTCTCCGACGACCCGGCCGCTGCAACCCAAAGCCTTCGGCTGGATGGCAAAATCGCAGCCATCGACACCTACGTGCAGACCGCCTCGGGCGTCTCGTCGCGCCTGCAGATGGTGGATTCAACTCTGGGCGAAGTTGTTTCGCAAGTGACCTCGGCGATTTCGCTCGCCGTCGGCGCGGCAAACGGCACGCTCAACGATGCCAATCTGAAGTCCATCGCGGAACAGGTCACGTCGATTCGCGACAATGTGCTGGCGCTGGCAAACACCAGCTACCAGGGAAGCTTTCTCTTCGCCGGAAGTCAAGGGACAACAACGCCTTTCAGCCTGGATACGACGACAACGCCTTCTACAGCCAGCTACCAGGGCGATAGTAACGTGCAAACGATTGAGACTCCGGGAGGCCAGAAGATCCAGATCAGCCTGCCGGGCTCGTCGATCTTCGGCTCGGGCAGCTCAGGAGTTCTCGGGGTTTTGAATCAGCTGGTGTCAGACCTTACAAGTGGAGCTCCCACGGCAAGCATTTCAGCGGACAGCTCTGCGTTGACCGATGCCCTCGGTACGGTGTCAACGGAGCGCAGTCTTCTGAACAACTCCCTGAGCACGATCCAGTCCACGAGCACCTATGCACAGACCCAGGAGGCGCAGTTGAAGGTGCAGCAGGGCGCGCTGGTCGGCTCCGATCCTGTAGCTGTAGCGACGGAGCTGAAGTCGAGCCAGACCCAGTACCAGGCGTTGCTGAGCGTAATCACCGCACTGCAACAGGACAACCTGTTCAGCCACCTGCAGTAATCGAACTGCGGACTAGTGCTGGAGCTCGGAGAGGGCTTTGTGTGCCTGCTTGATCCTGAGACCGTCGGGATTCAACTGCAGGTAGGCGTTGTACTCCGCGATCGCCTCGTCGCGCTTCTCAAGCTTCTGCGCGACATGGGCCAGGGCGAAGTGCGTCTCGGGGTCAGAGGGCAGAGACTTGACCGCATCTTTAGCACGGAGATAGGCAGCATTGAGATTGCCTGCATCCTCGTAAAACTTGGAGATCTTCAGGTCTTCCGCGGCTCGGTCTTCATCGCTTTGGAGCTTCTCTACCTTGGGAAGACGGCGGCGGGCCGAAGGTTTAGGACTGTCCCCGTTATCGTTCATCGGCGGCTTGTCCGCAGCCGGTGTACTTGCAGGATCGTCAGAACTGGAAGAGCTGCTGCCGGACGAACCGGAGCTGCTGCCTGAGTTGTCGGGTTCGGAGCCGGGCATTGGCGGAGCCGAGGTCGGGAAGGGGAACTTGTCGGCTGCCGAAGGCTGTTTTCCACCCGGAGCAGGAGCATCGGGCGTGTTCTGCTGCGGCTGAGCCTTTGATGGCTCCGACTCGCCCGGGAACGGAAAACGCTGCGCGGCAGGCGCCTCTTTTCCAGTGGAAGGAGCGCAGGGATCGCTGCCCTGCTGAGATTTCCCATCGGAATTGCTCGAAGCCTTATCCGTCTTTTGCGGACATGGAGCAGGTGGGGGTGTCTGAGCGCGCACGAGCGCCGTCATCGCGAAGACAGCGATGAGCGGGAGGACGCGAATCGAAAGACGCCTCATCATCGTTAATTAGACTACGTGTCTCGGGAGTTTGACGCCTGAGTGCGAGAGTTTGTTATATTCAGCATGACTGGCTTGGGAAGAAGAGGCTTTTGCCGCTCCAAATGGATGTTCCCTGCCTCAAAAATCCACACATTCACAATGAGTTCTCAATGATCCCAGGCCTGATGATTCGTTCTTCCTCTATCCATGCAGCGGGCTGCTACACGACGCGGCCCATCCTTAAAGGCACCAGGGTCATTCAATACGACGGCCCGCGCTTCGGAAAGGATGAGGCGGACGAGCGCTACAAAGACCGTTTCATCACCTACCTGTTCAGCACCGGCAACGGCAACGTGATCGACGGCTTCGGTACGGCCATGTTCATTAATCACTCCTGCGACCCGAACTGCGAAACCGAGCATATCGACGATGAAATATGGATCCTCGCCACTCGCGATATCGCTCCCGGTGAGGAGCTGACCTACGAATATAACCTGCACGACAGCGATGACGACGACGCGGATTGCCACTGTAAGTCGACGAAGTGCCGGGGAACGATGTTCAGCGAGGACGAGGTAAAACGCCGTGCGCGTAAGGCTCGCCGCGCGGCAAAAGCTTGAAGCTCTCGCGGACGCTACAATAGCCAGATGCGGCTAAGCGCCGCCCGCGTTTATGGCATACCAGGTTCTAGCAAGAAAGTATCGTCCGCAGCGCTTCGCCGATGTCGCGGGGCAGGATCACGTAACCGTGACGCTGATGAATGCGCTCACGCAAGGCCGGATCGCTCACGGCTATATCTTCAGCGGACACCGGGGAATCGGAAAGACAACCATCGCTCGCATTCTGGCGATGGCGCTGAACTGTCGCAATGCGATCGGCAGCGCCGAGCGGCCAACCGCAGAGCCCTGCGAGGTCTGCGAGTCTTGCGTGGAGATTCGCGCCGGCAACGCCGTTGACGTGATCGAGATCGACGCCGCCACCAATCGCGGCATCGATGAAATCCGCGAGCTGCGCGATGCGGCAAGATACCGCCCCGCGCGCGATCGTTACAAGATTTACATCCTCGATGAGGCGCACCAGATTACCGATGCCGCCTTCAATGCCCTGCTCAAGACGCTCGAAGAGCCGCCGGACCACATCGTCTTCATGATGGCGACCACTCAGCCGGAAGACATTCCCCAGACGGTGCGCTCACGCTGCCAGCACTTCAGCTTTCACGCCGTGAAGCTGGTCGATATTCTGGCGCAGATCAAGGGAATCGCCGCACACGAAGGGGTGGAGGCCGACGATGCCGCCCTGGCCCTTCTCGCCGAGGCAGGCGATGGGTCCATGCGCGATGCCCTGTCCATCATGGATCAGGCCATCGCCAGCGCTCCGGTGGAAGATGGCCGGCCACGGCTCGACGCCTCCCAGATCCGGGAGCTGATGGGCACGGTTCCGAACGCTGTCTTCGAGCGCGTCCTTGAAGCCATCGATGCCAACCGCAGCGCCGAGGTCATCACGATAGCCAACGACCTGCTGGATGCGGGCAACAGCCCGGCACAACTGGCTCGGCAGTTCGTGCGCTATCTACGCAACTGCGTCATCGCGAAAATCGCCGGTGTAGAGGCGGACGGAGGATCGACGGAGCTTCTGCAGATCTCTGCCGATGAGCAGAAGCGTGCAGGCCGTTCTGCGGCACTCTTCACCGAGGAGGAGTTGACGCGCTTTCTTCAGGTGATGCTGCGAACCTTCGACGAGCTGGGATATCGGCAGGAACAGAGGTTTCACTTCGAGCTTGGCCTCCTGAAGCTGGTCCACCTGCAACGGCTGTTGCCCGTAGAGGAGCTCTTGAGCCGGTTTCCGGTAACGGGCGGCTCATCAGGATCAACGCCTCCGCGCGCGCGTTCGACGTCCACGCCACCCTCAACGCCAACAGCGCCGGTCTCGCGCGCAACGCCCTCGCCAGCTCCCGCCTCGGCGACCGCGGCTCCTCCTAAGCCTGCCTTCTCTCCCTTCGCATCCAGCAATAGTAGGAAGAGCTTCGAACCGGCTCCTGTTCCTCCAGCACCAAAGGTCAACCCGCAACCAGAGGTTCTGGTCCAGACTCAACCACCACCCTCCACGCCGATGGTTTCCATCGTCGAGACAGATCCTGTCTCCGAAATTTCGGCAGTCGAGGTCGCCGCAGAACTGTTGGGGATGGGCGCGGTTCCCACTGCGACGCTCGAACCCGAGGCCTCACCGGTAACAAGTTCAGAAGAACGATCAGAACCAGCAACGGATGCTCAGCAGTCTGCAGAAGGTCTGCAGCGCATTGCGATAGAAGCTCTGAGCGCAGCCAAAAGCCAGGGTTCGGCAGCGGATGCACTTGCCGACGCGGAGTGGACCATCACCGGCGACGAGCTTCGCGTGCAGACCGAGCTCTCGAAGACTATGCTTCCCATGGTAATCAACGCGGATGCTGATCGCATCGTTCGTGCCGCGTTGAGAAGCGCCGGTGCGGCTCAATGGAAGCTGGTGCTGCTGCCGGGGGCGGCAAAGACGGCGGCCTCCAAAAAGCCAAGGGCGGCAAAGACCGGAAGCGCTCAGGCAAAGGCCATGGACCACCCTGTCGTGCAGCAGGCGCAGCGGCTGTTCAACGCCGAGATTCGCAATGTGATCGACCTGCGCGACAACGACTAGAACTTACGAGGATTGGATATGGATTTCTCTGACCTGGCAAAGATGAAAGACATGATGGGACAGGCGCGCCAGATGCAGGAGCAGATGGAGCGCAAGCTTGCCGAGACGATCGTTGAGGCCTCGACCGGCGGCGGAGTGGTCTCCGTGCGGATGAATGGTAAAAAAGAGGTTCTCCGGTTAAAGATCGAACCCTCCGCCGTCGGAAGCGCAGGAAGCGATCTGGAGCTTCTGGAAGACCTCATCGCCGCGGCGATCAATGAAGCCGGACGCCGCGCCGACGAAGCCATGAAGGCCAACGTAGCCGGCATGATGGGCGGGCTCAACCTCCCGGGGCTGGGCTAGTGGCGCGATTTGCCGAGCCGATGACGCGGCTGATCGACGAGCTTCGCAAGCTTCCGGGCATCGGCACCAAAAGCGCGCAGCGGCTTGCGTTCCACGTGCTGCGCTCCTCGGCGGACGATGCGGAAAAGCTCGCGGGAGCGATTCGCGAACTGAAGGCCCGGCTGCGATTGTGCTCCGTGTGCAACAACATCACGGACGTGGATCCGTGCAGCTACTGCACCAGTGCGGTACGCGATCAAAGGCTGGTCTGCGTGGTGGAAGAACCAACGAATATCGCCACCATCGAAAAGACGCGAAGCTTCGCAGGCGTATATCACGTGCTGCATGGAACGCTGTCCCCGATCGGAGGCGTAGGGCCGGAGCAGCTTCGAATCGCAAACCTGATGACGCGGCTTTCCGCAGTGGATGAGGTGATTCTCGCAACCTCGCCGACAACGGAGGGCGAGGCAACAGCGCGCTATCTGGCCGAAGAGATCCGGCACATCGACACTCGCGTCAAGGTAACGCGGATAGCCACAGGAGTTCCCGCCGGCAGCGACATTGAGTACGCCGACGAGATCACCATGTCTCGCGCACTCGAAGGTCGCCGCGAACTTTAGCACTCTCGGATGTTGGCGCGAGGTTAGACAGCTGGCTTCCTCACGAAATTGCTTCCGCAAAATTTAGCAGAACATCCTCTGGGAATAGCCTCCCCACGTAGCCGCAATTAGCCCAAAATAAAACGTCATTCCGAGCGAGCGTAGCGAGCCGAGGAATCCCTGTATTTCGCTCGGACCTTGCAGAACGTTGGAATTAGGAAACCCTGCCTTCCAGCACCAGCCTGTTTTAATCGAATTTCATCTCGTGATGGTATAAACGCACCATGAATGGGGCTCTTAGTCGTCGTGGATTTCTTCGTCAAAGTTTTGCTTTCAGCGCGCTTGCGGGGCTTGGTTCCCTCCCCTCGCTTGCCAAACCTCACGGACAGTCGGAAGGGCTGCAATGGCTCATGGTCGGAGACTGGGGCTACGAAAACTTCGCCGCACAGAAGACCGTCGCCGCTGCGATGCAGGCCTATGTCCGCGAGCATCGGCTAAAGCCGGATGCCCTGCTGATGCTGGGAGACAACTGGTACGGTGAGCTTCCCGGCGGAGTGGATTCTCCCCGCTGGAAGACGCAGTTCGAAGACATGTATCCGAAGGCGGACTTCGATTGCCCCGCCTATGCCGTGCTGGGAAATCACGACTATCAGCGTATGCCGGAAAGCAAGGTTGACGCTGAGCTTGCCTACGCGAAAAAAGACGGAACCCGCTGGATCATGCCCTCGCGCTGGTACAGCTTCGAATTCCCTTCCGCACAGCCTCTGGTGACGGTGATCGCACTCGACAGCAACATGCCCCACCCGAAAGGTCCGCAGGCCTCAGGTGTGAACTTCACGCTCACGCCGGAGGAACAGGCCGAGCAGCTTAGCTGGCTGAAAGCTGAGCTCGAGAAGCCTCGGCATACGCCTTATCTCATCGTGATAGCCCATCACCCGATCTATTCCAACGGCCCGCACGGCGATCATAAAGTGCTCCTTGCCGATTGGGAGCCGCTGTTGCGGCAGCACAAGGCGCACCTCTACTTCGCCGGTCACGATCACGACATGCAGCACCTGGAGTTCGAAGGGCACCCGACCTCGTTTGTGTTATCCGGCGGCGGAGGAGCGGATCTCTACACCCTGAAGATCGAAGAGGCCCAGCGTGGTCCTTATGCGGCAAAGGTCTACGGCTTCAGCCATCTTCAGATCGCTCCGGATAAGCTGACTCTGTTGCACCTGGACCACACAGGCCGGGTAATTCATGGATTTACTAAGACACCTGACGGTGTGGTCAAACTTCTGAGCTAAACAGAGCTGTCAAGCTCATATCTACGTAAGTAGAACATAATAAAGCATATACACTTGCATAAGAGTTTATGCGCTTTCGATATACTAAAGAGAGAACGCAAGAAGAGCCCGGATCCTATCCGGGCTCTTTGTTTTTAACCATTACTTTCTTACAAATATCTGTCTGCAAGTATCGGTCTACGAAAATAACCGCCCACAAAAAATATCCGTCATTCCGAGCGGAGCGCAGCGGAGTCGAGGAATCCCTGTATTTTGTTCGGGTCGCAGCTAATTTCATTGGAGCGAAATGAGAGAACCTGCAAAGAACCCCATCTAGCAGTATTATTATCAATACTTTACCTGCAACCCTCTTTTCATGAATACTTTACGATCTAAGTCCAAGGCTAAGCCTTTTCCCATGAAGACTTTGCACCAAACCCGCAGGGGGGAGGGTTGGTCAACAGCGAATCACCCCACCTCAAAATCTGAGGGAGCCAGCATAATCCGGGAAAAAAATTAGCCGTTCTGCAGGTCGTCTCCCGTCATCTCGTGCGGCTTCTTCAGGCCGAGCAGCTTCAGGATCGTCGGCGAGATGTCGCGCAGGCTTCCTCCCGGTCGAAGAATGGCATGATGGCTGGTGTCGCGCTCGTCCGTGACCAGGATGAACGGAACCGGGTTGGTGGTGTGAGCGGTGTGCGGACCGCCTGTAACCGGGTCGATGAGAAGCTCGGCGTTGCCGTGATCCGCCGTGACCAGCAATGCCCCACCGCGTTGCTTGACGGCCTGGTAGACACGGCCCAACTCGGTATCGATGGTTTCGACGGCGCGAACGGTGGGCTCGATTCTTCCCGAATGCCCGACCATGTCGGCGTTGGCGAAGTTGACGATGATGACATCGAAGGCAGTGTCGTTGACGGCCTTCACGACAGCGTCGGCGATTCCCGCCGCTGACATCTCAGGAGCGAGATCGTAGGTCGCCACCTTCTGGGATGGGATCAGGACGCGGTCTTCGCCGGGAAACGGCTTCTCGATGCCGCCGTTGAAGAAATAGGTCACGTGCGCGTACTTCTCCGTCTCGGCGACCCGCAGGTTGCGCAGATTGGCGTCAGCCATGACGTTGGCCAGGAGGTTATCCATCGACTCGGGCGGGATGACGACAGGAACCGTGAAGTTTTTGTCGTACCGCGTCATGCACACGTAGTGAATGTTCGATGGAACCTCGGTGCGCGGAATCTCGAGGTCGAGCTCGGCGGCATTGGGAAGATCGAGAGCGTTGTTTACAGTCAGACCACCGGGAACATCGCAGTTGCGCCCCAGGACGCGTGTAATCTGGCGGACACGGTCGGCACGGTAGTTGAAACAGATACACACATCGTTGGAGCAGATGGGGCCGACGGGAGCTCCATGCTGGTCGATGACAGTGAAAGGCGGAATGAACTCGTCGGTAATTTCGTTGTTGTAGAGTTCGCGGACATGGGCCAGAGGATCGGTATAGGTTCCTCCCTGCGGCGTGCCGGTGACCATCGCGTCGAAGGCCTGACGCTCCTTCTCCCAGCGCAGGTCTCGGTCCATCGCAAAGTAGCGTCCGGAGACCGAGGCGATCTGGCCGACACCGATCTCACGAATCTGCTGTTCCAGTGCCTCGAGATAACCGATACCGCTGGTGGGCATGGTGTCGCGGCCATCCATGAAGGCATGGATGTAGACGCGGGTAAGCTTGTGCCGGGCAGCCAAACGCAGAAGCGCGTAGAGATGGCGCAGCTGCGAGTGGACGCCACCGTCAGAGACTAGACCCAGGAGGTGGAGCGCGCGGTTGTCCTGTGCGGCCAGCGTGACGGCGCCGACGAGCGTGGGATCTTTAAAGAAGCTGCCGTCCGCGATCGCTTCGTCGATGCGGGTAATGTCCATGCGGACGACACGACCTGCGCCGAGATTGAGATGGCCGACCTCGGAGTTGCCCATCTGGCCGTCCGGAAGACCGACAAAGTGGTCGCTGGCGTGGATGAGGGTGCTGGGAAACTCTTCGACAAGGCGGTTGTAGACAGGCTTGCGCGCAAGCGCGATGGCATTGCCATGAGTATCGGGACGGTAACCCCACCCGTCGAGGATAGTAAGGACGATCGGTTTATTGGCCATTGCTGCTGCAAGGATAACAAGAGTTGATCGACACGGAAGGTGTCTGGGCAGGTTGGACGAGACGCTATTCGATATCGATCAGAACGTCGTCGTCTTCGACGCGCAAAGGAAAGACCTCGACCTTCTCATTCGGAGGAAATTCCGCTTCACCGGTCTTCACGTGAAAGGTCCACGAGTGCCACGGACAGACAACACAGTCCCTCTCCAGCCATCCCTGCCCCAGCGGCCCGCGGCGGTGAGGGCACCAGTTATCCAGGGCAGATAATTCGCCGCCTAAATTGATAAGGCAGACGGCAACCCCCTCAGCCTCGGCCTCTGCCACCTCTCCGGGTGGGGGAGCCTCAGCGATGCCGCACAATTTGACCCACTTTGCCACTTCAAATCTCCTCCGCTCCTTCCATGCTATCGGGTCCGAAGCCGACCGAAGGAGATGCTAAATTCGTAACAGACCCGCCGATGCCAAACCAGCAGCAACACCACACCGCAAATGTGCAGGGAGCCTGGCTGCTCAAGGCATTCGCCGCCGTCTTCGCCGTAGCGATCGTCTGCGTCTACCTGACGCTGTGTTTCCTCTTCTATCGCGGTCAGTGGCAGATTGTGCTTCATCCCGTCAAGGTGGCGAGCCAGGAACCTGCGGGCAGGAATCTGATTCGCTTCGATCCTGACGTCTCGGCGCAGCCGCAGCTCATGGGCGAGTGGCTCACAGCAGCTTCCGGAAGTCATTACAACAACCTGACTATCCTGTTTTTCGCTGGAGGAGATGGACCCCAGGCAAGCTTCGCTTCTACGCAGGCCGCTCTCCAGAATCTTGGGCTCAACGTTTTTACCTTCGACTATCGAGGTTATGGCCAGAGCGCCAACGTCCACCCCAGCCAGCAACGCATGACGGAGGATGGTGAGGCTGCATGGAGCTATCTCACAAGCATCCGCGGAATTTCAGGCACCGCGATCCTTCCTTATGGCATTGGCGTTGGGGCCTCTCTGGCGGCGAGGCTGGCTCTCGAACACCCAGAGATTCCGGGTGTGATTCTCGATCGACCGTATACCGATCTGCGCGAGGTCATCGAGCGGGATACACGCTTCAGGTTTCTGCCCTCCGGCCTTCTCTTCCATGAAGATTTCCCGCTCGCCAAACCTCTATCGCAACTTCAGAGGCCAAAGCTGCTGATTGCAGCGACAGGAAGCTCTGACCCAGTGGCCTTTCGTACGGCGGCTGATCCGAAGATCATCGTTTCGCTTGCGACAAGCTCTGGTCCAGCCTTCAATGAGGCTGTCACCCGATTTCTGGATCAGTATCTGACGGTGCCTTCTCCGACACCCTCCGGCACAAAGCCGCGCTGACACGAGCCTGGCTGCGCTACGCTCAAATCATCCTTTGAAGGCGGAAGCGATGTCCAACACACTTAACAATCTGCAGCCCTGGGGGGCGTTTCTACTCCGGCTCGTCCTAGGAGCCGCGATGATCTATCACGGTTATAGCAAGGTAATTCCAGCAGGAGGATTCCACGGCGGCAATGCTTTTTCGGCGATCGAACACCACAGCAGGTTTGTCGCCGCGCTGGGATTTCCCTACTGGCTTGGGATCGTCTCCGCCCTGACTGAATTTGTGGGAGGAATTCTTGTTCTTCTGGGGCTATTTACCAGGTTTGCTGCGTTTCTGATCGCGATCAATATGCTGATTGCGGTGGCGATGGTCAACCGTCACCATGGTTATGCTGGCTCGGAGTATTCTCTGGCGCTGATGGTTATTGCCCTTATGCTTTTTTTCTATGGGGCCGGGGTTTGCGCCCTGGATCGAAAATTTGGATTTGCGTAATCAGTTAAATAACTGAGTCATAAAGGCGAGAAGGCCTCCGATACACTGGAGGCCTTACATTTGGTAGGGAGCTTGTATTGCGGATAGGTGAAGCCGAAACTGTGGGAACCGCTAGCCTCGGCGCTTTCTTGTTACATCCATTAAGACGCCAAGAGCCATGAAAAGTTGTGTGGGTTTCTTACATTTTTTTGAAGATGAGATAAATCATTATTCTAAAAATAGAATTTACGTAAATCTCTGACAGCTCGGCTTCAGGCGAGAATTCCCAGAAAATTGGCCTTGGCAAGAGATTCGCCTGGGAAGACCAAATCGAGATTTCTGCAGCCGAGCGTGCGAGATGCGGCCTCTCCGAGGATACTTCTAAAATCTGTCGTTACAGCAAGATCCCGACCTTCATTCAACTGTTCGTTTTGCAGGCCGGGCCATTTGCCATACACCTTACCGCCCCTGACATCTCCCCCCAGAACGAACATTACATTGGCATGACCGTGATCTGTACCCCCAGTTCCATTCTGACGAGCGGTGCGGCCGAACTCCGACATGGTAACTAGAGTGATACTACCTGCATCGTTACCCATGTCCTGCCAGAAGGCCGCGATGGAATTGGAAAATTCCTGCAGTCGATTCGCAAGTTGGCCGCGGCTGTTGCCTTGGTTTTGGTGCGTATCCCATCCGTCGATATCGGCAAACGCGGCCTCGACCCCAAGATTCGCCTTCAGAAGCTGAGCTACCTGCCTGAGACTGTTTCCGAATTGGGTGTTGGGATAGAGCACTCCCGCTGCAGGGGTGTACCTTGCCGGATCGGCGGACCGCAGCATCTTGACAGCCTCGAAGGTCTCCTGTCCGGTCCCGTGCAGTATGGAGTCCGAACTGGAGTCATACATCGCCTGGAAGGCATTGCTGATCGGCGAAGCCTGAGGGCCGCGTCCAGCAACTGCAAAGTCTTTAAGATTGTTCACGGCGATGGCGGGAATCTTGCCCTCAAGGGTACGGGGGACCTGGGAGCCAAGAGCTACGGCACGGAAGGGCGAGGAGGTCACGGATCGCGGCTCTGCCTGCAGAGCCCGATTAAGCCAGCCATCCGAGGTGACCTTCACGCCCGGCGTTCCGCTCTCCATGTAGTCTTGAGCGTCGAAGTGCGAGCGGGTCATATCGGGCGATCCAGCTGCGTGGACGATGGCCAAATGCCCCTGATCGTACAGAGGCTTCAGTGAAGCCATAGCGGGGTGCAGACCGAAAAAGCCGTCGAGATCCAGAACCTCTTCCGGTCGAATGGCGATAGAGGGCCGCATGGCGTAATAGTTTTTCTCGCGGTAGGGAACGACGATGTTCAGCCCATCGGCCGCACCACGCTGGAACAGCACGACCAACTTTTTGTTGCTTACCGCAGCGGTCGTTATCTCTGCCATGACACTGCGAGCTAGGAAGCCAGGGATCGCTGAGGTTCCAACCAGCGCCAAAGCGCCGCCCTTCATGAAGCCTCTTCTCGTGACGGGTGGCTGGGCCATGGGTTATCTCCTCAGATGCCGCCTGAAGTCATCGGTCGCCTGAATCATCCAGCTTTCTTCCTTAAGAACTCAGTTTGGGTAAGGAAGTTTCGCCCCTGTGAGATCGCGGTTCGGGCTTCGCTCGAATGCTCCCTAAAACGCTGCGAGATTCTCAATGGCCTCGTACAGGTCCTGCGACTGCGGCAGAATGACATCCTCGAGCAGAGGCTGATAGGCGACGAAGGTATCCATTGCGGCCACACGTCGCACTGGCGCGTCGAGATCATGGAAGAGCTCGTCGGCGATGCGCGCGGCGATCTCGGCCCCATAACCCCAGCTCATCATGTCCTCGTGAGCAACAATCACGCGGTTGGTCTTTCTCACGCTCTCGGCGATCGTCTCCCAGTCATAGGGTGCCAGACTGCGCAGGTCTATGAGTTCCACATCGATGCCCTTGTCGCGATGAATCTTCTGCGCCGCCTGCAAGGCTCGCGGAACCACGGCGCCATAGGTAATGAGCGTGAGATCCTTTCCCGGGCGCACGATATTGGCCTTGCCGAATGGAATCGCATATTCCGGACCGGGATATACGGCTCTGCCGAAGGTCTCGCGATAAAGACGTTTGTGCTCCAGAAAGAGCACGGGATCGTCGCATCGGATCGCGGTGCGCAGCAGTCCCAGAGCATCGAGCGCGTTGGAAGGCATGACGATCCGCACGCCCGGCGTGTGGGTAAAGATGCTCTCCCCGGACTGAGAATGATAGATGGAGCCCCCAGTGAGGTACCCCCCTATCGGCACGCGTATTACCAGCGGGCAGCTGAAGCCGTCATTCGATCTCCAGCGCAGGACGGCGAGCTCATTGCGCATCTGATGCATCGCCGGCCAGATGTAGTCGAAGAATTGAATTTCGACGACGGGTTTAAGCCCACGCACTGCCATGCCTATAGCGCGGCCCACAATGTTGGCCTCGGCCAATGGCGAGTTCCACACACGATCGTTCCCGAACTCCAGTTGCAGCCCCGAGGTCAGCTTGAAGACGCCGCCTTTTCCTTTCAGCTTGCCTTCGCGCAGTGGCTGATCCCGGGTAGCATCGGCCACATCCTCTCCAAAGACGACAATTCTGCTGTCACGACGCATCTCGTCTTTCAGGCAGATATTGATGAGGTCGGCCATCGTGCGCTCGCTCTGTTCGGCCGTCTTCTCCGGTTGACGATTGAACTTCGCATCCATCGGGGTGAGGTGTTCCGAGTAGACGTGCCGCAGGATCGTATCGGGCGTGGGCAGCGTGGCCATCATGGCCTTGTCAGCTGCGCGTTGCACATCTTCATCGACCTGTCGCTCCAGACGATTGATTGCGTCGGCGTCAAGAACCCCTTCGCGAAGAAGCCACATCTGCAGACGCGAAATGGGGTCCCGCAGCGCATCGGCCTCGAGCTCGGCAACGGTACGATAAAGCCGCTCATCGTCACTGAGAGAGTGCGAATAGGGTCGAATGACGTGTCCATGGACGAGTGCTGGCCCTTTGCCTGCCCGGCAGTACGCCACCGCTTCTACCATCGCGTTGTAGCTTGCGATCGCATCGGTACCGTCGATCTCGGCGAAGTGGAAGTTAGGAAAGTTTGCCACCAGGTGCGAGATATTTCCTCCGGGAGTATTCGCCTCTACCGGAGTTGAAATGGCATAGCCGTTATCTTCCACCACAAAGAGCACCGGAAGCTTGCCGTTGCTCGCGGTATTCAGGGCCTCCCAAAACTCTCCCTGGCTGGTAGCTCCCTCACCGATTGAAACGTAAGTGACCTCGTCTCCCTGAAAGACCACGTCTTTGAATTCGCGGTAGTCTCCCTCATGCTTCTTTGCCGCCTCAGGGTGTTTGGAGAGATATTGCCCTGCTTCAGCGCACCCTACAGCGTGCAGGCACTGTG
The DNA here is from genome assembly GCF_059115365.1 of Edaphobacter sp. FHG110511_03. Lineage (NCBI taxonomy): Bacteria > Pseudomonadati > Acidobacteriota > Terriglobia > Terriglobales > Acidobacteriaceae > Edaphobacter > Edaphobacter sp. FHG110511_03. The sequence continues at coordinate 278,319 of NZ_JBZYWL010000006.1, read as the reverse complement.
TCGCGGTTGAGGAAGACGGGCTAACAATATGCAGCTTTGGGCTCGACCAATGTGAAGGCATCTGACGGCCTCCGCTTGCCGGATCATCGGCAGCTCCGATGGCCTGCAACAGTTGGTCTTCAACGGTATTGCCAAGGGCGAGGCAGATTGCACGGTCGCGATAGTACGGGAAGAACCAGTCGTACCCTGGGCGCATCGCGATGCCTGCTGCCACCAGCAAGGCTTCATGCCCCGCACAGGATATCTGGAAGAAAATCTTTTGTTGCCGCTTGAGCACGATCTCGCGATCATCTGTTCGTCGCGAGAGATACATCAGCCGGTAAAACTCAACCAACTGCTCGCGAGTAAGCGAGGTCCCGCTTAGCATGCCGGCGGCTTTCTTTCTCTCCGCAACTCCACTTCCCGATTGTCGAACCATAGCTTTATCCTGGGCGGACGAGAACTTCACGCCCCCGAAGAAGATTGTACCGGTTATGGAAAGGGATTGACTCGCGACGCATGCACAGCAACAAGCGAATTCCGCCCCATCATGTCAACACCATTCATCTGCATTCCTTAAACGCGAGACGGTATACAGAATCTGTGATGCTGTCGCTGATTGGCGGAGTGAATGGCTTAAAGGGAGCCGGATTTCGCCAGCTCCCTTTACAGCGGCACACGTTTAAACAAAGAGTGGGGCGAGCACCAGGGTAATCGTTGCGAGCAGCTTGATGAGTACATGCAAACTTGGCCCTGCGGTGTCCTTGAAAGGGTCGCCCACAGTATCGCCGACGACCGCAGCCTTGTGGGCCTCGCTCTTCTTGCCGCCATACTGTCCCGTCTCAATGAACTTCTTTGCATTGTCCCAGGCGCCGCCGCCGTTGTTCATCAGCATAGCCAACAGAACTCCGGAGATGGTTCCGACCATAAGCAATCCGGCAACGGCTTCCGCTCCAGCGAGGTTGACGATATGTCCCGCGATCGCCGGAACCGGGAGAATCGTTCCTGGCGCATAGGCGGTCGTATTTGCATGATAGCTTGGGCTGAAGTGACGGAAGATAAGACCAACCGCAACGGGTAGTCCAACCGCCAACAAGCCTGGAACGACCATCTCGCGCAATGCGGCTCCGGTCACGATGCTGACGCAACGGCCATAGTCCGGCTTGGAGGTTCCCGCCATAATTCCGGGATTTTCCTGGAACTGCGCCCTTACGTCCTGAACGACCATCTGCGCCGTTCGACCGACCGCCTTGATCGCGAGGGAGCTGAAGAGATAGGTCAGCATCGCGCCCAGCAATGCGCCGACGAAGACCGGAACCTGAGCGAGATTGATATTGGTGAAGCTCCATCCCGCAGGCATATATCCGCCAGCGCTCAAGACCTTATCAGAGACGATCGTTTTGATCTCTTCAAGATAAGCAGAGAATAGGAGAAACGCTGCCAACGAAGCAGAGCCGATGGCATATCCCTTGGTAAGCGCCTTGGTGGTGTTGCCAGCGGAGTCTAATTTGTCGGTACGCTCACGAATTTCGTGCGGCTGATGCGACATTTCGATGATGCCACCGGCATTGTCAGTGATCGGGCCGAAGGTATCCATCGCCAGAATATAGGCAGCACAGCTCAACATGCCCATCGTAGCGATAGCTGTACCATAGATGCCTTTTTCGTATTCGCTGATGCCAACGACTCCAGCGAGGCCGCGCACGCCGAAGTAGTAGCTCAACAGAAGCGCCGCAGAGATGACGATGACGGGCAGGGCTGGGGTCTCCATACCAACGGCCAGGCCGCTGATGATGTTCGTTGCCGGTCCGGTCAGTGAAGCCTCGGCAATGGATTTCACAGGACGGTACACGGACTCCGTGTAGTACTCCGTGATCCATACGAAAAGGAATGCCGTCGACAGACCTATGATGCCGCAGCCGAGGAACCAGATTGGCTGTACCGCAGGGCCGTTCAGCATGGTATAGACGGCGCCGGCAAACCCGAGCAGCGCCAGCCCCGAGGTGAGATAGAAGCCTCGATTGAGTGCGTGCATGGGATCTTCCTGCTCGTTGCATTTCACGACGAAGACGCCGGCAATACTGGCGATCAGATTGATCGCATGGACAATGAGAGGAAACAGGATTCCCTTGATGCCGAAGACCGGATACAAGGCCGCGCCCAGGACCATCGCGCCTACATTTTCCGCGGCGGTCGATTCGAAGATATCGGCCCCACGACCGGCGCAGTCGCCCACATTGTCTCCGACGAGGTCGGCAATGACCGCGGGGTTGCGGGGATCATCTTCGGGGATTCCTGCTTCGACCTTGCCTACCAGGTCCGCACCCACGTCGGCTGCCTTGGTATAGATGCCTCCTCCAAGCTGAGCGAAGAGCGCCACCAACGATGCCCCGAAGCCGAAGCCTACGAGCTGATACGGCACAGCCCTTGGATTCTCAAGGCCGCCGAAAAGAAGAAACAGCACGCCGATGCCGAGCAGGGAGAGCGCCACCACGACCAACCCAGTCACGGCCCCGCCACGCAGAGCCATCTGCAGCGCCTGGTTCAGGCTGCTCCTGGCAGCGGAGGCGGTGCGAATGTTCGCCCGGATGGAGCAGTACATGCCGGTGTATCCCGCCAGCGCCGAGCAGATCGCTCCTGTAAGGAAGCTGAGCACCATCTTCAAGGCATAGGGCGAGGTACGGTCCGACATGTGAAAGCCTATAAAAAGCACCACGGCAATTACGATCGCGATGACGCCGATCGTACGGTACTGGCGTTTGAGAAAAGCCTCCGCACCTTCTCGAATCGCGTTGGAAATGACCTGCATATCCGCCGTTCCCGTATCGGCGGCGATCACCGTGCGGGCCAGAGCCAGGGCTGCAACCAGCGCCAGAACTCCTACCGAAAGCGCAATCCAGAGCCAAAACCGTCCATCACTTCCATCTCCCGTCGCAGGCGTGTAAGGAACCTGCTCTTGAAACGCCATAGCCAAAAGGCTTACTACATGCATGCAAAGGTCTCCTTGAATCAGCAAACTACATAGTCAGCGGACTTTCCTGGGTTTGCTCCGCAGAGCGGCCAATTAGAGCATGTGGGCCCAAACAGGGTCAATGTGAGGTCGGATGCAATCTTTAGACCAGACCCTGCTTGATAAACCAAAGTAATAGCACATTCGCCGGGCTTGGCTACGGCAATTTTCTTTTTCCGCCGATCTGGAGATCAGTCCATGGATTTGAGGTGTCGCTGTGTGCTCTTCCCTGCTTTCCCGTTTCCTCCTTTGCGCTCTGGTCTGGACAAGATCGAGGCTTGATGCGCAGTCATCGCTGACTCATGACGGAGGCAATGTAATTCCAAATCGGTATCTTGTTGTGTATCGGGACGGCAGGATTCCGGCCGACGCAGGTGCCCGCGCGCAGGCTGTCGGTGCGCACATGGTGCAGCGGCATCCTCGTTTTGGAATCGCCGCGGGTGAAACGCTTCAGCGCACCGTCTTTTCGAGGCTCTCGGGTCCTTCCACTCAGGGTGCTGCAGAAGAGGATCAGGCTGCCATGCGGCAGTTGGCGGCACAGCCCGATGTGGAATATGTCCTGCATGACCGGGTCGTAACCGCGCATCACCTTCAAGTGAGGCCGGTCACTCGTCCGGTTTTCTCCGTTACGGTAGGGACGGCGACTTTTGACAACTACTACAACTCTCCGCAAGGATGGGCGGTTCGCCAGGTGGGAGGCTATGGCGCCGACATTCCGGGAGGCCCGAATCATGGTCCGTGGGATATCACGAAAGGAAAAGGCGTCCGGATCGCGATTCTGGATAGCGGCGTTGACGCTTCGCATCCTGATATTGCCCCAAATCTCGCACTCAACCTCTCCGAAGTCAATCCTGTCGAGCTGCCGAGCGTATGCGACGATGGCTCACCGCAGGATCAGGATGGGCATGGAACATGGACTGCTTCGCTTGCAGCCGGTGCGCTTGGTCCTTCAACGGGCAGGACGGTGGGCGTCGCTCCAGCGGCAACGCTGATAAGTATCAAGGTTCTGGAACGCATGCCAGCTGCAAGCGGCGCCAGCGATGTGGCTCGTTGCAATGCCGGAGAGGCAAGCGGTTTACTGAGCTGGGTAATCCAGGGAATGGATGATGCTATCGCGAACCATGCCGACGTTGTCTCCATGTCGCTCGGCACCATGATTGACCTTTCAACAGGAGATGGAGCTGGAACGAAGACGGTCTTCGACCGTATCACGTATGCCGCCGCTCAGGCAGGAACCGTGCTTGTGGCGGCGGCTGGAAACGATGCGACCAATCTCGCCAATTCGCGATATATCGAAATTCCCGCCCAGTCCCGCGGCGTGCTTGCAGTAGTTGCCTCGACAAATCCTGCCTGCAGTGAAAATGTCAACGTCGGATCTGTCTGTGTCGCCGGGCCGTCATCCCTCGCATACTACAGCAACTATGGATCCGCTCTCGATGCCGTCGCCGCACCGGGCGGAAGCTATCCCTCGGGGGCGATATGGATGTCAGCGGATGGGTCCGCGGGGCCTGCAGCTCCGGGCTTCCCGGCACTGCGTCCGGATTGCCCTCGGATACGTCACACAGTTTCGGCTGCTTCAACCTTGGCCATATGGCCTATGTTCAGGCTATCGGAACCAGTGCCTCTGCCCCTCTGGTAGCCGGTGCTGCTGCTTTGCTGCGCGCGGCGCATCCAGACTGGAGTGCCTCTACAATTATTGATACACTCCGATCCACTGCGACGCCAGGAACTTCCACCCTCCCCTTTCCTCAGGTAAACGTGGCTGCAGACTTCCACCCCTGAGCTCAGGTTAGCCTTTCATGCGGTCTTTGACGCTTCTTGCCAGCTTCTCGATCTCTTCAGCACGTTTGCTTAAATCCGCTGGGGAAAGTTTTTTCTCGTCTTCAACCTGTTGCCTGAGATCGTTCACCAGGCCCACCAGCTTATCCGTATCCAATTCCAGACGTTTCTGCCGTTCACTATTTCGGGAGCGGGCCTGCTGCTCAGCGACACGAGAGCTAAGAATGTCCGGGGTTCCCGAGGGATCGCCGGCATTCATCGGTCCCATTCCCCCTATCGGAGGAAAATTCGATCTCTGAGAAGAAGGCGCCTGAATTGGGGGCAGAGAGTTGCCTTGGCGTTGACCCTGACCAATTACGAATGAAGCTCCCATCGCCAGGAAAAGCCATAGGCTCGTCAACCGGAGTCCTTTCATGTGTGGCCTCCTTTCTCGCTTTGGCGCATTGCATTCAGCCCGAGAGTTCCTGCATGCTGGAGGAAGAACCCAGCGCGAAAGCGAGGATGCCAGTATCATGCTCCATCTGGCCGTGACCCTGCAAGGAATACCTCAGGAAGAACGCCTTTCCTATGTCTCCACCCATGACTGGCATCAGTACATCGTCGTCTTTATTCGTGACAAGGCACCGAAGCTTATCGCAGTTCTCGTTATCGTAATTGTCTTGCTGCGGATCGTCCGATTTTTCGTGAAACGGCTCCAGGTGAGGGCCAGTCAGCAGGTTGGCAACTTCCATCGGGCCGCACAAATGCGGACCGTGGCGTCTCTCCTGCGCGCAACCTCCTATGGGATCATCGGTTTTCTTGCCTTTCTGCAGGTCCTGACCATCTTTGGCATCCCCTACGAGCCACTTCTGGCCTCTGCGGGAATCCTCGGTGTAGGCATCGGTCTTGGAGCACAATCGATCTTCAAGGACATGCTAAACGGCATCTTCATCCTGCTTGAGGACCAATATAACGTCGGTGAGGTCGTATCCATCGCAGGGCTAAAAGGTACGGTTGAAGACCTCTCATTGCGCAGTACCCGTCTACGTGATGGCGATGGCACCCTGTACGTCATTCCTAACAGTCAGATCGCGACCGTCTCCAACCAGTCGCGTGACTTCTCCGTCGCTCAGCTTCCGGTTTCGGTTGATGCCAGCGCCAACCCTGATCGCGTCATGGAGATTCTCCGTAAGCTAGCAGATGAGGTTCGCCAAGATCCTGCCTTCAAGGATGTAGTCATCTCCGACCCGGAGATTGTCGGAGTTAATGAGATCCGAGGTCGTGAAGTCATTTATCCAGTCAACATTCGGGTCCGCGCAAACCAGCGTGACGGTGTGTTGCGTGAACTTCGCCGACGAATTATTTTAGCTTTCGAGAAAGAGGGGGTTCCTCTCGGTATCTCGTCAAACATGCTGGTGATGCAGCAGAAAGCTGATCCGACGGCTCCCCCTGCAGCACCCACCCTTGGCGGATAGCCCAAACCTTCGTGATGGCCGCCTGAAGTGGACGATCGTTTCGACTCGTCCACCTTCTACAGCCTACAAAGTTTGATTGAGCGCATCGACCAACTCGTCTGTTGTCCCTACGGGAGGCAGGCATCCTTTTCCCGTGCAGACGACGGCGATGCTACCGGCGGCGGCATCCTTCAAGCCCGGAAGATGTGGAAGCGTTTCCGCCAGTGCGGGAGGTAAAGCACTGAGCTGTTCTTTTCGCAGCCGAATTACGCTCTTGTTGACTGCGTAACGGGCCAGCGCAACTGTCTCAAGCTGGCCAGCCTGTGCATCATCGCCAATGACACAGACCTGTACAGGAGCCTTCACCATGCGCTGTAATGCGAGGCCGTAGCTGGCAGCATAGAGGCCGAAATGTTCTACGATTCCCGCAAAGGTCTCCAGAGTCTCCAGAGCCTTGGCGGCGTAATCATCACGACCGCTAAGGGCCTCAAGGCGAAGCAGCAGGGTTGCTGCAACTGAATTTCCAGCTGGCGTCGGAGAATCCTGCAGGGGCTTCCTGCGAACAGTCAACGCTCCCAGCTTTTCCTTGCCATCACCAGCCGGTTCTGTGTCGAAGAAGCCTCCACCTACGTTGTCGTAAAAGCGGGCAACAAGCGCTTCAGCGATGGCTTGTGCTGCATCGTAATAACGTAATTCTCCGGTCGCTTCCCAGGCGTCGAGTGCTGCGTTACCTATGAAGGCATAATCCTCAAGAGTGCCCGCGACCCGCTGGCGGGCCATCCCCTCACCATAGGACACGACGTGCGCCATTCCCTGAGCCGGATCCCACGCGGCGGAAAGAACGCGGTCCAGAGATTTCAGAGCAAAGTCCAGGACGTCGGGCATGTCCAGGATTCGCCCCGCTTCAAGATAAGCGGAGATGCACATGCCATTCCAGCCACCATACATCGTCTTGTCGATGTATGGTGTCGGCCGCTTCAGGCGCGCTGCATACATCTTCTTCTTTGCGGAAGCCAGCAGATCCTTCGCCACATCGAAAGCAATGCCGTTGGCCATCGCGATACTTTCAAACGGCTTACGAATATGCAGCACATTCTTGGCCGGGTTATGGTGCATGTCCCCGATCTCGCCGATATCGTAAAACGTCCCGGCCATCACAAATTCTTCGGGGGTTAGAACTTCCTCTGCTTCGTCCTGCGTCCAGGTAAAGTAGTCTCCGTCATCGTCCAGCGAGAAATCGGCGTCCTGGGACGAATAAAATCCTCCTCGCTCACGGTCACTGAGCCACTCATCCATCCAACGAACGATCTCATTCGCTACCCGCGCGCACTGCGGCTCTGCAAAGCTTTGAAAGGCATGAACGTAGTTCTTCAACAACTCGCTGTTGTCATATGCCATTTTTTCAAAGTGAGGCACGACCCAGTGGTCATCCACGGAATAGCGATGAAATCCGCCTGCGAGATGATCGTAGATTCCTCCCCGAGACATTTTTTCGAGGGTTACCAGTGCCGCTGTCTTAGCTTGGTCGGCTGTCGCGGGTGCTGCGAGCGACGAGGCTCGCGAAGCTACGTCGAGCAGTAGGTCGATAGCACCCGAGTGGGGAAACTTCGGCTGCGAACCGAAGCCTCCGGATCGCGCGTCGAATTGCTTCAACGCTGACTCGATAAGCTTGCTAACCAACTCTGGCCCGGGATTGCCGGAGCGTCCCATAAATGACTCATTATGTTCAATCGCAGCCATTACACTGCCCGCTGAGTCGTCTACTTCGCCGCGTTTCTGTTGAAAGGCCTCCGCCATCGTCAGCAGAACGCGCGGGAGTCCAGGTCGACCATGCCGATCCTCGGGTGGGAAATAGGTTCCACCGAAGAAAGGCTTCCCATCAGGAGTAAGAAAAGCTGTCAGCGGCCATCCTCCCTGTCCGCTGATGGCCGAGACAGCAGCCTGATAACGGGTATCCACGTCAGGACGTTCGTCACGATCAACCTTCACCGCGACAAAATGTTCGTTGATCAACTTCGCCGTCTCGGGATTTTCGTAGGACTCACGGTCCATGACATGGCACCAGTGACACCACACGGCGCCAATATCCAGTAGGACGGGCTTATCCTCTGCGCGGGCACGCGCAAATGCCTCCTCGCCCCACTCGTGCCACTTCACTGGCTGATGTATTGCAGATCGCAGATAGGCTGATGCTGCGTTTGCGAGGCCGTTTTCCGATGCGGTCTTGTGTCCTTCACTCATACTTCCAGTGTAGTGCAGCAGCGTTATTCACCTTATTCGAAGCTACTGCCCTCACACGCAAACAAAAGAGCCCGGACATTGTCCGGGCTCTTTACAGGTATAGCTCTCAGCTTACTGCGGAGGAGCGGATGGAGTTGCCGAGATAGGCTTCGGCGTCTCCGGCGCTTTTGGTGGGGTAAGTCCTGGAATCGCCAGCGGGTGGGAGATATTCCCGGTCGCCGCATCCACGATGTTGATGTTGTACTTGTCCAGGAGAGTGGAGAGAAGCTGTCCAAGCGCCACACGATCCTTTGCGTAGAGCGCTGTTGCCGAGATCAGGTTGTTGTCGGCAACTGCCAGGTTCCTCTGCTGCTGAAGAACCAATGCGGTTGTGGACGCTCCCAGTTTGTACTTCTTCTGTTCGGCATCGAGGCTCTGCAATGCAAAATCCCGCGCAGCCTGCGCGGCTTGCACCTGGGCACGGTCGTTGGTCAAAGCATATTGACCGTTGATCACATTGATGCGGGTCTGCGTGTAGAGCTGTTGCAGCCGCATCTGCGACTGACGATACTCCATCTGCGACCGCGCCTGGTCCGCCTGCGCGATGCGGTTGCGCAACGGAATGCTAATGTTGACGCCAGCCCCTTTATCTGGAAAAGAGTTGTTGAAAGCGTTCGAGAACACATCTCGATACCCAACGGAAGCAACAGGGCAAACTCCAGGACCAGCCTGATCACAATTGAGATTTGGATTCTGCGATCCGCCCAGCGCCGATCCGCCATAGAAAGCATACGCATCTACAGTCGGCAACAAATTATTCTTGAAGGCCTTAATCGTAATCTCGTTATTCTTCATGTTCAACGTAGCCTGCTCAATCTGGGGATTGTTGGCATAGGCTTGGCGCACGAGATCTTCGATCGGCGTGTCTTCTTCGGGAAGCCGATCCAGACCCACGCGATCCGTCGGAATGACGGGTGCATTCGAGAGTTGTGGATCGTTCAGGTTGCGGGCGATTGCCTGCTTCATCAATAGTTGCTGATATTCGAGGTTGGTCTGCGAGGCGACCAATGCCTGCTTGTCGGTTGCAACTGCCGAGTCCGAGTTCACAACATCCAAGGGAGCCAACGTTCCGATCTCGAGCTGTCTTCGATTGTCAGCTGTCAACTGGGTCGACTGTGCCAGCGCCCGTTCTTTCGCCTGCTCGTCTTCATAGGCGCTAACCAGACCCCAGTAAATATCCTCTACCTGGGTAACTGTGAACAACAGCTGTTGGCGGAAGGCAGAATCCGTTATACGCCGATCGTTCCTTGCCTGAAGCATGAGACGACCATTGAGTCCCGGGCCGAAACCCTGCAGCAGATGCTGCGTCACCTTCGCCTGAAAGAGCGAGTTGACCTGCGGACTGTAGGTCGAACGGATGTTATTTGTTGTCGTCCGGGAATTATTGAAGGTGACGTTGAAGAGGGTACCTGTCAGGAATCCCTGCTGGTATCCGAAATTATACGAGCCAGTATTCTGGCTGAGAGTATTCGTACCAGTGATGAACGTGGTTGACTGTTGCGTGTTTGCAGCCTCATACTGCAACGTCCCCGTAAGCAATGGATCAAGATTTGTAGGGAGGGGTCCGCCACCGTTGGTGCTCAGAACGATACCTTGAGCACCCGCTGCTCCGCCGCCAGCTCCGGTGGATGTTCCGCCGGGGCCTCCGCCGGCCGAAACCGTTGACGTCGTTCCGCCGATCGTGCCTTGTACCACTCCTGTATTGACACCGCGGATGGTGCCGCCAGCTTTGGTCCGGAGGATATCGGTGTCTGCGATATCCAGGTTCAACCTAGCGATCTCGATGTCGTAGTTGTTCTCGAGCGCCAAGGTGACCGCATCATTCAGGCTCAGGTAGAGCTTGCCGTCGCGCAGGAGCTGATCCAGCTGTGGCGTGTTGCCCAACCGCGCCTGAGGAACGTTGGTTGCGGTATAGGGAGCAAGCGGGTTCCAGAAATGGCTCTTCGGCTTGGTGTAATCCACGATCGTGTCCCGCAGATAGAAGGGCTCGGTCGGTTTAGGCTGGGGCGCCTGTGGAAGGCCCGGCGTTCCCGTCGTGTCCGTCACCACCGGCTGCTGTGGGGCCGGAGTGGTTGGGTTGGTCTGGGTCTGGGGCTGCGGATTCGTCTGGGGCTGTACGTTGGTCTGCTGCGCCATCAGCGGCTGTGTGCTCATGCTCATCAGCAGCAGTCCGATGCTCGCTGCCGCCTGCATATCCCTTAATCTCACGATGCGATCTCCAAAACCTTCTCTTTGACTCCGAACCGGGCACTCCCCCTGCGCTCGGAGGGCTCACCGGGATAACTTCTCTTGTCGGGCCCATTACGACCGGCGACAGGTAAAAGCGGTTCTTATTCTTTGTACAGTGTCTTTCTAAAGACGCGCAGCCCCTAGTTGAGGACTCTTTAAAGATGATGCTCTGATGGTTACCTCAATTCACTTAAAACGGAACAGATGGGCAGAGATACGCACCGATCCCCCATTTCGTTCCGGGCTGCCGTGAAAAATTTCTGATTCTTGACCCGCTAAGTATATCAACCTTCGTCCGTTAGTCGCTTCAGGTTGGATTGGCAGACCGGTATACCCTGCGTCCTTTTCCTGTGTTACCGTCCAATCTGTCTCATGCCCCACTGGAAACTCACAATTGCCTATGATGGCACGTCCTTTCACGGCTGGCAGATCCAGCCGGGTCTGCCCACGATTCAGGGCGCGCTCGCTGAGGCCCTGCACAATATTACGGGCGAAACGGTCCTCCCCCAGGGCTCAGGCCGCACCGATACAGGAGTTCACGCGCTCGGACAGGTCGCATCCTTCTCGCTTTCATCCCCCATCCCAGGCTCCAACCTACAGCGCGCCCTGAACCATCTTTTGCCTTCGAGCATCCGCGTTCTGACGGTGGAGGCGGTTCCGGCGGAGTTTCACGCCCGCCACGGCGCATGGCGTAAAACCTACGAATATCGAATCGCCCCCCAAGCCATCTGCTTACCGATGCTGGCTCCCTTCGTATGGAATTGCACATGGCCACTTGATCTATCCGCTATGCAGCAGGCGGCCACACATGTGATCGGCAGGCACGACTTCACCTCATTTGCCGCTATCGATCCTGATCAGGGCGATCGCGGTAAAGAACAGGAATTCCTTTCTTTTCCTGAAAAAACTGCAATTCGTACTATCTTCGCCTCGTATTGGCATCGTGAATCAGAACTTCTGGTCTACCGCGTAACCGGCTCAGGATTTTTGCATCATATGGTGCGCAATCTTGTTGGAACCTTCGTCGATGTCGGCCGCGGACGCACCTCAGCCGATGCCCTTTCAGCGATTCTTTCTGCCCGTTCCCGCTCAGCTGCAGGGCCCACTGCTCCGCCTCAAGGACTTTTCCTTCTCGAAGTCGATTACAAATTCTCGGGAGAATCGCGCTAACCTTCAAGCAACACATGTCTGCTTCTACCCATCAGCGCATCACCAGCCTTGCTGCCCTCACCCCCGTCCATCGGGGCTTCCACTGGCTGCATCTGCATCAGCCCCAGATTCACAAATGGCTGCTGGAGATGGTTCGCATCCCCGCCCCTCCCTTCGGAGAACAGGCCCGCGCTCTATGGTTTCTCGAGCATTTCCGTTCCCTGGGTCTTACAAATGTTCACCTTGACCAAGAAGGCAATGCGTTGGCGGAGCTTTCCCCGGAGGACGATTGCATATCCACCTCGCCAGTCATCCTGCTCTCGGCACATCTCGATACTGTATTTCCTGCAGACACGCCGTGTGACCCGGTCGAGCGAGCAGATTCATCGCGTATTCATGGTCCGGGCGTCTGCGATAATGCCGCTGGTCTGTCTGCGCTTCTGGCCATCGCCGCGGCCCTGCGATACGCCCATATCAACCCTCCGGCAACCATTCTTTTTGCAGCCAACGTAGGCGAAGAAGGTGAAGGAAACCTGCGCGGCATGCGACATCTCTTCGGCGACAGTCCATACAAAAGCCGTATCTGTGCCGCGATCGCCTTGGAGGGCAGCGGCACCGCCGTGGTAACCCGGGCACTCGGTAGCCTGCGTTATCGCATAACGATTGAAGGACCAGGCGGCCATTCGTGGTCAGACGCCGGAACCCCAAATCCGATTCTCCTGCTCAGTCGCGCCCTGACAGCCATCTCCGATCTGCCATTTCCCACTTCTCCCCTGACCACTCTCAACGTGGGTTCTATCTCAGGAGGAACATCTGTCAATTCCATCCCATCCTCGGCCAGCGCTCTGCTTGAGATTCGCTCCAGCGAGTCCAAGCCGCTGTGCGATGCCGCTTTTGAGATTCGCCGCATCATCGCCGATACAATACTGCCGTTCACATCCCTGCCCAGCCCACCCTCGCTGCATCTTGAATCGATAGGCGACCGCCCTGCGGCCTCACTTCACGCTGACTCGGCATTGCTTGCCGCTCTTCGAGCCGTCGATCGACACCTCAACCTCCGCACGGAGCTGCGCCTGGGGTCGACGGACGCGAACCTGCCGCTTTCGCTCGGGGTTCCTGCGCTCGCCATCGGTACTGGAGGCACGGGGGGTAGCATTCATACGTTAAAAGAATGGTACGACCCCGCCGGTCGCGAAATCGCACTGCGACGCATCCTTCTTCTACTGCTCGCCACCACGCAGATCACGCCACAGCTTGGGATGGAATCGACCGCGGCGAGCTCGGACGGGGCGATGCATTCAATCCCTTGAAACGGGAGACTCTCCGGTATCATTGAGGTCTCAGCCTTCAAGACAACGTTTTGTCCCGATTCAATCCATCCACGCTCGCTCACGTCATGCTCCTTGCCGTGGTTGCCCTTTGGGGCGTCACCTTCGTTCTGGTCAAAGATGCATTAAAGGATACGGCTCCCTTACTCTTCAATTTCCTTCGCATGAGTGTGGCCGCGCTCGCGCTGATCTTCCTAAATCGTCGCCATCTCCGGCACATCCCAAGACGGACCATCGCATCCGGGGCTATCGTTGGTTTATTCCTTGCTGCCGGATATCAGTTTCAAACTGCAGGCCTGGCTCGAACGACGGCGTCAAAGTCTGCTTTTATTACTAGCCTGGTCGTCGTCATCGTCCCCCTGCTTACTGCGATTCCGGTAGTACGTCCTGCATCGGCCCCCGCTCCGGGTATTGCCACGCTCCTGGGAGCGTTTCTCGCCTTTGCCGGCCTCATGTTTCTCACGACTCCAACAGGTACAACCTGGTCAAATCTCATCACTTCCGTCGGCGTTGGAGATCTGCTTACCCTGCTCTGTGCAATTGCATTTGCAGGACATCTTATCGCCCTGGCTCACACTTCACCGCAAGTTCCCATCCCGCAACTTGCGACGCTGCAGATCCTCTTCGCCGCGTTAGTCATGGGGGCCACGCTGTCGTTGGGCGGACCTATTTATTTCTCTATGACGCCACGGGTGATCGTGGCTCTCGCTGTCACCGGACTTTTCGCGACAGCCGCCGCCTTCACCATCCAGAGTTGGGCCCAACGACATCTCTCTCCGTCCCACACTGCGCTTTTGCTTACCCTGGAGCCGGTTTTCGCCTGGCTGACCTCTTTTTTCTTCCTGGGCGAACAGTTCGGTTCCCGCTCGTTTGTCGGAGCTCTCCTGATTCTGCTAGGCATATTGGTCACCGAGCTCCTGCCCTTATCTTCACCGGTCTCGAAGCATCCGCTCTAGCAACGCATGCCATCACAAAGATGCAGAACGATTTGCCTGCAACAAGGTGCCGAAATACCTTTGCGAGTTCTTTTGCGTCTAACAACCGAATGCCCCAGGGAGGGCTCTGCAGCATAGTTTCCTGCCCTTCGAGGGCTATACTTAACTCTTCGCAGATACCGTCCATCCGTGACGGACAGGAAGCACACGAAAGAGGTTCGATTTATTGATGGATACACCGACAAGCAAGTTCACGAACTGGCTCGAGCGTATGCGCAGCCATCGTCTCACTACGACCTTCGCCCTTCTGGCCACTCTGTCCGCCGGCATTCTCGTCGGCTCGGTGATTACGCGTGGCGTCAGCGGTAAAGAACAGGCGCCCGACACATCCGACGCGAAGCAGTTGGTTATTCCCTCGGCGAAGACGCTTTCCAATGGCTTCTCGCAGATCGCCAAAGAGGTTGGTCCTGCCGTAGTAAATATCAATACCGAATCGCTTCCCAAACAGTCCCAAAATCGCCGTGGCCGTCGTGGCACCCAGCGTGGTCCGGTTCCTCAGACCCCTCCCGGCGGCGATGACGACCAGCAGGGTGACATGCAGGACTTCTTCAACCGCTTCTTCGGCAATCCGGGGGGTGGAGACGACGATGGCGACGGTGGTCCCATGGGGGGTGAACGCCGTGCTCTTGGTTCCGGTTTCATCGTCGACGCTCGAGGCTACATCATCACGAACAATCACGTGGTCGATAAGGCCGATAAGATCTATGTCAAACTGTCGACCGATCCCGACGGTGGTCCAGAATCAGAAGGCCGCCCAGCCAAGGTGATCGGCGTCGACAAGGATACCGATATCGCCGTCATCAAAATTGATTCGGACAAACCGCTGCCCACGGTCAAGCTTGGCAACTCCGATAGCGCGTTGGTAGGAGATTGGGTGCTTGCAGTTGGAAGTCCTTTCGGTCTCTCGCAGACAGTCTCGGCCGGTATCGTCTCGGCTAAGAACCGATCCATTGATGAGCCCTCTCCCTCCGGTATTTCGCAGTCACAATTCCAACGGTTTATTCAGACCGATGCCGCGATCAATCCCGGCAATTCGGGGGGGCCGCTGGTCGATATGGATGGTGACGTTATTGGTATGAACACCGCCATCTACACTCAATCCATGGGTTCGCAGGGTGTCGGCTTCGCCATGCCGTCGAACATCATCGCGAATGTCTACAACATGCTGATTGGTCCGGAACATAAGGTTGTTCGCGGTTCTATCGGCATCAGCTTTCAGTCTTCGACCAGTTCCGCGGTTGGACGAATCTACGGCTTCAAGAATGGAATTATTGTCTCTACGGTTACTCCTAATGGAGGCGCTGCAAAGGCCGGCATTCAGCCGGGTGACGTGATCGTCTCCATCGAAGGCCGTCAAATCAAGGATGGCGATGACCTCGTCAACGATATCTCAGCCCGTAAGGTTGGGAGCGCTGTCAAGCTCGGTTATCTTCGTGACGGTAAACCCGGCACTGCCAGCGTGACAATCGGAGACAGAGCAAAGACCTACGCCGACCTTGCTGGTGACAACAACGACGATGACAATACTCCGCAGGAGTCCGACGCTGGACAGAGTAAGCTCGGCATCACGGTTTCAACGATTCCTCCAGCTGTGGCCCAGAAGACCGGGATCAGCAAAGGCGTAATCGTTACAACCGTACGTCCTGGCTCTTTTGCCGATGAAATCGGGCTAGCCAAAGGAGCCATCATCACCGAAATCAATAAGCAGCCGGTGAACGATGAAGCCTCCTATAGAACCGTCGTCACTGCCCTAAAGTCCAAGGATGACGTAGTCTTCGTCATCCACTCTCCGATGCGGAAAGACGGTGGAAACTCCTACGTTGGGGGAACCCTTCCATAACTGGCCCCTCTATGAGGGGGCGGTTCAGAGAACCGCCCCCTCGAAAATTTACCTTCCCTTCTAGTTTTCCCGTACTGGAAGCGGGTACATTTTGGGGCAACCTTTTTCTTGCATCCTCAATTCCCTCGAGATACCCTAAACCCTAGAGTTCGGCAGAAACGAACGGTACTCTGCCCCCCAACGCTGTAGCGCGAGGTTTCTATCTAATGCGGCCAGGCCGACTCCCAAGCTTCGTTTTACTTCTTGCAACTGCACTTACTCCCTGTGTTGCCAAGACCCGTAGTCATCACAAATCAACGACAACCAAGCAATCCAAGCCACCGGCGAAACACACAGGGCAGCGCTCGATCGACGATAATAGAGCCATCGAGATTCAACAGGCTCTTGTTCGCTCTGGTTATATGACTGAACCCAGTGGTCATTGGGATTCAGCTACTGAAACAGCTATGCAAAAATTTCAGGCCGAGAACGGTTGGCAAACCAAGTTGATGCCGGATTCTCGCGCCATCATTAAGCTCGGCCTCGGACCTTCTCAATCCAATTCGGCTCCAGCGGCCCGGAGTGTCTCCGCCGCGCAGACCATTGCTGACACCTCAGCTGATGTGAATCTTTCGCAGCGATAGATTCGGAAACGAAGCTGCTTATGTTGTCCTCTTTGCCACATCAGTGAAGAGAAAATACTTTTCGCCAGTTGGCTACGGACCAGGACAATTCTTTTCTGTTCATTTTCCTATCGTAAATATGTAATCGAGCATGTCTTCGCCGTTACGCGCTAATCTTTCCTGCGATCGGTGGGCTGCAGCCTCCAACCAGAGACGCAGCCAGTAATAACGGTGGACGCGAACCAGCTTCGAGGCCACTGGTTGTTTTTGCTCCAGGATCGCTGTGATCCTCGCAGCCATGGCATCGGCCTCTCCATAGGATTCTTCCTTGAGCTCTACGGCATCGCTTTCCAAAAAAGCGAGGCGAGCCGATTCATATTCTCGTGTCTTCATCAAGCCACTCTCGACGATAAGCCCCGACATCTGCTCCAGCGCCAGCGCAGCCGAGGCATCCAGGCGATCCTCAAAACCAAGGTAGAGGATCCGCGATCCCGCTACTCTGACCGGCAACAGGCCAAGCTGCTCCACGAAGGTTCTTGGGGCTACGAATGCCATCTCTCGTGGAGAGAAACCACTGGCGCTCAGCACTGGGCAACTCCACTGCAGGCTCAAGGCTCGCGTGATCCGATCAGGATCCACATCGCACTGAGCCACAAGCACCTCTCCGATGCGCCCACCGTGTTCGCGTTGGACATCCAGAGCATATTGCAGTTGTAGAGGGGTAATCCAGCCTTGTGCCAGCAGCAGAAGACCAAGCGGAACCCGATGTCGGTGTCGTACCGGGGCATTTTCCATACCATTTCCGACTTCACGCTGCACCGCCGCTCGCACCATCTCAAGGACACATCGACCGCTACAGCCCCACTGTTCCTCAAAAACAGGACGTTTCCGGCTTCGCCAAGGTGCCGTCCACATTGCTGTGCACTGAATATTGGAACATGTCCTAGGCCCCTGTATCGTCCCCGGTGTAAGACGCGCAACATTCGACGGTCGATAGTTGTCCTCAACCCGTGCGAACGGGTTTCCTTGGGACGAAGTCTGTAAAAAGTCCAGCCTTGGCTCGGTTTTCTTCCCTAGAAAAAGCATCGTATGCTCTCCAACCGCAGTTGCGGAGTGGCTACTTCGGTCACACGCAGAGCAAAATTGCCATTAAGGACGACGACCTCTCCGCGCGCAACGATTCTGTCTCCCACTACCAGATCAACCGGTTCGGCTACATGCCGGTTGAGTTCGACCACGTTTCCAGGACCGAGTTCCAACACTTCATGCAGGGCCATCTCCCGAGCCCCGAATCGAAGTGTCGCGTCCAGGTCGATGTCGCACAACAAATCCATCTTTGATTCAATCCCTGCATTCCCAGATTCACTTACGGCTTGTTCCATCTCACTCCCCCTAATTCACCAGCGGTTCTGAAACCGAATTTGATGGCGTCTGCGTACCTGCCCCGTGGAACAGGTTCTCCACCTTGGCACTGCGATGTTCTCCGCAACGTACAGGTTGAGCTTTGCCCATTGCCAGTCCTCCTATGATCAGATCTGGGGTTTCATATCGCGGCACCATCAGACGAAGCACAGTTCCCTTTTCCAATGTTGCTACTTCACTGGCACGGACGCGTATCGCCGGAAGCTGCAGCAGTACCTCTACCTTGGACTCAGCCATCAGCTCACGCATCCGTATAGCTGACTCCTTCGATCTGCGTCGAGGGCGGTCGCCCTCAGCAATGAGTCTTCGCAGAATCGCATTCAGCACCACAGCGGGCAGACACAGATTAACCACCCCCTGTACCTCGGGCATCCTCACCTCAAAACTTACGCAGAGTGTCTTCTCCGCAAGTGTCATCGTCCGAGCAGCCTGCGCCTCAGTCTCGCGTTTTTCAAACGCAAACTCCAACCCCACTGCCTGCCATGCGGATGTCAGCTCCTGCACGATCATTTCAATGACCGCCCGCATGATGGCTTCTTCAATATCGGTCAGCTCACGTTTCTCTGCCGCATGCCCCACACCACCCAGCAGAACGTCCACTACCGGGGCGACCAGAGCCAGGTCGACCTCCAACAGCCCCACCGCTCCCAGCGGCTCCAATCGCAGTGAACAGATGTATGCCATAGCGGAGAGCCTCTCCAGGAACTCGCTGAAGGGCAGCTGTTCGCCGGCGACAAGCTTTACGCGGAACGGCATGCGAAGCCAAGCTCCCATCGAGTGCATCAGGTTCCTCGCAAACAAATCGTTCACCGTTGTGATAGCCCTCATCTGATCATTGCTAATCTGACCTGCACGACTGAAGACATACTTCTCCGGCCCTTTATCCGCCTCGACCTTGAGCGGCTTTGCCGAGGCGTTCGCAGCAGCAAATAGAGCATCAATGTCATCCTGCCCCAGATTTTTTTCCATATTTCCCCTTCAAAAGTACAATTGAACATTAGCCTGAACTATCACGTTCCGGTGTGCTGTGTTCCTTCCATTCTTCTGCTCATTACCGCCGCTGAGTTCGTACTCCGCCAAGCGAGCTTCGCAGTCTGAGCACCGCCGAGGAATGAATCTGAGACACGCGCGATTCGACTACGCCGAGCGTCAGGCCGATCTCCTTCATCGTCAATTCTTCATAGTAGTAAAGCGTCAGGACCATGCGTTCTTTCTCGGGAAGGTCTTCGATCGCATCGGTCAGCCTCTGTTTCATTTCGCCTTTCAAACAGCGGAACAATGGATCTTCCTCTGGAGATCCAGGAATATAGGCCAACTCTTCATCGCCCGAGTCCTCAGATCGCTCCATGTGCAGACTTCCGATCTCCAGCCCTTTCAGGTCCCCCAGCAACTGCTGATATTCAGCCAGCGTCAGCTTCATCTCCGAGGCGATCTCCTGCTCCGAAGGAGCGCCCCGCAGCCTCTGTGTTACGGTACGGATTGCTTCTTCAACGGCCCTTCCTTTGCGTCTCAACTCACGTGGGCTCCAGTCCAGCGTTCTCAGTGAATCGAGAATTGCACCTCGGATCCGGAACTGCGCGTAGCTTTTAAACTGAACCTTCTTGCCATGATCGAACTTTGAGAACGCATCCATCAAGCCAACAACGCCTGCCGAAACCAAGTCATCGAGGTCTACATGTTGCGGTAGCCGTTCATGGATACGGCGGGCAATGTACCGAACTGTGGGAAGATGCTCCATCAGCAACAGGTCTCTTTTGTTCGCAACTTCCGCTTCTGTCGAGTGGCTAGCGTTCAGTGCTTGCTCCGTAAACGGCTTCTCAGCAGGCATCGTCCCGGCCTCCTCGCCTCCATTTCCAAACCATCGTGGTCCACCAGCACATACCTCCGCCTCAAGCATCCCTAGCGGTATTGATCGTCCTGCGTTCATCGTCGCCTCCCACGTCTAAAATCGCCCTGCTCCTGCCTGCCGCTCAGCCAACCGTGCCTATGCTCCTCACCCTCACCTCCGGAGGGATCTCCATCGGCGAAAGAACGGTCATTTTGGGAAGAAAAGGTTCCAGCCAACGCCGTACGTGATAGCGCGCCGGACTCGGACATAGGAGCACGGGAAGGGCCGATCCAGCGCCCGCAACGGTTAGCCGCTTCACAGAATCCACAAGCCGACGGAGAAAATCCGATGGCATTCCGGAGGTGCGAGATCCATCCCCGAGCAACATGCCTGCGCTTTGCGGGTCGAAGGCGCCGATCAGCTCGCTCTCGATCGCCTGTTCCAGCATTAACACCTTGAGTTCACCCTCTCTATCGAGCAACGAATGCACCAGCCCACGGCCAAAAGACTGTCTGACGGCTTCTACAAGATGAACCAAGTTCTTGGATTGCGGTGCCGATTCCACTAACGCCTCGAGAATTGCTCCCATGTCTCGGATCGAGACCTGCTCGCGCAGCAGTTGCTGCAGAACCCGTTGCACCTCGCCGAGCGACATCAGCTTCGGAACAAGTTCTTCGACGAGCTTTGGATGACTCTCGCTGATGCTATCCAGCAGGCGCTTTACCTCCTGCCGTCCAAGCAATTCATGCGCATGACGCCGAATCAGCTCACCCAGGTGGGTTCCGATCACCGTCGTTTGATCGACGACCGAGTAACCAGCCGCCAACGCCTGTTCTTCGAGCCCAGGCTGGATCCAACGTGCGCTAACACCAAACGCTGGCTCCTTGGTCTCTATACCTGGAAGCGGCCTTGCCTTCGGATCCGCATTGACGGCCAGAAGACAATTCTGCTCTGTCTGCCAGCGTGCGATCTCCACGCCGCGCAAGCTCACTACGTACTCGCGAGGTTTCAGCCGGAGATTATCGGTGATGTGGACGGAAGGGACGATGAAGCCAAGCTCCGTTGCGAGATGTCGACGAAGCGCGCGAACTCTATTCAGCATCTGACCGCTCTGCTTCTCGTCCACCAGCGGAATCAATTGGAATCCGATCTCGAGGGTTAATTCATCGATCTTCAATAACGAAGCAAGGTTTTCTCCACCCGTCACCGCGATGTTTTTCGCCTTGCCCGCAGACGCCTCATCTATCTCGACATCTGCTACCTGAGACTGTCCTGCAGGGAGTCTTCGGGCTATGAGCGCTACACCAATCGCCATCAATATAAATGCCATCTTCGGCAAGCCCGGAATCAGCGCAAGGGTGACCAGTACGCCGCAGGCGATCCACAACGTGTTCCGCCCCTTCAACAACTGCGTTCCTAATTCCTGGTCGAGAGCCCCGGCGGAGGAGGCTCGCGTCAACACCATCCCTCCGGCCACGGAGACCAGGAGACTCGGGATCATCGTTACAAGGCCATCACCTACCGTCAAAATGGTATACGTCTTCACCGCTGTTGCAAGGTCTGCCCCCTGCTGGATCACCCCGATCAGAAGGCCGGCAACGATATTGATTACAGTGATCAAAATCGTTGCCATTGAGTCGCGTTGGTTGAAGCGCGCCGCGCCGTCCATCGCGCCATAGAATTCAGCCTCGCGGGCGATCGCCTGCCTGCGCTTGCGGGCCTGCTGCTCGTCGATCAGGCCGGCGTTCATGTCGGCATCGATCGCCATCTGCTTGCCCGGAAGAGCGTCCAGAGTGAACCGCGCCGTAACCTCCGCAGTTCTTACTGCGCCATGGCTCACTACAAGAAATTGGATTGCAATTAATGCGAGGAAGAGAACAAAACCTACAACGTAGTTGCCGCCGACTACGAACTGGCCGAATGCCTCGATGACCGAGCCCGCAGCCGCCGTCCCCTCATGGCCATGCAGCAAAATTCTTCTGCTCGACGCAAGATTCAACGACAGCCGAAACAGAGTCAGCAGAAGAAGCAGTGTCGGAAAGACCGAGAAGTCGACTGCGCGCCGCACCTGCACTGCGGTAAGAAACACGATCACCGACGCGGTAATCGAAGCCGCCAGCAATAGATCCAATACGAAGCTAGGGATGGGGATAAGCATTACAAAGACAACGCTGATCGCCGCAACCGGCAAAAAGATTCCTTGCAACTTGGCGAGCGACCATCCGCCCGCAGTCTTTCGTTCGCTCACATCCCACCTCCAGCACTATGTATTTCCGCAGCCATAGAAGCGGGATAACGCTTCATCGGCGGTATTGCCTGTTGTGCTTGTCGCTGTCTACGCATCCGCTCTTCCACCTTCTGTCTGTAGAGATAGGCCAGAATTCCTGCGACCGCCGAATACAGCTCAAACGGAATCGAATGTCCTGGCTCGACCATCTTGTAGAGACTCCGCGCCAGCGGAGGATTTTCGATAATCGGGACGCCCGCCCACTTTGCTTCTTCTCGAATCTCGGCGGCAAACAGATCGCGTCCTTTGGCCAGAACCACCGGCGCCTGCATCGTCTCAAAGCTAAATTCCAGTGCGACTGCATAGTGCGTGGGATTCGTGATCACGACACTGGCACGGCTCATGTCGGCCTTCACCTTACGCCTCCGCATCGCATGCTGAATCTGTCGGATCTTTCCTTTGATTTCAGGGTTTCCCATCGATTCCTTCAGTTCTTGCCGAATCTCCTGCTTGCTCATCTTCAGCCGCTCGTTCCAGCTTCTCCACTCAATTGCGTAGTCCAGAGCAGACCAGCCGAGCATCAACCAGGCCGCATCGAGGGCGAGACGATAGGCGCTTGAAAAGGTTGATGGAAGCCGCACCATGCTCATCGCCGGCATCGACAACATATTCGCCTTCAAAGTGCTCCACCCTAACGCAACCATGACAGTCGCAGGAACCAACGATTTCACCAGACGCATTGCCTGTCGCAGGCTGAACAGGTTTTTAATATTTGTCGCAGGGTTAAGACGCGAAAACTTCGGCTCAATCGCATTGGGATAAATCTGTACTCCGCCAGCCTGCCCCACGCCTGCTATTAGCGCGCATCCGAAGCTTGCAGTCAGTACCAAACCAACCGGCAAGAATGCGGGCTGAATCACGTTTCGTACGGTCTCGGTCCATCCGCGCTCGCCGCTCATTTCGCCGACTCCAGCCGAACGTAGACTTTCGAGATACACCTTCCCCCAGCTACCGGAAAACCCATGCGCCGTCGCTCCCAGCATCAGCACGCCTCCCAGCATGGCCATCGCTGAAAGCAATTCACGACTGCGAACTCCATCTCCCCTCTCTTTCGCCTTCTTCTTTCGTTGTGGAGTTGCCTGTTCTGTCGCCTGTCCGCTCATGTGTGCGCGATCAACTTTCCTGCGGTGTCCAAAAGAGCCGTGAAGTGTCCTTCGATCCATCCCGGCCACAACGCAAGGCTGCCAATCAAAACCCCGAAAGACACCAGCGTCTTCAGGGGAATTCCCAGCACCATCGCCGGAAGCTGAGGAGCCATCCGGCTGATCAATGCGACGGTGATCTCCACTACCATGGCGGCCGCGATCACCGGCGCGGCCAATTGCAAACCTGCAAGAAAGATCCCTCCTGCCATCCCGGCAACCGCGAATCCCGTCCCGGCTTGAATCATCGCGTGACCCACTGGCACAGATCGGAAGCTGCGGACTATAGCCGCCAGCAACGTCCGGTCCAACCCCGCTCCCATCAGAACCAGCAGCCCGATCCAGCTCAGCATCTGGCCCAGCACCGGCGTCTCGATCTTTGAGTTGGGGTCAAGCAGATTTACAAGAGAGAAACTGAACTGCATTCCGAGCAAAGTTCCGGCAAATAGCAAGGCTTCATTGAGCATCATCAAGGTCAATCCGAAGACCAACCCGACGCCCAATTCCCCCAGCACTCCCATCATGTCCAGCGATGGCCTCGCATCGGGCACGGCAACCACCACTGGTGCCAGTAGTATCGTGAGTGCAAAGACAAAGCCGGCTTTAATCCGCGGTGCTATTGCAGCAGAGGAAAAGAGTGGGGCAAAAACCAGTAAACCACTCACACGAATCATTACCAGTACCGCAGTTGTGAGAAATTGCGGCCAGTCAGCCATATTCGTTGTCGTCAATTCGCTCATCTCTACCCCAGATACCGGTGGAAGTCCTGAAACAGATGAATGGAGTAGGCCACCATCCGGTGGATCATCCATGGCAACGCAAGCATAGCTACGCCAAAAACCACTACTAATCGAGGAACTGCTGTCAGCGTCTGCTCCTGCACGCCGGTGAGCGTCTGAACGAGGCTCACCAACAGGCTTATCAGGCAAGCGCTGAACAGTAACGGTGCACTCAGTAGCAGCGCCTCTACAAGCAGCCTGCGCATCATCTCGACTGTCTGGTCAGGTCCCATCTCGTATCACTCCATGCGTCAAAAACTCTTGATTAACTGATCCGCAAGCAGATTCCATCCATCGACCATCACGAACAACAGAATCTTCAGCGGCGTAGAGATCACCACTGGTGGAAGCTGCATCATGCCGATCGAAGTAGTTACGCTTGCTACCACCAGGTCCACCAGCAGAAATGGAAGAAACAGCACTGCGCCGATTTGGAAGCCAGCTTTCAGCTCGCTCAAAATGTAGGCGGGTACAACCACCTGGACCGGAAGATCATCCTTGGTCTGCGGACGTGCGCTCATTCCCGCCGAAGCGAAGACAGTGAGGTCTTTCTCGCGTGCGTATCGCAACATGTATTGTTTGACCGGCTGAAGACCCCGGCTCATGGCCTCTTCCCCTGAGATTGTCCCCGCGCGATATGGTGTCACCGCCTGCTGCTCTACCTGTAACAAAACCGGTGTCATCAGGAACCAGGTCATCATCAATGCCAGTCCCATCAGCACCTGGTTCGAAGGCGCGGTCTGTGTTCCCAAGGCTTGCCTCAAAAAATGAAAGACCACTAGCAACCGCACCAGAGGCGTAACCGACAGCAGTAGCGCCGGGATTAGAGTCAGCAAGGTGAGCCCGAGAACAATCGACCATGGCACGCTATGGCTAACGTTCATCGCATCTTCAATCGATTCCTTCGCGTGCAGGGTCACGATCTCGGGCTTTGATGGCGAGATCTTATGCAGGGATAACTTGTCAGCCGCTTTAGTCGCCTCCGTATGGGCTGCCCGTACCGCAGGTTGATGCTTATTGGAGAAGGATTCCTTTCGGTTAGCTCCAAGAGCTCCTGTCTGTGCAGAGAGCATGGACCCGTACAGCCCCAGCCACAATAGAAGACCTGCGGTCACACCTCTTACTCGCATGTGCTACCCTTACGTGCAAATCTAGGATCTCCGCTTTCAAGCTTCACCATCGTCTCAATTCGATCCAGACTGCCTCCCACGAGAAATCGCTCGCCGGCGCAGCGAATCAGCATCAACTGACGGCGCCCTCCAAGCGATAGAATCTCTACCAGTTCTATCTCGCGTTCTCGTTCAGTTTTTGCTACGCGCCGATCAGCCCACAATCGCAATAACATCTCTGCAAGACCAGGGTGACCGACGTTTGTTGTCGTCCCTCTTGTCCAGATCGAACTTCGCATCCCAACTCCCCTAATTCCGTATCTTGGCTATGCCAATCGCGTCAGGCGCACCATCAGGTGCTGATCCACAACTTCGAACTCCGTCCACGCAACTTGAACGCGGCCAGCCTTCAGCGGAATATCATCTGTATGCGACCATTTGCTCTCTACAATTTGTCCTGGAGCCAATCGCAGCAGATCCCCGATCTTGAAACCACTCAAAGGAATTCCCGCTGCTGTGGCTACAGTCATCCGCGATAGCGGCGACCACAAACCATGTTCTTCAATCCGCATCACCCACGGGCGTGCTGCTGTCACAGCCGGTACGACGGTCTCCTGCGAGTTCGCGGGCATGATAGATTCCAGTTTTGCCAACTCATTTTCGCCCATCTGTCTCTCCTGCACTCTCTCTTAGCGCTGCACCAGAAATTCGGTAAAGAACAGATCTACGACCTTGATCTCGGGATTGTGATCAGCCAATGCCATCTTTAGCTCTTTTTTTAGGCGGTCCTTCCCTCCCGAAGCCAGTAAATGCTCCGAGGTTTCCTCTCCCATGACCGTGAGCGCCGTGTCGCGCACTGAGGCGTCGGCATCTTTGGCTGAGGGTTTTACCTCTGCGCTCTTGCTCTCTTTTCCGCTTTCACCCGAGGGCTCAGCAATTTGCAGCGTCAGACCGACTCGCAGAAAAGCGCTTCCAGAGTTGTCCGCCAGATTAACCAGTAGGGGCTCCAGTGAAACCATGTGCGTTTTGATCGAAGCGACGGCGGGTGCCGGAGCGGCGCTGGTCGCTCGGAGCGGGACCTTGCCCGAGCGGAGCAGGTAATACACGAGGCCACCAACTGCGATGGTCGCAACGACGACACCAAGTGCAACCGCAATCATTAAAGGCACAATAGGAAGCTTCACCGGATCGGATGTAATCTTTGCCTGGATTACAGGAGGAGTAGTAGCCATGATGTCTCTTTCTTATGCAATCGTCGGGCCGTCCACGACCGATCCTCGATTAGGGAATTTTCACAATAGGAATAAATCGCACAGAAAAGAGGGCGGCCAAAGCCGCCCCCTAGCACTTCTTTTTTATGCACCCTTTGTTAGCGGATCATGCCCAAAGTTGCCTGCGTAAGCGAATCAAAGGTTGTAATCGTCTTTGAATTCGCCTCAAACGAGCGTTG
Organism: Edaphobacter sp. FHG110511_03; assembly: GCF_059115365.1. Lineage (NCBI taxonomy): Bacteria > Pseudomonadati > Acidobacteriota > Terriglobia > Terriglobales > Acidobacteriaceae > Edaphobacter > Edaphobacter sp. FHG110511_03. The sequence goes on along the minus strand of NZ_JBZYWL010000006.1, from coordinate 251,678 downwards.
TGCCACAATCAGGTTGGCGAACTCAGTCGAGATATCGACGTTCGACTGCTCAAGTGTCGAATCTTCAATCGTTCCGCGCCCTCCAGTTCCCGCCGATCCGACCACTGCGTCGCCCGAAGCTGCCGTAGTCTCGAAGCTATTGTTCCCAACCCTCACTAAACCTTGGGTGTTCGTCACTGAAGCCACAGCGACTTGCCCGATTACCTGGGTATGGTTGTTATCAAACTTTGCAGTCACCACTCCGTTCTGGTCCACCGTAAACCCCGAATAGTTTCCGCTAGCATAGCCGTCCTGCGGGGCCGCGCCGGTTGTCGATGGAGCAGTAGTCTGTGTGATTGTGGGGCTGCCGCCAGTGGCAAGATTCCAATCAAAGCTCAAATCACTGGCTCCATCGGTTAGCCCGGGAAAAGTAATCCCGCTGATGGTCCCGGTTGGAGACGTCAGGTTTCCGTTTGAATCAAAAGTAAGTGTACCTGTGTTGTTCGTAGGAGTTCCTGCCGCGTCTCCTGAAGGCATTCCTACGCTATAGCTCCACTCATTCTGTGCCGTCTTGGTATAGGTGACGGTAAGGGCATGGCTGTTGCCGAGCGAGTCGTAAATCTTCACCGGCGTCGTAAACGCCGTACCCACATCCGCTCCTGCGTTAAGATTTGCGGTAATTGAAATATTCTGAGTTGCTTGCGCCGCTTGCGTCACACCGACAGGAAGTTCGATCGGAACCAGTCCTGCATTTACATCCACTACGCCGTTGTTTGCCGGATATCCCATCACATTCGCGCCATCTTTAGTGGTCAAGTCGCCTTGTTGAGAAAGTTGAAAGTCCCCTGCCCGTGTCAATTGCTGAACGCCATTCTGATTCACGACAAAGAAGCCGTTACCACTCAGCGCCATGTTCTCCGACCCTCCCGTTGGCAGGAGCGTGCCTTGGGTAAAGTCGGTTGCAGTTCCCGAGACGCGCGTACCTACACCGACTTGCAGAGGGTTATTCGAGCCTGAGGTTCCGATCTGCTGATAAAACAGATCCTCAAACGTAGTCCCCTGCTGCTTATAGGCGGTTGTGTTCAGGTTCGCCAGATTGTTCCCAATGGTGTTCAGGGAAGTCGTATCGGCCTGCAGGCCGCTTAATGCAATTGAAAAAGATCCCATCGTTCTCTCCTTTAGTGAATCCCTTCGCAGAAGCTCCCAATAACGTCTGCTCTATTTCACGCCCGATCATCGTGCGTAAATGCTCCCTGTCAACGACCACGTCCGTTAGCCCGTAATCGCACCATCTAAAGTGTCTTCAAGACTTCCCAGCCCTTGATTAATTTGAATTAGCTGCTGCAAGCTATTCACGCCTACCAGTTGTTGGATATAAGCGTTCGGATCTGTAGGCTGCGTAGGATCCTGGTTCTTCAACTCCGTGACTAGCAGAGTCAAAAAATCGTTCGAGGTAATCGTAGAATTATCGGTTCCACCTTCTCCCGATCCGCTACCCGTGCTTTCATCCTTTGCACTAACGTCCTGCCGCGCTTTCGGCACCAGTGCCGTAGCGACTCGGTCTGCTGCCTTTCCTTGTCCTACAAGAGAACTCAACTGCGATAGATCCATCTTTTCCTCCATCTCACAACAGGTTTGTTTAGGCACGTACGCTGAGCCAACCGCCGGCCCTTGCATACCCAAACGACGGCCAACCGGCTCCGCCATCTTCTTCTGAGACTCCCCGCCTGGCGCCCTCATCATTTCTGCTCATTGCGGCAGGACTCTGGTGACTGGGGTTCCCCTCAGCCGAGCCCCTACCCGCCTCATGATTCTGTCCAGTTCCTCCGGAGAAATTCGAAAGGCCCATATCCCCTGAAGGCATATGGATAACAACCGAACTGACTGGAACCTGTTCCTGATGCAGGTAGTTCGTCAGTGAAGGGAGTTCGCGCCGCAGCATCTCCGTCCCCTCGGAGGAGTTCGACGTCACAGAGGCGTGAACTCCTCCGTCGTCGGCCAGCTCAGCTCGGACCTTCAACCATCCATGAGTTCCATTTGGAAGTCCAACCTCTAACGTTGTCGAACTCGCTGAAAGAGTCTTATACTCGTCCGCGGTGTAGAAGTTCGGGGCCTTAGGTTCGGCACCGCTCTGCGTGCTCACCATGTGCGCAGTGCTTGGCGCGGCTTTCTCGATTGGTGAAATAGTCGATAGGTGATGTTGAACATGCGTCACAGCCGAGGCGACACCCCCTGAAGCTTCCATCAGAGCTGTATGCACGCTCTCGGTTTGATGAGCGGAGCCGCCGTCTGCTATCGCTCTCTGCGCCGCAGCCGGTTTTGCCTCGTGCGGTTCGGGACCAGACTCTTTCGGCGCAGGATCGACAGGCGTCGATCGCTTCGTGATCGCCCCATTTTCTTTTGCCGACACGGAAGAAGATTCTGCAGCTCCTGCAGTCTGCATCTTCCCCAAATTGGTTCGTCCTGCTCGGCTCGGAGCGACAACTGGGGCAATCGATGAATTCTTACCTGGTGCAACAGTTTCAGCAATGCCTATCGCCGGCTGCTGGGGCATCTTTTCCCGCGAAACTGTTGCTACGAGGATCGCCTCTAATGTTGGCGTAACCGTTACAGTCTGTATACCTTCTTCTTGCTTCTTCGCAATGGAATGCTTGTTATTTCCCTTCTCCACCAGTTTGTGTGGCGTGTTCTCTCTTCGGATCTTCGCACCATCTTTACCTTCCTCAGTTCGGGAACCTGCCTCTTCCTTGGAACTGCTGCTCACCCTGGTTTGCAAGACATTCAAGACTTCTGTCGTGATATCAGAAATCTTGCCTTCAGACGTTATGAGTTCCTTCTCTGTCGAAGTTTCATCCTGCCCCTCCAGTACAGCCCCTCGTTTTTGAGTGGACGCAAGTGGATCCTCCAGCCCGGAAACAATCCTTTTCGTTATTTCGGCCGAGATGCCTTCCGAAGATTCAGATCCAGTTCCCTCTTCTTTCGATGGAATCCCCTCAACCACGCGCTCCGCGTTTGCAGAAATGTTCTTCGCCATCTCTGAGACAATATGCATCGTCCCGCTTGATATGTTGTCCTTACCTGCCTGGGTCACGAAAGGGTTCTCCGGCCACCCATTCTTCCCTACTTCTGTCTCGCTCGTCTTTGCAGGAATTAAGCATTTTCCTCCGGAAAGTACCTCTTTTTCTTCAGCGGAGGTTATGCTATTTCCAAAACCTTCGGCAAACGACACGCTTTGCGTGTTGGTAGCCCCCAAAAGTCCGGGCACAAGCACCCCATGCGTCTCTTCCGGCCTGATGAATCTCGCAATCTTCATCTCGCTCGCTCCTTTCTTGAAAAATGCATTTGCGTTGCCAAATCGCGATCCAGTTCCTTAGAAGAGATTCATCTCTCCCCTACTAAAGGTCTGCTCTCAGCTTCCTGCCCCATCTCTGGGCCAGAAAACGATCATCGGAAGCAGCCTGCGCCAGCTTTTCCTGCAAAACTGCAATCCGCTCAGTTTCACCGTCTATCAACGTTTGCATGCGTTCGCTCCACAGCCTGCTCGCGATATGCCGAGCCTGCGCCAACTCGCGGGTCTCTCTTCGTCTCTCTAAAATCGGCTGCAGCTGTTCTTTCTTGCGGATCGCCACCTCTTCCCGCGCCGTCATTGCCGATCGTCCGAGACGATCCTGCGCGCTCATCGCTTCGCGTTCCTTATGCCAGGCCAGATGCAAGATATCGGCCTCCGCATGGATCGCCATCTCAGCCTCGCTAACCTCCGCAGTGGCCATGCGTGCTTCGATCGAGTGAATCTCCTCAATCAGTTCATATACCGCGCCGAGTCGCCGTAATGCCATCAGCCGCTGCATCGCTAAAGCACCATCGCCGTCAGTCGCTCCACCGTCTCCTCAAAAACGATGCTTTCCTGGATTTCCTGTTCGAGGAAACCTCGTATCATCGGCATCGCGCGCATCGCGCGGTCAAGCTCCTCATCAGCTCCCTGCTTGTAGGCTCCAATCCGGATTAGATCTTCCGACCGAGCATGCGCCGCGAGAAGTCTTCGCATCAAAGCCGCCTGCCTCTTATGTTCATCGCTCACTACGGCTGGCATAAGTCGGCTCAGTGAATCGAGAACGTTCACCGGTGGATACCATCCTGCTGACGCCATCGATCGTGACAGAACCACGTGCCCATCCACAAACGATCGCACTGAATCGACGACTGGATCCTGTTGATCATCGCCCTCCATCAAAACTGTATAGAAGGCCGTGATGCTTCCACGTTTGAAGTTTCCGGCTCGTTCCACCAGCTTCGCCAGCCGCGTGAACACGGATGGTGTATAGCCCTTTGTAGCTGGAGGTTCTCCCGCGGCCAGGCCAACCTCGCGAGCCGCCATCGCATAACGCGTCAACGAATCCAATACCAACAACACGTGCTTACCTTGAGCAGCATAGAACTCTGCGACCGCGGTAGCAGCAAGCGCCGCACGCATTCGCAACAAGGGGCTCTGGTCTGAGCTCGACACCAACACAACGGCGCGTCGCATCCCCTCCTCCCCGAGCGAATCTTCGACAAACTCTCGCACTTCGCGGCCACGTTCTCCTACCAGCCCTACCACGGTAAGATCGGCGGCCGTATTCCGCGTCATCATTCCAATCAGCGTGCTCTTTCCCACTCCCGATCCACCGAAGATACCAATCCTTTGGCCGCGTCCCACTGTTAGCATTCCATCCAGTACTCGTACACCCGTGCTCATCTGCTTCTTGATCGGAACCCGTTCCATCGGGTGCGGAATCATACCGTCCAACGGCCATAATTCGCGCGTTCTAGGGCCCGGGAGACCATCGAGTGGTATTCCCAACGAATCCAGGATCCTTCCTTCCATGTCCTCGCCCACCGCAATACCCGGTGTCATCCCAGTGGCGTACAAAGCATCTCCGTACCTGATCCCGCGTGTCGCTTCCAGGGGCATGGCAAGAACGTTGCGTCCACGAAATCCGATTACTTCGCCACGATGCCGCGTTCCCCCTGAGTCGAGAATCTCACAGCATTCCCCCACCGAACACAACGGCCCCTCGGACTCTACCGTCTGGCCATTTGCCTCAACGACACGACCGCTCCAGCGCCACGATGGTCCTCGCTCCAATCGGGCGAAATACGGCAGCAATAATCTTCCTTCTTCCTTCTGGACATTGGCAATCATCATGCCGGCCTCTGCTGCAACAGATCAAAAAATCCCTTTTCAATCTCTTCCATCTGAGCTTTCACTCCCAGATCCACTCGTCCGACCGTCGTCTCAAATACACACTCTCCAGCTCGCAATCGGCTGTCACCAGTGACCACCACTTCGCCTTTGCTTCCATCAGAAAGGAGACGGCCCCACTTCTCTACCTGTTCTTCAGGTACGCGAAACGTAACCGCATCACTCTCCTGCATCTTCTCAAGCGCAACCTTCACAACTCCCTGCAGCAGAAAGGGATCCATCGCGATCTCCCGATGCAGTACACGCGCGGCTATTGCTAACGCAAGACGAACAACTTCAACTTCTACTGCCGCGAAGTATCGAGTACGTTCTCTGGAAAATTGCTCGCAGATCTTCGCTACTGACTCCCGTTCGGATGCTGTCTTCTCTTCAAACTCAAGCAGCATCTCTTCACGGACCTCAGCCCGGGCCTCTTCTCGTATAGCATCGGCCTGTCTTTGGCCGTTCTCCACCTGCGAGCACAGATGCGTCTCCATTTGAGCGAGAGCATCCACTTCTTCGCCCTCTCTCTCTGGGATCGACTGCTCTGGAATAGCGTCGACCGTCTCTTCCACCGAAAACTCATTCAAATTCTTAAACTCAAGCGGATACACGGCGCGAAGGCTCCGGGTTTCTCCTTCCAGGGTTGCTTCAAATGGCGAGATCATCGTCTGCTCCCATCTTCAGCATCATTCTGCCTTCACTCTCCAGCTGACGAGCCAGCGCCAGCAGTTCCTGCTGCGCAATCCCGACATCCTTCATCCGTACCGGCCCCATTACGTCCATGTCTTCCTTCAGCATCTCGACCGCGCGTGAACTCATCGCCTTGAACAGGTGTGCCTTCAGGTTCTCTCGTCCTCCCTTCAGCGCCATCGCGAGAACCCTCTTGTCAGCCGCAGCAACAAATTCGCGAATGCTCTCAGCCGGAACTGTAAGCAGGTCCTCAAAGGTGAACATCAGATTTCGAATTCCGATCGCCAGTTTCGGCTCCTCGTGTTCGATCTCTTCAAGAATCACTTTGCTCGCGGTCTGATCCACTCGGTTAAGCAACTCGGCCACAGCCTTGAAGCCTGAATAGGACTTCCGTCCCCCGCTTCCCATACCCTCCATGCGCTGATGCAGTACCAGTGCGACCTTTTGCGCCATCTCCGGCGAAAACTGCCTCATCTCCGCCAACCGCTTTACCACGTCCACGCGCATCGTCGGCAGCATCTGCATCAGAATCAGCGCCCCTCGCTTCGCATCTACGTGTGCCAGTACCAGCGCGATTGTCTGTGGATGCTCGTTCTCCAGAAACTTGCTCAACTGCTGAGGATCCATCTTCTGCAGAACCGCCATGTCTCCGTTTGCCCGCTCGCGAATGCGTTTCACTTGCGCCAGTAAAGCTTCTGCCTTTGAAGATCCGAAGGCCTCGGTGAGCACACGGAGCGCATACTCTGGACCACCACGAACCATGTATTGCTGGGTTTCGAGCAGACCATAGAATTCTGTCAGCACCTGGGTAAGCTGCTGTGCTTTTATCTCTCCCAGCCGCGTAATCTCTTCGGTCACGCGGTGCACATCGCTCTCCGAAAGGCTTTGAAACAGCGTCTTGGCCAATTCGTCTCCCAACGCTACCATCAGAATTGCGGCCTTTCGGAGGCCGGATCCTTCGAATGGCTCGAACCCCGATGACTCCGGAAGCATCAATGGAAGCCGTTGTGCTGCCGGGACGTTTCCTCTTTGTCCACGCTCCGCCATCAATCCATCTCCTCCGACGAGCCGATCCATGCTTCTAACAACCGCGTGCTCTGCACCGGTTCACGCCGGATATGCTCAGCAACCTGCTCAAAGACTCCCTGATGCTGCATCTGCTCTTTTGTCTTCCCCGGAAGTGTCAACGGCGACACCGCCTTCCCACCAAGTTGATCCGCATCCATTCCCATCTCGAGACTTGCCGTATCGACTCCCGCGGGCAGCAGTGCGGGTTGACGCAGTGTCTCCGCGATCTGCCGTCCCATCGGTCGCAACACGCACAGCACAAGCAAAACCACGCAGATGCCAAGCATCATTGTCTTAGCCAGTCCTGGCTGCGTCCGTGACAGCATACGGGCTTGCTCCATCACCTGTTCCATCACTGGTGGGCGGGCCTCCGGCGAGTTTGAGCTGAAACCCACATTTTCGACCACTACTTGGTCGCCACGTTTCAAGTCGAATCCCACTGCCGCTTGGGCCAGTTGTTCCAGCCGTCGCATCTCATCGGCGCTTCGCGGCTTCCATATCATGTGCTGCGCTTTACCCGCGCCTTCTATCAAGCTTCGATCGTTCACCACGACAGCTGCAGTGATCCTGCGAACCCGCCCCGGGCCTTCTTCAATATGCACCACATGCTTGGTCACCCCGTAGGTTCCGTTCTCCTCGCGAAGACTCTGTCCGGCGCCCGCTCCCTGTTGCGGATATACCGGCAACGATTCCTTCTGCAGCAGTGGAGGAGTTCCTGGCGCTGCGGCGGCTTGCGAACCCTGTACGGCTCCTGCCGGGGCTCCCGCCGGCGAGTTGCTTGCCGTCCCCGGAACCCCGGTGCCTCTTTGCGCTTGTTCGGAGACCTGTTCGCTCTTCTGCAAAGTCAATGCCGCCGATTGATTCGGGTCATAAATCTCGTCTGTCCGCTCTTCATTTCCCTGCTCGTAACTAACATTGACCGTCGCGCGAACGTTGTCGTGTCCTGCCAGCGGCTCTAACATCGCTACCAGCTTCGCCTCCATTTCCTGTTCCACATCCGCAGCAACGGAATTCTTGGATCTCGGCTTCAAATTCGCGCGGCCATCCGCGTCCACCAGATTTACATCGTCCGGGCTAAGATTCTCTACGGCTCCAGCTACTAGACTGCGAATCGCATCCGCTTGCTCCTCGCCCAGAGAAGAACGCTTCAGCTTTAGCACAACCGAAGCCTTCGCCGCTCGCTCTTCGCTGGTAAACAAGGATTGCTTTGGCAGAACCAGGTGGACTCTCGCAGACCGCACCACCCCCAGCGTACTGATCGTATGCTCCAGTTCCCCTTCGAGCGCTCTCTGATAGTTCACTCGCTCATCGAATTCACTGCCCACCCAGTTCGGTTTATCGAACAGTTCAAAACCAAGCCGCCCTGTCTGCGGCATACCCTTCGTCGCAATCTCCATACGCGCTTTGTCCAGCATCTCAGCCGGCACCTCGATCGCCCCGCCATCCTGAGTCATCTGGTAAGGTATCCCGGCCGCAGCCAGTTCCTGCGAGACCTGCTGGACGTCTTTGCCATCGAGTCCTGTAAACAACGGTTTCCAGTCTCTACGGCCCGCGTACCACACCATCGCCATCACCATGGCTGCGAGAAACGCCGCCGACGCCATCAGCCATGTCCGCTTGCCCGAGGGAAGCGACATGATCCTGTCGCGCAGCGTCGAGGCTATCGCAGTTGCCCTGGCCGCAACGCCGCTACCTGGATTCACCAGTACCGGTTCCGTCCGTTGCAACCCTGTCTTCTCTTCCTGCTCTGTCTCAACCATTCCGTCCGCTCGCTCTCATCCGTTCCAGAGTGGTGGTGTCCCCACAGCTTTCGCAATATTGGCATCGGAAGTCCGAATGTCTCATTGAGGCAACGAATCGCCGCCAGGGAGGCTCTTCGAACGAAGCTCAAAAGCGTTTGTCGATCCTTCTTACTACCAACACGGCAGAGGAGATCTCCTCTAACCTCTTTCGAACATCGCTCTAAAACTGCATGCCCATCATCTGCTGATATGCTCCCACAGCCTTATTTCTGACCTGAAGGGCCAACTCAAAGGCCATATCAGCCTTCTGAGTTGCAATCATCGCTTGGTGAATGTCCACGCCTTGCCCACTCAGCAACCCGCTCACCGTTGCCGAAGCCTGGTGATCGAGCGCTGCGGTCTGCTGTACCATCGACTGCAGCAACCCCGCGAACGGCGTCTCTGTCCCGTTTTTTTGATCCGTGCTCTTTGCCATGCTCGAGCTCTGGCCTGCCATTGAGCTGAACTCGTTCACAGCAGAAACTCTATTTCCCGTCAAAATGTCACTCATCCCTGCACCTCAAAGATAAAAATCAAAATACCAATTACTTCAGAATCTCCAACGATGAAGACACCATATTCTTCTCTGCCTGCACCGCTGACGCGTTCATACCATACGACCGCGTCGCTCCCATCAGGTCCACCATCTCAGTCAGCGGATTGATGTCGGGGTAGGACACATATCCGTCTGCTCCCGCATCTGGGTGCTGCGGATCGTACCGGCGTAAGGGCGAGCTTCCATCGGCGATCACTCCCGTCACCGCAACTCCTCCCGGAGTGTCGGTCGCAGCCGTCAGCCCTCCGCGCGACAAGCTCGCGCCATTCAACGAAGGAAGACCATTGCCGACAAGATGACTTACCAGCGAATGTTGAAATTCTCCTTCACCTTCGGCCGCAAAGACTACATGATGCCGCTGATAGGGGCCGCCCTCAGGCGTTCTTGTCGTCTCCGCGTTCGCCATATTCGAAGCCACTACCTCGGCTCGCACTCTCTCGGCTTTTAGCGCCGAAGAGCTCACATCCATCACTCCGAAGAGATTCATTCTTACTTCGCCTCCGCATGAATCGCACTCATTACCGTCGAGTACTCGTTCTTCAAGAGCTGTACGCCCAGCTTGAACTGCAGTTGCGCCTTCGCCAGTTGCACACCTTCGCGATCCATCGAGACGTTATTGCCATCTGGCCGTGAAACCAGGCCGCCTACCTCCGCCTCCTGCCCCTCAACCTGTCCAGATGCATTCGACAAATTCATCTGGCGAGCAAATTCGTGCTCAAAGTCGAAGCCCTTGGTCTTGTAGCCGGGCGTGTCCACGTTCGCCATATTTTCAGCCGTCAATTTAAGCTGCTCCGTCGTCAGGTCCAGGTAGCGCGTCAGCGCATTGCTCAAAGGTGTCGTTACCTGCATTGGCAAGGCCTCCACCTACTCTTATGCACCCCACGCGCCAAAAAAAAGCGCCCTCAGATGAGAGCGCTCTAAGCGATTGAATCAATCGACTATTTGTTTACGTTTTTATCTTGGTGTCCGCCGATAGCGAATCTCTTCGATGCCAATTTCCATGTTATCACCGGCCAAAATCGCCGCGCGCTCCAGCACATGCATCAGCTCACGAACATTCCCCGGCCAGGTGTGTTCCCGGAGTTGTTCCGCCGCGTTTTCCCTCAACCTCTTGCGCGGCATACGCTCTCCTAATTTCGCGAGGATATATTCGGCTAGAAGGCTCAGGTCTTCCATGCGCTCACGCAACGCCGGAACTTCAATAGGAAACACGGCCAGCCGGTGATAAAGATCTAATCGAAAAGCCCCCTCGCTGGCTCGCTTCTCCAGCGGTTGGTGGGTCGCTGCGATCACCCTCACATCTACGCGCGTCGTCTCGTTGTCGCCCACGCGTTGCAGTTCGCCGCACTCTAGAAAGCGCAGCATCTTTGCCTGGAGGGCCAAGGGCATCTCTCCAATCTCGTCGAGAAACAATGTCCCTCCATGTGCTGCTTCAATCCGTCCAGTACGCGACTGTACTGCTCCGGTAAACGCTCCCCGAGTATGCCCGAACAGCTCTGCCTCCAGCAGAGCCTCCGGAATCGCCGCGCAATTCAGGACGGCAAAAGGCTTGTTTGCACGATCGCTCAGACGATGAATCGCCTTCGCTACCACCTCTTTTCCCGAACCCGTTTCACCTTCGATCAGTACGGTCGTTGAGCGTGGCGCTACCAGCCGGATTAGTCGCGCCAGCTCGCGCATCGCAACGCTCTCGCCAATCATCTCCGGTAACATCGCCACCGTCACAGACGTGCGCGCCAGATCTCTCTCGATGATCCGCGGCGTAGATGGCACCATAGTGGGAGCTACGTTCCATGCCGCGGTATCATTGCCCTGCATGCCTTGGGCCTCGCGCAGGGCATGTAGCAGTTCATTGCGCCGGGGACTACGAACTTGTCCATCCGCGCTTCCATCCATCCGCATCAACTCCACAGCTGGATACAGCATACGAATCTGACCTGCGAACTCACTCACTTCGAGGTCTGGAAGCCAGCTGTCCACCAACAACGCCTCCGGCCGTACGGCATCCAGACGCTCCATCGCCTCCGCCCCGCCTACGGCTTCAAAGACCTCCCAACGCATCCCCGTCAATGAGATTTTTAGCCGCCCCCGCAATCCCGCATCTGCACTAGCCAACACGACCTTCCGCGTCGACACCGCGCCAAACAGCACCCCCGCTTCCACCATTCCCGCATTCGCAATCGCCATCTCGCTTATCATCGTCCTACTTCTCCCCGTCTCTCCATCGCCTGCAACATCTCGCGCATCGCTCCCACCTTCTCATTCACACGCGCGCACTCGTCTAAGGCTTCGCCAATCGCAGCTCGCATCGTCGAAGCCTCTCCGCTCAACTCTCCAAGCGCGAGCCTGCACTGCAACACCGTAAGCGGTTGGCATAACGCATGTAACAAACCATCCATTTGTTCCACAAGATTCTCGATGATCATCGCCTTTATCTCTGTTGAGCCCCGGCCCAGGGAGTCTTCATCGTGCAGATTGGCTCTCGGCCAGGCTGCTTTTTCTCGCTCCCCGCCCTATTGTTCATGCGATATCCCTCACCGCGCACCGTCTCGATCACGGCATGGCCCGCATCGTCCTCCATACCCACAGCCGCCAGCTTCTTCCTTAGATAATTTACGTAAACATCAACCACGTTGGTCCCTGCGTCAGGCGACATCTGCCAAACACCCTCCAGTAGCTCCGCCCGGCTGCAACACCGTTCCCGCCGCTGGATCAAATACTCGAGCAGACTGAACTCTTTCCCCGTCAGTTCCACCACCATTCCGCTCCGTGTTACCCGACGTTCCATCCGGTTCAGTTCTACGTCTCCATGGCGTAGCACGGGATCTGCAAACCTCTCCCGCCTCCGCAGCAAGGCTCTGCACCTCGCCGTTAATTCATGAAAGCTGAATGGCTTCAGCATGCAATCGTCTGCACCCAAGTTCAGGCATTTCACCCGCTCCTCAACCATGCTCCTTCCGGTCAGCACCAGAATTGCGGTCTCGTCAAAGCTCCCTTTCATTTGCTCAAGCACCTCGATTCCGTCTCTTTTAGGAAGACTCAGGTCCAGCACCATCAGATCCGGCCTGCGTTTGTGCATTTGTTCGAGCGCCGCCTCGCCGTCCCCTACCCACTCGACATCGTGGCCCTCCAGCTTCAACCCCTTCTGCAGAAACAGTCCCAAGGCCGTATCATCTTCCACGATCAAAATCTGCATGCTCATCTCCTGACACACCGCCATGAATCCTTTGGAACCTTGGCTGCGACGTTTTATTACCTTGGTTTATCGCGGTCTAGCTTTCAAGACTTCCGTGCAGTATTTTGCATACGTCATTTCAAAATGGGAATTTGTGCATCTTGGGGTTCCCTTTGGCGCAGAAGAAAATAAGAACCAAGATAGTTGCTTGCAATTCGCTTTTTATTCGCTACAATTTCCGCATGGCAATCACCAGGCGGCAAAAAGAGGTTCTCGACTTTCTCTCCGGTTTTACTCAAAAGAACGGGTACTCCCCGTCTTATGAAGAGATTGCCAGCGGTCTTGGCCTCAGCTCGCTCGCTACCGTCCATAAACATGTCACCAATCTGCAAAACAAAGGTCTTCTTCAACGTGCGCATAATCGCAGCCGTTCTATCGACGTACTGCCCACACGAACAGGCAAGCGCTCCGTTGACCGTCTTCCCTTGCTTGGTCGTATCGCTGCGGGTAGACCTGTCGAAGCTATCGAGACTGCCGAGAGCATCTCCCTAGGCGATATCATTGGCAATCGCGAGGTCTTCGCACTCGAAGTCCGCGGTGATTCCATGCGTGACGAGCATATTGTCTCCGGCGACTACGTCCTAGTCGAACGTACCCGCACTGCCCGTGAAGGGGAGATCATTGTTGCCTTGGTTGATGGTTCCGATGCTACCCTTAAGCGGTTCTATCGCGAAGGCAGCATGATCCGCCTCCAGCCTTCCAATACCGAGATGGCCCCAATTTTTGCTCCCGCCGCCAGTGTCAGTGTTCAGGGAAAGGTCCTCGGAGTTCTACGCAAGTACGTCTGAACCTTCATGACTGCTACCCTTCTGTCCTTTCCGACCCAATATTTCGCATTCCGCGACTATCATTTCTCTCCATCGACCTTTCCGATACGTCTAAAGTACGGTTCATGCCAAAACTTTTCCTCAGGCGATGGAACCGGCTCCTGTCCTCCTGCGTACCCTATCTTCGACACGATTCTTCTTAAATTAGGCTTCAACTGGAGCTAGACCTTGGCGACACAGCGAAAACAAAAGCGCAAAATCTGGATCTGGACCGGCGTCATCGGCCTGGTCCTAATCGTTATCCTCGGCGTAGCCGTCGCTGCTCGCGGAAACAGCGCCAAACTGGAAGCTTCCCAGCTTGCGAAAGCTGAAAAAGGCGACATCGCCAAGTCGGTCGTGGCCACTGGAAAGGTACAGCCCATCACCAAGGTAGAGCTCAAGTCCAAAGCCTCTGGTATCGTCACCCGCCTCGACGTCGATATTAACCAGCATGTTAAGCAGGGGCAGGTACTCGCCCAACTCGACCAGATCGAGATTCTTGCCCAGGTCAATGCCCAGAAGGCTCAGCTCACCGCTGCCGAATCCAATGCTCGCGCGGCGCTAGCCGCCATCGAGTACGACAAGGTCAACGCCGAAGCGCCCGACCTTCCCATGTACGAGCACACCTATAAGCGAAATCTCGAAATGTCCAAAGACGGTGTCGTCTCCCAACAGGCGCTTGACGACGCCCAGCAGAGGTATCTCGCTGCCGCTAACACCCGCGACAAGGCCGTCGCCCAGATCACCGTCGATACCTCCAAGCTTCACCAGGCTGAGGCTCAAGTCGCTCAGTCCCAGGCATCTCTCAAGCAGCTTGAGGAGCAGCTTAGTTACACCACCGTAACTTCACCGATGGACGGAGTCATCCTCTCACGCGACGTCGAGCTCGGCGATGCCGTCAGCTCCATCCTGGTTATGGGCTCCACTGCCACGCTCGTCATGACTATCGGGGATACCACTCAAGTCTATGTTCAAGGCAAGGTCGATGAATCCGACATCGGTAAGGTCTACATGGGCCAACCCGCACGCATCAAAGTAGAGTCTTTCAAGGATAAGACCTTCTTAGGCAAGGTCACCAAGATCGCTCCCCTCGGCGTTGAGAAAGATAATGTCACCACTTTCGAGGTTCGTGTCTCCATCGACAATCCTGGCGGCGAGCTTAAAGCCAACATGACCGCCAATGCTGAAATTCTCCTTGAAGAGCATAAAGGCGTCCTCACGGTGCCCGAACAATCTGTTATCTATGACAAGGATCGAAACGCCTCCGTCGAGGTTCCCGATTCTAAAGAAAAGAAAGGCCGTCGCAAGATAGCCATAAAGGCCGGGATTTCCAACGGAACCCGGACCGAGGTCCTGTCCGGTCTGAATGTCGGCGACACCGTCATCCTTCAGCAGTAGAGATTGACAGTATCAATACGCTAAAGCATCGTTCTTCTGAATGCAGCGAAGGACTCCTGTGTTTCAAGCGACGGGACAGAATATTCAGGCCGATATGTCGATGGCTATCCGACATTCACGTTGAAACACGCTTTTTATAAACAAAATCGGAACAAAGATTCACAAAGATTCGTAACCAATTCCATTGGAGGCACCACCATGAATGTACGTCCCCTCCTTACCGCTGGTATTTTCTTCATTGCCGCTACCGCCTTCGCTGCTGAAGGTAGCTTCGATCGCACTCTCAACGTGGGTAGTTCCCCCAACGTCTCGATAGCCACGGGTTCCGGCTATATTCGTCTTAAGCCCGGTTCCGATAATCAAGTCCACATCGTCGGTCGTATTCATAGCAGTAATAGCTGGATGGGAGGAGACGCGGAGGCTCGGGTCCGCCAGATCTCCAACAATCCTCCCATTGCACAAAATGGAAACGAAATCACGATAGGTCCCGAACATCACAATGGCGATCTATACCGCAATATTTCCATCGACTACGATATAACCCTTCCCAAGACTTCTAATATCGCCGCCACCACCGGGTCCGGCGACTTGACCATCGAAAACGTCGGCTCAACCCTCAAGGCGCAGACCGGATCAGGATCCGTTCATGCCAGCGGAATTCAGGGAACAGCGACACTCGGTTCCGGATCAGGCGACGTAGAACTCCGTCAGTCAGGTCCTGGCGACGTCCGCGCTGAAACCGGATCAGGCTCTCTTCACCTTCATGGTGTAAATGGGGGCCTCAAAGCCTCTACGGGCTCCGGTGATATCGATGTTGAAGGTCAGCCCGTCACAGACTGGAAACTATCTACTGGCTCCGGATCTATCCAAATGGCTCTCGGCAGCGGAGCTAAATTCAATCTCGTCGCTGATACTGGCTCCGGATCTGTTAATGTCTCTCAACCCATTTCCATGCAAGGGAGCCTCAACCACCATCACATCAGCGGCT
Source organism: Edaphobacter sp. FHG110511_03 (assembly GCF_059115365.1). NCBI lineage: Bacteria > Pseudomonadati > Acidobacteriota > Terriglobia > Terriglobales > Acidobacteriaceae > Edaphobacter > Edaphobacter sp. FHG110511_03. The sequence goes on along the minus strand of NZ_JBZYWL010000006.1, from coordinate 235,953 downwards.
CGGTCAATGGAGGCGGACCGATCATCCACGCCAATACCGGCTCCGGCGACATCACCATTCGCTAACCAACGAAAGAGATCTTACTCCAACACGAGGTCGTTGTTAGCACAAAGCCGAATTTAGCTGCTAAGACTAGTGGCGTACAGAGTTTGGCCGGCACGTGCAATCATGGCAGTTTGTCTGGGCACAGGAACCACAACGATAAAGAAGTTGTTTTCGAAGGGCCGTGCGAGCTCGATGAGCGCGCACGGCAGCGTTCCCCGTGGTAATTCCTGCTTGATGGGCGAATGACTTGAGGGGGACTTCGGCGAGATCGACCTTGTACAGGATCTCGCGATAAGCAGGATGAATTTCATCGAGTGCATCTCCCATACAGCCACAAGTACTTGGTGGTACCAGATCAGGCGTGGATGTTTGAGGCTCCAGCTCCGGTTGCCAAGACACGAAAGCGCGCGCTTCAACCTGGTGATGTCGATAATAATCAGTTAGCGTGTTACGAAGAATGCGAAAGAACCAGGCGTTAGCTGAATCTTCGTCTTTGAGCGTGTCGGCTTGGAGAACCGCTCGGGTGTAAGCCGTCTGAAGAATATCTTCCGCCGCCGCCCGATCATGAACTCTTCGCTCAAGGAAGGCAAGAAAACGGCGTCGCTGGTCGGTCAAGCTGACAATAACCATTGAGGACATAACGTGTCTATTGGATGCGTCAGGATAGCTTGAAGAATGTCACATCTCTAAAAGTGATCGAGCAGCTCGTAAAATGCAGTCAGCTCAAGTAGATGCTGTCCTAAAGGAGGCTGCCTCACCGCTTCGCGTTCGAGAATCCAGGTAAAGTTATGAGGAATGAAGACCGCATGCAATCCTGCATTGAGCGCAGGATTAATATCGGAGCGGGGACTGTTGCCAATCATCCAGGTATTGGCGGCATGGCATTGGTGGTGAACTGAGAGAGTGGAGTATGCCTCATCATGCTTCTCGGGCAAAACTTCAACAGCCGTAAAGTACGGAACAAGACCAGATCGTTCAAATTTTCCGGTCTGTTCGACAAGATCGCCCTTTGTGACGAGGATAAGACGGTGGCGCGTTGAGAGCTCTGCAAGAGTCTCAGCGACTCGGGGAAGCAACTCGACCCCGTGATGCGCAATGGATTCTGCAAAGCTGTGTATCCGTTCTTTTTGCTCATCGCTAACGGGGGCTCCAGAGAGCTGCTCGAAACAATCGACGAGTGATCGACGGAAGCTGCGCAAGCCATAACCGTGAGCAGAAATGGTTGCATGTTCACACTGATTCAGGTGTTCACGAACTTCATCAGGAGTGTGGGTCTGGTGGTCGAGGTAAGAGATGAACGAGGCGACTGCACGCTCAAAATAGATATTGTTCTCCCATAGCGTGTCGTCGGCATCAATCAACAAAGTATTACCAGGAGGTCGTCGAGATAGCTTGAAGGAATCCGTCACATCAGGATTATAGCTGTCATGCTGTGACAATGATCTAACAGCTAGATCTCGTCCATGCCGGTCTTATTCTTATTACGGGGGGCCTATGCTTTCAAACAAAGTCATGTATATGGTTTTGCTGAGTTTGAGTGTCGTAAATTTTGCGTTTTGTCAGAACGCGACGCAGCCAAGTGTTGGGCGTGAATCAACTGGCGATATCAAGATCCCTTCGCTTTCCGCAGAAAATGCGCAGACACCATTTGCCGCTATCCGCAGCGAAGGAACTCCGGATGAGATCGTATCCTTAAACTGCGTCGCACTAATCACAGCAGTGAAGATCGAGAACAATGTCGCAATATTTAGGGGAATCAATCATCTTGCAACGGGACAGGAGATTCTGGTTTCGAAGCTGAACCGTGCTACTTACCTGAACGGCATCACCCTAAAGGTTCTGTCGGCGACTCCAGACACCTTCACCACTTCATTTACACATGCCAATGTCCCGACTATCCGCGATGGCGGGACAGCTTTGCGCATGGATTGCGGTGCGAAAACCACCTTCCGCAGCGATCAAAGAATCCAGATCTTTCATAACAACTTTAATTATTTTCGGCAGCATCTTTCCTCCGATATTGAGCTCTCTAGCTACGATCATTTTCTTCCTGCGGAGCAGGATGCACACTACTCCTTTTCAACCTTCAGTCAACCAAGCTACAGTTGGGGCAACAATGGTGGTTGGGGTGTTCAAAAAGACCATTACGGTGAAGTTGTCTTCAACAGCCGCGGTATTGCCCAGGAACGAAATCTGTGGTGCCATAAGCATGCCGTTGGAGATGTTGCGTGCGGTGACTATATCTATGCATTCACCGACGGCGGAAGCACGGCACAATCAGATGAGGGCTTCACGGTCGATACGCGGGAAGGGGGAGAAACCGACACCTATTTTCATGGAACCGTTGGCAACGGAGCGTCAGCCGGCACAACCATTCTTCCTGTAGTTTTTGCTTCCGGCCAAGATGCCACGACAGATGGTGCATTTCTTCTCGATATTTCAAAAGGGACTGTCTCAGGCACTGTGTCAGGAGAGGATTCAATTGTCCCTGGAACTTCAGTTCATACTCTGCCAGTTGCAATTTCCGGAACAGCGCATATTTCACTATCGACGGGAATCGGGATTATCCAGACACCGCTGCCTATCATTGCTATTGCCAATATTCCGGAATCAATTACGTTGGATGTAAGCCTCACGAAGGGCGCCTTCAAACCTGGGGTAGCCTGTCTTGCAGGTGGCTGGTATCCGGAGCAGGTTTCAGTGACTGCGGTTTCTCTACCGAAAGGGGATACCCAACAGGTAACGCTCATTCACAAAAATCCGAATCCGACGGCATCAACTGACGCAAACAACCCATCTTCGCTTTGGCAAGGTGGCCTTTGTGGTAGTTATCTCAGCCTGGACAGAAATCTGGCACGAGACGGATTTCGAACAAGCTATCCGGTGGTCGGTACGCCCGATTCCACCCACATCGCCTATGTGTGGAACGTCAACGGCTCAGTTCGCCAGAATGGGTTAAAGCTTTACTCCGCACCCGTCCCTTTGATCAAGCTTGCTAGAAAAGACGGTGTCGTGACTGCACTATTTGCTAAGCCCAATGCATCTTTCATTTATAACCAGGCCCCCTCTGTAGTAATCGCCGATGCGAGCGATCCCAGTTTCAATGGCACAGTATCGATGCCTGCCTATGAGAACGGACAAAACATCTCCCTAAGCTGGAGACAATCCGGTCCGGATGCGACAGTTGCTTCAGCCACAATCGATCTCCCCTCAAGTTCCTACGGGTTTCACCTCTATCCCGGTGCAGAGATCCTGGCGCCCCGGACGCCTGACGGCGTTCCATTGGAGCCAAACAACGTTGCCTGGGAATCCGGCGATATCATCGAAAATCCACATAACCCCAGCTTCCAGATGCGTTTCAGAATGAGTGGAGTTACGCAGCATACCCCACCGTCAGGTGGAGATTCCCACGCCGAGCTATGGGCTTTTCTGGGAGCAGGAATTTCATCCAACTTTCGTCCATCGCGATGGATCAACAACAATCCATGTCAGATGTATGTAGGATGTGGCGGAACCTTGGATCCGATCACCTGGATCATCCATCGCGGGCCATATTCGATTCTTCACCGAGTCGATAGTTCGCCAATGAACGGTGGCACTCTGTTCCGGATCGGTTGCGATTCATTGGGATGCGATCACCCCGCTCCATACACATTATTCGTAATGCAAAACGGGTACATCGCCTACGACCCTGCAACAAGTACTGTCAGTACAGCCGCCTTCAAGACAAACACGATCTCTGCAAAGAAGCTGGAAGTGGAAAACGCCAGTATCGACAAACTATTACTCCCAAAAACACCAGACAAGGGCTCCGATTGCCTCGGAGTCAAAGACCATGTTCTTGTTTCAGGGGGCTCACAAGCTCACGATACACCCTGCATTTCTTCAATCAACTGGCGGGGAGGTAGTGGGTTGACGGTGCAGCAGTCTGGCAGCGCAACGCAACCCGTCTATACCATTGTTCCAGAGGCGGGTTACTACATTCCAAAACTTGGCAGTCAGCCTGCTTCAGCGAGCTCTGCCGCTGGTTCTTCTATTTCTCCGGCTACACTCACCCTGGGAGCAGCCAATACGTCCGGAAGTGTTAGCTGTGCCAGTGGGTATCACTGTACTAGCGATCATGGACGCATTGAACTTGTTGCGACCAGGAATTCCACAGTAGGAAAAGTTGCTCGAGTGCAGACGAAGCTCGTGCAAGGGCAGATATGTACAGCCACACAAAACGGCGGAACATCATTTTTTGGAATCGGTAGTCGTGGAGAAAGTACGACAGGTTTTGACATAACCTCCGATGTGGCTGTTTCGGGAACGATTCTTATTGATTACTTCTGCCACTAGGACTCCCTGAGGTCGATCACGCTACTCCATTAAATTCATAGATGTCCCAAATCAGGTTCTTTTCTCATGACTTTACTGGAGATACACTTCGATAATGGCTGCTTCGATGTATATCGTGGTTGAGGGGGAAGACCCGGGATTTGACATCTTCGTCAATGGCCGGGTACTCGCCCGAAACGAAGATGCTCTGGAGAAACTCTCCTTGCGTCTGGGCGTTCGCCCTCTCATCGAATATTTTTCTGCAGACGAAAATTCAATGTCGCTGCTGATCGAAGAAGGTGCAGGAAATCGAGAGCTAATGCATCGACTGCCACCGCCGCAATGGTACTCCGCCAAAGACGGCCTAGTGACGGTAGTGGCGCTTGTGGATGCACTCCAGCAAGAACCACAACAGTTAGGCTCAGAGGGTGAACAGGTTCTTGCTGAATTACTGGAATATAAACGAGTGTTGGAGAAGACCAGGCAGCGGGAATTGCGATGGCATCTTGCAGTAAGCTGGCGCTAGCGCCCTACCGGCGAATGTGTCACTTGTGAGATGTGTTCAATCGGGTATCGCGGACCGTTTTCGATCAGCGTCATAATCTCTTCTACTGTCCGAATACCGCCACGTGCTCCCACTGCGCTGCAATTCAAAGCTGCTGCTGCACATGCAAAATCAAGTTGGCGATCGAGCGGCCAATTCTGAAGAAGGCCGAAGATAAATCCGGCATGAAAGATATCTCCAGCACCGGTAGTGTCCGCTACAGGAACACGGTAGGCCGCTGCATGATGAAATTTCCTTCCGTCGAAGGCCACAACTCCATCGTGTCCAAGCGTCGCGGCTGCAAGCTGACAGCCGTAGGTGGAACGCATTGCCTGCAATGCCGTTTCAAGGGTGGGCTCGCCAGTCAATCGTGTTGGGAAGTCACGGCTAACAATAAGATAATCAATATTATTGAGTAATTCTTCAACCCCTGGGTAAAGCTCATCAAGATCCGCGATGACGGGAACGCCTGCAGCGCGCGCCCATCGTGCGGCAAGGGTTGCTGCCGCGGTATCGTAACCATCCACATGAAGAGCGCGAGCATTCACGATCCATTCACGGCTAATTTCCGTAGGAAGCAATGCGACACCTTCGTCGCGGCGCGAAAGGACCGTACGCTCGCCTTCGGCATCGACAAGAATAATGGACTGTTGACTGGCACATCCGGGCGCGGTGAATAGATGGGTCTCGACTCCTGCACGCGCGAACTCGTCGCGGTGGAGCTTCGCAGCGTTGTCATCGCCCAGCTTGCCAACATAACGTGTCTGCAGCCCCCATTGCTGACACGCAATTACGGTCGTTGCCACCTGTCCCCCGGGAAGGATCGTTTTTTCGCGGAACTCAACCTTGGAACCTGGGGAGGGATAGCTGGAAAGTGGGATCACCGTATCCGTAGCATTCAACCCGACGCCGACCAGGTCAACCTTCGACGTTTTCATCATCTTTTCACTGTAAACGAAATAGCCAAAGCCCGTACGAAGAATGACTTTCTATTTTTGCATGCCAGTTAATGGGCGGAGCCAGCGATCAGGTCTCCTTCACCAAGCTTGCGGTGAAACAAATCAAATACGGCTCCATAAAGTAAATTCGCGAGGTCGGGGTCATAACGAGGCCCCTCATCGCGCATGAACGCGTGAGCTCCGTTAACCTCATGCCAGCTGAATCGAATATCAAGTTCGTTGAGCCTCGCCAACACCTCAAGGCGGCCCTTTAGCGGAATATGAGGGTCTTGACGGCCCCAAATCATGAGCAATTCCCCTCGGATGTCGCTTGCGCGCTCTAAGGAGTTATCTTCCATGCCCTTGCCAAGGCTGTGCGAGTGAATATCCGTTGCATAGAAGCATGCCGATGCCAGTACTTCCGGACACATGGCAGCGCGGAAGGCTAGATGACCACCGATGCAGATTCCCATTGCGCCGACACGACCAGTACAGTCCTGACGCGATTGGAGGTGAGCAATGACGGATTTCGTGTCTGCATCATAGCTCTCGATGGTTTTGGACGTCTTTAGGGCGTTTCCACGGTTCGACCCCGCCTGATCGTAAGCCAGAACAGTTCCGGCAGGTTCGAACTCATGATAAATTTCTGGCGCACCTACGATGTAGCCGTGACCAGCAAGAATGGCAGCCATACGGCGGATAGGACCGGTAATCTGAAATATCTCTGAATAGAAGACGATTCCTGGATAACGTCCCGCTGCCATGGGACGAAATATGTGGGTTCTCATTGGCCCGCTGGGCGTATCAAGAGTAACGTGCTCGTCGGAAACAATAATCAAAGCTTAGGCTCCCTCTTTCAGGAAATAATGACGCTAATAGTCCGCTCTCTCCAAAGCATCGCTTCACGTATGAACGGGTAGAAATTGAGATGAGGGAAAGCCATGGACACGAAGTTCAAGGCAGCGCCACGCCTCGACCGAATACAACACAATCTTGTGGTAAATAGCGTACTCTCTGGGCCACTCGGAAGGATGCGTACTCCAATCGAGATTGAGTGAGGGCTGTCGGCGATTGAAAGCTATCAGAATCAGCGAAGTACGGCCGAGGTGATACGGTGAGCTGATGACCTCGGCCGACGACCACCTATGCTGACGCATTAGTTGCGCTGAGTAATAGATGTTTTGAACCGTATTCTGAGCCTGCGGCTCTTCAAGAATATCGGAGGGGGGAATGCCTTGACTGGCCGCGAACTGCGCCATGGTGTGGGCTTCTACAAAATGATTGTGAGCAGGACCGCCCGTCATAATGAGATGAGGCGCAATTCCCGCCTTATATTCCCGAACTCCCTCCAAAACCCGTTCCCGCTGTTCCGGCGAAGGCGTGCCATCAAGTCGCGAAGGAGTTCCAAGGACAATAATTGTGTCGAAGTGCGTTGCCGAGGTATTGTGCCCGGGAATCGTTATGTAATTGCCATAAAGGACAAGCAGGAATACCCAGCCTGCAAGAAAACAAACGAAGAGTGTCTGTCGAAGGAACTTCACGCAATTAAGGTAGCAGAGCTTTCGCTTGATGACACAGATTCGAGGATGCTATGTACCTCTGCAAGCAGTTTGGGGAGAGAAAACGGTTTGGGAAGAAAGCTCCACCTGTGGACTTTCATCTGATCGAGCTGTCCCGCAGACACTACCACTCCAGAGATGATAAGCACACGCAAGGAGGGACGAATCGCTTTCAACTCTCGGGCAAGATCAAAACCTGAGCGTTGCGGCATCGAATAGTCCGTTATGACGAGATCGATGTCTGTGGAACGACTGAAGATCTTCGCGGCACGATCTGCGTCGCCGGAAACATACACACCATAGCCTTCATGTTCGAGAAAGGTACGAATGAGAGAACGGATGTCCGGATCGTCATCGACTACTAGGATTTTGGCAGACTTTCTACTACGGATGAACTGCGGATCAGAATGCATTTGGTCCAACTTCAGTACTCAGGTTCTGTCTCTGTTTTGGATGCACCGGCGGGGCCTTTAATTGCCTGCGCGCTTTTCATCTTTCTTCAATATTAGGACGCGATCGGCTTGTGGATGTGAGCCCGGATAACCAATTTTGCACTCCTTATTCTGTAGGTAAAGTGATGAGCTGTCCCCCTGTGGATCGCTCTGGGTGGATCGCCGTTGCGATATGCGCTAAGCCTTGCGTGAGGGACGAAATTGCGGGAGTGTTTAGATATTCGTCGGGAATGCAATAAACTCTTCGACCACGAACAGCGCGCAAATGGCTCCAGTTGCGCTGAGCAATAACGCGTCTGAGAGGAACGCGGTTTCCCGCGCCGCACCAGGCAAAAATCAACACGTCAGGATCGGCGTTTGCAATCGCCTCAGGAGTGGTTTGATCTCCAGGCTTACCAACAAAGGTTCCGCCGTTGGCATCAATCAGTTCAGCGATCCATCTTTGCGAATGAATCGGTGGCTTACCCCACTCCTCGCAATACACTGTCACTCTTTCCAGGTCTCGTGTAGCATCCCTTCTCGCTGCGAGTGCTCGTTGAAACTCTTCAATGAGTAACTCCGCCTCCGGTAAACGATCGACTTGCCTTGCGATCAACCGCATATCGTCCGCAACATTCTCAAGTGAGTTAGGAGCAAGGGCGAGCAGTGGAAAGCCCGCCTTAAGAATCTTTACGAAAGATTCGATACGATACGGTACAGAGGCGATCACCAGATTCGGATCGATCGCATGAAGCTCTTCCGAATTGGTAGTCCAGGAGTCAGAGACTATCGGAAGGTTTAGCCCCGCAAGCGATGGGAGTGCCTCCAGGCAGTACTTCGTATGAGCGCAGAGCAAATCCAGCCTGCCCAGGGCGGCAAGCGTGAGTGTGACCGAAGGTTGAAGGCTGGCGATACGCACGATTACCTCAGTTAGCTGAACAAAAATTCCTTGGTACGGAGTTCTTTGACGGTATCTCGCAGCTTGGCCGCCCTTTCGAATTCGAACTTCCTGGCCGCTTCGCGCATTTCAACCTCGAGCTTGGCTATATAAATATCGAGGTCCTGCTGTGTCGCGAACTCCGGCATATCGCCAGTCTCTTCGGTCAGATCAGCGTAGTCCGCATTGAGAATCCCCGCCAGCGCCATCTCGGTCGGCCGGATGATGGATCTTGGCGTGATGCCGTTTTCTTCGTTGTAAGCCTCTTGAATCTCACGGCGGCGGTTGGTCTCATCAATCGCTCGCTGCATTGAGTCCGTTATCTTGTCAGCGTACAGAACAGCTCGTCCTTCAAGATGTCGCGCAGCTCGCCCGATCGTCTGGATCAACGATCCTTGCGAGCGCAGGAAACCCTCTTTATCCGCATCAAGAATTGCAACGAGTGAGACTTCAGGAAGATCGAGTCCCTCCCGAAGCAGATTAATCCCGATCAGCACGTCGTATTCGCCCTTGCGGAGATCGCGAAGCAGCTTGATGCGCTCAAGCGTCTCAATCTCAGAGTGCATATAGCGGCAGCGAACGCCCACCTCGGTATAGTACCCGGCAAGATCTTCAGACATACGTTTAGTAAGAGTCGTTACAAGAACGCGTTGGTTCTTTTCAGCGCGATCACGAATCTCCGCAAGCAGATCGTCGATCTGCCCTTTAACTGGGCGGATTTCAACGATAGGATCGGTTAGCCCTGTGGGCCGAATAATCTGTTCGACGACCACCCCGGAAGATTTCGTCAATTCATACGGTCCTGGTGTTGCAGAAACATAAACGATCTGTCCCGTACGGGACTCGAATTCTTCGAAGCGCAGCGGGCGGTTGTCGAGAGCGGAGGGCAGACGAAAGCCGTAGTCGATCAGGTTCTGCTTGCGCGAACGGTCGCCATGCCACATGCCATGAAGCTGCGGAACCGTAACGTGCGATTCGTCGATGAAGATAAGGTAATCGCGAGGAAAGTAGTCGAGCAGCGTCGGCGGGGGCTCGCCCGGAAGGCGTCCGGAGAAGTGCCGCGAGTAGTTTTCGATTCCGTGACAATATCCGACGGACTTGATCATCTCGAGATCGAAACGAGTACGCTGGTGGATGCGTTGCGATTCCACCAGTCGCCCTTCTTTCTCGAGCTGGGCCTCCCAGTCGAGCAACTCGGCTACGATGGAGTCTATCGCCGTGGCCTTGCGTTCTGGCTGCACGACGTAATGGCTCTTTGGATAGATCGGCAGGCGCGAATACTTCTGCTTGACCGAGCCGAACAGCGGGTCGATCTGTGAGAGGGAGTCAATCTCGTCGCCGAAGAGCTCGATCCGGTACGCATTCTCGTCATACGTCGGATACACCTCAATGACATCTCCGCGCACGCGAAAGGTTCCGCGGCGAAAGTCGACATCGTTGCGCTCGTAGAGAATTTCGACCAACCGCCGTGTAATATCCTCGCGACGCACGCGCTGGCCTTTTTCGAGCAGCAGAAGCATCCCGTAATACGCTTCCGGCGAACCGAGGCCATAGATACAGGAGACCGAGGAGACGATGATGGCGTCCCGGCGCTCGAACAAGGAGCGGGTGGCCGATAGCCTGAGTTTGTCCAGCTCCTCGTTGATGGTCGATTCTTTCTCGATGTAGAGGTCGCCGGACGGAATGTAGGCCTCGGGCTGGTAGTAGTCGTAATACGAGACGAAATACTCGACCGCGTTGTTGGGGAAGAATTGCTTGAACTCGTGGTACAGCTGCGCGGCCAGTGTCTTGTTGTGGGCAAGAATGAGCGCGGGGCGGTTCAATTCCGCGATGACCTTTGCCATCGTGAAGGTTTTTCCCGAGCCGGTCACACCGAGCAGGACCTGGTCCTTTTCGCCGGCATTTACGCCCGAAACAAGTTCGCCGATCGCACGGGGCTGGTCACCCTGCGGTTTGTAGGTGGTCGTTAGCTGAAAATCCATCAACACATAAGATAGTGGAAGTGGCATGGAGGTTGCGGAAATGAATGAAGGAACTGAGCTGTGGCTGATTCGCCACGGCGAAACCGAGTGGAGCCTGAGCGGCCAACACACCAGCCGGACGGACATCCCCCTCACGGACCACGGCAGGCGCCGAGCCGAGGAACTGCGGGATTATCTCAAGGGGACGAGCTTCAATGTGGTGTTTGTCAGCCCAATGCAACGGGCCCGGGAGACCTGCAACATCGCCGGTTTCGGCAGCCAGGCCGTGATCGACGACGGCTTGAAAGAGTGGGATTACGGCATTTATGAAGGTAAGACCACGGCCCAGATCCGGGCTGAAGTCCCAGACTGGAGCGTGTGGAAAGATCCGATCATCGACGGCGAGAGCGCCGAGCATGTTGGCGAGCGAGCGGATGGGGTGATAGCGCGGTCCCTGGCAGCATCTCCAGCGGGTGGAAAGGTGGCCCTCTTTGCCCATGCCCACATTCTGAGGATTCTGGCAGCTCGCTGGCTAAAGCTCGCAGCGACGCAGGGAAGCCTGTTTGTCCTTGGAACCGGAAGCGTCAGCGTGTTGGGGTGGGAGCGGGAGACTCGGGTGATTGCTTCCTGGAATCGCGGTTTCGAGTAGGCAGTTTGCGGGCGCTGAGCCGTTGAGCATGATAGATGCCGTGGTGACCGCTGAAGAGATAGCTGACGACGCACGCAATCGCGGCGAAGGCGCCCGCCTCCGGACCAAACAACTCCAATGCCATCAGCCCTCCCGCGATGGGGGTATTGGCGGCGCCCGCAAAGACCGCAACGAAGCCCATCGCGGCCAATAAGGACGATGGCAATGGAAGGATGCTCGAGAGTGCGTTACCGAGAGTTGCGCCAATGAAGAATAACGGCGTGACCTCGCCGCCTTTAAAGCTTGCGCCAAGTGTGAGGGTCGTAAAGGCGAACTTGGCTGCGAAGTCGTACCGGGGCAAGTGTTGCGAGAAGGCCGCCACGATGGTGGGAACTCCAAGGCCGATATACTTTGTTGTTCCGATGGCAAAGACGGCTGCGGCGACGATAGCTCCTCCGATAAACGGGCGCAGAGGAGGGTAGCTGACGTATCGCTTGAAGATTCCAGCGATGGCATGGGTGGAGCGCGCAAATAAAAGCGCGGTAAGCCCGAACGCGATACCCGCAACCATGGCTGCCAGTATCGTTACCGGCGTCAGCGGCGAAGTCTGAGTGACCGTATAGAGGGTGTGATGGACTCCCCAGCGATGGGTTGTGTAGTCGCCGACGAACGCGGCGACAAAGCAGGGGAAGATCGCGTCGTAGCCCACACTGCCTATCGTGAGAACCTCAAGTCCGAAGACGGCACCGGCGAGCGGTGTTCCAAACACTGAGCCGAATCCCGCACTGATCCCCGCCATCAGCAAGGTACGCCGGTCATGTTCGGGAAAGTGAAAATTTAAGCGCCGGAGCAGGCGTGTAACCTGATCGGCCAGTGCGGCTCCGGTCTGAATCGCCGTTCCTTCGCGCCCGGCGGATCCGCCAAACAGATGCGTGACGGCGGTACCCAGAAGAATGAGAGGCGTCATCCGAGCGGGAAGAATCCTGTCCGGAGAGCCCTGGGTGCTGGGAGCCTCGGTGTGAATCTCATCGAGGATGAGATTGTTTCCGCCTTCGACGCACCGTCCGAAGGAGTAGTACATCAGGCCAATCGCAAAACCGGCGAGCGGCAGCAGGCAGATGATCCACCGGTGCGATTCCCGTGTGTCGGTGGCCCAGTTGAGACTTACCAGCAAAAGCGCCGAAGCCGATCCGCCGAGGATTCCTGCGGCCGAGGCGAGAATAAGCCAGCGGAAAGCGAAGCGAAGGGTGTGGAGTTGTTGAGAGAGAGCTCGGACGATCGTGGGCATGGGCCTCCTACAAAGTTCGTAGGAGTCATCAGCATTCTGATCGGATCAGAATGCGGTTAAAGGCGGTACCCCATCGCCTGCTGCATTGTGTCTTTAAGGTTAGCAAGCTAGCCCGCTCAGGTCAAAGTGATTTCGCGTTCCGGTCAATATGCTCGGGCTGAAATCCCATCCCGATTACGCGTGCAGTCAGATATTTGAATCCCGGAATGTGCACGACGAAGCGGACGATGAGCGGGGCACGAACGGGGCCGGGGTTACGCAGGACGCGATTAAGAATCCGATGTGCAAAGACCTGAAATGCCTGGGTTCGACGAACGGCTTTCTCCCGATACTGTTGCACCTGGCTGAGATGATGAGGGGTAAGCGAGTTCGTTCGCAGAGCCTCCGTCAGAATATTGGCTGTTGCGACGGCGTCCTGGAGAGCGATGTTGATGCCTATGCCGCCGACCGGTGACATCGCGTGGGCCGCGTCGCCGATGCAAAGCAGGCCAGGGGAGTGCCATTTCGTGAGGCGATTGACTTGCACTGTGAGCAGCTTGACCTTATCCCACGAATCGATCTCGCCGACGCGATCGGAGAGGAACGGCACGACACGCGCCAGGCTTTCCTGGAAAGCCGGCAGGCCCGCCTGCTGCAGCTGGGGAAAGCTACCTTTGGCGATAATGTATGCGACCTGGAAGTAATCGATGCGATTGATGAGAACGATCAGACGACCGTAATTGACGTTGCCCAGCCCATTCTCGGGATCGGTGGCGTGACGGGGAAGACGGAGCCATAGCACGTCGATCGGTACACCCTCTTCGATCAGTGGAAGGTGAGCGGCCTCGCGGGAGGTGGCGTGGCGGCCATCACAGCCGACCGTGAGCGTGGCGGGAATCTCAACCATGCCATCGGGCGTGCGCGCTACAACGCCCGTGGTGACGCCATTGTTTTGAATGAGGCCGGTTGCCTCCCAGCCTAGATGAAGCGTGAAGGTGGGGAAGCTCACGGCTTCAGAGACCAGGAAATTCAGGAAATCCCACTGCGGCATAAGAGCGATGTATTTTGCGTGCGTCGGAAGATGAGCAAAGTCGGCCAACGTCATGCGGTAGTCGCCAATCCGGCCGGACATATGGGTCAGTTTGGAATGTCGAATGGACAGCAGTTTCTCGAGAAGGCCAAGCTCGTAGAGCAATTCCAGCGTGGAAGGATGAATGGTATCGCCACGAAAGTCGCGGAAGAAATCCTTGTGCTTTTCGAGGACAGTGACGGTGACGCCTGCGCGAGCCAGCAGGAATCCGAGCATGATACCCGCTGGCCCTCCGCCGATGATGCAGCAGGTGGTTTTTGCGATCGTGTCATTCGTCTCGTGCATGGTGCGATGAAGGTAGCAGGGTTGTTTTATAGGGTCAACGGTCGACGGCGGACGGATGATATCGCTCGGGCTAATGGATGACTAGTATTCTGGGTTGCTATAGGTGAGAGAGGGCCAGGTGTGATGCGAATTGCGATGACAACGACAGCTCTCTTACTGACTTCCATGGCGTGTCTCGCGCAGACGATTCCGGAGGATCCGACGACGCTTCATGTATCGGCGAAGGTGGTCGCGGTCTCTGCTGTTGTGAAGGCGAAGGATGGAACGGCGCTCACGGACCTGACGAAAGAGGAGTTCACGCTGAAGCAGGATGGGAAGGAGCAGCCTATACGCTACTTCAGCCGAGGCGACGAGATGCCGCTGAGTATCGTGCTGATGGTGGATGTGAGCGGCAGCCAGCGGACGCTGATCGGCGATGAGGCGATCGCTTCGGATGTCTTCCTTCGTACCATGATGCGGCGTCCCCAGGATCGAGCTGCCTTTGTGCAGTTTGATGCGGAGGTGACAGAGCTGCAGGGTATGACAAGCAATCCGAACAGGATGCACCTGATGATCTCTTCCTTGGGCATGCGCAAGGAAACAGCCGGCGCAACGTTGCTGCATGACGGCGTTTTCGCGGTCACAGAAAGGTTGCTTTCAAAGGTGAGCGGACGTAAGGCAGCCATCCTGCTTACAGATGGTGTGGACGTGGGTAGCCGTCACTCCTTGAAAGACGCGATTGAAAAAGCACAGCGGGAGAATGTGCAGGTGTACTCCATTTTTTATAGTGTATGGAGTGGCTTCTCACCGCCCGCAGGGATGCCCCGGCCATCCGGCGATGGACGCGAGACCCTGAAGCATCTTTCGGAGCGGACCGGTGGTCGCGCCTTTGAAGTCTCCTCGTCGCTAGGTTTACAGGCAATCTTCGCTCGGATTGCAGAGGACCTGAGAACGCAATATGAGCTCGACTACACTCCGCCACCGGACACTGCTCCAGGCCGCATGCACAAACTGGAGGTGCGTGCGAAGCGTAGGGGCGCTACCGTCCAGGCTCGCGATGCGTTCTACGCGGAGCCCTAGTCGCTGTTGGAAACCGTAGGGTGACGTATTTTTTGGCAACACCGGTTACATGCAAGGCACCGCGAGGATGGTAATTCTCGAGGCGAATCATGTTAGATTCGAGCCATCCCACTCTTTCAGGAGAACCGGCATGCGATGGCTGCGCTCGATGTGCGTTGTGGCTGCAAGCGTTGTTTTGGGCAGTGCTTTGGTGTCGGCGGAAGACGCAAACAGTGATCTGGCTCAAGGAAAGGAATGGTGGGCGGTTGTTCAGTCGCTGGCAAGTGACTCCATGCGCGGGCGCCTTACCGGAAGCGACGATTATCTGAGAGCCGCCGCTTATGTGGTCGATCAATTTAAGGCGTACGGTCTCGAGCCCGCAGGAGTGAACGGCGGTTTCTACCAGCCGGTCAAGTTCGATGTGCAGCGGGTGCTGGCGGAGAAATCGTCGATGAGCCTTGTCGTTGACGGCAAGGTTGAGCCGCTGACGCTGGGAACGGACGTTGTTCTTGGTGCGCGTTCAGCACAGGTGGATCACGTGGATGCTCCGCTGGTGTTTATCGGGTATGGACTGCACTTGCCGGAGACGAAGTATGACGACTTCGATTCATCGGCGGTTCCGTGGAAGTCGCTGAAGGGCAAGATTGTTGTTTACATCAACGGCGGTCCAGCCGACCTGCCGGGGCCACTGAAGTCCTATGCCCGCACTGCTCCCTTTGCGAAGGCGCTGCGAGATGCCGGGGCGGTGGGAGTGATCGCGATTCCGACACCGAAGTCGATGGACTTTGGATGGCAGCGGGTTGCTAGTGGGGCATCGCAGCCCGGGATGAGGCTGGCGGCGACTCCCGATGCTGCTGCGGTGGCGGCGAAGCATCCGGCGCTTGCGGACGATCATGGGGCGATGTTCTCCGCCACGTTCAATCCAGCCGAAGCGGGGAAGCTGTTTGCAGGAACGGGCCACACCTTTGCAGAGATTCTGGCTCTTGCAGATGCCCAGAAGCCGCTGCCGCGATTTGCTCTGAACAAGAGCGTGCGCGCGACTGTCGTGGGCGAACTCAGTCAGGTTGAGTCGCCGAACATTGTTGCGAAGCTGGAAGGCTCTGACCCGAGGCTGGCCAAGGAGTATGTCCTCGTTTCGGCTCATCTGGATCACCTTGGTGTCGGTGCTCCGATTCATGGCAAGACGATCTACAACGGTGCGATGGACGATGCTTCCGGTGTCGCCAGCGTGTTGGAGACGGCAAAGGCATTCAGCCAGGCAAAGACGCGGCCGAAGCGGTCGATTCTGTTTGTCATCTTCACGGCGGAAGAGAAGGGCCTGCTCGGCTCGCGATACTTCGCCGGTCATCCCACGGTTCCGGAGAGCGCGATCAAGGCAGATCTCAATCTGGATATGTTCATGCCGCTGTTTGCGCTGAAGAAGCTGCATGTCCAGGGGTTGGAGCAATCAACATTGGCCGTGGATGCGAAGAAGGTTGGCGAGGAGCACCATATCGTCATCGCACCGGATCCGGAGCCGGACAGGAACTCGTTCATTCGGACCGATCAGTACAGCTTCGTGCAGGCCGGTGTTCCGGCGCTTGCTTTCAAGTTCGGATGGGAAGCGGGATCGCCGGAGTACAAGGCTTGGCGCGGCTGGCTAGCGGAGCGCTACCACTCGACGGCGGACGACCTGTCTCAGCCTGTGGACCTGGTTGCGGCGGCGCAGTTCAACAGCTTCTATGCCGACCTGGCCAGAACGGTAGCGGATAATCCAGAGACCCCGCATTATCTGGAGACGAGCTTCTTCCGAAGATTCGAGAAGACCAGGTAGAGGCAAAAGCAATAAGCTGGAGTTATGGAACCTGTGACTCCACGGCTTATTGTCTTCGACCTCGACGGTACCCTGATCGATTCCCGCCAGGACCTTTGCAACTCAGTCAATGCGATGCTTGTGCATCTGGACAAGCCGAAGCTGCCTGACGAGGTGATCGCTAGCTATATTGGCGATGGTGCGTCCATGCTTGTTCGGCGTTCTCTGGGCGATCCCGAGGGTGACGCTCACGATGAAGAGTACGTCTCGGACGCGGTGCATTACTTCCTCGAATATTACAGAGTTCACAAGCTGGACTTTACGTACGTGTACCCCGGAGTGATGGACACGTTGGCGGCGATTCACACGGCTCTGCCGGACACGTTGATGGCAGTCCTCACCAATAAGCCAGTGAACCCGTCTCGAGTCATCTGTGACCACTTTGGTCTATCTCAATACTTCTTTCAAAACTACGGTGGAAATAGCTTCCATACCAAGAAGCCGGACCCTCATGGCCTGACTACTTTGATCTCAGAAGGCTCAGCACTTGCAGGTTCGCCCATTCATCCGGCAGAGGTCCTTATGATCGGAGACACCGACGTCGACGTGCTTACGGCGCGCGCGGCAGGAGTAATCTCTGTCGGGTGCAGTTTTGGCTTGGCTCCGGAACGGTTAGCGGCCGCGAAGCCGGACTTTATGGTTGATTCTCCACTCGGTTGGTTACAAGCGGTGGGCCTATCCACCAGCGCTAATCTCGCAAAGTCATCAAACCAATTGAGATAGGTTCGAATTTTCTTGGGCTTCACAACAAGTTTCCCGCTGAAATCGCGCGCTTTCCTAAGTCATACGCCTTCGTCTACTTAAATGGCAGATGTAAAGGCTTGCCTCACATCGCCAAAACAAGAAACAATAGACAGGTCTTGGCTGTTTCTAAGACTTCTTAGTTTTGCAGGAGTTATCCCTTTGATCTTCAAGTCCTTGCTTTCAATGTCTTTCCTGGCCCTTTCGGCCAATCTTTGCCCAGCTGCTCAGCTTTCGAGTGATGCCAAATCGGCAATTCCCCGTGACATCCAGCAGATCATCTCCGTCGATTACCGGGCGATGCAAAACTCTCCGGCAGCAATGGAGCTAAAGGATCGCGTTCTTCCACCTGAGCTCGGACGCCTTGAAAGAGCCCTCAAAACCTCGGGCTTGAAGGTCGATCAGGATGCGGATGTTCTCACTTTTGCTGCTTTTCGCGATGGCTCCTCATCTCAAGGCTCTCACATTATGGGAGTAGCACAGGGCCAGTTTCACACACGTGAGATTTTGGCGAATTTCGCCAAAAATAAGGTCAAGCCGACCATGCTGCGCAATAACAGCATCTATCCCATGGGTTCGAATGGGATGAGCGTTGTATTTCTAAATCAAACTACGATGGTCTTTGGCGACCGCACGGCAGTCCAGGCGGCGCTCGACGCGCGCGATGGCCTCACCGCGAATTTTCTCTCCAATAGTGACATGACCAACGAGATGCTAGCTGTGGAACAACGTGCCGTGTGGAGTCTTCTCGACCAAAAAGGAACACAGACGATGATGCGCTCTGTGCTTGGAGATGCTTCGCAACTAGCGGACTACGACACAGTTCGCAATCGGATGAAGAGCTCCCGTTATACGATGGACTTCCAAAACGGCGTTAAGTTCGACATGGCCGTTGTGATGAGCGATACGATGACCGCGGCAACCTGTGCCACACTTCTCAAGGGCGTTTCGCTGTTGAAAAAAAACCAGGGGAGCCCACTGGAGAAGACTGCTCTCGATCAAACCACGATCGACTCCAATTCAGGCACTCTGGTTGTCTCCTATTCCTCTTCTGACAGCCAGTTTGCTTCTCTGCTTACCTCTTCCCTCTTCCAGTCAGTCGTAAGATAGGGCTTCCCTGCGAATCGAAAGGCTAGTCAGAAGGCCATGTATACACCAAATACATGGCCTTCGAAACAATAGAATCTGCGAAAGCCTCCTTCAAAGAAGCCGCCAGACTCGGCCGTTGGGTGCGTAGATATTGTTGGTGGAGAGATGGCACAGATTGCTTCGTCAGATCCAAGCTTGCTCTTCCAACCACCAGCAATCATGTTGCATAGCTCGCCGATCGCATCTTCGATCATGGGGCTATCAGACTCCGAAACGGCTCCGAGCATAACTCCTGCCGTAACCTGAGCGACGATACGGCTTGCAAACAACACGCACTCTCCGCGAATCGATCCGGAGAACAATATCCGGGCTGAGATAGAAGGATCGACGATGTCGGCTTTCTCTGTGGGCGCACAGTCTCGCTCCAGCATCATCTCAAAGACCTCCGAGACTGCCGAATCAAGTCTTCCGACCCAGTCGAGGTCCTGGATCTGCTGCACTGTCATATCTAGGCCGCCTCGAGCAATGGCACCACACGCGCCTTTACCTGCTCCGCAGTAAACGGTTTGCAGATATAACCTTGTGCCCCCGCGGCAATGGCTCGCAGGACAAATGGTTCGCTTCCCTCTGTCGTGATCATCACGACAGGAACTCCGACCGCAAGCTGCTGATCACGCCTGGCTTCAAGGAATTGCAAGCCATCCATAACAGGCATATTGATGTCGCTGATGATAAGGCCAATTTTCATCGTACTTGCCGCATCGCCACGCAGGATTTCAAGTGCCTCTTCTCCGTTAGAAGCCTGCAATATTTCCAAAAAATCAATTCCAGACTGCCGTAGCGCCCTTTCAATTACCTTCCTCATCACTGCCGAATCGTCAATAATTAATGCTCGCACCTGCCCTCCACGGTCACTGCTGCTCTTGAGCTTCTATCGGCTTGAACCGGGAAATGCTTGAGAAGATATCAAGCTTAGGCTCCTCTAACCTGAAGCACCCTACTTTGGCAGACAACCTGCTTTATCCCTTCGCATGGATAGCGGACTATATGCGGCATATACAGGATTGATGGCGCGGACGCAGGCACTCGATACCGCCGCCAACAATCTCTCCAATGCAGGCACCAACGGATTTAGGGCCCAGCGTGATTTTTTTCGCGGTGTTCTAGTGGACAGCCTTCGGCCAAACTCTCCTGAAGCTTCGCAGATAGGTCACACCGTGAACGATTTTGGCATTCTCGGTGGAAACGCCCTTGACCTTGGACAAGGGCAGATTGTGACTACTGGCAATCCGTTGGATCTCGCGATCCAAGGCGAAGGATTTTTCGCAATTAAAACAGCGAATGGCGTTCGATACACGCGTGATGGAGCGTTTAGGCGATCTCCGGCCGGAATTCTTGAAACCGGTCTCGGAGAGCCAGTGCTCGATGCCAAGCAACAGCCCATCGCAATTCCTTCCGGATCCATTCATATCTCTCCCGATGGGAGCGTATCCGTCTCAACTCCTGGAGGAAGCGGGATCGTGGGGCGGATTGAAGTCTTTGATTTCAGCAATCGATACGCGCTGACAGCAGAAGGAACGAATCGCTTCACCGCCAATGGGGAAAAGCCAATCACAGGCAGCGGCGTGATTGAGCAAGGGTCAATTGAAGGTGCAAATCAGGATGCCATCCACGGTTCAATGCAACTCGTCCTGGTTCAGCGCCAGGCAGAAATGATGCAGAAAGCCCTCAGCGTCTTCAATAACGAATTTGACAAAACGGCGACGGAAGAACTGCCGCGCGTTTGAGTTTACCAAGGAGAACAGCATGATCCGAGCTCTCTATACGGCAGCCAGCGGAATGAGTGCCCAACAAGCTAATTTGGACACGGTAGCCAATAACCTCGCAAACTCGGCGACCGCAGGGTTCCGGCGCCGCCGTCTTCAATTCGAAGACATGATCTATCAGAACATGATTACGCCGGGATCTCCGCAAAGTCAGCAAACGACTTCGGCAGGGCTGCAAATCGGCTTGGGAACCCGATCGGCGGCGACCGAAGTAATCATGACACAGGGGGATTACAACCAAACCTCAAACACTTACGATATTGCCATCCAGGGGAGCGGATTCTTTCAGATTTCGCGGCCCGATGGCACGATCGCTTATACGCGCGCTGGAAACTTCCATCCCACGAATCAGGGTCAACTCGTAACGGCAGATGGTGATCCTGTACTGCCTTCTATCACGATTCCTTCGAATGCCAAAGATGTCATGATCTCCCAATATGGCGTAGTCTCGGCGACCATCCCCGGGCAGGCGACACCAACACAGCTCGGCACAATTCAACTGGCCACATTTGCCAACCCGGGCGGCCTTCAATCGATCGGAGGAAATCTGTTCTTGCAGACAGACGCATCTGGGGTTCCCATCACGGACACTCCTGGGGGAAATACCGGGATGGGAACCCTCCAGCAAGGCTATCTCGAAGGTTCGAACGTTGATGTCGTCTCAGAATTCGTGCAGATGATCCTGGCGCAGCGTGCTTATGAGAGCAACTCCAAAGTCGTGCATGTCGCCGATGATATGTATTCGCAGATCAATGGTCTCGTTCGTTAGGATCTCCATGAGCGTCTTGATTCTCAAAAAGAGTCTCCCGATTGCGATCAGTCTTGCCTTTGCAGTTAGCTCGACTGCATATTCCTTGGAGTCCGTTTGCGTTCGCACTCCTTCCATGGCCGTCAGAACAATCAGATCTGACGTGACCGCTTCTATGCTGGCACAGAAGGACGGCTACAGGATTGCGAAAGTCCATTGGGATCCTCTGTTGAACCAACGATGGGCGATCATTACAAGCTGCGGTCATCCGGATAGACCCTCTATTGCAATGCCGTTGCCCGATTTGGCGCTGCAGACTGAAGTCTCTCTCCTCGGCAACCATGTGAGCAGCAGCCCATGGATGCAGTCTCCATTTCCGATCATCCATGCAGGGGATCTCGTACAGTTGCAAATTCAGAACAACAACATACGCATCGAAGTTGCCGGCAGAGCAGAAGAAAATGGGGCCATCGGCAACAAAGTCCGCGTACGACTGCTCCACCCCGGCTTCGATACCAATCAGGAACAGACGTTGCGCGGAATCGTTCGCGGTCCTGGCCATGTGGAGATCGAACCATGAGAGTCCGTTATCAACGAGGTCAAGGCGAGACGCTGACGAGGAGAACTTTTTTGGGTTCCAGAAACGCAGTTTTCTTGGTGTTAATGATGCTGTCGCTTACGACTTCGTTATCGGGTCAGCTTGCAACGATTAAAAACCAGCTTCATCCTAAGCCAAACGTGGCAGAGGTCTCTTTGGACTCGTATCTTGCGCGGGTGCGGGCTGAGAACTCAGCTGTACAGGCAGCTCCAGGGTCCATATGGATAGACAGCGGTCGGCTAACTCGAATGATGGCCGATGTGCGAGCGATGCGCCCACACGATCTGATCTCCGTGATCGTGGATGAGAATCTCGCTGCGTCAACAGATGGCACGGTGAAAAACTCACGAGCTTCGAATGCCAATTCTCAGGTCTCGGCTCTCTTCGGAACGCTTCACGCAGGCAATGCCCTGCAAAATCTGGTCAATCAAAGCTCTGCAGCTGGTTTGAACGCACAAGGAACCAGCGCGACGAACTCCAGTCTGAGCACGATCCTTGGTGGTCACGTTATAGAGGTTCTTCCGAACGGAATGCTCGTGATCGAAGCCGCGCGGCAGGTGGAATTCAGCCAGCAGACGCAGACGATCGTACTTCATGGTGTTGTTCGCCCTGAGGACATCTCTCAACGGAACCAGATCCTTTCCACCGCGATCTCCAGCCTCGAGCTTGAAGTTCGCGGCAAAGGGATCATCACCGATTACACGCATCGGCCGAACGTTATAGTTCGGTTGCTGCAGCGCGCACTGATCTTTTAGATCCAGAGAGCTGGTTATGATGGCGCATTTACAGATATTTTCGGCGAAAATGAAGCTCTTTCACAAAAACATGCGGTGGATCGAATGCGGGATGCTGCTGCTGATCACAGGTTTGGGGAGCCATCTCGCTGCCGTCGAAACCGCCCACAGCCAGAAGCTCGCACGCGTGAAGGACATCGCTTCGATTGAAGGTATACGGGATAACCAGCTGGTCGGTTACGGAATTGTGGTTGGCCTGCAGGGCACGGGAGACAGTCAGCAGACGACCTTCCCTACCCAGACCCTGGCATCTACTCTTTTGCGCATGGGCGTGAGCGTTCCGGCCGGAGCAATCCGTGTACAGAATCTTGCCGCAGTATTTGTCTCGGCAACATTGCCCCCCTTTGCCCGCTCTGGCACAAAGTTGGACATCACCGTTTCTTCTGCCGGAGACGCCCGCAGTCTCGAAGGCGGACTCCTTCTGATGACACCGCTCTACGGCGCTGACGGCAAGATTTACGCCCAGGCGCAAGGGCCTCTAGTGGTGGGAGGATACGCGATCAGTGTCAACGGTAATGTAAAACAGATGAATCATCCCAACACAGCTAGGGTTCCCTTCGGTGCCATCGTTGAGCGCGCGGTTCCACTTGAGATCGAAGGCAAGAATCAGTTCTCCTTGCTGTTGAACGATGCTGACTTTCGTAGCGCCGAAGCCGTCGCCGATACTATCAACCGCACACTGAATAGGGCTGCAGCTCATCCAGTCGACAGCCGCAGGGTTGTTCTGTCGGCAAGGCCTGGCGAAGAAGTTCCAGCCTTTCTCGCTGAGGTCGAATCGATTGAGGTTCCCATCTATCCTCGAGCCAAGGTGATCGTCAACGAGCGCACTGGAACAGTGGTAATCGGAGGAACGGTTGTGCTGCAGCCCGTGTCTATCTTGCATGGAGGGCTCGCAGTCAACGTTGTGAGCGAGTTTCAGGTATCGCAGCCGGGTCCATTCTCCAACGGAAACACGAAGGTCGTGCAGCAGACCAATGTCGATGCATTGGACAAGCCGGTCAACCGGATCGAGCTGAAGCAAGGGGCGACCGTAGACGATCTTGTCCGCAGCCTTCAAACCATTGGAGCATCCGCGCGAGATGTTATCTCGATTCTCCAGGCGATGAAGTCTGCCGGGGCGCTAGAAGCGGAGATCGAGGTTCTATGATGAATGTCCAGGACGTTACAACGCACGGTATTCTCGATAATGATCTGCGCAACCGCGCGAAGCTGACCGATGCAGCTCAGCAATTCGAAGGCATGCTACTTCAGGAGATGTTGAAGCCCTTACGTTCAAATGAGGACAGCTGGAGTGGAGATGAGAGCTCCGACAGTGGGTCCGATACGATCAACAGCTTCGGGGTTGAAGCCGTCGCGAAGGCGATCTCGAAGAGTGGTGGCCTTGGTATCGCACGTCAAGTTATTCAGCAGGTTACGGTTGAGCATGACAAAACTCACGCCGCAAAAACATCCAATGTCGCCTTCACCCATAGCCGATAATAAAAATATGGCGGCTGCAAATCATGCTTGCAGCCGCCATGCTACTGCGCTTTGGCCGGAACTTTACTCTCCGTAATAATTCAGACCGAGATGTGTAATCAGGTCTTCGCCCATGATGTGGCGAAGGGTGTTCTTGAGCTTCATGTTCTGGATAAACAAATCGTGCTCCGGATAGACGCCGGGGGCCGAATCTGGGTCCTTGAAGTAGAAGCTGAGCCATTCCTGAATCCCCAGTCCGCGAAGCGACGGCGTACGTGCGGCCAGATCCATAAAGAGGATCAGGTCGAGAGCGAGCGGAGCCGCAAGAATGGAGTCGCGGCAAAGGAAGTCGACCTTGAGCTGCATCGGATAGCCAAGCCAGCCAAAGATGTCGATGTTGTCCCAGCCTTCCTTGTTGTCGCCGCGGGGGGGATAATAGTTGATTCGAACCTTGTGATAAAGGTCCTTGTAGAGTTCAGGATGAAGCTCAGGCTGAAAGATGTGCTCAAGCACGCCAAGCTTTGAGACCTCTTTCGTTTTGAACGAATCCGGATCGTCCAGAACCTCGCCATCCCGATTCCCGAGAATGTTGGTCGAGTACCAGCCTGCAACGCCAAGATTGCGTACCTTGAACGCTGGGGCAAGCACAGTCTTGATGAAGGTCTGCCCGGTCTTGAAGTCCTTGCCGCAGATAGGAGCGTTCATCTTTTTCGAGAGCTCCTGCAAAGCAGGGATATCGACTGTCAGGTTTGGCGCCCCATTTGCAAAAGGAATTCCCTCTTTAAGCGCAGCCCACGCATAAAGCATTGATGGAGTGATCGACGGATCATCCTCAACAAGGCCTTTTTCAAAAGCCGCAAGCGTCTGATGGACAGGCGCCTGTTCCATGTAGATCTCGGTTGAACCGCACCAGATCATGACCTGACGATCGGTTTTACTTTTGAACTCCGCAATATCATTGCGAATCTGGTTGGCGAGGTCGCACTTGTTTTTGCCGATTTTTACCTTCTTGCCTTCCAGGCGCTTGACGTAGTGCTGGTTGAATGCTGCAGGCAGCGGCTCAATGGACTCCAGAAAGGGACGAATCTGCTGCAGTTGATCGTTATCGAGTACCTGAGCCGTCTTGGCCGCGTCGTAGAGATTACCGCCGAAGATGTCCCAGCCTGTGAAGACCAGGTCATCGAGCGAGGCGAGAGGAGCAAAATCCTTGATCAGTGGGCTCCGGGACTCTGTGCGTTTGCCCAGACGAATGGTTCCCATCTGCGACGTGGAACCGATGGGTAGAGCAAGACCGCGCCGAATCGCTTCGACGCCGGCGATCAAAGTCGTGGCAACGGCTCCCATGCCGGGAATCATGACACCTAATTTTCCTGTGGCTGGCTTGATGCTGGATGCCGCTTCATTGGGCGCGGCGTGGGGTGTAGACATTGCGTAACGATACCCTTCTGTTGCGATTTTTCCGTATGCGCGGAAGAGCTAGTATCGCTTACTGGCAACAGGTGGCGCAAATAAAACCCAATGTTTACAAGTCTTTAGCGGTAACTCGAATATGCGCTCGTCAACGTAATTTGCTGCGATTGCAAACCATGTCACCGTCGAGGAATGTTGGAAAGATTCCGTCCAGTTCGAAGAGCACGGACGAGTTGCTTCTGGTTAGGAGGCTTCTGTGCGGATGCGGTTGCGCCAATGTGTCCAAACGAACCAGACGATTCCGACGACTAGCACAATCTCTACTGAGAGGTGAAAACGATGAAAGATTTCCTTGAAACGCGGATCGGACTCCCAGCGATCTCCTAACTTCATGCCGACATAGGCGAGCACGTAGCACCACGGCCAGGAACCGATAAACGTGTACGCGTGAAACCGAAGTTGCGGCATTCGTGCAATGCCGGCAGGAAGAGCAATAAAGGTACGGACGACGGGAAGTAGTCGCGCAAGCAGGACAGTGAGTCCGCCGAAGCGCTGAAAGAAATGCTCCGTGCGGTCCAGGTCGTGGCGGCTGAGTAGGACATATCGTCCAAAGCGCTCGACGGCGGGACGTCCACCAATCGCGCCTAACCAGTAAGCAGGGATGGAACCCAGGTTGCAGCCGATCGCACCTGCGGTAGCGACCCAGAACAATTTGAGTTGACCTGTGTGCACAAGATAGCCGGCAAAGGGCATGATGATTTCAGACGGCAGCGGGATACAGGCAGACTCGATGCCCATCAGCAGCGCGACGCCGGCATAGCCTCCGGCAGAGATAACGGAAATAATGAATCCAGCGAGGATGGTGAGGATCTTCTCGGACATGCAGTCGCAGTATAGCGGGTGGACGCATACGCTGTACGCTAATATGGAGATAAACGTCACTCTATGAAAATCGTTGTTCCTCCTCTAAGCGAACTACATAAGCGGGCCCCGAAATATTGAAACGCGAAATAGAACTCGACTTCGTGCGCGGTATCGCCATCCTCATGGTGCTGGACTTTCACTCGCCCAGAAGCATTCTCTTTTACCCATTCAGGCTAATGGGGTTTCACCACTTTGGCTGGGCCGGCGTCGATATTTTCTTCGTCTTGAGCGGCTTCCTGGTAGGTGGCCTCCTTATCAAGGAATGGAAGCTCAAAGGGCGCATCAACAGCAAAGTTTTTTTGATTCGACGTGGTTTCAAAATCTGGCCCCAGTACTACCTCTTCATTGTGTTGATGCTACTGACAGGACATCGCTCTCTGGGTCAGCTATGGGGAAATCTCCTTAACATTCAGAACTATGTGGGCGGTGTTGCCCATACCTGGAGTCTGGCTGTCGAAGAGCACGCCTATTTACTGTTGGTTCTGCTACTGGTCATCGCAGCCGCTCTCAAGGTAAGGATGAAAGTGTTTTTCGTCTTTCTGGCTGGGATGACCCTCAGCATCATCGTGCTGCGAGCAATACTTGCAGCGCATGGAGTGGACGTCTATTCCGTAACGCATACGCGAATTGATGGGATTTTCGAAGGCGTACTGCTGGCAACTCTCTATCATTACGCGCCTGATACATTTCGCCGCCTGCAGCGGCCTCGATGGCTGTGGTTATCCATTCTTGTGGCTACTATCGTTTATTTCCGCCTGAATCTGCACTCGCCGGTGGCTATCTCCATTAGCTTTGATTGCGCAAATGCAATGGGAATTGCCGTACTGATGTTGCTCTACAAGCACCGCGAAGGGAAAAAACGGCCAGCTCTCTATCGGTTTGTGGCGTGGATCGGACTTTACTCTTATGGAATCTACCTGTGGCATGTATCCGTCATCGAACCGACAGTGAAGGTCTCGACCCACTTGCCTCCATGGTTTGCTGCAATCTGGATCGCGTTGGTTCCATCTCTCTTGGGTGTGATTCTCGGAATCTTCTTCACAAAGATCGTAGAGTTTCCTGCCTTAGCCTTGAGAGACAAATTATTTCCTCGACCGGTCGATTCTGCCGTGGGAGTCCCGGCCGAAGTCGAGGCACTGCCAAAATGACTTGTCTGTCAGAGTGCTCTATCATGGATAGATAGCATTTTATTACGCGATGAATTGATCGCGGATGTTGTACAACCGCGCGGACAAATTAACAAACGAAACGCCCGCATCAGGAGAATCGCTCATGTCAGATACTGTTGTTACTCCGGCTGGTACAGGGGATGTCTCTACAAAATCGCGCCCGGTGAGCAGCTACGGGGCTCAGGCGCATGACCCCTCGAAGCCCCCGGTGAAACGACAGATTGTCTGTTTCGGCTTCTACAAGATCATGCCGGAATGGCGCAGGCTTCCAGCGGAAGAGAAGGCCGCTCATAAAGCCGCTTTCGCCGAAGTGTTGGCGAAGTGGAATAAGCCGGGAGAGTTCCTCTCGATGACCTATTCGACTGTGGGCACGCGTGGCGATGTGGATATGTGCGTGTGGTCGATCGGCTATGCTGTCGACGAGCTGAACCGGATGCGTAGCGAGCTGATGGCGACTCCGTTGGGAGGGTATCTAACCTCGCCGCATAACTTCCTGGCTATGACGAAGCGGTCGCAGTACCAGATTGACCGGCCAGACGAAAGCGAGGGAGAAGGCCGCGGAGCGATTCGACCCGGCGGCCAGAAGTACATCTTCATCTATCCCTTCTGGAAGACGAGGCCGTGGTATCTGCTCCCTGCTGATGAGCGAAAGCGGTTGATGGATGAGCATATTCGCATCGGCCTGAGCTACCCGCGAGTGAAGCTGAATACGACTTATTCGTTCGGCATTGACGACCAGGAGTTCGTGGTCGCCTTTGAGACGAACTTCCCGGAAGACTTCCTGGATCTGGTGCAGCAGCTTCGCGAGACGGAGATCAGCATGTATACCCTGCAGGACACGCCCATCTTCAGCTGCGTTCGTGTGTCTGCCGAGGAGATGCTGGACCGCCTGGGATAACGATGGCTACAGCGAAGACGTCGGGCGCGAAGCGAGTCATAAAGAAGACCGTAAAGACCCCGCGTGATGCCAGTAATCCGCTTGATCCAAAGAGGATTGACGCAATCCTGGAAGTCCTGGCGAAGACCTATCCGGGTGTTGTGTGTGCATTGAATCATCGCAATGCGTGGGAGCTTACAGTAGCGACGATTCTTTCGGCACAATGTACGGATGTACGCGTAAACATTGTAACGCCCGCGTTGTTCAAAGCCTTCCCCACCCCAAAGGCGATGGCTGCCACTTCCCTGCCTGAGATCGAAGAGCTGATTCGCACAACGGGTTTCTTTCGCAACAAGGCGAAATCCATTCAGGGCGCCGGTCGCACGGTGACGGAAGAGTTCGCTGGCAAGATTCCGCAAACAATGGAAGAAATTCTTCGATTGCCGGGAGTGGCGCGTAAAACCGCTAACGTCGTGTTGGGATCGTGGTATGGAATCGCTCTCGGCGTGGTTGTCGATACCCATGTAATGCGGTTATCTCGGCGCCTGGAACTCACGAAACAGACGACACCGGAAAAGATTGAGCGAGACCTGATGAAGATCATCCCGCAGGATCGCTGGATCAATTTTTCGCATGAACTAATTCATCATGGCAGACAGGTGTGCATCGCCCGAAAGCCACGGTGCATCGATTGCACGCTGGAGAAGCTTTGCAACTCAACCGATAAGACGTGGAGTTCCCACGCAAAAGGCTGAATCGAACCTTCTCTGTTTTTGCGAAAAATGACGTGCGACATATGGCCCTCGAAACCGATCGGGCGAGATGGAATCGTCGTCAGAAATTAGCTGAAGCAGTTGCGTAGTGCCTGAACAAGTTCTTGAATGGTCGCGGCCTTGGCCTCGACTGTCGGCTCAAAGCCAAGCTCACGCAGGGTCCGAGAGGTAATCGGCCCGATGGAAGCCAGCACGATGCCGGGTGGGAGAACAAGTCCCGAAGCTTCCAGCAGGGTTATCAGATTGCGCGCTGTAGAGGCGCTGGTAAAAGTGATCGCGTCAGGATAGGCCACTGGCGAGGCGAAGAGCTCGCGGAGACGCGGGGTTGACCCACGCGGAATTTGGTTGCGATACGCCTCGACAACGGTGAGCCGCGCCCCTGCTTCATTCAGCGCCGCAGGAAGAACATCACGAGCCTCTGCCGCGCGAATAAGCAGGACATTTGCATCCCTCATATGGGGCGCAAGAGATTCGGCGAGAGATTCGGCGACGTAACTCGTGGGAGCCAGAGCGACCTCAAGGCCCAGTTGCTCGATCGCCCGACCAGTGGCAGGTCCGATGACGGCGATAGGTGGGGAGAGAATATCTGGATTGCGGCGTTCTCCGAAGACTTCAACGGCATGCGCACTAGTAAAGACAATCCAGTCGAATTGATCGACGCGAGCGAGTGCTTCGTCGAGAGGAGCATAGGATTCGGGAGGAATGATCTCAATAGTAGGAACGGAGACTACGATGGCACCCTCTGCCTCAAGCGTAGCCGCGAGTTCGGAAGAACGTCCGGGAGCGCGTGTGATGAGGATGCGGCGGTTCGCAAATGTAAGAGCCGGAGGCACACAGAATATTGTAGGAGTAGCCCAGCCTACGGCTCAGATTTTCTTTACGCCTCAAAATCAACAGGTGATTGGCTGGACTACCATTCGATTCACGAGGTCACTCCGAACTGTGACGCGGCTGGGAACGGCGAATCTTTTTGACCGGAGGCGCCGCGCTCGGAGGATGCACCTTGCCGTTTCCATTTCCCACCTGCTTCTGGCCGGGTGTTTCGATCACGGCGCGCATCCAGTAGTTGCCTTGTTCATCGACCTCGATGCCGTGCACCTCGCGTTCAAAGCCCGGGAAGCGCTTGCCGAATTCTTCGGTAGCCAGGATAAGGCGGATGACGGGGCTCTCCGGACCGCCCAACCGCTCGCCCGGCATGCACATGGGGATTCCTGGAGGATACGGGACCAGCATGACAGCTCCGATCCGTCCATGCATCTGGGTGAAACGTATCTTCTCAGTCTCGTTGCGCAGGAGCTTCTGATAGGTCTGGGCGGGCGTCAGGACAGGATCGAAGTCTTCATCGCAAGCCTCCCCTACGAGCGTGGGAAGATTGAGCTCAATCATCGCGGCATGCATCTCATCGGAGAGCTCCTTGAGAGTCGCATTACGATAACGATGAGGATATTTAGCGACGAGTTCAGGCAGAGCCTCTTCTAGCGGAGCCTCGCTGTCGTAGAGACGCTTGAACTCGAAGAGATTTTCGAGCAGAGATCCCCACTTCCCCTTTGAAGTGCCCACCGAGAATAGAACCAGCACGGTGTAATCACCGGTACGAGCGATCTCAACGCGGCGCGAATCCAGGAATTCGGTAAGAATCGCGGCGGGGATTCCCCAGTCATTCACATTTCCTTGTGCATTGACTCCCGGCATCAGGATGGTGACCTTCGTCGGATCGAGCATGCAGTAGCCGTTGTCGATATCTTCGTCCTGGAAGCCATGCCAGTCTTCGCCCGGCTTCAGAGTCCAACAGGCGGGCTTGGAACCAAGAAGCTCATCCGGCGCCTCCTCGAAGACATACTTTTCCCCGGTGGAAGGATCGCTGACCTGATCGGGCTGGAAGAGACGAAAAAACCACCCATCCCCGTTCTCGGCGGAGCGCAGGCGATGGGCGACCGAACTCATTGCCTTGCGAAAGCTGATGGCATCCTGAATGGTTTCATACATCAACGTCGGCCCGGCAGGCTCATCCATCATGGCTGCCGCGACATCCAGCGAAGCGATCAGAGGATAGAACGGCGAAGTGGTGCCGTGCATCATGAACGACTCATTGAATTGATCGAAATCCAATGGGGCCCGCGGACTGAGCTTGATATGGACCATCGACCCCATGGAGAAGGCCGCAAGCATCTTGTGGGTGGACTGCACAGAAAAAATCGTGGGACGGTCCGTCATATCATCCGGGACGTCCATGGCAAAGCGGCCTCGGTAGATCTTGTGGAACTTCGCATAGGCATACCATGCCTCGTCGAAGTGAACTCGAGGAACGGATTTCGAGAGTTCCTCAACGACGCGATTGACGTCGTAGCAAAGACCATCGTAGGTCGAGTTGGTGACGACCGCATACGTCGGATTCTGATTCTCGACACCCTTGGTCAGAGGACTGCGATCGATCAGCCCACGGATGAACTCCGGGCTGAAGCGCTTCAGCGGGACCAGGCCGATCATGCCGTAGCCGTTGCGCGTGGGCTTCATATACACCGGGCGCGCACCTGTGACTGTAAGCGAATGGCAGATGGACTTGTGACAGTTGGCGTCGGCCAGAACGATGTCGTCCTGCGCGATGACGCCGTGTCCAATGATCTGGTTCGACGTGGAGGAACCGCCGAGGACATAGAAAGTCCAATCCGCTCCGAAGATGCGGGCAGCATTGCGCTCAGACTCTCCAGGAGGTCCCAGATGATCGAGCCAGGAGCCAAGCTGTGCAGTGGAGATGCCGAGATCGGAGCGTAGAAGATTCTCGCCAAAGAAGCGCTGAAACTCCATGCCGACCGGATGTTTGAGGTAGGCGACGCCGCCCATGTGCCCCGGCGCGTCCCAGGAATACGCCCCCTGATCGGTATACTTCTTCAACTCGCGGAAATAAGGGGGCAGCAGCTGCTCGTGGTAGCGTTCGACGGCAAAGTCCACGCGATTGGCGATAAACGCCGGCGTATCTCCAAAGAGGTGAATATACTCATGGACCTGCTTGACTACCTCAAGAGGAAGTTCGCTGACCAGCGTACGATCAGCGATCAGGAAGATCGGTATTTTCTTATTTCGATGCCGTACCCCGCGAAGAATCTTGAGTGCGGCGCGTTCGTCAAACTGGTTCTCGCCCTCGAGGTCCCAGTCCAGAAGAATCGCCGAGTAAGAAGGATCGGAGGTCACGAGCGACAGGCCGTCCTCAGGCGTAGAAGTCCGGATGACCTGGTATCCCTCTTCACGGATCGCATCCACCAGACGCTCCATCGCACGATCCGAAACCGAATCGGTTCCCCCAACTTCACTCGCAATCAGCAGTACCCAACGACCTTCGTTCAATTCCACCTCGCAACTTCAGACAATTAAGCAGTTTACAGGGATTCCACACACAAAAACATGAACACCCGATGGATTTGAAGCCTCGCGACGTGATGCACCGGTTTTAGATCGTAGAGAGATTGAGGAGTTCCAGAGCGCCGCGGGATTTCAGGTCGTCGGCGATACTCTGACCGAGTGCCTCGGGATCCATGGAGCCGAGTGCCTTTGTATCCAGCGCAACCATGGATTCTCCATCCAGTGCGATCACCTGGGCGAAGACGCGCCAGCGGTCGAACTCAGGCACACAGTGAATCCCGATGGGGATTGAGCAGCCTCCGCCGAGGCCATCCAGCGCGATGCGCTCTGTTTCCACGCAGAAACGGGTCTCCGGGTGATCAAGAGCCGCCAAGGCCTGGCGAACGAACAGATCACGAGCCTCGTCGACAGGATGAGAACAGCTGCGCGTCTCAATAGCGAGCGCGCCTTGACCAGGCGCCGGGCAAAGCTCATCCGGGGAGAAGCGCTGATGGACCCACTCCGTGCGGCCCAGACGATCAAGCCCGGCGGCAGCCAGTACTAGAGCATCGCACTCCCCTGCGGCCAACTTCTTCAGTCGCGTGTCGATATTGCCTCGAATCTCAACGAACTCCACATCTGGACGAAGCGAGAGCAACTGCGCCTTGCGCCTTGGGCTGGTCGTGCCAATGCGTCCGCCTAACGGAAGCGTGTGAAGGGCCCAATAAGGCTCGCATACCCAGGCATCGCGGGCATCCGCGCGCTTCGGAATCGCGGCCAGAGTAAAGCGCGGAGACAATTGCGTCGGCAGATCCTTGAGAGAATGCACGGCAAGATCGATGCGGCCTTCCGTGAGCGCTTCTTCGATCTCTTTGATAAAGATGCCCTTGCCATCCACACCAGCGGGCGGAATAAAGTCCGGCTGCTGCATACGGTCGCCGGTGGTTCGAATCACCTCGATCTCGGCGGGGTGCCCAGCAGAGCGCAGTGCCTCAAGAACATAATTGGCCTGCCATAGCGCAAGCTGTGAGCCACGAGATCCAATGCGGATAGGGGTGGACATGACTTATCCAGAATAAGGGATTTCGAGATGGAAATGTTGTACGAGAAAAGGGACGGGCGCTAGCGCGCTCGTCCCTCGGTTTCCGGCCAATGAATCACTCCGCTCTAACGTCGGCCCCCTCCGCCACGGGAACCTCCACCGCCAGGTGATCCGTGGAATCCACCTCCGCCATGGAAGCCGCCTACTCCACCGCTGAAACCACCGTAAGGACGGCCTACGACACCACCACGTGGATATCCTCCTATGTACCTGCCACCCCGGTAACCGTAATATCCTCCATACCCATATCCGGGGTAGAAGCCGCGGCCGTAGCGGCCATAGATGAAGCCTCCGCCCCCGATGTAATACGGCGAATAGAATCCATATCCAAACGGATTCCAGAACAGTCCGTCACCAGGCAGCCATGTGTAACCCACCGGTCCACCAGCCCAATACCATCCTGGATAGAAACTGGCTGTGCCGGCATATTCCTGGGCGAGGTCGATGTTCGCCTCTCCTAGATACTGCGAGCGAAGACTACTCCAGTTGTAGAGATCGTCTTTAGAGGAGTCCTTGTCGAACTTCTGCGGCTTCGCCGGCTCGCCGCTCAGCGCGATCTGACGTCCACCCTTTACTTTGATCGCTTGAACATTGGTATTCAGGTCGGCGCCGGGATAGATTTCCGCCTCGCCGTCGAAGACGCGCAAAGTGGAGTTGCCGGCATCGAAGCTGTAGAGCCCCTTCTTGGTCAGGTGAGCCTGCCCATTCGGCATGTCCACCAGAAAAAGATTTTCTTTATAGAGCTGATCGACCTCGACATTCGCGCGACCCTGAACCACCTTTACTTCCGTCTTCGTGAGGCTGGGCGAGATCATCTCGACGGCGCTGTTGGCTCCCAGCCGTAAAAAGACGCCCGGCATCAGCAGGACCTCCGCCTTTCCATTCGCGGTAGAGATCGTCTGGCCCTTTTCAACCTGGGTGTTGCTTACAGACTTGGAAGAGAGTTGCTGGCCGTTCAGTGTGGCCTGCCCCTCGATGTAATTCAAAGTTCCTGGGCCGGCTGGGTTCGCATTCTGCCCGTACGAAAATGCGCTCAGAGTCGCCAGGGAAAGTAGAAATATTCTCAACCTTGGCATCTTGAAACCTCTGAAGATTAGACGCAGATGGAAACGAAAAGATACAGCGGTAAGTACAGCCACAGCTTCGAGATAGCTTGCATCCCAAAGCGCGACAATTCTTTGGATTCGGTGTTAACCCCTCAAACCGTAAATGCTTACTCGGAGTCGGAGCTTTTAGTTCGGGTCGCCTCGGGTGTCTGCGCCGCTTCACGAAGAGCAGTAAGCTGCGGATGCAGCAGCTTTGCCGTAAGCGATCGCGTTAGTGCATCGACAGCCTCGCGTTGCTCGACCGTGAGCATGGCAAGCCGCTTTGCCGAGCGCGCAAGCTCTGCTTCACGAATCGACTCCGCATTCTGCTGAAGAGCAATAATCGCTGGAACAGCGCCGCGAGACTGCACCCGTTGCTGATACTTATCGACTTCCTGGCTGACGATCGTCTCCGCCGCGGCCGCTTCACGGCTGCGATCCGCAAGATTTGCCGCGGCGACCTGTTGCAGGTCGTCGATGTCATAGATGAAGCAGCCCTCCACCTCGTTCATTTGGGGATCTACATCGCGAGGAACGGCGATGTCGATAAAGAACATGGGCCTGTTGCGGCGGCTCTGTAGAAAGTGCTGTCCGTGCGACTTTTCAAAGAGCTTCTGCGGAGCTCCCGTGGAAGTAATGACGATGTCGGCCCGAGCTGCTTGATCGTACAGATCCTCGAAAAGGATCACCTGCCCGTTGAACTGCGCAGCGATCTTCTCCGCTCGTTCCAGCGTGCGATTCGCAACCAGAATATTCGTTGCTCCCTGCTGAATCAGATGTCGCGCTGCAAGCTCCGACATCTTCCCTGCCCCCACCAGCAGAACCGTCTTCCCTTGAAGAGAGCCAAAGATTTTGCGCGCAAGATCTACAGCAACGGAAGCAATCGAGACCGAGCTCGAACCGATCTGCGTCTCGGACCGGATCTTCTTGGCAACGGTGAAAGCGCGTTGAATCAAAGTGTCCAGCGACCCATTGACTGCTCCAACCTCGCGCGCAACCGTGTACGACTCCTTCACCTGGCCAAGGATCTGCGGCTCGCCCACCACCATCGAGTCCAGTGAGCTGGCGACGCGAAACAGATGCCGAACCGCCTCGCTCTCACGGTATTCATACAGATGAGGCGTAAGGGATGAGGGTGTGACGGCAAAGTACTCTTGCAGAAAGCCAAGCAAATTGGCCCCCGGAGCGGAGCCGTCCTCCTGCAGCGTCAGCAACTCCACCCGGTTGCACGTGGAAAGAATAATTCCCTCCCGGATACCGGGCTGATGGACCAGGGTACGCGTAGCGTCCGCAAGGCGGCCCGCAGGGATGGCCAGCCGCTCGCGGACCTCGATGGGCGCCGTCGTGTGGTTGATGCCGATCAGCACGAGATGGTGATTGCGGCTCATGGAGTCGTAAACCTGTGAACGACAGAGAATTGATTCGCCGACCATACAGCAAGAACCACCAGGAAGACGAATCCCGAAAGATAGATCGCGCGACGACCCCGCAGGCCGGAGTGCCGCCGGATGTAGATCATCCCAATATAGGCAAGCCACATCGCGAAGGAGAGCAGCACCTTGGGATCCAGAAAATAGGATGGCCCTATTGTCTGCTGCCCGATCAGCGCGATCAACGAACCGATCAGCAGGCCGGCAGTCATACAAGGCAGCCCGAAGAGCAGAGATCGTAATGCAATCTGATCGGTCGTCTCAAGCGGCGGTAGCCATGATGCTCCTGGAGAAGCATGCTTCGACTTCAGAGAGCGCTCCTGGATCAGGTAGAGCACCGACGCCAGCAGCGAGAGCAGAAGCGCGGCATAGGCCGCCAATAAAAGCGCGATGTGCAGAAAGATCCAGCCGGTGTGGAACTGCGGAAATGGTGTCAACTCCTGTCCCGGACGAAAGGCCGGAACCAGAACGAGGAGAAACGAGACCGGGAGGACGAAGACCCCCAGCGACACCGTGCGATACCGCCAGTACACAATCAGGAAAGCGCCCGCAAGCAGAAGGCCCAGCAACGCCAGGGTCTCATGCGTATCCACCGGAAGCCGGTGGTGAGCAGCGTTCAGCATCTCCGCCAGCGAGACAAAGTGAAAAAACAGTCCGCCAACTGCCGCCGGAATCGCAATCTTGTTCCAGCGTGGACGATCGTAGAGTGCAGCGGGCAGCACCGCGAGCGCGGCGACACCATAAAGAAAAGCTGCGACTCTGAGCCAAAGAAGGGACATGACTGTACATTTCGTCGCTGAGCTTGCGCCGAATCTTCAGTATACCGGGTATGGAAAGGCCCTGGCACCCCTTTGCGCCATCAGGTGCGATATTCTGGCCATTCCAGAATGCCACAAGATACCTCACAAATATTGAGCGGAGACCAGGCGGCGCTTTCACCTGCAATGCGACAGTATCGGACCGCGAAAGAAGCACATCCCGACACCTTGCTTTTCTTCCGCATGGGTGACTTTTATGAGCTCTTCTTCGAGGACGCCGTAATCGCTTCCCGCGAGCTGCAGCTCACCCTCACCGCTCGCGACAAGGCGAAGAGCGTTCCCATGTGCGGTGTTCCCTACCACGCTGCGGAGACCTATCTTCAACGTCTATTGCGGAAGGGCTTTCGCGTTGCGATCTGCGAACAGATGGAAGATCCCAAGCAGGCCAAGGGGGTCGTTCGCCGCGAAGTAACCCGGGTTTTCACCCCGGGAACTGCACTCGACCCAGCGCTGGGTGCCGAGCAGAGCAACTACCTTGCAAGCATCGTCGCCATCGGATCAAATGCCGCCATGGTCTGCGGAGTGGCCCTCCTCGACCTTTCGACAGGTGAGTTTCGATCCACCGAGTTCTCCGGGACAGCTGCATGGGCCCAGGCCGCCGATGAACTGGGTCGGGTACGACCTGTGGAGCTTCTATACGGCGCCGGCTTGCTGGGCGGCATGAATCTGGCAGGCGAGGCTGTCGAGGAGAGCTCCGCCGGGCTGGACGCTATTCGCACCAAGACCCCGATCGAAGAATGGGTTTTCACTACCGACTATGCCTTGCCTCTTCTGCGAAGCCACTTCCGCGTTCATTCGCTCGACGGACTCGGACTGGGAGGACACGAAGCGGCCGCAGTCGCAGCAGGCGCGCTGCTGCACTATATGCAAGCAACCAAACAGGGTGGCCTGGAGCATATAGACGGCCTGCGCTTTTATGAACGCTCCTCCTGTCTCGAACTGGATACGGTCAGCGTGCGGAACCTGGAGCTGGTCGAACCGCTCTTCTCCGGCGAAACCCAGCAAACTACCCTCTTCTACACTCTCGACGCTTGCTGCACCCCGATGGGAAAGCGTTTGTTGCGAGCAACGCTGCTAAGACCGTCCAATGATCTCGCGGAGATTGAAGCGCGGCTCGAGGCTGTCGCCGAGGCCGCAGGCGATCTTCGGCGGCGCGAAGCACTGCGTCAGGCGATGACTAGTCTGCTCGATCTAGAGCGTCTGCTGGGACGTATCGCGCTGGACTCCGCTGGCCCTCGGGAGGTGATCGCGCTGGCTGCGACGCTCCAATGCCTGCCCGGTCTTTTAGCTGCAACCCAGCAGTTCAGCGCATCGAAGTGGGCCCTGTTGGCAAAAGGCTTCGACTCACTTGAAGACCTGCATGAGCTGATCGCAAAAACTATCGCTGAAGATCCCCCGGTCTCGCTCGCCGATGGCGGAGTCATCCGAGCGGGCATAAACGTTGAACTCGACGAGCTCCGCGAGTTGAGCCGAAGCGGGCGGCAGGCATTGGCTGCGATTGAAGAACGCGAACGCCAGCGTACCGGAATCGGTTCCCTGAAGGTTCGTTTCAATAACGTCTTCGGCTACTACATTGAAATCACGAAGGCCAACGCCAAGGCTGTTCCCACAGACTATGAGCGTAAACAGACGCTGGTGAACGCCGAGCGTTTTACGACACCGGAGCTGAAGGAGTACGAGACCAAGATCCTGACTGCGCAGGAGCGCTCTAGCGAGATCGAGCGCAGGCTGTTTTCGGAACTGCGTCGGCAGCTTCTCGATGCTGCTGGACGGATGCGTGAGACAGCGCGGCGCGTAGCCGAGATCGACCTGCTCGGTTGCTTCGCGCATCTCGCAGCGTTGCGTGGCTGGACTTGTCCCATGGTGGAGACGGGAGGCCTGCTGGAGTTTATCGGCGCTAGGCATCCCGTCGTCGAGCGACGTCTGGAGGAGTCCGGCGCCGGAAGATTCGTTCCCAATTCCGTGCATCTGCAAGCAGACACCGGACCCTCGGTGCTGCTGATCACCGGACCGAATATGGGAGGTAAAAGCACCTACCTGCGACAAGCGGCTCTGCTGGTCATCATGGCGCAGTGCGGCTGCTTCGTCCCCGCCGAACAGATGCGTCTCGGCCTGGTCGACCGCATCTACACTCGCATCGGGGCCAGCGACAATGTCGCACGCGGACGGTCGACCTTCATGGTCGAGATGACCGAAACCGCGGCGATCCTGAACTCGGCAACCAATCGGTCTCTAGTCCTTCTGGACGAGATGGGACGCGGAACCGCCACCTATGACGGCCTGTCGCTCGCTTGGGCGACCGTTGAATATCTTCATAATCAGGTAGGGGCACGTACGCTCTTCGCCACCCACTATCACGAGCTGACCTTGCTGTCCGAGAGGCTTGAGCGGCTGAAGAATCTGCGTGTCACCGTGAAGGAGACGGCTGGAGGAATTGTGTTCCTCCATTCGGTCGAATCAGGTCCGGCGAGCAAGAGCTATGGCATCGAGGTGGCACGATTAGCCGGGCTTCCGGCAAATGTGATTGCACGAGCACGCGAAGTGCTGAAGCTGCACGAGCGAGCCGAGAGTCAGCAGGTGCGCGAGGCTGCTGCGGATCATGTTCCTGCGATGCAGATGACGATGTTCACGCCGCTCTCTCAACGCATCGTGGATCGAGTCGCGGAAGTCGACGTAGACGGCCTGACGCCGCGGGAAGCCTTGAATCTGTTAGCCGAGTTGCAGCGGGAGCTGAAGGGATGATGAAGCCGAAGAGCCTGGTGGTTGCAGGAGTCATGAGCGGAACCTCAGCTGACGGGGTCGATGTCGCGTTGTGCAGAATCGGGTCTTCGACCGCGAGTCATCGAACGCCACGCGTAAAGCTGATTGGAGCGGCAGAATTCCGGTATCCGAAGGCTCTGCGAAGTGCGGTGTTGTCGGCGATGGACGCAAAGGCCACCTCGGTTGCAGAGATGTCGAGACTCAACTGGCGGCTGGGCGAAGTCTATGCCAACGCTGTTGAGAGCACAGCAGAGCAGTTCGGGGTGAAAGTCGGCCTCGTCGGTTGTCACGGACAAACGATCTATCACCAGGGCGTTGCTTCGAAATATCTCGGCAGCCCGGTCCGATGCACTTGGCAGATCGGTGAAGCCTCTGTCATCGCCGAGAAGCTGCGGGTTCCCGTCGTGAGCGATTTCCGTCCCGCCGATCTCGCCGCTGGCGGTCAGGGAGCTCCGCTGGTTCCAATGCTGGACTACGTGATGTTCCGCTCGGAGAAGGTCAGCCGCGTCCTTCAAAACCTTGGCGGCATCGCCAACATGACATCGATTCCTGCCGGCAGTTCCGTGGAGGATGTTCTGGCATTCGACTCCGGCCCGTCGAACATGGTCATCGACGCCTGCATGACGCGTCTGTTCGGCAAAGCCTTCGATCGCGATGGAGTTGTAGCCAGGCGCGGCAAGGTGATCCGACAGGTCGTGGATCGGTGCCTGCGCGAGCCTTACTTCTCTGCCCCGCCGCCCAAGAGTTGTGGCCGCGAAGAGTTTGGAGAGGCGTTCGTAGACCGGTTCGTCGCGATGTGCCGCAAGGCAGGCGCTACGGATGCGGATGTCGTCGCCACCGCAACCGCTCTTACCGCTGAATCCATCCTCGATTCCTATCGCAGGTTTGTGTGGCCTCACCTTGGACAGAAGGCTCCCGTGGCGCGCGGCATAGAGTATGTCGTCGCCGGAGGCGGCGCGAGAAACGCGACTCTTATGGCCATGCTGCGAGAGGGGCTTGAGCCGCTCGGCGTACGGGTTCGCGCGACCGACGAGCTTGGGATTCCCACGCAGGCGAAGGAGAGCGTCGCGTTTGCGTTGCTTGCGTGGCTGACCTGGAACGGACTTCCGGGAAATGTTCCCAGCGCAACGGGAGCCGCGCGATCCGTGGTGCTGGGCAAGGTGACGCGGGGATGATGTTCCTGCGCTCCCCGCTGTTGCGGCTCGGCCGACTTGTCAGCCTCATGCTTTTCGTCTTTCTGGCCGGTTGTCGTCAGTCGGCTCACGATCCAAAGACGGTGGTGATGATCATCGAGAGCAGCCCCAACAATCTCGACCTCCGCCAGGGCACGGATGCCCAGTCGGAGCGCGTGGGGGGCGTGATCTTCGACGCGCTAGTGAAGAAGGACGAGCACTACAACCTGCAACCCTGGCTCGCCACCCGGTGGGAGCAGCCCGATCCGCTCACGCTGATCGTTCATCTGCGCGATGGTGTGCGCTTTCATAACGGCCGGCCTCTCGAGGCAGAGGATGTGGCCTGGACGATCCGCAGCATGATCGATGGAACGCTGATCACGGCCAAGGGCGGCGCTTTTGCCTCTATCGACCGGATTGAGGTTCGCGATCGGCTGACGCTCGTTCTGCGGCTGAAGCATCCCGATGCCGGGTTGCTCTTCAATATGAGCGACGGTCTCTTCGGCGTGGTTCCACGCGGCTCGGGACGCGACTTCGGTCTCCATCCAATCGGCTCGGGGCCGTTCCGTTTCGTGAGCGCGGTGCAGGACAAAGAGGTCATCGTCGCTCGCAACCCGGACTATTGGGCTCGCGCTCCAAAGATCAACGGGGTGCGGTTCACGGTGGTTCCGGACGCGATCACCAGCGCTCTCGAGTTGCGGAAGGGATCGGCGGATCTGGCGAGCAACGTCCTGACCTTCGATATGATCCACACTCTCGAGGCAGCTCCCAATCTGAAGATCGATTCGAGTCCGAGCTCGGTGGTGATCTACACGAACTTCAACGTCACCGATCCCATGCTGCGTGACCGTCGCGTGCGCCAGGCCATTGCCTGCGCGATGGACCGGCAGGCGATCGTGGATGCCATCTGGCGCGGCCAGGCCCGCCTTGCCGATACCTTGCTGCCAGCGGGACACTGGGCAGCAGCGAGCGACGGGGAGATGTCGCAGTATCCGCATGATGTGGCTCGTGCGGAGAGGCTTCTTGACGAGGCCGGATTCCATCGCGGCCCGGATGGTGTTCGCCTGCGCATTACCTTGAAGACCTCGACCGATGAGACGACGCGGCTGATGGCTGCGGTTTTACAACAGCAGCTTCGCGCCGCAGGAATCCGGTTGGACCTTCGTTCGGCGGAGTTCGGAACGTTTTATTCGGATGTGACGCGCGGCGCCTTCCAGATGTACGCGCTGCGATGGATCGGATCGAACGAGGATCCCTACATCTTTACCTACACCTACGGCTCCTCCGCCTTTCCGCCCAAGGGAGCGAACCGCGGACGCTACTCGAACCCTCGCGTGGATGCCCTTCTCTCGGCAGCTGCTGGCGAGACCGATCAGCAGAAGAGAAGATCCGAGTACGTGGAGGTGCAGAAGATTCTCGCCGAAGACCTGCCGGGAATTCCTCTTTGGTATCCGAACAACGAGGTAGTGCATTCCCGCAGGATCAACGGGGTGAAACCGATGGGCTCGGGCACGTTCGATTACCTGCGTGAGATTACGGTTGAGCCGTAAGGCTTTTGCGGTTGCCCTCTGAAAGCTTGCCGCTACAGGCGAAATTCAGGGATTCTTCGACTCCGCTGTGCTGCGCTCAGAATGACGGCTTAGTTGATGACAGCTTAATTGTGTTCCGCGTTACAAGAATTTGTTGTGGTTGCCTCCCAGGGATTCGAACCCCGGACGGTTACCGCGTTATGAACATTTATTGTTGGTTGCCTCCCAGGGATTCGAACCCCGATATGCTGAGTCAGAGTCAGCTGTCCTACCATTGAACGAGGAGGCAACAGTTGCGTGGGAGCCGCAGAGTTCTCAGTGTCTTGCACTGCTAACCGATGCCGACGTCCAACTCTTTTGAGTTTACGGATTGAGGGCGTTTCGGTCAATCCTCACGGTCTACAATTGCCTGCATGGACAACGAGATCGGCGCTTTATTTCTCTCCGCCTCGAGCGCGAAGCTTGAGCAGATGACTGGCTTCATTACGAGCTGCATGAACAGGCTCACCGATGAGCAGGTCTGGCAGCGGCACGGCGCCCACGAGAACGCAATCGGCAATCTGATCCTTCATCTCAGCGGCAACATGCGGCAGTGGATCATGCACGGCGTCGGCGGTGCCGCCGACGTTCGGGTTCGCGAGGAGGAGTTCAGCACGAGCGAAGGCATGACGGCGGCCGAGCTGATCCGGATCTTCACCGATACAGTCGCTGAGGCTCGTGGTGTGATCGACTCCCTTCCTCCAGAGAGGCTGACCGAGAGGACCACTCCGCAGGGCCGGAACGTCTCGGTGCTGGAGGCGATCTACCAGGTGGTCGGGCATGTACAGCAGCACACCGGGCAGATCATTGTGCTGAGCAAACAGATGTGCGGAACCGATCTGGATCTGACAATGCCTCGACCGCGGTAACCCCTCCCCCTACATTTTGCGCAAAGTCTTGACTTATTTATCACTTAGCTTTGGACTAAGTACGCAAAGTCTTGATTATTCAGGCCAAGAACCGCAAAGTCTTCATTCTTCTAAGGTTAATAGGCCCACACGAAAAATCCCCCGGACCGGCGTCCGAGGGATTTTCTTTTGCTCTTTCATTTTACCAACCCAAGAGATACGAACCGGCAGAATTTATCGCCTCTATCCCTTGTGTTTATCGCCAGTTGTAAAAACCGGGAGTTGACAGCTACTCGACCTCATTCTTGGCGCGATAGCC
Source organism: Edaphobacter sp. FHG110511_03 (assembly GCF_059115365.1). Lineage (NCBI taxonomy): Bacteria > Pseudomonadati > Acidobacteriota > Terriglobia > Terriglobales > Acidobacteriaceae > Edaphobacter > Edaphobacter sp. FHG110511_03. Next base: position 192,216 of record NZ_JBZYWL010000006.1, on the reverse strand, counting down.
ATCGCGGGCGATCACAGAGTACTTCAAGGGCTTGTGCTTCTCGTCCTGCATCTGCAGGGGATGGCCCTCATTGTCGACCAGCTTCACCTCGACGCGACGATACGAGCCGTCGTTCTTGTTGTTCGTAGGCCGGTAGGTGAGGACGTACTGGTTTCGGATGGAGTCGTTGATCTGCGAAAAGATATCGGGGAGCGCGCCCTGGAACATAGGGTTGAAGCTCAGTCCGCCGGTCATTTTAGCGAAAGTCTTCATCTGGTTGTCGGCCTGAAGATAGTCGAGGCGAGCGATGGATCCCATACCTCCGCGGGCGTCGACAAGCTCACGGACGAGGGCTCCGGTCCCGATGGTGAAGATGGTGACGTTCGGGGTCGCCTTGACCTTGGCGAGTATCTTGTCGAGGGTGAGCTTCGAGAAGGTGTCGCGGCCGGTTCCAATGAGGATGATGTACTTGCGGCCCTCGATGCGGCTGGTCCGGTCGAGGGTCTCGTAGAGGGCGTCGAAGACGTTAGTGTCGGAGAAGCCTGGAATGATAAGCGACGAAAGCGCATTGCCGACGATCTGCTTGTTGTTGGTGAAGTCGGTCAGGATATGGGTCCGGAGGTCATAGGTGATGACGGCGACGTAGTCATCCGGGCGAAGGGTGTTGAAGAAGCTGAAGGAAGCGTTCTGCATGTCGCGGATGAAGTAGTAGCTGTTGGCCGCGAACTCCAGGAGCATGACCGCAGTAATTGGAGCCTGGGCCATCCGAACGCTGGTGATGGTTTGAGGAACGCCGTCCTCGAGGACAAGAAAGTTAGGGGCTTTGAGGCCAGGGACAAACTGATGGGTCTTGTCGAGGATGACGTTTACGTCGAGGTTGACGATGGGAACGTCGACCCGGATGGAGTAAGTCTCATTATTCGGGTTCTTGACCTTAGGCTCAGGAGGGGCGACGGGGGCAGGGGGTGGCGCCTCTTCCTCCTTCTTCTTCTTGATGACGATAGGACCGGTGTCGGTCTGAGGCCCCGCGGAGTCGTCCGCGGGCTGCTGGGGCGGCGGAGTCTGCTGCTGGGGCGCCTGCGCGGCTGCGGGAACAAGGCCAAGACTGAAAAGGACAAGAAAAGCAGGAACCGCACGACGAATTCGCAAGAAAGAGATCATCATCTGCAACTGTACTCCGTCCAGTTGGACGATAGAGAGGCAAGATGGGCAACAGCCTTTGCCTCTACGGATGTGTTTTATACCACAGAGAGAAAACCGGGGATCCTTTCGGCTACGCTCAGGGCAGGCTGTTCGACTTCATTCGGCAAAAAGGGCGTCAAACCTGGCTCAGGATGACATTTCTCTCTGCGACAGATCTCCATTTGCCTGGACAACCACTCCTTTCCAACGTGATGCGGGCCGTGCGCGAGTACATCCTGTCCACCTGAGACGTCCAAAGAGTAAGATCCGATTTTGGCCTTTCCCTAGAGGAGGACGACCGGAGCTCCGCGCTGGTGTTGCGGCTGCGCAAGCTCTAGTCTTGTAGACGTGATCAGCAAGCAAAAGACGCGGTGGTTGATGTACAGCCTGATGGCTGCGGTCCAGGGGATCGTGTGTCTTCCCGGAGCGCGTGCACAGGCGGTGAGTTCGACTGCAACGGCAAGCGCGGCAACTGTATACCTGCCGCCCACAGCGGCGGCGGCGATGGGTGGTTCCGGGGAGACGAAGGTCTTCCCGCTGAGCCAGTTGAAGCGCGGCATGAAGGGCGTCGCGTATACGGTCTTCGAAGGCGTGAACCCGGAGCCGATGCAGGTGGAGATTCTGGGAGTTCTCAAAGACTCCCTTGGCCCCGGACGGGATATGATCCTGGCCCGGCTGTATGGAACCAAGCCGGAGTTTACCGGGGTGGTCGCGGGAATGAGCGGGAGCCCGGTGTACATCGACGGGAGACTTGTAGGAGCTCTCAGCTACAGGATCGGACAGTTCAGCAAGGAGCCAATTGCGGGCATCACCCCGATCGAGCAGATGCTGGAGGTGCGGGATGGGGAGGTTCGCCCGGCGGCCGCCCGGGGGATCAAGGCTGCTCCAGAAGAGGCGACCGCAACCGGTCTGCCTGCAGTGAATGCGGGAGCGGGTGTCCAGATGCAGGCGATGGAGACGCCACTCGTCTTCAGCGGTTTCAGCCAGGAGGCCGTGGACCGGTTTGGGGACAGGTTCCGGGCGATGGGAATGACTCCCGTGGCAGGACTGGGCGGTGCGGATGCGAATGCTGTGCAACCGGAGCCGCTGGTACCGGGTTCGGCGGTAAGCGCGATCCTGGTTCGGGGCGATCTCTCTGTGGCGGGGACCTGCACGGTGACGTATGTGGACCCGACCCGGCTGCTGGCCTGCGGGCATCCGATTACGCAGTATGGTCCGGTGGATATGCCTATGACCAAGGCGGCTGTCGTGACGACACTTCCCTCTCCGCTGAATGCGTTCAAGATCGTGAACACGACGGAGACGGTGGGCGCCTTCACGGAAGACCGCGCCTCGGCGATCATGGGGCGATTTGGAACCAAGGCACGGATGATTCCGGTGACGGTCGAGATCGTGCAGCCGGCGGTTCCGGGCGGAACAGCCGCGAAGGACAAGACGTTTCACTTTGAGGTGCTGGACAATCGGCAACTGACTCCTTCGGCAATGCTGGTGTCGGTGTACCAGAGCGTGCAGGGTACGAACGCCGCCGCAGCGGAGATGAGCTACCAGATGAGCGGCGAGATTGGCGTGCAGGGACTTCCCGCAGTGAAGATGTCGGGCATGGTTGCGCAGAACGAATTGAATCCGGCCGCGATCAATGCGGCGTTGTTTGTGAATGATCGTTTCAGCCGGGTCTATGGCAATCCCCAGGATCAGCCTGTGGTGACGGACTTGAAGCTGAAGATGGTGGGGATTCCGGAGCGCCGGACGGCGACGTTGGAGTCGGCGCGACTTGGAGTTCTGGAGGCTCGCGCCGGCGATACGATCGACGCGGAGGTGACGTTGCGGCCCTATCAGGCAGAGTCACGGGTGATGCGCCTTAAGGTGAAGCTGCCGGTGGATCTGGCCTCGGGACCGGTGCGGGTGCTGGTAAGCGATGGCGCCACCGTTGACCGATTGCTGGGACCCAGCAGCCCGTTGCGCCGCGCGGAGGGACTGGCGGATGCGGTCGATCAGATGAATCGTCTGCACGCGAACGATCACGTTTATGTGACTCTGCTGAACCGGCAGGCTCAGGCGGTTCTGGAGGGAGAGTCACTGCCTGGTGTCCCGCTATCGATGGCCAACGTGCTGGGGCCGCTGAAAGACTCCCAGAGGCTAAGCCTGAGTGGCGAGAGCGTGGTGGAGGCTGGATCGGCTGAGGCAAGCTATGCGGTTACGGGGTCGCAGGTGTTGAATCTTACGATCCGGTAGCTTGCGGTAAGGCTGGCGCTATGCCTTAAAAAAATAAGGATGGCCCGAAAGGGCTCCCGTAAAGACGGGTATAAGTAGCTTTAGCTTCTTTTTCGATGAAGCATAGAATACGCTTTTCCCTCAAGGCTATGATGTAGCATCAAAAACACAGACGCCGGGAACAAAGCCAGGCGGAAAAAGGACACCTACTTCAGATGAGTGAGATTCGTGGCCTGGCTGTACATGCTGCCGGTGCACATCTGCTGCCGTACAAGTTCGATCCAGGCGAGATCAAGCCCTATGAGGTCGAGATCAAGGTCTCCCACTGTGGCGTCTGCCGGAGCGATGTCAACCTGATCGACAATGACTGGGGCATCAGCAAATATCCCTTTATTCCCGGACACGAGATTGTGGGCACGGTTGTGGGTATTGGCCCCCATGTTCGCAACCTTACTGCGGGACAGCGAGTGGGGGTGGGCTGGCAGGCAGATAGCTGCGGAATGTGCGAGTGGTGTCGAAAGGGCGAAGAGCATCTTTGTGCCCAGGCGCAGCCTACGTGCGTAGGCCGTAATGGCGGCTTTGCCGATCGGGTACGAGTGAACTCACGGTTCGCGATTCCTCTGCCAAAGGCTTTGGACAGTGAGAATGCGGCTCCCCTATTGTGTGCGGGAATTACGGTGTACTCTCCGCTGCGGAACCATGGGGTGCGGCCTTCGTCACGAGTTGGGATCATCGGGATTGGTGGGCTGGGGCACCTGGGGATTCAGTTTGCGCGGGTCTTCGGAGCCGAGGTGACGGCTTTTTCGACCTCGAAGGAAAAGGAGAGCGAGGCGAAGGAGCTGGGAGCGCACGAATTTGTAAACACGCGCGACACGGGAGCCTTGAAGAAGGTCGTGGGCTCGTTCGACCTGCTGCTGTCGACGATCAATGCGGATCAGGACTGGTCCGGGTATGTGAACGCGCTGCGTCCGAATGGGATGTTGTGCCTGGTGGGCGCTCCACCTTCGCCAATGCAGTTACAGGCGCCTCCTATGATCGGGGGGCAGCGAGCGATCTGCGGGTCCTCGACGGGAAGTCCGAGGGATCTACACGAGATGCTCGACGTGGCTGCACGCCATGGGGTGAAGGCGATCACGGAGTCCTTTGCGATGGCGAAGGCAGACGAGGCGGTTGCGAAGGTAAAGAAGAACCAGGTGCGGTATCGGGCGGTATTGGAGAATTAGGCGGAAAAATACTGAAGCGGAGTCAAGGCGGAGGCTGCGGTCTCCGCCTTGTTGCGTTCCGGTGCTTTAGACTCAGGTCACGATGATGCAACGGTATCTGATTCCTGTATGGGTAGCGCCGGTGATGTTGGCAGGCGCGATGTGGGCGCAAGGCACCAAGGTGTGGACGGTGGACCGCTACGACACGATGGAGCGCGGCACAGCAGACGGAGTCGCGATACGGAGCGATGGCCGGCTAGAGGCAGGGCCGGAGAGATCGATGCCGTATGACACCGGCAAGAGCTATGTGTGGTCGCTGGCGAGCGATCGCGCGGGAAATGGCTATCTCGGGCTGGGAGGAACCACGGCGGGCTCCGGCGTTGTGATGCGCGTGAGCGGTGATGGCAAGGCGGTGAAGCTGCTCGAGACGAAGGAGCTGGCGGTACAAGCGGTGACGGTGGCTCCGGATGGCTCGGTACTGGCGGCGACTTCTCCGGATGGAAAGGTCTACCGGGTTCCTGCCAGTGGAGGCACGGGAACGGTGATCTTCGATCCTGCGACGACAGAGGAGAAGCCGAAATATCTGTGGGGAGTTGCGACCGGCAGCAAGGGTGAGGTGTATGTCGCTACGGGGGCTCCGGCGGTCGTGTATCGCGTTCCTGCAGGTGGAGGCAAGGCGGAGGTGCTGTTCAAGACCGCGGACCAGCATATTCGCTGCCTGATGATGGGGCCTGACGGAACGCTTTGGGCGGGGTCGGATGGCACGGGCGTGATCTATCGGTTCGACACGAAGATCGCGGGAGCGAAGCCGTTCGCGGCGTATGCGGCTCCGCGAAGAGAGATCACTTCGCTGGCCATGGACGAGGCTGGAAATGTGTATGCGGCAGGTGTGGGAGCGAGAGGCTCGATGCCGCTGCCGCCGTTGCCGGTGACGGGAAACGTGGGGATCACGGTTACGTTTGCGCAGCCGGGGTCGTCGACGGCGGCAGGCGCGAACACGCTGGTCCCGGATGGAAGCGAGATTTACAAGATCGCGAAGGATGGAACGCCTGCGCGTCTGCTCGCGCTGAAGGACGACGTGGTGTATGCGCTTGCGTTCCGGAACGGCGCACTGCTGGCGGCGACGGGAAATCGCGGACGCGTGTATCGCGTGGACGTGGCGATGCCGGGACAGTTTACGGATGTGGCTCACCTGGAAGCGGCGCAGGGGATGGCGATTGCCCCGGCGAAGGACGGTTTGCTGGTGGCAACGAGCAACAGCGGCAAGCTGTTCCGGCTGGCGGATGCGACGGCGAAAGAGTCGGTGTATACCAGCGAGGTCTTCGATGCGCAGGGCTACTCGCAGTGGGGGAGGCTGGAGACGCGCGCCGAGTCTGCGGCACCGGGTTACGAGCTTTGGCTCCGAAGCGGAAATGTAGAGAGCCCGTTGATGGGCTGGAGCGAGTGGGCCAGGATAGGCGCGGAGGGATCCGTGACGGTTCCGCCGGGACGCTTCGCGCAGTGGAAGGCGGTGCTCCATCCTGGATCAGCGACCGGCATTGATGCGGTAGGACTGAACTATCTAACCCGTAACGTCGCACCGATGGTGGATGAGATTGTGGTGCAGCCGGGAGCTAAGGTTGCGGCTGGAGGAGGCACGCCTCCGAATACGACGGTGCAAGTGGCGTTTCCGCAGTCCGCGGGCTCCGCGCCCGTCGTGAACTTTCAGCCGGATGCAAATACGGCTCCGCTAACGGCACAGAAGGATAAGAACTCCGTGACGGCGCGGTGGCAGGCTCACGATGACAATGGCGACGACCTGATGTTCGCGGTGTGGTATCGCGGAGTTGGGGAGGCGAACTGGAGATTGCTGAAGGACAAGATCAACGACCGGTTTTACAGCTTCGACTCTTCCCTGCTGCCGGATGGGAGTTATGAGCTGAAGGTTGTCGCCAGCGATGCTCCGGTACATACGGACTCAGAGGCGCTGACGGGAGAGCGTGTGAGTCCGGTGTTCGTGGTGGATACAACATCGCCGGTTCCCGGCACGCTCTCGGCTACGCTTGTTCCCGCTGGCACGAATGCATCCTCTACCTCCTCGAGGATTCATGCGGTGCTGGAGGCTCATGATGCAACCTCGCCGATCGCGCATGCGGAGTATTCCGTGGACGCGGGGCCATGGCAGTATCTGGAGCCGGTGGGGCATGTCTCGGATTCACAGACGGAGCGCTACGACTTCACGGCCGAGATTCCCAAGGCAGCGACACCGGTCACCGATGCAAAGGAGCATGTGATTGCAGTGAGGGTCTATGACCGCTACGACAACATGGCGGCGGTGAAGGCGGTCGTGCGGTGACGGAGGGCGTTGCGGAACGGACAGAACGTGGCGTCGGCCGGTTCAATCTGTATCACCCCGATTTTTTGTTGCTGGTCGTCGACCTGATGGGAGTCTGCGTCTTCGCCGTGGAAGGGGCGCTGGCGGCGATTCGGTCGAACCTCGACATTCTGGGCGTGCTGGTGATCTCGTTTGCCACGGCGCTGGGCGGAGGCATGATCCGCGACGTGCTGATCGGTGCGATTCCTCCGAACAGCGTGCGCGACTGGAGATATCCGACGACTGCCATTCTGGGTGGAGGCGCGGTGTTCTTCTTCTACCAGATGTTTCAGCACATTCCGTCTCAGCTAGTAATTACGCTCGATGCAGCGGGATTAGCACTCTGCGCGATTGCAGGCGCGGGAAAGGCGATGGAGTTCGGAATCAATCCCTTGCTCTCGATCCTGATGGGAGCGGTTACGGGCGTAGGCGGAGGGACGATCCGAGACATTCTGCTGAACCGCGTGCCCGGAGTGCTGCAGAGCGATGTGTATGCTGCCGCGGCGCTGGCGGGCGCGTTGGTGGTGGTGATCGGCCTGCGTATGAAGGTGCCGCGATGGATGGTGATGACCTCGGGAGCCGCTGTGTGTTTCGTGCTCCGGATGGTAGCGGTGTGGAAGCATTGGAATTTGCCGAAGGTGATGGTGCAGTAACGGGATTGAGCAGTAGAAACGAGCAAGAACCAAAGGAAAAAAGGAGACTGTAACGATGGATCCCCAAGTCATTCAGATAAGCACTGGCGTAAGCGCTTTGTGGGTCCTGGCCAACATCTGCTACGCGGGGATGAAAGCCCAGGGACATCCAAGCCGACTGTGGCGCGTGCTTTCCTTTCTCTTTGGATTGCCGGGGACGTTGTTGTCTCTGCTGGTGGTGCAAGAGGGCGGTGAGAACGTCTACGGCATTTATCTTCCCAAGCGTAGAGATACTTTGTGATGCGATTTGAACTGTTCATTGCGGCGCGGTACCTGCGGGCGAAGCGGCGGCAGGCGGTGGTGGGAGTCATTACCGCGATCTCCGTGATCGGTGTGGCTGCCGGGGTGGCTTCCCTAATTATTGCGCTGGCGATTACGAATGGAATGCGGCGGGATATGCAGGAGAGGCTGCTGGGCTCGACTGCGCATGTGGACCTGATGAGGGTGGCTGCCGATGGAATTAAAAACTGGAGACCTTTGCTGGACAAGCTGAGGAAGATACCGCATGTGACGGCCGCAGCTCCCGGACTGTATGGGCAGGTACTGATCTCGCGGGGCGCGCGAAGTAGCGGCGGCTTGATCAAGGGCGTGATTCCAGCGGATGAGAAGACGGTCGGCGATCTGCTGCGGAAGGTGAACGAGGGTTCGGCGGCAGCGTTGGAGCCGGTGGATACTTCTGCGTCGGTGCAGGCGGTGCCTCCTATCGTGATTGGGCAGGACATGGCCGAGTCTATTGGAGCGAAGGTTGGAGATACGGTGCTGGTGACAAGCCCGCAAGGCGATCTGACTCCCCTGGGATTGATTCCAAAGTATCAGCGCTGCCAGGTGGTGGGGATCTTCAAGTCGGGGTTCTATCAGTACGACTCGACCTATGCCTTTATGCGACTGAAAGACACGCAGCGGCTGTTTTCGGAACCGGATGTCATCTCGGTGATCAGCTTCAAGCTGGACGATCTTTACAAGGCGGACAAGCTTGCGCGGGTGATCGAACTGGAGGCGGGCAAAGGTTTTCAGACGACGAGCTGGATGGAGCAGAACCGTGAACTGTTTCGTGCTTTGAAATTGGAGCAGATTGTTACGTTCATCGTGCTGGCTTTGATCGTATGTGTCGCCGCGCTGAATATTCTGATCGCGCTGACCATGATGGTGATGGAGAAGACGCGCGATATCGCGGTGCTGATGAGCTTTGGAGTTACGGAGCTGCAGGTGCGGAGAATCTTCCTGCTGCAGGGATTGCTGATCAGTGTGATCGGAACAGTGGTTGGATTGGTGCTTGGCTACGGGTTGAGCTGGCTGGGCGGTCATTACAAATTTATTCATCTGGATGCGGCGGTCTATTCGCTCGACTACCTGCCGTTCGCGCCTCGGATCTGGGATGGGGTGATTGTGGCGGCGGTAAGCCTGGGAGTGAGTTTGATTGCTACTCTTTATCCGAGTGGGAGCGCGGCGAAAGTGTTACCTGCGGAGGCGTTGCGGTATGAGTAGACAGAATCAAGTGGAGTTTGAGTCTTTCGCTGCCCAAATGTTGAAGCTGAAAGTCACCCATATCTGGAGAGGAGTTGGCTCGGTCATTTTTTTGGAGATGGGTGCCCTTACGCCGCAGATTCGCCGTGACGGCTCACCAGGCAATGGACGCGGAGAGATGGGACTAATGATCGAATGCAGCTGGCGCATTGAAGATGAGACTCACATTCTAGGCGGGAGCTGGAGTGACGAAAATGAGTGGCCAGAACTGTTTAAACAACTTCTTGGAACCTCTGTCAGCGACATCTCTCTATTCGCTCGACTACCTGAGATACAACTGAAATTCTCAAATGGACTTTATCTTTGCTCCATGATGACCTCAGATGGTGATCCTGAATGGGCACTCTTCAACAGACGCGAAGGCGGAACAAAATCGGTGTCGGTTCGATCTGGAAAGCTTAATTTCGAAAATGAAGTTTCAGAGGCTGCAGTATGAGTGATTTTCGGTTGAAGTATGGGCAGATCGCCCCGGCAGGGCTGGAGAAGCTACGGGCACTGGAGCACTATCTCAACGCCGACTCCGGGCTCGATCACATCTTGCTGGAGCTGATGAAGGTGCGGGCTTCGCAGCTAAACGGATGCGAGAGCTGCATCAGGGTTCATACCGCCGAGCTGAGGAAGGCGGGCGAGAGCGAGGAGAGGATCACCGGCATTGCCGAGTGGCGCAGCTCGCAGGCTTATACAAAGCGCGAGCGGGCGGCACTGTCTTGGACCGAGGTGGTGACAAATATTCAGGACGGCCACGCCCCCGATGCGGTGTATGACGAGGTGCGGGCGGTTTTCAGCGAGGTGGAGACGGTAAACCTGACCTTGGCGGTTGCGACGATCAACTCCTGGAACCGGATGGCGATCGCGCTGGGAATTCGTTCCGGGCTTGAGGTGAAGCGTTGAGCGAAGCAGGGATGGAGAACACCGGAGCTTATGGGAACCTGCAGCCTTTGCCGGTGGCCTCAGCTGGATCGAGGGTGGTTCTGCGAGCCGAGGGGTTGACCAAGGTCTATCCGGCGGTACCGGGCGCAGCGCGGGGCGAGGTGGAGCTGTTTAGGGAGCTCGATCTGACGGTTCGAGTTGGCGAGATGGTAGCGATCGTGGGCGAGAGCGGCGCGGGCAAAAGCACGCTGCTGCATCTGCTGGCCGCGCTGGACAAGCCGACCGCAGGCGAGGTGTATTGCGGCGAGGCTCGGTTGAGCCGATTTACCCCAAGACAGGCATCCGAGTTCCGCAATCGCGACGTTGGGTACGTCTGGCAGTTCCACTACCTGCTGCCGGAGTTCACGGCGCTGGAGAACGTTGCGATGCCGTTGCTGGCACGGGGTACGAGGCGCGGGGCAGCCCTGGAGCGGGCTGCGTTCTGGCTGGGCGAAGTCGGTCTGGGCGCGCGAGGGCACCATCGTTCGGGAGAGCTGAGCGGAGGCGAGCAGCAAAGGGTGTCGCTGGCAAGGGCCCTGGTGACCGATCCGAAGATACTTCTAGCGGATGAGCCGACCGGGGATCTGGATACCAAAACCGGAGAGGCAGTATTCGAATTGATTCAGGGACTGCACCGAACTCATAGGCTAACCAGCGTTCTGGTAACGCATAACCTTGATTTTGCAGGGAGATGCGGCCGGATGCTGCGGCTGAGGAGTGGGCGGCTGGAGGAGCAGGAGCAGTTCCCGAAGCAGTTATGAACCCGATTTTCACATATTGCGTCGAATAGGTATTGATGTAGTGTAAGCAATAACTTTTACGAGATCGATCGTAAGTTGACGCGGCGGCTACACTAGTACCAGTGGTTGGATGCGCCGCATAAAGCGGTAGCACCCAAAGTGTTCTCTTGGCGGGCAGGCTGGACGCAGGGAATGGAAGTGGTAATGGCGCCATCGACGGCTCCCAGGGCCGGGTGCGGTGGGCCGGGTTCGAAGGGGAGAACATGTTCGAACGGTACACAGAAAAAGCTCGGCGGGTTATCTTCTTTGCCCGCTACGAGGCAAGTCAGTTCGGGTCACCTTATATTGAGACGGAACACCTGTTACTGGGTCTGCTGAGGGAAGATAAGGCGTTGACGAACCGCTTTTTGCGGTCGCACGCCTCGGTTGAGTCGATACGCAAGCAGATTGAAGGACATACGACGATTCGAGAGAAGGTCTCGACGTCGGTGGACCTTCCGCTGTCGAACGAGTGCAAGCGGGTGCTGGCGTACGCGGCCGAAGAGGCCGAACGACTCTCGCACAAACATATTGGCACGGAGCACCTGCTTCTGGGTCTGCTGCGCGAGGAGAAGTGCTTTGCCGCGGAGATTCTGACGGAGCGTGGCCTGCGGCTGCCTGCGATCCGCGAGGAGCTGCAGCGGACGACGCAGGAGAAGACTCCTTCCTCGCAGTCGGGCAAGAGCCAGCGCGGTGAGCAGAGCATGCTGGCGGAGTTCTCGCGGGATCTTACGCAGTCTGCGCTGGACCAGCAGTTGGATCCGCTGGTCGGACGCGACTCTGAAGTGGATCGTGTCATTCAGATTCTGTGCCGCCGGACGAAGAACAATCCGGTGCTGATCGGCGAGCCTGGCGTCGGCAAGACGGCCATCGTCGAGGGGCTGGCTCAGAAGATCGCCGATGGCGAAGTTCCCAGCTTCCTAGCGGACAAACGCGTTCTTGCGCTCGATCTTTCGCTGATCGTGGCAGGAACGAAGTATCGCGGCCAGTTTGAAGAGCGGCTGAAGACGATCATGAAGGAGCTGATGGAGAATCAGAATTCCATCGTGTTCATCGACGAGCTGCACACGCTGGTCGGGGCAGGATCGGCGGAGGGTTCGCTGGATGCTGCGAACATTCTGAAGCCGGCGCTGAGCCGCGGCGAGATCCAGTGCATCGGCGCGACGACTCCTGCGGAGTATCGCAAGTCGATCGAGAAGGACCGCTCGCTGGAGCGGCGCTTCCAAGCGGTGAAGGTGCCGCCTCCGAACGAGGAAGACGCGGTCAAGATCATCATGGGGATCAAGGACAAGTATGAGAAGTTTCATGCTGTCAGCTACACGGATGATGCGATCACGTTCTCGGTGTCGCACTCGAGCCGGTATATCCCTGATCGCTTCCTTCCGGACAAGGCCATCGACCTGATCGACGAGGCGGGCGCGAGGGTGAAGCTGCGTCAGACTTCCCTTCCCGAGGAGCTGACCGAGGTTCAGAAGCGGATCAAGTTCATCGTGCACCGCATGGAGAATGCGATTGCGAACCATGAGTTCGAGAAGGCGCGGTTCTACTCGGACGAGGAGCGCAAGGAGCGAGAGAATCTGCGGGCACTGCGCGACAAGTATCACCTCGATGATTCTTCGGCGGGTATCGTAACGCGCGAGGATATCGAGGATGTCGTCAGCCGCTGGACCGGGGTTCCGGTGACATCGCTGAAGGAAGAGGAGACGCAGCGCCTTCTGCGCGTCGAGGAAGAGCTGCACAAGCGCGTGATCTCGCAGGAGAAGGCGATCTCGGCCCTGGCCCGTGCGATCCGCCGTTCCAGAGCTGGCTTGAAAAATCCTGCTCGCCCGATCGGAAGCTTCCTGTTCCTTGGGCCGACGGGAGTCGGCAAGACGGAGATGGCGCGCACACTGGCGCAGTTCCTGTTCGGCTCTGAGAAGGCGCTGATCCGATTCGATATGTCGGAGTTCATGGAGAAGCACTCCGTGAGCAAGCTGATCGGCTCGCCTCCGGGATACGTTGGCTACGAGGAGGGCGGACAGCTTACGGAGCGCGTGAAGCGCAATCCGTACTGCGTGGTGCTGCTGGACGAGATCGAGAAGGCTCATCCGGACGTCTTCAACCTGCTGCTGCAGGTCTTCGAAGATGGACAGCTGACCGACGGTCTGGGCAACACGGTCGATTACAAGAACACGATCATCATCATGACCTCGAACATCGGGGCCAAGCACCTGCAGAAGCGGCAGGGACTGGGCTTCCAGAGCGAGAAGGAAGACATGATCATGGACAAGATGGAGGAGCTGGTGAAGGGCGAGGTCAAGCGCACCTTCAATCCGGAGTTCCTGAACCGTCTGGACGAGATCATCATCTTCACGTCGCTCTCGGATTCGGACCTGATGCAGATCCTCGAGCTTCTGGTGCAGCAGCTGAACGTGAACCTGGTGCACAAGTCGATCACGATCTCGGTGACCGACGAAGCGAAGAAGTGGATCATCGAGAAGACGGCATCGGATCGCACGTATGGCGCTCGCCCTCTGCGCAGGGCGCTGCAGAAGTACGTCGAGGATCCGTTGTCCGAGGCTCTGATCGCGGGCGGCATCGCTGTGCGACCGGCGTTTCTCGAGGTCTACATGGAGAACAACCAGTTGTTCTATCGTCCGATCGCAAACGATGGCGAAGAAAAGGTCGGCGGGTTGGCGCTGTCGACGGTCTAAACAAACTTCGAAAATAAATCACGCCCCGGCTGCAATGGCCGGGGCGTATTGTTTAATCGCCGTGTTGAGATTGATTGAGAGAGAGGTCTAATGAATCGTCGTGATTTTTCCACCTTGCTTCCGGCATTGCTCGCCGGAGTCGCTGCCTTGCCGGAACATGCAGAAGCGGCGACCCTTCCTGTGCTGGAATCAGGCGTCTTCAAGCCAGGCTCTCCTTCCCATGGAGCCGTCCCCAAGAGAGTCTCGCAGCGTTATGCGATGGGAGTGCTGAAAGCGGGAAATATCCGCCTGGAGATTCATGAGACGACGCAGGAGGTCGGTGCGCCTCACGAACCGATCGAGAGCCATCTGCACAGCGAAATCTGGCTGGTTCGCGAGGGAACGGTGGAGCTGACGGTAAACGGGAAGGCGCAACGGCTGACTGCGGGGGAGATGGGCCTCTGCGTCGCCGGCGATAAACATTACATCCAGAATGTCGGAGATACGCCGGCGAGCTACTTCGTGGTGACGGTTGGGCCACCCGAATAGCTCGCCGGCTACATTACATTGGGTGGGGACTAGACCAGAGCCTTCGCCGATTTCACTGCGCTGTTGACTGCCCCGGAGACAGAATCTACAACCTCGCCAGCATGATCCCCAGCCTTATCCACAAGGTGAACGGCCTGGCTGCGGGCGCGCTTGATCGCTTCCTGGGCCTCGTCGCTGAAGTGCTCCGCCTGTGATTTCAAATAGTCGCCTGCATCCTGCAGGTAATCTCCTGCCTCTCCCATGCCTTTCCGTAATTTCCTACGGGTTCGTTCCCCACTTTGGGGGGCATACAGGAGGGCAATCGCAGCTCCGGCGGAGACGCCGATACCAAAAGCAAGCCAGTAGTTTTTTGCGCTCATACGGGAGTGACCTCGTCGACTTAGTATTTTCTCTATTTTTTTCATTGCCTTCACCACCAACACTGAGCTTTAGGATTCGACAGGATGGGCTGGGGTTGGCCTCTTCCACGGATGATGCGGCACGGAAAGGGCTTAGATTTTCAACCCGGCCAGTTCCCTGGCCTTGACGAAGATACGAGTGAACATGGCGCTATTCAATCGCCCTGTATTGGTATTGCGCAGCGAGGGATGGTAGCTGCAGAGCAGATGTTTCCCATTCGGCAACAGGTAATACGCTCCGTGGGCAAAGCGAAAGACAGATTTTCGCTCGATCAAGCCCTGGGAGAGAAGGTAGGCAAGGTAACCGTCAAAGGCGATTTTGCCGAGACAGACGACGACGCGGAGATGCTTGAGATGGTCAATTTCCGCGGTGAGGTGCGGGGCACAGTTGCGAATCTCCTGCGGGGTGGGTTTATCGCCGGGCGGCGCGCAGCGGACAACAGAGGCGATCCAGGCGTTGCGCAGCTGCAGGCCATCGTCGCGCGATGCGCCTTGCGGCTGATTGGCAAAGCCGGTCTCGTGCAGGATGGGATACATGAAGTAGCCGGAGCCATCTCCGGTAAAAGGCCGACCGGTGCGGTTGGCCCCGTGGGCTCCTGGAGCGAGTCCGAGGATGAGGACGCGGGCACGGGGGTCGCCGAAACCCGCAACCGGACGCGCCCAATAGACCTGGTCCTGGTAGGCTCGGCGTTTTGTCTCTCCTATTCCTTTGCAGTAGCTGCGAAGGCGCGTGCAGATCTCGCAGGAGATGATGGATTGTTGAACATGGAGCAGGGGCGCTGGAAGAGGTTTTGGGGCAGAACGTCTCACTGAATCTATGATATTCGCCTTTGCCGCGTGCGGTCGGCTACACGATCTCTACGAATTCCATAGAATCATTAGCTGGGCGTACGAATTCCTACAGGTGGTGCTTTGGAAGATCCGAGATTGAGTCGAATGTACCTTTCGCTGATGATGGAGCGGTTGAGCGATTGGGGAAGACGCCTATGGCAGCAGGTCGTGCTGCGTTCCGGCGTAGTGACGATCGTAGTGGTTGTGCTCGCAGTACTGGGCTTGGCAATCGGGTGGCATGCGCACGTAAGAGGACGGTTTGCGCAGTTTAAGGCCGAGTTCAAGAAGTCCGATGCGCCGCATACGCCCGCAGCTCCCCAGCCGGGTGGTCAAGACGCGTTGGTCCTGGAAAGGTCACCTATCGAAAATGGAACTGCCCCGGAGTTTTTGTCGGCCACCCTGTTGCCTGGACGCGGTATGAATGTATTTCAAATCACCGCTCTGGTGCCGAAGAAAGGCAGGGTGAAGCTGCTGGCCTCTCCTCCGCTGGATGAGGCCACACGCAGCATGAACGGCTCCGGGGACGACGTCCATGGACAGGTGAGCCTGGCGATGGGCGGAGCGATCGAAGCTCCCTGGGCAGGCACGATCTTCGGGACAGGGTCGGAAGACCAACTGACCACCCAGTGGCGGGGAAAATCTCTTCGTATTCCCGCAGAGCGTCGAAGCGGGGCTGCAGCAACGACGGGAGGATTACTACTGGCAAAGCCCGGAACCGCCGTAAAGACGAACGTGATGCCCGATGGGGGTGAAGCGGAAGCGGTTTACGATGAGGGCGACTTCGGTGGAGCGTGGCCTTCGCGGATGCGTGTCAAATCGACGGTACAGTTGAGCAGCCGAGCCATTGAAATGACGGTCGTCGCTGCGAATACTGGCGACGAACCGCAGCCCGTGGGCCTTGGGTGGCGTCCGCGGTTCGCAATCCTGAGCAACCATCGAGGGGAGATGACGCTACGGCTGCCCAGCTTGATGCGGGAAGAGGTTGAGCGAGGTACGGGAGTGCCGACCGGTCGTCTGATCCCCGTGGATGGCACGGCCTACGACTTCAGCCCAAGGACCGGTGCGCCCCTTAAAGACCTTAGCCTGAACGACACCTTTGTGCATCTGAGGCAGGCGCCCCTGGATTCAGGCCCCGTTATGGAGCTGTTGGATCCGGAAGACAACTTTGGGCTCAGGATGACCATGCTGAGCCCGTCGATCAAAGCCATGCACGTCGAGGCGCCTGCGGATGGCAACTTCGTCATGATCGAGCCAAGATTCAACTTTGATGACCCGTTCGGACGCGAATGGTCGAAGGAGGAGAATACGGGCATGATCGTGATCGGACCCGGCCAAACGGCCCAGTGGAAGATCCGTCTGGAAATTTATGCACCCAAGCCGATGGCCAACACGCATCCTTGATGCAGACGGCATTCTGACAGGTGCCGGAAAAGAGAAGGCTGGAGGTTTGACCCTCTATGACGATGCCTCGTACAGTAATAGAGAGGCGCGTGCCGCGCGGTCGTGACACAAAACCGGCGACTGCGGCGCAATTTCACGTGACCCATTGGAAGGCATGGACTTGACCCCGACAGAGACGACAGAGACAAACAACGCTGCCGAGCAGCAGCCCGAGGCGGCACAGACGCACGCCCACGATCATGATCACGAACACGATCACCAGCATCAGCACGGACCGACGCTGAATCCCGAGCTGACGAAAGAGATTGCAGTCGAGGTACCGGCCGATGAGGTCTCGAAGGCCTACAAAGGCGTGATCAAGCGCTACCAGAAGCTGGCACGAATCCCCGGCTTTCGTGCAGGCAAGGTTCCGGAGTCCCTGGTGCGGTCTAAGTTTGCCAAGGAACTGCGGCAGGAGGTTCTGGAGAGCCTGGTTTCGGAGCGCTTCCGCAAGGCGATTGACGAGCAGAAACTGCGCCCGATCTCGGAGCCGCAGCTTCTGGACCTTCAGCTTCATGACGGCGAGCCGCTGAAGTTCAAGGCGGCGTTTGAGATTGCACCGGAGTTCGGCGTGGAGGGCTACGACGCCGTCAAGGTTGCGCGGCCTGATGTGGCGCTGACGGACGACGAGTACCAGGCTGAGCTGAGCCGCGTGCTGGACAGCCATGCAACGGTAGAGACGGTGGAAGAGGATCGGCCGCTTGCGGATGGAGACTGGGCGGAGATCGAGTTCAAGGGCGAGGTGAAGGACCTGGCCCAGACGGTAACCGAGGATGGGGTCGAGAGCGCAAGCAAGAGTGAACCCATTACCGGAGAGGATGTCCTGGTAGAGATCGGCGGAAAGAATACCCTGCCGGCATTCACCGAGGCTCTGCGTGGCAGCAAGCCGGGCCAGGAGATGAGCTTCGAGGTAGCGTATCCGGCGGAGTTCGGCGAGCCGAAGCTGGCGGGGCAGACGGTGGGCTACGACGTTACCGTGAAGGCGATCAAGCGCAAGACTTATCCAGAGCGTGACGCTGAGTTTGCCAAGCAGCTTGGCAACTATGAGAGCTGGGAAGATTTCGAGAAGCAGCTTCGTGAGCATGCGTCGGATCGCAAGAAGAACGCGCTCGAGAGCCAGGCTCGAGACCGGATGCTGGACGAGCTGGTACGGAAGTTCCAGTTCCCTGTCCCCGAATCGTTCGTGCAGCAGCAGGTGGATGCCAGGCTGGATCGTGGCCTGCGCGCACTGGCGCAGCAGGGCATGCCTGCCGAGGATATGCGCAAGCTGGACTTCGGGCGGCTGCGTGATGCCCAGCGGGACCAGGCCGTGAACGAGGTCAAGGCCTCGATGCTGCTGGATAAGATCGGCGAGGCCGAGAACATCACGGTCAGCGACGAGGATATGGACCGGGAACTTCTGATGCTTTCCCTGCAATCGCGCGAGCCGTTGGAGACGCTTCGCGAGAGGCTGGCGAAGGACGGGGGGCTGGACCGAATTCGCGAGCAGATGCGCCGCGAGAAGACTGCAAGCGTGCTTTACGAGAAGCTGGCCTCGTAGGGCGAATCCGAACGACCAGCCAGGACGATCACAACCGCAGGCTTCCAAAAAGAAAGAGAGTGTTATGGGACTAGTACCGATGGTGATCGAGCAGACGAGTCGTGGCGAACGCGCCTACGACATCTACAGCCGTCTGCTGCGTGACAACATCATCTTCCTGGGAACTCCGATCGACGACAACATCGCGAATGTGATCATTGCGCAGATGCTGTTCCTGAGCGGTGAGGATCCGGAGAAGGACATCCAGCTTTACATCAACTCGCCAGGCGGTTCGATTACGGCAGGCCTGGCGATCTATGACACGATGCAGTACATCAAGAACGACGTGGTGACCTTCTGCATCGGCCAGGCTGCGTCGATGGGTGCGTTCCTGTTGATGGCGGGCAAGAAGGGCAAGCGGTTCGCCCTGCCGAACTCGCGTATCCTGATCCACCAGCCGTCGATGGGCGGGCTGAGCGGACAGGCGACGGATATCGACATCCACGCGCGCGAGATTCTTCGCATCCGCGAGATCACCAACAAGCTGATGAGCGCCAGCACGGGCCAGACGCTGGAGAGGATCGAGCGGGACGTGGAGCGCGACTTCATCATGACGGCCCCACAGGCCAAGGAGTATGGCATTATCGACGACATCATCGATCGGCCACGCACCTGAGAAATAACAGGTTTCCTCTAAAAAAGCCCGGGCGAAGGTTCGGGCTTTCCTGTTTTCCCTCGAAAGAAGCCCGGAATTCCGGGGTACCTGGTTAGAGCCGCTTATCGGATCAAACGGGTGTAAACTTATTAACAGCAGGTTAGTTGCACTGCTTACCAGGAGTCGTCGCACCTATGAAAACTTCCCGGGGCTCAGAGGAATCACTTCGCTGCTCGTTTTGCCATAAGTCGCAGGACGCTGTGGCCAAGCTGATCTCATCGCCATCAGACTATCCGCGAGCCTACATCTGCGACGAGTGCGTGGCGGTATGCAACTCCATCCTGGAGGACGACCGTACCGAGGCGCAGCCCGGCGCGGCTCCCGCCCACCTGCCTAAGCCACAGGAAGTGAAGGCCTTTCTGGATGAGTACGTAATCGGGCAGGATACGACCAAGAAGAAGCTGGCGGTAGCGGTCTACAACCACTACAAGCGTATCCAGATGAACAAGACTCGCGGCAATGATGTGGAGCTGGCGAAGTCGAACATCCTTTTGGTGGGACCAACGGGTTCGGGCAAGACCCTGCTGGCGCATACGCTGGCGAAGATGCTGGACGTTCCGTTTGCCATCGTCGACGCGACGACCCTGACCGAAGCCGGTTATGTAGGCGAGGACGTTGAGAACATCATTCTGAAGCTGTTACAGGCTGCTGACGGCGACGTTGCGCGCGCGCAGAGCGGAATTATCTATATCGACGAGATCGACAAGATCGGCCGCAAGGACGAGAACCCCTCGATCACCCGTGACGTTTCGGGTGAGGGCGTACAGCAGGCGCTGTTGAAGATCCTCGAGGGCACAGTTGCCAACGTCCCGCCGCAGGGCGGACGCAAGCATCCGCACCAGGAGTTCACGGCCGTCGATACGACCAACATCCTGTTTATCTGCGGTGGCGCCTTTGTGGGGCTTGAGAAAGTGATTGGCCGGCGCGTTGGGAAGAAGGCGCTGGGATTCCGCGCTGTTACGGATCCGGATGCGAAGGACGGCGATGTGATGCCGATCCGCGCACAGCGCGATTCGGAGCTGCTACGTCAGGCAGAGCCACAGGATCTGCTGAAGTATGGACTGATCCCGGAGTTTGTAGGCCGGCTTCCCGTAATGGGAATTCTCGACGAGCTGGATGAAGCAGCATTAATCGAGATTCTGACCAAACCGCGCAACGCGATCCTGAAGCAGTACGCGAAGCTGTTCGACTTCGAGGGCGTGAAGGTTACCTTCACGGACGAGGCAGCACGGGAGATTGCCCGTGAGGCGCTGCTGCGCAAGGTTGGCGCACGCGGACTGCGCATGATCATCGAAGAACTGATGTTGGATCTGATGTATCACGTGCCGGGAAACAAAAAGGTCAAAGAGATTGCGATCACCGATACGATGGTGAAAAACCGAGACCTCACGATTCCGATGCTGCTCGAAAAAGCTGGCTGACCCCTTTTCGCGATACGTTCAGAAAAGGATTGCCAGAAGAACACTATGGTCTCGGGGGAGCTTTGGATCGCCTTGCCTGCCATCTTGCATCAAGAGAAACGCCATCGCTTCCCTACTACTTTTTCGCTATCAACCACCGACGTTACACGCAGTACAATCACCTGAAGCCCAATGCAGGATGCATCCTTGCATGCTTTCGAGCGTCTAATCGGGGAGAACAATGAGCAACCCATCCAAAGAAACGTTAACCGGCCCTACCCAGAAACTTCCCATGATGCCGATCCGGGACATGGTCATCTTCCCTTACATGATGACTCCGTTTGTCGTTGGGCGGGAGTCGAGCGTGCGGGCCCTGGAAGAGGCTCTGTCCGGCGACCGGAAGATCTTCCTGGCGACGCAGCACGATGCTTCGGTCGATGAGCCGAATGCGGACGACATCTTCGCTACAGGCACAATCGGCAACATCGTGCAGAGCGTGAAGATGCCGGACGGCAACATCAAGGTTCTGGTGGAAGGCGTGGAGCGCGCGCGCTCGGTCGAGGTCAACGACACGGACGGATTCTTCGTTGCCACGGTTCGCACAGGCCGCACGCAGCTGGAGATGACGCCGCAGGTCGAGCAGCAGATGCAGCGCGTCCACTCCCTGTTCGAACAGTATGTGAAGCTACAGCAGTCGTTGAACTACGAGACGATGGCGGCGAGTGTGCGCCCGGACGAGCCAGCCAAGCTGGCGGATACGATCGCCGCGAACCTGCAGCTTCCGATTGAGGAGAAGCAGCAGCTTCTGGAGGTCTTCGACCCCGAACAAAGGTTGACGCGGGTGGCTGAGGTGCTCGACCTCGCCATTGAGAAGCTGAACATGGACCGCACCATCCAGTCTCGCGTAAAGCGGCAGATGGAGAAGGCACAGAAAGAGTACTACCTCAACGAGAAGATCAAGGCGATCCAGAAGGAGCTTGGGCGCGGCGAGAAGTCGGAGTTCGATGAGCTGAAAAAGAAGATCGAAGCAGCTGGAATGCCGAAAGAGGTTCAAGAGAAGTCGCTGCAGGAGCTGAAGAAGCTGGAGGCGATGCCCCCGATGTCGGCCGAGTCGACCGTCTCGCGGAACTATCTCGACTGGCTGCTGGCAGTGCCATGGAAGAAGCGCTCCAAGGAGATCCGCTCCATCGAGCATGCGGAGACGATTCTCAACGAAGATCACTATGGCCTGGAGAAGATCAAGGACCGCATCCTCGAGTTCCTGGCCGTGCGGCAACTGGTAAAGAATCCGAAGGGCTCGATCCTGTGCTTCGTCGGACCTCCAGGCGTCGGCAAGACCTCGCTCGGCATGTCCATCGCCAAGGCGACGGGACGCAAGTTCGTTCGCATGTCGCTGGGCGGTGTTCGTGATGAGGCTGAGATTCGTGGCCATCGGCGAACCTACATCGGCGCTCTTCCAGGACAGATCATTCAGTCGATGAAGAAGGCGGGAACCAAGAATCCTGTCTTCATGCTGGATGAGATCGACAAGATGGCCTCGGACTTCCGCGGCGATCCGGCCAGTGCCCTGCTCGAGGTGCTGGACCCGGAGCAGAATACCTCATTCCAGGATCACTATCTCGACGTCGAGTACGACCTTTCGCAGGTGCTGTTTGTCGCAACGGCCAATGTGCTGCACACGATTCCCGGCCCCTTGCAGGATCGTATGGAGATTCTCCGTCTTCATGGGTATACGGAGCTGGAGAAGCTAGAGATCGCGAAGCAGTACCTGGTCAAGAAGCAGCGCGAGGCAACCGGACTGACCGAAAAGCAGATTGCATTTGAGGACGATGCGATCCGCCTGCTGATTCGGGCGTACACCCGTGAGGCTGGCGTACGAAATCTTGAGCGCGAGATCGGAAACGTCTGCCGCAAGGTGGCTCGGCGCGTGGTGAAGGAAGGTCCCGCCCACGAAGAGATCATCACAGCCGCGAACCTTCCCGATCTGCTTGGCGTGGCAAAGTTCCGCGACTCGCAGGTGCATGAGAAGAGCGAGGTCGGCCTGGTGACCGGACTTGCCTGGACCGAGATGGGGGGCACGATTCTTCAGACGGAGGTTCAGGTCCTCGACGGCAAGGGCAAGCTCACGACAACCGGGCAGCTCGGTGACGTGATGCAGGAGTCAGCGCAGGCAGCCTTGAGCTACATACGCTCTCGTTCCCACCAGCTTGGGCTGAGCAAGGATTTCTACCGGAACGTCGATATCCATGTCCACGTGCCAGAAGGCGCCATCCCGAAGGACGGCCCTTCCGCAGGCATTACCCTGGCGACCGGACTGGCAAGCGCGTTGACCGGAATCAAAGTGCGTCGCGATATCGCGATGACCGGCGAGATCACCCTGCGCGGCAAGGTACTTCCTATCGGCGGTCTCAAAGAAAAGCTGCTTGCCGCACACAGGGCTGGGATCTTCGAAGCAATTCTTCCGGATGAGAACAAGAGGGATCTCGCAGATCTTCCAGAGTTGCTCAAGACCACTATGAAGCTCCACTTCGTAGAGGACATGGACCACGTACTGCAGATCGCGCTTGAAGGGAAGCTTCCGGATCTCAAGGAAGAACAGCCTGAAGCGCTGGGATCGGTCCTTCCGGGAAACATCGAACTTCCACAGCAGCCGGTAGCTCGGCAGTAGCAACTTCAGCCTATAGCGATTCTCAAGTCGGGCCTCTCCAAGGCCCGACTTTTGCATGGAAGCTATACGGCGCGTTTGCCGCTGATGAAGTGCATGATGATGGACAGGATCGCAAACAACAGAAGAAGGTGGATCAGGACTCCGGCAGTTTTGAAGACAAGGAAACTGGCGATCCAGACCACGAACAAGACCACAGCTAGAATGAGAAACATTGCAGATGCCTCTTTCTTATCGCTTTCAAATACATAACGTCTGCAAGGTAAGAGTTTGATTCTGAAAGAATCGTTGCTCTACCTTGGCGGCGGTAAGGCGGCATCCGGTCGATAAAGAGTTCTCCATGAAATGAAAAAGGGCGCTCGATGAGCGCCCTTTAGTCCTGCCGGAGCGGAGTTTTAGCAGCCGCCTGCAATGGATGGGATCAACATGATCTCGTCGCCATCCTGGAAGGCATAGGTCTCTCCACCCAGAAAGCGAATATCTTCGTCATTGACATAAATATTGATGAAGCGGCGAAGCTTTCCGTCGTCATCCTTGATCTGCGTCCCCAACGCGGGAAAGGTCTGATCGATGTCTGTAAGGAGCGAGGAGAGATTCTCCGCGGTCGAATCGAATTGCTTACGGCCGTCGGTGTGACGGGTAAAGGCGGTGGGAAGCGTAACTTTGACTGCCATGGATCAATTTCCTCCTGCTGTAACCAGATCGGGCTCGGCGATACCGTCGAGCTCGCGAAGATAGACGTCGAAATCCGCGAGGCGCGGCCGGACGGCGCGTTCCTGCTGGTAGTGACCAGCCAGTGCGTCGGTGGTCTTGAGACCGTTTCCGGTGATGCAGCTTACCGTGATCTCGTCGGGGGTGATGCGACCGTGCGCATACAGGCGCGCCGTAACTGCGGTGGTAACGCCACCCGCAGTCTCGGTGAAGATGCCTTCAGTCTCGGCGAGCTCCTGAATTCCGGAGACGATCTCAACGTCGGAGACATCCTCTGCCCATCCGCCGGTCTGCTGAATCATCTTGGCCGCAGCAGGACCGTCGGCGGGATTGCCGATCGCAAGCGAGCGCGCGATCGTATTCGGACGCTGCGGCTCGATGTAGTCCAGGCCCTGCTTGACTGCCTGTGAGATGGGCGAGCAGCCTGTGGCCTGCGCACCGAAGAAGCGAACGGGCTTGTCCTCAACCAGGCCGAGGTAGACGAGTTCCTGAAATGCCTTCCGGATCTTGCGAATCAGCGAGCCGCCAGCCATGGGAACAATGACATTGTCGGGAAGCTTCCAACCAAGCTGCTCGGCGATCTCGTAGCCTACTGTCTTCGAGCCCTCGGCGTAGTAGGGGCGCAGGTTGACGTTGACGAAGCCCCAGTTGTACTCGTCTGCGATCAAGGTGCAGAGACGGTTGACGTGGTCGTAGTTCCCGTCGATGCGAACCAGGCGCGCACCGTAGACCTGGGTATTGAGAATCTTTGCCGGCTCGAGGTCGGCAGGGACCAGAACGCAGGCCTTGAGACCGAGACGGGCAGCCTGAGCGGCGACAGAGTTGGCGAGATTTCCCGTCGAGGAGCAACCGACGGTCTCAAAGCCAAAGCCCTGCGCGTTTGCCAGCGCAATGGAGACGACGCGGTCCTTGAAGCTGAGAGTCGGAAAGCAAACGGCGTCGTTCTTGACGTAAAGGTTGGTGGCGCCGATGCGCTTGCCAAGATTCCTTGCTTTGACCAGGGGGGTAAATCCGACGGGGAGATCCGGCTCAAAACCTTTCGGCAGCGGCAGTAAGGTGGCGTAACGCCAGATGTTGGCTGGTCCCTTCGCGATGGCCTCGCGGGTGAAGATGCCGCGTGCGGAGTCCAGATCGTATACCACCTCAAGAGGGGCGAGGCAGTCCGGGCAGGCGGAGAGCGGCTGATTGCCGAATCGCTTGCCGCACTCATTGCACTTCAGCTCGTAGGCCGTCGACGTACAGGAATAGCTCATTTACGCTCTCTCTCCATAGCGGAGGAGGGTAAAAGTCGTATGACGTCTCTCATGGATCCTGCACATGTGGAAAACACATGCAGATAGGCGGATAGAAAATCGCGGGGCTACTGAATAAAGTTTCGCCCCGAATCTCATGTTCCCCGTTTCCAGGAGAGAGTTGACACCGGTCGCCTAAAATAATGGTTTCAGGCCGGTTGTCGTGGCGTCACAGGGCTCGTCCCTCAACCACTCTTCATGAAATTCGCGCCTGAGGCGGAAATAATTCCGGAACAGACTGAACACTTCCTTTGTAACACAGCTGGAATGGGGTCGCAAGTGACCGGGGGCTTACTTGCTTTCCTCGAGGATATCGTGCACCCCACTGACAAACGCCGCAGGATCAAACTCGGTACGGAGAATGTCATCGGGACAATCCGTGAGGATCGCCACGCGCCAGTTGCAGACAAAGGCAACTCGCTGCTCGGGTTGCGCGGTCTTGATCGCGGAACAGAGATCTTCAGCGCTGGCAATGCCGGCTTCGCCCTCAACATCGACGAGCACGAGATCGTAATGCCTGGCCCAGAACATCTGCAGAGCCTCAGCAGCAGTTAAAGCGGAGTCGACCTCAAACCCGGAGATGCGGAGGATCTGATCGCGGAGAGGCCGCAACATCTCGCGGCTACAGAGGTGAAGGATAGAGGAAGATTTAGTGAATTCAGATTCCATGCTTGTGTCGCGAGTCTGTTACAAAATCAGGCCAGAACCTCAGCCTTGTCCTTATCGGACAACACCACATCGGGGAGCGCGGGATGGGGAACCAGCAGGTCTTCCTTGCGCATGACAAGCGTTGTGGCGTTCAGGGATGCCAGCTCAAAGCCGTGTCCGTGCGTGATGGCATCTGTCGGGCAGGCCTCAACGCAGTAACCGCAGAAGATGCAGCGGTTGTAGTCAATGTTGTAGACCTTGGCGTAGCGCTCCGCGCTCGAGATGCGCTTCTCTTCCGTATTCTCCGCTGCTTCGATGTAGATGCAGTTGGAGGGGCAGGCAGCTGCGCACAGGAAGCAGGCTACGCACTTTTCCAGGCCATTCTCGTCGCGCTGGAGCTGATGCTTGCCACGGAAGCGCTCCTGAAACTTCGCGCCGCGCATAGGACCTTTGCCGTCAGGATAGTTCTCGACTTCCGTCGGCTGGAACATCTCCTTCAGCGTGACACTCATTCCCTTGGCAATAGCGGCAGCGTTGCGAACGATGGACATAGGTCAAGTATAGCCGAGAGCCAGCCCATAGAGTTGACGATCGCATTTGCCCAGCGATGAGAGGCTTGCTTGACAGGCATAATCGCTACAGTTCTTCCCTGTTTCCTGCCTGACGGTTCCCATTTACGATAGCCGCATGTCTACCCCACGCCTCTCTCTGATACTCGCCGTTGCGATTCTTGCAGGCAGCGCGTCCCTGCATTGCCAGACGATGCCGGAGCATGCGCACGCCAAAGCCGCACTATCCACAGGGCTTCAGCTTACGGTAGACGACAAGACTTCCACCATTACCCTGGCAGAGCTGGCAGCCATGCCTCAGAAGACGGTAAAGGTCCATAACGAGCATACGAAGAAGGACGAGACCTACACAGGGGTGGCGGTAGGCGATCTTTTGGCGAAATATGGCTTTGCCGTTGGGCAGACAACACATCGGACGATGCTGCGCAGCTACCTGATCGCCGAGGGGACCGACAAATATTGGGTTCTCTACTCCGTTACGGAGGTGGAGGCCTCCGAGCATGACGCCGACGTCATCGTGGCGACCAGCGTGGACGGCGGGCCCTTGGGAGACGACGGCAACCTGAAGCTTGTGGCGAGCGCAGACAAGAAGCCGCAGCGCTGGGTCAGAAACCTTTCGGCTATTCGCCTGGTCACGGTAAAGGAATAATTCCGGTCAGCGTTTTTTTGAATGCAGGATCGATTCGGCGCGTTCGACGATCAGGGACACCTGGTGATCGTTGTGATATCCATCCCGCTGAGCGCGCCTGTGGCCAGCGGCTGCGATTCTCTCTCGCTCGGCTTCATCCGGCAGGTAACGACGGATCTTCTGAGCAAGCTCGTCGTAGCCGGTAAAGAAGACCGCCTCTTCGCCCTCAATAAACCGGTCCATGTGCCCTTGCGAGCGTTCGGCAAGCAGGAAGCCCCCACAGCCTGCGATCTCAAAACTCTTATGGACGAACTCATCCTGATTGGAACGGGTAATGAAGCTCAGATTGATCTTCGACCGCCAGATCGCTTCCCTATACTGATCCCGATAGAGTTCGCCCTCGCGGTAGAGCTTCGAAAAATTTTCCGGCGTAAACGCGCGCTGCCACCCTCGCGGGGGACCTGAAACCGCCACCTCGAACTCTTCCGATAGCCGCGTGAGAACGGCACCGCGATCGTCGTAGTGCGTACCTGAAAAAGAGACACCCCGGTTTCGGTTGCGATCGGACCAGCCTTCCGGCGGCGGAAAATGCATCGTAGGCTCGTAAGCCGTCTGAATCTTGATTACGTCCCGAGCCCCGCGCGCCCGATAGTCGACAACATTTTTGTCGCGCTGCACAACGTGGAGATCGTAGTGCGGGATGTCCTTCATGTAGAGCCGCCAGCCGGGATCGCGCCGCGGGCCGAAGGGATTGTCGATCATATAGCTCACCGTCGTCACGCCCAGTGAGCGGAGACGATCGAGTGTCTGCGGCTGCATCCACAACAGCTTGTCGGCCCAAAGGACATCCGGTCGTTCGCGCTCCGCCATTTGAAGGATGTCTCGATTGAAGCGATCCACCTGGGGTCCCACCACCATCCGGAAGACGGCGCGACGGACGATGGGATTGGAAGGCGTATAAGGGATGGTGTCCAGAGGGACAACTTGATGCCCCAATCTTTCCAGGGCCCAGAGACGGTACAACGCAGAGTCGTTCGGCGAAAGGCTCGCAGCGTAGAGGATCTTCATTCCTCTCTGATTATCAACGATCCTTGGTGTCCCGTCCTTACTGCTCTCGAAGCAGTGCAATCACCTGCTCGGCGTGGACGACGCCGGCCAAGTTGTTTTCCTCATCGAGAACGGGCAGAGAGCGGAGATTGTATTTATCGAAGAGCTCCGCAACCTTGCGTCCGCCAGCGTCCACCCTGCAGGTGACCAGGTGTCCACGCGGAAGCTCCGCTAACGGAGATTCTGCGCCCGCAAGCAGGATACGAACGATCGGAACCAGGGCACAGAGGTGCTCCTCCTCATCCAGCAGGTAAATATCCGTGATGAGCTCGATATCCCCTTCGAAGTCACGAAGGGCTGCGTGAACATCGGAGACTTTGACTGTTGCAGGAAGTGCTATGTACTCGGTGGTCATGCGGCCGGCGGCTGAATCCTGTGAGAATTCGAGAAGCTCCTCCACCTCCTGGCGCTCCTCGGGATCCATCTCTTCCAGGATCGCCTCGGACTTCTCTTCCGACAGCTCCGCCAGAAGATCGGCAGCAGCCCCGGGGTCCATCTCCTCGACGATCCCGGCGACATGCTCTGAATTGAGCGACTGAATCAGTGACTTCTGCAGCCGCGGTTCGACCTCCTCGAGCGTCTCGGCGGCAACCTCCTCGTTCAGGCTTTCGAAGAGCGCCTGCCTCTCCGGAGGCGCAAGGTCCTCGAGAATATCTGCGATGTCCGAGGGATGCATCTGGGAGAGGCGGTCCTGGTCGACCTTGAGGCGAACCCGGCGAGACGGATCGATGAGATCGACAAACTCCCACGGAATCACGGTGGGCCTGAATCTTGAGGCGACCTGTTCGACCGCGCCTGCGGGAAGCCCTTTGAGCAGGCGACGAACGGCACCGCGAAGCCCTACCTCCACCTCGACAATCTTCAGAACCAAATGCGAATCGCTTGCGTGATCCCAATCGAGGTTTACATCATTCACTCGCACGACCTTGCGGCCATGGACATCGATGATCTGCTGGTCGAGCAGGTCGCGTTCCAGGAGGACGAGCGCAGGGTCCTGGGGAGCGGAGACAAGCGAAGCCCCGGAAGAGAGCCGAAGGCCGCTGGGCGATACCTCGATGTCCTTAACCGGAGCCATCTCGCCTTGAGCGCTCGAACGGCTGCTGGACAGCTTCAAAATCAGCCCAAGGACTTGCGATGAATCCTCCGCGACCACCACAGCGAACTCGCGCACGCGGCCCAGGAGAGTGCCCTGCGCATCGAAGAGAGGCCTCCCGACCAGTGCTGAAACTGTCGTTCTTTGATTGCCGTGGCGAGTCATAGCTGCTCGCGCGAGATTACCAGACTTTGCAGGTCTTCGCCTTTACCATCGGTTGGCCTGCCTTGCATCCAAACGCAGTGGCGAACTCCGGCATATTGGTAACGATCCCATTGATTCGGGCAAAGCCCGGGGAGTGCGGATCGGTTGCCGCCTGCAGACGGCTGTTGGCCTCGCGAGTGTTCTCACAAGCCCACTGGGCGAAGCCAATAAAGAACCGCTGATCGGGGGTGTAGCCATCCACGGGCCTCAGACGCTGGGCCTCTGTGGCTTTTTTCCAGGCCATGTAGGCGATCAGGGTGCCGCCAAGGTCGGCGACGTCTTCTCCGCTGGTGAGCTTTGAGTTGATGTGGATGTCGTCGACCACGATGTAACCGGCGAACTGATCGCGCAGGCAGTTGATTCGATCCTCGAAGTTCGTGGCGTCCGCTTTGGTCCACCAATCCTTCAGGTTTCCCTGCGCGTCAAACTGGCGGCCTTCGTCATCGAAGCCGTGGGTCAGCTCATGTCCGATCGTCGCGCCGGTATCGCCATAGTTTGGCGCATCGTCCATCTTCGGGTCATAAAGGGGAGGCTGCAGCACTCCCGCCGGAAAGTTCACGTCATTCATCTGCGGATCGTAGTAGGCGTTGACGGTTGGCGGCGTCATTTGCCACTCCTCGCGGTCGACCGGCTTTCCAATCTTGGCAAGATCGCGCGCCGTCTCGAAGTCGGCCATTCGCAGCACGTTGCCGAAGTTGTCGCCGCGCCTGATCTCCAGCTTCGAGTAATCCCGCCACGTATCGGGATAGCCAATCTTGTTCCGGATGGTGTGCAGCTTCTGAATGGCCTCCTGCCTGGTGGCCGGACTCATCCAGTCGAGATGTTCAATCTCCACCAGCATGGCCTGTTCAATCTGATCCGTCATGAGGACTGTCTTCTGCTTGGTTTCAGCAGAGAAGGTTCGCGCTACAAACTCCTGTCCAAGGGCCTCGCCGAGACCGTGGTCCACTTGACGCACGCAACGCTTCCAGCGTGGAGGAAGTTGCTGAACCCCGCGAAGCTTCCTGCTGTAGAAGTCAAATGCAGCCTCTTCAAAAGGGGCCGAGAGCGACGGGGCTGCGGTCGTGACGACATGGAACCGCAGATAGGCTTTGAGATCCTCGATCGGCTCGCTCGTCAAAACATGGTCCACGGCCTTCTGGAACGCAGGCTGGGCTACGTTGAGGGTCGTGATGTTCTCCAGCCCCTGGGCATGGAGATAATCACTCCAGTTGATAACCGGGCTCTCGGACGAAAGCTGCACGACGGTCATCTTGTGGAACTGCTTATAGGGATCGCGTCGCTCGACCCGGGTCAGCGACGCTTGCGCAAGCTCGGTCTCGATGCGCATGATCGTGGCAGCATCCCGATGCGCCTTTTCCGCCGGCTCGCCGGAGAGAGTAAGGATCTGCTCGACATATCCCAGATAAGCCTTACGTATCTCTTCGCTCTTGGGATCGGTCTTCAGGTAGTAGTCGCGATCGGGCAGGCCGAGGCCGCCAGCCGAGATCTCGGCGATGACGGAGCTTGAATCTCCAGGGTCCTGGGTTGAACCGGCGTCAAAGAAGAATGTACCCGGGGTATGGCGGCTGAGCGGGCCCAGATAGGCGACCAGCGCCTTGCGGTCGGAAAGCGCGTCGATGGCCTTCAGGGAGGGCTTGATGGGGGCGGCGCCGAGCTTATCGATCGCAGCCGTATCCATACAGGCCGCGAAGGAGTCGCCGATCTTCTGCTGCGTCGGGGTGCGATGAGCCGCCTTGGCGTCGGCCTCGAGAAGGCCCCAAAGGAACTGCTGATTCTCATTTGCAAGCTTGGAGTACACATCCCAGCGGGCCTGATCGGCGGGAATGGGATTCTTCTTCATCCAGCCGCCACAGGAGAATTTGTAAAAGTCTGCACAGGGCTCTACGGTTCGATCCAGAGACGAGAGGTCCAGGCTGGGAGAGTAAGGCATGGTCTCGAGCGGCTGCGGCGACGGCTGGGAACTCTGCTGGGCGAAGGCTCCCGGCATGCCAAGAAGGGAGGCACAGACTAAAGTAATCAGATTCCGCATGCAAATGTCCTCGTCTTCGCATGTTAGCGCATGAGATTTGCCGACAGAGCCTCTGTTGTGTTTAGTTAGAGTCCCGGGATGAGCCGCCGTCCAGTTTTTCCCGGGCGCGCAAGCGGAAGGAGCAAATCTTGACATTCACGGCAAGCACAAGCACACTGCCATCATCGCTGTTGTCTGCCATTGACGACGGGCACACAAGAACTTCAAGGATATCCTTGGCCGACTCAACGACAAGCCGCGTCAGTTACACCCTGGACTCCACCTTGGACAGCGTGAACAAGATTGAGCAGACAGCGGAGCAATACGCACAGCGCGCCGGCTTCGACGAAGACACCATTCCCTACATCGCTATGGCGGTGCGGGAGGCGGCGGTCAACGCCGTTCTGCATGGAAATGCCTATGATCCGAACAAGCACATTACCGCATCGTTTGAAACAACATCGGATGACCTGGTGATTCGCATCACCGATCAAGGCCCCGG
Source organism: Edaphobacter sp. FHG110511_03 (assembly GCF_059115365.1). Taxonomy (NCBI): domain Bacteria; kingdom Pseudomonadati; phylum Acidobacteriota; class Terriglobia; order Terriglobales; family Acidobacteriaceae; genus Edaphobacter; species Edaphobacter sp. FHG110511_03. The sequence continues at coordinate 160,431 of NZ_JBZYWL010000006.1, read as the reverse complement.
GCTCGATCCAAACACGCTTCCGGACCCTCTAGCACCTGAAAATATCCTGCGAGGATCAGGACGTGGCATCTTTCTGATTCGATCCTTCATGGATGAGGTAAACTTTCGCCAGTTGCAACCTGGCACTGAGCTGACCCTCATCAAGCACCGTACACCCGCGAAGTCGGGGACCTAAGGAGAACAGTAATCATGAGCATGAAAGTATCTACTCGCCAAGTGGACGGCGTCACTATCCTGGATCTGAGCGGACGCATCACCCTCGGCGAAGGCAGCGTAACTATTCGCGATGCCGTTCGCGACCTGCTGGCAAAAGGGCAGAAGAATGTTCTTCTCAACCTGGCCGATATCAATTACATCGACAGCTCAGGTATAGGCGAACTCGTCAGCGCATTTACCACCGTAAGGAATGCAGGCGGCGAGCTGAAGCTGCTGAATCTGACCAAGAAGGTGCACGACCTGCTGCAGATCACCAAGCTCTACACCGTGTTCGACGTCCGCGACGACGAAGCCACGGCGATCTCCTCGTTTACCCGCTAAACGCAGGGGCAACAGACAATAAGAAAGGGCCGTCGCTGATGAGGACGGCCCTTTCTTCGTGCCAAGGTTCATTCGGCTTCTGCTTATTTTGAGAAGTCGACCTTGGGCGCGACACTGTTCTCCGGATTCCCCTTGAAATACTCATCACGGTAGTGGAAACCGGACATGCCGGCCCAGATGCTGTTGGGGAACTGCCGAACGTAAACATTGTAGTCCTCAAGCACCCGGTTGTAACGCTGGCGCTCGACCGCAATGCGATTTTCCGTTCCAGCCAGCTCGTCGTTCAGCCGCATGAACTGGTCGTTCCCCTTCAGATTAGGATATTGCTCCTGCAGCCGGAAAAACGGCCCCAGGGCCACGTCAAGCTTCCGGTTGGCATCGATGTTCGCCGCATGGTCCGAGCCCGCCGCAAGCACGCCGGCACGAGCATTTGCGATGTTGGTCAGGACCGTAGATTCCTCAGCCACATACCCTTTAACCGACGCCACAAGGTTCGGGATCAGATCCAGACGTCGCTGTTGCACCACGTTGACCTGTGAAAAAGCCTGGTTGATCGCTTCATTCTTCTGCACCAGCGTATTCTTTGTGCTGACGTAGCTTCCGCCTGCAAAGAGCAGCAGAACAATAATGAGGCCGACCACGCCCAAAACAATCCATAAAGGTTTCATGTTCTCTAAGTGTTCCCTTCCTTGAGCTTCGTTACGGGCCTAAGTGCTATCGGCTGTACTGTATCATCCCCGCGATACTGCTTTGCTGTATGACATTTTCTGCATGGTGACGAGACAGTTAGGTTCAGAAGTTCGCTCCGCCGCCGCCAGACCTGCCACCGCCGAAACCGCCGAATCCACCACCATCTCCTCCGCCTCCTCCCCAACCGTCACGGTCGTCTCCTCCGCGATAGCCGCCCTGGCCCGCGCCTCCCATGATGTTGCCTAGAAGGAAGAAGATGAGGCCAAGATTCCCGGTGCGGGCCAGAAAGAAAAGCAGCAGCAGGACTGCTCCGCCGCCAAGAATAACCTGCGTAAGGCTGAGGGGGGTCGCCTCCCGCCGGACGGCCTGTCGATGGTACTGATGCGCGGGGAGCGTCAACGTGACGCCCGCGTCCTGCGCGATAATGCCGGCGAGCTGCCGCACACCCAGCGGAACCGCGGTGTTGTAATCACCCTGGTTGGCCGCCGGAACCATCGAACGCCCGATATCGCCCACCTTGGCATCGTTCAGGATGCCTTCCAGCCCATATCCAACCTCAATGCGTCCGCGCCGCGGCGTCATCACCAGGACCATCAGCACGCCACGGTCTTCTTTATTGCCGACGCCCCATTTGTCCTCAAGCTCGGTGGCGAACTCCTCGATCGACTGACCATCGTCGAGAGTTTTTATGGTTACGACGGCAATCTGGGCATGCGCCTGGCGATCCACCTGCCCGCACAGCGTCTCCATCTCCTGCTTCGTCGTGGGCGAAAGCACGCCCGCGAAATCATTGATGTATCCGGTTGGAGCAGGAAGAGACTTTACCGACTCGCCGGCCAGGGCCATCGGCAGCACGAGCAGTAAAACAATCCCCAGCCATCGCGAGATACGATTCATGTTCCGCTTATTCTACGCCCACGATGTATTGCGGAAATGAAGATCGCACCGCTGCATCCTTCGAAGCTGCATATGAAAATTACTGCGCAGGCGGAGTTGTTTCTGCCGCTGGCTCTGCCGGACGCGAATGATGTCCAGGCATGGGAATTCCCCGCTCGCGTGCCATCTTGTCGGCCATCACCATGTGCTCGCGAATGACTTTCGCTCCATCGTCGAGTGCGGTCTTCAGGTCGGCATCGCCTGTACTGCTCGCCTCCATGCGAAACTCGCGCAGATCGGAGTGATGGTCCTTCACCATGTAGGTGATGTATTCCTTGTCGAACTCCTCCCCGGAGAGCGAGCTCAGCTTGTCGTATTCGGCCTGCTGCTCCTTGTCCATCTTTTTGGGCAGTCGGGCGCCGATGGAATCAGCAAGCTGCGCGATGTCCTGATTCAGTTTCGTGTGGTCTTCCACCATCTTTTTACCGAAAGCTTTAACGTCGTCGCTTGCGCCCCTCTCGGCAGCAAGCTTGCCGAGCTCGACCTCAGCTAATCCACCCTGAGCCGCCTTACGGATAAACATCTTGTCCTTCATCTGCTGTGCCGTATCGCCCGGAGCGCCGCTAGAGTCCTGCATGGAAGTCGTCGGAGGAACCGCATGACCGGGCTGGTTCGACTGGTTCTGAGATGCGGGGGGAGGGGTCATCGGATCGGACTGGGCAAAAAGCGGAGACGCAAAGGCAACGGCAGAACCAAGTGCAAGGATTGAAAAAATGGAAGATTTCATAGTGGGGCCTCCTCGGACGGGTCATTGTAACGCTGTATCCACTGTCTGTATCGCTCCCTGGATGGGTGCAGCGGAAGGACCGAGGGTTGCCTAAAACTTTTCTCCGGACACGATATTCTTTCTGAGCAATGGAAAAGACAAACGACGTTACCGCCAAGCCGACGAGTTCCGAAAATATCTCTCCTGTGTCGACGTTATCGCCTCCCGTGGCACGTCGCGAACCGACGCCGACGATCCTTCACGGCCAGACACTTGAGGACGACTACCGTTGGATGCGCGACAAGGATTCATCAGAGGTCATCCAACATCTCGAAGCCGAAAACGCGTATACCGCTGCAGCCATGAAGTCCACCGAAGGGTTGCAGGCGAAGCTCTACGCCGAGATGCTCTCGCATATCAAAGAGACCGACGAGTCAGTTCCCTACCGCGACCGCGGATGGTACTACTACACGCGCACCGTTGAAGGAAGCCAGTATCCGATCCACTGCCGCAGGAAGGCCGTCAGGGAGGCCTACGACGCCTCGCAGCCTGAAGCCATCATTCTCGACGTCAATCAGCTTGCGGAAGGCCAGGCCTTCATGGCGGTTGGCGGCATGAGCGTGAGCCCTGATGGCGAAAAGCTTGCCTACTCGACCGACAACACCGGCTTCCGGCAGTACACCCTGCACATCCGAAATCTCGCAACCGGCGCGGAGCTTCCCGACACCGCTGAGCGCGTAGGCTCGCTGGCGTGGGCGGAGGATTCGCACACGCTCTTCTACACCACGGAAGATGAGGTCACAAAGCGCCAGGACAAGCTCTTTCGGCATCGATTGGGAGACCCGGCCATCGACGACGCGCTGATCTGTGCGGAGAAGGACGAGCGTTTCAACCTGGGCGTAGGAAAGACTCGCGACGGCAAGTACCTGATGATGGAGGCCGGAAGCCACACGACCAACGAGTGCAGCTATCTGCCCGCCGATACTCCCGGCGGAGTCTTCCTCGTCATTGCGCCGCGGCAGGATGAGCAGGAGTACTACGTCGATCACCGCAATGGCCTTTTCTATATCCGGGTGAACGATACGGGAAAGAACTTCCGCGTTGTAACCGTACCCGTCGATGGCGGTGGCCGTGAAGACTGGCAGGAGTTTCTTCCGGAAGATAAAGAAGTACCACTTGAAGATTTCGACGTTTTCGACTCATTCTGCGTGCTTTCCAGGCGCGAAGAAGGATTGACCGCACTTTCCGTGTCGCGATTCGCGATCGATGGAATCTTGGAGCCTACGGAGAAGATCGCCTTTCCTGAACCAGCCTATACGGCGATGGGCCACGTCAATCGCGAGTTCTTGACGACGAAATTCCGCTACAGCTATCAGTCTCTCGTCTCCCCGGCTTCGGTCTACGAATACGACATCGCGACCGGCAACTCGGAGCTGCTCAAAGAGCAGGAGATTCCAGGAGGCTTCGATCGCAGCCACTACGCCTCAGAGCGGCTGTGGGCCACGGCGGGGGACGGCGTGCTCGTCCCTGTTTCTCTCGTCTATCGCCGGGATCGTTTCCAGAAAAACGGCACGAATCCCCTCTACGTCTACGGCTACGGCTCTTATGGGTATCCACTTCCTATTGGCTTCAGCCCGGCCCGTCTCTCTCTTCTCGATCGCGGCGTCGTCCTGGCCTACGCCCACATCCGCGGCGGGGGCGAGCTTGGGGACGCCTGGCACGACGCCGGCAAGATGATGGTGAAGCGCAACACCTTCACCGACTTCATCGCCGTGACGGAGACGCTCATCGCCAAGGGTTATGGAGCAAAAGACAAGGTTGCGATCGAAGGCGGCAGCGCAGGCGGCCTGTTGATGGGCGCGGTGGTCAACGAGCGCCCCGATCTCTTCCATGTCGTGTTGTCCCACGTTCCCTTCGTCGACGTGATGAACACGATGCTCGACGCTTCCCTTCCGCTTACTGTCGCTGAGTACGAGGAGTGGGGAAACCCGAACGAGCCCGAAGCCTTCGCCTACATGCGGTCTTATTCCCCTTACGACAACCTCAAGGTTGGCGCCTATCCAGCGATGCTGGTCAAGACCAGTCTCAACGATTCACAGGTCATGTATTGGGAGCCTGCAAAATACGTCGCAAAGCTGCGAACCCTGAAGAAGAACGGCGCTCCCCTGCTGCTGCACATCAACATGGATGCCGGGCACGGTGGAGCCTCGGGCCGCTACGACTACCTAAAAGAGATCGCCTTTGACTATGCGTTCCTGCTGCGGGAGTTGGGAGCGGAGTCTTAAGAAAGAAAGCCGGGACGACCGTCAGACTTCAGTCGTCTCGGTCTCTTCCACCTTATCGCCCTCGCCGGGAGCCAGGAAGAGATTCATCTCCAGGCCGTGCTGACGCGTGTAGAGATCGTAGTAGCGACCGCCCAGAGCGTAGAGCGATTCGTGCGTGCCGCGTTCCACGATGTTTCCTGCTTCAACGACAAGAATCTGCTCTGCGCGGCGAATGGTCGAGAGCCGATGTGCAATGACGAAGGTCGTCCTGCCCTTCATCAGGTGATTCAGACCGTCCTGGATCATGGCCTCGGACTCCGAGTCCAGCGAGCTGGTCGCCTCATCAAGAATCAGAATGCGGGGATCGGCAAGAATCGCGCGTGCGATGGAAAGGCGCTGGCGCTGTCCGCCTGAGAGCTTCACTCCACGCTCGCCGACGATCGTCTCATAGCCTTCCGGAAACCGCGTCGCGAACTCATCCACGCGAGCGATGCGGCAGGCCTCGTCGAACTGTTCCTCGGTTGCGGTCGGATGGGAGAAGAGGATGTTTTCCCGAATCGTTCCGTCGAAGAGAAACGTCTCCTGAAGCACAACACCTAGCTGGCTTCGATAGCTTGCCAGCCGTACTGTCGCCAGATCGACCTCATCCACCAGCACCTGTCCCGTCGTCGCCGAATGAAAGGCGCAGATAAGGGAGATGATGGTCGATTTGCCAGAACCCGATGATCCGACGAGTGCTGTCACCGTGCCGGGATGCGATTCAAAGCTGATGCCGTGCAGAACCGGTTTGCCGGGATCGTAGGCAAAGGTCACGTTGTCGAAGGCGACCTCGCCGCGCACGCCGCCAAGATCGTGAACGCGGCCCGGTTCGACGTCCTCAGTTTGTTCGTCAAGCAGTTCAGCGGTGCGATCCAGGCCGGCGGCGGCCTCGGTAAGCTGCGTTCCAATCGAGACCAGCTGTACGATCGGCGCGATCATGAAGGCAAGAAACATCACGTAGGTGACATAGCCGCCGGTTGTCAGCCTGCCGGCGACAACCTGATGCGCTCCCAGATACATCACCAGAGCCCCGACCACGCCCAGCACAACGGTTGAGGCCAACGACATCAACGACTGCGCTGTGAGCGAAGAGATGACATTTGCCAGCAGCCGGTGAGCGCCCGTCGCGAAGACCTGCGCTTCGCTGTCCTCTGCGTGATACCCCTTGATGACGCGGACTCCGCCCAGCGATTCGGTCAGCCTGCCCGTCACTTCAGAGTTGATCTTCCCCCGCTCTCTGAAGATCGGTCGAATCGTCTTGAAGGCGCGCTGGAGGATGAGGCCGAAGATTACCAGGATGACAAAAGTGACCAACGTCATCTGCACGCTGAGATGGATGAGATAGCCGAAGGCAAAAAGCGCCGTCAGCAGTCCACCGAGAAAGTCGATAATCCCGGTGCCGATCAGGTTCCGCACACCCTCGACATCCGACATGATGCGAGCTACAAGGGCTCCGGTCCGGTTTGCGTCATAAAAGGCGACTGGAAGCCGGCCGATATGCCGCTGCACCTTGATCCTCAACTCCGCGATCAGACGCTGGCCTTCCTTCGATAGAAGCTGCGTAAGCGTGTACGAGGTAATGCCCTGCACCGCCGTCGCAGCAACGACCACTCCAATAATCAAAGGCAGCTGGTTCAGCAGATGCTTGCCCATGACATTGTCGATCAGGTATCGGGTCGAAGCCGGAAGGATAAGGCCGCTGGAGCGGTTGATGACCATCAACAGGAAGCTGCCGCCCAACAACAGGCGCCGCGGCTTCATCAGCTTCCACACCTCAGGAAGCACCCGCCGCAGGTTCGGCTTCTGTTTGGCTGGAAGGTCTGAGGAGTCTCTTGCGCCACGCGAGGGGCGATCGGCAGCTTTCATCCCGGGAGCTCCGAAGCTGGAAGGTCCGATAGAAGGCATCTTATTGGCAGTGTACGCCTGCTTGCGGCCAGGAGCACGTGTGGCCGTTGTGTCGTCGCAGAGATGGCAATGTTCGTCCATCTGACACCAGATATTGCCCGAAGATCAGTTTTGCTTCACACGGGCATTGATAAAGGAGCGCACACAGAACAGGACATAGATCAGGCACAGCAGCGACATCGCCGCTTTCTCAAGAACAGCCGCCGGATGCGGATATTCCGTGCCGTGCGACAGACGAATTGCCTGGATATCAGCAGGAATGGTGCCGAGGAAAGCTAAAAGGGCCACCGTGACCGAGATATGCATCCAGAGCATTCGCTTCTTCGGATCCGGAGTATTGGCAAGGACGCCAAAGAGGATGAAGACGACCCCCACTCCTGCCGGAATCAAAGCCGTGGGGTGGGCACTGCCGGTGGAGACAAAGCCGATCACTCCCAGCAGGATGAGCAGCACTCCGAATACGATCGTCAACTTCGCCATAGACTTACGCTCCTTCATGATCACGCGAACTGTGAATCCTCAGAATACCCGATCGGTGGTCACTGCCACATCTCATGCCCGATACAGGATCCGCAACCGATCTTCTTTGCCAAACCAGCCTGAGGAAGACTAAGCTGCTGCACTATTCGAGAGACCTGCCTTTCCAGACAGGTCATTCCAGTCCCAGGAGACTGCCCGTGAGCGAACTGGCAATAGCGGTAGATTCGGTCCTAAAAAAGAAGCGGCGCGATATCTGGTCCACAACCCCGGAGACCTCTGTCTATCAATGCGTAGAGATGATGGCGGAAAAAGAGGTGGGCGCTTTGCTTGTTATGCAGGGGGACGAGCTCATCGGAGTCGTCTCCGAGCGCGATTATGCCCGCAAGGTGATCCTGCAGGGAAGGTCCTCGAAAGAGACGACCGTTTCCGAGATCATGAGCGCTCCTGCACTTTGCGTCTCAGCGGGTCATACGGTCGGGGATTGCATGCAGATCATGACGAAGAATCGCATCCGCCATCTGCCTGTGCGCGATGGATCCCGGGTCACTGGAGTGGTCTCCATAGGAGATCTGGTGAACTGGATCATCACCGAACAGGAAGAGACGATTCGTCATCTTGAGGCGTATATCTGCGGTCAATGAAGCGCACTAGACGGCTGCCGCTTTTTTAATCGCCTCTACGACTTCCGACGGCTTCCAGTCGTTGGTGGGATACCATGCGGCGACTTTACCGTCTTTTCCGATCACGACGGTCGAGAGCGAGTGCGTCAGGGTCTTGTCCTCGGCGGGCGTCACTCCCACGGCAAAGAACTCATTCACCTTCTCAAGCTCCTTTGCCGATGGTGCGGCGAAGTCCCAGTGGGTGAATTTTTCCTTCGTATAGTTGCCGGTGTAAGCGCCGCCATAGCTGCGCAGCACAGCCGGAGTATCGTAGGCCGGGTCGAAACTGATGCTGAGCAAATGAGTCTTCTGATAGAGCGCAGGGTCTGTAGCGAGAGCCTTGTCGATCTCCGCGAAATTATGGCTCATGCGCGGGCAATAATCCGCCAGCGGGCAGCGCGTGTAGATGAATGTCGCAACCAGGACCTTTCCCCGGAACTGTTCCAGGTGAATCATCTTTCCACTCTGATTCAGCAGACGGAAGTCGGGAACGTCGTCCCCCACTTGAGGGACGTGATACTGCTTTGCTGGCCTGTAGTCGGGCCGGGCCTGTGCGACGACAACAATGTTGTCCAGCACAGCATCGTGGTATCCACCCTCATCCTGCTTCACATGGATGCTAGCTGTGATGGTGTCTCCGGGATGCAGTTCACTCACAATGCTGGGGTCTTTCAGCTTGTAAGGCATCGTCATCGCTTCCATAAAGCCAGGGACGGCCTCATGAGCAAGCGTCGCATGGGTCGCATCGGTGCTGATGACTTTGCCGCGAAGGGAGAATGTCTTCTCCACGCCTGCCGGCTCCGGGTTTGCGGAGGAAGCACTTTGACGGCACCCCGTAAACGAGACGCCAAGAACGACAAACAGAGTAGCGAAGAGAAAAGCGACAGGCTTGCGGGACACGAGGCAGACTCCTGTATCGATCATACTTGGGCGCCTCGGAGGTGAGCTTTTCCAGCACGATCCGGCGTATAACCAAGAGTGTATGGAAGCGACCGATCTGCCGGTAGAGCTTGTTCAACCGATCGCCGATGCGCTCGACCGCGGGGCCACTGTGGTAACGGCCAATCAACGCGCCGCCCGCACCCTGCGATACGCGTTTGACCAGAGGAATCTTCAAGCTGGACTTTCAAGCTGGCAGCCCGCGGCGATTCTCCCCTGGGACGCCTGGGTTGCGAATCTCTGGCATGGCCTCCTCATCAGGGGAGAAGTTTCAACGCTCCTGCTGAATCGCGCCCAGGAACACAAGCTATGGCGCAGTGTTATCGCTGCGGACGAAGGACTGACAGCAAGCCTTCGATCTCCGGACTCACTGGCGGAGATGGCGGCCGACGCCTGGAGGATGCTGGTTCGCCACAATGGCAAGGATCGCCTACGCACAGGATGGAATAACACTGAGGCCAAGGCCTTCCAAAGCTGGGCAACCGAGTTCGAACGTCGCTGCCGAAGCCAGCGCCTGCTGCCTCGCGCAGCCCTTGAAGATGCTCTTCGAATCTCGCTGGAAGAAGGCCCCCCGCATCTTGCCGAATCGATTGCCCTGGTGGGCTTCGACGAGATAACGCCTGCGCAGAAAAGTTTGGTCGCGGCCTTTGCATCCTCCGGCACGCAAGTGGAGCAGCTTCGCGTCGCGGTGCCTTCCTCGAGCAAGGCACTGACACATGCAGAAGATCCAGCTCGCGAGACTGCTGCTGCAGCACGGTGGGCCAAAGACCTCCTCAAAGAGAATCCCAATACGAAGATCGCCGTCATCGTGCCATCGCTCGAAAGCCGGCGCAGTGCGATCGATCGCATCTTTCGCGAGATCCTGGCGCCCGAGCTTGAAGATATTCAGGCTCCCAACCATGCAGAGCCATATGAGTTCTCGCTTGGCGTTCCATTGTCTGAGACGCCGATGGTACGGGTGGCGCTGGATCTTGCACGATGGTCCCTCACTCCCCTTACGGTTGAACGCGTCAGCGCCTTGCTCGTTTCGCCACTCTTCGCCATGGAGGACGCCGAGCGGAGCGCGCGCGCAGCCTTCGATGCACAAGAGCTTCGCCGAGCGAGGCTCCTACGTCCGGAGATCTCGATAACCTGGCTTATCACAGCGCTGCGCCATTCCCGAAAACGACCGCAGCTCGCCAGACTGCTTCATGCGCTGGAGTCCATGGCCCGCGCGACCGCGAATCCACCCCAGGAGTTGCGCACTCATGCTGCGTGGACAGATCTTATCCGCGAGCGATTGCAGGCAGCCCGATGGGGACGTAATGAAGGCGAAGACAGTGTCGAATTTCAGGCACGCCAGAAGTGGGAGAGCACACTCGACGAACTGGCGACGCTGGATTTTGACGGCGTCCGTGTCACCTTTGCTCAGGCGCTGGGCGAGCTCGAGCGACTGACGCAGCAGACCATGTTCGCGCCTGAATCCCATCATGCTCCTGTTCAGGTGATGGGGCCGCTGGAGGCCGGCGGGAGCAGCTTCGACGCTCTATGGTTCCTCAGCGCTGGTGATTTAGGGTGGCCGTTAAAGAGCGCCGTAAACCCTCTGCTTCCGTGGGCGCTTCAGCGCGATCTTGGAATGCCGGGAGCCGATCCGGCGCTGGAGGATGAACGCTCACGACAGATCACGCAAAGGATCGCAGAGAGCGCATCGCAGGTTGTCTTCAGCTATGCGACGGAGATGCCCGAAGGCGTGCAGCGTCCGTCGCCGCTCTTGCAGTCTCTGCTACTCGAGGCCGTCGCGATCGAACGGATTTCGCCACCTGCGTTCGCGACCGAGAAGACCGAACCCGAAGAGTTTTCCGACCTCACCCCATTACCCCTTGTTCCCGATCAAGCGATTCAAGGCGGAGCGGAGATTCTGAAACTGCAGGCAGCCTGCGGCTTCCGCGCCTTTGCAGAACGGCGTCTTGGCTCGGCCGAGCTTCGCGAGATCGAGCTCGGAATGGATGCGGCGGAGCGCGGCAGCATCGTCCATCGCGTGCTGGAGCACTTCTGGAAACAGGTCCGCTCGCAGGCTGCCCTGAGATCCATGAACAGCGAAGACCGGGCGGAATTGCTGGCGCAATCTATCGAACATGGCCTCCGCCGAGCCGCGGCTGCCAGCACACCGGGCTGGGAGGAGGCTTACGTGGATCTTCAACGGGTCAGGCTGGCGACGCTGCTGAATCCATGGCTCGATCTCGAACTCGAGCGCGAGCCTTTTACCGTCAAGTTCAGCGAGGAAGAGTCCCGCGATGTGCACATCGGCCCCCTGCGGTTGAACCTTCGTGTTGACCGCGTCGACGTCACCGAAGAAGGTGAGATCATTCTTGACTACAAGACCGGTGGGGCGAAGTCAGCGCAATGGCAATCCGATCGTCCCGACGAACCCCAGCTTCCTCTCTACGCAGTGCTTACCACTGCGGCGGAGCCCGAAACTCCGCTCGCCGATGTCGCCTTCGCGCAGATTCGCGCAGGCAAGGACATGGCCTTTGAGAGCTTCCGGCGCAGGATTACAACCGAGAAAGAGACACCGAAGCGTCGAAGCCTCTCTCTGGAAGAGCAACTGGTGGAGTGGCGCAGGGTTCTTGAAGACCTTGCGACGGCATTTCATCGTGGCGATACCAGGGTCGATCCCAAGAGCTATCCCACAACCTGCGCGCACTGCGCCCAACGAATTCTGTGCCGGCTGAATCCGGCAGCCTTTGATGAGGATTTTGATGAAGAAACGCCCTTCGATTCAGGGAATGGGTGAGCTGTTCTCCTTTCCCCCTGAGCCAGAACAACCTGAGACACCCTCCACAGCGCCGCCCGATCGCGGCGAGCGCGAGCGCGCGCTGGATGTCACCCGGTCGTGGATCGTCGAGGCTCCGGCGGGGTCCGGCAAGACCGGCCTGCTGATTCAGCGTTATCTCAAGCTGCTGGCGCTCGCCGGCGTGGAACAGCCCGAACAGGTTCTGGCGATCACCTTCACCGTCAAAGCAACCGGAGAAATCCGCGAGCGCGTCCTCGAACAGCTGGAGCGCGCCGCCGGACCCGACAACACCATCCACGACTTCGAGCGCGAGACACGCGGCTTTGCGCTCGCCGTGCTGGAGCGCGATCGAAACCTCGGCTGGAATCTTCGCGAACACCCACGCCGTCTCAACGTTCGCACGATCGACTCCGTCTGCGCCGAGATCGCACGCAGCCTGCCGGTGCTTTCCGGAAGCGGCTCGCTCAACCCCACGGAAGACGCCTCCTCTCTCTACAGAACCGCTGCCGAACGGACGCTTCTACAGCTTGGCGGAAGCGATGCCGCGCTCAGCGATGCTCTGCGCCTGATCCTTCTGCATCGCGATGGCAACCTGATCCAGGTTCGCGATCTGCTGGCCGAGATGCTTGCCCTGCGCGATCAATGGGGCCGCCTGGTTCCGCTCGGCCACCAAATGCTCGAGGATGAGTATCTCGATCACACAGTTCTGCCGCAGATCGAACATACTCTGGCCGACGCGATCTGCTTGGAGCTGTCCAAACTCGCGCGGCTGATCCCGTCTTCCCTGCTGCAGGATCTCTCCATGCTGGCGGCGGAGATGGGCAGTAATGAGGGATACGGCGGCCAGCCATCGCCGATTGCCGTCTGTGCAGGCGTCTATCGTGCTCCAGGTGACACAGCCGAGGATCTGGAACACTGGCGAGCGCTGGCACATCTTTTGGTAAAACCTACCGGAGGCTGGCGAGCCGGATTCGCCCGCAACCATATCCAATTCGACATCGGGAAACCTCAGGCCGGGCGTCTGCGCGAGATCGTCGACCAGCTTCGCGAGCGAGACGATCTCTGCAAGGCAATCGAAGGCGTCGCCGCACTGCCGCCTGCGAAGTATCCGCCAGATCAATGGCGTGTGGCTAAAGCTCTCTTCCGGGTTCTCTATCGCGCGCTCGCAGAGCTGCAGGTCGTCTTCGCCGAGCGCAGTGAGTGCGACTTCACCGAGCCGGGCCTCATCGCGCGCGCCGCCCTTCGCGAAGGCGCGGCGCTCGAAACTGCCATGGGAACAAATCTTCAACACATCCTTGTCGATGAGATGCAGGACACGTCGACGAGTCAGTATGAGCTGATCCAGCTTCTGACGCAGGGATGGGATGGACGCAGCCAGACCGTCTTTCTCGTCGGAGACCCCAAGCAATCCATCTATCTCTTTCGGCAGGCGCGCGTAGAACGTTTTATTCGCACGATGCGGCAGAAGCGCCTCGGCGAGCTCGAACTCGGCTGTCTGCACCTGACCGCTAACTTCCGCTCCCAGCGCGATCTTGTGCGCTCCTTCAACAACGACTTTGCGCAGCTGTTCCCCCGCAGTTCCGAAGCAGAAGATTCGGAAGAAGTCCCGTACATCGCGGCGGAACCTGTCCGAGGACCCTCGTCGGGAGAATCGCAAAGCATCGTGTGGCACACACAGGTCGCGCCGTATAGGTCCTCAGTAGAAGACCGACGTCGCGACCATCGTCGTCGGGCGCGGCGTGAAGCCATAGAAGTCCGTCGGATCATCGAGCGATGGCGTTCACACCCTTTGTCCATAGGCCGCACCGCACCGTTGAAGATTGCCGTGCTGGTTCGCAATCGAATCCATCTCGCGGAGATTGTGGCCGAGCTGAAGCGCGACGGGCTGAATCCCCCAATTCCCTTTCGGGCAGTCAGGATCGAATCCCTGGAAGAGCGCCCAGAAATTATGGATCTCTTCGCCCTCACGCGTGCGCTTCTGCATCCCGCGGATCGGATTGCCTGGCTGGCCGTCCTGCGAGCGCCGTGGTGCGGTCTCGAGATCGCGGAGCTCCATCTACTCGCGGGAAAGGACGACTCTGAATTCTTCGAAAAAACCATCGAAGAGCTTATCGTGGAACGCGGTCAGGAACTCGGCGAAGAGAGCTGCCAGAGACTGGCGCGGATCTGGCCAGTCCTCCAGGCCTCTCTCAAACAGCACTCCCGCCTTTCGCTGGCCGAATGGGTGGAGCGGACCTGGCGCTCTCTCGGTGGCGATGCACCCCTCAGCGAGGAGCAGAAGAAAAACGCCACAACCTATTTCGAGCTACTCGATGAGTTCGAACGACAAGGCGCGATCGATCTCACCCAACTCCGGCTTCGCCTGCGATCGTTGTATGCTGAACCGTCTGCGGCAGCCGGCGGCGTGGATCTAATGACTATCCATGGCGCCAAGGGTCTCGAGTGGGATATCGTGCTGGTCCCGGGGCTCGAAAAGAGAAGCCGCACCAGCCGCAGCCGCCTGCTCACATGGAATGAGATGACCTCTCCGGACGAGAACTCGGCGCCAGTATTGCTCGCGCCGATCGCAGGCAAAGGCCGCGACTCCGAAGCGTTAAACCTATGGCTCACTCGCATTCAACGATCCCGCGAGGACGCCGAAGCTCGTCGCCTCTTCTATGTCGCCTGCACGCGGGCCCGAGAGGAGCTTCATCTCTTCGCCTCTCCGGAACAAAACCAGGACGGGTCTATCCGGCAAACCGCAGGAAGCCTGCTTCAGGCGGCGTGGCGCGCCGCGGAACCGCACTTCGTCGATACTCAAATCAGCTCCCGCCCCTTGATCGCTCCGGTGATCCCTCTGCCTGCGCCGGTCGAAAGTCGTATTCTGCCAAGTCTTGCGGCGGAAGCCGATGAGCCGAAGACCGCCATCCTGCACCGGCTCCCTTTGCAGTTTCGTCCGGCAAACCGGTTTCAGGATTCAACCACGATCAGCACGCCTTCGAAGCCTGCTTTTTCCGCAGAGAGATTCAAGAGACCGGAGGGATCTTTCGAAGCTCGCGCTTTCGGTACTACCGTGCACGCCTTTCTCGAAGTCCTCTCCACCGATCTCGCCACAGGCTCAACGACAGCGGCGGCGTCAGAGAAGATTGCCGCGTGGGCGCCACGAATTACCGCTCTTCTGCGCAGCCACGGACTCTCGCCGCACGCAGTGGAACAACTTTCTGCTCGCGTGCAGAAAGCGCTTTCCTCAACGCTGCGCGATCCCGCCGGTGTATGGGTGCTGAGCAATCACAAAGACGGCTTCAGCGAACGCGCCCTCACATCATGGCAGGACGAGCTCTCCAATGTGCGCCTCGACCGCGTCTTCCGCGCTGGGCATGAACCTTTCGCTCCCGGCGAAGATTACCTCTGGATCGTCGACTACAAGACCACTCCGTATACCAGCTCTGCGAAGGACGAGTTCCTGGCGCGGGAGCAGGAAAAGTATGCTGCTCAGCTGGAAACCTACGCGCGAACGATGCTCGATACCGTCGCTCCCGCGTCAATTCGCCTCGGCCTCTATTACCCTCTGCTGCCGGGACTTACCTGGTGGGCCCTGGAGTCCGAATGAGCCCAATGCCTATTGGACTGGCGCCGTTGCGTGATGGCGAACATCGGCCCCGCGCACCCAGAAGATGACATCCTCTGCGATGTTGGTCGCATGATCGCCCACTCGCTCAAGGTTACGCGAGATGATCAGGGCATTCAACGACTGCGGCGTCAGCTCCGGCTTCTCTTTGATCAGCGAGCTCAGGGCGTAATACGCGGCGTCATTCATGTTGTCTACCTGGTCATCCATCAGGAAAACAGAATCGGCCATCTCAGCATCGCCTTCGATAAAGGCCTGCAGTGCCTTGCGTACCATCGCCGAGGCCAGTTCCGCGAGCTTCGGAATATCAACCGGAAGATCGATATTCGCGAACGCTCCCATCTCCCGTACCCGCACCGCGATGTTCACTGCCTGATCGCCTACACGCTCCAGGTCGGCATTGATGCGAATGACGGAGAGGATGAAGCGAAGGTCGATCGCCATCGGCTGCTCCATCGCCAACAGGTCGAGCGCCATCTGGTCGATCTCGCGCTCCAGGCGATTGATCGCCGGCTCTGAGTGCAGCACCAGTTCGCAGATGCTCAGATCCCGGGTGCGATAGGCCTCGATCGACCGCTGGATAGCCTGCTCCGCCATCCCCGCCATCACCAGCAACCGCTCCTTCAACTCGTCCAGACTCTGATGGAATTTCACGCGCATCAGCCGAACCTCCCCGTGATGTAGTCTTCTGTACGCTTGTCGCGAGGATTGGTGAAGATCTTATGCGTCGAATCGAACTCGACCAGCTTCCCATTCAAAAAGAAGCCGGTGTTCTCCGCTACACGTGCTGCCTGCTGCATATTGTGCGTCACGATTACGATCGTGTACAGGCTCTTGAGCTGGAAGATGAGATCTTCGATCTTTGAGGTCGAGACCGGATCCAGCGCGGAAGCAGGCTCGTCCATTAACAACACCTCGGGATCGACCGCGAGGGCACGAGCGATGCACATGCGCTGCTGCTGACCACCGGAGAGCGAAGCTCCGGACTTTTTCTTTAGATCGTCCTTCACTTCTTCCCACAAGGCCGCCTGCTTCAACGAGCGCTCCACCGTCTCATCCAGAACGCGGCGATTGCGAAAGCCGTTCAGCTTGAGGCCACTGATCACGTTGTCGTAGATCGACATCGTCGGAAACGGGTTCGGGCGTTGGAAGACCATGCCGACACGGCGGCGAATCTCCACCGGCGAGGCCTCGCGGTAGATATCGACCGCACCCATCTTCACAACGCCGGTTGCGCGCGCAATCGGGTTCGTCTCATGCATGCGGTTCAGGCAACGCACAAAGGTCGATTTGCCGCAGCCCGAAGGGCCGATGAGAGCAGTGGCATGGTTGGCCGGAATATGCAGGTTGATATCCTGCAGCGTGTGGTTCGACCCATACCACGCGTTCAAATCTTCCACTTGAATGCCGACTCCCACTAACTTCCTCCCTTGAGCATGCCGCGATTCGCGAAGATGCGGACGAGCGTCACCGAAACCATAATAAGAACGATAAGCACCAGAGCACCCGCCCACGCCAACCGGTGCCACTCGTCATACGGGGAGATGGCATACACAAAAATCTGCAATGGCAAGGCTGCAATCGGCTGGTTGATATTGAAGCTCCAAAACTGATTGCCAAATGCCGTAAACAACAGTGGCGCCGTCTCACCGGCTACCCGGGCAAATGCCAGCATGCAACCGGTAATAATACCTGGCGATGCAGTTCTCAGGCTGATCGAAACTGCCGTTCTCCACTTCGGCACTCCCAATCCCAAAGCTGCCTCGCGAACTGCGTGAGGAACGGTCGCCAGCATCTCTTCCGTCGTGCGCGTCACGGTAGGAATCATCATGATCGCAAGCGCGATGCCTCCGGCGAAGGCCGAATAATGGTGTTGCGGCTTCACGACCAGCGAATAGATCGCAATGCCCATCACAATGGATGGAACTCCGTTCAGCACGTCGGCGGTAAAGCGGATGGCGTTTCCCAGAAGCCTTCCTCGTCCGAACTCCGACAGATAAACCCCGGCGGCAATTCCAATCGGAATTCCCATGAAACTTGCCAGACCGAGAATGATGCCCGACCCGAAAATCGCATTGGCCATGCCTCCGCCCGCCTCGCCAACGGGAGCAGGAACATGCGTGAAGAACGCCAGGTTGAGAGAAGAGGCGCCTTTGTAGATCAGGTAGAAGAGAATTGCCGCCAACGGTGCGAGAACAATAACCGTCGCCAGGATGGCCAGGCCGGAGACGATGTAATCGGCAGTGTAGCGTCGAAGAACATTCGCACGCGACGGCTTGCGTGGATCGCCCAGCGGCTGTGCCTGAACCGGTTGTGTGCTCATCAGGAGGCCCTCGCTGGCGCGCCGCGCGTCACGGCCCACACCATCAGGCGGGCGATCGCATTGACGACAATCGTTACCAGGAAGAGCGCAAGACCGATCTCGATCAATGCGCTGTAGTACAGATCGCCCGTTGCTTCTGAGAACTCGTTGGCGATAACGCTGGCCAGTGTGTAGCCGGGGGCGAAGAGACTCTTGCTGATGTCAGGATGGTTTCCGATGACCATGGTGACGGCCATGGTCTCGCCCAGCGCGCGCCCGAGGCCCAGCATGACCGCTCCCACAATACCGATTCTCGAATTGCGCAGGACTCCGATGCGGATCATCTCCCAGCGTGTCGCACCCAGCGCCAATACAGCTTCGCGCTGGCTGTTCGGAACCGCCGTCATGATGTCACGTGTAAGCGACGAGATGATCGGCAGGATCATGATTGCCAAAATCATACTGGCCGTCAGCAGACCCACACCGAAGTTAGGTCCCTCAAAGAAACCCGTCCAGCCCAGCGTCTTGACCAGAAAAGGGCCAACCGTGTCGCGCATCAGTGGCACCAGTACGAAGACAGCCCACAGGCCATAGACCACGCTCGGAATAGCTGCCAGCAACTCGCTTAGGAATGAGATCGGCGCCCGCAACGGACGTGGACACAGCTCGGTGAGAAAGATCGCAACCCCAAGCGCCAGCGGCACGGCCATCGCAAGCGCCAGCAGCGACGTCATCAATGTGCCATAGATGAATGGGAGCGCGCCGAAATCCCCGGAGACAGGATCCCACGCCTCGCGCGTGAAAAACTTCCATCCAAAGGCAGCCAGGCTCAGATGCGAGTTCTTGATCAGAATCCAGAAGATAAATAGGACGATGAGAAAGATGGTGCAGGCGCATACGAGCATCAACGCCGCAAAACTCGAATCCGCCAATCGTCCGCTGCCGCGCGAATTCAGAAATTCACGGATCGCAGAGACCGGCTGCGGGGCCAGAGACGGCTTCTCTTCCATTGCTGGAGCCACAGGGACCGCGGTTCTAATGGGCGACGGTGCGCCGTGTTCTCTTTCAATACTCATACGACGGGAGAGAGATCATTCCTGGTCAAAAGGTTCAGTGTGATTGTATCCGGTAAAACAAGGCCGCCGCGCGAACTCGGCATCAAACTCGCGCGGCGGATTTACTTATTGAATCTGGGCGACGGTCTTGCGAACCATATCCTGAACCTGCTTCGGCAACGGAGCATAGCTCAGCCCTGCGGCCTCGGCTTCACCGTGCTCAAGCATCCAGTTCAGAAATCCCTTCAGCGCCTTCGCCTTTGCCGCATCGCTCGAGTGCGTGGGAACCAGTAGCCAGGTGAAGCTGGAGATCGGGTACGAGGTTGCTCCCTGGGCGTTGGTAATCGATACGCGATAGTCGGCGGGCATCGTCTTTACAGCAGCTGCCGCCGCGGCGGTTACGCCATCAGTGGAAGCCTTCACAAATTTGCCCGAGGCGTTCTTCACCGAACCGAAGGCCATCTTGTTCTGCACCGCGTAGATCAGCTCGACATACCCGAACGAATTGGGCGACTGGCGAACCATTCCAGCGACTCCCTCATTGCCCTTCTGGCCAATGCCGGTAGGCCACTTGACCGAGGTGTTCTTACCCACCTTGGTCGACCAGTCCGAGCTTACCTTCGACAGATAATCGGTAAAGATGTAGGTCGTGCCGCTTCCGTCAGAACGGTAGACGGGAAGGATCGGCTTATCGGGAAGATTCGCTCCCGGATTGTCCTTGGCGATACGACCATCGTTCCACTTCGTGATCTTGCCTAGATAAATATCGGCAATAACGTCGCCGGAAAAATTCAGATCTTTGCTGACACCCGGAATATTGTAGACAGGCACGACAGCTCCGAGAACCGTCGGAATATGCTGCGTCTTTACCTTGGCGGCAGAGATCTGCTCATCACTCATCGGGCCGTCGCTCCCACCAAAGTCGACAATTCCATCCGAGACCTGCCGAATCCCGCCGCCCGAACCGATGGGCTGATAGTTAATCTTGACTCCGGCCTGCTGGCTGTATTCGTTGAACCACTTCGAATAGATCGGGTAAGGAAAGGTCGCTCCCGCTCCATTTAGATTTTGTGCGCCGGCTCCGATGGCAGCGATCGCCAACACGCCTGCAGCAAGTATGCTCTTTTTCACACTTCCCCCTCGCAAGTACGTGTGCAGGGTAAACCGCACACACCTTCAAGTGTGAAGGGGGATTGTTAATGGAAGGTTACATCGTAGTGAAACGCCGAAAAACAAGCTAGATAGCGGCAGCATTCACCAAAGGCAAGATGAAAATAAACGTACTTCCAACGTTCAGTTCGCTCTCGACGTGAATCGTGCCACCCTGTGTCTGGACCACATGGCGAGCGATCGCCAGCCCAAGTCCGGTCCCCCCGGACTCCCTCGATCTCGCCTTATCGACCCGGTAAAACCGTTCGAAGATGCGTGATTGGTGCTCCGACGCAATTCCCTGGCCAAAATCCCGCACACGAAACTCGACTCCCTCATCGAGCGGCCTGGCACTCACAATGACTCGACTGCGTTGTTCAGCACGCGATTTGCCATACTTGATCGCATTCTCAATCAAATTGCTCAGCACCTGCACGATCGCATCCTGATCGGCGAAGACCTCGCACTCTGTTGTCGCTCCGACTTCGAGCACGGCCTCCTCGTCCTGTACCAGGCCGCTCATCGCCTGAACAGCATCCTGGACCAGGATATCGGCTCGCACCGCTACAGGGTGCAACTCCTGCTCGGACGACTCGACCCGCGCCATCACCAGCAGGTCTTCCGTGAGCCGATTCATGCGCGACGCGTTCTTGTGTATCGTCGTCAGGAACTCGCGAGCCTGTGGGCTCAGATTCTCCTCATGATCCAGCAACGTCTCTACGTATCCGGTAATCGAGGTCAACGGTGTACGCAGCTCATGGCTCACGTTGGCAACAAACTCCCGTTGCGTCCGCTCCACCTGTTCAATCCGCGTAATGTCGTGCAACACCGCGACGGCGCCGCCTCCAGGCATCGGTGAAGCGGCCACCTCGAAGATGCGTCCCGGCCGCAGTGAGGTCGAGCGCCGCTCGCTCAGCACGCGCTGCTCAAGGGCAACACGCATGCATTCCAGAACCTCGGGATCGCGAATCGTCTGCACCAGGGCATGGCCTATACGGACTGCGCTTGAAAATGCCATCCCCGGAATCAGCTTCTGCATCTTCTGGTTCGTCCACTGAATACGGCCCGCCTGATCGACCGCGACAACCGCATCCTGCATGCTGTCGATCATGGCCTCCAGTTCGCGCCTGCTCTCCGCGGCGTCGGAAAGCATAAGCTCCACGCGGTTTGAGGCCTGGGAGATCGCTTCTGCCAGACCCTCGAAATCGCTGAATTTTGAGTTGAGAACAGGTTGGGTATCCGTTCCAATAGCATCTGCCGCTGTTTTGAAGTGCGCGATCTCACCCCGCAGCCGTCGAGACAATAGCAATGAGATCAAGACTCCCCAGAGCAACACAAGTGCTGCCATGAAGAGCCATCCTATGGACCCCATCGCGGCGACAAAAGCCAGGCCTATCGTGATAGGAAGGAAGAACGAAAGGAATAAACCGCGCGTCACAGCCAACCTCTATGCCGGAACCTGTACCGTCTTTGGAACCTCGAACCGGTAACCAGCCCCGCGCATAGTCTTAAGATACCGCGGGGTCTCCGGATCGATCTCGATCTTTTCCCGGATCCGCCGCACATACACATCGACCGATCGCGGCGTCACAAAACGAGCGTCGCCCCAGACGGCATCGAGCAGATGATCCCGGCTGAAGACCCTTCCCGGATGCCGGGCCAGGTAATCGAGCAGGCGAAATTCGGTGGCCGTGGTCGTCACCAGGTCCCCGTTGACACGAAGCTGCATGGCGCCGGCATCGATCTCAATCGTCTCGAACTTGACGATAGAGGGGGTCGTCGGGCGCTCAAACCGCCGCAAGACTGCCTTCACTCGCGCCACCAGCTCGCGGGTCCCGAAGGGCTTGGTAATGTAGTCATCCGCTCCCAGGTCGAGGCCATGAACGCGATCATTCTCCGCCGCGCGCGCGGTAAGAAAGATGATGGGAACCACGCTCAAAGTCGGGTTCTGCCGCAATCTCCGGCACAGATCCAGACCATCCCCTCCAGGAACCATGATGTCCAACAAAAACAGCGAGGGGGGTTGGCGCTCGGCATCCGGAAGTATCTGCCCTACAGTAAGATAAGGGCGAATTGTGAATCCTGCACTTTCCAGGTGGTATTGCACCAGCCGGGAGATGTCTGCATCATCTTCCAACAGAAAAATCGTCTGACTCAAAGGCTCGACCTCAATCGAATTACGGACGTTTCTAATCGAATTACGGGACGTTTCCGTCTATGAGCTTAGCGCAACACCAGTTCAAACTTTGCTAACGTACGATAAATCGTTGATGACTGTGTTTGGGGAAAATGCCTGCGTATACTCAAAATGGCACCTCTGCTAGACTTGTCCCCTTCGTTCCGACCTAACCTGCGGTTCTTACTGATCGGATGAATTCTATGGTACAGAACTCTCACCTCGTTCTCTGTGTTGATGATGAACTGGTCGGACTCAAGGTCCGAAAAATTCTGCTTGAACGTGCAGGCTATTACGTCCTGACAGCGATAGATGGGGCCAGCGGTCTCTCGCTCTTCGAGAAAGAACCGGTCGATGCGGTGGTCCTCGACTACTCCATGCCCGGAATGCATGGCGGCGAAGTCGCAGATCGCATGCGTCAAATCAAGCCACAGGTGCCCATTCTTCTTCTGTCCGCCTACATCGGACTTCCCACTGAGGTGACCTCACTGGTCGATCTCTACATGACCAAGGGCGAAGGAGCTCCCATACTGCTCCAGAAGCTTGAGAGCTTGCTGCAACAGTCCGTAAGCACGCGGTAACGACAGGCCTAGAACTCTGTGAACCTAACCCAGTTCAATCGAATTCTGCGGCAGGTCTTTCTCCTTCCCGTCATCGCTCTTCTGATCACCGCTGGGGCACTCTACCTGCAGGTACGCGGCGCCAACGAAACGGTCCGGCTCATCCAGGCAGCCGACACCGGAATTGCCCAGGCGGCACAGGTCGCGAAGCTCATCGTCGACCAGGAGTCCGGTCTTCGTGGTTATGAAACTACGGGGGACGACCGTTTTCTGGCCGATTTCCGTCAGGCCGAAGGAACTATCCAATCCGAATTGGACAATCTTGCCTCCGTCGTTCAGCTTGACGCCGTCCAGAAGCATAACCTCGAAGACCTCCGCAACGAATATCAAAACTGGCACGATGCCTTCGCCCTGCCGATCATGGCCACTGTGCGCGCCGGGGGCCAGGCCAACGACGTCACCCTCAATCTCTACGGCAAGACGCTGATGGATCAGGTTCGCCAGGACATCGCGGCCATTACAAAGCACGCCGAGGAGCGTCGCTCGGTCCGGATCCAGCAATGGCACCGTCAGGTCCGCAACATGGTCCAGGCCCTCATCGCCATTGCCCTCGGCATGGGCGTGCTCATCGGACTTTTCACCCGCAGCCGCCTCAACGCCGTCTCCTCGGCCTACCGTACATCGCTCGAGGTTCTCGGCCGTCGAGCAGAAGAAATCTTCCAGTCCGAGCAGCGTCTCCGCACCACTCTCGCCTCCATCGGTGACGGCGTCATCACCTGTGATGCCGAAGGCCGCATTCAGATGATGAATCCCATCGCCTCCGAGCTCACCGGCTGGACCCAGGCTGAAGCCGCCAACCTCCGGCTCGAGGAAGTCTTTCGCATCGTCAACCAGAAAACCGGAGAAGTCGTCGAAACCCCGGTCGCCAAGGTCAAGCGTCTCCACGCCGTCGTTGGCCTGGGCCACGACACTGCGCTCATCCGCAAAGATGGAACTCGCATCCTTATCGCCGACAGCGGAGCCCCCATCCGGGACCAGACCGACGAGATCGTCGGCATTGTTCTGGTCTTCCGCGATATCACTCTCGAGCGCCGCACTCAGGAGACCCTGCTCGCGAACGAGAAGCTTGCCGTCGCAGGACGACTCGCCGCCACCATCGCCCACGAAATCCACAACCCTCTCGACGCCGTCTCCAACCTCCTCTATCTCATGCGCACCGGCGTCTCCGAAGAGGAATCCAAACAGTTCATCGACATGGCCGAGAGCGAGCTGGCTCGCGTCACCCAGATCAGCCGGGCCATGCTCGGCCTCTACCGCGAATCGCGCGCCCCTGTCCCGGTAGACCTCAAGGGAATCCTCGAAGACATTCTGCTTTTGATGGAGCACCGCTTCCAGGAGCTCAACGTCGGGGTGCAGGCTGAACTCCCCTCATCGGTGATCGTCGACGCCTTTCCTGCCGAGCTCCGCCAGGTCTTCACCAATCTCATCGCCAATGCAGCGGAAGCCGCCAGCCCAGGCGGTCAGATCCGCGTCGGAGCGTCCCCGCTCAGCGCAACCCCCAAGATGGCTTCCGGAGCGGTCGTCGTCATCCACGACAACGGGGCAGGAATCTCTGAAGAGGTGCGCCCGCAGCTCTTTCAACCCTTCTTCACAACCAAGGGCGAACGCGGCACTGGCCTCGGTCTCTGGGTTAGCCGCGGCATCATCGATAAGCACGGCGGGTCCATCGAGATCGCCAGCGACACAAACGCCGTCTCCCATGGCACCACGGTTACGGTCTTTCTCGCGGAAAAACCCGCCATCGCCACCGGACCAGCACCACCAGCGCGTTAGACGCCTCGCAAGACATCCTGCACTAAGCCATCCGCAACTGCTCCGACACGATTCCCGCAGCTTCCTGACAATCTGCACGGCTCACGTCATAGTGCATTACGAAACGCACACTGTGCGGTCCAATCGCGCTTGCCAGCACTCCTTTACGCTTCAGTGCCGCGCAAAATGCAGCTGCATCGCCCTCTCCGCGCAGGCTGAAGATCACAATGTTCGTCTCGACCGCATCGAGATCGATCTCCGCTCCAGCTTCATTCGCCACCGACTCTGCCAGCAGCCGCGCGTTGGCATGGTCCTCCGCAAGCCGCTTTGTCATCTCGCTCAGAGCGATCAGCCCGGCAGCCGCAATCACACCGGCCTGTCGCATTCCTCCGCCCAGCGCCTTGCGAAACACTCTCGCCCGCTCGATCGCCTTGGCTGAACCCACCAGCACGGAACCCACCGGCGCTCCCAGTCCCTTCGACAGGCAGAACATCACCGTATCGAACCCTGCCGTCAACTCGGCCACGCTTAGGCCCAGCGCAGTCGCCGCGTTGAAGACCCTTGCTCCATCCAGGTGCACCGGCAGGCCTGCCTCCTTCGCGCCGCGCCAGACCTCCTTCAGCACCTCCAGCGAAGTTACCGTTCCGCCCGCCATATTGTGCGTATTCTCAAGGCACACCAACCCGGTTGGCTGGCGATAGTAGATCTTTGGCCCGATGGCACGACGAATCTTCTCCCAGGTCAGAACTCCCCGCACTCCTTCAACCGTACGAGCCTGGCAGCCTGCGAAGGACGCCATCATCGCCATCTCCCAATCCAGAACATGCGATCGTGACTCGCAGATCACCTCCTGCCCATGCTCCGTGTGCAGGCGGATCGCGATCTGGTTCCCCATAGTCCCGGTAGGCACGAAGATCGCAGCCTCTCTTCCGAAGACCGCGGCAGCCTCTTTCTCCAGCCGATTCACCGTCGGATCTTCTCCATATACGTCATCGCCTACCTCGGCCGCGGCCATGGCCTGCCGCATGGCTGGGGTGGGTCGTGTCACGGTGTCGCTGCGCAGATCGATCATTCCTGTCTCATTCTCCTGTTTAAATCCAACCGTTCGCTTTATGCCGTCGCCGGAACCAGTAACCGGCTGAAGACTTCGTTGGAAGCCATGCGGCCTCGTGCCGTCAGCCGGATTCGATCCTCATCCATCGACAGCAGTCCGGCCTCGCGTGCCTCGCGGATCCCTGGCATCACGCTCGCAACCATCTCATCGCCGAACTCCGCCTGCAATCCATTCAGGCTCACACCTTCGATCAGGCGCAACCCCAGAAACAGCGACTCCTCGAATGCCGCTTCCCTTCCAAGGAACTCCGGCTCCGGCCAGCCAGCCCCGCGCGGCAAAACCGCGAGCGGTCCTTGCGCATCGCGAGTCATATACGCATCAAGCTCATCCGTGTTCTGGAATCGCACCGCGTCGTCGCCCACAGGCAGCATCGAGTGCGCATCCAGGCCAAACCCAATATAGGGCTGCCGTTTCCAGTACTTCCGATTGTGGCGCGAAGCATGGCCCTCCCGCGCAAAATTCGAGATCTCATACTGCGCGACCCCACCCGTATGCAATATCTCGCAGCCCATCTCATACCACGCAGCCGCATCGTCTTCGGCAGGGATAGTTCCAGCTCCATACCTTCCGCCCCCCGCAAGCACCTCGCGTCCCAATCGCGACTCCTCATCGACCTCCAGCATGTACATGCTTATGTGTCCGGCTCCGCTGCCCAGCGTGCGCTCCAGCGATTCCATCCAGCTGGCTTGCGTCTGGTGCGGCAATCCGACAATCAGATCGACACCGATCTTCGAAACTCCAGCCGCACGAAGCCGTAAGATCTCCGCCTCGCATACTGCTCGTGTGTGCAAACGGCCCACTGCCTGCGCCTCGCGATCCACAAACGACTGAACACCCAGGCTGACGCGGTTTACTCCCTGCCGCAGAAGCTCCTCAAGCGTCTCATCCGCAAGCTGTCCCGGCGCGCACTCCAGCGTCACCTCTACATCCGCGGTCACTTCAAACTGATCTCGCAAAACCGTGAAGATGCTCTGAAACTGCTTCGCGGACAGCAAACTCGGCGTCCCGCCCCCGAAGTACACCGAATCGGCCGCGCTCCCAATCGCTGCTCCCAGCTTCGCCGCCCTCTGTCGTGCATCCCCGATCTCCGCGCCCAGCCGATCCACATAGGCATCCATCCGCTCCGGGCCAAACGCATCCGAGGCAAAGTTGCAGAAGCTGCACTTCGCCTTGCAAAACGGAACCGAAAGATAGATGCCTAGAGGAGAATTCATAAGCGACGTGTCGAGATTATTCTTTCATGCCGCAGCTACCCCCCAAAACGTCATCTCGACCGAAGACGCGCAGCTTCATCGCGCGACGGAGTGAAGAAATCCCTGTATTTAGCTTTTGTTCTTGCTGTTGTCCGTTTTCTCTACAACCTACCCGGGAAATTTCTGGACAGGTCCTGAAGAAAACATCGACCAAAAATCTGCCGCGGCTACGTGGAGAGCGAAGCCCCTCGCCGCGGAAAGATCACGGAGAAGATCGTTCCCGATTCGCCCGCTTTATCACTGCTGCGGACGCTGATGCTTCCATGGTGTTTCTTCGCGATCCCTGCGCTCACCCAAAGTCCAAGTCCTGTCCCGGTCGTTTCCTTGGTGGTAAAGAACGGTTCGTATACACGTCTCCGCGTCTCCTTACTCATCCCCTGCCCATTGTCTGCAAACGTGATCCGGACCCCCTCGCTTCCGTCTCTCCAATCCGTCGAAGGACGAATCCGAATGCGAAGACACCCTCCCCGCGGCATTGCATCCAGCGCGTTCCCTATAAAATTCGCCAACATCTGGCGGATCTCCCCGGCGTAGCAGACAAGAGGAGAAACATCGGGCACTTCGTTCACCACTTCAATCCCGTTCTGGATGAGCCTTCCCTGGTAAAGGGTAAGAACCGAGTGCAGAAGGGTGACGACGTTGACCGATTCGGGGGTATTCCTCTGTCTCCGGAACTGCAAGGTCTGAGCGGTAATCTGGGAGATCCGCATCAGCTCCTGCTGCGCGGCTTCGATGTTTACCTTGGTCTCTTCGTCGGCAGTAAACGCCGCAAGATAAAGAAGGTTCGTGACGGCCTCCAGGGGATTATTGATCTCATGCGCAATGGAAGAAGCCAGCCGTCCCACAATCGCCAGCTTCTCCGACTCCCGAAGGGCCGCCTCCGCCAGCTTCATCTCGGTAATGTCGGTGCAGGAACCGATAAATCCGAGGAATTCCTCCGAGGGGCCAAACCGTGGCAACCCATGATCGAGAACCCAGCGGTACACTCCATCATTCCGCTGCAGCCGATATTCCATCTGGAATGGCCGGCGCCACTTAAAGTGTTCCGTCGAAACCTCCAGATAACGATCAAGATCATCGGGATGAACTCCCTTGGCTCGCTCTTCTCCAAGCTCCTGGGCCAGCGAGCGTCCACGAAATTCGAGCCATGGCTTATTGAACCAGGTACTCCGTGCATCTGCTCCAGACAGCCAGATCAGCACCGGCGCAGAATCTGCAATCTGCTGAAAGAGGATTCCATCGTCGGACAAAGGCACTCTGTCATCGGCATCTCTCAGCTCTTCATTCACAGAAAGAATCCCCTGGCATTCGGTCTCGTGAGGTAAATATCCATTGATCCGTTCCATCTTGGATGCGCCTCTCCGTGCTTCAGGCTGCACCCTCCCCTTGCGTATCTATCCCTGCCTCCCCCTTTAGTCTCTGCGTATCCACTTACAACCTGTTCAATAACATAAAAACCTCGTCATCTCGACCGGAGACGCGCAGTTCCACCGCTCGGCGGAGCGGAGAGACCCTGTATTTATCCTTTGTCCTTGCCACTCCCTGTTTCTCCTCTGGAATCCACAAGCTATCCGGGAGTTTTGGACAGGTTCCTTCGAGGATGCCACCCCTCTCAGATGCTGTCCTTCGCCTTTTATGCGGCGTCCAACGATTTACACTAGTTACTGGTGGATAAATAACTATGGTCTGGACCCTAGCCCTCGCCCTTCACTTCCTTCAGGAAGACACCGCCGCCGTTCCTCCGGCCAATGTCGCCAGCTCCAGCGCGATTGCCGAGATGATCCACAACAGCGGCCCGGTCGCCTTCACCGTACTCGTCCTTCTTCTGCTGGCGAGCATCTTCTCGTGGACCATCATGCTCTCCAAGTGGTCCAGCTTCGGCCGCGCCGACAAGCAGAGCAGGCGCTTCCTTCGCGCCTTCCGCAAATCGACCCGCCTTAGCGAGATCGCCACCGTCGCCGAGCAGTTCCGTCCCAGCCCGCTCGTCTCCGTCTTCAACGAAATTCACGACGAGTACCAGCGACAGAACGGCGGACGCGGCCTTCCCCGCAATCCTGTCGCCCTCGAGCGCTCCGCCGCCACTGCGTCGTCTGAAGCCCTCACCCTGATGGAATCACGCATGACCTGGCTCGCCACCATCGCGGCCATCGCCCCCTTCATCGGCCTCTTCGGAACCGTCTGGGGAATCATCGACGCGTTCCACGGCCTCGGCACCGCTGGAGCCGCCACGCTCCGCGCCGTGGCCCCCGGAATCTCGGAAGCCCTCATCACCACCGCCGCAGGCCTCGTCGTCGCCATCCCCGCCGTCATTGGATACAACCAGCTCACCGCGAGGCTCCGCGAGCAGGGATCTCGCATGGACGACTTCGGCCGCGAGCTCCTCAACGCCATCGAGAACGCCGCCATGGTGACTCCCACGCAGCCGCAGCCTCCGGCTCCCGCCTACGCTCCCGTAGAAGAGCCGCAGCCGCCCCGCAGGAGGGCCTTCTAGCCATGGCCTTCAGCACAAAGGGACGCACACAGACCGCACTCGCCGAGATCAATATCACTCCCCTCGTCGACGTCGTCCTTGTGCTTCTGCTCATCTTCATGCTCACCGCGCCCGTGCTTCAGTCCGGCATCGACGTCGCCATTCCCAAGACCCGCACCGTAAGCCAGGTCACCGACGAGCGCATGGTCGTCACCATCGACCATGATCAGAACGTCTTCCTGCAGGACAAGCCCGTCAACGTCAACGAGCTTCCCGCGCGTCTACGCACCGTCGGCAAGGGAGATCCAGCCAAGCGCATCATCTATCTTCGCGCCGACGAGCGTGTTCCCTTCGGTGCCTTCGCCTCCGTGATGGATGCCGTAAAGCAGGCCGGCATCACCAACATCAGCATCGTCACTCGCCCCATCGAAAACAAATAGCACCGAACTCATGGCCGATCTAAGCTGGAATCCCGACGAGCAATTCGCAGATGACAATCTGCGCAGGAACTTCGTCGGCTCGCTCTTCCTCCACATCGCCATTGCCGCCGCGATCGGCGGTCTCGCCTACTTCCACAATCGCGGCCACAGCTGGGGAGAAAACGCCGCCAACGCCGGTGCCATTCAAGCCACCATGGTCGCCTCGCTTCCCCTCCCTCCCAAGCAACGCGAGCTCGACACCGGCGTCCTTACCTCGGAGAATCCCAGCCCGGCTCCTCTTATCGCCCCCGTGAAGACCGAGCCTCCGCCTGATCCCCACGAAGTGACGCTGCCCGAAAAGGTCAAGCCGCCCAAGGTCGCCGAGAAGCCTACGCCCGCGCCTCCAAAACACCCGCAGCCCACGCCGCCGCAGCCCAACAAGGCCGCCACCGGCGAGACTGCTGGAATCCGCATTCCGCAGTCCACCCTTGAGCTCAAAAACGGCACCGCCTCCGCCATGGTGCAGGACCGTACCTTCGGCGCGCGCTTCGCCTACTACGTCAACATCGTCAACCGCACCGTCGCGCAGAACTGGTACACCCAGGAGGCCGACCCTCGCGCCTCCGTCGGTAAGAGCGTTACCGTCCTCTTCGACATCGACCGCGCCGGAGCACCCTCAAACCCACGCCTCGAGACCAGCAGCGGCTCCCCGTCCCTCGATCGATCCGCCCTGCGCGCCGTGCAGCGCGTCGAAGGTTTCGGACCGCTTCCTGCAGGCGATCACATCACCGTCGAGTACACCTTCCACTACACGCAACCCTGATCGGCGCACAGAAAAATCTTCTTACCGCGAATCCACGAACGCCCTACTGCTTAATCACCGTTCCATCCGGACGCCGAATCTCACCCCATCCTCCATTCAACCCATTCTTGCTTTCGGTAAATGGAGCCTTCGCGGCCTCCTTCTCATCGATCTCGATTCCCCATCCCGGAGCCTCATTCACCCAGAAGTATCCATACCTCATCTCCGGGCATCCGTGGAAGATCTGCTTCGTCCGCTCATTGAACGGTGTGTACTCCTGAACGCCAAAGTTTGAGCTGACGATATCGAGCGTAATCTGCGCCATGTGTCCCACCGGCGACACATCCCCCGGGCCATGCCACGCCGTCTTCACTCCAAAATTCTCCGCCAGAGTGGCAACCTTATGCGCCGGAGTCAGTCCTCCCATCTGCGACAGATGGCAGCGAATGTAATCAATCAGCCTTCCCTCGATCAGCGGCCGCCACTCATGTGGCGAGTTGAACAGCTCGCCCATCGCAATCGGAGTCGTGCAGTTGTCGCGAATCTGCTTGAAGTACGCAATATCTTCTGGAGACAGCGGGTCCTCCACGAAAAACATATTGAACTTCTCCGCCTCTTTGCAGAACTCCACTGCCTGATTCGGCGACAGCCGTTCATGCACGTCGTGCAGCAGGTTCACCTCCTCGCCCAGCTCCCTGCGGCACGTCTCAAGCATCTTCAACGCGCGGCGCATATACGCAGCCGGCTCGAAGAACGGCTTGTCGTGCAGCGGCTTGTACTTCGTCTGTCCTCCGCTCCTCGATCCGTACCCTGCCATCCCCGGCACGCCGATCTGCACCCGCACATTACGAAATCCCTGATCCATATACTGCTTCGCCGAGGCCACGACGTCCGGGTAGTCCGCTCCATCGGCATGCGCATACGTATCCACTGCCTCACGCACCTTGCCACCGATAAGCTGATACACCGGCATCCCCGCCTGACGCCCCTTGATATCCCAAAGAGCCTCATCGATCCCGCTGATCGCGTTATTCAGCACCGGCCCGTTCTTCCAGTACGAGCTGTCGTAGCACGTCCACCAGATATCCTCGATCCGGTCCGTCGTCTTCCCCATCAACAGCGGCTTCAGATATCGCTCAACCGCCGGCTTCACCAAATCCGCTCTCTGCGTAAACGTCCCGCAGCCGTAACCGTAGAGACCATCCTGATCCGTGGTGATCTTCACCACCGTCAGCCGCGAGCCCGCGGGCTCGCACTCGATCACGCTGATGTCCTTGATCTTCGCCGCTGCCATGCCTCGCGTCGCCTTCGCCACCTGTGCCTCTGCCCGCTGCTCAACCGCCAGAAGAGGAGCACCCACACCGCACGCCGTCGAGGCCGCCGCCATCTTCAACAGATCCCGTCGATTCATCGCCATAACACGAAAAAGCTTACACTCTCCTCAAGCCAAGTCACGGACACACCGGATTAATCCCCTCCACGCTTCGCCCGATTCCCGCATAATGCTGTGGTGAAAATCTTCCCCAGAATCGCGTCCCTACTTCTCGCCCTTGGCCTCACCAGCGCAGCTTTCGCGGCCCAGCCAAAAGTTCTCGTCTACACCCGTAACTACACCCCGGATGGCAAGGGCTACATCCACGACAACATCGCCACCAGCGTCGAAGCCATCAAGAAGATGGGAGCCGAGAGCCACTTCACCGTCGACTCCTCCGACTCACCTGAAGTCTTCACCGACGCCAACCTGCGCCAGTACGCCGCCCTCATCTTTGCCAACAGCAATAACGAGGCCTTCACCAGCGACGATCAGCGAGCTGCCTTCAAGCATTACATCCAGTCCCACCACGGCTTCGTCGCCATTCACTCTGCCTCCGGGTCCGAGCGATCCTGGCCTTACTACTGGCAGGTCGTCGGTGGAAAATTTGCAGAGCATCCCCACATGCAGACCTTCACCATCCACGTAGCCGACCCCGCCTTTCCGGTTACGCAAGGTCTCTCATCCGACTTCTCCTGGACCGATGAGTGCTATTTCACCGACCATCAAAGCCCTGAGATCCGCCCTTTCCTGACTACCGATCGCACCAAACTCGATGGCCTTGAAAAGATGCGTACCGATCTGAAGACCTACCCCAATCCACTCCCCCTTGCCTGGTACCAGACCTTCGATGGCAGCCGCGAGATCTACCTTGCCCTCGGTCATCGCAAAGAAGATTACGACAACCCCATCCTTTACAACCTCATTCGGCGCAGCATTCTCTGGTCCATTCAGGAAAAACAAGGTCGTCCTAAATCGTAGAAATTGCTAGCCGTACAAAGATTGGTTCGCGATCTGCACATCAAAAATAACCCTGCCTGCCCTCTTTGCGTCTACGATAAAAGAGATGATCTATAGTCCTGCTCGACCTCTGGCACAACTTCTTCTGCGGCCCGCCGGGCTCCTCTTCACCGCACTCGCATTCCTTTCCCTCTCCTCGGCGACTCTTCAAGGGCAGGACTGGTTCAAGACTGAGACCTCCGCCGGCGTCTCGAACATCCGCATCGCGGTCGCGGACTTCAAGCCCGTCTCCACCGATCCGCAGACGTCGACGCTCAAGCAGACCTTCGACACCACGCTCTTCAACGACCTCTCCACGGCCGGCATCTTCGATATCGTCTCCAAGAGCCTTCTTCCACAAGCCTCGCCCGGAGCGCCTGGCGAGATGAACCTCGCCCAGTGGTCCGTCGCGCCCACCAATGCGGCCATGGTCGCCTTCGGAGCCTTTGGTGCCTCGGGCGGACGCATCACCGTCAATGGCTTCCTCTTCGACGCGAAGAACACCCAGTTTCCGCAGGTCCTCGCCAAGCAGTACAGCGAAGAGGCCAACGAAGCAATGGCTCGCCAGATCGCCCATCGCTTCGCCGACGAGATCATCTTCCGTCTAGGCGGCGGCATCCCCGGCATCGCCGAGACCAAGATCTACTACGTCAAGGTCGCCGGTGGAAACAAGGAAATCTGGGCCATGGACTACGACGGCGCCAACCAGCATGAGATCACCCATCTCGGCACCGTCTCCCTCTCCCCGCGGATATCCCCTGATAACAATCGGATCGCCTTCTCCTCCCTTGGCAAGGATGGCTTCCAGATTCGTATGTACTCGCTCCTCCTCAACCGTATGGTTAACTTCCCGGGGGCAGGTGGAACCAATCTCTCACCCGCATGGTCACCCAACGGCCAGGACATCGCCTTCTCTTCCTCGCGCACCGGAGACCCGGAAATTTATATCGCCAACTCCAATGGCGGGGCTGCGCGCCGGGTCACCAGCTTCCGCGGGCCTGACGTCTCGCCCGTCTTCAATCCCAAGACCGGCTCACAGATCGCATGGATCAGCGGGCGCACGAATCTTCCACAGCTCTACGTCATGGATGCCGACGGCTCCGCTGTCACCCGCCTGACCGACGGAGGCTATGCCACTTCCCCATCGTGGTCCCCCAACGGTCAGTTCCTCGCCTTTGCTTGGAATCGCAAGTACGGTCCCGGAGCACCCGGCGGCCAGGACATCTATGTCATGGAAGTCGCCACCAAGCGCTGGATTCAGGTCACCCACGAGATCGGCCGCTGCGACTTTCCCTCGTGGTCTCCAGATGGACGCCATCTCGTCTTTGCCAACTCCCCGGACGGTCGTGCCTCCAGCACACGCATCGTCAGCATGCTCGCCGATGGAACTGGTCGCCGCAACCTTACAGGTGGCGGAGCCGACATGCCAAACTGGAGCTGGAAGTAGTAATCAGACTTCCCCTGCGCGAAATTTCATTGCAGTTCGCGCAGGTAACCTGAAACCCTTAGTTCTACCCGAAAGAGAAAGAGCAGGAGAACCCTCCAATGAACGTATCGCCCGCGATTTACCGCAAGGCTCTGGTTATGGCTGCTGTCGTGGCCGCCCTTAGCGCCGTGACTGGCTGCCACAAAAAGGACAAGGCCGTTAACCCCGCCTCGCTTGGCCCCATGCCCTCATCCGCTCCCGCCCCCACGGCGAATCTCGCCGCGGACCCCGTCGCTATCGACGTAGGTCAGTCCGTCGTGCTGAACTGGCGCACCACGAACGCCACCTCCGTCACCATCGACGGCATCGGTGAGGTCCCGGCCAATGGAACCCAGACCGTCTCGCCCTCCACTTCCACCGACTTCCATCTCACCGCCAAAGGCGATGGCGGAACTGCAGACGCGAATGTCCGGGTAACCGTCCGTGTCCCCCAGGCTCCCACCGCGGGTAACGACAACGGCGATATGGGCTCCGAAGCTGCCTTCCACCAGAACGTCAAGGACATCTTCTTCGATTACGACAGCTACGATCTCCGCCCCGACGCGCAGAGCTCTGCCCAGACCGCTGCTTCGTATCTGAACTCGCACACCGCCATCAAGATCGTCATCGGTGGATACTGCGACGATCGTGGATCGGCTGAGTACAACCTGGCCCTCGGTGAGAACCGCGCCAACGCCGCCAAGACCGGACTGGTCAACGCTGGCGTAGCCGCCTCTCGCATCCGCGTCATCAGCTACGGCAAGGAGAAGCAGTTCTGCTCCGAGCAGAACGAAAGCTGCTGGCAGCAGAATCGCCGCGCCCAGTTCTCGCTCGACCGCTAATTTTACCGGGACGCATAACGAACCTACTGGCCCTCGCGTCTGCCGCTCGCTTCAAGGCGGCGCGGGGGTCTAAATTATCAGTACCGCTGAAACAACGAAATACGAGGCACAAAGCCGCCATGAAAATCCCAATCCCCATCTTCCGACGTTCAGTCACGATGGCCAGCGCGGTCCTCGCTGCATCCCTTCTGCTTCCTGCATCCCCCGCCTTCGCCGTCAGCAAGGAGATCGTGCAGCTTCAGACCCAGGTTCAGCAGCTTCAGGATGCCGTCGCCCGTCTTCAACAATCCAACGACGAGCGCATGGGCGTCATGAAGGACCTCATCCAGCAGAGCGCCGATTCGGTCAACCGCATGTCGCTCAATATCGATTCCCTGCAGAAGCAGTTGCAAAACCGGCAGGGCAACCAGGACACCAAGCTTGATCAGGTCTCCGGGCAGATGCAGTCCCTCAACGATTCGCTCGACGAGGTCAAGGCCCGGCTCGCCCGTCTGGAGAAGGCCACTCAGGACATCCAGAGCCAGCAGCAGCAGATCAACTCGAATGCGCCTGCCGGAGGAACCCCCTCCGACAACGCTGCTCCCCCCGCCAACACCCCTCCGCCAGCGACGACTCCGGCTCCGGTGCGCAAGGGAAAGCCCTCAGCCGGAACGCCCATGTCCGAGGCGTCTCCGGCACCCGACGTACCCGCTCCAGCCGCTCCCGCAGCTCCCCCCGTTGATGACCTCTACAAAACCGCTCTCGGCGACTATATGGGGGCGAAGTACCAGCTCGCCTCCTCCGAGTTTGCCGATGTCGTAAAGTCTTACCCCGACCACCCCCTGGCTGGAAATGCCTCCTTCTACCAGGGTGAGATCGCCTACCGCGCTGGAAAGTATCAGGACGCCATCAAGGAATACGACAAGGTGATCGAGCAGTACGCCGATAGCAATAAGGTTCCCGTCTCCCACCTCCATAAGGGCCAGGCCCTCATCGCTCTCAAACAGAACGACGCCGGAGTCCGCGAGCTCCGCGCCCTCATCCAGCGCTTCCCCAACTCCCCCGAAGCCATGCAGGCCCGCAGCAAGCTGAGCGGCATGGGCATTACCGTTACACCCAAGCGTTAGAAGTCAGAACCGGAATCCCGCTCCTCCCGCCAAAATCCCCACCCCTCAAAATTCTGATTGCATCGCCAGGCCAGCCTCCCAGCCTTAGCATTCCCTAGCCTCGCGCATTCCTCGACCCCGCACCTCCCGAGCACACCTC
Organism: Edaphobacter sp. FHG110511_03; assembly: GCF_059115365.1. Taxonomy (NCBI): domain Bacteria; kingdom Pseudomonadati; phylum Acidobacteriota; class Terriglobia; order Terriglobales; family Acidobacteriaceae; genus Edaphobacter; species Edaphobacter sp. FHG110511_03. The sequence continues at coordinate 123,921 of NZ_JBZYWL010000006.1, read as the reverse complement.
TACACGTCATTCTGAGCGGAGCGTTGCGGAGTCGAAGGCTTGCCCTGAGCGAAGTCGAATGGGATCCCTGTATTTCGCCGCTGCTGGCACAAATCACAGAGGACCCGAAACAACCCGGACATAAAAACCCTGTCAAGCCAAAATCCCCGTAAGCTATTCCTGTTCAGCAAGATAAACCTGCCGATCAGTTTCTCCCGAATCGCTATCATGGAAGTAGGCGCATAGTCCGGCACGAAACCCGCCCCAAGACATGGTCCTGCAGGGGGAAAAACACAAGTCCGGACCTAAGATCTATTATTTGAATACCTTGCGCAAAATAGTACGGGGGGAGCGGGTCAGTTGCGGATCCCCGCCATCACCGCCTCGATCTCGCGACGCTGCTCCTCGGTCGGTGGTAGCAGAGGAAGCCGGGGCCGTCCGCCGAAGTACCCGTTCAGATCGCATCCGAACCGGATACCCGGAACTCCCAGCTCCGACTCGACCTTCGCGATCGCCGGAGCGATTCGAGCCTGCTTCTCATCCGCCAGAGGCTGATCGTCATCCTTCCACGCCGCGTAGACTTCATAGCAGCCCTGAGGGGCCGCCGCCGCGAAGTCAGGCATCGCTCCAACCGCTCCTGCCCGCAGGCCCGCCAGCATCCCAGCGGAACTGGCGCAGATCAGCTGGAAACCGACCGCCTTCGTCCGTGTCTTGATCGCGGGCTTCGGAGGAGCTGTTGCAACCGCCACACCGCCGCCTAGACTCTCGGCGGAGACGAACGTCGACGCGCCGGCTTGCTCCTTCACCGCAAGCATCCGTCCAGTGACCGCCGAAAAGACTGTGGTCACCGTAGCCTCACGGCGAATCTTCGAGGTCGCGCTCAGGATGCTCGCAACCCGGGTTGCAGAAGCGTCCTGGTCCGCCAGACCGATGATTCCGGAATGCGTCGCAAGCTCCGCCACCGCATGGACAGAAAGTGAAGCTGAGGGAACGGAGTACAAAATCACCGGAAGCGAAGAGCGGTCTGCGATTGCCTGAAAGAAAGTGAGCGTCTCGCGCATCTGTTCTTCGCGTAAAAATGCCGGTCGTTTCACCAGAACCGCATCGTATCCAACCGAAGCCGCAAACTCCGCCAGCTCCAGCGTTCCCACAACGCTCCCGCGTGAAACGCCGGCAATCATCACCTTCGTCTCTCCCGCGACAGACATCGCCGCCGCGAGCGCCTCGCGTGCCTCGGCATCCGAAAGCATCGCCGCGTCACCATTCTCGGCGAGAACGGCCAGGCCAGCGACCGGGGTCCGCGAATAGCGGTCCACATTGTGCTCGATCTTGCGAAGGTTCAGGCGACCGTCCGGATAGAACGGCGTAGTCAGAGGAAGATGAAGACCTTCAAGCAGCATGGATCGATCGTACCTTTCTCAACGGCCTGCGTGCAGCTCCTGCAGGGCAAAGACATTCAAGGTTCCGCGCTGCAATGCCGAGATCCCCTCCGCAGCCGCCCGTGCCGCCGCAAGGGTCGTAATGGTCGGAATACGAGCCTGCACCGCTGCTCGCCGAATCGCCTTCTCGTCGAAGAAGGTGTCCTGTCCGCGCGGCGTGTTGACGATCAACTGAATCCGGTCGCCCTTGATCAGATCCACGACGTTCGGCCGGCCTTCCTTCACCTTGTAGACGCGCTCCGGCTGCAGCCCGGCCGCTTCCAGAACCGCGGCGGTCCCATGCGTCGCGACCAGATGGAAGCCCAGCTCGACGAACTGTTTTGCGAGCGAAACGGCGCCCTTCTTATCGTGGTCATTGACGCTCAGGAAGAGTGTCCCCTTCATCGGAAGCTGTTGTCCTGCGGCAATCTGCGCCTTGGCAAACGCCTCGCCGAAGTTGTCCGCGACTCCCATAACCTCGCCGGTCGAGCGCATCTCCGGGCCAAGCACCGGATCGACGCCCTGGAATTTGCCCCAGGGAAAGACCGGCGATTTGACGAAGAAGTGAGAGCCAGTCCCAAGATCCTTGCCCGATGCAACTTGCTCCGGAAGAAGCTGCTTGAGCTTTTGCCCCACCATAATGCGCGAGGCAATCTTGGCCAGGGGAATTCCGGTCGCCTTCGAGACGTAAGGAACCGTTCGCGAAGCGCGAGGGTTGACCTCGATGACAAAAACTTTGCCGCGCTGAATCGCGAACTGAATGTTGACGAGACCTCGAACTGACAGCGACATCGCAAGCTTGCGCGTATAGTCGCGAATCGTCTCCAGCACTTCTGGAGCGATATCAACTGAAGGAAGCACGCATGACGAATCGCCGGAGTGAATTCCAGCCTCTTCGATGTGCTCCATAATCCCCGCGATAATGACGTCGTCGCCATCGCACAATGCATCGACGTCGACCTCGGTCGCATCTTCGAGGAAATGATCGATCAGAACGGGGCGCTCCTGCGAGTACTCAATCGCAGTGGTCATGTAGCGAACGACGGCCTCATTGTCATATGCGATCACCATCGCGCGTCCACCGAGAACATACGAGGGGCGCACCAGCACGGGGTACCCGACGCGGTTTGCTCCTGCAACCGCCTCTTCTACGCTGCTCGCCATCGCACCTTGAGGCTGCGGAATCTTCAGATCTTCGATCAGTTTTCCGAATCGCTTGCGATCTTCTGCAAGGTCAATCGATTCCGGCGACGTTCCAATGATGGGTACGCCTGCCTTCTTGAGCGGAAGGGAGAGATTCAAAGGTGTCTGTCCCCCGAACTGCACGATCATTCCGATCTCTGCGCCAGCGGAGGCTTCATGCTCGTAAACCGAGAGCACGTCCTCGAGCGTCAACGGCTCGAAGTAGAGCCGGTCGCTGGTGTCGTAGTCGGTGGATACAGTCTCGGGATTGCAGTTGACCATGATGGTCTCGTAGCCGTCTTCGCGAAGGGCAAAGGCAGCGTGGCAGCAGCAGTAATCGAACTCGATGCCCTGCCCGATTCGATTTGGCCCGCTGCCCAGGATGATGATCTTCTTCTTCGAGCTCGGCGCTGCCTCGTCCTCTTCGTCGTAGCAGCTGTAGAGGTAAGGCGTGAAGCTCTCGAACTCAGCCGCGCAGGTATCGACGAGCTTGAAGACCGGGTTGACGCCAAGCTTTTTGCGAAGGGCACGAATCTTTGCGGTTCCATCCGCGCCAGTGAGACCCCAGACGGCAGCAAGCCGCTCGTCAGAGATACCCATCCGCTTGGCGGTGCGAAGCTGATCGGTGGTTACCTCGTCGATGCTGACGCCGCCGATCGCCTTGATCTCATCGGTAATCTGTTTGACCTGGTGCAGGAACCACGGATCCATCGTGGTAATGCGAGCAACTTCCCGCACGGTCATGCCGCGCTCGAAAGCATAACGAACGTAAGAGAGGCGCTCAGGATGGGGAGTGACCAGACGCTGCGTCAGACGGCGCGGCTCAATATCATCCGCGGTAGCTTTCTTGCCGGTTTCGAGCGAGCGCACGGCCTTCATCATGGCTTCCTTGAAGGTGCGTCCGATTGCCATCACCTCGCCGACAGACTTCATCTGAGGACCGAGAGTTTCATCGGCGCCGGGAAACTTCTCGAACTGCCACTTGGGAATCTTCACCACAACGTAATCGATCGTCGGCTCAAAGCAGGCAGGCGTCGCTTTGGTGATGTCGTTCTGGATTTCATCGAGCGTATAGCCGACGGCGAGTCGCGCCGCGATCTTCGCGATGGGGAAGCCTGTGGCCTTCGAGGCGAGCGCACTCGAGCGTGAGACACGCGGATTCATCTCGATGACAGTCATGCGCCCTGTGATCGGATTGACTGCAAACTGTACGTTGCTTCCGCCGGTCTCCACACCGATCTCGCGAATCACCCGGATCGCGGCATCGCGCATCACCTGGTACTCGCGATCCGTCAGAGTCTGCGCGGGAGCGACAGTGATGGAATCTCCGGTATGCACGCCCATCGGGTCGAAGTTTTCGATCGAGCAGATGATGATGACGTTGTCATTGAGATCGCGAACAACTTCGAGCTCGTACTCCTTCCAACCGAGCACGCCCTCTTCAATCAGGCACTCGTGTACAGGACTCAGGTCGAGTCCACGGGACAGAATCTCGGTCATCTCCTCGCGGTTGTAGGCGATGCCACCGCCGGAGCCGCCGAGTGTGAAGCTGGGACGGATGACGGCGGGAAAGCCGATCTTCATCGCGAACTCAAGTCCTCCGCTTACAGTGTTCACAAGCTGAGACTTCGGCATGTCGAGGCCGATCTTGTTCATCGCGTCCTTGAACAACAGGCGATCCTCAGCTTTTTTGATCGCATCGAGCTTCGCGCCGATCAGCTCGACGCCATGCTTTTCGAGAAAGCCGGAGTCGGCAAGATCCACGGCGAGGTTCAGCGCAGTTTGCCCGCCAACGGTCGGAAGCACGGCGAACCTACCCGATCCTGTAGACATCATCCCCACTTCAACCCGGATAATCTCTTCCAGATATGCAACGCTGAGTGGCTCGATATAGGTGCGATCAGCGACCTCGGGATCCGTCATGATCGAGGCGGGATTCGAGTTGATCAGAACAACTTCATAGCCCTCGGCCTTGAGCGCCTTGCACGCCTGGGTGCCGGAGTAGTCGAACTCCGCCGACTGGCCAATTACGATCGGGCCTGAGCCGATCACAAGAATCTTCGCGATGTCATTTCTGCGTGGCATCTTTACGTCTTTCCTGTTGCTGAATCCTGCCGGCGTTTCAAAGGGCGCTCTATTTCGCGCCCTTTGTCATCAATCGTGGAGAGAGAACTACCCTTTCCACTCTTCCATCATCTTGCGGAAGTCTTTGAAGAGGTAGTGTGAGTCGTGGGGCCCGGGGCTGGCCTCGGGGTGGTACTGGACGCTGAACATCGGGTCGGTCTTGTGCTTCAGGCCGGCGAGCGTCTGGTCATTGAGGTTGGTGTGGGTTTTCTCGACGTTGTCGGGCAGAGACTCCGGGTCTACGTTGAAATTGTGGTTCTGTGCCGTGATCTCGACCTTGCCCGTCTGGTGATTCATGATGGGATGATTGCCGCCGTGATGGCCGAACTTGAGCTTGTAAGTCTTGCCGCCGAGGGCGAGGCCGAAGATCTGATGGCCGAGGCAGATTCCAAACATTGGTTTCTTGCCTTGCAGCTTCTGCACGTTCTCGATGGCGTAGTGGAGCGGCTCTGGATCGCCGGGGCCGTTTGAGAAGAAGATTCCGTCAGGGTTCATGGCCAGGACATCTTCGGCGGAGGTCTTTGCTGGGACAACGGTGACGTTAATGTTTTCGCGCGCGAGCATGCGCAGAATGTTCTCCTTGATGCCGAAGTCGTAGGCGACGACGTGGAGAGGCTGTCCATCCACGGATGGCTTCAGGAACGGATCGCCGGTCTGGTTCTTCGGCTCGGTCGCATCCCACGTGTAGGGCTCTTTCGTCGTGACGACGCTGGCGAGATCGGTGCCTTCCATCTTGGGGATGGAGCGGGCCTTTGCGACGAGGGCTTCCACGTCGAGGTTATCGCCGCTGGCCATGACGCCGCGCATCACGCCGTTGGCGCGGAGGTGGCGAACAACGGCGCGAGTGTCCACTTCGGCGATGACAGGAACGCCGTAGCGCTCGAGATACTCGTCAGCGACCTGCGTGGAGCGCCAGTTGGAGCTTACGGGCGAGAACTCGCGGGTAACGAGACCTTCGATGTATGGTTTCTTCGATTCGGCGTCGTGCGGTGTCGTTCCGTAGTTGCCGATGTGAGGATTGGTGAGGACTACAATCTGTCCCGCGTAGGAGGGATCGGTGAAGATCTCCTGATAACCGGTAAGAGATGTATTGAAGACCACTTCGCCGGAGCATTCCGTCCGTGCGCCAAAACTTTTGCCGCGAAAGATGCGCCCGTCTTCGAGCGCCAAGATTGCCTGCATTGCCTCTCCGAGGAGTGGATTTAATAGATTCTAACAGTATCTTCGGAGCTCTGCTGCGAAGCAGTAAACGTGAGGCGACAGATTCACGTCGCAGCGAAATATTTATTTCGCTGTAACCGTGATCTGGCTTTCGGTTCCCTGCTTACAGCGTTTGCAGCGATGCCACAACTTCGTGTCGAAGATAGCTTCAGGGTTCTGACTTCGGGGTCCCCCCTCCCTATCCTTTCGCGCAAAGTCTTCGAAAGATGAAAGATAGGTCTGGACTCCTTTTGTGATCCTTCGCATTTTTGTTGTAAGACGACGATGCCCGGCTGTGCGGCCGGGCATCTGTTCCTCTGATTTAAGCGTAACCGGGCGAGTCAAGCGGCTTGTTGTGGATTGGAACTTCGGGTGCGCACTTCGAGTTCCATCAAGTTAGGCGATGTGCACGTTCTTTCCATCTGGCCCGTCAGGTCCTGGCGCTTTCGTCGTGGTGAAGATTGAAGCGTTCAGCCAATGACCTGGAAGTCTTCGACAGCGCCCGTAAGCGGCTGCTGCCAGCCTCCGGGAGGTGTGACGTTGTCGAGCGTCTGCTGGGGGACATTGGCGGGACCCCAGGTATCGAGGGCGTAGGGATAGACGGGAGTGTTTGCCTTGAGGACGGGATCTACGATGCGCCATGCCTCTTCGACGTAGTCCTGACGGGCGAAGAGAGTGGAGTCTCCGGCCATGGCGTCGGTGAGAACGCGCTCGTAGGCCTCCATCTCTTCAGAACGAGGATGACGGCAGGCTTCCAGCTCGACGAGGGAGCGATGGCCCTCCTCCAAGGGAGTTGCAACGGAGACGGCGAGGGCGATGGTCATCTCGGGCATGATGCGGAAGCGCATGTAATTCTGCGGAGCTGGATCGGTGAGGTTGGTCTGGGGCGGACGGCGGAGGCGGGCGATGACCTCGGTGCAGGTGGTGGGGAGATTTTTGCCGGCACGGATGTAGAAGGGCACGTCGTCCCAGCGCCAGTTTTTGATCTCGAGACGGAGGGCGGCGTAGGTCTCGACGGTGGAGTTGGGGGCGACGCCTTTTTCGTCCTTGTAGCCGAGGAACTGGCCGCGGACGAGGTTGCAGGTCTCAATGGGTGGGATGGCCTTGAGGACTTTAACCTTTTCGTCACGGATGGATTCGCTATCGCGGCGTGCGGGGCATTCCATGGCGAGATTGCACATCACCTGAAAGATATGGTTTTCGATGACGTCGCGGATGGCTCCGTTCTGGTCGTAGAAGGCACCGCGGCCCTGGATGCCAAAGTTTTCAGCCATGGTGATCTGGACGCTCTCTATGTAGTCGCGGTTCCAGAGCGGCTCGAGGAAGGCATTGGAGAAGCGAAAGGAGACCATGTCCTGCACCGGCCCCTTGGCGAGGTAATGGTCGATGCGAAAGATGGCGGATTCGGGAAATGCCGAGAGAAGGACGCGGTTGAGCTCCTGGGCGGAGGCGAGATCGTGGCCGAAGGGCTTTTCGACGATGATGCGTGCGCCGTTAGAACAACCGGAGCTGACGAGCTGTTCCACTACCTTTTCAAACAGCGAGGGTGGGATGGCGAGGTAGTGAGCCGGGTGCTTGGCGGGGCCCATCTCCTTGCGAACGGCAGCGAAGGTGGAGGCATCGGCATAGTCTCCGTCAACATAATGGAGCAACGAGGAGAGCTTCTGCCAGGCATCGCGATCGATGCCGCCATGCTTTTCGAGCGAATCCTGGGCACGGGCTTTGAGCTGGTCGAGATTCCAGCCTGCTTTGGCTACACCGATGACGGGGACGTTGAGATGCCCGCGCTTGACCATCGCCTGCAGGGCAGGAAAGATCTTTTTGTAGGCGAGGTCGCCGGTGGCTCCGAAGAAGACGAGAGCGTCGGAGTGTATGACAGGCTGAACAGTGGGGGCTTGCGCGCTCAAGAGCATCTCTCCTTGTGGCTACAGTTATTTGGTAACGGGTTTTTCGAGGTGGCCGCCAAATTCGTAGCGCATGGCGGAGAGAAGTTTATCGGAGAAGTCGGCGAGGCCGCGAGAGGCGAACCTTTCATAGAGAGCTGTAGAGAGGACGGGAGTGGGAATGCCCTCGTCGATACCTGCTTTGATGGTCCAGCGGCCTTCTCCGGAGTCGGAGACGCGGCCGCCGAACTTCGATAGTTGGGGATCTTCGGCGAGCGCGGAGGCGGTGAGATCGAGCAACCAGGAGGCGATGACCGAGCCGCGACGCCAGACCTCGGCTACTGCGGGAAGGTTAAAGTTGTACTGGTAATGCTCCGGATCGCGCAGCGGAGTGGTTTCGGCGTCGATCTCCTCGGTATGGCTGCCGATGTTGGCACCTTTGAGGACGGCGAGGCCCTCGGCGTACGCGGCCATCATGCCGTATTCGATTCCATTGTGAACCATCTTGACGAAGTGGCCGGCTCCATTCGCCCCGCAGTGGAGATAGCCTTGTTCGGCGGTACCGCCGATCTTGTCGAAGTCGGGGGTGCGAGGAACGTCTCCGGGCCCGGGAGCGATGGCCTGGAAGATGGGATCGAGATGCTGAACGATTTCGTTCTCGCCGCCGATCATCATGCAGTAACCGCGCTCCAGCCCCCAGACGCCGCCGCTGGTGCCTACGTCAACGTAGTGAATGCCTTGAGGGCTGAGTTCCTTGGAGCGGCGAATATCGTCGATGTAGTAGGAGTTGCCGCCGTCGATCATGATGTCGCCGGATTTGAGGTGGGGAACAAACTCCGCGAGGGAGTGATCGACGAAGCCGGCGGGAATCATCAGCCAGATGGGTCGCGGAGGCGTAAGTTTGGCGACAAGATCTTCCGGGGAGGAGGCTCCGATGACGCCTTTTACCTTCGCGAGCTCGGAGACGACCTCCGGCGAGCGGTCATAAACGACACATTCATGTCCGTGCGCCGCGAGTCTGCGAACCATGTTCGCACCCATTCTTCCAAGACCTACCATTCCAAGCTGCATCGGCTTCTCCTTCGTTTGCGACTTCGCTAGAGTTTGACCGCAGGTTATTCCAATCGGTTACAGAAACTTATGAAAACTTCATTTGGATAGGATGACCGATGCTACGGAATCGCCGTATGGCCCTGGCAGGCAGCGAGCAAGTGAAACCAGAAACAGTATCTCCTATTTTTGAATTGGAAGGATTCGTTAAAAACCAATGCGCCGATGCCGGAAGGCACCAGCGCATGGAGGTTAGGAGGGCGTTATTCGCCGAAGTTGACGGACTCGATGCCGAGGAACTCCGCAGCCTGGCCGAGCTCTTCTTCGATGCGAAGGAGCTGGTTGTATTTAGCGATGCGATCGGTACGGGAGGCAGATCCGGTCTTGATCTGGCCGGCACCCGTGCCGACAGCGAGATCGGCGATGAAGACGTCTTCCGTCTCGCCGGAGCGATGGCTGATGATGGAGGTATAACCATAGCGCCGGGCGAGCTCGATGGCATCGAGCGTCTCGGAGATGGTACCGATCTGGTTGACCTTGATCAGGATGGAGTTTGCAATCTTTTGCTCAATCCCCTGCTGCAGGCGCTTGGTGTTGGTGACGAAGAGATCGTCGCCTACAAGCTGAACCTTGTCGCCGATGGCTTCGGTAAGGAACTGCCAGCCCTCCCAGTCGTCTTCGGCCAAGCCGTCTTCGATGGAGATGATGGGATAACGCTGGGTCCAGTCCTGCCAGAAGGCGGCCATCTCGGCGGAGGAGAGCTCGCGCTTGTCGGATTTCTTGAAGACATATTTTCCGCTCTCCTTGTTGTAAAACTCGCTGGAGGCAGGATCGAGTGCGATGGCGATGTCTTCGCCGGGCTGATATCCGGCAAGCTGGATGGCTTCGAGGATAAGGTCTACGGCTTCTTCGTTGGACTTGAGATTCGGAGCGAAGCCGCCTTCGTCGCCGACGGCGGTGTTGTATCCCTTCTTTTTGAGGACGCTTTTGAGGGTATGGAAGGTCTCGGTTCCCCATCGGAGCGCATCGGAGAAGGTCTCAGCGCCAACGGGCATAACCATAAACTCCTGAAAATCGACGTTGGAGTCGGCGTGAGAACCTCCATTGATGATGTTCATCATGGGCGTGGGAAGGATGCAGGCGTTGACACCGCCGAGATAGCGGTAGAGAGGAAGCTTAAGGGCTTCGGCGGACGCGCGGGCAGCGGCCATGGATACGGCCAGGATGGCATTGGCGCCGAGTTTGGATTTGTTTTCCGTTCCGTCGATGGCGATCATGGTCGCGTCGATGAGGCGCTGGTTGGAGGCATCCATGCCGGTAAGCTCGGGGGCGAGGATCGATTCAACGTTTTCGACGGCCTGAAGAACGCCCTTGCCGAGGTAGTGCTCCTTGTCGCCATCACGCAGCTCGACGGCCTCGTGCTCGCCGGTGGAGGCTCCGCTGGGGACGGCGGCGCGACCTCGTGCTCCGCCATCGAGGACGACGTCGGCTTCAACGGTGGGGTTGCCGCGGGAGTCGAGAATTTCGCGCGCGTGAATCGAGACGATCTCAGTCATGTTGCTCCTGTCGTTGGGTAAATCGAAAGTTTGGGGGATGATGCGATGGACGAGACGCTCGTTGAGCTTCGGACGACGGTCTACGGGAATGCGATGACCGCCTGCTAAACCGATTGTCTCCACGATCTTTGCGCCTGGCTTTGTGTCTGGGAACGTCACCTGTTGAATTTTAGCAAAGGGCCTTGACGGCTCGCATGGACGACGCATGAATGTGTTTTTCGGCGTCCGCCGGGTGTTCAGGGATGTAGTAGCAGGGTCGATTCCCTCTCCGGGATTTTGGCGATAGCTCAGTTCGAAGCCTTAAACTCAGTTATGGAAGGCTTGTGCGAGATGCCGAGCCATGACCGGAAGGATGTTAGCCCATGAAGATTTGGATGATTCCTGCAGCCGTCCTTGTTGTAGCGGCGCTTCCGCTGGCGGCACAAAACGGACGAACCGGGGTTTCGAACCCCGATGCCGTGACAATTGATGCGGATAATGGAGAGGCAGCGGCTTCCCCCAAGACCGAGACGCCTCGGCACGCGTTGACACCGGCAAAGCCTTCGGCGGCAAAACCAGAGGCGGCCGAGGAAACCTATGGCCCCTATGTCCCCAATAAAGATGCCGCCGCGGCAAAGGCGACCGCGGTTCCCGCAGAGGATATCGACGCACAGATCGTGACCAGCGTGCCCGAACGCGAGGGTGAGATTAATGAAGGCACCTTGCTTCGAGTGCGGATGCGTGAGCGACTCTCGACCGCCACAACAGAGCCAGGCACGAAGTTCACCGCCGAGGTGATGGAGTCGATTACCAATCATGGGCGCGTGATTATTCCGATCGGGTCGATTCTTGAGGGACATGTGACGGCGGTCCATGCCGGCCGTCGCATCTCGGGCGCAGCCTCACTGCACCTGGAGCCTGAGAATGTGACTTTGCCTGACGGAACTGTGTATCCCATTCACGCTCAATTGATCGATACGACTCTTGGGAACTTCAACATCGATCGCGAAGGCACGCTGAAGCGACGTGACCGGGTGAAGGAGACCCTGGCGGTCTCGGCGCTGGCGACTGGTGGTGGAGCTGTTGCCGGAGCGTTGATTGGCGGCGGCGTAGGAGCCGTAGTTGGAGCGGGAGTTGGCGCCGGCGCAAGCACGGTGATGTGGCTCAAGCAGGAACGACAGGCGACGCTCGACAAGGACTCACGGTTGGTGTTCAGCCTTACGACGCCCTTGATGCTGAAGTCGGCTATGGCTCAAGGTTCGACGATGAGCACTGGGGCTGGTCCTGCGCTACGAGCCGCTACCGAGTAACGGTTGTTGAGATTTGAAAATAGAGCGAGCTTCGGCTCGCTCTATTTTTTTGCAGGATTTCTTAATGACGACTTATTAGTCAGCTTGCGTGAACATCTGCAATGGATCGTCTGCGTTAGACCTGAGCCAACAGTCGTTTCCAGTTCTTCTGATTGCGGCGGTAGCTTTTCTTGAGGTCTTCGAGGATGCGTTCGAAGTCCGCGTGGCCGGATAGACGCTTCCAGGCTGGGTTTTTGGAGAACCAGGGATAGTTCTCGTTTCCGAGATAGATGGCTCGGCGCAGCCAGTGGAGGGCTTCGCTCTCGTCGCCGTCGACGGCGAAGTAAGTGGCCAGGCGATAGGCCATCTCACTGTCGGCTTCGGCGGCGGCCAGGGTCTCATCGATGATGAAGGTTGCGGCCTTTTCGCGGTCGCCGAGTTGCACGTAGCACAACGCGATCGTAGGAAAGACGATTCGCAGGGACTTTTCGTCACGAATGACAGTTTCCAGGGTCTCGATCGCAGCGGGAAGATCGCCTGTACGCATCTGCTGATAGCCACGAGAGATGCGCAGAAGCGGTTGACGGGGCTCAAGGGTCAGCCCCTTTTCGATCTCGTCGGCGGCAAGCTCAAGCTGGTTCTGATACTGGTAGACGCGCGCGCGATGGTTGTAGATCATCGCAGCATTGGATGGGTTCATTTGCAGAGAGGCGTTGAACTGCTCGAGCGCCTCTTCGTACATGCCGTCGAGCCGAAGCGTGATGCCGGCCACCATGCGGACGTTCCAGTCGTTACCGGCTGTGTGAAGGAGATGCTCGATACCGTGCCGGGCAGACTCCTTTTCGCCGCGCGAGAGCAGCATGTAAACGCGATAGAGATTGGCTTCGACGGATCCGGGGTCGAGTTGCAGAGCGCGATCGAAGGCGCGGCGGGCCTCCAGGAGGTGCATCTGCCCTCCGAGTCCGTGACGCGTGTATTGCAGGTGCGTGATGCCGAGGCCGGACCAGGCAGGAGCATAGCTTTCGTTGCTCCGGATGACGGAGTCGAAGAGCTCCCGAGCTCGATCGAGGTCGTCTCGGCTGCCGGTACGGGTCATGAAGGAGGAGAGCAAGGCGCGGGCCTGGAGATACTCCTCGGAGAGGTCTTCGGAGAGCGAGGGTGCGCGGTAGCCTTCCTGCGAACCACTGAGACCACCGACTCCCTGAAGCGTGCTGAAGACCTCGTTGCAGATCTCGGTCTGGACACTGACGAGGTCGAAGGAGGCAACGTTGATAGACCCGCCTGCCCGCACGCTCTGACGTGAGACATCGAGGAGCTGCCAGTTGAGGTCGAAGCCCTTTTCCGAGCGGAGAAAGTTTCCCGCGAGCACGAAATCGACCAACAGCTTTTTGCCGATGCTGAGGGGATCGAGTTGCTGGGTGGGGATGGAAGTAAGCGCACTGGAGGGTCGAACGACCAGCGAGGTTACGCGGGCGAGACGTGTGCCAATCGCATCCGACAAAGCATGACCGTAAAGGGGAGCGACATCGACTGGCCCGTAGTTGATGAATGGAAGCACGACGATGCTGTTGGTCTCTTTGTTGCTGGAGGAGGAACCCGATTCCCGGAAGCGTTCGGCAAGCATGGAGAGAATGCCGGTGGTTCGCTTCTCTTCCTCGGGGGATTCGAGGGCCCGATGCCCCTGCGAGTGGAGGGACAGGGACTCTCCGCCGGGCATCAGTACGGTGTCGAGCTGCATGGAGCGCATGACCGTCTTAAGCGATTCGCGGATATCGGCCGCAGAGGCAAAGCGCGCCGCAGGCTGCTTTTCGAGGCAACGCAGGATGACACTCTCGAGCTCGATCGGAAGCGTGGGGTTGATCTCGCGCAGCGGGGGCGGATCGGCGAACTGAGTGGCGCGGATGGTCTGAAAGTCGGGCGCATCGGGGCGATGGAAGGGATGACGCCCTGTGGCGAGCTCGTAGAGGATGAGGCCGAGGGCGAAGAGATCCGATTGAACAGAAGACTGGCCGGTGACGAACTGCTCCGGCGCCATATAGGCGATGGTCCCCCCGCGCGCCGTGTAAGTGGCACCGAGAGGAGGGAGCGACTGAGGGTCGGAGGGGCCGGAGGGGTCGAAGTCGGTCTTGTCGAGCGAGAGGCGGCGTGCGAGACCGAAGTCGAGAATCTTGATCAGACCACCATCGGTGAGCATCACGTTGGCTGGTTTGAGGTCGCGATGAAAGATGCCCAGCGAATGGGCGGCAGAGAGTCCATCGGCGATCTGGATTCCCGCGGAGAGAACGAGTTGAATGCTGGAGGCTCCCTCGGCGATGATCTTGTCGAGCGATTTGCCGGGGATGAACTGCATGACGATGTACGCCTCTTCGGCGCTGCCCGATTCGGCCGGGGCTTCGCCAACGTCGTAGATGGCGCAGACGTTGGGGTGATCGATGGCAGAGGCAAGACGGGCCTCACGGAGCTGGGTGGCGCGCATCTGCTCGATGGTGAGAATGCCTCGTTTGAGCAGCTTGATGACGACAGGGCGTTGCAGGAGAGTATCGTTGGCAAGAAACACGACTCCGCTGCCGCCTGCGCCAATCTTGCGGATAAGCTCGTACTGCCGGATGATGCGCCGCTTCATACTTCCATTATTGCAAGCAGATGCGTGGGAAAGATAAGAACACGAGAATTACGCGTTCGATATCTGTATGGCTTCCCGGATCAGGACACCAGAGATTCAAGGACGGGGAGCAGATTCCTTGCGCTCCCAAGGACGAGGATTGACGGGATCGTCCTGCCATTTCTGACGACGGCCTACGAGGTACATCACCAGGCCGAAGAGAAACAGGATGAGGCCCCAGCCGAGATTAAGGTTCACATCGAGCGAGCGTCCATAGATGGCTGAATGGCGGGTGAAGAATCCATAAACAGTCATAATGCCGCCGAGGACCAGAAAGATAAGGCCGAGAGGAAGGCGGATGTCGAGTCCCATGGTGCTTGCTCCTGCTAGGAAGATACAGCTGTTTTCACGGTTATGCGAAGACCAGGTTTAGAACGATGAGCATCGCGAGAACGGCAAAAGCCAGTGTGGAAGGTTTCTGATACCAGTTCAGGTGGTGGTCGACCGGTTTGGGCGTGAGGGAGTAAACGAGGCCCACCAGCTCCTGGTCTTCGCGTGGCTTGGTGATGAGGCTCACCGCAATCGTCACGACGAGGTTGACCGAGAAGGCAAAGATTGCAGTCCAGAAGTTCTGCGCCATATCGCTCGGATAGTGGTGAACGATGGTGATCCACCCACCATGAATTCCCGGCGCAGTGTCGGCAGGGATGGTCAGGCCGTGATGCAAAAGCGCAGCGGCAGTACCGGAGAGCAAGCCGGTAAAGGCGGCGTGGCCGGTGGTGCGCTTCCAGAACATGCCCAGCAGGAAGGTTGCGAAGAGAGGCGCGTTGACGAAAGAGAAGACCAGCTGCAGCGCGTCCATGATGTTGTTGAAGCTGGTCGCGGCGTAAGCGGCAGCAATGGAGAGCAGGATACCTCCGACGGTGGCCGTGCGGCCCATCCAGAGGTAATGTGCGTCGGTTGCCTTCTTGTTGATGTAGGCCTGATAGATGTCGTACGTCCAGACGGTATTGAAGGCGGTCACATTTCCGGCCATGCCGGACATGAAGCTGGCAAGCAGAGCGGTGAGTCCGAGGCCAAGGATTCCTGTCGGGAAGTAGTGCAACAGCAGCACAGGAATTGCGAGGTCATAGTTGTAGACGGGCTCACCCTTGCTGTCGAGCACAGGCTGGCCGGTAAGGGGATTGGTCTTCTGCGGAACGATACCGTGGGGATGAGAGTCGTCGAGAGCCGTGCTCGTGTTAGTGGAAGATGCCGCTGCCGCAGACGGTGCAGTCGCACGGACACCTGCGCTCTGGGCCCCATAGAGAACTTTCTGTTCAGGCGTTACGACCTTTGAGCTTATGCTGACAGCGATCAGTCCCGGAAGGATGACCAGGAAGGGAAAGAACATCTTGGGTATCGCGGCAATAAGGGGGACGCGGCGGGCAGAGACTTCAGAATCCGCTGCCATGGCGCGCTGAATGACGAGGAAGTCGGTGCACCAATACCCAAAACTGAGCACGAAGCCAAGGCCCATGGAGAGGCCGATCCACTCCACGCCGAGGGTGTTGGTATTGGCGTGGGCCATGCCACGCCAGGAGTGGGTCATGGAGGCCGGAAGCGTGTGTTTGATTCCCTGCCATCCACCCACATTGCGCAAGCCGATCCAGACCAGCGGAGCAAATCCGGCGACGATGAGGAAAAACTGCAGCACTTCGTTGTAGATGGCGCTGGTGAGTCCGCCGAGAAAGATGTAGGCGAGGACGATGATGGCCGACAGGAAGACGGAGACGTGGAAGATGTAGTGCTCTGGGATGATCCCGCGAAAGAGCCCCAGGGTCTGGATCAGCAGCGCCATCGCATACATCGAGATGCCGGAGGAGAGCACGGTCATGATGGCGAAGGAGAAGGCGTTGACGGCGCGGGTCTTCTCGTCGAAACGCATGCGGAGGTATTCGGGGACGGAACGGGCCTTTGATCCGTAATAGAACGGCATCATGAAGATGCCTACAAAAATCATGGCGGGGATGGCGCCGATCCAGTAGAAGTGACTGGTGTTGATGCCATATTTAGCGCCGGAGGCCCCCATGCCGATGACCTCCTGCGCGCCCAGGTTCGCCGAGATGAAGGCCAGGCCGCAGACCCAGGCGGGGATGGAACGGCCGGCCAGGAAGAAGTCGTTCGAGGTACGCATGTAGCGCTTGAGGGCGAACCCGATACCGAGAACGAATACGAAGTAGACCAGCATAATCAGCCAGTCGATGATGGACAAGGTCACGGCTTCCCTTTTGATTGCAGAGGCTTTGTTGCTTGCGGCAACTGTAAATCGTTTAGCTGTGCGCGTCTAGCGGACGAACACCGCTTGAATTCGAGAGCTGTGTAGGCGGGGAAGGCCATTTTCTGAGATTGGTTGCAAACATTTGCCAGGAAAACCGATTTTACTGATGGAGGCGGAAAACCCGTATGCCACACTCCGCATCGATTTACAATAAGCCGCTTCATATTTGCTTTGTTTTAGACACGCCAATAAAGCGGGATGAGTTTTCTTACAAGTATGAACTAGGTCATAGGTTTTCCTTTTACGGATCATTTTCTCCGTTTTCAAATTTTATCTATTGGGGAGAGTGTGATCCGATGCACGCCTGCAGAGTTTCTCCCTGGAGTTGTAAATGCAAACTAAGACGATTCTTCTTGTAGACGATAACGCGATTCAAGCTGCGGTGCGTCAAGCGGTTTTGAAACGCAATGATTACTTTGTGATAGCCGCCCTGAACCCTACTCGCGTTCTCGAGCAGCTTCGCAAAGGCGATTTCATGACGGAGATCGATCTCGTTATCACCGATCACATCATGCCTGGCATGGCTGGAAATACCTTTGTGCGGGAGATTCGCAACCTCCGGCCACAGATTCCTGTGCTCGTCATCAGTGGTCTTGAAGACGCCATCGAGGAATATGAGGGGCTGAACGTGGAATTCCGTGTAAAGCCGCTGCAACCGGAGCGCCTCCTGGAGTGCGTCCAGGGGATGATTGGAGTTTCAGAGGCGGACGTCCCAACGGAGCCGTTTGTTGCCCCGGCTCCCGTGTAGCCCTGCGCGATAAACGCCGTATCCTCTCCCTTTCATTGCTTGATTGGCAACCCCTTGAGAGAATAGGGAGAGGAATTCATGCGAACCCATCCCATGCCTGAGTTCGGGAGCTTTGCCCTGCTCCTGGCCCTTGCGCTGAGTGCATATACGTTGGTTATGGGCGCCGTCGCCCTATGGCGGTCCCGATCGGAATCAGGCATTGTCGCCGGTGGCAGTGGAGCAGGGCGATTGGGCGAGACCGCCCGCCGGGCAGGAATTGCCAGCTTCTTCGCATTGACTTCTGCTGCTTTTGCGCTGGTATGGGCAGCCTTCACCAACGACTACTCGGTCAGCTACATCCTCCACCACACCAACCGCGACCTGAGCACTGCCTATAAGTTTTCGGCACTTTGGAGCGGGCAGGAAGGATCGCTCCTGCTTTGGGCGTGGCTGCTGAGCGCCTATGGATTTGTGCTTCGTATTCGCCACAAAGTGGATGTGCGGCTCTCGGCGTTTGCATCGACGATCCTTGCCGGGGTGCAGGTCTTCTTTCTGCTGCTTCTGAACTTTGCCGCACCCCCTTTCGCGATTCAGCCGGGACCGGTGGCACTGGACGGATTCGGACTCAATCCCCTGCTGCAATACCCGGAGATGGTGATTCATCCGCCGATGCTGTATCTCGGATATGTGGGATTCTCCGTTCCGTTCGCCTTCGCATTGGGCGCGCTGATGATGCGGTATCCGGGCGAGAAGTGGATCCACATCACACGCAGATGGACGATGGTGACCTGGCTCTTCCTGACCTGCGGCATCTTCCTGGGAGCGCACTGGGCTTACAGCGTGCTGGGATGGGGCGGCTACTGGGGTTGGGATCCGGTCGAAAATGCCAGCTTGATGCCGTGGCTCACAGGCACGGCCTTTCTGCACTCAGTGATGATGCAGGAGAAACGCGGGATGATGAAGACATGGAACGTCTGGTTGATCTTCTCGACGTTTCTGCTGACGATCCTCGGCACCCTGCTGACCCGCTCGGGAATTGTAAGCAGTGTGCATGCCTTCGCGCAGTCTTCTATCGGCGACTGGTTTTACGGGTTCATCCTTATCGTCTTTGCCGTTTGCCTGTTTACGTTTTTCAAGCAGAAGGATCATCTCAAGAGCGAGAACCGGCTGGAATCGATTGTCAGCCGCGAATCAAGTTTTCTATTCAATAACCTTATTCTGCTGACTGCCTGCTTTACTGTGCTGTGGGGGACGCTCTTCCCTGTTCTCAGTGAATATGTCCAGGGATCGAAGGTTACGGTAGGTGCTCCCTTCTACAACCGCGTGAACCTCCCGATCGGGCTTTTCTTGCTCTTCCTGACTGGCATCGGCCCTTTGCTGGCGTGGCGGTCGACCTCACTGCGATCGATCCGGCGGAACTTCGTGTTGCCTTCGATTGCCATGGCGGTGGCCTTTGTGGTCGTGATCGCCTCCGGCGTACGGCCCTGGAGCGCCGGCGACGATATGCAGGCGGAGCTCTTCTCTCTGATTACGTTCACGCTAGCTGCTGGTGTGATTACAGCGATCGGCGCGGAGTTTCTGCGTGGAGCCGGTGTCGTCAGCACACAGACGGGAAAGAACCTTGCGGCGTCAACGATCCTGCTGGTGCGGCGGAACACGCGGCGCTACGGCGGCTATATCGTTCACTTCGGCATCGTGGTGATGTTTATCGGCATTGCCGGCGGAGCGTTCAACCAGGCACGTGAGCAGGAGATGGGCTTTGGCGATTCCATGAGCATAGGACGGTACCGGCTGGTGTGCCAGAGCTTTACGCAGGATTCCAATCGGAACTACGACACAGAGTATGCCCTGCTGGACGTCTTCAAGGGGTCGAAGAAGATCACACAGCTCGCTCCTGAGCGCCGCTTCTATAACGCGAGCCAGACGACCTCGACCATGGTCGCGCTGCGCTCGACGCTGACTGAAGATCTCTATGTCATCTATGAAGGTAAGAACCCCGACACCGGCAAGCCGATCATCAAGGTATTCATCAATCCGCTGATGAACTGGATCTGGATCGGTGTGCTGATTGTAGTGATGGGAACCTTCCTAGCACTTGTTCCCAATATGACCCGGGTTCCGGCACAGGCAAGAGTCACTGTTCCCTCTCCTGTGCGCGAGGTTGAGGTGAACCATGCTTAGGTATTTGCCTGTCCGGCGATGGTGGCAGAGCGCTGCTGTATGCCTGCTCGCCATCGTGATGTTGGGTGCGGCGGATTCGAGCACGCGCTTCGGCAGGCTGGGCCACGAGATGATGTGCGTCTGCGGCTGCGGACAGATTCTGCTGGAGTGCAATCACGTGGGCTGCCCGGACTCGGACCGTATGATCGGAGAGCTTCGGCAGCAGGTCGGCTCGGGGGGTGGGGACACTGCCATTCTGAACTGGTTTGCAGCGAAGTACGGGCCAACGGTGTTGGCCGCTCCGATCCGGGGAGGCTTCGATAACGCTGCGTGGATTGCTCCTATGGCGATGTTTGTGTTCGCTACGGCGGGCACTGGCGTTCTGATTGCGATGTGGCGGAAGCGGACGGCGACGCGTTCCATCGCAGCGGGGCTGCCTGCTGACCTTACCGCCGGAGACGACGCACTGCGAGCTCGCATTCGGCGGGAGACGGAGTACTGATGGGAGCTATTGCTGGAGTTGTCCTCGCCCTTGTGCTGTTCGCGTTCATCTTCTGGCCGGAAAAGAATCCGTTTTTCCAGGCCGACAAGACTCGTGTCGATTATCTCCTCGAGCGCAAGGACGTAATCTACGAGAATCTGCGCGATCTGAACTTTGAGTACATGGCCGGCAAGTATCCGGAGCAGGACTACGCGGAGCAGCGCACTGCTCTCGAGGATGAGGCCGCGCAGGTGATTGCGGAGATGGATGCCCTGGAGCAGAGGGGCATGGGCGCTCGCGGCAGCCACGCTTAGCGGCAACCGCGATGTTCCTTGTTTGACGTAGACTTGATGTGTGATCTGCTCATCTTCCAGCCTTCGACGCCTGACGGCGATTGCCGCCGTGGCCGCAGCTTTCTCCGGTTTCGCCTTCGCCGAGTCCATCACCGGCACCGTAACCAATAAGACCAACAACAAACCTGCAGCAGGCGATGATGTCGTGCTGATCCGCCTGGCCCAGGGGATGCAGGAGTCCACCCGCACCAAGACCGATGCGAAGGGAAACTTTACGCTCGAGCTTCCCGATCCGGGCATGCACTTGATCCGTGTGACACACGATAAGGCGAACTACTTTCGGCCAGCGCCTCCTGGAACGCAGTCCGTGGACGTCGATGTGTACGACGCGGCCGCGAAGGTTGCAGGCGTAAGCAGCGAGGCCGATGTAATGCGCATCCAGACGGATGAGAGTGGCAAATCGCTGCGCATCACAGAGAACTTCTTCGTGAAGAACGATTCGACGCCACCGAAGACCCAGTTCGGCGACCGTCCTTTCGAGTTTTATCTTCCGGCCGGCGCAGTTGTGGAAGGCTCGGCAGCCTTGGCTCCGGGAGGAATGCCGGTGCAGGCTTCGCCGACACCTCTGAGCGATGCGAATCACTACACCTTTATCTTTCCGATTCGACCCGGGGAGACCCGCTTTCAGATCACGTACAAGCTTCCCTACGATGGCAGCCTGAAGCTGAATCCCAGGCCGATGATGGCAACGGACACAATTGCCATCATGATGCCGAAGAGCATGGGCTTCAAGGCGGGCGCGTCCGCCGCCTATACGCCGGTGACCGAGGAGACGACAGCGCAGACCTATGTGGCGCGTAACGTCTCTCCTTCACAAGCGTTGGAATTTACAGTCACAGGCACGGGGCAGCTCCCGCGTGACAGCGCGGCAACCCCTGGAAATGGTGGGCAGGCCGGCCCTGAAGGCGCGCAACCGCAGGGCGCAGGCGGCTCGGCTGCAGCCGATACCCGACCCGGCGGAGGGCTCGGTACCCCGCTCGATCCGGAAGGGACCAACGATCCCTGGTCGAAGTACAAGTGGTGGATTCTCGGCGGCCTAGGACTGGCGATGGCGGCTGGCGCTGGCTTCATGCTGAAGAACAATCCGCAGGGAGCGAATGGAGCAGCGGTCACGCATTCAGTTCCAGTTACAGCTTCTGGCCCGGCGGTTCCGGCAGGTCCAAGTGCGCTTCTGGCAAGCATGAAGGAAGAGCTGTTCGCCCTGGAGACGGATAGGCTGGAAGGTCGATTGGGCGAGGCGGAGTATGCTGAACAAAAGGCGGCGCTCGAAGTCGTGTTGAAGCGGGCGCTGCAACGGAGAGAACCGGGCCCGGTTGCATCTAAACCGACAGAGGCAAACCCTCTGCGAGGCTGAGATGAATACCTTCAAGTCGACACTCCTGCTGGTGTTGCTGACCGTGTTTCTGATCTTCATTGGAGCTCACTTCGGCGGCCGGAACGGGATGGTGCTGGCCTTTATTCTGTCAGTCGTGTTCAACTTCGGCACTTATTTCTTTTCAGACAAGCTGGCCCTTTCCATGTATCGGGCGCAACCCGCCACACGAGAAGAGTTGCCGCGAGTTTATAACGTTGTAGAACGGATGGCGGCGAAGCAGGGGCTGCCGATGCCGAAGGTTTACGTCATTCCGAGCGAGAGCCCAAATGCATTCGCCACGGGACGAAATCCGAAGCATGCCTCGGTTGCGGTAACCCATGGCATCCTGAATCTCCTGGACGACGAGGAGCTCGAAGGGGTTCTGGCGCACGAGTTGGGACATGTGAAGAACCGGGATATCCTCACCAGTTCCATTGCGGCGACCCTGGCTGGCGCCATCACGATGGTGGCTCGCATGGGCTTCTGGGCCTCGTTGTTTGGGGGCGGGCGAGACGACCGGGATCGCGGAGGCGGAGGTATGACCGGCCTGTTGATGATTATTCTGGCTCCGATCGCGGCAACGTTGATTCAGCTTGCGATCTCTCGGTCGCGAGAGTACGAAGCAGACGCCACGGGAGCAAAAGAGACGGGGAATCCTTATGCGCTGGCGCGCGCTCTGCAGAAGCTGGATAACTATTCGCGAAGGATTCCGATGCAGGCTTCACCAACGACCGCGCATTTGTTTATTGTGGCTCCACTGCTGGGAAGCGGGGGATTCGGCAATCTTTTCTCCACGCACCCTCCGATCAAGGATCGGATACAGCGCCTTATTGGGAGGGATCTGGTCTAGTGTTCGAAAGAGTTCTTCGGGCCTTGCGATTATTGACGATGACAGCCTGGGTTGGCGGACTGGCTTTCTTCGCGTTTGTGGTGGCGCCGGTGGCCTTTGGCCGTCTGCCCAGCGCGCATGATGCGGGGCTGGTCGTTGGCGGCACCCTTAACATTCTGCATTGGATTGGCCTGATCGGCGGCACCCTCTTCTGCCTTGCCACGGCGACGTTGTGGTTTCGTGCCGAAGTGCCTGCACGGGTCGGCTTCGCCCTTGAGATGGTCCTGGCTATCGTCATGCTTGCGGTCACGGCGTATTCCCAGTTCCAGATACTTCCTTCGATGGAACGGGATAGGGTTCAGGCTGGCGGCGCGATCGAGACAGCGGACATCTCTTCGCCATCGCGAGTCGACTTTGAACGCCTTCACGCATGGTCTGAGCGGCTCGAGGGCCTGGTTCTATTCTGTGGGATCGGGGTAATCCTTGTGCTGGCGCGTGAGTCGCAGTGGCCCGAGACGGGTAAAATCAATAGGATATGAACCTTGGACTCATCGCGATGCGAGACTTTGGTCTCGAACGCTGTCCCATGGAAGGCGGCGGAGAGGCTTGTCCCGCCCGGAACGGATAGACGATGTCATCGCTTTGGTTGAGCCTAACCCTGGGAGCAGCGGCAGGGCTTGCGGACTATCTCGGCGGGGTGTTGCTCGTACGGCGTTCCCCTTCTGCGCGCGCTCTGCGTTACTTTGTCGCTCTCGGAGCAGGCTTTATGCTTGCCGCCGCAGTCCTGGAGATGGTGCCGGAGGGGCTGTCACTTAATCCCCGGTGGGCTCCTATCCTGATTCTGGCCGGTTATTGCGGCGTTCATCTGCTTGAGCACACGCTGGTCCCCCACTTTCACTTTGGCGAAGAGACCCATCATCATGAGTTTCTCTCGGCGAAGACGAGTTACTCGGTGTTGCTGGGACTTGCCGCACATACCTTCTTTGACGGCATCGCGATTGGATCGGGCTTTGTACTTTCCCACTGGCTGGGTTGGATCATCTTCATCGCTGTGTTTTTACATAAGCTGCCCGAGGGCTTCACTGTCGCCAGCGTCATGCTGGCAAGCGGACGGGGAAAGCGGGCGGCCCTGAACTCCGCGATGATCCTGGGGGCGATGACGGTGGTCGGAGTGCTCGTCATCAATCTAAAACCAGTATGGGTGGAAGCTGGCTTACCGCTGTCAGCGGGTGTGACCATCTATGTAGCTGCGACCGACCTGGTGCCAGAGGTGAATCGTGAGCCGGGCATTCGGATGGCCCTGGTCTTCTTCGCGGGCGTCGCAATCTTCTTTCTGCTGAAGCTCCTCGCTCCCGCCTAACTCGCTGCCTGAAGCACAAGAGTTACGACGGCTGTGTGTTGAAGAGGCGTTCCCTCATTGTTAAGAGCTGTTCCGGTAACAGTGATTGTGTAGGATTTCACCGGCGTCGCGGTGTCTGCTCCCGCACGAATCCGGTCGCCGCAGCCCGTAGAGAACAACAACGGAGCAGAGAGTAGAAGAACGGCAAGCATCCGCGAGAGAGAGCTTCTGGAAGCCCGGGCAAAGAACTTGGAAAGAGGCAGAAGTAAGAGCGCAAAGGCTATCGGATTCCTTAGGCGTTCCAATTGCGCCGTCTTTGGCGTTGCAATGGTCATCGTGAACGCTCCGGAGGCCGTTCCGGGTGGAATGCTGCCGGGATTGAAGGAGGCAGTTCCAAGATTTGGTAGTCCCGACGCGGAAAGAGTTACGGGACTTGAGAGGGTACCCTGCGTATTGACGACAAAGGAGAAGTTGGCCGAGCTTCCCGAAACGATCGTCTGCGTCGTCGCACTGCTCGGAGCAAGGGTGAAATCCGCTGGGCCGGACTGTGGTGAGGTCACGGTGAACAGCGTCGAGGGTGAGCTGCTGGACAGAAAATTTGTATCGCCAGAATATGCCGCGGTGACACTATGAGGACCAGCGGTGAGAGCCGATGTGGCAAAGGTGAAATCGCCCGACGATGTCGCGCTGCCGGCAGCGATCAAGGTTCCACCATCGGCAAGAATGATGGTTCCTGCTGGAATTCCTGTGGTCTTGCTGGCCACGTGAACGCTCAGCAGTAGAGGCTGGTTCGCGTCGACACTGGTGGCGGACACGAGAGATCCGGTGGTCAACGCAAGCGTCGTGATGGTAGCGGCCTTCGTGATCGTCAAAGTTGGAACTGTTGCAAGTGTGTAGTTCCCTGCCGCCAAGCCCGTGAGCGTTACAGCCACAGGATAGACCCCGACGGTGGGGCGTATCGGAAGGTCGGTCGAGTAAGTTGCCGCTACAGTGGATCGATCCCGGGCGAGAACTCCTTCGAGGCTGCCCGCCATCACTGGGACGGTTTCTCCATAGCTGATTGAGGCGGGTGCAACGACGGCTGTAAGGGGAAGTGGAGTCACCGTGAGCGAAAACGTCAAGCTTTGGGCACCGCCGTGAGAAGAATCGCCGCTGTAGGATGCTGTGATTGTGTGCACGCCTGCCGAAAGGTTAGACGCGTCCAATATGGCAGCGTTCGAAGCGAGCGGCAGTACACCGATGCTGTTGGACGCTCCTGCATACTGGTCGAAGAAAGTGATCTCACCTGAGGCTTCCGTCGCAGATTCGAGAGTCGCTATAACCTGACCAGATCCATAGGAAACAACTCCATCGCCAGAGAGAGATAGACTTGCGGGAATCGTGGACCCCAGACCTGCAATCGTCTGGATTGAATCTCGGGAGATCTGGCGGACTCTCTGGTTCCCGGTATCTACGATGGTGACGAGGCCCGACGCTGAAAGAGATACAGAACGCGGGCTGCTCAGAGAGGCGGCTGTCGGTAGTTCTCCGGTTCCGGCGAACCCCTGCGTGCCATCCCCCGCGATGGTGGTGATGACTCCGCTTCCACTATCGATGCGTCGAACACGGTGGTTCGCGGTATCTGCGAGATAGATGTTCCCCTGGGGGTCGATCGAGAGACCTTGCGGGAGTGCAAGTCTCGCTGCATCGGAAGATGCAGAGTCCCCCGAAAATCCAAATGCGCCGGTGCCCGCGATGGTGGTGATAACGCCTGTCGAAGCATCGATGCGGCGGATCCGATGATTGTGCGTGTCGGCAAGGTAGAGATTTCCCTCCTCGTCCAAGGCGATGCCCTGCGGGGAATCCAGCGGGGCGGATAGGGCGTTGATGTTATCGCGGTCGTATCCCTGGGTCCCCGCGCCCGCAACGGTTGTAATCACAAGGGTATTGGCGTCGATGCGACGGATGCGATGGCTTCCGGCATCTGCAAAGAAGAGATTACCCCCGCCGTCGAGTGCGACGGAAACCGGCCTATCGAGTGTCGCAGCAGCAGCAGGACCATTGTCACCTGCCGAGCCGGACACAGAACTTCCGGCGATCGTGATGATGGTTCCGCTGGCTAGATCAACCTTCCGGATGCGGTGGTTGTGAGTATCGGCGATGTAGAGGCTGCTCGTGTCAACCGCGAGACCCTGTGGAGAGTCCAACAGCGCTGAAGTGGCCAGGGAGTTATCGCCGTCGTAGCCCTGAGTTCCTGTTCCCACCACGGTTGTGATGTGACCGGTAGTGTCGACCTTCCGAATAACGTGATTGGCCGTCTCCGCGATATAGAGGTTCCCCTTCGAGTCGAAGGCTATCGACGAAGGAAGCAGAATCGGAACCTTAGTGGCAAGGGTCTGGGCTTCCACGACAACCGGCACCAGCAGCATCAACCAGAGCGATATCTGGAGGCAGGCTTTCAGGCGACGATGCGGGAAGAGGATGCTCAGCGAACCCATGGGTAGTCACGCCGAGGTTACACGAGACTGCCTGAGACTCATATCCCCTTTGGGCGTTATATGGGCTCCGTCGTCGTGTATCTCGGAGGGAGATACACGACGGCGGAAATTTATTCAGCCACAGTTCGGTTTCGAAGGCTTCCCAGTTTTTCGATCGTGATCACCATTTCCTCGCCGGGCTTAAGCCAACGCTGCGGCGTCCGTCCAAGACCAACTCCCTCGGGGGTCCCCGTGCTGATGACGTCGCCGGCTTCAAGCATCGTGGTGCTGGAGATGTACTCGATGAGCGCGGGAATCTTGAAGATGAGGTCGCGCGTATTCGCCGACTGCAACGTCTCGCCATCGATCGTTAGCGAGATATCAAGAGCATGGGGATCGGCGACCTCATCTGCCGTAACGACAGATGGGCCAATTGGCGTAAAGGTCGGAAACGATTTTCCCAGCGTCCACTGCGAGGTCGCAAGCTGAATATCGCGCGCGCTGACGTCGTTGACAATGGTGTATCCGTAGACGTACTGCTGCCAGTCGGAGGCGGAAATCTGGTAGCCGGACTTGCCGATGACGACGCCAAGCTCAGCCTCATAATCGGGTTGGGTGCTGATCTTTGGAAGAATGACGGGGGTATCCGGGCCCACGACAGAACTTGACAGCTTCATAAAGACAGTTGGCACCTTCTGAACTGCCATCTTCGATTCGGCGGCATGGCTGGCGTAGTTCAGTCCGACGCCAAAGACGCGAGGAGGACGGATGGGGGCATGCAGAGTAACTTCGGACAGGGCGACCCGCGGAGCCTTGTCGAGCTTAGCTATGACCTCGGAGAGGGCAAGACTGCCACCTTCAATAATTGCGAGAACACTGGGATAGGCAAGCCCAGTCAAATCGACAACCTCATCGCCAATCAACACGCCGGGAGTGGGAACATCGCGGCTGAGGATTGCCGATGGATTTTGCGTGGACGATGTCTTGCCAGAGAACGTAACAAACTTCATGCCTTCGCGCTCCATGCCTCGCCCTGCGGATAAGCAAAGCGGTTGAGAGATTCTTCGCGAATCTCAATACTGTATCCCGGTTCGGTAGGTACCTGATAGTGACCGTCACGGATGTGGACCGGCGTTACAAAGTGTTCGTGCAGATGATCGACAAACTCGATGACCCGATTCTCAATCTTCGTGGAGACAGATAGGAGATCGAACATCGAGAGATGCTGGACGTACTCGCAAAGCCCAACGCCGCCAGCGTGCGGGCAGACGGGAACGTTGAACTTTGCCGCCAACAAAAGTATAGCGATGTTCTCGTTAACCCCACCGACACGGCAGCTATCCAGTTGTACTACGTCGAGCGCCTGGGCCTGAAGAAACTGCTTGAACATAACCCGGTTGTGGCAGTGCTCGCCTGTGGCGATGCGGACGTCCGGGACTTCGCGCCGAATGCGGGCATGACCAAGAATATCGTCGGGGTTGGTCGGCTCTTCCATCCACCAGGGCTTGAGCTCGGCGAGCTGGCTGGTACGATCGATGGCCTCGAGCACGCCCCATTTCTGATTGGCATCCACCATCAGCTTATTGCTCCATCCGATCTCTTCCCGAACGATGCGGCCACGACGAAGGTCCTCGGCAGGGTCGCCGCCAACCTTAAGCTTGAAGTGCGTCCAGCCTTCGGCAAGCGCCTCATGGCAGAGGCGGCGAATCTTTTCTTCGGAGTAGCCAAACCATCCGACTGAGGTGGTGTAGGCCGGATAGCCTTTTTCTTTCAGAAACGCAAGGCGTTCGTCTTTTCCACTGCGAGCCTTTTCCAGGATTTCCCTGGCTTCAGCGGGTGTGAGGGCGTCGTCGATATAGCGGAAGTCAACGGCTTTGAGCACCTGACATGGTTCTAAATCGGCGAGAAGCTGCCACAGAGGCTTCTTTTCTACGCGCGCATACAGATCCCATACCGCGTTAATAAGAGCGCCGGTCGCGAGATGAATGACTCCCTTTTCCGGGCCCAGCCAACGGAACTGCGTATCTTCGGTGAGTTGGCGCGAGAAGGCGCAGAGATCATCTGTAATCGAGCTCAAGGAGCGATTGACAACGTAGCGGGAAAGATAGGTCACCGCCTGAACAACGAGGTCCGTGCCTCTCCCCAGCGTAAAGGTAAGACCATGACCGGCAAGTCCTGCGTTGGTTTCAAGGATGCAGTACGCCGCGGAATAATCGGGATCTTTATTAACAGCATCAGAGCCGATGTGCTCGCGCGAGGTTGGGAAGCGCAGATCGATAACACGAACACCGGTAATCAAAATCTCGTTCAAGGCTCAGGCTTTCCCTTCTTCTAAAGATAAGGAGTTCAGGTCTAACAAGCTATAGGTATCGTTCACGCGGCCGTCCACCCGCCATCAATGGGAATGACGGCGCCGTTTATAAATTCCGCCTCTTTGGAGCACAGATAGCGAACAAGAGACGCGATGTCCTCGGGAGTACCGAGTCTTCCGATCGGCTGTCGCGCCACTAACTCGGCGCGGACCTTCTCTTTCTCGTGAGCATGGTATTTCTCGAGATAGCCTTCAACGAACGGGGACTGGACGGTTCCCGGGGCAATACAGTTGACGCGAAGCTCTTTGGGATAGTCCACCGCAATCTGCCGTGTGATTGCCTGCACCGCGCCCTTGCTGGCGCAGTAAGCGAATCGTTGTTTCACGCCGACAGAGCCTGCCACCGAACCGATGTTAACGATCGATCCTCGAGAAGCCAGCAGTAAAGGCAAAGCCGCCTTCGTCACTAGAAAGACGCTGTTGACGTTGACGCGCATGACTCGCTCGAAGTCCTCCTCCGAAGTGGCCGAGATGTCGCCCACCAGGCCGATGCCGGCGTTGTTCACGAGGATATCGAGCTGGGAAATACTGTCAAAAGCCAGACGTATAGAAGCCGAATCGCTCACGTCCATGCCAACCGCGCGGGAGCCGGAAAGCTCGCTGGCGAGAGATTCGGCTGCTGGAAGGTGAATATCTGCGATGATCACCTGAGCCCCGGCACGTGCAAGCTCGCGCGCCGTTGCTGCTCCAATTCCGCTGGCGCCGCCGGTGATGAGGGCCACCTTGTTTTTCAGGTAAAAGGATTCACTCATATATTGAAATAATATCCTCCAGAAGGATACCTCGTTTTTCGATTTGTGGCGCTATCAACCTGAGCAGGCAACTGAAAATGACAAGAATACTTCCTGGCAGCATGCGCTCGCCTGCCAAATGCATTTCGGCAAATCCCGACCCCTCTTTCCGATAGAATGCCGCAGAACTGTGGAGGAAGCTATGCCTCGTTATTGTTTAGCTCTTGACCTTAAGGACGATGCCACCGCTATTGCGGAATATAAGCGATATCACCAGAAAATATGGCCTGAGATCAGGGACAGCATCAGCGGAGCCGGCATTGTGGACATGGAAATTTATCTTCTAGGCACGCGGCTCTTCATGATCATGGATGTCGACGAAACCTTTTCTCTCTCGGCCAAAGCCACTGCCGATGCAGCGAATCCCAAGGTTCAGGAGTGGGAGGCCTTGATGGGCCGCTTCCAACAGCCACTCCCCCAGTCTCGTCCCGGCCAACGCTGGGTGCGAATGGAGCGCATATTCAGCCTGCAGGAACAAAAGGATTAATAACACGCCAGCGTGCCACGTTCTGCCGGAGCAGGAGACCAAACGTTCCCTATCTTTTCGTGGACTGATATGGTGTTGCAAAGACAATATGGATGGGGTGGTACCCACAGGTAACAGGCGAACCGACTTATGCCGGGGAAGTTGCAAATATCGGGCCTTATTAACCCTTGAGATACCGCACCTCTGTTGCATTTTTTTCGTGGACCGAATCATTGCTGCATCAACGACAAGTTCAAATCCAGATGGCCTATGACCTATAACGCGTCAAGTTCTTCCTCCGCCCCATCCGATGCCGGGATGAAGTCCAATTACAACCGCTTTCTGCTCCTGGTAGCAGGACTTGGAGGCCTGCTTTATGGAGTGGACGTCGGTATTATCGGCGGCGCGCTTCCCTATCTGGAGGCAACTTCGCGGCTGAACGCCGGCCAACTCTCCGTCATCGTGGCCGCAGTGCTGCTTGGAAGCGTCATCTCGACGCTGTTTGCCGGCCTGCTCGCCGATTGGTTGGGTCGTAAGCCCCTGATGGTCATCAGTGGCTTGACGTTCGTTCTGAGTATCCCCATGATTGCGGTGGCACACGGCTATGGCCCCCTGTTCTTTGGACGGCTGTTGCAGGGCGTTAGCGGCGGCTTGATCGGTGTGGTGGTTCCGCTTTATCTCGCGGAATGTCTCCCGGCGAGCAATCGGGGCAAAGGCACCGCGGTCTTTCAATGGTTGCTTACGCTTGGCATTGTCTCGGCCGCGTTGATCGGGATCTATTACAGCTATCGGGTGGAAGCCGTGGCCAAAGTCTCCGACGCGGCAACTCTGTTCGCCTTTAAAGATCAGGCCTGGAGGCGGATCTTCTGGGTATCTTTGCCGCCTGGAATTCTCTTTGTCCTTGGTAGTCTGTTTGTCGCGGAATCGCCTCGCTGGCTGTTCCTCCGCGGGCGACGGGAAAAAGCTTTAGCTGCGTTGCAACGTTCGCGTGAGATGCCGCAGGCCAGGATGGAGATGGCCGAGATGGAGCGCATTGCAGCAGCGACGAAGGAGCCGTCAACCACGGGAGGTGCGGTTAAAGATTCGCTCCTGCGACGGAAGTATGTAATCCCCTTTCTTCTTGCCTGCATCATCCTGTTCTGCAATACCGCTACCGGCGTGAACTCGATCATCGGCTACAACACGGCCATTCTGTTGCAAAGCGGTCTGTCCGACCTCCATGCCCATTGGGGATATGTGTTGTTTACCGTTGTCAACTTCGTGATGACGATCGGTGGCATGACCCTAATCGACCGCAAGGGACGCAAGTTCCTGTTCATTCTCGGAACCTCGGGGATCATCGTTTCGTTGATTGGTGTGGGCCTGCTGTTTCTCGGCACGGAGAAGCTGAATCAGGACTGCCGGGATGCGGTACAGGCGATGGTTGCTCCGGATCAGACTCTCAACCTTACGTTTAATCCAGCCGAGGCGAAGCGTCTGCTGGGTACCGGCGACAAAGCAAGTGCGATCGACAGCCAGCGTGCCTCCCTGGCGGTCATATACTCCTACGGTGACTTCACCGCGGCGACAAGCTTTGTGCGAACCGATGACGCCGGAGCGGCACCTATCCAGATCACACGGGAGAGCGCTGTTCCTTCCAATAAAGTTGAAGCGTTCTTCAAGAATCCTTTTGCCGATCTCGACGCCGCCCGTACGGCACCGCTCAAAATCGATCGGGCATTGGTAGGCAGGGTTCCGGATTCGAGACACGGCTGGCTGGTCGCAATCGGGCTGTATCTCTTTATGTCGTTTTATGCGATCGGGCCCGGGGTTGGGGTATGGCTGGCCCTCTCCGAACTGATGCCGACGCGAATCCGTTCCAACGGGATGAGCATCGCTCTGGTCATCAATCAGCTGGTCTCAACTACGTTGGCCGGCATCTTCTTACCGGTCGTCAGCAAGTATGGATACTCTTTTATGTTCTTTCTCTTCGCCGGATTTACGGTGATTTACTTTGTCGTCGTCACATTCTTCCTTCCCGAGACGAAGGGCAAGACTCTCGAGGAGATCGAACAATACTTCGAGGGCAACAAAGCGTAACGGATGTTTACCTACGAAGAGGCGACAATAGAGTGAAAAGTAGCTGCAAAAAGAGTCACATACAACTTTATCGCCAACGGATGTACTCTATCCGGAGTATATTGCTATCGAGATTTGCAGTATCAGGGAGAAGACTTTCATGCGCGCAATGCAACGGAACATCGCAACAACATTTGCTCTGACTACTGTTCTTGTCCTGGGAGGATGCAAGAGCTCGACTCCAGCGGCCCCGGCCAACGATGCGACATCGCAGGCCGCTCCGGCAGCTCCGCCTCCAGCGGATCAGTCGGCTTCGAATGCGGCTGCCCCCGCCGCAACTCCGGCAACCTCCCCCGCACCCGCACCGGCCCCTGAACCAGCGCCTGCTGCCGCCGCCCCGGCACCCGCTGCTGCACCGGCACCTGCGCCCCCACCAGCGCCTGTTCGGCTCACCGCTCCCGCCGGAGCACATGTTTCCGTAGTGATGTCACAGCAGATCAGCGCAAAAAGCAATAACGTGGGTGATTCATTCAGCGGTGAACTGTCCTCTGCGTTGACCTCATCGAGTGGCAAGGTTTTGCTGCCCAGAGGAACTCCTGTTGAGGGAACTGTAACTGCGGCCAAGGGCCGGGGCAAATTCAAGGGCGAGGGCGACCTGGCTATCCAAGTGACCTCTATCGGTGGCCACTCGGTCACAACCAGCTCCTACCTGAAGCAGGAAAAAGGTAAGGGTAAGCGAACTGCCGGCATGATCGGTGGCGGCGGTGGTGCCGGCGCCCTGATCGGTGGCCTGGCAGGCGGCGGAAAAGGCGCTCTGATCGGCGGACTCGTCGGGGCAGGAGCCGGCACAGCCGGTGCTGCACTGACGGGGAACAAGGACATCGTCATCCCTGCCGAATCCATCGTCTCGTTCACCCTGCAGACTCCGCTAACCGTAACCAAATAAATTTCACGACTTCCCTTTCAAGAGGCGTCCTTCGAAGGACGCCTCTTTTATGCTCTCCAACATGCATGGCCCGATAGACTGGATGTATGCGCCTGAACCCTGTCTTCCTTCTATCCGCTACCGATGCGGCACACTTTCCCACCGACTCGAAGACGAACGGTGCTCCTGAGGTTGCGTTTCTAGGACGTTCGAATGTGGGCAAGTCATCGTTGATCAATGCGTTGCTGGGATCCAAAGAAGCGAGGGTCTCTTCGACTCCCGGGAGAACACGCGCGATCAACTTCTTCGCGCTGCATGAGGTCGCCACTGGAGGAAAACAGAAGGCGGTTCCATCGATCATCTTCGCTGACCTGCCGGGTTACGGATACGCGAAGATCTCGAAGTCGATCTCGGCGGAGTGGCCGCAGTTTATTGAGCCATACCTTGGAGAGCGGGAGACGCTCGCGCTTTGCGTTTGTCTGGTCGACACCAATATCCCCCCGCAGGCGAGCGACGGCCAATTGATCACCTATCTCAAGCAGACGCAGAGACCGTTTGTCGTTGTGGGAACGAAGGCAGATCGACTCTCAAAAAACGTGCTCGCGAAAAGCCTGGCGGCGTTGAAGCAAGAACATGGTGTGGACGAAATTCTTCCCGTCTCTTCGAAAACGAAAGGGGGAACTGCTGCACTGTGGCAACGCATCCTGAGTGTTGCCGAATAACTGCATCGCCCATGAATCGCAAAATCAAGTGAAGTATTCTTTAGTCTTCAAGCGCAAATAGATTGCATCATCGCATTCATCGGAGTTCAGCATGAAGAACTTCTTTCGGACAGTCTGCTCTTTCGCTCTCCTTGCCTTGTTGACACCTTGCGCCAAGGCCCAGCAACCAGTCTCCATTACCTGGCTGCCTCAGGATCTGGCGAGTGGCTCTCCATGCCTTTTTCGTGTCGAATCAACCGATGCTGCCATCGTAAGCGGGAGCTGGCAAGGCCACAAACTCAGCTTCTTCCGCCCAGCGAACGATCGTAGCTCGTGGTATGCCCTCGCCGGCGTAGATGTTGCGGTTAAACCTGGAGATTACGAACTCAATCTCGAAGTGGAGCGCGACGGCAAGATACAAACCCTCCATCGCACGGTGGGCATCTCTCCATCTGCCTACAAAGAAATTCCGCTTACCGTTCCAGAGAAGTTTGTCCAACCAGGTCCGAAGGCACTGAAGGCCATCGCCGCGGATCAAAAGATCAAACGCAGGGTTTTCGCAGATTCCGTGGATGCCCCACTATGGAGCGGAGATTTCTTATCGCCGCTCGAGAGCGCACCGAGCACCGACTCCTTCGGCACTCGACGAGTCTTCAATGGATCGTTGGCCAGTATTCATCGCGGTCTGGATTATCGAGCAAAGCCTGGAACTTCAGTGCGGGCGTCCAACTCGGGACGTATTGTGCTTGCTCGGCTCCTCTATTACGAAGGTAATTGCGTCATCATCGATCACGGCCTGGGATTGATGACCATCTATATGCATCTGTCGAAATTCGATGTAAAAATAGGTCAGCGGGTAAGGCGTGGCCAACTGATTGCTCTTAGCGGCCAAACCGGGCGCGCAACAGGGCCGCATCTACATCTCAGCGTTCGTTGGCAGGGCGAATATCTCGATCCCGCAAAACTCTTCTCCCTCGAACTGCCGACGCCGAGACATGCATCAAAAGCAAACTAGCCTGGAGGCCTCTGCTCTGAAGGAAGTTCCGCCTTCGCGCCGGTCCGAAAAACTTTTCTCAGAGGCTTTTGAATTGCCCGTAACAATGCCCAAGCCACGAGAAATCCTGCAATCAGAATGCAAGCCGCTAACGAAGCTGCGAAGATGGGATGATGGGTCGCAAACCACGTGATCCCGACGGCCAGCACATCTTCCACGGAGCTCAGTGCGATATTGGAAACCGGCTCAGGACTCGGCGTAACCGCCGTTCTAACAAGCGTCTTCGAACTGTGAGCGGCTAATGCGATTCCCGCTCCAATCGCCGTAGCCAGCAGCTGCATGGAAGGCGAGAGTTGCGAGCTGGCATGGTAGGCGATCAGACCGGCTACTGGAACCCGGACCACCGTCTGGAGGCCATTCCAGATGACATCGAATCCCGGAATCTTGTCCGCAAAGAACTCAATTACGAACAGCAGGCCGCAGGTTAGCATCACCCACGTGTTGCCGACACCATCCAGACCTGGGGGCAGCGAAACCCAGTGGGTTCGTGCCAGAACTCCGAGCGTCAGGACAGTCGCATAGATGTTCAGCCCGCCTGCGAAGCTCGCCGCTACGATCAGCGCCGTGATGTTCGCCGCCGAAAACTCCATAGTGGGGGAATTTTACTCTCACTTCAGAGCAATCAGGCAAACGCTGAAAATCAACGCCGGATGGCGCGTTTAACCTGGGCATACTGCTCCAGGATAAAACTGTCGGTCATACCAGCAATGTAGTCCGCGACTACCCTCGCCAATCCTTGCGTTTCGATCTCCTGAAAGTGACCGGGCGGAAGCTCTTCAGGATCCTTAATCCAGAAATCGAAGAGGGCCGTCACCACTTCTTCGGCCTTGTCATGCTCCCGCTCCAACGAATGACACGTGTAAAGCGTGTCGTAGAGGTAGCGTTTTTCCTCCAGCCTTTCCGATTCTGCCTGCGCGGAAAACAGGGACAGCCGTTCTGGATATCGCCGAATATCTTCGAGTGAAGTGGCCCCGATTGCCTCCACATTCAAGAGGGTCGTCGCAATCAAGTCGTCCGTCAACAGATTCTGCATCAACTGCAGCGCCTCATGAAAGAGGTATTTCTCTTCAATTCCGGAGTGCGACTCTTCAACGGTACGGTAGCAGCGACCCACAATTGCGACGTGCTCGCAGATATGGCCAATCTCCAGGAGACCTGACTCTACGCCGTCATCCAGGTCTGCCGTAAGGTAGGCAATCTCGTCGGCCAGATCGATCAACTGAGCTTCGAGAGGAGGCCTTTGATCCAAAAAATGCTCTGCCAGTTCGGGATGATCAGCAGCGCTGTAATCGCGTGAATGCTTGATGATGCCCTCTCGCACCCCCAGCGTAAGATTCAGTCCGCGATGAGCAGCATACCGTTGTTCGAAGTGCTCCACGATGCGCAATGCATGGAGATTATGATCGAAGCTCGATCCGTGCCGGCGCAGGCACCGATCAAGCGCACGTTCTCCGGCATGTCCAAAAGGGGGATGCCCGATATCGTGAACCAGCGCCAGGGTCTCGGCGAGATCTTCATTCAGGCCTAAGGCAACCGCGGCGGCACGTGCAATCTCCGCCACTTCGATCGTATGGGTTAATCGGCTGCGAAAATGGTCGGACGATCTGCTGGTAAAGACCTGCGTCTTTCCGGCCAGC
Organism: Edaphobacter sp. FHG110511_03; assembly: GCF_059115365.1. Taxonomy (NCBI): domain Bacteria; kingdom Pseudomonadati; phylum Acidobacteriota; class Terriglobia; order Terriglobales; family Acidobacteriaceae; genus Edaphobacter; species Edaphobacter sp. FHG110511_03. The sequence continues at coordinate 87,637 of NZ_JBZYWL010000006.1, read as the reverse complement.
CTGCGAAACGCTCGGGATTGCACAACGCGCTCACGATCACGCTGAAAAGCCTCTCGCCCCGAACGCGCGGGAGCCGGAAAGACACGCGCCGTAAGTGTGTCGGAGCCATCTCCGACAACCGCGCAAAACCTGAGATTCTTCGCCATATCCAAACATCAGTTTACCGGATTGGCGATCACGCCTCATAAACGAGAACGGGAGTGCCCTTTTCTTGAAAGGCACGCCCCACAGCATAAAAACGTTATTTGACGGAAGTCGTGCTCAACTTCGACAGTTTCACCCTGGCATTGTCCAGCTTATGCTGCACCTTGGCTACATCCTCAGGATCGGCATCCGCCGGAAGAGAGCGACCGTATTCGTTCAATGAGCGCTCCCACTGCTCTACGGCCTGCTTCAGCTTTCCGGTCCTCTCATAGACCTCGCCAAGATGATCGTGGATCGTCGGATCTCCGCTATTGCGCTCGTTGGCCTTGCGAATATTTTCTTCGGCCAGCGCATATTGACCTGTCTTGTAATAGGCCCAGCCGAGTGAATCCAGGTACGCATAATTCTGCGGATCCAACTCCACCGCCTTGCGGATCATCGCCATGGCTTCACTGAGTCGAACTCCACGATCGGCCAGCATATAACCCAGGTAATTCAGAATGGTCGCATTCTGGGAATCAATGGCAAGCGCCTTGCGGAACTGGGCTTCCGCCAAGTCGTACTGCTTCTGCCGGTCTGCAAGGATTCCGCGCATGAAGTAGACATAGAGCTTCTCCGCGGGCGCGTTCGAAAGCGCCTCGCCCGCGCTTAGCTCCTTGTTTGCGTCAGACCACCGCTTGAGGCGTATATATACATTCGCCAAGGCAAGATGCGCCTCACGGTCGTCCTTCTGATCGCCGGCGGCAGAGATCTGCGCCTTCGCCAGCGCGACTCCCTCTTCGATCTTTCCCGTATCTGCAAGCTGTCCGGCGTACATCAACTGGACAGACTGATCTTTCGGCAAAGCCTTGGCGGCCTCAGCAGCTACTGCCGTCGCTTCCTTCCATTGATGCGCATCACGGTATGCATCCACCTGTCCCTGGTAGCCATTCTTGGCGAAGTCGCCACCCAGAGGAATCATCTGCTTATAGGCTTCCACCGCGTCGACAGTCTTATTCTGCTCGCGATAGATGATTCCCAGCCGATCCAGGAAGACTGCCCTGTTGCTCTTCTCCTGATCCGTATAAGCGCCATCTGTATGCGCGGTTGAGTCTACCAGCGCCTTCAAAGCACGGGTGGCATCGTCGTATCGGCCCAGCGAATCATAGACCAGGGCTTCGTTATAGCTCAGCTCTACATTGTCCTGAGCCAGAGGTTTGGCTTTTTCGAGCGTTGCTAAAGCCTGGTCATAGTGGCCCTGCTGTCGCTGGATATCGGCTATTTTGATCTGCGACTGTGCGTCCTGCGGTTCGGCGGCTACAACACTGTTGAAGACCTTCAAGGCCTCATCCAACTGGCCGTCGCGAAGCAGAGCCGTTGCTAGGCCGCGTTCGCTGTCGACGTTATCCGGGTCGTCCTCAAGCGCCTTGCGATACGAGGTAATCGCTTCCTTGGGTTTTCTCAGCTGGTCGTAGGTCGCACCCAGCGCAAAGTCGATTCGCGCGCTGCGATCGTCCTCGGGAATGGACTTGAGAATGTCGACCGCACGCGAATAGTCCCCCTGCTCCGTGTAGAGGCGATAAAGATTCAGAACGACCTCTTCAGAGTCGTTATCGATCTTCTGCGCAGCCTTAAACTCCGACTCCGCTTTGGCGGAGTCGTGGTTCAGGCCGTACAGCTGTCCCAGCAATAGCCGGGTCTCTATATCCTGAGGCTTCAACTCGGCCAGCTTCTCGTACTCTGCGATTGCCAGCTTGAGCATCTGTCCCGACTGCTGGCCCTGCATATCTCCCAACGATCGCAGGTATACCTTGCCCAGCAACTCATGGGCAGCTACGTCATTTGGATTTCCTTTAACTTGCTCCTGCGCCGAGGTCACGGCCTCGCGAATTCTTCCAAGCTTGAAATAGAGTTCCGCCAAACCGTCTTTCAATGTATTGGAGGTTGGGTCGGCGTCCATCGCAAGCTTGTATTCTTCGATCGCCTGGGTAGCGAAATCAGGCCGTCCGGCGCTCACAGCCATGTCCTCATACATATGGGCAAGGCCATAGTGGTAGTAGGCTGAACCGCGATCCCCCTGCTGGGCTGGCGCGGGATTCGGAGCAGCAGTCTGCGCCAATGTGGCTGGAACCACAGCAAGAACGGCAGCCGCCGAAAGCAGCTGAAGGATGGAGGCACGTGAAAGGGGTTTCGTCATCAATAAATTCCTGTGCCGCCGAAATAAAAATGCGATTCAAAAATCAACTTCGCAGTATAACCGGAAAACTCACTCCCCATTTAGACGACGGCTGTGGCAGATTGGCTGCAAAGTCCCCCCGATAGACGCTCACAGGGGGCTTGGCCGTGATTATATTCGCCCTTTCATTAACCGTGCCGGAAATGCCGGACTCCCGTAAGGGCCATGGCCACGCCCAACCGGTTCGCAGCAGCAATGACATCGGCATCTTTCACCGATCCTCCCGGCTGAATCACCGCCGTAGCGCCTGCCTCTGCAATAGTTTCCAGCCCGTCGGGGAACGGGAAAAAGGCGTCTGACGCCGCGACTGTCCCCTTCAGCGGCAGAACGGCCTTCATAGCCCCAAACCGGGCCGCATCCACACGGCTCATTTGACCGGCTCCTATTCCCACCGTCTGGCCGTGGCCCTCCGAATATCGGGCATACACGATCGCATTGGACTTGACGTGCTTGCATACCCTCCATGCAAACAAAAGGGCGCGCATCTCTTCGGCCGTCGGCTTGCGATCGGTGACAATCTTCAGCTCAGCCTCGGTAACCCGTACCCGGTCGGCGTCCTGCACCAGAAACCCGCCCGAGACCTGCTTGATCACCTGCGCCGTGTCAGCCGGAGTAATCTTGACCAGCCTCAGATTCTTCTTCGCCGCAAACCGCTCCAGGGCCTCCCGCGTGAAGCCAGGAGCCACGATTGCCTCCACAAACAGCTTCGCGATCTCCTCTGCGGCCTCGCCGTCCACCTCGCGGTTAATCCCAATCACTCCTCCGAAAGCAGAGATGGGATCGGCTTCGAGAGCGCGCCTGTACGCCTCCAGGATCGTCTTTCCCGTCGAAGCTCCGCAGGGATTGGTGTGTTTGATGATCGCCACTGCAGCCTCGGCAGCCGCATCGAATTCGCTCACCAGCTCCCAACAGGCATCCAGGTCTACCAGGTTGTTGTAGCTAAGTTCCTTACCTTGAAGCTGCTCGGCGGCGGCAACCCCTTTGCCATTCCCATCTACATACAACGCGGCCTTCTGGTGCGGATTCTCGCCATACCGCAGCGTCTGGGATAGAGGGTCGATGATTCGCAGGGTCTGCGGCAGATCTTTGGAGAACTGTGCTCCTCCCGATGGTGCCTCGATGCTCTCCAGAGCTGTGGCAATCCCTGCGTCATAAGCCGCCGTCACCGCGAAGGCCTGCTTCGCCAGACGCCACCGAGTCGCGCGGCTGAGAGCCCCTTTATTTGTCGAGAGTTCTTCGGAGAGAACCCCATAATCTACAGTCGAGGTCACAATCGCTACATCCTCGAAGTTCTTCGCCGCCGACCGCACCATGGACGGCCCACCGATATCGATGTTCTCGATCACATCGGCAAAAGCTACTCCGGGTTTCTGCGCCGTCTTCTCGAAGGCGTACAGGTTCACCACCACCATATCGATCGGCTCGATCCCATGCGACTCAACCGCCGCAACATGCTCTGGATTTCCGCGCATATGCAGGATTCCGCCGTGCACCTTGGGATGCAGCGTCTTCACTCGACCGTCCAGCATCTCGGGAAATCCAGTCAACTCGCTGATGTCTTTGACTTTCAGGCCAGCATCACGCAGCGCTTTCGCGGTTCCACCAGTCGAAACCAGCTCGACTCCATGGTCAGCCAATGCGCGGGCGAACTCAACAAGGCCGGTCTTATCGGTAACGGAAAGAAGAGCGCGGCGAACAGGACGAAGATCTACCGAAACAGCGGAAGGAGCACTATGTGAAGTCATCACCTTCTATTTTATGTCCTGTCTTTAACCGCGCCGTCCATCGCACAGCGCGGAATTCCTAAAGCTCCGCCGCCCCTGTCAGTAACCGCACTTGCTCCACCTGGTGGGAGGCACACCACTTCTTCATCCCATTTGCGATGTTTTCCACAGCCCGCGGATCCGCATAACTAGCCGTTCCGACCTGTACCGCACTAGAGCCAGCCATCATGAACTCCACCGCATCTTCGGCACGAACGATCCCGCCCATACCAACTACTGGAATCTTCACCGCCTTGAAGGCCTCGTGGACCATCCGTACGGCAATCGGCTTGATCGCAGGACCAGAAAGCCCGCCTGTCACATTCGCAATCCTGGGCCGCTTCGTCTCTATATCAATCGCAAGAGAAACAAACGTATTGACGAGGGAGATGGCATCTGCCCCCGCCGCCTCCGCCACACGTGCCATCTGCGCGATGCTGGTGACATTCGGCGACAGCTTCACCATCAAGGGACGCTTGGCAGCCTCTTTGGTCCGGGATACCAGCTCCTTCAGCAGCTCCGGATCGGTCCCAAAGACCATCCCTCCATGACTTGTATTCGGGCAGCTCGCGTTCAGCTCGTACATCGCTATGCCTTCGGCGTCATTCAGGGTCCGGATGACCTCAAGGCAGTCCTCCACCGTATAGCCGAAGATGTTCGCAATCACAACCGCGCCTTTTATCTGGCGCAGTTTCGGCAGCTTTTCCTCTAAAAATGGGCGTACACCCATATTCTGGAGCCCGATTGCGTTGATCATTCCCGCCGATGTTTCGATGATCCTCGGCGTGGGATTTCCCGGCATCGGCTCCTTCGAGAGCCCCTTGGTCACAAACGCGCCGATACGGTCGAGAGAGACGATCTCTTCAAACTCAACCCCGTATCCGAATGTCCCGCTGGCCGCAATAACCGGAGAGCGCAGCTCCACTCCCGCTACGCTCACCTTCATATCCGGCTCGTGCGTGCTCACCTGGATTGCTCCTTATGCGCCGTGTGGGAAAGGCCATGCATTGGCGTACCGTTCCCCGTGTCCTGCTTCATGACCTGCGTCAGCACACGGCCTTCGATGCTTGAGGGTTGGTTCACGCGCAGAATCGAGGCAAATGTCGCCGCGATATCCACTGGGGCAACGCGATCGTGATACGTCCCGGGAATGAACATCGCCCCGTAGAAATCCAAGGGCACATGACGATCATATGCAAAGGAGGAGTAATGGGTCGCCCCGTCCTCGTTGCCCGGAAACTGAAAGGCGCTGAAATTCAGGAAGACGGCCCATCCCACGTAGGGGGAGTAGCTATGGAGGATCCTCCGCCCCAACTCCGTATCGGGGATCTCTCCAGACCTCATCTTCGCGACCGGATACACGCTTCCCAGGCTCAGGGGATCGGCCTCGCGGCCAACAGGGGTAGACTGCCTGGAACTCTGCACCGCCAGCTTCTCGCCGTCCTCAGTTAGTAGCTTTTCCAGCATCTCCGCGGTTGCTGTCTCTGCCTCCAGCTCACTCAGGTGGGCTGCCTCGAATGCCTTCTGGTTCAGCTGGATATAGGGATACTGGCCGCCAAGAACGTATTTTTCGCCTTTCTTCACCGGCCACTTCTTGTCGAGGCTTGCTTCCAGTCCCTTCAGGAGCGCAGCACCTTTCACCGCCGTCGATGGCATCTGAGCATCGTTCGCTGCTCGTACTGTAGGAGCCACCCCATGGTCGCCAGATAGGGCCACAATTACATTCTGAAGCCCCACCTCCTTGTCCAGGAACGTGAAGAAATCGTTGAGGGAGACATCCACGGCATCGATCATCTCGCGCTGCTTCGGCGAATCCGGCCCAACTTTGTGTCCCAGAATGTCGGTATTGCTGATCGATACCGTCAACATGTCGGTCACGCCGTTTTTGCCCAGGTTCTCGTTCTTCACCAGTTCTTTCGCGAAATCCATCATGTACTGGACCGCGGCCGGTTTCTGGCCTACTTCTTCGTAGAAGTTTCCCGTTGGAACTCCCGCCGCCTGCCGCGCCTTCGCTCGCTCATCACTCGCGTTGAACGTCTTCGCCCAAGCCGGCAACTCCGGCATCCAGTAGCTCGATGTGATAAACGCCCCGGAATCGTGATCCGTCCAGAAAGCGCCCTTGGTCGCATGGCCTGAAGTCAGGATCGCCGCGCGGTCCTTGAAAGAGACGCCGAACACCTTGGCCCGTCCCTGTGTCGCCAGTTCCAATTCATCGCCAAGTGTCGAAGCCGCTTCCCTGTGTGGCGAGGCTCCCGGAAAGGTCGCCTCACCCTCCGGCATGCCTACCAGCTTGTACCGGTCGTCGCTCACAGATGTAACGAAACGGAGTTTCCCATCCGTATCCGGCTCCCACCATTCGTTGACCGGAATTTTGTGCCCATCGGTATAGCTTCCCGTTCCAATCGTGGAGTGCCCTGCCGCCGTTACCAGGTTGGCGTAGTCGTAGTAGCAATCCGTAAAGTGAACGCCCTTTTTCAAAAACAGGTTGAAGCCATTCGGCGTCTTGAAGTCATCGCGGTAGCGATCCAGATAATCTCCCCGAAACTGGTCGATTACCAGAACTACCACCAGCTTCGGTGTTGCATGATATGCATCGCCATACATGGGGGCCGCACCCGGCAAAAGAAGGGCAAGAATCAGAAGAACGGAGGCAAAAGTACGCATTGTTTTAGAGTAACGCTTTGTAGTCCTACAAGACCCTACATTTCACTGACATGATGGAATCCCGCCTGCCTCATACAAACCCGCTAAAATAAGACTCAAATGATTGACCTTGCATTTGTCCGGGCAAACTTGTCCGTTATAGAGGAAAAACTGCGCGCCCGTGGCATGGACCCTGCTGCTGCCCTCGGCGACTTTACCGCCATCGACCGCGAACGCCGCGAAGCCATCACTCAGGTCGAAACCCTCAAGGCCCGGCGCAATAAGCTTACCGAGGAGATTGCCCGCCTTCGCAAGGCCGGCGAAGACGCCTCAGCACAGACCGAAGAGACTCGCACACTCAAGGTCGAGGTCGAATCGCTTGAATCCCGGGCCTCCGCTGCCGACGAGCGTCTTCAAGCCATCCTCCAGACGATCCCCAATCTCCCCCAGGACGACGTTCCTGTAGGGGCCGACGAGCACGCGAACCGCGAAGAAAAACTGTGGGGCACAAAGCCGTCATTCGATTTCACTCCCAAACCGCACTGGGAGCTCGGCGAAGCCCTTAACATTCTGGACTTCAATCGCGCTGCCAAGATCTCCGGCTCCCGCTTCGTCGTCCACTTTGGCGCCGGCGCCCGCCTCGAGCGCGCCCTAGCCAACTTCATGCTCGACCTCCATACCCGCGAGCACGGCTATACCGAGATTCTTCCGCCGTACATGGTCAACTCCCGCTCGCTCTTCGGCACCGGCCAGCTCCCCAAGTTTGCAGAGGACCTCTTCCACTGCGACGACAAAGGCGCCTACGCTCCCGGCGAGCTTCAGGATGGCGACCATTGGCTCATTCCGACCGCCGAAGTGCCCGTGACGAACCTGTTTCGCGACGAGACCCTCGACGAGTCTCAACTCTCCGTCTCTTTCTGTGCTTACACCCCCTGCTTCCGTAGTGAAGCTGGAAGCTACGGCAAAGACGTTCGTGGGATGATCCGGCAGCACCAGTTTCAAAAGGTCGAGCTGGTCAAGTTCACCACGCCTGCAAAATCAAATGAAGAGCACGAAGCTTTAACCCGTCACGCTGAGACGGTCCTTGAACGTCTCGGACTTCCCTACCGCCGCATGCTGCTCTCTACCGGTGATATGGGCTTTGCCTCCTCGAAGACCTACGACCTGGAGGTCTGGCTTCCCGGGCAGGATCTCTATCGCGAGATCAGCTCCTGCTCTAACTTCGGAGACTTTCAGGCGCGGCGCGCCAACATTCGGTTCCGGCCAGCCGGGGCAAAAAAATCCGAGTACCTGCACACCTTGAATGGCTCCGGTCTCGCCGTCGGACGCACCTATCTCGCTATTCTGGAAAATTATCAGCAGTCCGATGGTTCGATCCGCGTACCTGAAGCGCTCATTCCGTATATGAACGGCCAGACCGTCATTACGAAGCAGGAGCGAATTGGATGAGCTTTGCGTGTTTTATCATGAGTACCGTCTTAGCCTCGCCTTGCAACTTGACCAAAGGGGCTTTCCCCCTTGAGGAACGTTAGCCGATGCTCAAAACCTTGCGATCCTATTTCTGGTGGACCTATGAACGCGGCAGCTTTCATTATGACGTCATGGTCACGCTCATCCTTCTCTTTCTCTTCCTCGGCCCTCGGTTCATCGACTTCAAGGATCGCCCCGTTGAGACAGTTGCTCTCCACTCCTCCGAGGTGCTAGTCAAGGAGGCTGGAAATGTCGGTGATGCCAGCCGCTTCCTTTATCAGATTCGCGCCGATGATATCCAGCAATCCCTCGACGGCGATAAGAGCGATTCCGCCATCCGTTCCGCGATCCTGCGCGTCATAGAACCGATCGCTGGCGAAGTCACGTTGGAGCATTACGAGGCAGTTCGCGATGCTCAGGGCAAAATCATCGCCTATGACGCCTGGATTACTCGTTAGTCTTCCCATGCAGATGCAAAAATTGCACGAGTCCCAGCTAGAAGACATGCGCGCTCTGCATCTAATTTCTCGGAGAACTTATATCGCATGACCATTCGCCGATTGGCCGTTCTCGTTCTTCTCGCCTCTCCCCTCACCCTGCCCGCACAGGTCAAACCCGGTGAGCTTGACCAGGCGTTGCGCCAGATGGATACCGCCAGCGCCCGTTTCAAATCCGCTGAGGCCGACTTCCAATGGGATTTCTATGAACTTGTGGTCAAGGAAACCACAACCCAGCATGGGAATATCTTTTTCAAGAAGAACGGCGTGAAGCTCGAGATGGGAGCGAAGATTCTCCCGCCAGCCGCGAAATTCCTATCCTATAAAGACGGCAAGCTCGCCCTCTTCGACCCCGGCACGAAAGACCTCAAGATCTATACCGCTGGACAGAATAAAGCTCAATACGAGAGCTTCCTGACTCTCGGCTTTGGAGGAAGCGGCTCCGATCTTGCGAAAGCCTGGACCATTACCGATCTCGGCGTTGAGCCACTTCCCGACGGCAGCGCAACGATTTCTACTACCAAACTCGACCTCGTCTCCAAAGATTCAAATGTTCGCAACATGTTCAGTCACGTCGTCATCTGGGTCGATCTCAATCGCGGCATCTCGCTCAAGCAGCAGTTCTTTACGCCATCAGGGGACTACCGCACCGCGACGTACGCCAATATTCGCTATAACCAGCCCGTCAATACCAAGCCTTACGAGTACAAGAAATAGATTTCACGAAGGCGAGTTGCAAGCGCTTGAATGCCTTGCAACCCGCCTCCGTATCCAATCGATCAAGGATATAGCTTGGCCGGCACAATCTCTGGTTCCGCTTCACCGGCGTCCGCCAATAGCTTCTTCAACTGCTCCCGTAGCTCACCCGCCTTCTCGCGATACTCTTTTCTTCCCGCAAGATTGACCAGCTCGTGCGGGTCAGCTCGTTGATCGTAGAACTGGTACTCGTGATACGTCTTCGCTGCCGCTTCCTTGGTACTGCCTGATAAATCGGCAACGCAGTAGGTCCAGTCCGGGGTCCGGATCGCGCGACCTGTCATCGACTCGCTGATCTGAATCAGCTGTTGATTCGGCCACTTCTGCCGTGCCTCGAAATCATTAACCAACGAAAGAAAGCTGTGCCCCTTCCACGTGGGCGGCACAGAAACTCCTGCCGCTTCCAATAGCGTCGGCGCAAGGTCGATCAGCCCTACGAGTTCAGGGATTTGTTGCGCTCCATGGAATCCAGGGCCGTCGATGATCAGCGGAACCCGGATGGAGCTGTTATGCGTGCTCCGCTTATACTCCTGGTTTCGCGTCATGAAGTGGCAGCCATGATCGCTGATGAAGACGAAGATTGTATCTTCGGCGAGATGCTCTTCCTCCAGAACACGGCGAAGTCTGCCTACGGAAGAATCGATGGCTTCAATGCATCCATAATAATCCGGCAGCTGATCCTGCCAGGTTCCAGGCAGCGCGCGCAGATCTTCAGGAGCAGTAGAGTTGACGAACCGCGCCGCGGCTCCCTTGGGCGCAACCGGCCTCTGCATATCGTTCTGCTGATGAGGTTCAAGCTGCGAGATGAAAAGAAAGAAAGGCTTCTCTTGCTTCTGTCGGAGGAAGCGCTCCGCTCGATCCGTGAGGAAATCGACACGGTATTCATCTTTGTATGTGATCGGCTGATTGTTCTGATCCCAGATCGTTCCCTCGTAAGGATGCGAAGTATGCTCCAGTGCATTCGCACCTTCCCACAGATCCAGGAAGCCTCCGCGATCCTCTGCCTTCACCGGACCTGGATCGCCTCCCTGTTTTGGATTCTCGAGAGCCAGGTGCCACTTCCCAATCAGGTTCGAGGTATAACCGGCCTTGCGTAGCTCTCCCGCGAGCGTTGGCAGAGACTTATCCAGCTCCAGCCCGTTATGCCAAACCCCCGTCTCCGTCGCATACCGACTTGTAAACAACACCGAGCGGGCAGGTGCGCAGACAGGTTGATTCGTCACCGTGTGGGTAAAATTCTTTCCCCTCGCAGCAAGCGCGTCGATGTTCGGAGTACGGGTCGATCCATTGCGCCCATTCGCTCCCACAAAGTCCCAGCGAAACTGATCCGCAAGGTAAAGAATAATGTTCGGCTTCTTCGCCGGTAGATGCGCAGCTGCTTTCCGCTGCGCCTCTGCTGAGGCCGGAACCGCTGCGGCCATCGCCGCCGCCATCGTTCCCTTGAAGAACGACCGGCGACTTTGTGTGTTTTCTGACATCCCATGCTCCTACCAGTAAATTTTTCCAGCAAACTGCAATTGCCTTGAGTTATCGCGGGTACTCGTAATTGAGGCAAAGGTTGAGGGTGAGGTGAAGTTCAAATTTCCCGCTTTAGAGGTATCCGGTGCAGAGAAATTCGGGGTGTTGGTGATGTTGAATGCCTCAACGCGAAGCTCCAGCCGAACCTGTTCGGCAAGGGCAATCTTACGAAAGAGTGAGAGATCCAGTCTTCGATAAGCAGGGCCCGCCACTTGCGTCGGCGAACCACCCAGAGCGGCAAGACCCGTCGCTGCAGAAGAAGGGTTGGCAAATGCCGACGCATTCAAAAAATGAGCCACTTTATTCGAATCCGTATACGGGCTCTGTCCTGAAACTTTGAGTGCGTTGCATCCAAGCCCCGCCGCGGTCGTTGCGCTGCACGCAACGGTAAACGGCTGTCCATCCTGCACTGTCGCGATCCATTGCAGCGACCATCCTCCTGCAACTGCAGAGGCAAGTCCCTGAGTCAGAAACATTTGATTGCGTCCGAGAGGCAACTCATACACGCCGCTGGTATGGAAGATGTTGCGGACATCCGTATCGCAGAGCGCATAATCGAAGCCGATTCCGGCACCGGGAACATAAGGAGCACGATAGCTGCCGATCGTGTTATCCAGCTGATCGCGCGCATTCCCCAGGCACTTCGATCGCGTGTAATTCGCATCAAGAGTGAGGTCGTGGCCCCATCGGCGGGTGATGTCGAGCTGAAGGCCGTTGTAGTTCGTGGCCCCTGAAGGGGTAATAAAAGCGCCTCCGCGTGCGAAGTCAGGAAAGAAGCTGTTGGTCTGCGCATTTGCCGTCGGAGAAAGTACAGCGTTTAGGGTATTCGTGTTGATCGGCGTCTGGAGATGTCTGGATACCGAGCCCGCATAGGCGACCTTGAACACTGTCGTCGCACTCAATTGATATTGCACCTGGAGATTGTAGGCCTCGCTGTAGGCGCTCTTCCAGTCATACTGGCGCCCAAGCAGACTGATATTGGTCAGGTTCGCATTCGCTGCAGTCAATGGAACATTCAGCAATCCATTGGCGATGCTTCCAACGGAGTTGTCCGGAGTCAACGGCGTCACGGAGTTTGCCGAGGAGTAGCTCGTCGCAATATTGAAGGGAAAATTCGCCGGCGGGCTGGCGCTGAGTCCATAGTTCTCATACCCGCCATAAAACAGGCCGAATCCTGCATGAACCACAGTCCGAGTGTTCGCCTGGTACGCAAGGCCAAAGCGAGGCGCGAAGTTCTTTTTCTGTGTCGTTCCCAGGTTTTCATTGTTGGTTGTCACAAAAGCGATATTGTCTTTCGCCAGCAAAGTCTGGAATTGCTGAGGCACATTCGCCGCCTGGGATGCCGGTATCAAGAAAGTTGCCCCCACTCTGGGATCGCTCGAGGGTCCAGGAATAAAGTTCGCCTGGCGCCCGTCGCGCTCTTTGGGGACGCCATAGTACTCCCAGCGCAGACCAAGGTTTACGCTGAGCTTTGGCGTCACGCGCCAGTCATCCTGCACATAGAGTCCCATGTACCATCGGTGCAGATTGCTGATGAGCGGAAAGTTCGACGCACTCACGCTATTCGCTCCACCTACGTTATTGATTCCTCCTGCGACCGTGCTGGCCTTCGGATCCAGAAGGAACTGCGCCCGGTCGGTCGAGCTATCCGTCTGATTGACGACAGAGGTATAAATTCCGTTGAATCCGAAAGAGCCTCGCGACGACGAAGGTGTCGACGTCGGATAGGAGATGTCCTGATAGAGAACTCCCGTGCGGAGTACATGGCGGTTGCGTGAGATCGTGACATTGTCGGAGAGTTGAACGATATTACTCGCCTTGTTGCTCGGCAAAGAGCCGGATTGACCGAGGTTCGCCAGATTCCCGAATGAAAGCGAAGGAAGGCCGCCATTGCCTGCAAATTGCGGAATCCCTCCTATACCATACTGTTCAGGGAGGCCAGACTCCCCGGCAAAAGGTTGACGGCGAATATCCACCACCCGGCTATATCCAAACCGCGCTTCGTTGACCAGGCGGGAGGTAAAGATGTGGGTCTCACTCAGAGCAACGTTCTGGGCCTGCGTCGCACCGTTGCCAGGACGACTGGACTGACCATCGGCAACTCCTGTAAACGGTCCCGGATTAAGTTGATCCGTATTGAGATAGCTGTAACGCGCAAATGCGGAGTCCTGCTCGCCGAAGTGCTGGTCGATGCGGAGGTCCAATCCGTCGCTATTGGTCGTGACAGAAGGAAATGAACTGTAGTTGTTGATCAGCGCCGTCCCCGTCGGCGACGGATAAAGATTCAACAATGCGATGGCCGAAGCATTGAGCCGGTTCGCGGGCAATTGGTTCAGCAAAACCTTCTGCGCATCGCCGGTAAAGTTTCTTTGCCCCACAATCGGCCCTTGATAGAAGGGATCGCGGACAAAACCACTGGAGGTGGCCGCAAGACCGGTCGTAGGATCAACGTCGCCGGACGTCACAGCGCGGCTTGTTGCTGGATCGAAGATGGTTCCCACCGGAAATACTCTTCCAAGAGCGTCCGTCCGCGTCCCACCCTGTAGGGCGATTAGGTCAGCGAAGTTTGTGTAACCTGACGATCTCTGTGCTGCAGTAGGAACGGTCACGACCTTGCTGCTACCCTGTGCAATGCGCGTCCCTTGATAATCGAAGAAGAAAAATGTCTTGCCGCGACCGTTATAAATCTTCGGAATAATAACCGGACCATTCACCGCAAAGCCGAACTGGTTCTGCCGGTAAGCCGGTTTTTTCGGAGCCGTGGCAAAGTAATTGCGCGCATCGAGCACTTCATTCCGAAGGAACTCCCATGCAGATCCGTGGAATGCATCGCCTCCAGATTTTGTGGAGACGTTGAGGACCGCCCCGGCAGAGTGACCAAACTCCGCCGAATAATTGTTCGTCTGCACCACGAATTCCTGCAGGGCATCCGGCGGTGGCATGATGACGTATTGAGTTTGATTCACGTAATCGGCAATCGCCGCATTGTTGTCGATGCCATCCAGCAGATAGTCGTTCTGCCCTCGACGCGCACCATTCGCGCTGAAAGATCCGCTCGCAGAAAGCCCGCGTGAATCCGCCTGCGCGAAGGTGACCCCTGGAGCGGTCTGAGCAAGAAACGCCACATTTCGTCCGCTCAAAGGAAGGTCCGTAACACTCCGCGCATTGACTACCTGCTGTAGCGACGAGGTCTGAGTCTCCAGCAGGAGAGCGCCCGCCGCAACCTCTACCGATTGCGTCACCTCGCCAATACGCAGCGTTGCATCCACCTGTGCCGTCGTCTGCGCGCTGATCGAAATTCCCGTCCGCACATAGCGCTCAAAGCCCTCATGCTCCACGGCCACGGAATAGGACCCGAGACCAACAGGAGAAAAGCTGAAGTTGCCATCCTGATCCGACTTCGTCGTTCGCTCGACGCCGGTCGATTCTCGTTTAAGAATGACCGTAGCGTCGGCAAGTCTCTGCTGCTGACTGTCTACAACGGTTCCAACAATCGCTCCCGTATCGACCTGGGCAAGTACTGAAAATGGTGAGATGACCAGAATGAACGCTAAAAGAAGAAATACCTTACCAAAGGACACAGATGTCTCCGTATGTGGTGGGAGCGAACATATGGTTTTTTCGCGCGATACCGACAGGTACGCAGGTGAAACTCATTGTTCGGAGCTGATTTTAGAGAGATTCGAAACGCAACACAGGGATCAGCGACAACAGGAACAGAAGGCGCAGAGAGCAGCCAGCGTAGGACAGAGTAGATCCGTCACATTATGTGTATCGCGGGTGATCATGATGAGGTCAACTTCGTAAAGCATAGGAGGGAAGGCCGATGTGTGTCAATCGATGCTGGTGCGAAACACGCAGCCGGCTCTTGGCAAAATCCTGTGATGCGGGGTAGAAAATCTACCGAGCGCCCTTCGGTGAAGGCGTTGAGGATGCGCTCGAAGTTGCAGGGAGCGTATAGATCACCTCTCCGGGCCGCGTATAGTGAAGCTCCTCACGCGCCTGATGCTCAATTGCGTTGGGATCATCCTTCAGCCGATCGACATGTCCCTTGAGCATTTCGTTTTCGTGTTGAAGATCCTTCAGACGGCCATCTAGCATCCGGGCATCCCGGTTCTTCTTTTCATAAGCGGTCAAACCGTTTTGCCCGAAGACGACGTGATAAGCAAGCCCGATCGCAAGCACCGCCGCCGCCACGGTTGCCCACCGCCTCCATCCGCCGGCAGCAGCCAGAAACAGGCGGATCACAATTCCGTGATCTGTTCGTCCGTTCCGGTTTGCGTTTGCGTGGCTCATCTATAAGAAAGTACAAATTTCCGCAAGGAACACCGTCAAGTGGAAAATGACTATCTCTTCTCGATGTACCTAGTTCGTACTGTCATTTCATCTCATTTCAAAACGAGCCTGGTTCCCTTTCCGAACACCCCTTATTCCTATCGCCCCGGATAGACGAATAAGGTGCACGAACGCTTCCCCGCTTGGTATCCTTGTGGAGGTGCATATTCTATTCATGATCTCGATCGCGTCTCTCCTTGTCCTTATTGGGGCCGGGGCCGCAATCGTTCATCATGTGCGAGACAGTCGCCGAAATCGTCCGCAAGCTCCTCCTGAACCGGAATTCTCCGAACATCTGTATGCAGCGGCTCAATATGGCACACCACGTTCGTCGCGTCTCGTCTCCCATCAAAACGTAAAGTCCATTACCGCGAAGAAAGACTGGATCCCGTCCTCACCCGCTGCTGCAGATCCCTCCACAAACGAACGAGACGGTTCCATGAGCCGTCGCCGGTCTCCCCGGATGGTTTATAGAGCCGCTGAATCCAACCAACGGGCCAGCTCGAACCAGGTACAGGCAGCAGTCCCTTATCCTCTGCATCCGGTAGCCGGCACCTCCAAAGCTTTATCGAAGCGCTTCTAGCGAAAGGATCCGCCTCTATGCAATCCGCTCTTCCCGATTCATCCGGTCTCACACACCACCCTTCCCGCGCGCTCTCAGAAACCGGCCTCGGCCGTATCACGATCTCCTTTGCCGCGACTCTCTTCGTGGCAGCCTGTGCGCACGTCTCCATTCCGCTTCCCTTCACTCCCGTGCCACTGACGCTTCAGAATTTCGGCGTGCTGCTCGTTGGCCTCCTTCTAGGCCCTGCGGCAGGCTTCTCCGCCATGGCCCTCTACCTAGCGGAAGGAGTCCTGGGGCTGCCGATGTTCAATCCGCACTCCACAGGCGGCATCGTCCAGCTGCTCGGCCCCACCGGCGGCTACCTTCTCTCCTATCCCTTCGTTGCCGCAACTGCAGGGTCGGTCTTTCGCTCGCTTCGCCTGGGCTCGACATACACCCGTGCCGCGATTGCCTGTGCACTTGCTACTTTCGTCCTCTTTGCCTGCGGCTCCCTGTGGATCGCGCAGATTCTTCACCTCGGCGCATCCGGTGTGTGGACCATGTCCATAGCTCCATTCCTTCCGGGTGAAGCCGTAAAGATCGCTGCGGCTGCAGGACTCGCAGCCTCCATCGAACACTGGCGCCGCGCCTGAAATACCCCGTCTCCCTCGGGATGGGCGTTGTTGGCACATCCCTCACCCTGTCCCATTACTCCCAGAGGAACGCTGCATCATGACTTCCCCGCAAACTGCAGTTCAAGAGATCAGCATCGCCCATAGCCCGGACTCCGACGACGCATTTATGTTCTACGGCCTTGCCACGAACAAGGTCCGGGTTCCCGGCTACAAGTTCTCTCATGTGCTCACTGACATCGAGACCCTCAATCACAAGGCCATCAACGAGACCTTTTACGACGTAACCGCGATCTCCTTCCACGCCTATCCCTACCTTCAGGACAGCTATACCTTGATGGCCTGTGGCGGCAGCGTAGGCGAAGGTTACGGTCCCATGATCGTAGCCAACCCCAAGCTCAACCTCGCCGAGGCTAAAAAAACTCGCATCGCTGTTCCTGGCACCCTGACCACAGCTTTCCTCGCTCTCCGCCTCTTTGCGCCTGACATCGAATATGCCGTCGTTCCTTTCGACAAAATCATTCCCTCCGTCACCGCAGGCGAATTCGACGCCGGTCTCATCATCCACGAAGGCCAGTTGACCTACGCGAAGGATGGCCTCGTGAAGCTCCTAGACCTCGGACAGTGGTGGCGCGAACAGACCAACCTCCCTCTCCCCCTGGGAGGCAATGCCATCCGTCGTTCGCTCGGTCAGGAAATCATGGAAATGGCCACCCATGCTCTGCGCAACAGCATTCAGCACGCTCTCGATCACCGCGAAGAGGCCCTTGCCTATGCCATGCAATTTGCCCGCGATCTCGATCCGTCACTCGCAAACCGTTTCGTCGGGATGTACGTCAACGAACGCACGCTGAACTACGGCGAGGATGGCCGCGAAGCCATTCGTAAGCTGCTTGAGATGGGCTACGATCGCGGCATCATTCCACATCGCGCCCATGTCGATTTTGTCGGCTGAAGAACAGCCTGCAGGACATTCACAATCCTGCAGGCTGTGTTATCCTAAATAAGTCGAGTGGTTGCAGCCGGAACCGGTTCTCGCCTGACGATCCTCTCCCCGAGGAAAGAAACACACCTGGACGCGTAGCTCAGCTGGTAGAGCATTCGACTCTTAATCGACTGGTCGTAGGTTCGATCCCTACCGCGTCCACCACTTATCTCCTTAATGGTCAGCCAGATATAGATTCCGAATCGCTTGCTTCATGCGTTTCTCAAAAACCTGACAAAATTTTTTCCTCGACTGCGTGGATTGGTCCCCCTCCGCAAAAGGTTTCGATTCCTGGTGCTGATACAGCTCCATCGGCTTCAGATCGGAATGCCCCATCGACCTTCTTACTACGAGGGTTTGCGCCTCTTCTCCATCGTGTAGGGTGTCACAGATGTGCGACGCTGAATAACGGACACCGTTTCTTACCCAGCCATCCTCTTTCCTAGAGCAGCTTAAAAGCTTGGACAATCGTCGTGAGATACCCAGACTCCGAAAGCGAGGATGGGAAGACAACCTCTTTTTTCTATCCGCACCAGCCAGCAACATAGCCTTCATGCGCTCGCTTATCGGCACGAATCTGTCTTCCTTTTCGAACCACGATACGCTCCTGTTTCAAGTGGATGTTCTCGGTCTGCATATCACCGTGCATTCGTCCCAGCGAAGAAATGGTTTGCTAAACAAGGTTATTGATAGTTCCGATATGAACTTAGAAAGTCTTCTATTGAACCGAAAAAGCTATAAACTTTCTTGGTCTACCGTATCCTTTTGGTGGATATTGCTTAAAGTTCAAACTGGAAAATTAGACTTTTCAAACTTCTTGACAAGCTATGGCATGGCCTTCTAATCAGTTGTCGCTTAGAAGGCCTAGTTCATGAATGGCATTGTGGCAAATAACGGCTTCAGCGAGCGTCGGTTGAATTCCTGAAAGGCAAGATTGCGATGTCGAGATCAATAGCAACGAGGTGCGAGTGACGAAGGTATTAGAGAACAGTGAGTTAGACATCGCGTTATCTATTCGTCTGAGGTCTCATCGGGCATCAATCAAGCCTTTGACATTGAGAGCCATATCTAAGCCCTGCTTGAAACGCCGCGCTCGTCTAGTTCGCTTGAAAAGCTGCAGTTTCAGCAACATCATGTTTCCGGTAGATGTCCTTTTGACATCTGCTGGCTTGGAGAGTCAATGAAAGCCTTAGTTAAGTACGCTGCGGGCAATGGTAACGTCGAAGTGATCGACGTTGAGGAACCACAGTGCGGAAGCCGGCAGGTGAAGGTTGAGATTGCATACTGTGGAGTGTGTGGGACTGACCTTCACGTGTTGCACGATACATTCAAGAACTATCCTCCAGTGATCTTAGGTCATGAGTTTTCGGGGACTGTCATCGAGGTGGGCAGCGAGGTGGAGACGGTCTCCGTGGGGGACCGCATCGCCGGACTGGGTGCGACTGCCGTCACGTGCGGGGAATGCGAGTACTGCCGCATGGGATACTTCATCTTCTGCTCGCGACGGCGCGGCATGGGCCACGGTGTGAATGGAGCGTTTACGCGCTATGTTCTGCTGCGACCGGACCAAATCTACAAGGTCCCGCCTTCGTTCAGCCTAGCAGAGGCCGCGATGAGCGAGCCCTTTGCCGCTGCGGTGCAGGCGGTGGAAGAGATGACGCCGGTGCGGCTCGGCGACACGGCACTTGTCTCGGGGCCGGGGCCGATCGGGCTGCTCTGCCTGAAGCTGCTGGTAGCGGCAGGGGTCAAGACGATCGTCGCTGGAGCCACGGGAGACGATGAACGTCTTGCTGCCGCATTGCGCTATGGCGCGCATGCCGTGGTCAACGTGGGCGGGCAGCACCTTGCCACCGCAGTGAAAGAGCTTACCAAAGGACGTGGCGCTGATGTCGCGCTCGAGTGCGCGGGCGTTGCCGCCTCAGTGCGTGGCTGCCTCGAATCGCTACGGCCGATGGGTCACTATACGCAGGTTGCCATCTGCGGGAAGGAGATCCAATTCCCCATCGACATGATTTTCTATAAGCAACTAAAGATGGCTGGCTCCGTTTGCTACACCGCCAACACGTGGCGACGCATGATGGAGATTTATGCTACGGAGCGCATCCGCTTCGATGACATGATCTCGGCAAAGCTTCCCATCACTGAGTGGGAGCAGGCCTTTGACCTCTGTCTGACGAAGAAGGCGGTGAAGGTACTGATGTATCCACTGGGAGACTGAACCGTTGCCCCACCGATTTCGCCTCATATAGGCAGAGGTTCCCCCCGTTGGCGGATGGCCCGCGCCTTCTTCTTCTGAGGAGACTCAGCTCTTTTCGTTTGTTACCATTCCGCAGAGGATCAACGCCGATCGATGAAGAACCATGCAGAGAGCCTGAATGAGGAGAAGTCACGTCGGGTCGATAAGTACTGGGTACCCATTATTGGGAAAACCATCGATCTTCTGGACTGCTTCAACACCGCCAACGAAAGCCTTACGCTGGAAGAGATTGTTCGTCGGACAGGCATCGCCCACACAACAGCGTACCGCATTCTGCACACGCTCGTGTTGCGCGACTATCTATCGCAGACGGGCCGCCAGTACCGTCTCAGCCGTATGCGCAAAAAGCTGACCTTCGGCTTCGCAAACCTCTCCCGACACATCTCCATTGCGACGGAGATTCAAGCGAGCATCGAGAAGGAGGCAGCAGCGGCCGGGATCAACCTTATGTTATGGGACAATGACCGCAATCCCGACACGGCGATCCGCAACGCAGAGGAGATGGCGCGGCAGAAGATCGACCTTGCTATCGAATTTCAGCTCTCCGAGCAGGCCGCACCGATCATTTCCGACACATTTGCACGCGCGGGAATTCCACTGCTCTCCATCGTCAATCCTCACCACGGCACCGTCTACTTCGGAGTGAACAACTTCCGCGCTGGGGTTACTGCGGGCGTCGCGCTAGCCGACTACGCCACACGCATGTGGAAGGGAAAACCTGACGCCGTACTTATACTCGAATCTCCCCTTGCCGGACGTACAACGCACAGCCGCACTGTCGGAGTCATTCGCGGCCTGGAAGAACGCCTGGGCGCACTGCCAAAGAACATCGTTCACCAAGTCGACGGTGGTGGCGAAGAGAACATGTCCCGCACCGCAACAGCGGCCTTCCTGCGCGGCTCGCGGCGTGGACGCAAGGTATTGGTGATGGGCATCAACGACGAGAGCGCACTGGGCGCGGTGGAGGCGATCGCCTCGTCGCGCGGCTCGATCGACGCCGCCGTCGTTGGGCACGGAGGAAGCGGGGAGATCCTTGATGTGATCGCCGACAGGAAGAGCGTCTGCATCGGCACCGTCTCGTTCCACGCGGAGCGTTACGGGCCGGAACTGCTCAACTTCTCGCTTCCAATCCTTCAGGGCAAATCGGCGCCAACCCTTCACTACATCTCGCATGAGTTCGTCGGCAAGACGAGCTTTCGGTAAGCAGGCCGCGCACAAGTATGTCTGCAGGGCGCAGTGCGCCCTGACGAATGGGGTATAAGTTCCGCCTCTACGAGATCGTAAAAAACAACGCTTAACTTCTTGACATCCGTTTCCAGCGCCATGTATACACTTGCTCGTTCTAATAGCATTTGAAACAAGTTCAAGAAGGAACTTAATGGCTTCCGCGGAATTCCAGAATCGCCTTCTTTACTGAACACATCTGCCCAAACTTCGATCGATGGGAGCAGCACGTTGAAGGCTATCTTTTACGTCTTTGGGTTGTTTCTTGGCATTGTCTTGGCGCTGCATCTTTCCATGAATGGCAAGGTTGGAGCAAGCATCGGAAATCCTCGCGTCGCCAACGCAGTCTTTTGGACGATCGGTGCGGCAATGGCCATCCTGATCGGTACAAGCGGGTGGCAGTCCGGCGCACTCTCCGGCCTGAGACAAGTGCACCCGTTGCTGCTGACGGCAGGCGCTATCGGGGCGTGCCTCGTCTTTGCGATTGCATGGATGCAGCCGCAGGTAGGAGCGCGTGGCATGTTTATGACGCTCATCGCGGGTCAGGTGCTGGGAGGCATGATCCTGTCACACTACGGATGGCTTGGCTCACCGGTGCAGCGAATATCTCTGATCAACGGGTTGGGAGCCCTGCTGATGCTGGGCGGCGTCTATCTCGCCACGTACATCAAACTGTCCTACTAGGGCTAAGAGGCCGACATGGAGAAGGTTCAACTGGGAAACAGCGGCGTTGAAGTCAGTGCGCTGGCGATGGGAGGCGACGTCCTCGGCAGCAAAATCGACCGCGAAACGACGTTCCGACTGCTGGATTTTTACTTTGAGAGTGGCGGCACCCTGATCGACACTGCTAATTTCTACGCGAGCTGGATTCCTGGCTTTAAAGGCGGTGAGAGCGAGATGGTGATCGGTGCCTGGCTGAAGGACCGCGGCAACCGCGACCGATTGCTGGTCTCCTCGAAGCTAGGCTTCGACTATCCCGAGAGTGCAGGCGGCCTGACCGCCAGTGAGATCGAGCGCGAATGCGAGCGCAGCCTGAAGCGGCTTGGCACCGACAGGCTCGACATCTACTACTCGCACCGCGACGATCACGACACGCCGCTCGAGGAGACGATGGCGGCCTTCAATCGGCTGGTGAAGGCGGGCAAAGTGCGCCTGCTCGGCGCCAGCAATCTCACGGTGTGGCGCGTGGCCGAGGCCAACCTGATAGCCCGCACCAATGGCTGGGTGGAGTACTCCGTTGTGCAGCAACGCTACACCTACCTCAGGCCGAGGCACGGTTCGGACTTCGGCCCGCAGATATTTATCAGCGAAGACATGAAAGCCTTTGCGAAGGCGCACGATATCGGGCTGATCGCCTACTCAGTGTTGCTGCAAGGAGCCTACACGCGTCCAGAACGCCCGCTTCCAGCACAGTTCGCGGGAGCAGACTCCGACGAGCGGCTCGCCGCGCTTCATTCCGTCGCTGCGGAGGTCGACGCAAGTCTGAATCAAGTCATCATCGCATGGATGCGCCAGAGTCATCCGACGGTGCTGCCCATCATCGCTGGAAGCCGAATTGAGCAGTTGAAGGAGAACATAGAAGCGCTCGATCTAATGTTGAGCCACGAGCAGATGCAGCAGCTCACGACCGCTGGTGATCCTATAATCCTCGAAGCCTGGATGCAGCCGACATAAACCAGCGTTCAAATTAGCGGTGAGAAAACAACTAGGAGAGTGAACAGATGGTAGATGGTCCGGTGGTATTGAGTGTATTGATCGAGGCGGTTCCTGGGCGTGAAGAAGACCTTGCCGCACAGTTGCATGCTTTGGTGGCTCCCACGCAATCTGAGGCGGGATGTATGCAGTACAAACTGCACCGGTCACCGGAGAACCCGGGAACATTTCTCTTCTACGAGAAGTTTACCAACCAGGCCGCCCTGGATGCGCACCTCGCAACACCGCATTTCCAGGGCTTTGTGAAGTATCGCGATGGTAATGATCCCATCGCCAACCAGAACGTAATGCGCTGGTTGCCTCTCGCCTGAGCTCAAGTGTCTCGTAAACAACGATTCATTCACCACACCACTGAGACGGCCCAGGACAAGAAAGGAACAGTGGCAAACACGATTCCCACACCCGATCTGCTCTCTTCTTCAGAGGAATCTCCACGCACAATCAGCACTGGATCGACGGCCAGAAGGTCGAAGCGGCGCTAAGAACCACATGGTGGTGATGCCAGAGGCCGATCTAGACCAAGCCCGATGCTCTAATGGGTGCGGCCTACGATTCGGCAGGTAAGCGATGCGCTTCTATACGCGCATCAAGACGATGACTGCGCGTTGGTCACAGAGCATCCGGGCCGGAGTGGATACGACTATGCCCACGCTGGGGTAGAAATCCATAGCGTCTCTTGAAATGAGCACGAAGGCCGGACCTAGAAGGGGCGTATTTTCTCCCCGGAGCGACACGACGCTACAACGAAACGTCGGGGTTGGGCAGAGTGATATTGCGCACGATATTTGCCAGTTCATGCGTGGCCTCGAGGAAGCCTCGCATCGTTCGCGCCATGGCGCCGTAGCTGTCGAACTCTTCGATTGCGAGTCCGCCCTCCTCATACGCGCGCACGAAATCAGGAAAACGAGCTTCGAGGTCGGCTACGATCTTCGGGTCAACCGGCGTGTCAATGCGGTTCATACAAGAAACATCGCTCGCGTTGAAACGCACCTGCCACTTATGCGGTGGCGAGATGACGACATCGCCACCGATCAGCTCGCTCCAGTGCATATGGTTACGGAAGGCCGCTGAGAGCAGACGCAGGCGATAGCCACGCTGCTGGTACAACCTGTAGGTTTTCTTGAAGACAGCGACGCCGGCCCACTCCAGGTAGCCGGGCTCGCCCACTGTGATGTCCTTCTTCTCGGCAATGACCTTGAGCCAGTCATCGAGCCGGCCAACCATGATGGTGCAGACGGGACCCATCGTGGAAATATCTTTACCTTGGCTCTCACGGCGTTTCAGTCCTCGCTCGACCGCCTCGGCGACGGCAACGCACTGGGGCAACGTGAAGCATGCCGTGGCGTTGACACTGACGCCATGATAAGTGACCTCTTCGATGGCGGCCACGCCCGCCTCGGTGACCGGCAGCTTGACGATCATGTTCGGCGCGAGTCCGCTGAAGCGGATGGCCTGTGCCTCAAGGCGCTTCGGGTCGCGATAGAGGTGCGGGTCCGTCTGGATAGAGAGCCGTCCGTTGCGCCCCTTGTGCTGATGGAAGACCGTCTCAAGCAGCTTCGCGCGCGTGCGGCAGATAACTTCGATCAATAGCCAGCCTATCTCGTCTTCCGTGGCTGTAGGGTTCTCCTTCGCCAGCTCCTTCACGCGCACGTTCCAAATGCTTGGCTCCTTCTTGAGCGCATCCAGAACGATCACAGGATTGCACGTCGCGCCTACACCTCCGTGCTCGATGGCGTACTCAAGCTCCGACAGCGTGGCCGAGTCGTTCCACAAAACGGTTGGTGTCGTCTGCGTCATCTCGTGCAGATGGCTCTTGTAGGCCATTACGGCGCTCTCCGTTGCTGTCATCTCTCTGCTCCTCATTAAACTCGATCTTCGCTGCCTGTCCGTCACTGCAGCGCCTTGCGAAATGGCCCCAGCACCAGCGGGCCGTCTGCGATCACAACTACGTCATCTTCGATACGGCACCCACCAAACCCGCGAGTGTAGATTCCCGGTTCTACCGAAGAGAGCATGCCCTCCTGCAGTACATCAGAGGAGCGCGGCCCGAGGATCGGTGCAGCCTCGTGATAGCCGAAGCCGAGACCATGCCCTGTGATGTGCGGAAACTCCGCACCGTAACCCGCGTCGCGGATGATGCTGCGCGCTGCCTCGTCGACATCGCGGGCCAACGCACCGGGACGCATTGCAGAGACTCCCGCCTCTTGCGCTCGGCAGACCGTCTCGAAGATGCGCACCTGCTCATCGCGCGGCGTGCCCGCAACGCTGACACGCGTGCGATCGGCCCAGTAGCCGTCGGCGACGAGGCCAAGCTCTAACACGGCGAAGTCTCCATTTTCAAGCCGTCGTGTCGTGGAGATTATGTTTGGGCGGTGCGCCTCTGCTGTCTCCGCGTCGCCTGTAGTCACTTGCGCAAAGGCGCGCACGCGCACGCTGCCGCGGTACCCTGTGCCTTTCACCATCGCAGCCTGCTCGACCAAAGCCGCCAGCGCCACGCCGGAGATACCGGGCGCAACCGCCTGCTGAAATGCCTCCATGGCGAAGCACGAGATCTCGCTCGCGATGGCCAGCCGCTCGATCTCATAAGTGGTCTTGGTGAGCCGCTCGATCGTGAGCATCGCTGTCACATCGACCAACTCTGCGCTTGGGAAGAGACTCTGTAGCATGGACAGTGTGGCGGCCGCTGGCACCATCGCTTCGGCAGCATTCCACGACGGGGCGGCAAATTCGAAGTTGCCCTCATAGCCGATGCGGCGCCAGTCTCGACCTGTGGCAAGCCGCCCGAGCAGCGTTGCGACCGTAGCCATTGGTGCAGGAGCATCGGCACTGCCGTAGGCGTAAAAGCTCGCCGCGCAGTCCTCAAGTGTGCCCGCAACCTCACTCTGATAACATGCGGGCACAATGCAGGTCGCCGGTCCTTCGCGCGGAAAGATTAGGAAGGCAGCGCCTATCATGGGCCAATGCCCACTCAGCAGCAGAACATTCTCCGGCAACCGCAGCACCAGGACGTCGATGCGCTCAGCCTCCATCACCCGCCTCATCCTCGTTCGCCTCTCATCGTTAAGCACCTTGATCGTCTCCTGTGTGATCTTTACCCGCCCGCTCACGGCGTTCTAGCCTGCGCCGATGAAGCCGGGGTACAGCAGCATGCCGCCGTCGACGTAGATCGTGGTTCCCTGCACGTAGTCCGACTCGTCGGATGCGAGCCACACAGCCAACCGCGCCACGTCCTCCGGCTCGCCAATACGCTTGTACGGGATCAGGTTCAAGAGCTGCTGTTCGAATTGCTCCGGTGTTGTCAGCTTCTCCACATTCATCGGCGTGCGAATCGCTCCGGGCGCGATCGAATTCACGCGGATGCGCAGGTGCGAGACCTCTTGCGCTAGACTCTTCATGAAGAGCATCAGCCCCCCCTTTGCCGCGGCATAGTTCGCGTGGCCTTCCCACGGAATCACATCATGCACCGAGCTAATGAAGATCAGCTTTCCGCAGGCAAACGAGATGCTGCGATCAATCCCCTGCCGCTTAAAGGCGCGTATTGACTCACGCGCACACAGAAACATGCCGGTCAGGTTGACGTCTATCACGCGTCGCCACTGGTCCATGCTCATCTCATCAACCGGCGCATTCAACTGAATGGCGGCATTCGGGACGCAAATATCGAGCCTGCCAAAGGTCTCGAACATTGCGGTAAACATCGCCTGCACCTCGTCCTCCTCCGAGACATCGGCCTGAAAGAGCATGGCCTTCTGCCCCAGAGCTTCGATAGCGCGAACTGTGTCCTCCGCACCTGCTCTGTCAGAACTGTAGTTCACCAGCACGTCGGCTCCGGCCTTTGCAAAACCGATCGCCATGGCCTGCCCCAGCCCCTTGCTCGATCCTGTCACCAAAGCCTTCTGCCCCTCTAACACGCGATGGATCGGAGCAGGCGGCATCTCGTTTGGCGGTGTGTAGTTATTTTCCTTCGGCATAAACCCCTCTGAAATTCTCCACTGAGTTGCTGTTCGTTGGATCCCAGTGTTCCGGTTGGAACTTTGCTCATCCTCTGTAAGGAGCGCGTCGATATTCAACGGTGGAGACGACGGAAGTCAAGCCGCTTTCCCAAGGGACTCGCTTGGTATCTCTTGGCGCACTCCGTGCATTTGCCACAAGCGATCGAACCCAAACCATGGCATTCCTATTTGAAAATAGTTCATATTTACCGAAGCAG
This sequence comes from Edaphobacter sp. FHG110511_03, assembly GCF_059115365.1. Taxonomy (NCBI): domain Bacteria; kingdom Pseudomonadati; phylum Acidobacteriota; class Terriglobia; order Terriglobales; family Acidobacteriaceae; genus Edaphobacter; species Edaphobacter sp. FHG110511_03. The sequence continues at coordinate 60,731 of NZ_JBZYWL010000006.1, read as the reverse complement.
AGAATATCATTCTCCCAATAGGTTTCAAGGCAAAAATCAGGTGCTTCGTTCTATAAGAGTTCTTCATGGAACTCCTCCTGCCATTTCTGTCGTCCCTCTGTTCCTCTTGTCTCGGCTGCCGCAGACTACACTTACAGTTATGGGCCTTCTGCCGTAGAGCGGCTTACCGCAGATTCTTTTCGACTGTGACGCACGTTCGTCGACAGCGCTCCTTCATCCTCGCCACGCTCGGAAAAGCAGCAGACAGATGCGACCTGATCGTGCCGTCGGTGATTGTTCTATCGCCGCCACTCGCTCGCCATCCAATGACCTTCTGCTGCGCTTCAAGCGCCGAAGACCTAGGCCGCTTTGTCGATTGTTAGATCGCTCACCACCATCAGTTTTTCTTCCAAAAAGAAGAGTTCGCCTCAGGTTAGGTTCTGCCAGCTTCGCTGCGCCGAGCTTTCCACCACGGCGTCGACCAGCTGCAACTGCCGGATCCCGTCTGCAAAGGTGGGAAACTCCACCGGTGCGCTGCGATCGGCAACGACATTGTAGAACCTCCGGAAGGTTTGCTTGAAAGTGTCATCGTAGCCTTCGCTGTGGCCGCCGGGAAGGTCTGCAAAGCTGCGGGCCTCCTCCTGAAAAAGCACGGCATCTTTGAGCAATACCTCGCTTGGGCGGTTGCGATGGCCGATCCACAACTCGTCCGGTCGCTCTCCGTCCCACGCAGCAGAACACTTTGTGCCGTAGATCTCGAGGAAGAGGCGGTTTTTGCGTCCTACAGAGACCTGGCTCGTCGTCATGCAGCCGCGCGTCGACGGCCCCATGGAGAACATCATCGAACCGAAATCTTCGCTCGCGATCGGCGTGAGAGTGTACTCGTCGGGACGCAGCTCCTTACCCTGGAAGGTCTCCACCGACCCTTTGGGCTTCTTGCGCGTCTTGATGAAGGTCTCTAGGTCGGCGCACAGGGATGTGATCTTCAGCCCGGTAACGTGCTCGGCCATGTCGCACCAGTGAGTACCAATGTCGGCGAAGGTGCGCGACTTTCCGTCTTCGATGCGCCAATTCCAGTCCGAATCCAGAAAGAGCCAGTCTTGCGAGTATGTCCCCTGCACAATACGGATGTCGCCGAAAAGCCCGGCGAGGCGCATCTGCCGCATCTGCTGCACCTGCGGATATGCTCGCATGTTGTACAGCGTGCCGTGAACGAGATTCTTCTCCTGCGCTGTGGCCAGCATCGCCCTGCCTTCGTCGATCGAGTTGGCAAGCGGCTTCTCGCAGAGTACATGCTTGCCTGCGTTCATCGATGCCATCGCCTGTTCGAAATGCAGCGAGTTGGGCGAACAGATGTGTACAGCTTCGATCTCCGGATCAGTAAGCAGCTCGCGATAGTCGCCCGTCGAGCGCTCGATGGAGACGTCATCGGCGAAGGTGCTCGCCCGCTCGCTGGAACTGCCTGCGACGGCGGCGACCTCTACATTGCCAAGGCGACGCAGAGCCTCAGTGTGCACGCGCCCCATAAAGCCGGTGCCAAAGATGGCTACTTTGATTCTCTTCATCCAATTCTCTCCAGGTGTAACTCCCATGTCACCGACACGCGGGTGGGCGAACTACTGAAGTTTCCCGTCGGAGGAAGTTTCAGTTAATGCTCCCCGCGCCACACTATCGAGGATTGCAGCCTGACGCAAGCGCGTATCTCTCTCGTGCGGGTCCCGTTGTCACATGCGGAGGCGGATATGACTCAGGCGAGGCGCGTCGCAGCACAGCAAACCTTCATAGGACACACCATACGCTTGCTCTTCAACCAGCAAGGCTGTAAGAGCGCGTTAAAAAACAAGGATGCTTTTGTTGCTAGTTGGCGGCCCCAAATCTAGTCGCACCGTATAGTTTTCACTTGAAAAGTTCCCTTAAGGAAAATTGATATTTTCCCGCTTGACAGCAATATTTTCCCTAATGTATCCACACATCCGATTTACATACCTATTGTTTCGATGCTTCAAAGCCTATCTGAATTTTCTGATAGGAACTTTGGGAATTTTGTGTGAGGTGAACCAGTGAAGCAAGAAAACGTACTGTCAAAGACTGCTTTGGAGAGTGTGGCGGTGATGCCATGGCAGCAACGGACGAGAATTGCGCTTGTACTGGCCTGCATGTTTTGTGCATCCCTGAGTGGAAGGACGCAGACGCTTTTCGGATCCATCGTGGGCACGATCACAGATCCAACTGGCGCCGCAGTCGTGGGTGCAACGGTGCAGGTAACGGAGGTGCAAACCAACACAAACCGTTCCGTGGAAACAACCGAGGGCGGCCTGTATACCCTTTCCACCTTGCCGGCAGGCGTCTACAAATTCAGCATCGCCAAGGCGGGGTTTGGCGGATATACAAATCCTCGTGTGGAAGTGACCGCAAACGTAGTAACACGTGTGGATGCCGAGTTGAAGGTCGGTGATGTAACGGAGCAGATCGAAGTACGAACAGACACCACGTTACTGCAGACCGACCGCGCAGACGTTCACACACAGCTCTCGTCGACGACGTTTCAGAACGCACCTCAGCCCACGAGAACTTACCAGGGCGTGCTGAACCTGGTACCGGGTATGGTCCCTCCTGGCGGACAGCTTGCCGGCGGCACCAACAATCCGTCAAAGTCGATGCAATTTGCGGCGAACGGTACGGGGACACAAGGGCCAAATGTACGTATCGAGGGCGTAAGCGCAACCAATCCATGGGTGCAGCAATACACGACGTTCGTGCCTTCGACCGAGGCGATCGAGAGCGTCAACGTTGTGACGAACAGCCCCGATGCCGAACAGGGCCTCTCCGGCGGTCCTGCGGTGACAGTGCAGCTCAAGAGCGGAACCAACGCGATTCACGGCTCGTTGTATGAACAGAACGTCAACAACTGGACCGAGGCCCGGAATTTCTTCCAGCCCGCGGGGCAGAAGCCACCCCACCTGGTGGACAACACGGTCGGAGGCTCGATTGGCGGCCCGTTGATCAAGGACAAGCTGTTCTACTACGGCAGCTACGAAGGCTCGTTTACGCGAGCGTCACTGGCAGGTATTATCTCCGTTCCTACGCAGGCAATGCTGGCCGGTAATCTGTCGGCATCGACAACGCCGATCTATGATCCAGCTACGGGAAACCCGACGACGGGTGTTGGAAAGACCCAGTTTCCGGGAAACATTATTCCTGCGAGTCGTATTAACCCGGTCACCGCGAAGCTGATCCCGAATATCCCTTCTCCGAACCTGCCTGGAACAGTGAATAACTACTCTGTCATTCAAGGGACCTCATACAACCTACACAAGATCGATACGAAGTTCGATTACGTAGCGACGCAGAAGCTGAGAATCTCCGGACGTTACGGATATCAGCCCTACTATGCCGTAACCAACCCTCTCTTTGGTCCCATCCTTGGTGGAAGCAGCGGTGCATGGCCGGCATTTAGTTCGGCAGGCGCCGGCAACTACCTGCAGCATGGGGCTACGCTAGCGGTGTCCGGCTCGGTGACCTATGTGGCTACGCCAACACTTGTCTTCGATGGCACCTTCGGTGTAACGCAGGCCCACCAGATCCTGTTGCCCGTGCTGGCAGACCAGAAGTATGGCTCTGACGTGCTGGGCATCCCTGGCTCCAATCAGGGTACGCTACCCCTTGCCGGCGGCATGCCCAACTTCGCGATCGCGAACTATGGCGGCAGTACAGGAAATGGGACGTTCGGCTATTCGTATCCCCCGCTGGAATACAAAGACCCCATCTTTGAGTACGTCGCCAATGTGACGAAGACACACAAATCTCATAACATCCGCGCGGGCGGCGACATTATACGTCTGCGCGTAAATCATAAGGAGATTCGCAACACGCTCTTCTACTTCCCGGGTGGCCTCACAGCACGCGCCCCGGATCCGGCAAATGGCGTCACCGCCACTCCGGTGCGTGAATTCAACTCGGTTGGCGACTTCCTGCTTGGATTGCCACAGTACCAGACGACGTGGGTTCAGTTTGACGATTTTCTAACCTTGCGCCAGTACCAGATCTCGTTTTATGTTCGCGATCAGTGGCAGGCAAGCCGCAACCTGACGATCAATTACGGTGTGCGCTGGGAGAACTATCCCGTTCCGACGCGCGAGAATCGCGGAATTGAATACAACAACATGTATACCGACGTGAACAATCCAACAATTCAGATCTGCGGTGTCGGGGGCAACCCCGGCGACTGTGGCATCAAGGTGTCGAAGAAGCTGTTTGCTCCGAGTGTCGGCATCTCCTATCGTCCATTTCAAAATTTTGTCATTCGTGCCGGAGTGTCGATTTCCCCGATGCAGGTGGCAATGGCTCAGGCCCTGGTTCAAAACTACCCGAGTGAGGTGCAGTACACGGCAACGGGTGCGAATGCATATACCGCTGCCGGCAGCCTTTCCACCGGCTTTCCAATACTCAATGCGCCGACCATCAATCCGAACGGTACAGTCAATATTCCGGTCGGAACGGCAAATGCCAACACGACGGAAAAGAACTTCCGCCGCGGCTACGTGGAGTCTTACAACCTGATGCTTGAGAAGGAATTCCCAGGAGGGTTTATTGCTTCGGGAGGCTATGTGGGAACCCACGTTGTGAACCTGGGAGGCTCCTATAACTTCAACTACGGCCAGTTGGGTGGGGGCGCGGCTTCGCAGCCACTGAATACTCCGGCCCTCAAGATCACAGGTACAACGAACGTATTCAAGCCGGTCATAGATAGTTCGTACAACTCCTTGCAGATGGCTGTGAGCAAGCGACTTCAGAATGGCCTGTCGATGAAGCTGGCCTACACGTGGTCGAAGAATATGCAGTCTGGATTTCCGTCGGGTCAGATCTGGATTCCGGCGTACAAAGAATTGAATCGATCGTTAGCACCTGTAGATCGCACGCACAACTTCATTGTGAATGCGACCTACGAGTTACCGTTTGGTAAGAACAAACAGTTCCTTACGCATGGCCTGTGGTCTGCTTTGGCGGGTGGATGGTCTCTGAATGGAACCTTCTATCATCTGTCGGGCATACCGTTCAATATCCTTGCCGACGGATCTTCGTGCAACTGCCCTGGCAACACCCAGCGCGCAGATCGCGTGAAAAGCACGGTGGCGCGAGCCGGCCGAGGAGTCTTCGGCACAACTTTTTTCGATACGTCTGCTTTTGCTCCGGTCAATACAGTGAAGTTCGGCAGTGCGAACTACAACTCACTTCGCGGTCCCGGGGCGACGAACCTGGATGCGAGCATTCAGCGCCAGTTCCACATCTGGGAGCGTGTTAACTTGAATCTGCGACTTGATTCGTACAATGTGACGAACACTCCACACTTCGCCAATCCAAATAACAATGTGTCCACTACCGGCTTTGGAACGATCACTGCGCTGAATCCTCTCGGCAGACAGATTGATCAACGCTACTTCCGACTCGGCGGTCGACTCAGCTTCTGACAGTCGTTAAGAACACAGGTAAATTCGGCGGCCTCTCGAAGACATGAGAGGCAGCCGATTGCCTTTTGCTAGGTACAGACTACAGTCGCACGTGAGAATCGGTTAAAGAGTAAAGCATGCCCGTCGCATCGCAGCGACGATATCTAAGCCTGGGAGTGATCGAAGTGCGAATTGAGAAATTTTGTAGTGAAAATACGAGACGTGTTTTCGTTGCAGGCCTTCTACTAGCATGCGTGGCGATTGGACAGCATGCGTCCGGGCAGGAGACTTCAGAATTACGTGGGCCGAGCTTTGTACCGGATACAAAGCTGGATGGGGGAAGCCTCACCGGTTGGCAAAGGCTTGGAGCTGCGGAGTGGAAGGCCGAGAACGGCGAGATCGTCGGTCGAGGGACCGGTGGCGATGGCTGGCTGGTCCTCGACCGCTCGTTGCAGGATGTGGGCGCCTATGCGGCCTTTCGCTGCTCGGAGAGCTGTGACACGGGGGTATTGGTACGCATGGCGAAGGCAGCCAACGGGTGGACAGGCACGTACTTGTCCATCAGCAAAGCAGGCTTTGGTGCTTATGCGATGACGCTCGACGATCATGGCGACATTGTGGCCCGTGAGAAGCTGCGCGATGCACGAGGCCAGTTTCGCTTTGCACCGTCGCGCGAAGAGCAGACGGCATTACCGCAGGCGCTGAACGATCCGACAGTCTACGAGGTCTCTCCCGATCAGATGCCGATCAAGCGAGTTCGTTCCGGGGTGAGGCCTGGCCAGTGGAACGAGTTGGAGTTGCTGTTGGACGAGAACGTAATGCGCGGCTATCTCAACGACACCGCTCAAGAGGTGAGCGTTGCCACTGCTGACGACGATATCGAGGCGTTCGGCAAGGTGGCACTGTATGTCGGCAAGGGCAGCGAGGTCCGCTTCAAGGCAATTTCGATAAAAGACATCGCAATGCGCTTCCAGCCGAAGGACGAGGTTGGGAGCCGGTTCCGCATTCAACGGATTACTCCCTTCTATTACAACTGGACCGCCGCCGCGGCGGACTTTAACCATGATGGCAAGACGGACCTGATCTCGGGCGCATACCTGTACTATGGTCCAGACTTCACGAAGTCGAGGGAGATCTATCCCGCACGTACGTTCAACCCGTCTACCGAATATTCGGTGTGGATCCAGCACGCGTACGATTTCAACGGCGACGGATGGGCAGACATTGTTGCGACAAATCTGGGCCACGGCGCTGTTCTGTATCTCAATCCCGGCAACTCCTCACGGCGATGGAAGCAATATCGTGTGATTCCGACGATGCAGGCGGAGAACTCGTTGCTGACCGACATTGACCACGACGGCAAGCCGGAACTGATCTACATCGCCAACGGTTACATGCGTTATGCGAAGTTCGATCCTTCGCATGCGACAGAGCCATGGAAGGTTCACACCATCTCGGAGAAAGGCATGTGGCCAGCACACGGTATCGGAGTGGGAGATATAAACGGCGACGGGAGATTGGATCTGGTCGGTGCCGATGGATGGTGGGAGCAGCCCGTGAACTCTGACCAGGGGCCGTGGAAGTATCATCCGGAGGCCTTTGGCCGATGGGGCCGGATAGGACCTGGCGGGGCAACTATAGGTATCTATGACGTGAACGGCGATGGTTTGAACGATGTAGTGACTCAGCTTGAGGCACACGGTTTCGGTTTGGCGTGGTTTGAACAGAAGCGTTCAAGCAATGGCGAGATCTCTTTTGTGCGCCACATGATTATGGACAACTACAATACCAAGAATGCGGGAGAGGTCATCTTCTCTGAGTTGCACGGCTCCGCGGTGGCTGATGTCGATGGCGATGGCATTATGGACTTCATCGTCGGCAAACGTCAGTTTTCGCACAAAGACGATTTTCTCGATCCCGACGTCTATGGACCGCCGTACCTTTACTGGTACCGAACCGTGCGCGACAAGCAGGCTCCAGGTGGTGCACGACTTGAACCCGAACTGATCCATAACAACTCCGGCGCGGGCGATAACCTGCTGCCGGTTGACTTGAACGGTGACGGCATGATGGACATTGTCGCCGCAACCAAGCGCGGACTCTTCATCTTCTGGGGACAGGAACAGGCAAAGACCGCAACGAAAGGACACTGAGAGGAGTGCCCCAAGGGCACCTGAACGGATTGCTGCCGGGATCACGCAACCACGCGGCCCGGCGGCAATCCGTGCGTACTCCCACGCTCAACGTCGACTCAGATCTTTCAAATTGTGCAAATAAACGTAGCTCTGCCGCAGCTGGTCGACAGAATCCGTCGGCCACGCCGTCGCGGGCAGGTGATGAAGACTGCCGATGCCATACGCTGCGACCTCCGCAAAGTAGTTCTCGATCGGCATGCTCTTCGCCAGCGTGAAGATCGCCTTCCAGTCGAGAATGCCCTGCCCCACCGGAACGCTCGTCAGGCCGGGTTTGTAATCCTTGGCGTGCATCGAGAAGTAGCGCTGAGGATACTTCTTCAAATACATAATTGCGTCCTTACCAGCGAAGGTCAGATTGCCGACGTCGATCTGAAACCAGACGAGCTTCGGATCGGTGTTCTCCATCAGCACGTCGTAGGGCGTCACACCGTCGATGTCCATGAACTCAAGATCATGGTTGTGGTATCCCAAACGGAAACCCTCCTTCTTGAGTCGCACGGCGAGCTGGTTGAGTTGGTCAGCCTGCCACTTCCAGCCATCAATTGTTTTCGTGTGCTGCGATTCCGGTGCGCAGATAATGTTTTTCAGCTTAAGTTCATGGCAGAAGTCCATCGTCCTGTCGAACTCGACGTGAAGCTCGTTGTAGCTGAACTGACAGTTCTCATAGAGCATCCCAATCGAGTTGAGCTTAGTGCGGATTTCTTTCGCTGTCTTATTGGCAACAGTTGACTTCTCAAAGCCGTAACCGCGAACCGAGACAAGATCCACGGAGCGATAGCCCATGTCCCGCATCGTCTGCCAGCCCTTGTCCCAGTCCTCAATCAACAGAAACCTGGCGTCGTACCCTTGAAACCCGATAGGCATGGAAAGCGGGTCTGCCGCAGCGCTGCCTGCGCCAAGTACTAAATCGGCAGCCACAACAGAGACCTGGCCTAGAAAGCAACGTCTAGTGATTCCCATGTGTGTCGCTCCAAACGATGACATAAGGTATCACCGGTCTGTGGCACCGGAAGCGCCAAGCTCCGATGTAACTTTGTACTTCAAATTCGCGAGGGTTCCGTGCAGGCATGCGCCTCACGTTAGCCAACCTCGCGGGCAGTTCTTTGTTTTTTCGCGCAAGAGATGTTGAAGCCATCATGAAGAGGTTCAATCTGTACCGAAGCAAGTAGATATGACAAACAAGAAACGGATGTCAAGGAATTTAGCTTTGCGCGGAGTTCGTATCTGAACTCATGCTATATGAGGATTGGCGCGGAACATTTCTCTGTTTGAGGGGCCGCGCGCGGACACTCTGAGATCTTTCCACAATACTGCTATTCAGAACCATTGGAAAGCAAGCCCGCTAGTTCCTATAGGAACTCTGATTCAAACTCGTCATTGACAGTTCTCTACCACCGCATATATCTAGTTGGCCTGAGTTTCCAAGCTGCGAGAAAGACGTGTGTGCTTCGCTTCTAGCGGGTTCAAACAGGAACTCCTCATGAGATCCGCTCGAAAACACGCCCACGAGAGCGATTGCCGATGGATGGAAGATACAGGATTGCAGGATTCGCAGCGCTTTGCTGCCTGAACGTATCGGTTGTCTTTGGACAGACCCTCCCTGACGGAAAGGGCAAAACGGAGTTCGAACGTATCTGCACAACGTGCCACACTGCCTCCATGGCCACGCGACTCGGCAAGAGCGAAGCAGAGTGGCGAGGAGTCGTCGACGACATGATCTCACGCGGAGCGCAGGGAACATCGTCCGACATGGATAACATCGTCCTCTATCTCTCGACCAATTTCGGGCCCGGTAAAGGAGCTGCTCACTCGGCGCAGGCAATGGCAACTCCCACCGCTCCTGTCGTACCTGTGGCGCCGCTCAACGCGTCCGAGATCGGGCGGGCAAAGCAGACGCTTGCAACGAACGGCTGCACCGCCTGCCACCGCATCGGCGACGAAGGCTCATATGTCGGGCCCAGCCTCAATGGAATAGGCTCGCGTCGTAAGGCCGATGAGATTCGCGTAGCGATCATAAGTCCGCGACCCACCGTCTCGCCAGAGAACAGGCAGGTACGCCTGACGGGGGTCGATGGCAAGACAATTACAGGAAAAATCCTCAATCAGGACGGATACAGCGTACAGATGGTCGACGCCTCTGGTCAGCTGGAGACGCGTTCTAAGGCGGGTGCGCGCGAGTTCGCAATCATCGACACAAACCCAATGCCCTCATTTGCGAGCAAAATCACAGGGCTGGATCTCGACGACCTGGTGCGCGACCTCAGCTCGATGACGGAGCCAGGAAAGTGATTCACCGCCATTCAGAGGCCTCGCAGTGAACGTGCCCGCTTCAACAAGATGTTTCGTATACCGGGAAAGGAACTAAGTCTGTGAAACGATCGATGCTCGCACTTCTGCTGTTGGTTAGTTGTTCGATGGGAGCGCAGGTGACCTACGAACGCATCTTGCACGCCGACAAGGAGCCGCAGAACTGGTTAACTTACGGGGGAGACTACGCTAGTCATCGCTACAGCACACTCTCCCAGATCACTAGGAACAACGTCGGCACATTGCAGCTAAAGTGGGTGCACCCCTTCCGCACACTGCAGAAAGTGGAGAACACGCCACTGGTCGTCGACGGAATCATGTACATCGGTGACACAAGCCAAATCTCTGCAGTCGATGCGGTCTCGGGACGCGTCTACTGGACATACAACCATACTGTCGATCCGCGTGGTGTCTTCGTTCTGCCTATGTTGAAAGGCCTCGCTATCTCTGGCCATCGCCTCTTTTGGGCGACGCTCGATGGTCACCTCATCGCCGTAGATGCGCGGGATGGCCACCCCATTTGGGACAAGGTGGTAGCGGTCTGGCAGAAGGGCTATCAACTAAATGTCGCTCCACTCATAGTCAAGAACAAGGTAATCCTGGGCCCTGCGACCAACGAGGAAGGTGCCAACTGCTGGGTGTCCGCCTACGATGTCGAGAGCGGTGAGGAGTTGTGGCGCTTCGACACCGTGCCCAAGCCAGGCGAGCCGAACGGCGATACCTGGTCCAATGGCTCGTGGATCCATGGAGGATCACCCATCTGGGTTACGGGTTCCTACGATCCGGAGACCAACCTGACCTACTGGGGTACGGGCAATCCCAATCCTGGATGGAATGGTGATGTACGCAGCCCGGGAGACAATCTATATTCCGACTCCGTGGTCGCTCTCGATACTGACACCGGCAAGCTGAAGTGGTTCTATCAGTTCACTCCCAATGACGAGTTCGACTGGGACTCCGTGCAGGTTCCAGTGCTCGTCAATATGGACTGGAAGGGACAGCCACGCAAGCTAATGTTGTGGGCAAACCGCAACGGCTTCTACTATGTGCTCGACCGCACGACCGGCGAGTTCCTCCACGGCAGCGCTTTCACCAAGCAGAACTGGAATACGGGCTTTGATGCGAAGGGCCGGCCAACCAAGGCTCCGGGCCACGTCGCCACTTACGAGGGCACATTTATTCAGCCCGGCGTGCAGGGCGGCACCAACTGGTATTCGCCATCGTATAGCCCGCGCACGGGAATGTTTTATATCTCGAGCTGGCAGAACTACTCAGCCGTCTCCGCCAAGGCCGATGCGACATGGAAGGAAGGCGAACGCTACACCGGCGTCGGGAAGCCGAAGAGACCTGACTGGACAAGGCCGCCACCCAATGCTCCTCTGTTCAAGAAGGACACGGAGGGTTATGGCGCCGTGATTGCGCTTGATCCGAAGACCGGCGATAAAAAGTGGGAGTTCAAAATGGTCGACTACACCGATGCTGGCGTGCTGACCACGGCATCGGACCTCGTCTTTTCCGGTGGCAAAGAGGGCAACTTCTTTGCGCTCGACGCCGTCACGGGTAAGAGCCTGTGGAAGGCGGGCATGGGTGGCACCGTCGCCAGCGGCCCGATGACCTACTCTGTGAACGGGCAGCAGTATGTCGCTGTCTGCGCGGGCAGTTCCTTGTACGTCTTCGGTCTGCCAGATTTGAAGGCCTCGAAGTAACGCTGAAAGAGATGGCACGCAGGATGCGTGAACTGCTAAAAGACGGTTGCAACAATGGAGGCTTTCCTTGAGCTGGTCTGAAAATTCAAAGCGCGCTGCGGTCTTCGTCGGTAGAATCGGGATTGCCCTCGCGATCGTACTCTCTGCAAAACAAGCCCTGGCAGCCTCCACGTTTACACTGGCGCAGACAAACGAAGGCATGCAGGTCAAGACTCCGGACGGCCGCGTGGTCTTCGAGTACAAGACAAAGGTGCCGTCGAATGTGCAGTCGCCAAGCGCGGCTTACTTCGATCCTGTTAATACGCCCACTGGCGAGCGCGTCTCCAACGCAGGCCCGGACGATCACCCCTGGCATCGCGGCATCTTCCTCGGAATCCTTGCCTCAGAGTTTCGGACTCCGGCCGATATGTCGAAGGCTCCACCGAACCATCTCGTAGGGGCATATAACATCAAGCGCGCCGACTTCTGGGCATGGGGGCTGTACGCGCCCAAAGAAGGCCGCGTCATCAAGAACAAGGACGCACGCCTTGTGGCCGCCGACGACAAGCATGCTCAGCTCGAGATTGTGAATGAGTGGACGGTCGACGGCAAAACCATGCTTGAGGAGACGAACGAGGTCACGGTAGCCGAGCGCGATGGCGTCTTCGTCATCGATGTTGTGTACAAATTGGCGCCTGTCGTTGACTTTGTCCTCGACCAGACGGCCTTTGGAGGCTTCGTCTTCCAGGCACAGAAGTATGGCGAATCCTATTACAGCAATGCCTCTGGCAAAGTAACCGATCTTCCCGGACCGCACTATTCCCTGCCCGATTCCGATTGGCCCTCCGAGCCGTGGTACGACTACTCCATCAAGCTTAAGAGCGACGGCAAGCTGGTGGGCGTCGCCATTCTCGACCATCCCATGAATCCGCCGACGCGCTGGCATAACACGCTGTGGATGGTGAACCCCTGCACTACCACCTTCGGCCCGCAGACAATCCACCCCAACGCCCCTCAGGTCCTGCGCTACCGCGTCGTCGTGCACGACGGCCCTCCGCCCACCGATACCATCCAGAAGCTCTCGCTGGAGTGGCGAGGCATGAGGGGAAATCCCTTCACCTCGCAGACCGCGAGTGTTACAAAGTAGAACGCAGGTACAAAGTCTTTTTGAGGTGTCCATGAAGCAACATTCTGTGTGGCTGGATCGCGGAACCATGTTTGTGCGAGCGGTGGTATTTTCCACCCTCTTTGTCGTCTGTCCCTTCGTCTTCGCGCAGTCCGGTCTCACCGGCTACTGGAACATGAAGGTTCCCAACCAGGACGGCACCTTCCGCAATACCTACTTCCAACTAGAACAGGACGGCGAGAAGCTGACCGGCAAACTCTTCGGTCGTAATATCCAGGGCACGCCGCTGCAGGGATCGGTGAAGGACGGCATGGTGCATTTTGAGACGCTGCCGCCGGAACGTGCAGCAGGTGCTCCGCCCAACGACATCCAGTACCGTCCCATGGTCTTTGAGGGCAAGATTGACGGCGAGAAAATCGCCTTGGAGAACGTAAACCGCAAAATGAAGGGAATGGCGGAGCGAACGACCAACGAGGCAGCGACACCTCCTGCTCCACTGCCTCTGCCAGCGCCGCATGATCTTCCCGACAATGGCCTGGTGCGCACGCCGCCCATGGGTTGGAATAGCTGGAACAAATTCGCGGGCAAGGTAACAGCCGAGGATGTCAAAGGCATGGCCGATGCTCTCGTCGCCTCGGGTATGGACAAGCTCGGCTACGTATACGTCAATATCGACGACACATGGGAACAGGGCCGCGACGCGCAAGGGAACATCACTACGAACCGCAAGTTTCCCGACATGAAGGCGCTGGCCGACTACGTGCACTCCAAAGGACTGAAGATAGGCATCTATTCCTCGCCCGGGCCGACTACATGCGCGGGATACGAAGGAAGCTTCGGCCATGAGCTGCAAGACGCGAAGACCTATGCTTCCTGGGGCATCGATTATCTGAAGTACGACCTGTGCGGCGCACGAACAATCTACCCCTCAAGCGAGGAGAATCATCGCGGTCTCTATCAGAAGATGGGTGAGGCGCTGCAGCAGGCCGGACACCCTGTTGTCTTCAGCCTCTGCCAATATGGCGAGAATGATCCCTGGAAGTGGGGTACAAAGACTGGTGGCAACCTCTGGCGCACAACTGGTGACATCAGTGACCACTGGGAGTCGATGGACCGCATCGGCTTCAGCCAAATCACCATCTCCTCCTATACGCGGCCCGGACACTGGAACGACCCCGACATGCTCGAGGTCGGCAACGGCGGCATGACCGGCGACGAGTACCGCACGCACATGAGCCTCTGGTCGATGCTGGCTGCGCCACTGATCGCCGGAAACGATCTCCGCACGATGAGCGACGAGACCAAGTCGATCCTGATGAACAAAGAGGTCATCGCCGTCGACCAGGACTCCGCAGCAAAGCCCGTCGCAACGCTCTCTACAATGGGTAAAGTCGAAACGCTGTGGCGTCCTATGGCTGATGGCTCCGTGATCGTCGGCATCTACAACCGCGGCGACGATGCCGCCACTTCCGATCTGCAGCTCAGCAAGGTCCCCGGCCTCGCAGGAAAAAAGCTACAGGCACGCGACCTATGGCTGCATAGCGACGTTCCCATCAAGGGTGATCAGTACACCGCGAACGTTGCGAAGCACGGCGTGGTATTGCTGCGGATCAGAGCGAGGTAAGCTGATCACATCGCCAAGTGCCCGTCTAGACCATTGATCCCTCAAAGGACGATCAACGGGTGACGCAAAATAATAGCCTGCGGCGAACTATTACAGTTCGCCGCAGGCTTTGTAGTTTAGCTGTGGCTGCCCTTATACTCAACGCGCGCTGCGCAGCAGCATGCTACTTCGTCATCTTTTTGTGACTGCCCCAGTAGATGTACGCCCCCAACTTGGTGGCGGTCACGATATCCATTGCACCGTCTCCGTTGATGTCGTAGGCAAGTACGTCCGAGCCTGCGCCTGAGCCGTTATCAATCAGCTCCGGCACGAAGCGAGCCCCGCCCGGAGCCTGCTTGTCGCGCACCGTTCGATACCAATAGAGAACAGCAGGACCGTAGACATAAGGATCGAAGTTGTTGTCGTTATGCGACCACACCCGCTTGCCCACGATAAAATCCGGGGTACCATCGCCGTCGACATCGGCAATCGCCGTTCCGTGCAGCTCGGAGAACGCCACATCGCCCGCATTCTTCGTAGTGTGATTGTCCATGATCATGTGTGGTACGAAGGAGATGGTTCCGTCCGCTGTACGCTTTTGCTCGAACCACGCCAGTCCCCAGCCGTGTGCCTCGAGCGAGGTGATCACATCGTTCAGTCCATCACCATTGATGTCGTAGACGCCGATCGTCGCTCCCCCCTCGCCAATCCGTCCCCAGCGACCGAAGGCGACAGGATGATACTTCCACTTCGCAGAACTATCGCCGCCCTCTGCCGGATGCTCCCACCATCCATCCGCTCCCAAAATGTCGACGAGCCTGTCGCCATTCACATCACCTACACCGATGCCATGCGCCGACCACGGCCCTTTCTCCGACACTGTGTGCACCTGCCACAAACCCGTGGGATTGCCAGGATCAGGCTTCGCGTAGCGAACAAAGTTCTCCGCGATGTACACCAGCTCCGGCTCGCCGTCGCCATCCACGTCGGTCAACAGACTGTTTTCGCTCTGTACCGAGGGCACGACGTGGTACTGCTTCCACCGGCGTCTCTCCGTTCCCGGATTGATGTAGAGCGTTCCTCCACTCTTGCCCAGGTTGGTCGCAACGATGTCAGGCCAGCCGTCACCATTGAAGTCGCCCACATGCTGCACAAATGTGGCGTAGTTGTCGGATGGGTTCACCGTCTGCGGTGCGTAGATCTCGCGCTTCGCCGTGAAGTCAGGACCATAGTAGACATATGGTCCTGAAGCTATATCCGTCTTGCCGTCCTTGTTGAAGTCCGCGGCTACCGCCGACCAGTTATAGTAGAACGGCGTCAGGCGCTGGACGTGGAATCTGCTGCTCACCTGCTGCTTCGGCAGCTCCGTCAAGGCAAGGTCCCTGTAAACGACTCCCGTAAAAGTCACGCTCGTATTCTTGCCCACGTATAGCGCGAATGGGCCGAAGTCATTCTCGCCATCGTCGGTCGCCGCATTCAGCGTGCCCTGCTGGCCGAACGAGCTGTCGTTAAGATAGGCGCGAACAATGTCCGATGCCAGCAGCACCTCGATCTCGTTCCATGCATTCGGGCGAAACGCATTCTCTGGCCGAACGATCGGCATGGTGACGCCCATGGGAGGAGGCACAGGCTGCGGCCGCCGCAGCACATTGTTCGAGTCCGACGGCGCCGGCGCAAAGCGGATAGTACCGCCAGCGTTGCGCAATTTATCCCGGCTGGTGATCTCACCGTCGCTGTTTAGCGCAACCTTATCGGCCTCCACCACACCGTTGCGGATCGAAATAAACGTTCCCCTCATGCCGCCGTCGATCTTCGAGAGACGTAACAGTATCCCCGTCTCGCAGTCGCCATCACAGCGAAACGCGCTGTAGAGCCCGGGGTCCTGGTAAGCCTGGTCTAACACCAGCCAGCCCGGCGCGTTAGTTGCTTTGCCCGTGATCACTCCGGCGGTCGCACTCCACTGCGCTCCGCCCAGCGCGTGCCACCCACCTGTTCCTGAACCGGAAAACTTTGTCCCTGCGGCAAAGCTGGGACCGCGAAGCACTGCATCGTTCGCGGTCTGCGCAACAGCAAGTGCGCTGAGGTTACCGAGCACGAGACAAGATACGGCGTAAGCGATACACCGGCGTTGGCTCATAGGCGATGACCTCTTTGCTCCAATGAACGTATTCTGTTTTAGAGTCTCGCTAAAGTTCCCGAAAGAACTCTTATTCGAAAACGCCTCGCGACCAAGTTCCATAACAATGCAACTTGATACGCTGTGTACTGCGAACGTGTCAAGGAATTAGGAAACTCGTCTCGTTCCAGATTGAACTTATTCAATCCCGATATCATTGTTGTCCGACCGTGTAGAAGTCGTACATTATCGCCCACGTCATCTCCTGCTGGGGCTTGATGGAAATATCGATGAAGGGTTCGATCGACAGAACTGAGCGGATAGACCATAGGAACATGCTTGCGAGCGGACGGTCGCCGTGAATTTTGACCCCTGCGCCCGTCCCCGGGCTCTCCACACTCAGAGAATAATCCGCCGCATCCCTGCTGAAACCTTTCACCTGGGCGGAGACTGTCTCTTTCCCTTCAAGTGTCTTACGGTAGACAATCTGCTTACCGCTGATCTCAGCCATCTCAGGAGGCATGGGTGTGCCTCCATCCACAGCAAAAGGAAAACTCAAAGTCGTTCCCTTCTGCGGCCCTTTTCCATTCATCACCAGGAAGTTATGGTCGTAGGCACTTGTCTCGAGAGGCACGGACCCGATGTTCTTCAAGCTATGCTCGAGGACCATGCGCGGCTGCCCGGCAATTAGCCTGATCGTCTTGGTATACACATAGCCGTAACCGTTTTCATTCACCAGCCTCTGCGTAAAACGAATCCAGTCGCGCCCCTTCTTGACAGTCCATGTTCCTGAATCGACCACCTCGTAAGTGCGGTACTGATCGTACGGTGCGGCATCGGGCCTGCGCAGCACTCCTACGCCTATCTTCAGGAAAGTGCCATTCGGCTGCGCCTGATCGTAGCCGATGGCCTGGAACTCCTCGACCGGCCCCATCGTTGCGCTGCACGTCCCGGCAACGATCTTGTCGTCAGCGTAGACGAAGTCGTGCACGCTAGGATCTTGTCGATCGAACCATGGCCCGAAGAAACTGAGATTTTTATAGCGAAGGTTACGCACTATGCCTGACCAATCGAAGCGTGTACCACGATAGAAGCCGTTCTTCACATCGGGCAGGTAGAGCTCTGCATGAAGATCGGCGCTGCCAATCGTTGCCGTTGGCGTCTCCGCGTTCGCTGCAACCGCCATGCTCAGAACTGCTGCTATTATCATCGCCACGAGCCACTGTCTCACTCTTAGCTCCTTCAAGAACAAACGCACTATAACATCGGGCAGCCCGCCGATCGTATGGGAATAACAGCAATGTTGTGGAGAACCATCACGAAGGCCTCGACCTCGCTCGGCCTGCTAACTCTCGCCGGCTGTTTGATCAACGCGATTGCAAGCCAGGCACCTCACGCCCCAGCACCTCAGGTAAACGCTTACGTCGATCCCGACGCATGCGCAGGCTGCCATCGTCAGATCTACAACACCTATAGGCAGACAGGGATGGGCAAGTCCTTTTTCCGCCCCATGCCCTCCAACACCATAGAAGACTACAAAGACAAGAATCACTATTACTCTGCGCTCTCGGACACACATTACGCGATGATCATGCGAGATGGCGGTTACTACCAGCGCCGGTGGCAGGTTGGCCTCAACGGCGTCGAGACCAACGTCGAGGAGATGAAAGTCGACTACGTGCTTGGCTCCGGCGATCTGGCGCGCTCCTACCTGCACCGCACCGCACGCGACACGCTCATCGAGCTTCCCCTCGGCTGGTACTCCGAGCGCGGCGGCTACTGGGCGCTCAGTCCTGGCTTCGATTCTAAACATCCTCAGACGCGACGCATGGTCTCCTACGAATGCACCTTCTGCCACACAGGCTACCCGCAGCTTTCCGAACAAGCGCGCTCGCAGACCATCGACGCCGTCTTCACCGGCAAGCTTGCCGAGGGCATTGACTGTCAACGCTGCCACGGCCCCGGTGGACAGCACATCGCCGTCGCACAGAGCGGCAACCCCACGCAGGCCGAATTCCGGCGCACCATCGTCAACCCCGCGCGACTCGAGCCGAAGCGCCGGCTTGAGGTGTGCATGCAATGCCACCTCGAGCCCACCAGCGGGCATCTGCCGTCCATCATTCGCAAGTTTGACCGCGACCCCTTCTCCTATATTGCCGGCCAACCCCTCGAAGATTTCAATCGTTACTTCGATTACCCTGAGGGTAAGGGATACGACGACCGCTTTCAGATCGTCAGCGCAGCGTATCGTCTGCGCAAATCGCGCTGTTTCCTCGAGAGCCAGGGTGCGATGACTTGCCTCAACTGCCATGATCCCCATCGTGTGCTTCCCTCCGGGCAAGAGGCTGTCACGTTTTACGCTGCCGCCTGTGGCAAGTGCCATCAGCCAGCACTGAAGCAGGAAGTCGCTGCCGGCAAGCATCCTGCATCCCAGGACTGTGTCTCCTGCCATATGCCCAGGCGTCGCACCGAGGATGTGGTGCATGTGGTGGTCACCGACCATTACATTCAGCGCAAGCTAACGGATCGCAATCTTCTCGCGGAGCTGACCGAAATTCACCTCCCCGAATCCGAGGACTATCACGGCGAGGTGCTGCCGTACTATCCCGCGCAACCTCCTGCCACCGCCGAGAATAATCTATATCGCGGCATAGCGCAGGTTGTACTCCAGAATAATCTCGCCAGAGGCGTCGCAGATCTCAGCCGCCAGATGGCGCAACGACCACCTTCACGTGCCGAGTTCTACACCGTTCTCGGAGACGCCTGGATGAGCAGCAAGGAGCCGCAAAAGGCAGCGGGCGCCTATACGAATGCGCTTGAGCGCAACAACACGTCGCTAGTCGCGCTGCAGGGTCTCGCGCGTGCGCGGCAGCAACAGGGAGACGACGCGCTTAGTGCAAAAACGCTCGATCAAGCCCTGCATCTCGCTCCGCTCGAGCCAAGCACGTGGTTCCAGTACGGCCTGCTCGAGGCACAGCGGGGAAAGCGCGAAGAGGCTCTGGCAAAGCTTCAGAAGGCCCTCGCGATAAGCCCCGATCTTCCCGAAGGCTACTTCAACGTGGCCAACCTGCTCCTACAGACGGGAAGGCCACAGGAGGCCGAACCTCTGCTCGCGAAAGCGCTAGCTCTCGATCCCTACGATGCCGCGGCTTACGACCTCTTAGGCCAGGTGATGGCGATGCGACGCAACACAGATGGAGCGCTCTACAGCTTCCAAAAAGCCGTAAAGCTGCGATCGGGCTATGCGCCCTATCTCTACGACTACGCGCTGGGCCTTCTGCAGGTCGGGCGTTACGACGAAGCCAAGACTCAGATACAGGCCGCTATCCAGGCAGACCCTCATTACGCCGAGGCACACGAGATTCTCGGAGCAATCCTTGTGCGGGAACATCAGTCTGAACAGGCAATCGCTGAGTACAGGCAGGCCCTCTCCATCCGTCCCGACATGAATCGCGTTCACCTGAACCTGGGCCTGCTACTCTACTCGCGGGGTGATCGTACGGGAGCGGCTGAGCATCTTCGCAAGGCGGCCGGGGATCTCAACCCAGCTATCTCCACCGCTGCACAACAGGCGCTCGAGCGCGTCGGCGCGCAGCGGTAGTCTCGACTCTATTGGGGTGGTGGATCCCTCACGATGGCATAAGTTCTTCCGACTAACCATACATCCTCGGCAATTCGCAAGAAAAGCGATTCATCTCCGTCTCATTTCGAGTGGAAGATCACGAAAAAAAAGCGTTTTGTCAATCAACAATCTATTCATACTTTGCGTAAGTCACACCGCACAACAAGAATCTGTAAAGGCTCCTCGTCGTATGCTTAAGTAGGTTGCTATCAATATTCAACCAGAACAACGATTGCGGTCAGTTCAAAACTGTATAAGCATCGGATCCACGATAGGGTGCAGCAGTAACGAAGAACACCGCGAAGAAAAGATGATGTAAGGTTTGCTGACGCCCGACCAATTCATACGGATAGAGGGAAGACTAGATGAAACAGTTAGTGATCGCGGGGCTATTTCTTGCTCTGGCGGCGACCCAAGTAGATGCACAGATTAATGCAGGCGAGCAGAAGCCCGAGGCTAGCCTGCCTTTCGACATGGTCCAGGTAACAACTCTCAATCTGCCCTGGCGGATTGCTTTTCTGCCCGACGGACGTATGCTGATCACCGAGAAGGTTGGCGGTATGGTATTGGTCACTCCGCAGGGGGCCAAGACACCCGTCGCGAATGTACCAGCCTCCTTTTATAGAGGACAAGGCGGCATGCTGGGCGTTTTTCTCTCGCCGCACTATGCCAAGGATCACAGCGTCTACCTCACCTATTCGGAGCCGGGCGAAGGCGGTTCGAGCCTGGCGCTTGCAAAGGCACAGCTAAAGGTCAGCCAGGATTCAGCGAGCCTCGAAGGACTCAAGGTGATCTGGCGCGACGGGGAGAGGGGCGATGGTGGACAGTTCGGCGCACAGATAGCTTTTTCCCCGGATGGCCGTTATCTGTTCCTTGCAGTTGGCGACCGGCAGCGTATGACGCCCGCTCAGGATCCTAACCAGCCGCTCGGCAAGATTCTGCGCCTCACGTTGGATGGCAAGCCTGCAAAAGGAAATCCGATGGCCGGGAAGAAGGGTACACCCAGCGTTCCTGTGATCGAACCACCCGCAGATACTGAAGCTGCGAAGACTGCGCCAGTCGTGAAGACCTATACCTTCCCGGGAGGCAATCTGACCCCGGCGGAGACCTGGAGCAGCGGACACCGTACGCCCTACGGCCTGGCCTTCGCGCCTGACGGCCGGTTGTGGGAGCTTGAGCATGGCCCGAAGGGCGGCGATGAGTTGAATTTAATCGAACCCGGCAAGAACTATGGCTGGCCGCTGGTCTCCTACGCGACCAACTACAACGGCGTGCCTATTCCCAGTCCGGATACGCGACCTGATCTGACCAAGCCCGTCATCTATTGGACTCCGGTCATCGCTCCAGGCAATCTCATCTTCTATAACGGCGCGATGTTCCCGCAGTGGAAAGGCTCTGCCCTCGCAAGCGGCCTGGCGACGAAGACACTCGATCGCATCACCTTCGACGGCCAGGGCGGCGCCAAGCCTGCCGAACGCTGGGATGTCGGCCACCGAATCCGCGACGTCGAAGTTGGTCCCGATGGCGCACTGTGGATGCTCGAAGATTCCAGGACCGGTGGTCTATTCCGCGTGACGCCAAAAAAACCATAAACTTCTGAAGCTAGAGTGACGTCTCATGGCACACAAGATCGATTCTCGGGCCCACCATCCATACCAATGGTGAGCCCGGGAAATTGTGTTCGTATCGCACCCCTTACTTCAACGCAAAAAAATTATCGATCAGTCCCGCAGGCCGCCTTCTCGCCAGCCCCTGAACCGAGGGGACTAGAGCGCTTATTGGAGCCCTTTCGGCGCACAATTCGGTGAAGAATTTGGTGAAGTCTTGAGACGAGGTAACTCTTCGGCGGGCGCGCGAAAGGTTATCCCCAACCGCCTCTGGAAACCTGGTCGTGGACAGAGCTAAGCACTGAGCCCTCCTCCTTATCGCTTCGCTAAGGCTCTGATTCAGTTGCAAGTGGTACACTTGCGTACACAACGGTACGCAAGGAGTTTTCATGGAAACACAAAAGGTCGGTATTCGGGAGTTCCGCGATAAACTTGCCAGCTATCTGCTCGAATCCGACGTGCCCGTAGCCATTACGCGACATGGCGATACGGTCGGATACTACATACCGGCCCGTCGCAAGCGCAGTGATACCGAGCGCGCTGCGCTCCAGGAAGCGTCTTCGCGGTGGCACGAGGTCCTCGCCACTGAGGGAGTCTCCGAAGACGAGGCGATCAAGGACTTTCGGGAATGGCGATCGAAGAAACAGAAGTAACGGCCAGGAAACGTCTGGTACTCGACGCCAATATTCTGCTGCGGGGCATCCTCGGGACTAAAGTTCTCTCTCTGCTCGAAAGATACGAAGATATCGTTGCTTTTTACAGCCCCGATATCTGCTTTGAAGATGCGAGGAAGTACATCCCCGATCTGGCCAACCGTCGCGGCTTCGATCCCAGTGCTGGAATTCGGGTACTCGATCAGTTGGCGAACGTCGTGGAAATGGTGGATCGAACTCTCTACGAAGAACACGAAGAGTTTGCACGGAATCGCATTGCCCTGAGAGATCCAGCGGACTGGCCCATCGTCGAGACTTCCCTGCTGTTCGACTGCCCCATCTGGACCGAAGATCGGGATTTTTTCGGGACTGGAGTCGCCACATGGACGACCCAAACCGTTGAGTTCTATCTTCGCGGGCAATGATGAAAGACCACTACTAGGTGACTTGTCCAGAACCTTTTCGGGTCAATCTTTATTCCGGCCGTCGAAATCGCAGCGAGCTTGCTCGGCCTCATAAGCCACATGATCTGATTGATGCCTTGTTCGTAGGCCTCAGTCGTCACCAGGACGAGCTTGCCTTGTTTCATTCAGACCTAATTGCCTCGGGACTAACCTCTGGCTCACAATTCTGCCTTTGATGTTCACCCCGTCTCGATGAGCGCTAAGCCCTGAAGGCAACAGTTGAGCCAAGGGTCATTTGTCCGGAAAGCCGACTATTCGGCCAGGTGGCTCGCGTTCCATTGTCGGTGGGTGAGCGCATTGGGCGATTTAGCGCTCATTGAAAGGCCGTATCGATTCAATTGCCGGTTCTTTGGCACCTTGCCGAAGGCAAGGATCGATCTGAACAGCTCAATGAGAGACCGGCCCCTCTATCGGCAACTGAGGATCATTCCTTGGTGGTCCGTGATCCAAACGTAGATGGGACGATCTCCGATCAGGCATTCGACAGACACTCCCATGGTTCCATGACGCAACTCAGATCGAAAGGATACTGTTCTACGTACTGAGGTCCCCACGATCTGTTCGACGTGAGGGCAGGGGGAGTAATGATAGATCGGAGCCCCTCTGAAACGAATCCCAGAGGGGCTTACATATTGTTCGGCAGCGAACTGGCTAGGTGCCAAAAGAGCAGATGAAATTGTGCTAATCCTTCCGCTCTTCCCCGCGTCTCGTGTAATGTTGCGTCACGAATATCCCGTTTTCGAGTACAAGACTGGGTTCACGTTGTTCGGCGACGATGTCGGTCGCGACAGGAGTTCGGTGAATCACCTCGGTCCGCGTGACTACGAAGTCTTCTGTTGCGGTTCTTATCGAACCGTCTGGCAATGTCACTATCAAAAGAATGGTTCCCGTCCCGTCTCCATTCACGCTGTATGTTCCTGTGAAAGTTAGTGGCACGAGTTCTCTAGCTCCTGTAGATGTTGGCCTGTTCAGGAGGAGGGTTCCTTGAAGCGTTCCAATTCCATCGAAGTGCACCGTTCCTACGCCAAGCGCCAAGTTGGCTCCGTAGTTATTGACGACGGCATAGTCTCCTCGAATACTTCCCACGCTATACTCGTGAAGCGCTTCGGCAGCCCTATCTTGGGCAATTAGATCCGGTGTAGCTGCCCCAGCGAGGATGCTAAGTACAGCGATTATTGGGAAAATCATTCTACCTCTCTGTACCAAGGACTCTCGCATACACTTCTCCTTTTCATCTCGCGGGTGGTCGCCCCAAACAAATTAAGCAGCTGGCTTAGTTCGCGCTCAGCCGGCTGCCTAGGTTCAGTGTTCGGGTACGCCGTTGATTGCCACTTCTGTCGAGCTTGGTGCTTGCTGGTTTGCGGCCAACAGGCTCGCTTTCTCGGCGTGGCTAGTCGGGCATTCTAGGCCATTGATGCTTCCTGTCGTCCAAATTTGCCGCAGGAAAAATTTATCTCCCACGCGATGGAAGACGATGGTTCCGTGGTCAACAGCACGTGATTTAATCGCATTACTCGTACTCACAAACCCTGAAGCATTGCCGGGTCCTCGCAACATGATTAAGTCCCTTGATTCCTTAGCAATTCGGTACTTCCCGGCGGGCCATGTTTGGAGTGCCGTCTGGAAGGGGAAAGGAATGGTCACTTGGATCAGGGCCACGCCGCTCTGGGCTGAAACGGGTTGGGTCAGCGCAACCGAACCGATCGTCAGTGCACAAGCGATAAATTTGGAAATATGGATGGAAGTAAGCTGTGTGTTTTTCATGACTTGATTTCCTTTTGGAATGCCAGGTTCGTAACTGCTGGCTATCCGACAGTTGGCTAATAAGTTCCGTCCTCCTTTGAACACTCCTCGCAGCTCTATGCTTCTCGCTCCGATGCCGTTTCCTTCGGGTGCCAGGATCGTATCCGCTATCGAATAAATGCGCAGTTTTATTGGACAAGGGCAATCCCCAGGCGATAGAAAAAACCTCACAAAAATATGCGGTCGCAACCGTCGCTTTATCAGTCGAAGATCTTCCGCCCGCTCCACCACCGAAGATTCTCTTTGGAACCCTTTGGACAGTGATAACCTAAGCCAACATGCAGGGACGCCATGTTGCCAGAGACACCGTCCGCGGATCGGATAGCATTTGGCTCGTTCGAGCTGGAGACCGCAAGCGGTGAGCTCTTCAGAGACGGTCGTAGGATTCGACTGTCCGTACAGCCTGCCGACCTGCTGGTCATGCTGGTTCGTCGCAGTGGTCATTTAGTCAGCCGAGAAGAACTACGAGTCGCGCTCTGGCCTGAAGACACCTTTGTCGACTTCGACCACGGTCTCAACAACTGCATCCGCCGAATCCGTGACGCACTCGGAGATCCCTCCGATTCACCGCGCTTTATCGAAACTTTGCCCAAGAAGGGCTACCGTTTCATAGCCGAAACTCGTCACGTCTTACCGTCGCGAAGCGTTCTCGCTTCCCCCGTATTGGAAAGTACGGCACTGGAGTCGGAGACGGCGGACACCACGCCTATACACGAGGACGTCCTACAAGTCCCTATAAGCCGCTGGAAGCGACTCAGACCATGGGCGATCTCACTATTCACCATTGTGGTAGCTCTGTTTCTGTTCTTTTTTGGGTTGCTGATACTCAAGCACAAGTCCAAACCGGCAGATTTCCATTCAGTAGTGCTATTGCCGCTCACGAATCTGTCCGGAGACAGTGCGCAGGACTATCTATCGGACGGGGTTACCGACGAACTCATTACGGAACTGGCCCAGGCTACCGGCGTGCCCGTTATCTCACGCACCTCCGCGATGGTCTACAAAGGCAAACAAAAACCCATGCCTGTGATAGCTCGCGAACTGGGAGTCGATGCAGTCGTAGAAGGGGCTCTCAACCGAACTGGAGACCGGTTGAGAATGACCGTTCATCTGATCGACGGCGCCCGCGACAAATCCTTATGGTCACAGTCCTACGACGGAGACATGAGTAATGGCCGCCAACTCGTGATAAAGGTTGCAGCAGACCTTGCGGCTCACCTGCGCGCTCCTGCGACGACGCGCACCCCAATTGGCTCTCCACGCCCGATCGCCCCCGAAGCCTATGAGGAATATTTGAAAGGGCAGTATTTCTGGGGGAGGTTCGAGCTTAGGCCGGCCCTGCGACACTTTGAACGCGCCGCAGCCATTGAGCCAGATTACGCTGCTGCCTATGCTGGCATCGCCAAGACCTATTGCCTCCTGGAATTTCAGCAGGCTTTGCCTCCCGATGTCGCCTTTGCCCAGGCAAGCAAGGCGGTGGAAAAGGCGTTCAGTCTGGATAAACAGAACGGGGAGGCTCATGCGGCTCACGCCTATGTGCTGGGCCAGCGCGACTGGAACTGGCCTGAAGGTGAAGCTGAGCTGCAACGAGCTATCACAAGTAATCCGAGTAACTCGTTTGTCTATAGATGGTATTCAGTCATGCTGCTGCAAAGGGGCCGTAAGACCGACTCGCTCAGGCAGATCCAGCTTGCGGCCAGGCTGGACCCGGTATCCTTTCATACTCTCGGACATTACGCGGACCGTCTCCTGCGTGTAGGCAATTTTAAGGAATCAATTGAACAATTTCAGGCCGCAATTGAGTTGGATCCGGCCCGTTCGAACTTGCGGTTCAGGCTTGCCGAGGCGCTCGAGAAAAGTGGTCAATTAGAGCGCGCTGCCACGGAGTTGGGGGAGGCCTATATCGTTGGAGGCGAGCCGGATATCGCTGCCAAATTCAAACAGCAGTATCCATTGTCCGGCTATACGAAAGCCGCCGCCGAAGCGCTGCCCGTTGACCTACTTAGAGAACTACTGAAGCTAGAGAACAAACGTGCGAAGGGCGAGTACGTTTCACCCACTGCATACACAAATATCTACGCTGGATTGAAGAACCACGAAGAGACATTGCGCTGGCTCGATGAGGCCTACCGGCAGCACTCACATGTTGCAGTGGAGTTGCTGGACGAACGGTTCGACTTCATTCGCCGCGATCCACACTTCGAAAGTATATTCCGAAGCATTCCTTTCTATCACTAGTAGGTCCTGCTTTCCCTTGAGCCCGAAGGGGAAGCCGCGTTTCCGCTTGTGCGGACCATCCCTGAAAAAGGCCATTTAAGGTACCTCCTATGAATTACTGTCAGGATTCATCAGTTGATGAGAGCAGGCGAGTCACTGATCGAGCTATTCGGCTCGATCTATGTCTTCGGCAAGTGGCCGAATAACCGGACATTGGCCTGCAAAGAGGTTCTGTCCGAGTAGTCGACCATCGGCTTGGTGAATGACCTCGGGATTTATCAAAACAACTTTACTAGCTGGGAGATTTCTACGAAGGGGCTCAGTCTTCGCCAATCGCAACTCTGTCTTCCGAATCATCTGCAACCACAAAGCATCCGGATCGGAATTAAATATTGTGGCGGTGTCTGGCGGAAAAACGAACCACGCGCCCAATCGCACCTCGGTCCGTAATTGGTCTTGCGTCCATCCGGCATATCCTAGGTAAACGTGAAAAACGTTAGGGTCAGGCCGGGCCGAAATTGTTTTTTCGAAGAGGCCTTTATCGGAGATCAAATAAACACCACCGAAGATGCTCTCAGCTTTTTCGATCTTGGCCGAGGACTGAATAAGTGCAAATGCAGCCGAAGGTTTCATAGGACCCCCGATATAGACCGGGTCGGAGCGGTCTTTCGCGGCCTTGAGATCAAGAACTTGAGAAAGTGGCACATCGGTGCGCTGGTTGAGAAATAGTCCGACTACGCCATTATCATCGTAGTGAACTAGCAGGATTACTGTTCCCGCGAAACGCGGGTCGCCGAGGCCGCGGCTCGCGACGAGCACCTTTCCGGTACCCAAATCTTTGGGGCTCTTGAATTGAATTGGAAGAAGTGACGCCGGCAGCAATCCGCCTTTCCTGCGGAATGCCTTGAGCCATCGACTTGGCTTGTTTGCCGGCCAGCTGCCGTACCAAGACAATGCAGGAGCGGCAGGCGCAGGAGCGCGCAACAACGTATTCGGCTTCGGCACATTAAATTCCGCCTTGTAAACGTTGACCCTTCCGGGCTCCGCCAAGGCAACGATCGCGAACAGCATTGCGAACAGCAACCCTTTGCGTAGCGACATGATCGGTATCCTTCCCAAAAGGAGATTATCCGAATTTTTCTGGAGGTCCGACCCGGGATTTCTGTTGTCTCCGCTTTCCGATCACTCTGGACCTCGAACCTTCTGGCACGTCAGGACCTTAATGCAGGGCCGTCATAGCCCTCTTCGAGCGCGTCGACGGCAATTCGCGGAAGCTTTCAATACTATAGATCATCATAATAGTACCGAACCGCAAGCTGCTCAGGATTAAGGCGCATGGGGGCCGCAGACCTCACCTATTGAGGATAAAATCGGGATCGCGAGAGTGTTGTCGGCCAACCGGCATTTAACGAAAGCTAATACCCGGTTGGGCGGTAATCCGGTAGGAATGGTGTTACGCCTTCGAAAACCCAGCTGCGGGCTACTTACCGATCCGCCCTATTTTAGGTAGCCGGTATAACCGTCCTTTCCTCCAACATCGCAGACTCATTTACAAGTGGACGACTTGCCGTCTCCTCGATCGAAGTAAACGGCTTCAGTGCAAGCAGGGTGAGCGGAGACTCTTCTTTTAATGTATTGTTCCTCCTACGTCGAGGTTTTACCGTAGATACCGAGCGGAGTCGTACGCCGCTCGTTGCTGATATTGACCGCTCCTGCTTTAATTTGGAACCGGTTCAATTTTCTGCTTACAAGTCCGATGCGAGGGTCTTTCTTCGAGGCACAAGATCACCATGACACAGTCCCTGGCTCTGACGCGGCGGGCATTTCTGCGGGACGCCGCGTTGTTGACTGTTGCCGCATCGGCCAATGCGCTCCCGACCTCCCAAGCTCCGGACATGTTTGTTCAGACGGTTCTTGGCCCAATCCCATCCTCCAAACTAGGGGTCACCCTTGTTCACGAGCACGTCATGTGTGATTTCATCGGCGTAGCGCAAACCAACCGACATCGCTGGGAGGTTGAAGCCGTGGTCAAACGGATGCTGCCCTTGCTCATGCAGTTGAAGGAACGTGGGGTGACGGGATTCGTCGACTGCACACCGGCCTACATCGGACGCGATCCGCGAGTGTTGAAGCATTTGGCCCAGGAAACCGGGCTGCATATCGTCACGAACACCGGCTATTACGGTGGTGCGGACGACAAATTTGTGCCGAATCACGCTTATAGCGCAACGCCGGATCAGCTCGCTAACCTCTGGGTGGAGGAGGTAGTACATGGCATTGAAGACACCAGGGTGAAGCCTGGCTTCATCAAGATCGGTATCGATGAGATCAAAGGTAGCGCGGATCGGCTTTCGCCCATTGATGAAAAACTCGTGCGGGCTTCTGCGCGTGCGTCTCGACGGACCAATTTAGCTGTGACCTGTCACACCGGAGGTGGGCCGGCAGGCTTAGCAGCGACGAAGATCTTCATCGAAGAAAGAGCCGATCCAGGCCGCTTTATCGTTGCTCATTCTGACGGCCATGGGCTGCCGATCAACCGAGCGGTGGCCGCACTTGGCGCGTGGGTCTCCTTCGACGGGATCGGCAGGCAGCCACTCGAATCGCACCTCAAGCTGGTCCATGCCATGACGGAGAAACATGCCAGCCGCCTGCTCCTCTCACAGGACAGCGGTTGGTACTGGGTCGGCCAGCAAAATGGAGGAGATGTTCGCGACTTCAATTACATGGCCGATGTGTTCCTGCCCGCTTTGCATAACGATGGTATCAACGAAGCAACTATTCGAAAACTCACGGTAGAAAACCCGGCCAACGCATTTGCTACCCGTCTTCGCCGAGAGCGCACCATGTAAGGTCCCGCGAAGCGATGCTTAGATGAAAGAGCCGCAAGCTTGGTGCCGTCCCGAACTTCGCGGAAGAGGCAATCTGGGCTATCTTCCGGATCGCCGACGGTTCGCCAACCTGAGAAGGATCTATCTCTAGGCGACAGGCCGATGCATATGTGAAGTGGCATCGGTCTGACGAATATTACAGCCGTCCGATTAAAGGAAGCTGGGCAAGAGAGGGGGCGGCGCGCTCATCAATCAAGCGATCCATCAGGTGGATCTGCTGCTCCATCTTGTCGGACCTGTGGCGCGAGTCTTTGGAGAATGGAGATTAGGGGCCACGCACTCGATTGAGTCGGAAGATGCGCTGGTGGGAACGTTCCGGTACGCAAACGGGGCGATTGGAGTGATAGAAGCCTCCACGTCACTGTGGGATATCCGGAACGTCTCGAGCTACACGGAACCAAAGGCACCGCCATCATCACTGGCGACAAGCTCACGACCTGGGACGTGGAAAACGACGTTGGAGACCCGCCACCGCTAATGTCAAAGGCCTCGTCCGGAGCATCGGACCCGATGGCGATTTCGATTTTCCCTTTCGAGCGCCAATTCCAGGACTTCGCGCAAGCATGTAACGAAGGGCGAGAACCCATGTGCTCAGGGATGGATGGTTTCCGCGCCCTGCAGGTAGTGACCGGCCTGTGCGATTCCTGCTGAAAGGAACAGCCCGTCACCATCCGGGCTGAATTCTAACCGGAAGATGCAGCGGGCCAGATACGCAGGAAAGCGCGACGCTTCCCGTCGCACTTTCCTTGCTTACAACCAAATGCCATAGCTAGACCTTCACGCCCATTTTCTGTACCAAAAAATCCTTACTGATTTGCGCGGATTGCTTCGGCGTCTTGCTGTCGTCGGGTTCTCGATCCAACTCCACGACGGCCCATCCCTTGTAGTTGATGGCATCCAATGCGGCAAATGTTCCTGCGAAGTCGACAGTTCCCTTGCCGAGTTCGACGAATTGAAACGGATAATTCGCGCCCGGCTTCAGCGGAATAGGACGGACATCTTTGAGATGCATAAAAAGTAAGCGGTCACGATACTTCCGTATCTCTTTGCCCGGATCACCACCTCCTGCAGTGATATGCGCCGTATCAAGCTCAAGCTTCACGTACGCCGGGTCGCTATTGTCCAGAATCTGTTCAAGATTTCCGGGCATTTCACTCAGCGTGTTCAGGTGATTGTGATACCCGAGTAAGAGACCGATGTCTGCAGTCTGTTTTCCAAGGTTGTTCAACATCTTGCCGAGCCGCTTGCATTCGTCTGGTGTTGCGGTGCGCGGATGGCCCTTTAGCACGTCAAGAATCTGCAGATACTGGGCGCCGGCTGCCTTCGCAAACTTCGCATTGACCATGTGAGCTTCGATCTGGGGACCTTCGGGTTGCTCCAATGAGATGGTGCCGCTTGAAAGCGCCACAAACCCAAGGTTGTGCTTTGCCAAGAGGTCTTTCAGCTCGGTCACGGTGAAATCCTTCACGGCGTTGGCACGGAACTGGATGCCAGGATAACCGACCGCAGCAATATCCTCTATTGCTTGACGTTCGTTGTCTCCCCATGTCATAGCTGCGTAGCCATAGCGGAGATGCCGCAGACGTTGGCCTGACGCCATATCTGGAAGAGCGGATGCTGCAGTGAAGGCGCCAGCAGCAGTGACAAAGCTACGACGTGTTAGGTTTGAACTCATTTCATTATTCCCCTCTATACGTGGTGTATTTCGTGAATTGTTCTACTCAATGGGATTTCTAATATTGGTGAGTCGGGCGTCCAGCGAAACGATTTCAAGCCGTGGAACAAGTAAGTGGATGGCTACGATCGCCACCAGGTATGCCAGACCCCGCAAGAGCAAATTCCGGCGCATAGTTGCCGCGGGTTAACGTAAATATGAAGCCGATGAAAAGTCCACAGAACATCATCGATACTGAGCCGCCACAGGCACCAATGCCAACGACCGAGGCCACTGCCCTGCGCGGGAACATATCGGAGACAAGAGTGAAGAGGTTGGCAGACCATGCTTGATGTGCTGCTGTTGCCAGACTGATGAGAGCCGCTGCGGAGGCCACGGAATGGGCGTGCCCGATCATAGTGATCGGAGTGATAAGCAAGGCATAAAGCAATATTGAGGTCTTCCGTGCACGATTTACCGTCCACCCCCTCCCGATGAGGCGCGCTGGCAGCCACCCTCCCTGCAATACTGCCAACCGTGCAGAAGTTATAGACGACCAGCAGCGGCATGGAAGTTAGCGTGAGTCCAAATCTTGCATGTAAGAAACCCGGTAACCAGTAGAGATCGATCATTGCCGAGCCAATCTCCGGGGGCGTTGTTATGCACTTCAAGCGAGATATGACCCGCGCGTCCTACCATATCCACGACTTTGTTGGGATCCCAGTCCGAAGCGGCCATCTTTGACGTCACCAACTCCGACACCTTCAAGTCGTTATAACCCATGTAGTGAGCGTGGGTACCGCACCCACAGAACTGATGCGGAACCGGTTTCCAATCGTTAAGTTTCCACACCTTCAGCAGATCTTCGGCGGAAACCATGTAATCAGGTTTCACCAGGTGCCCCGCGTCATTGGGTTGTTGCGGTTTCCTGATATCAGTCGCGTCACGCGCCCGCTCGCGTCTCGCTCTGCCGGCCAGTCTGGCCGCGCTTCAATCTCCAACTCGAAATCGCTGAAGGTGCGATCAGATACGAGACACAAACCCACACCTGCACGATCTTGGCCGCCCACGATGGCGCTGTCTTCCACCCTCCAGACACCGAGTGACGGCTGGTTGGCGAGGCGCGCCTTAGACGTCCAACCATTAAGCGTTTTTCCGTCAAAGAGCGAGGTAAAGCCGTGATCAGATTTCAGGGCGGAGGCCTCCGCCCCGGCGATGCGAGCTACCATGCAGCCTGCAATGACTTTGGCCGACATCTGTAGAACCTGTCTTCTTCTATAGCGTGTTTCCATCGCTGGCTCACTTTCTTACACGTTGGAATAGGTAGCGCACAAGCGTCGGATTTCAGCCATGAGAATGGGGACATCCGTCATAATCTGGGTTCTACTTCTCCCGCTACTTTCATATTCCGCAGACATATAGCCCCGGTATCCCGCTTCAGCGAAGATGCGGCCGATACGTTCCAGGTCGATTGGACTTCCGTCGTCGAAGTTCCCATTTCGAAGATGCGTCTGCGTCGCGACAGGAATACATGCAGCGATCTGACTGTAGTAATCGCGTGAAGCGGTGCGGGCAAAGTGAGTGATATCCAGCGTGAGACCTGCAAATGGCGAATTTACCCGCCCGATAATTTCCAAGCAGGTCTCTGAGTTGTCAGCCAGACCATTTTGATTTTCCATGCCGAGGATGATTCCCTTCGACCCTGCATAATCTGCTGCCCGCTTAAATGCTTCAACCAAGGTGTTGATGCTTTCGGCCTTCGATGCCCCGGCAGGCGCCTTTCCAGGAAAGACACGCAGGTGAGGCGCCCCCAGCGCCTCTGCAACATCGATCCACTTTTTCATCTCTGTGAGCGAGCTTTCCTGTGTTTCACTCCCTAGAAGAAGCAAGCTGGCTTTGCATGCGGCCCCTGCGATTGGCACTCCATTGCGAAATGCGAGGTTTCGTAAGTGGGTTAGATACAAGCGATCGACATTTTTAAGGTAATACGTTGTAATGTCGACCGCCTGAGCTTTGAGCTCAATTGCGCGGTCGAAAAAGGATTCAAGGCTAAGCTCCCCACCCGCGAAGAGCGGGCCGAATGAAAAAGCACAAAGTCCTGACATCAGGCGCGCAGTCTTCCCATTGGCCGGGACTGCCTGAGCCGCGGAAGGCATGCCGACAGAACCGGGCAGCGCGAACGCAGCCCCAGGCCGAAGAAGAAACTGTCTGCGATCTGTCATGAGTGGCAATGGAATTTCCCCGTTTCCCTGACCAATATGGAAGCTTGATACCACGAAGTGCTGCGAGCCGCTACTCCCCTCGAGGGTCGCGGCCACTCCTGTAAGAACCATTTATGGCTACTGCGGTGGCGGCGCGCTCGATGGCGGCGTGGGCTTGCCATCGAGCGTCGTGGGCTCCATGACTTCAGTCCTCGTTCCATCCGGGTCGAAGAGATTAGCCTGCTGCTTACGGTTCTTACCCAGATGAATGTCGATGTCCTTGCCGTAGCCCTTCATGTAGGAGGTCGCCTTCAACTTTGCAACAGCCTGGTTGACATTCGGGACTACGAGACACAGGTGATGCGCAGTGCCGCGTTTTGTCGGCGCAGGCTCGGGCTTATTCAGCATTAATTCGACATAATCATCGCTGTCCGGCGCCTTCAGATTGATCCACGAAAGCACCGTTCCATTTGAGCTTCCTCGCCATGTCTCCTTGAAGCCAAGCACCTCGGTATAAAATTTGTACTCAGGTTCCAAGTCGCTCACGATGATGCCGACATGGGTCATGTGAGTTGAGATCCGGTTTGGCCCCAAATGCTTACCGTAATTTTTTTCTGTTTCACCCTCCGGCATGTACTGAACCATCTCCACGGTATGTCCCGCCGGATCGGTGATATTGAAGGCAAGATTGCCTACTCGTACCGGCTTCGCCTGATCCGGCACCTTCACACCTTTGGAGGCAAGATAGGCGCGAAGTGCTTCAATGTTGTCGGTCTCGAATGAGATATGGCTCAGACGATCAGTGTCTGGCTGCTTTTCAGGCGACAGCTCGATGTATTGATGATCGTTGACCTTGAAGAAGGACATGGAAAGTGAGCCGTCTGGATTCTTCAGAGGGTAGACCTCTTCAAACCCAAGAAATTCTGAGTAGAACTTACGTGATTGATCCATGTCATGCGCGAAGAGAGCAATATGCGCGAGACCAAGAATTTTGGGACGCTGGGGTGTGCTTTGTGCGAAGCTGGAGTTAGATCTGGCACAGAGCGCGCCGGCGACCAGCAAGGCTGTCAAGGTTGTTCGCGCGGATCTTGACATTGCTGCAGCCACATTCGAGATACCCATTCGTTTCCTTTCCATAAAAAACCTGTTACGTAATGCGGAAGCAGATCACGGCTGTGATCCGCCCCCGTCGGCCGGTCAGAAACTGCTCTGCCAGTAGGCTTGCTGGCCGTTGTATTTATCATCTGGAAGATTCTTCAGAAGTGCGCGCTTTACTGCTAACGGATCCATCCCTCCCTGCGTTTTGAAGAGAACATTTCCGCTGGTGTCGATCACAACCGTATAGGGCAATCCGCCCTTCCAGTCAGGGCCAAATGCAGCCACCGCATCTGCGGAATCGTTACCGCTGAACTGAAGGTTGCGATTGATGGCATGTTGCTTCTGGAGAAAATCGAGCACAAAGCCTTTCTCATCCGGGCTGTTCAGGCTCACCGTCACAATATCCAATTTGCGTTTCGCATACATTCGTACCATCTTCTGAAGTTCCGGGAATTCTTCTATGCATGGCGCACACCATGTTGCCCAGAAATTGACGAGAAGGAGTTTGCCTGTGCCCTGATTAGTACGTAGGGCTTTCAGCTCATCGACTGAAACGGGCTCTACAGTAACTGGTTTCTGGTCGCCCGCGGCAATCTCGCTGGCTGCTCCTTTTTCCTTGTAAGCCCACTTTGTCGAGCAGCCTACAGCCGGTGTACTTTGCACGTGAACAGGAGTATCCGCGAGTAAAGCATCAATGGCGTCACGTGCTTCATGTTTTGTAGCAAGCTGCTCGCGCGCGTTATTATCGAGTCGCCCCTCATACTGTAGAATTCGCCGCTGATCAAAGACGAACGCGTGCGGTGTTGCTGTTGGGCCATACTTTAGAGCAATAGCCTGCGTATCACCGTCATAAAGATAGGGGTAGTTGAAATTACGGTACGCTGCGCGAATTTTCATGTCCGCAAACGAATCACCTACGTCCGTATATCCCTCTTCACTGAAGTGAACTGCTTTCGGATCGTTACCCATGATCACAACTACGGCAACGTTGCGAGTTTTGTAGTCGGATACCAGCTGCTTGATGCGATGCTCGTACATTTGCGCAACTGGGCAATGATCACAACTGAAGATCACAACCAGAACCTTACTGGCTGAATAATCTTTCAGGCTGTGGGTCTTACCATCTACGCCGGGCAACGTGAAGTCTGGAGCATGCGCTCCAATTTTCAGAACTGGCGGAACATCGGCTCCAGTATGAACACTGTCGTCTTGCCCCAACAGACGGATCGGAGCATTTAGAACCGCTAGCACGCAGAATGCGACCAGAATCCAGATGCGTGTGTGGCCCGATATGGTTTTTCGCTGCGAGCAATCTCTCTGCTTCATTGGTAGACCCCTTTGTAGAAACTCACGGGTTGTTGATCTGGGTGAATTGCGTGCATTACGTAATAAAGTTCACGCAAATCAACTAGCGATGTGAGCTGAATAGCGAAAGCGCAGCCCCGATGTCAGAAACTTAGCCTTAGACTGAATTGTGCAGTTCTTTGATCGATACCATCTCTTCCGGAGTTGGCTATTCCTCTGGCCTGCATGAATGCACTGCTGGTAAGGCTGCTGGTCGGGTTAGCATGATGAGGTGTGTTAGAGGTATTGAACAGTTGGCCCCGTGCCTCCAGATTGAATCGCTCATATAGGTGAAATGTGCGTGCCAAGCCGGTGTCTACGTTGATTAAGCCGGGACCCCACAAATTATTTGTCGGGCACGTACCGAATCGTCCCGGTGTTGGATTGGCAAAAGCAGATTTGTCGTACCACTGATTGACACTCCGCAGCTTACGCAGTGGCCCTATACAATCAGCAAATTGATTTGACCCGATCGCATTTAAGGTTGTATTTGAGGCAGTTACAGTGAACGGCGTGCCGCTACGTAGTGTAGAAATTGCCTGGAACTGCCATCCTCGAAGGAGGATATTGCCAATTCCGTCATGCAGGAACTTGCCATTTTTTCCAAAAGGACTCGAGAGCGTTAGCGCAACTCCCACAGTATGTCTTGCAAGACTGGAGAGATTACCGCGATTCAAGTAATAGAAGCTGGGAATGGCCACTTGAGAGGTGTAACCTATGCCCTTAGCGAAGGTATACGTAGCAGTTACCCCATACCCACGACCAAAGGCATGAGACGCACGCATCTGTAGAGCGTCATACTTGCTATCTCCGAAGGTACCGATCGTATTGGTGCTGCCTGTACGGCCGGAGAGTATGTTTAGTATCTGGCCAGCAGAACCTGTTCCAATAGGCGACCAATTTGCATTAATCGTTGAAATTGGATTGATCGATCGTGTGCCGACATATGCAATAGAAGTAAACCAATCTCCTTTCATCTGTTGCTCCAGAGTTACGTTGAACGATTCAATATAGCCGCGTACAAATGTGTTGTTGTCGACGGTGAAAACGCCGGCTGTCTTCGGTACTGCCACGCTGCCCGACGAATAGTCGGGGGCGACAACTGGAGGCAGTCCTATGCGAAGTGTCGTGGCATAAGAAAAGCTATTTGGTGCCGTGAGAGTTGATGCAACGATGTCTGGATAGTTTTGCCGATTTCCTAGAACTCCGCCGATGTTTGTAGGATCAGTGCTCAATCCGAATCCTCCGCGCAAGACAGTCGTATCGTTTATTTTGTAGGCGGCACCGACACGCGGCTCAAAGCGCTTATTGTTCTTTGTAATACCGCAGTTTTTAGGTACGCCGTTGAGTCCGCAGATGATCATGCGATTGGACGCTGCATCCAAATATTCCATGCCGCGATCACCTCGATCTGCAAAAGGATAATAAGTCCAACGTGTTCCAAAGATGAGCGAAAGCTTTCGGTTAACCTGCCATTGATCACGTACGTAGGCTCCCAATATGTGGGCAAATTCACGATATTGTGGAGGGATGAGGGTGACCTTACCGGCATTTGAGGGGAGACCTAGCAAGAATGAGGCAAAGGCGTTGTAGTCGTTGCCTGCAGGGCCACCTTTAAGTTGGGTTGTTCCCTGTGAAAATTGAAAGCCGCCGGAGCCTGCGCAGAAGTTGCAGAACGTGGCTTGTTCCACTATTTCGGTTTCATGCTGCTGCGTAAAATCAAGGCCTCCACGAATATTATGTGAGCCTTTGACAAAGGTTAGATTGCCTACATACTCCTTCTCGGCATTTCTAAGAAATTGTGGCTGGAAGTTGTTGGCCGGTCCGATTGTCGCTTCCGGCAGATTTGCAGCCGTCCCTCCGAAACCATCAATCGCAAGCGCGGGCAGTCCCCATTCAGCTTTATTGCTGCTCTGAAGTCCCGGGATGCCAAGCAGTGTGTAGCCGAGGTTCTGGTCGAGTAACTGCTGTGTTCCATCAGCGTTATTGCGTGTATAGCCGTAGTTGGCATCGACAATGAGATGAGGCGTGAAGATATACGTTGCCGAAATTGTGCCACTGTAAATCATCCCAACGCCGGTGCCGGTGGCAGTATTCGAAGGGCTATACGCGGGTCCGCCAAGCATGCCGTACTGCTGCGGATTAGTCCAGCTCACTTTATTGAGGCCGAACCGAACAAAAGTACTGAGTTTGTTGTTCACGTTATAAAACAGTTTGGTGTCAAACTGATCTTGTTTAGAGCTGCTATTCCCTGTGCTGCGGTAGTTCTGTGCAAGCCCCAGAGTTCCTGTACCTGGGGTATTTGGATCAGGTAACGGAGCAAAGTTCAAAACAGATAGAACGCCCGGGTCTATACGCGCCGCAGGGATTTTATTTCCAGGAAAAGGAGTTCGACCTGATCCATCCGGATTACCCGTTGCCGGATCATAAATAGGGGTGGGTGATGCCGAGAGATCTCCTGCTTTCATTGCCACTGTAGGGTTTTGTGCAAAGAGAGTGGTGCCGATAGTGACGTACGTCCCCTGGTAGCTCAGAAAATAAAACAGCTTATCCTTTTTAAGAGGGCCGCCGATTGTGCCGCCAAACTGGTTATTGATGTACTTTGGCTTGGGTTGTGTGCTGTTGCCGATCCACGAATAAGCCAGCAAATGCTGATCGGTATGGTATTCGAAGATCGAGCCATGTAACTGCCCCGTGCCGGTCTTGGTTGTCAAATTGACGGCTGCACCGCCAGCTATCCCTTGTTCTGCGTCGGGAGAGTTTGTTACTACATTGATGTTCTCGATAGCTTCTAACGCAGGGCTATACATCGGTTTGTCCGGAGCGTTATAGTCTGTAGAACTCGTACCGTCGATGCGTGTTGTATTGGTAACAGCGCTGACGCCATTAACCGAATAGCCGACTGCGCGACTTGGATTCGCACTAAACGAGCCGCTGCTTTGGGGCGGTGAAACGCCAGGGGTTACGACGGCGAGAGCCAACTGATAGTTCCGCCCTAGCGCAAGAGGCAAACTGCTGAGCTGATTTGCGCTTATATCAGTGTGCACATCGGAACGGTCCGTCTGAAGGGCTGCCGCCTGTGACGAAACGGTAATGCTCTGAGTTACGCCACCGACTGAAAGTCCGACGTCAATATGAGCTACCTCATTCGCCTTCACCACCACGCCGGTTTGTTTATAGCCTTGAAAGCCTGAGGACGATACGGTGAGGGTGTAAGTCCCGGGTTGCAACGTCACGATGGAGAAGTCTCCGCCTCCCCCCGTTGTTGTAGTACGTGTGACGGATGTTGCGTCGTTGACTACCGTCACTGTCGCCTCTGGAATTGATGCATGCCCAGCATCGGCAACAGTGCCATTGAGTGTGCCTTGCAATAGCTGCGAGAAAGCGATTTGTGGAAGTAAAGCCCCCGTAATTATTAGCAAAAACAACGTTGCGCGATGTACTTGTCCTCGCAAAATTTTCACCGTTAGCCTCCAAATCGTACTGCTGCGAACAGACATCTGGCTTCCGTGGGACATAATCGCTTTGGTCTCTTCAGAACTCCAGGATAAAAAATCCGTTGTTCTTATAGCGCCGGTCACTTTAATTCGGAGTTGCTAGAAAAGGCAAGAAGAAAATAAGGTGCCATCGAAATTGTCCGACCTCCCCAGTCAGGAGATACCGAAGCCGTCCAGTTTCCCGCTAAAATACCCCGATTCTGAATTGGAATCGGAACTTCATTGAAGTCGCGGCATGGCTCCATGAGTTTTAAGGTCTTGAATTGAAACAGCTGGTTAGTATGCTTAATATGCGAAAACATGCATCCACAGATCGAGCCGGAGAGAAGAGGCAGCCCGCTACAAATCGAACGCCAAGGGAGATCAATCGGAATTTCATCTTCAATCTCGTTCGCACATCCCAGCCGATATCTCGGGCCGACCTGGCGCGTCAGAGTAATTTGCAGGCAAGCACCGTCTCACTCATTGTTGAAGGCTTAATAAGCCAAGGATGGTTATTTGAGGGGCCAGCTAGTCAAAGCCCAAGGGGGCGTCGACCTATACTCATTCAACTCGATGAGCGGCGCAGCGTCATTGCGCTCGATATTCATCCTGAGCGAATCACCGCTGCCGTGGTCGATCTTTCCGGCAAAATCAGAACACAAAAGATAATCGTTCCACCTCGGCATCCGCGCAAAGCTGTTGCATCTATATGCAACTCCATCAATGCGCTTATAGCGGAGCATGAAGAAAAATCATTTGTGGGAATAGGCATTTGTCTTCCTGGGCGAATTAATCCCCGTTCTAGCAGTGCTATATTCGCCCCACGACTGAAGTGGCCCGTAGAGAACCTTCAGGCGGAACTCGAATCCGCAACAGGTTTGCCGGTCCAAATGGATAACGTTGGGAACGCCTGCGCACTGGCGGAGATATGGCTAGGCAATAGTGACGCCAACGACGGACTGGTCATCGTAAATGTCTCTGAGGGTATTGCAATCAGTATCTTTGTGAATGGAAAAATTCTGCGGGGCTATCATGGAATGGCCGGAGAATTTGGCCACATACAACTTCAAACCGAGGGTGGAAAGCTTTGTGCATGCGGCAACCGTGGCTGCTGGGAGACGCTAGCCTCAAATACAGCGAGTCTCCGCTATCATCGTGAACTTACTGGACGAAATGCTGCGCAGACATTTGAACAGTTGCTTGACCGTGCCGACAAAAAGGAGGCCAATGCCTTGGAATCTTTAACCCGCAGCGCGATCCAGTTGGGTAGGGGCATACGAATACTTCTTTCAGGACTCGCGCCGCGAGAGATTGTTGTCGTAGGTGACCTAGCTGTTCAGTGGAATCTTATCGGGCCGATCGTCGAAACGGAATTGCGTCGCAAGTCGATTGCAACAATACCAATTATTCGCTGCACGGATAACGGTAACAACACTCGTTTGCGTGCAGCCGCCGCTCTGATCCTGAGCGAAGGTGTTACCTAGATCGATCGATCAGAACCTAGTGGGGTGTAGAAGTGGGTGGCGGTCAGAGACGGAAGGGCGGCAGCCTGTTCCTCACAGACGACGGCAGCCATAGCGTCTGGCCTGAGCTATGAGAAGGCGGTCGGAGCCCGTTCCTGACGATACTGCGTAAGGGGCTGTCTCGCCGCACCAATTATGTTGCTGGCGCCCTCGGTTCAATCCTGCAGTTCTTGATTCATCTCTTATTGGGATCCGGCAGCTACTGCAATTTGTTGATCTACGCTCAAATCATTTAACATTTCCAATATGCAGGGTGTTCCTTTCCGCACGCGGGAAAAGACGCCTTCGGCTTGGAAGCGCTACAACGAAGTCTGCACAGGGCAGCAAGGACGAATACATTTGCGCAGACCTGTCTTCTCGACCCAAACGACCCTCTTGAATTCAGGAGTAATTTAGCAGAAGTACGAAGGTTTTCGTTGACATATACGAAATAGTTCGTATATTGTCTCGTCCATGATGAAGACCAAAGAAACAATCAGGCCGACGGAAGGAGAGTTGGAGATACTTTCCGTCGTTTGGGAGCGCGGATCGGCTACGGTCCGCGAGGTGTATGAGGCGATCAGCGCCGAGCGACCGATGGTGTACACCGGCGTGTTGAAGCTAATGCAGATCATGGCGGACAAGGGGCTGGTGATCCGAGACGAGAGTGCTCGCGCGCATGTGTATCGCGCCGCGGTGGAGAAGGACGAGACGGAGCGGCGTTTTGTGCGCGATCTGAGCCGGAGGTTGTTTGCCGGAAGTGCGGCGCAGCTGGCTTTGCGAGCACTTGAGATGGAGCCTGCCAGCGAAGAAGAGGTGGCCGAGATTCGCAAGCTGC
Source organism: Edaphobacter sp. FHG110511_03 (assembly GCF_059115365.1). Taxonomy (NCBI): domain Bacteria; kingdom Pseudomonadati; phylum Acidobacteriota; class Terriglobia; order Terriglobales; family Acidobacteriaceae; genus Edaphobacter; species Edaphobacter sp. FHG110511_03. Next base: position 18,903 of record NZ_JBZYWL010000006.1, on the reverse strand, counting down.
TGGCGCGGCGGAGACAGGGGGCTGGCCGATGAGTGTCCTGAACTGGGTGCATTCGGGAGAGGTGGTGGCACTGGGGTGGATGCTGCTGCATTTCTGCTGGCAGAGCGCGATCATCGCGCTGCTGTATGCGCTGGTGGACCGCTGCCTCTTTCGTGCAACGACTGCCGTGCGCTATGGGGTGGCGATGACGATGCTGGGACTGATGCCCCTTGCGGCGATCGCAACGTTTATCGAGCAGGAGCGGCTTGTCGTTCACCTCGATCAGGGTGAACAGACATTTGTGGCATCCCAGATTGGAAGTCTGCATACGACGATTGCAATGGAGGCTCCGTTTGTAGCTCCGGTGATGGCTGACAGCGAGCTTTGGATTGCAGGGCACGCAGACCGGCTGATGCCCTGGATCGATAGTGTATGGCTTGCGGGCGTTTGCTTTCTGGCGTTGAGGGCTGCGGGTGGATGGTGGCGGTTGAGGTCGTTGCGGCGCAATGCGCAGGTTGCGGTGCCGCCGGCCGTGCAGCTGAGCTTTGCGAAGGTGGTCCGGCAGTTACGCCTAGTACAGCCGGTGGTGTTGCGGGTGTCGCGGGAGGTGATCTCACCGATGGCGATGGGGATATGGCGGACCTCGGTGATCCTTCCGCTGAGTGTGGCTATGTCGCTTCCGGCGGAACAATTGGAGGCGGTGCTGGCGCATGAGCTGGCGCACATTCGCCGGTGGGACTATTTTTGCAATTTGCTGCAGACGGCGATTGAGTGTCTGTTCTTCTTCCATCCTGCTGTGTGGTGGATGAGCAGGCGGACGCGAGAGTTGCGCGAGGTTTGCTGCGACGAGATTGCGGCGCGGACCTGTGCCGATCCGGGAATTTATGCAGAGGCCCTGCTGCAGATGGAGGAGCTGAGGGCAGAGCATCTGCAACTGGCGGTTGCGTTGCATGGGAACGGTGGAACGCTGATGAACAGAATTCGGAGAGTGATGGGAGAGAGAACAATGGAGTATGGGTCGATGAGTGTTGTGCGTGTTGCGGCTGCGGGTTTGGTGGTGGCGGGCCTTGCGGTTGCCCCGCATGTGGCGAAAGGCCTGAAGGCGGAGGCGGCTGGTACCCGCATCGTTGCGGGAGAGAAGGTAGCTCCAGTTACGATGGCACCGGTTGCCAGCGGCAATGCCGCGGTGGCGGCTCCAGCAGCTCATAGCGAGAGTGCGGGCGCAGAAGTGAGCCAAGCTGTGCCAGCTCCTGCTGCTATGCCAGCTCCGATGCCGCATCCTATGCCGCGTGACGAAGAGATGCAGGACGCAGGAAACGCGAGTGGGAAGGATTATCTACAGAAGATGCGTGACGCGGGCTATCCGCTGGACCTCAATAAAGATCTGGATACGATCATCTCCCTTCGCTCCGTTGGGGTGACCCCGGAGTATGCGAAGGCGATGGTGCAGGCCGGGCTGGGAACTCCTACGCTGAAGGAGCTGGTGGCGCTGAAATCGGTTGGGGTGACTCCAGAGTATGTTGCCGGGTTGAAGGGTTCCAATGCTGCTCCCACGAACGTCAGAGAGGTGATCTCCGAGAAGTCCGTCGGAGTAACACCTGAGTATGGAAAGGCAATGGCGGCGACGGGTTTAGGGACACCGACGATGCATGACCTCATCGCCATGAAGTCACAGGGCATCACGCCGGAGTACGTTGCGCAGATGAAGGCGGGGGGCCTTGCTCCTGAGAACCTGCATGAGTTGATCGCTCTTCGGTCTGTGGGAGTGACGCCGGAGTATGCGAAGGCGATGGCGGCTGTGGGGATGGGAACTCCCACGACACATGATCTCGTCGCGATGAAGTCGCAGGGCATCACGCCTGAATATGTGGCCCAGCTGAAGGCTGGAGGGCTTGCGCCTAAAGACTTACACGAGCTGATCGCCGTTCGGTCCGTAGGCGTGACACCGGAGTATGCGAAGGGAATGGCATCGACAGGTTTTCAGGGGCTTTCGACGCATGACCTGGTCTCGCTTAAAGCACAGGGAGTGACGCCGGAGTATGTTCGCTGGATCAAGACGACGTTTCCGAACGCCGATCTACAAGAGGTACGTAAGGCAGCGGTGTTTCACATTGATGAGGAGTTCATCAACAAGGCCAAGGCACACAGCTTTAATAACACCGATCTGGACAAGCTCGTAAAGCTGAAGATGACTGGCCTTTTGAACTAATTCGCTATTGAAGCATGGGTTTCATGCAGTCATGGACTGCATCAGGAGATCTTTGCGTCAAATCAGACGTTCTTGAGGAGAGATGACATGAGGGTTATTGCTTTCGCGGTGTTTTTGCTGGGATGCTCGACGGGGTTTGCGCAGACGCTGTCCGGGCTTTGTATGCTGTCGCAGCGCGCGGACGTGCCTGACAAGGGTCAATTGATGCTGGCGCGGACCGACTGCGACAAGGGTTCGGATAGCTGCTCGGACATGAATAACTCGTCGATCGAGTGGAGCCGGTGGACGAGCGTCTCCTCGGAGATGCTACAGAAGGTGGGCACGACACTGACGGCGAGGATGAGCGCTGAGCCGGGCGAGTTGACGTGCAACGGCAGCATCCACGACGGAGTGCTAAGCGGGCGGTACCAGTTCACGCCGAACGAGGGGTTCGTGAAGGAGATGGCATCGATAGGATTCGATGGCATCACGCCGAGGAAGCAGCTTGGCTTTCTGATGCTGGATGTAACGACCGCATGGGTGAAGGAGATGAAAGGACTTGGCGTGACAGAGCTCTCGACGAACAAGCTGATGGGCCTGAGGGCGCTGCATGTAACGCCGGAGTACATTCGTGCGATGTCTGCAGCGGGATATCCGGAGCTGCGGGCGGGAAAGCTGACGGAGATGAAGGCTGTGGGGGTAACGCCAGAGAAGGTGCAGGAGGCGAAATCACTGGGCTTTACGCCTACGGAACACGAGCTGGTCCAGATGAGTATTTTTCATATCGACAGGCCATTTGTAGAACGGATGCGGGCGCGAGGCCTGAATGACCTGACGCTGGACAAGCTGATCAAGATCAAGATCTTCAAGGTTGACGAATAGGCGACTTCAAATGCGTTTCAGGAAGGAGAAGCGATGTTTCTTGAACGAACTGCTGCATATGTTCTTGCTGTTGCGGGCGTCTTTCAGACGTTACTTCCTTCGTGGACTATCAAACCACACAGCTGGCGAAGCATTGATGTACAGATAGGACGGCTTCACATGCAAGCGAGGAACGAGGCAGATTCTTCCACGCGAATGCCACTGCTGCATGGTTGGAAGGAGCCCCAAAGGCTAGAGATCTGCATAAACGACAGCGATTGCATAACGGCATGGTTGGATCGAGCTTCGCACGCTTGGATCATCTCCAAGGATGAGAGCGGAAAGGCGACCTCTGGCAACTGACCTGTTGCCATCTATTCTCAATTGATGCGAACAGGCCAATGGACTCACCGAAGACAGGACTCAGTTAGTTCTGACAAACGCGTCTGATAAGTGAAGCAGGGACATCTAGCGCTTTTTCCTTTGAACCCAAGTCGTCATGCAGCGGTAGTCTTGCACGACCGTGGTCTTCAATGGGTCCACAAGTACGCTGTCCATCTCCTCCGTGAGTTCCATAAGCATTTCTTCATCTGCCAGGAACCACTCCGAACCGTCTCCCACCAAAAACCGACCTCCCTGTACTCGCTCGAACTCCATGCCAATCCTCGAACCCAGGCGGCAGAACAGCATTCCTCCAGGCCTTAGAACTCGCCACAATTCTGCCAGCATCGTCCTGAAATGCTCCTCATCTCGAGCAAAGTGAAGAACCGAGTTACAGATCACAACATCGACAAAGGCATCTGGGAAGGGGATCTGCTCAATGGAAGCAATTAGAAAATTTTCTACTGGGAGTCCGGTCCCCAGCGAAGCGGAGAGCCGTCGTACGTGCTCTACGCCATCGCGGTCCTGGTCGAGTGCAAATATCTCGCAGCCTTCGCGCAGTAGATGGACCAGATTGCGCCCATATCCGCATCCAGCATCAAGAACACGCATTCCAGGTGCGATATTCCCTCGTAGAATTTGATCGAAAACGTAAATGTCAATGTGTCCAAACTGCTCTTGAATATTCAATGCCATGCTTTCATCATCTCAGCTGCTGGTTGTTTGCCTTGACTGATTGAATCGGTCACTTCCCCACGAGCCCGACATCCCTGTACTAATTCGTTCTCCATGAGTGATTTTTCGGCGGAACTCTGCCGCGAAGCTCATCAAGATCGTCCATCGCCGGGTGGGGACTGAACAGTTCCGCATTCGGCTTCGCGGGTCCATCCACTTCTGCAGCAGCACCACTTCATCTCGTTCGATGTCCACACCTCGTGCGTATCTGTGATCGGCACGTCGTTCCCTATGGGCCCCGCCGGAGTTGCCGTCGTCGTCCGTTCGCTAATCGCCACCACGTTGTCGATAGTCTGTGACCCTAGCTGCTCGGCTGACACGTCGGGAAGTCCTCTTCCTGTTTTGCTCCCGGCACTAGACCCATCGACTCTTTCTTCTTCGCCACGGTCGCCACCTTTGGTCCATTCGTTCCTGCGCTCCACATGGCCAGATCGTGTGCGCGACCGGGTCAATAACAACCACCAGTTCTGCTCTGGCTTTCCAGCCTTCGCCGTTAGAAGGCGCATTTTCCCGCGTTCGCATCCGGCCGAATCCCGCGTCACAAAGTGATGCCATGCTTTGTAATATGCGCATCATCGGACAGCGTCCTCACAATTTCGTTCGTCCAAATCGCGGAGAAGGGTTCACCCGCCACAGGCGCTGCCATCAGATCGCGCGGCAACCCACCAGCGGCCATCACCCTTTGCGTGAAGGCGGCGGTTTGCTCACCGGGATCACCATACCCACCCCAAAACGCGCAGACGCATAATGTCACCGGTAACGCAGAATGAACGTGCCAGCAAACAAATGGACCTGATCGTCGACTTTCACGTTTTTGAACGTATGGTCTCCAACTCGGAAGTTAACCATGAGTAAACATTCGAGCGAAAGCTGGGGGGCAGCTTTTCCCTACTCCACCACTCCAGCATGCTTTGATAATGCTGTCCGGCACCTCTCTGCTGGTGGTCACGAGCTGCTCGAATTTGTACTACCTTGCTGAACCGATTGCAATAAAGCAGAATTCTGCGCCGGTCGCAGGTCCGCGGCACTTGCGTTCCATCAGAACTGCAGCGCCGAACATCGACACAGCCAAAAGCACCGGGATGACCTCACCTGTAGGCTTCGAACGCGCTTACATGCACTGTGATTCACCAGACCCTCTCAAGCATAGCGTTCACGATCGTGTCTCGATTAGGAACATTTAAATAGTCGATACGAATACCGTTTTAGAGGATGGCACTATTTCCTCACTATCTCCCATACAGATCAAGACCAAGGATACCGCTGAGAATGATGCGGAAATAAGAACTCTCATCGATGAATGAGTTGTACCACAGCTCGTTCGCGAATATCTCTCCCATAAGAGTGGTACATAGCTTCGAGGGTTGGTTATCAACGCCCTGATGAGTCCACCGCAATGCAGAACGCGCGTAGGGGTATTAGCTGTCACCACAAAGACCAATCACCCACGCATCGCTTGAGTGACCAACGATTCGTCCTGCAGAAATCAACGAACTTTGTTCCTTCACCCGCAGCGGGTTGAAGAATGCCAGGAAACCTCCCCTCAGCCCAGTCCCCAAGACTGGGCATTTCTGTGCGTACCTGACGCAATACCTGACTGAAAGTGAACCCAATGAAAAACCCAAACAAAAAATCAACTTCCCCGACGAACGATTCTGTGGCTCCAGGCAGACAAAATGTGTCACTGGTGCAACCGACCTACCCTTCTCTGTGATAACGCCGCCGCCGATCAGACCACCGTCGACCACATTATCCCGCGCGGCCGCGGCGGCACCAACACCATCGAAAACCTAGTGGGCGCGTGCAGAAAATGCAATCAGGATCGAAATATTAGAGATATGCTTTCTGAGCATAAAGGGACAAGCACCAAAAGGCCAGCACCGCCGAAGACCTTGTTGCGGCGCTTGGCGAAGCATCCAGACAGCGCGACGCCGCAGTCCAACAGCTAAATGCGCAACGAGCGTGGAAGGAGCGGCACCTTGCCGACCTTCGGATGCTCCTCAGCCAGAGGTCGGCGGCTAGCCGCTGACCTCGCCGCCCCCACAAATGTGGACAGGGGGAGCCTTTCACGCTGGCCGTCTCCCTCCTCCTCCCTGTTCCTAATCGCGCTTTTCATTTCCCCCAAACCATCAAAAAAACAAGGACTAATCCCATGCGTCCAAATGTGTCTTGTATTAATCCTGGTGGCATTCAAGCCTTCACGGTGGCCTGGGACAGATATGCTGCAAGTCCGCAGAATAAGGCCTGAGACTGTTTCCCAATGCTGTTTTCGTGCGGTTGTAGTAAGCTTTCTATATGAATCGCTCCGCCCAGAATCTCGTATGTTGTGGCACTTGTATGGTGCATGCATACCTGTGTCTTCTGGCTGAGCGAGATTCCTGAAAAATTGATTGTTTCTTAGGAATCGAACCGATTATGACCCACCGCCAGAGGACCTGGCCGGTGGGTTTTGTTTTTGCAGCAAAAAGGAGAAGTCAACGTGAGTGTTCCAGAAATTCAAGCTGAAGAATTGAAACATCGCCTTGATGTTGGCGACAAACTTTTCCTGTTGGATGTTCGCGATGAATATGAATTCGAGATCTCTAACATCGGCGGACATCTGATCCCTCTGCCCGAACTGTCAAAACGCCTAGCCGAGTTGAGTGTAAACGAAGAGATCGTAGCCGTTTGCAAGCACGGTCCGCGCGGAGTAAAGGCGGTCGAATACCTGCAAAAACAAGGATTCCAAAAGGTCTCAAACCTGCGAGGCGGGATTCACGCCTGGTCAGACCGGGTGGACCGTAAAGTTCGTAAATACTAGGTTTGGGCACCACGGTTTGAAAAAGCGTTTACTTTTCATGCAGCGGCCACTTCCCTTCCGCTACAATCTGGACGCATTAGACACCTTGTGCAAGGAGTAGCACGTGGCTGACACGACGAACCGCTCTTCTCTCGGCGAACAGGCAGCATATCAACTAGCCAATGTAACCAAGACTGCCCCGATCTATGGCGCGGTGACGCCGAGATGGCTGGTTCGGCTGCTGGATTGGAAGCCGCTCGAGTCCGGAATCTTTCGCCGAAATCGTGTTGTAGAAGATAAGCCGATTGATGTTCTTTGCGGGCATGTCGATGACTCTGAGATTCCAGAGACCTACGCTGACTATGAAGAGAAGCCCCGCGAGTATCGACTAAGCAGTATCAATGCGCTGATCAACGTACAAACCCGGATCAGTGATCTCTTCAGTAAGCCCTATGACCAGGTTCGCGAACAACTTCGCGTCACGATTGAAGGCGTAAAGGAGCGGCAGGAAAATGAGCTTTTAAACAACGCCGACTACGGCCTGCTCAACAACATTGCCGACTCTCAGAAGATTTCCACGCGAAAGGGCTCTCCTACACCGGACGACCTGGACGAGCTTTTAACAAAAGTCTGGAAGGAGCCCTCATTCTTCCTCGCTCATCCACGTGCTATTGCCGCTTTCGGCCGCGAGTGTACGCGGCGTGGCGTGCCTCCTCCCACGGTGAATCTCTTCGGTAATCCCTTCCTCACCTGGCGGGGCGTCCCAATTGTTTCAACCGACAAGATCCGCGTCACCGGTAAGGTGCAGAAGACACAGATCCTGCTTATCCGTTCCGGCGAGCGTAAGCAAGGGGTGATCGGACTATTTCAGCCCGGACTTCCCGGTGAACAAAGCCCAGGGCTCTCTGTGCGCTTTACCGGAATAGACAAGCGCGGCCTTGCCTCCTATCTCATATCGCTCTATTGCGCCGCCTCTGTCCTCACGGACGACGCCATCGCAGCCCTGGAGAACGTTGAGGTAGGAAACTACCATGAGTACAAGTGATCCGAACCTGCTGGCACTGAATGCTGTAGACCCGCGCGAGAAAGCTGCGGAGGTATCCAGCCACAGCACGCTGCCAAATGGGACACCAGACACGGAGTTCATTACGCGTATCGCGAATGAACTCTTCGCGGCGCTCCCCGAGTTTCTTGATGTTCCGTCGATGCCAGTAGACGCGGGAAAGCTCTCTCCTCCGACCTCATTCCCAGCTACGGCTCCAGCGTTCCAGCCGGAGGTTCAGTTACCGACCGACCAACACTTTCCGACTCTGCCAGGCAGTATCGGTCCAGCACAGGTATCCCCTGTTTCATTCCCTTATCAAGCCGCACCGTCAGCAGTGCCAGGCGCGTTGACAACGGGCCCCGAAGAACTACCAAATCAGCCTGTCGGGTTCTCCTTTTTGCAGGAGGCTCGTCCTCCCATCAGCGGACAGTTGCCCACGACAGCCGCTCCCCATTTCTCAGCTATTGCCAACAATGCAGTTGCTCCACAGTCCGTTCTCCCACCCGCCGCTAGCATACCCGGGGTCAGTCCGCTGAATGCTCACCAGCCCGCAGCCACGACACAACCTCTGTCTCCCGCAGCTAGCGACATTCCTTTCTACACCGCATCCGAGCAAGCGCCGCCAGTCGTTTTGTCCTTTCTCGATGAGCTGCGCCCGCTCTTTTCCGATTCGACAGTGAGTCTCACCTCTGTGCCGGCCACGCCAAATCGCGAACTGCAGAAGATCGGTTCATTCGATCTGGGCCTTGTTGACGACTTCAGGCGCTTTCCTGACATCGCAGAGGTTGCTGATCGCGGTTCATTTGCGTTTTTTGAAGTAGCGCGCCCCTTGGAGCCCGAAGGTGTAGTCGGACACTTCGAGCCTCGCGGCATCGACGAAGATGTACCGCGCAATCTGGATCTCACCGCATATCCCTTCGACCCTGAATCCATCAAGCGAGACTTTCCGATTCTGCGTGAACGTGTTAACGGGCGATCTCTGGTGTGGCTCGACAATGCTGCCACCACCCAGAAGCCACAAAGTGTTATCGATCGACTGAAATACTTTTACGAACACGAGAACTCAAACGTGCACCGCGCTGCCCATGAACTTGCCGCTCGCGCGACAGATGCCTATGAGTCCGCACGAGAGAAAGTTCGTCGCTTCCTCAATGCCTCTTCCACAAACGAAATCATCTTTGTGCGAGGCGCTACAGAAGGCATCAATCTCATCGCGCGAAGCTGGGGACGCTGCAACATCCGCAAAGATGATGAGATTGTCATCACATGGTTGGAGCACCACGCGAATATCGTCCCATGGCAGATGCTTTGTTCCGAGACAGGAGCGAAGCTACGCGTAGCCCCCGTTGATGACAGCGGCCAGGTACTTCTCGACGAATACGAGAAGCTGCTATGCCCGAGGACACGCCTCGTCTCCATCACTCAGGTGTCGAATGCGTTGGGCGTCGTCACGCCCGCAGCTCAGATGATCGAGATCGCTCACCGCTGCGGAGCTACGGTACTGCTTGACGGTGCCCAGTCGGTTTCGCACATGCTGACCGATGTTCAGTCGTTAAATTGCGACTTCTTTGTCTTCTCGGGCCATAAGGTCTTCGGTCCAACTGGTATTGGTGTCTTTTATGGAAAGCCCGAGATCCTGGAGCAGATGCCTGCCTGGCAGGGAGGCGGCAACATGATCCAGGATGTCACCTTTGAAAAGACGACCTTCCATGGCCCCCCGCAGCGCTTTGAAGCGGGCACCGGCAATATCGCTGATGCTGTCGGTTTAGGCGCCGCCATTGACTACCTCGACCGCGTAGGGATGATCAATATCGCACGTCATGAGCATGAGTTGCTCACTCGCACTACCAAGGAGCTGCAACGTATTCCAGGTCTACGCATCATTGGAACTGCTAGAGAGAAAGCAGGAGTGATCTCATTTATCCTTGAGGGATTCCGCACGGAAGAGGTGGGAGTACACCTGAACCGTAATGGCATTGCTGTACGGTCCGGTCACCACTGCGCTCAACCGATCCTCCGGCGCTTCGGCTATGAGAGCACCGTTCGTGCCTCCTTCGCGCTTTACAACACGCATGAAGATATTGATCGGCTGGTCCGAGCCGTGTGGGACCTTCGTCTGGGCCGCACATCGATCAGCTAGCGAAACGAAACTTCTCGCTCCGCGGCCCCACGGATCTTTCGGTTTGCTTACTTCAATATGCGTGGCACGTAAACGCTCAGTCCCTTCGGCGAATCCGCATCCTGCGGCATAATATGTCCGCCCTCCACCAGTGGTACCGGACCATTCAACAGAGGGTCTCGGCTTCGTTTCATCCACTCATCCAGTTGGCTTCGTAGATCCGCCAATGCAGCCTGAGCTATTTGCTGCTCGCTATCAGCAAGATTGTTCTGCTCGTTCGGATCGAAGACCAAATCGTACAGTTCTTCATGTGAAACGCTGGGCAGTGACTTCCAACCGTTCTTCATCCAGAACGTCTTGCTATAGCCGTCATCGCAGTTGGGAAGTACCACTTTCCGTCTGTCATCAAAGTGACGAATATATTTCCAGCGAGCCGTGCGGGCAGATCGCTTCGGTTCATAGGCCGCGTGGTACGTGACCTCGGCAAATACCGTCTCGTTCACCTCTTTTTGGCTTCCTTGCACAATCGGTAGAAACGACTTGCCAGTTATCCACGTCGGATGTGAGATAGCAAGATAGTCACAGACCGTAGGAAACACGTCTATGTTCGACAGAAGTGCATCATTGACCTGTGGCTTGGAAAAGACTCCTGGGCCACGCATAATGAGAGAGATTCCTGTCCCTGCATCGCGCAGGCTGCACTTCATATTTGGGAAGGCAATGCCGTGATCCGTGGTGCTGATCACGAGCGTGTTATCTGCCAGTCCGGTTCTCTCCAGAGCATCCAACACTTCACCAATTCCTCTATCCAGGATGCGTGCGCTGGCATGAAATCCTGCCATGTCACGCCGTGTCTCCGGTACGTCCGGCAGTGGTGCAGGAGGCAGAATGTAGTCCGGATTGTCCACCGGCTCCGGGAACTCGCGATGCGTTTCAAAGAAACCCACGTCGAGAAAGAAAGGTTTGTCCGGCTTACTGCGCAAAAACTTCGCGGCAGCAGGCGCTACGTCCTTGGCGCTAGTCGTGGCATGCGGCAGAATCTGGTCGTAGCCAATCACTGTCGGGTCGGCCGCAATATGCTGAACGCCTGCAAGCACTGAAACGTACCCGTGTTCCCGCAAAGTGAACAGGATGTGCTGCTTATAGTCATGAAGACTCCAGCCTAGGTGGGCGAGTCCCAGCATGCCCGCAGCATGAGGCGACTGCCCCGTTAAGAAGGCGGCGCGGCTCGGCGAGCAAGTAGGCGCCGCAGTGTGCATATTGCGAAAGAGCACACCCTGCTTCGCCAAGTTGCTCAGGTTAGGCGTGGGAACGTTATGCCCGTACGGACGAAGATACCTGCCCGAATCGTGCGAGTGCAGATAAATTATGTTGTACCTGCCATCTTTTGCCTGCCCTGCGGCGCTCCTACGTGTAAGAGTACCGCCGGCCAGAGAAGCAACCACGCCTGCCTGCAGAAAGCTGCGACGGTTGGATCCTGAGCTATCTTTCATCCGACAAATCTCCTAGAAATTAATCTTCAGCGCAACCTGCATGACGCGCGGCGACTGCGTGCTGCTGATCACTCCAGCGGTCGTCGTACCAACAGTCGCATTTGGATTATTGAAGTTCGCTCGGTTGAATGTGTTGAACGTCTCGCCGCGTAGATCCGCGCTGAAACGCTCCGTGAGAACGAAGTGGCGCTCGAGAGTCAGGTCAACATTGAAGTATCCGGGCCCCGTCAGGATGCCAGTGCCTGAGTTACCGAACGTGTACGTTGCTGGAGCGACGAAGGCCGAGGTGTCAAAATACCGGGCCGTCGTACGTCCCCTGCTGAGGCTTCCCGATCCAACCCGATTAGGACGCTGGGTGCCCCCGCCGGCCGAGTTTGAGACAACCGATCCATAGAAGACGGTGAAGGGTGAACCGGAGTGTAAAGACCACACGCCGCTAAAGTTCCACGGTCCAACAATATACGCAATCGGGCCGTGTGCGAGGAATCTGCGGTCTTTACCGAAGGGTAACTCATAGACGTGATTGAAAACGAAGGTATGACGGAAATCATCTGGTGTAGAACCCCAATTGCAGCGAACGCACTGACTATCCTGAATATCGGAGTTGCCGCCGCCATTTGGATTGCCCACATCAGACAAATATTTGGCATAGGTATACGAGGCGCCAAAATTGAGCCCCTTCGAGGTGCGCTTCTCCACATGAATCTGGAGACTGTTATACGACGCATCTCCGGCGCCGGTGCGGTACGCCACGTTCACCAGGCTCGGGTTGATGGTGTAGTAAGGGCGACGCGGATTCTGCCCACCCGCTCCCGGCCTCGACTGGTTCAGATTGAGGCTATTGATAAGCAGATGCTGCGATCGTGTACCGACATAGCTGACATCTGCAATGACATCCTGACGAATCTCGCGTTGAATGCCTAGACTGTACTGATAGACACCAGTCTGGCGCGTGTTCACATCCCACGCCGTTGGGCTCCCAGTGGAGATCGCCGCCGTATTGTTAGGATCAGGCTGCACCGGCGTCGAGAATCCGTCTCTCAAACGCGTCGCCGGAGCACCAGCAGTATCGCTCGTTATCACTTGAGCGAAATAAAAGGGCAGATTTTTGTACAACTGACCGCCACCGGCGAGTGTATCGACATAGGACATGCCAAAGCCTGCGCGAAGCACCGTCTTCTTTTGCGCCTCGAGACTATAAGCCAATCCGAAGCGAGGCGAGAAAGTGTTCAGATCAAAGTTACGCAAGCGACGGCCATTTCGGTTCAAGCCCGCAACGCGCAGGGTTCCACTAGGAATATCAAAGTTCGCCCAACGATTATTTACCTCATACGGCGGAGCGCTGACCTCGTAGCGAGCGCCATACTCCAGGGTGAGACGATCCGTCGCGCGCCATGAGTCCTGAAGATACGGCGCAAGCTGGAAGATTCTCATTCCGAACTCGCCCGTAAGGATGTTACGGTTTGCGGCATCCGTTGCTCCCAACGCAAAGTCAGCCAATGCTGACGCTGCGCTGGTGGAACCGATCTGGCGAGTGAACTGACCATTGAAGTCGTATGTTCCACGTACTGGAAACGCCGAGAATCCATTGAAACGATGCCGCAGAAAGAGAAATCCTACTTTAATAGTGTGCTTGCCTACGGTATGAATCAAATCGCCGTCATACTGAAACGTCGTAACATAGCTGTTCTCTGTATAGGTTGAGGTATCTCCGAGCGCCGAGAAGTTCGAGATGGTGAAGCCCGGCAATCCGCCCGCCAGTGAGTTGTAGTTGATTCCCGGAATTCCCAGAGCCGTCGCCGCAGCAAACGGCTGCCCCAGCGGAGTCACCTCTGCGCGCCAACGAACGATGGCGGCATGCGCGTCCAATAGAGTTGTAGGCGAGATCACATGCGAGTACCCAAGAGTTCCGGACTGCGTCCTGAGCGGCGTCCGCGTTCCATTGCCCCCTGTTCCGATGTAAGGACCAAGCGTCGCAAACCCGGACGCTGCCGTAGCAATCGTTCCCGGCGAGACCTGCTCAGTCTGATCGAAGGAGTATTTGAAGAACAGCCGATCGCTCGCTCCCAGGTTCTGGTCGACGCGCGCATCAAACTGGTTTGTATTCTGGGTCAGGGCAGGTGTAATCGTGTAATTGTTCGTTGCATTTCCGTTTGTAGGCGTGGGCAGCAGATCGATAAGCTTCCCTGCTGCCGGATCAAGAAGTGAGGTTGGGATCTGGTTTCCATCAAACGGAGCGCGCGTCGTAGCTGCACCTACAGTGGTGGTCGAATAGGGGTTATAAAGCTGCGAACCAAGGCACGAAAAGTTACCGGTGCGCACCATTGCACGCTGTGCCAGTGTAGGTATCGTCGTCGTATAGGTCTGTGGGACCGACTGTCGGATGCCTTGGTAGTCCGCAAAGAAGAAGGTATGGTTGCGGATAATCGGGCCACCTACTGTAGCGCCAAAGGTATTGCGGCGATACGGTGCTCTGCGAATCCCGTTCTGATTTGCGAAATAACTATTGGCGTTCATGATGTCGTTACGAAGAAACTCCCACGCCGATCCATGAAAGGAGTTGCTGCCTGACTTGGTCGAAACCGTTGTGATGGCTCCGGCCGCTTCCCCATACTCTGCGTTAAAGTTGCTGGTCATCACGCGATACTCCTGAATCGCATCAACGACCGGCACCATAACCAGAGTATTGAGCCACTGATTGCGGTCATACGTTCCATCGATCAGATAAGAGTTTGCCGCAGCAATCGAGCCGTTCACGCTGAAGTTTGCGCCACCTCGAATGGAATACGCACTCCCGCCTTCAGCTAGATTTGAGGCGGACCCCGTATGAGCTCCAGGAGTCAGCAAAACAAGATCCGTGAAGTTACGCGTGGCGAGCGGAAGGGCAACCATCTGCTTGCTGTCAACCAGAGACGATACGACACCACTCTGCGATTGAATCAGCGATGCAGCCTCGTTGATCGTGACCGTCTCCGCATTGCTTCCCACCACAAGCGTCAGGTCCACATTCGCTGTCACCGCGCTCGCAAGAGTGACGTTGCTACGCTCAAGGCGCTGAAAGCCGTTCTTCTCGACTGCGATGCGATAGCTTCCCGAAGGAATGGAAGCTGCAGTGTACTGGCCTTCCGCATTGGTTATCGCTGTACGCTGAAAATCAGTCGCCGTATTTACCAGCAGGACTGTAGCCTCGGGAACAACCGCACCAGAGGGATCGGAGACGATTCCAACGATGGTTGAAGTCTGCTGAGCAAGAGCGAAATACGGAAGCAACAGAAGGACTAGGAAAAAATGAAGCAGGCGAAAAAACATGATTAACCTCCAATTTGTGGGAGCCCATTTGTACAGATGTGCATGTAGGAGCAAGAACTCTGCTATACACTCGCCGGACGGTGCCAGGCAAAGAGCGTAGTCTTAAGGCGATTCACTACTTCACGACATCGCGGACCCGCCGCCACGTTATGCAGCTCGGCGGGGTCGAACTTCAGGTTGTATAACTCCTCGCGATCATGTTCCCGGAAGGTGTACTTCCAGTCGCCCAGTCGAACCATATATTTGGCGCGCGGAGTATTCAGCGCATACTCCGCAAAGACAGGCCCCATGCGAGTCGGCGTTTGTGGGCTTCTAACTAATGCCGCAAAGCTTTGTCCGTCATTCGGCTGTATCTGCCGCACATTGCAAAGATCTGTCAAAGTTGCACTCAACGACACATGGCTCAGTGGAGTCGATACAACACCACTTGCTCCTCCTGGCACATGGATCAACAGAGGCACACCACAGGAGCCTTCGTAGAATTCAAACTTTTGCCATAACCCCAAGTCCCCAAGCATCTCTCCATGGTCCGAGGTGTAGATAACAATTGTGTCGCGATCTTGGCCAGCCTCTCGCAGGGCCTGCAGGACCTGTCCCACGCAGTCATCCATCTGTGCAAGATTCGCATAGTAATAAGCCATGTGCTGCTTCGCCCTCGCCTCGTCCCGCACCTCGGGCGTCGGACCGTTGTACTTAATAGATTGCACAACCTCTTGCGGAAGCGACGCCAGATCCGCCCTATGCCAACTCTCGGGAAGCTTCATATCCCCTGCCTTGTACATCTTGGCAAAGCGTTGCGCTGGCATGAACGGATCGTGTGGCTTGAGGAACGAGGAAACTAGAAAGAACGGGCCATCCTCCCGCCGATGCTCATGGAGAAAGCGGATTGATTCTCGCGCAACAAAGGAGTCAAAGTGATCCTTCTCATCCAGCAACGAAACTTTGCCGACATGCACAGACCCTTCACGTTCGTCCTTATGACGAGCACTCTTCCAGGGATCGCCTGAATCTCGCCACAGATCATCGATCTCCGGCTGACCGGAGCCTGAATTCGGACGGCCAAGTTCATCGGCGTAGATCGCGGTCTTGGGGCCTAGATACTGGAACCAGTCGTTGAATTCCAGCCGATACTCGAAGCCGTGCGTCTGCGCATCCACCCAGTGCATCTTGCCGATTAGTGCCGTGCTGTATCCGGCTGCATTGAAATGGTGAGCAAGTGTTTTATGTTTGTCCGAATACGATCGCGTGTTGTCTTGTGCCTCGTGATGATGGCTGTACAAGCCGGTCATCATTGAAGCGCGGGAGGGCGTGCAGACTGGATTAGCACAATAGGCATCAGTAAAACGAACGCTTTCCCGAGAAAACGCGTCAAGATTTGGCGTATGAGCAACTGTATCCCCATAAGCTCCCATGCAGCTTCGCTTATGCTGGTCCGACATGAAGAGCAACACATTCGGACGAGACGAAGGCGTATGCGCAAATAAGCGCTTCCCAACCAGCGATGACGTCGCAAACGACAGTCCATTTTTAAGTAACGTGCCGCCGATTCATTGAAACACTCACACGAAGTGCAAGAGGTCTTCGAAAAACATTGCCTCGGTAAGGACCAGACATTTGTCTAGAATCCTGAGGTCTTAAAATTGTGAGGAGTAGGCTTGAGGCGAAACCAGAAAAGGGGCCATTCTCAACGTCGCTAGTGTGACGGAGAACAACAACAATAATGGCTGGGTTTCAGCATAGTAAAGTTTTTATATCACAAGCCATCATTGCATTCATAACGCCAAGACCAACAGGATCCCGTGCCTGTCCCGCTTACGCAATCTCAAACTCCTTACGATTGGGCGGTTTAGCTAACTCTACGCTGCCAGCCATGGTTGGCTTAGAGATGCAATTGTCCACACGCTGCGGTTCGCAGTTGAGCAATATCATTTCCTATGAGTCAAACTGGCTTGAAGTTATGTATCAGAATAGCTTTGACTCGTGAGTGTTTATTCTCAGACCGCTTGTTGCTGCCAACCCCGGCAGATGTGCGTCTGTGGCCTCACATCCCACACTCGTAAAAATCCTCAAGTTTAGACTTGCGACTCCTTCAGTTTGGAAGGTCCAGGTCATCCCAATAAGTCCACGAAGGACAGCAATGTTTTTTCACGAGCCGCGACGTCTTCCCTCAATGTCCCGGGGCATAAACCAAATCTCTCGATCAAGGCCTTATACCCGCCGAGCTGAATTATTAAATATGCACTGGACTCTTGACGCTACTGACGCTCGTTGTTGTTCGGGCAGGCCCTAGGGACCGGATTGTTTGGTATTCCGACACAGCTCACCACAAAACAACAAGAGGCTGACAATGAAGAGCAATGCAGACGCTGTACCGACCTCTCCAGGAAACGCGCACCGCATCGTTCGTTCGCATCACATCGGGCTGGATGCACCATCAACTCAATTCACCCGCCCGACCTTCCTTATGTGTTCCCCCCGAATGGTACGAGGTACGTTACGTCATTAACCCATAGATGGCTGGGAACGTACAGCGCTCTACTCGGGACGCGGCGTTTGCGCAGTGGAAGGGACTTTACACCACACTTACGCCAATGGGTGTCAGCAATGCTAATCGCTCGGCTGCTCTTAACGACCGCAATACTCTCAACCCGGAGCCTGTTTCGCGCAGAACACCGCGCAGCCAGCAGAAAAGACTCACACCGCCAAGCCAGCGAAACCGAAGAAGGAAAAAAACTCAAAGCAAACAGGCACGAAACTCCATCCTCAACAAGAACAGGCTTATCCTCAGGCTTATAAATTAGGCGCTGTTAAACCCTAGTCTTCACTGAGCATCTGTCTTAGAGCATCTATGACATGCTGCGGCACAGCGTCCACAGTTCGAGAGGCATAGATACTTAGCTCTTCATTAACGGACCGGATCTTCAATGTGAGCATCTTGGGGTATTTGTGACGGATACGCTCATCAAGATGACTTCCAAACAGACTTGAAGTCCTGCCAAGGAGAACCAAGTCTAAATCGGTAGTTAGCAGCAGACTCATCGCCTCATTGTCGCTGGCGACTGTCTCGACCATTAACCCTGAGACTCAAGCAAGAGCACTCGGGTATGAAGGAGATCCGTACGCCCTTCATGCCGACACAGGTTTTACCGGTCATTTTCTTGCCGACAATCGCCCCGAATCTGCTCCAGACGGGCGACCTGACCCTTTGTCTCTTCTAAGTGGCTTGAATGAGCCTCTTTCAGTTCGGTGGAGGCGGCGGCTTTGACCAGCTTCGGAAGGGCAGGTATGATCTGCTTCTCGGCGGAATAAAGGTCCTTCAGCTCATCGATTAAAAGTTCCTGCATTGTTTCTACGCTCATAAATACCCTCGATGAGAGCACAAAACTCAACACTTAGTTGCCTTTCTTTCATAAGCTGCGTTGAAGGCGGCGTGAGATCAATCCATGATGGCTTCCTCGTATGGGGTAGGACGCAGAGCAGCTTTGAAATTCCTGCTGCACACGCACCCGGCGCGATACCGCGAGAGTCCGATGATCAATAACTCGGCCTTGAGACTCCACGACTCCTTGAACCTGGTGTCTACGCGGCCAGTGAATTGGCGTTCAATGTGAAGAGAAGATTGCCGATTGCCTAGCCGCTATCTCAAGTCGAAGCCACAAGGCGTACTACAAGTCGCAGGATGATTGTAATTATTTGCACCTGCGTAAAAATAGGATGCTCTAGAGCTTCCTAACTCCCACATTGACAATCTATCGCCAGAAGTAACACATTCATGCACCGAGCAACCAAGCTTGCCTGCCGGCACTCGTATTCACCAGTGCATTGCCTCTCTATTACGCGAAGACATTACACCCCTTTGGAGATCCGTGATGAACAATATCAAAAGAATCGCTTCAGCATCCCTAATCGTGGGGTCGATAATGACGATCTCGATTAAGGAATTGCAGTGATCACGTACGTTTGGCCAGCCTTGGTATCAAAGCTGATATCAGCATTGTCCATACTCTTAAACAC
>NZ_JBZYWL010000005.1:0-629351 GCF_059115365.1 Edaphobacter sp. FHG110511_03 | reverse complement strand
TGATGATTGCCATTGACAAGCTGGGGCCCTTGCATTGGACAGTGGGTATGACAGCTATTAACGATGGGTAGCATTCACAGTCAAGCAAAGCAGCGTTGGCTGAACAAAGCTCACACGTGAATTTCCCACTCATTTGACGCGAATTTCGGGTACAAAGTCAGGTACAGTCATCAGGTTGGCTTCTTTACGCTCAGATCCCCTAAACTCTTCAATAGCAGTGATTTCTTGATCTTGAGGTTACGCTCGACTACATTTATTTTTCATAGACTTACAGTAATCGTTAGAGACTCAAAATCCGTCGGAGTCAACTCCATGGGGGTTCAACTCCCCCTCCCGGCACCATCTAGTTTTCCCCTAAATCATTTCCTATTAGTTACTTAGATCCGCCTCGGATGCGCCGCTGAGGTGATCGCGTGCCCCTTCGGGTACAAATTTAGGTACAGCGCGCATCTCATTCACTTTGAGTGACTTAGAAGGCTAAGAGACTTTCATGGCGTCGTCGGATGCGCTCTGTTTCTCCTATTTACGCTCGATTACGGAATGCGCAGCGGATAAAGTGTCCGCTCAAATCTTCAAACCGCTCGATGCCGACCATTCCCCTGAAGGCATCGTTGCCGCGCTCCTTGGGACCGATCATGATTCGATGAGTGCATGGCCATTTATCACTCATCGAGAAGAAGAGTGTCGAGCTTGTACCAACTGTCCTGTCGTTGTTGCACATGCGAGATCCCAGACGCGTTTCCTAGAGATTTCTTGGGTGCGTCTGTATTTGGAGTTACACGCTCTCATCACATCAACCCTCCGAAAGCCCTACGGAAACGCCGACGCAAACGGATGAGGTTTGGATCGAGCCAGCCGGCTCTGCATCGGTCGCAATTTTGATTTCATCTGCAACATCGACCCAGATCTCCACTAATTCGACGTCCCGGCCGCACAACTTATCATGCAGCGTCACGGAAAGCTATCGGTCGCTTGCATTCTCTTTTAGAGAATCGACTCCGTGACGTAGATCGCTAGCCATGAATGCGCCAAACGTTCTCGATAATCTTTAGGTGGTCATTGAAACCTGTTGTAAAAATGCTCGGGCAATGCTTGTTCATCGCGAAATCCTTAAGGGCCTTGGATCGCCAAGAGGGTCGAAAAAGGTTAACTGTATCCAGAGTCGCAGCGATGTTTCAAAGTTGTGACCGTCGATATCTTCACCAGGTTAGCTATACCTTTCTACAGGTAATGGTGGCGGCTAGATCTCTAGAATAGGATCGTCGCGGTACACCAAAACGCTGCTTACACAGCATTGTGAGACCAGGCATTTGGATGAATCATCTTTGTACCAGGTTCTCAAGCTTTGAGGAGTTGCTAGCAGCGATAAAGACCGGCCGATCGACGCCGGAATGAAGAGGTGAAGCTAATGGATAGGGAAATCGAAGCAATCATAGCCCGTGAGGCCGGTTACGGCCAAGTAAGTAAACACGAACGCTCTCGAGGTAAATCGGCAGAAAGGGAAGAACTTCGTAGCGACGCCTACAGTGATGCCGACGCTCGGGAAGAGATGATCGAATCGGCGAACGACTCAATGACACCCTCGTCAATGACAGCCAGGATGCCTCTACGGAAGGCATTGACAATGGCGGTTGGAATCACGACGACTAGCGTGTTGAGCTCTTCGAACTAGAAGATTTCCATGTACTGCTTCACCTCAGCATTTATTAGCTACCCATTGGCCCCTCGCATTAGAGGTCGTGCGGGCTTTTCATTTCTGCAACAGTTCACTAAAGCCAACAAATGACCGAGGAGAAACCTTTCATGAAAGCAATCATTGCGACGGATCAGGCTGCAGGAACGGCCGGGGTGAAGCTGGTGGAACGGCCCAAGCCGGAGGCGGCGATAAACGATGTCGTTGTCCAGATTCATGCCTCGGGATTCACCGGGGATGAGCTGACGTGGCCCTCGACCTGGACCGATCGGACAGGCCGTAATCGGGCACCTGTGATCCCAGGACACGAATTCGCCGGCGTGGTCACCGCTCTTGGCTATGGCACGACAGGGCTATCGATTGGACAGCGGGTCTTCGGCCTTACAGATTGGTATCGGGACGGCACGCTGGCTGAGTATGTGGCCGTTGAGGCACGCTACCTTACACCATTGCCGGGCGACGTTGACTTCACAGTCGGCGCGGCTCTCGCGATGCCAGGCCTCACCGCATGGCAGGGTCTGTTCGATCACGGCCGCCTTCAGACTGGGCAGACCGTTCTTGTGCACGGTGCAGCCGGCATAGTCGGTTCGATGGCTTGCCAGCTTGCACATGACGCCGGTGCGTACGTCATTGGTACCGGACGGACCGGCAGCCGTCAGACGGCTCTCGACTTCGGCGCACAGGAGTTTGTCGACCTCGATCACGACGCCCTGGAAGACGTTGGCGAAGTCGATCTAGTGTTCGACGTTGTCGGCGGCGACATCGCGAAGCGGTCTGCGGGCGTGATTCGTCCCGGTGGGACGCTGGTGACTGTCACAGGTCCGACCGAGGCGCGACCCTCTGGTGGCCTTATGATCGACTTCGTCGTTGTACCCGATCGGGCTCAATTGAGTGAAGTCGTCCAGCGGGTGCGGCGTGGTCAGCTGCGGACAAACATCGGCAACGTTGTTGCCCTCGACGATGCCGTTACCGCCTTCAACCGGACTGAGCGAATCAGGGGAAAAACGATCATTCGCGTGATTTAGTGCGGACTTGAAAGATTGGACAACATCCACGCCGTCAGGACAGCCGGAGTCAACGTGGCACTGACTTCATTCACAAACGCATGGTGTCGGACTGCACACAAGTGCCGGAAACTTTGCTTTGGTGTCACCACAACTTCGCAGAACTAAATATCAAAATTCTAACTTCACATGTTAATCCCAGGCGGCTGCTGTCTACATCTACGACCTCACGCCCGTGATATTTGCAAGCCAGTGAAAAGCTAATGGAGACCGCGGTAAAAAGACCTTCTATCTCAAACTGCGCCGTGATCATTCTTTAAGAAATACAACGTATCGAAGCGCCTTTTACTCCAGCAGGAATTCATCGTTAGGCGGACTGCACACGACGTTGCTTAACTTATAGACTTACGCGTTCTCTGGCTTCCTGTCGTCCCGCCAAAGTATTCGGGTATGTGGATTGCGTACAGGCAAGGTTCAATACAAACCACGGGAATAAAGACGCTGACACAACGAGACCATCGAGGTAGTCGTGCGTCGCCTCTTGCAACTCGAATACACAGCAGAGCGACGCTCCTATAGAAAACTTCAGGCCTCTGGCTGTGACGGCGGTCAGCCAATTTGTCCGATTTGATGATTAGCCTACAAGTGTTCCGGGCGCTCTCGACGGTCTCGGTCGTTAGGCAACCCACAAGCGAGACTTTGCCCAACGAGAACCACGGATGAAAGAAAGGTTATCCATTCAGAAAAATTTCTGCCTCCGATAACACGTCTACTTGACGCGGTTATCTCGGCATTTCTGTACGTCCTTCGCGTCTCGGGCATAAAACGCGACAACAACTATTGATCGGAGAAAGTCATGAACGTTTCAATACCAGGATCTACACTAAGTCGCCGCTCGTTCTTCAAAAACACAGCAGTTGGAACTGCGGCACTTGCGATACCCGGCTTCACACTTATAGGTGGCGCGGAGCCAGCATTTGCTGGCCCACCTCCCAAGCTCAATCGGAGCGACATTGACGTTCTAAAGTTTCTTGCGGCAGCGGAACTCATCGAAGCAGATCTTTGGGGGCAATACAGTGAGCTCGCTACTAATAACCGTGAATTCCGTGCGGCCCTTCAGAGGATCGACGACTCCATGCCTGACTATGTCACCGGGGACTTTGATGACGAGACGAGTCACGCGGCATTCATCAATGCATTCTTGGTTGCTGCTGGCCAGGAGCCCATCAATCTCGATCCGTTCCGTACCTTACCTAGTGTTCAAGTCGAAGGAGCCCGGAATATGGGGCGCCTCACAAATCTCACAAATTTGACCGTAGATACCAGTTACTACGAGCGGTACCGTAGCGCGGGAAATCCAGACTTCGGTAACACGTTCGAACAAGTCGTAAACATTACAAATCAACCTACGATACCGACGTCTGACTCGATTCGCGGCCTTCATATGCTGTCCGTCGCACAGACAGCTGCTTTTCACTTCGCCGCTATCGAACAGGGCGGAAGCAGCCTGTACAACTCGCTGATCACTAAGGTGACGAATCTCGATGTTGTGTCGATTCTTGCTTCAATCGGTCCCACCGAGGCCTTTCACTTCGGTATTTTCCAGACAGCACTAGAAGGCATCCGTAAGCTGGAAGTCCGAAGTGGCCCCGACTTCCCTGATATCAAAGTTCGTCCAGACAAGGGTGCCATAACGCCCCATCCGTGCACCTTCATTGACACCAAGTTTCCTTCTTGCTCGGTGATCCGGCCTCGTAATACGAGCACGGGAGGCGCCCTCGCAGCTGCGACGGGGCTTGTAAAGTCCGGCCTATTCGAAGGGCAGAGTACGGAATTCTTCAACGCAGTGGTCGCGCTTGCGACAGCAGCTGATGCAGCCGTCCGAGGCTGAGGAAATCGTGTTTTCGGGGGGATATCAAACCGTTAGGCGAGATATTCCCCCGGCTCATCCTTATGAAGGCTGGATTTACGAAGACGACCTTTCCATTTCAGGAGACTTCTCTCGTGGCAGCCGATACTGGAGAAATCTATAGCAAGCTGAAGTCATCATCTCGCTATCCTCTGTTTGACTGCCGCTTCACATGAGGTCCATCAGACGTCTGGACCATTTGACGGTTTTTAACAAAGAACAGAAACGGTCCGTCTATCCATGAGCTGGCGCTCTCGCAATTTGAACTCCTGGAGGGAACTCACGTGAAATACTACCGAGTCGCAATCTTCGTCATTGCATTCATGGCATTAGGCACCATTTGTTTGAGGCTCACAACCCCCACCGTCGCAGCTGCTGAAGATGAGGCATCGTTCGCCAAGAACTTTTCGCTTGTCGACAAGGACGGCAACATAGCCAAGCCCGATGACTACCGTGACAGATATGAAACGCTCGGAACATTTTTTGTTCTTGATCCGGCGGGTAATCAAATGCACATGACCTACGCGTCCCCGGGTACTGCAGCGTATTTTCGGCAGAACGGAAAGTTTGCTGACGGGACAGTGCTTGTTAAAGAAGTATTTGGAACCGAGCATGCGCAGATGACAACTGGCGATGCGCATTGGCCTTCCGGGACCAAGGTCTGGTTCGTCATGATTAAGGACGACAAAGGCCGCTATATGGATAGCAAACTCTGGGGCGATGGCTGGGGTTGGGCTCTATATAAATCCGATGCGCCAGACAGGCAGGTTGCGGTCAGCTACAAGAAGGATTGCCAAGGATGTCATATACCAGCGCAGAAGACCGGCTGGATCTACACCCAAGGTTATCCGGTCCTCCACTCCTCGAAGTAGCAACACCTTTATCTGTCAGGAGATATCAATGAAGAAGCGTTTAGTGGTTCTTGCAGTGGTTGCGACTGCTATCGCGGCAATTGCGCTTGTAAAGAGGACGCAGACCAAAAGGGTCTTTGCTGCGCAAAATGCATCGGAGGCGGCATCGTCA
The DNA here is from genome assembly GCF_059115365.1 of Edaphobacter sp. FHG110511_03. NCBI lineage: Bacteria > Pseudomonadati > Acidobacteriota > Terriglobia > Terriglobales > Acidobacteriaceae > Edaphobacter > Edaphobacter sp. FHG110511_03. The sequence goes on along the minus strand of NZ_JBZYWL010000005.1, from coordinate 623,722 downwards.
AATATGACCGCACATTTTACAGCTGACGGTAAGCTCAAGCTTCCGGCAGGATTCCGCAGATGGGTATTTCTTGGAGCACCTCTGACGCCAAACGCCCTCAATGACGGAGAGGCGAACTTCCCCGAATTTCATCATGTCTATGTTGAGGAAAAGAATCTAGACATATACCTAAAGACCGGATCTTTTCCGGAGGGCACGATTCTCATCAAAGAGCTGACCCGTGTCCTTAAGCCGACCTACCCGGATGGTTCACGGACAGAGCCCTCGGGGAGGGGATACTTCAACGGAGAGCTAAATGGGATTGATGCGTCGGTTAAAGACAGCAAAAGGTTCCCAAAAACAAACGGTTGGGGATACTTCACGTTTGGTCATCATCCGATGCCGTACGATCAAGTCGCACCTGAATCCCCCATTAGCGAGTGCGCTGGATGCCACCTTGCGAACGTTGCGCGGACTGATATGACCTGGGAGCAATTCTATCCAATACTCCGTGACAAACCGAAGCCGTGAGGGCGACACATTTTCGCAACAGCTATAGAGCTTTGTTGGGGCAAAAGCGGACTAAGGGATGTCGTACTCAATTATGTTGGAGAAACCTCCGGCATCGATTTGCGTTTGGCCTATTGGCATCAATAGGTGGGCTCTACATAATCTCTGTCATGATCAAACCTCGTCACCTTATCCAGTCAGGAGATGTCATTAGAACATGCGCGCGGAAGCGAAGCTGTTAATCAGCTTGATAGTCGAAAGTCTCTACGATAACGTTGAGCGGCTCGAAACTGAGATTGTCCACAACCAGCAGGAAGACCCTTTGCTGTCCCTCACCTGATTTCGGTTCAAGCGAGTTTGCGTGAGAGCCTGAGACTCGCAGAGGGATGTCTAGTTGAAGTCCAGGATGAAGGGAGCCCCGTTGGATCGGGATAGGATCTAAACTCTCGTGGCGCATCCCCAGAACGACCACTTCGATCGCGGGTCGCCACTGCCTTGCGGAAGCATATTTCAGAGATCATGCGTAAGCTTGCTAGGTTTGTTGGGCGGTTAACCTGACGAAGTTGTCTTCTCTGGATCGTCTTTTCCGCGAGCCCATACAGAGATCGTTGATGCGGTTCTTGCACATTCCTCGGATTAAATGAAAGGGCGCACGGTGGAGTGTGCGTGGGAAGGGGCTCATCGAGAGAGGACAGCTTCCAAGACCGATACGCCTCTTTTTATCTCATTCTCGTTGCACCCTGCGAAGCCAAGAAACAATGCAGGCTTCTGCTCGTACTTGCTGACGAACGAAGACATTTGAAAAACTTCCACTCCCAGTTGTTCCACCCGTCGTGCCAATACTGGTTCGGTGATACCGGTTTTGACCCAGGCGACGGTACACATCCCAGACTGAGCATGCTGTACATCCAGCAAACCAGCTAGACGCGTGTTTCCTTCCTCTGCAAGAAGCCGCGAACGATCAGAGTAGACCTGCCTCATCCTCCTAACGTGGTGTCCGAAGTGACCTTCGTTGATGAACTCCGTTAGAACGGCCTGATCTAACGTCGGAGCATGTCGATCAATGAGGCTCCGTGTGATCCTAAAGTCCTCGACTAACCGTTCTGGAACAACGATGAATCCGATGCGAAGGGCATTGAAGAGCATCTTCGTAAATGTTCCGACATAGAGGACCGATCCAGATCGATCGAGGCTGTGAAGTGACGCGATCGGCTTCCCAGAGTAGCGATACTCCGCGTCGTATTCATCCTCGATAATCCACGCCCCTGCACGTGCAGCCCAGGAAAGAAGGGCGACTCGTCTCTCCGCTGACATGACAGTTCCAAGTGGAAACTGATTGGCGGGTGTCACATACACAACACGGGCAGCGGGAGAGGATCTTATCGCTGCTTCGACGTCGATGCCGTTTCCGTCGATAGGGACCGGAATAACATTCGCCCCAGCACCCTGAAATGCCAGAGAGGCTCCAGGGTACCCAGGATCTTCCATCCACACCTCGTCGCAGGGGTCGAGAAGCACTCGGGCCAGGAGGTCCAATGCTTGTTGCGCACCTGATGTCACGATGACCTGTTCAGCGGAACAACGTACTCCGCGGGACTGGCCCACATATTCTGCGATGGCTCTTCGCAGCGGAGGATATCCGCCCGCATCACCTTGCCCATACAAGGAACGGGGTGCTTTGCGATACACGCGTGCAGCAATCCGGGCCCACAGTTCGACCGGAAACAGGTCGATGGCCGGTTCGTAGCCGCGAAACGCTTTGCCGATCGAATGCGAAGCCGGTAAAACGAATCTAGTCTTAACAAGGTTCTGTGTGCGCGTTGCAATAGTTGCTCTGGAGTTCACCTGGCGACCAGACCTTTGCTTCGTCCGAGAAGTCACGTCCCGCCCTAGCGGCGGCAGTACAAATGTCCCAGCACTCACTTCTGACGAAACAAATCCCTCAGCCTGAAGTTGCCGGAATGCCGACACAACTGTGCCCCGAGCAACGCCGTATTGTGTTGCCAGATTTCTCGTGGACGGTAACCGGGCTCCAACTTTCAATCTGCCGTCAATGATTGATGAACGTAGCTCCGTATAAAGCCAGCGCCACATCTCCTGGCGGTCCTTCCTGGGTTTCAGGACCAGGTCTTGAAATGTTCCTGTTTTCGGCATTGATTCGCACCGATCGTGGACTATTCCTTCGAACAATTATGGTACTTACCGTTGTTCCCTTTCAAGATGGCTGCACGGCGAAGGCAAATCATCGGATTGAAAAAGAAGGTAGTTAGACCGGGATCTGTTGTGACCCCGTTGATTCGCAGATGGATCATTGAGTGCATAAATGAGTGCCCTTGCGGAAAACCGTCTCTTGAGCGGTGCAGATTCCTAACTGTAGTTTTGTTGAGGTGGTCCTGCGCCAAAGAAGCCGACAATGGCGCAAGTACTTCTGTCGTTGGCCCACGTGTAGTTTGAGCCTCATTCTAGATGGCCCAGCTTCGTCAAACCAATTAGCCCTGAGCGGGTGATAGAGAACCATGACACCACTCATGGAATCAAGCGGACGAGGTCCGATCGAAAGATGGCGATAACCATCTTGGCCATATTTTTGATGATGGCTCGCGCGAGAGAGGCGGGCTGCGAGACGGCATCAACCCGGCGTCTCTTCGGTTTATTCCTCTCGATGAGCGCGAAGGCAAAGGGTCCAGTCAATAAAATAAGCTGTTCGAATCACAGGAAAGGTGAGAAGTAATATGGTCAACTCTACGGAGAAAGCGATTCTCGCGGGCGGCTGTTTCTGGGGCATGCAGGATCTATTCCGCCGCTTCCCAGGCGTTATCTCGACCCGTGTCGGTTATACAGGCGGCGAAGTGGCCAACGCCACTTATCGAGATCATGAGGGGCATGCGGAAGCCATCGAAATCGTCTTTGATCCCGATAAGCAGACCTATCGCAAAATCCTTGAATTCTTCTTCCAGATTCACGATCCAACGACGCCCGAAGGGCAGGGAAACGATTATGGCTCAAGCTATCGTTCGGCTATTTTCTATACCAACGAAGGACAGAAAGAGATCGCTGATAAAACGATCGCCGATATCGACGCCTCGGGAATCTGGCCAGGGAAGGTCGTAACTGAGGTTTCTCCCGCGACCACCTTTTGGCAGGCAGAGCCGGAACACCAGGACTATCTCGAACGTCATCCAAACGGATACACGTGTCACTTTATCCCTCCGAAATGGAAGCTCAACACTCTTCGCCCGACAGAATTACGTTGAGGGGGCGTGCCAAATCGTTGACGGAGCATTAGCTGAGTTCACGTCTGTCTTCGTCTATGAGCGAACAAGTGGAACTCAAAGGAGGTCCAGCATACATTCGGATCCAGGCGCAGACCTGCCTGCAAAGGGCGAGCTTCGCTTTGATTTGGATCGGATTCCGAATTACGGGCGGACAAGGGGCCATCGATCGGTTCATCATCTCACCGCCCGCTTTCGTGCTGGAGAAAACTACAGCGTCATGACTGTCAAACCCATAGTGCGTCAAAGGTGGAGGATGAGGCACAATGACGACAGACAGCGAAAAAGGACCTCACTTCTTTGTGCCATCGCGAGCGACTTGTGAAATCCAGCAGCCAATGTCGGAATGCAATTGACGTGTAACATGCGGCCACTCAAACCATCTCCTCAAAAGAACATGTAATAAATATAAAGGTCGAAGGAAGGTAGAAAATGATTACTCGTGGTTTTGCAGGACGCCAAAGATCGACCGATCTAGCCTCGCGGATACCACCTGGGCAGCATCTCGTTGACGGATTTCCGGTACTGTCGGCGGGGCCGGTACCTGACGTCTATCTGGATAAATGGACTTTCGAACTGAGGAATGGAATGAGAGTCATCCGGAAATGGACGTGGTCAGAATTCAATGAACTGCCCAAAACCAAAGTCACATGCGATATCCATTGCGTCACCAGTTGGTCTAAGGTGGATACCTTATGGGAAGGTGTGACCATCGACAACTTGTTCGTCGCAGCCGGTATTGAGCCGACAACGTCCTTTGTGCTCGCTCATTCGTTCGACGGGTATTCGACAAATGTCCCTGTTGAGGATCTCGTTGGTGGAAAAGCGATGATTGCACTGCAGTATGATGGACGTCCCATACAGCGAGACCACGGAGGTCCGGCGCGGTTGCTTGTTCCTCATCTCTACTTCTGGAAGTCGGCCAAATGGATCAAGGGACTTCAGTTCACTACACGCGATGAGCCTGGTTTCTGGGAGAACAATGGATACCACATGTACGGTGATCCGTGGCGCGAACAGAGATACTCGAATGACTAAGCTGGCGGATCCAAGTCGCAATAAAGTGAGGTGGCAAAGCGCACGTGTGGTCGCGATTGAGGCTACTACACCGCGTATTAAGAGCTTCTCTCTCGTTCCGGAGATCCCATTTGAGTTCTACGCTGGTCAGCATGTTGACGTCAGACTAACTGCTGAGGATGGCTACACCGCGTTGCGCAGTTACTCGATCGCATCGTCGCCGTTCGAGACCAACCGATTCGAATTATTAATCGAGCGGCTCGACAGTGGTGAGGTGTCCCCGTTCTTTCACGAAATTGTGGCCATCGGTGACGATGTGGAGATAAGGGGTCCTTTGGGAGCCTTCTTTGTTCTTCGACCAGAAGATATTGGCCCCGTCCTGCTAATCGGGGGAGGCTCTGGCGTTGCGCCTCTTATGTCTATGGTCCGTTTCCAGTGTGGCCGAGATAAAGCAGTCCCGATCGCCCTTGTAGTTTCCGCTCGCACTTGGGATGACATCCTTTACCGAGAGGAGCTTCTCAACGGAGAGTCGTCAATCCCTCATTTCGGTGTGACCTTTGTTCTGACAAGGGACGTTCCTAGAAGGCCGTTGGACTATGGCCATAGGATCGATGCCACAATAGTGTCAACTTCTCTAAAGCGCCTCCCGCGGTTGCCTACTCGTGTCTATATCTGTGGCAGTAATCCCTTCGTGAACGCCGCGGCCGACAGTGCCATTGCTGCCGGGATCTCTCCGCAAATTATTAGGACAGAGCGGTATGGTGGTTGATTCGAGCTGGACGAACACACGAATAAACCCGGTTACAGGTACATGAGCAGCCTGGCGCGCCGACACGGCCTCGAACATCACTACTCAGGAACGGCCAGCCTCGATACGCCAAACAGATTGCTGCCGCATTGGGGCCGCGCGTTGTAACAGGCTTTCGCGCACATGGTCGAGGGTAGCTCCGAATTTGGCGAGGAACCTATAGAAATGAACAGCGTCTCCTCTCCCAGTTTCCACGATCATATGTATAGCCCGATAGAGTGACTCCAGCTTTCTGCCATTCATACACTAATCCGCTAAGAGAAATAAAGATGCTTATTCCCCGCGACGTTGCTCCCGCCCTCGTAGTTGAGACCCTCTCAGGAACCCCCTATGATCTGAGTCTTGAGAAGCCTGCTCAATTCTCCCTCGTCTGCTTTTATCGGGGCCTGCATTGTCCAGTCTGTTCGAGCTATCTTAGGGACCTGGATCGACTGACACCCGTGTTTGGAGCGCGAGGCGTAACCACCGTCGCGATCAGTTCGGATACAGAGGAGCGTGCGCGACAAATGTCTCAAAAGATAGGTGCCGTAAATCTGAGGATTGGATACGGTCTTAAGTTGCCAGAGGCACGTAAGTGGGGTCTCTATATCTCAGAATCGCGGGGAGAGAGCTCCATCGGGATCGTCGAACCACCATTGTTTTCGGAACCTGCTGTATTTCTTTTGAGACCGGATCGGTCGATCTATTACATCTCGATCCAGTCCATGCCTTTCGTCCGGCCCAATTTTCAGGAGATAGTGCAGGCGATCGACTTCATTATCAGAACTGATTATCCGGCGAGAGGTGAGTATACCGGAGCCGTTTAACGCAGACACGGGCCTCAAAGAATGAATTAGGATCTGCGAACCGTAGCTTATTTGTCACCCGCGCTGCCGAGGGATCCGACGAAGAAAAAATTGGGCAGGAGCTTTCTCCTCGGGAGATCTCAGTCCCGCGCTGATCCGGATGGCTATCGGACCAACAGGTCGCTCGCTTAACAGTTTGCAGGCGACGGTCAATTGCCATATCAGGAACGCCTTAGAAAAGCTCCACGCAAATTACCGGACTCATGTCGTGATCATCGGCTTTCGACGTGGCCTCTCCTGGAACTCGATAGATAACAGGACGACGCTCCTATAGAAAAATTCAGGTCTCCGGCTGTTCTGAAGGTCAGCCGATCTATGCGATTTGATGATTAGCCTACATACACTCCGTCATGCCCGGACACATGGCGCGAGAGAAAACGAGAGACAGAAAGAAGGAGAATTTCATGAGTGTTACACAAACATCAGAAGTCTCGGAGATCGAGGCTATACCAGCACCATTTCCAAAGACCAAAGGCGAAGCTACTCTCAAAGTCCTAAATAGTGAACAGTCCTTGGGCCCAGCAGTGGCCTTACTGACAATGGAGCCGGGAAGCGAAATCCCAAGACACCTACACGAGCGGACAACCGAAATGTCATACGTCCTTGACGGTGACTTCATCAGCGAAGGCGTCTCGTATCCGAAGGGTACGATAATCAATATCAAGCCAAATACAATTCACGGTCCCCATACGACGAAGACAGGATGCTCCGTCCTAGTCACGTTCAGCTATCCATCTGTTCTCGATGATTTTAAGTTGGCTTAGTATGTCGTCGTCGGAGTCGTGATTTCACGAGCCAGTGATCAAATCGGAGCCGTCTGCCGGGATCGCCAGGCGGCAACCGCTCGACCGAGGGCTCAATGCGTCAACTCTCACCCGAAGTGAGTCTCTCCGAAGCGGCGATAAACCTCCATAAATGGGCCTCAAGCTTCAAAACGATGTTGCAGAATCGTTCGTTAGGTCTTGGAGCGAATTCATGGATGTTATCGCCTCTATGGTGCTGAACGGGCGCGGGTAGGATAGGCAACTCGGAGAAATCAATGAAATTTAGAATCCACAGGCATTATTGGGACTGTGAAGCGATGTCGTCGCGAAAAGAACTTTTCGAACAAAATCGTTGAACGCTGAAGTAAATCCGGGTCGAGCCTTCTTGTAAATACGCCTCCGTTGGAGGGAATGGAGTAGACGGCGATGAACAAAGACGACGGTAATGAGAGCCTCATAATTCTTGTTGCAGAATTGCTCTATAAAAACCAGTTACTTCGTGAGTCCATTGCATCGAAGGACGAGGTTATCGAAGTGATCAACAACCATTTGATGACTGCGGCCATATCCGCTCGCTCGCATGGCGTTATGCCAACCAACTAACGTTTGTCCGGGATACTGCCAGGTACCCGTCATTCGAACATTCGTCCGCGCTGCGATCAATGGTCACGGACGCCAAAGCCAAACCGACCGTGTGTGTCATCGCGGCATCACGGTTCCACTACCCCGAAAAGGAGATCCCCGATGTCAAAGTCTTTCTCGCTCCCGACAAAGCCCGAAGGCGTTATCCCATCACTGATTGAGCGATTTAACTCCGGAAAGATCGAGGTGATGATGGCCTTGTACGCCCCGGAAGCCGTATTCATCGCGAAAGACGGGCGAACCATCACGGATCGCACCAAGATCGCTGCCCAATTCCAGCACGATATGAACCTCGGCCTACCGCTGAAGGCCAATGTGCGCCATGTATTCGTCAGCGATGATACCGCCCAGATCGTATTGGACTGGTCAATCGCTGGGAAAGGTCCCGACGGCGAGGATATCAACCTTAGAGGCTCGGCAAGCGACATTGTGCGCCGCGGTGAGGATGGATTCTGGCGGTACATTATCGACAATAACCAAGGGACAGCAGTGCGGCAACCCGCCTGACATGTGTGTGCCGCGCTACGGCTAGGCAACCGAATCAGCACGGCTGCTCGGTGTCTTCGAAGAGCGGCTCGTGGCGTCGCGACTGGATGATGGGCGCTGACTGCAGCATCACCGAATCTTCGCCGCTGAGCTGGTTACGTAACCTGATCAGCCTTTTCGAAGCGCGGTAGCTCGTCGGCTTCGACCGCTTTCTTCATGCGCAGGCCACGGCTCAACCGTGGCCTTGCGCGTCTGGCGATGCAGCGCGGAACTGCAAGTCACGGCTGTCTAGAGACGGTCTGCTCGAGCTTGAATTGACGTGGCGAGGCGCGATCCGCAAACAGAGACGATGATCAACATCCGGCGGTCGATGAAGGAGAGTACACCATGAAGACAGTCGTGATCGGCGGTACTGGCCTGATCGGCTCGAACACCGTCGCCATTCTGCGCCAGAGTGGTCACGGGGTTGTCTCTGCGTCGCCCAAAAGTGGCGTTAACACGGTCACCGGAGAAGGACTCAAAGAAGCCATCGCCGATACACAGGTGGTGATCGACCTTTCTAATGCGCCTTCACGCGACGCCAAGGCGGTAATGGATGTTGTCGACGAATCCTTCAACCCGCTCAAGCTCCGGTCTGAGCATTTGTGCGTATCCAAGGGACGCATCCCGGAGATCTGGTTTGGGGTGAACTTCGAATAGGACCGAAAACATTACCTCCTCCTCTCAATTGCGGATGAATGTACTTGTTGTTTGGGAAACACTAGCAAACGAATGTGACCAGACTAGATTGAACGTTTCGATGTCAAATACTGGAATGACGGGGACTTTGCGGATGGACTCCTAAAGGGCTCATCATTCTACGTTCATTTATTAGTGAGATTATTTAAGAGTTGTCGCCCTTTGCGCGATGATCTTTATCAGTTCGTCCCAGGACTTCGAGAACGCAGCTACTCCGTCTTCTTGAAGTCGAGCTCCCAATGCATCCACATCGATGCCGCCAGACACAAACTCTCTGATCGCCTTATCCGCCTCGTTGCCGTCCGAACCCAGGGTTTGCCGGAATCGACCGTGTGAAGCAAAGGATTCAACGCCAAATCGGGCATCGTATTGATCGTGAACGGGGCAATCAGCGCGTCGATATAAAAGGTATCCGGAAAGTTGGGATCTTTCGTTCCCGTGCTTGCCCATAAGAGCCGTTGGGGGCGCGCGCCAAAGTTATATGATCGCTGCCATCGAGGGGAACATAGCAGGCGCAGATACTGTCGATAAGCGATTTGAGCGACGGCGATTCCAAGGCGCCCCTGCAACGACTCAGGTACCTTGTCATGGACGGCTACGTCCCAACGACTGATGAAGATAGAGGCGACGGAGGACACATCCGGATTGAGACCAGCAGAAATTCGCCGCTCAATTCCACGAAGATTCGCGTCAGCCGCAGCTAGATATTGGTCCGGTGAAAAAGAAGTGTCACATTGATCGGAATACCGGCAAAGATCGAGTCTTCAATTGCGCGTAAGCCTCAAGGGTACCTGGAATTTTGATGTAGACAATCTTGCGATTGGCCTGGTTGTGCAGGGTTTTCGCTGCCTCAATAGTTTCTTCCGCATCGTGTGCAAGCGAAGGCGGGACCTCAAGAGACGTCCATCCGTCAACGCCATTTGTATGGTGATGTATTTGATCGAAGAGCTCAGATGCTCTTACGATGTCCGCCAAGGCAAGAGAGAAGAAAACATCCTGCTCGCTCTTTCCGGCGCGCACTCCTTTCAGGATATCGTCGTCGTAGGACGTGCTCTTCTTAAGAGCATGGTTGAAAATAGTGGGATTTGAGGTTAGGCCTGTCACAGACAAGGCATCTCTGTATGTTTGCAGTGTGCCGCTGTCCAGAAGGTCACGGGTCAGATTATCGAGCCAGAGACTTTGACCGAAATCTTTCAGCATCTCCGTTTGGTTCATGCAGTAAACCTCTCCATACACGAGATCGTGTCCTGTTGTAGGCCAAAGTGTCCGCAGAGACGCTAACAAGATCGACCAAACAGGTTAGGGGACACTTTCGTGAGATCCTGCGGACGGCCCTTCGAGTCACCATCTTCGTGGCAGTGTCTGACCTGTAGATTTCTGTAGGTATCGTTCAGGTTGGTGGTCGCAGTAGGCGGACACAAATAGATGTGCCAAATGAAATGAGAGTTCAGGAAAGGCTCACTTAGGATCTTAGATCGCGTTCTCTCCGGTGATCTGAAGAAAACTGTAATTCGACTACTGAAGCTTTGCTGAGGACAAGGGTGCGGTAGACCGTTCAGACTTCTAGACATGCTGGTGAGACAGGCGCAAATCAGGCTCCGATAGCACACACGTCTGAAGGATTTGCGCCCCATTGATCCAGGAATTCCATATGGAGGAATTTCATGAATGGTTCATGCACCCAAAACACAAACCTTTGGGCACGCCGAGTAACTCAGATCGATTCGATTGGACATGCATTGCTGCGTTACGGTCTGGTTGTCGCGATCGGATGGATTGCGGCAATGAAAGGCACAGAGTACGAAGCGAAAGGCATCCAGCCGCTGATTGCCCATAGCCCTCTGCTGAGCTGGGGTTACAACATCTGGACGGTTCATCATTTCACGATGATCATTGGTGCCCTTGAATTAGTCGTAGCAACGCTTATCGCTATTCGCTATCGGTTTCCCAAAGCATCCGCGGTGGGCAGCGTCGGTGCTGTCTTCATGTTCTTAACAACGCTGTCGTTTATTCTGACCACTCCTGGCTGGGAGCCAAGCTTAGGAGGTTTTCCGGCACTCTCGGGCGACGTCGGTGAGTTCCTGATCAAGGATCTCGTTCTTTTGGGGGCAGCACTGTGGACACTGACGGACTCACTTCAGGCCGCCTATGATCTACGGAGCGGGGCATAACTTTATCAAAGCCGCTGCGGCTCGTGATCCACGAAGCCGCCAGCGCTCTTAATCCGGCCTAATAAATAAGCGACGAGACGATCATTCGGATTTGTTCGTGGGGTCTTTTAGCAGGTCCAGCAACTCGCCTGAGTATCCCGGCCGTTGTGGTGAGAACGGGAGTCGGATGAACGCACGGCACAGCCGTCTCAGGCGTGTCTTTCGACGATGGCCGGCAGACAAGGGCACGCGAATCATTCAGTTCGATGACTCGATCTGCAAAGCATATCCGTCACGATTCCGCGGAATAATCCTCTGCCAAGAGTAGATCGAGACAACGTACATCGTTTCGAACATAGTTGGGATCAGATTCCGAAACCAGATCGACAATGCCGCCGTCATTGCTGACCGCTTTCACGATAAGCCGACCAACATAATCATCCAAACGGACATACTGCCCAATCTGAGGGGCCGGTAGCATAGTCATCTCCTAATTCTGCGATCCTGCGATCTCGCATGATCCTCGAGACCCATTCCACTCTGGAAGAATCCCCACGACTGTGATCGTAAAGGGAAAACACGGAATGCCAGCTAATGAAAAGTGTAGGTAAGCGGCCGAAAAGAAAGCCTACATTTCCAATGATCGACAAATTACCGAGGGGACTATTCCTATGAAACTGACATGGCACGGCAATAGCAAATGGAGCAGCCACGCTACGGGCGAGAATTTGAAACAGGGAGGTGACCGATGAAGGCCATCATCGTGATGGATCAAGCTGCAGGAACCGCAGGAATGAAGCTGGTAGAGCGTCCCGCACCAAACGGGGAGGGTGCAAACTACGGCGACGTCATTGTTCAAGTGCGTGCTTCGGGATTCACCGGAGATGAGCTGTCGTGGCCCTCGACTTGGGTCGACCGTCTGGGTCGCGACCGAACGCCTTCGATTCCTGGCCATGAGTTAGCCGGAGTCATCACCTCCCTCAGTTATGGAACGACCGGACTTTCGGTGGGCCAGAGAGTATTCGGCCTCACAGACTGGACTCGAGACGGCACACTGGCGGAGTATGTCGCCGTCGAGGCACGCAACCTCGCACCACTACCAGGCGACGTTGACTTCACGGTGGGCGCAGCCCTGGTTATGCCGGGCCTGACTGCCTGGCAAGGGCTATTCGAACACGGCAAACTTCGTGCGGGCCAGAGCGTTCTCGTACACGGCGCGGCTGGCGTAGTCGGTTCGATGGCGACGCAGCTCGCAAGTGATGCTGGCGCCTACGTTATCGGCACAGGGCGCGCTGGCGGCCGTCAGACGGCCTTCGACTTCGGCGTGCAGGAGTTCATCGACCTCGATAATGACGTGCTGGAAGATGTTGGCGGGGTAGATTTGGTTTTCGATGTTCTCGGGGGCGACATCGGGAAGAGATCCGCAGGCGTGATTCGTGCTGGCGGAACGCTGGTGACCATCACCGGCCCAACAGAAGCGCGGCCCGCGAACGGCCTGACTATCGACTTCGTTGTCGTACCTGATCGCGCGCAATTGACGGAGGTCGTCCAGCGGGTCCGGAGTGGTAGGCTACGTACAAACATCGGCAAGGTGGCTACGCTGGAAGATGCCGTCGCAGCCTTCAACTCAACACAACGGATTAAGGGCAAGACGATCATCCGTACTCATCCGTGAGGACTCCTGGATATTCTAAAGCCCTCACCCGCATGTATTCCGTAACTTTACGTATGGTGCTTGAGCGTCGCTGATGCTCAAGCACCCCCGGTTTTAGCTCACCCACCGACCTATAGTAGGGAGAGCCTCGTTCAGGCAACTTCAGACCTCGGAAGCCCTATATTTGCGGAACCGAGAAATCTAACTTCCATTTGGCTGAAGGTGCATAGAGGGGGCGAAGTCATGGATCGAGAGCTGAGCCTTGCAACTCTGTTCATCACATAGTTCGTGCGCATTGGCCACGGCATGCAGCAATTGAACCACTTGGACGGGCTTGCTGAGAAAAGTAAAGTTCGGTGTAGGGGCTTCGGCCACGCATTTTTGTATTAAAGAAAGTTCAGTGGCAGAGAGCAGAAAGAGGCGGCATGTTGGACATAGCGCGAAGATCTTTCTAACAAGTTCGATACCCGACAGTTGTGGCATCGCGTAGTCGCTTACCAGGATGTCGGGAGGTGTTATGGCGGCTGCTCGAAGCAGCGCACGAGGGCAGGTAAAATATTCGGTCTCGTAACCGCTCTCTTCGAAGATGGCTGCCAGCGTCCTTGCGATCAACACTTCGTCATCAATGATGTAGATACGTTTCTTTTTCACCATATTTCAACTTGCTGGGTCTGTATCACCGTAAGTCTGTCTCGAACGAAGAGACCTGAAGATAAATACAGTCGCGGACAAAGAGATGTCTTTCGTAACGTCACCGCTTTCTGCGCGGAGCAAACAGCTGAGTCTTAGCTACTTAGGATTGCGGCGTGAGTGAAGGAGATGGCAAGCCACCCCATTCACTTCGTCTCTATCCGGCCGGGCCTCCCGCCAAGATATAAGCCAGCCGCGGAAGCGAACGACGGGTCGCTGTTTGTGCGGCCTGCCTATCGAAATTGATAGCCCGACTAACTCCACCGAATGTGACAATTGCTGCGTGACGGACCATCCTCCCTTCATATTCTGAAAGCACCTTGAAGGTGAGTTCTAACTTTCTGGCGGCAACGACGACTGGTTCCTTCACGGAGGACCGACTGGCAACAGATAAGAAAGGCCAAATCATGATAGACGAAGCGATATTCACTCCCTTGCTTACGCACGAAGCCCTACCAAAATCACGTGAGATACTCGAGAACGCGCGACGGCATTTCGGCTTTGTTCCGAATCTTCTGGCATCGATGGCGTCTTCGCCGGTAGCTCTTGGCGTCTACTTCAATGCAAGTCTTGGATTCGAGCTTGGGACGCTGACGCCTGCAGAACGACAAATCGTACTGCTCACAGCAAGCAAAGAGAATAACTGCGCCTATTGCAGCATTTCGCATGGCGCCTTGGCTCGCTTCTACGCAAATGTTCCTGTGGATGCGCTCAGTGCAATCGAATCTGGTGGAAGCCCGCAAGACCACAGGTTAAGTGCCCTTGTCTCGATCACACGAGAATTAGTCGCCCAACGGGGGCAAATCTTAGGGGAAGTAATCCAACAATTCTTCGATGCCGGGTACAGGAAGGAGCAGTTGCTAGAAGTCCTGGTCGGAATTGGGATCAAGACGATCAGTAACTACTTCGACCATATCGCGACGCTTGAGATAGACGATGAGGTTAAGCGGATGATCTCGTTACAAATCTAACCAGAGGCGGACCGAATCGTGCTGCCCGAAGTTCAAGTTGTGCCCGTACGAACTACAGGAGTTCTGTTAGTGAGCGGTCAGATTTCCAAAGCCCGAAACGTAGTATCCAATGGTGATAAACCCGATATCCTCGCCCGTATCGAAAGTTACAAGCGACAGAAGATTTTCGCAGCCAAAAAGCTCATCTCCGCCGCTGCGATGCGGAAGTCCGCTCTGCGAGCGCTTCCGCCCCAAGGGGTTTGCAACTGCTATCCGTGGACATCTCGCGGAAGGTCGACCGGCGCTGATTGCGGAAATCAAGAAGACAAGTCCATCAAAGGGATTGATTCGTCCGAATTTCGATCCTGCAAGCCTCGCGCGGGCGTACCTCGCAGGGGGTGCCAGCTGCCTGTCCGTGCTGACCGACGAGCCTTCCTTTCAAGGCCATCCTGACTATGTGCGTATGGCGGGGGAGGCTTCGGGGTTACCTGTTCTTCGCAAAGACTTTTTGTTCGAAACCTATCAAGTCGATTAAGCGCGTGCGTGGGGCGCAGACTGCATCCTGGTCATTATGGCTAGCGTCAGCGACGCCGAGGCTCGAGAACTCGTCGACGCTGCACACGATCTGGGCATGGATGTACTGGTTGAAGTGCATAATGCGCAAGAGTTGGATCGCGCTCTTCCGCTGGGGACGAAACTCGTTGGCATCAACAACCGCGACTTGCGCAGCTTTGAGGTCTCGCTCGCTACTACAGAACAATTGGCAGCTCAGATCCCAGCTGATCGAATTATTGTGAGTGAAAGCGGAATCGCAGACGATGCAGACATCGAAAGACTTACCGCTGCTGGCGCTCGGACGTTCTTAGTTGAGAGAGCCTCATGCGTCAGACGGACGTAGCTGCCGCAACGCGGATGCTCCTGTTCGGCTGATTCCTCTCATGAGGGCCAATCAAACTAATCACGGCCAGAAATGCCGTGGCAATCCCTTTAAGCGCCGTCACTGCGGGGGTTATTTTGCTCGAGATTATGTCAGTTTGCCAGGCTGTAGAAATCTTCAGGTTACTTTGATGATCCTTGATTGAAGATCGAGGCACCGATGAAGTGTGTGACGATCGAAACGTCCATCGCCAGAAAACAGATGTGATTGTCAGAGAGTAATGTAAGGAGAATGATTAAAATGCCAGAAATCCCAACGTCACAGAAACAAAGTGTCAAGCATCTTGCCGCGCGAGCCGTAGTGGCATATCGCGTTGGATTTCCGGTTGCGCGACTTTCCGTTACGAATAGTAGCGAGCGCCTTAGCGGTATCGTATGCGACTGGAAGAGCCAGCGTGACTTACTCCACGATGACGAGAAGCTGCTAAGCAGAGCCTTCGCCTTCATCTACGTCGGATCGATCGCCGACCAGGAAATTGGTGGTCTGATTTCCGATGAGTTGCACAAAGAGCTCGCCGCCGACATGTCGAGTGTTCTTGACGTGCGACAAACTGCAGTCGATTGGGGTGTCGCCAAAACAGTGGCAGACACCAATCCTTTTGCACATACCGGATACAAGTTGGCCTCGCGGCTTTTGCGAACGGACCAATCGCTGATTGAGGCTCTCGCTCGCGAGCTGGCGTCCCAAGGTACGATTGAAGGCGCCGTTCTGACGAAGTGGCTGGAAGCCAATGCGAGCCCTCTAGATTTGAATGATCTTGAAACAAGAACGACATTCTGAACGCAAACACTAACTACTGTACGAGAGTGGGAACATCCCGCCGACGATGGTGCCGGAAAACCGTAGATGCGGTTGGAAACAGAAGAGGGAGAGCTTTCCCCGTTCCGTGGGCGATCAGAGTCGTCCTACAGGAATCGTAATGGACGAACAGTTGGCTGCCGTAGGGAATCGAGCTCTACGGTGGTTCTCGACCGACGGCAATGGGCCTTGTATATCTGATGCCCCTTGGATTGGAGTTGCCCCGACTTAATGTTCTGGTCGGTTCACTATCTTTTAGTAAGTGAGTTCCAACCGGGAAGCTCACGAGAACCGACGATCAGTCTCACCCCGTCTCGAAAGCGAAGGTAGGTGCGCACCCATGATGCGAAAACCGAAAGGCGATTTCGGAAGCCAATGAGAAAAAATATGTGGACGCCCATCCACGTCAGCCATGCGAGAAGTCCGCTCCAGTTCGTATGGAAAGGCCAGCGAATTTCAGCAACTGCCGCCTTGCGCCCAATCGTCGCAATGTTACCTTTATCGAAGTAGTGGAAGCCTGGACCGTCCTCGAGGGCCTCTGGATGTTGCGTAAGGTGCTTAATGCGTGTTCCGGCATATACTCCCATCTGCATTGCTGGTTGCGCAACTCCAGGGATTGCAGATCCACCTTGCTCCAGGTACGCGAGATCGCCACAAACGAAGATGTTAGGCAGCCCTTTGGGGCTCAAGAACCGATCTACCAGAACCCGGCCGCGCCTATCTACATCTACGCCGAGCATTCCTCCCAGAGGAGAACCTTGAACTCCGGCGGCCCAAAGCGTACAGGCGCTTTCAATCCTTTCGCTACCGACCATCACATAGCCAGGTTGAACATCCGTGACGTGAAAGCCGGTACGAACCTGAACGCCTAACGCTTCGAGCTGTTGAACCGCTTTCTGGCGGAGCTCTTCTGGGTATGTTGCCAAAATAGACGTCGAACCTTCGAGGATGCACACCTCTGTTGAAGATGTGTCGATATGTCGGAAGTCTCGTAGCATGTAGAGGTTTGCAATATCGGAGATCGCTCCGGCGAGCTCGACCCCCGTTGGACCGCCCCCAACGATGACAAACTTCAGCGGGGTGTGGAAACCGGTCTCTACCATCTGCCGTTCCGCGAGTTCGTAGGCAAGCAGCACCCTTCTGCGAATCTCAGTAGCGTCTTCAATCGTTTTTAGACCGGGCGCAATATGCGCCCATTCATCCTTTCCGAAGTAGCTATGTGTTGAGCCGGTGGCTAGGACCAGAAAGTCGTAAGGAAGTGTGATGCCAGTCTTCAAACACACAGTTTGAGCGACAACATCAATCTGACATGCCTCGTCCATGAGCACTTCGACGTTGTTGTGATCGCTGAGAATGGAACGGATTGGCTGCGCAATATCCCCCGGGCTTAACACCGCGAGAGCGACCTGGTAAAGCAACGGGTGAAATGTGTGATGGTTATTGCGGTCGATGATCGTGACATCGACATCTGCGGAGCCCAAGGTCTTAGCAGCATTCAGCCCCGCAAAACCCGCGCCCAAGATGATGACTTTCGGACGAGATTTGGAACGTGGGTAGTCAATCATTAGGTCGGCTTCGAAGTCGAAATTTAGAGGATTATGCATGGATCTGGATTTCTAATTTACCGCGAGCAACGTTCAGCTCGACCCCTGAGATCATCGGTAATTTGCCTGTGGATTTCTCTAGGCAACTCGATATGGGGCGGACCGCCAAACGGCAATGTCGACGAACAATCCAACATCGTTGAACAGAGTTCCTGATGAGTCTCAAATTCGAACGGGAGCATAGATTCGCAAGATCACCTAGAGAAATCTTTAGCAATTGAAAGTCATCCCCTGGCTATCATCAGCCTCTATACCGCCTTGATTAAGGAATGGAATGACCAATGAAGAAGCATGGACACTGACACACGCCAAAATTAAAGGGGAACTACTATGACAACCGCAAACCGACGACTGATGTGGCACGGTATGTTCTTGTTTCTCCTCGGCCTCGTAACTGGCATGCTCGAGACGCACTTTACCAATATGCGAATGGGCGTCTCTGCGCATCTGGAGGGGGTGATGAACGGCACTTTTTTGGTTGTGCTTGGCGCTATCTGGACCGAGATAAAGCTCTCGCCGGCAGCCAAGACAGCTGCATTCTGGACGGCCCTTTATGGGACATATGCTAACTGGTTTTTCACCACTCTTGGCGCAGCATTCGGCACTGCCGCTGCTAATCCAATTGCGGCAGCGGGCCATCAGGGGAAACCCTGGCAAGAGACTTTAGCGGGTGCGGGATTTCGAAGTGTTGAGGTGGCGATCGTGGCTGCCTCATTGTTAATTTTCTGGGGTCTTCGAGGTAGGGCACTAAGTAAGTAATGCTAGTTCAAGCCGCCGATTCAATGTCACCGATGAGGAAACACCAGGAGAGCGATCGAGAAGCTTTTGTATGTTGACGAAGTGCACGGTGTCGCACATCGTGCCGGACTAATATGCCCGTGCTGTCACGTCAGGTAGTAGCGAAGCACAGTCCTGAACGGCCGCGGTTTCGGAGTAACGTCGCTTAAGCGTTCCCAAGCTCGTGCGACCCAGCAAAGATTTATCCGATAGATATTATGACATCTGAGTCCCGACAAGTGCTCCGCGTAGTTGGTCGCCAGTGGCCTAAAGCCTCCAAGCTGCTCCCGCACGCAACGGTACCCGCCAATTACACCCTGCATCCATAAATTCGTAAGGCAGGAAGAAACGCTAATACATTTCGGAGCGGCCGTTGATGCGCGCTCATTGAGAAAATGCGGCTTCCAAGACCGATACCCCTCTTTTTATCTCGCTCGCGTTGCACCCTGCGAAGCCCAGTGACAACCCCGGCTTTTGTTTGTACTTCCTGACATATCTGGACATTGGAACAACCTCTACTCCTAGTTGTTCTACCCGTCGTGCCAACACTGGTTCGGTGATACCGGTTTTGATCCAGGCCACGGTACGCATCCCAGACTGCGCGTGCTGTACATCCAGCAAACCGGCCAGACGCCTACTCGCTTCTTCCGCGAGAAGCTGCGAACGATCAGAGTAGATCTGCCTCATCCTCCTAACGTGATGTCCGAAGTGACCTTCGTTGATGAACTCCGTTAGAACGGCCTGATCTAACGTCGGAGCATGACGATCAATGAAGCTTCGTGTGATTCTAAATCCGTCGACTAGCCGTTCAGGAACGACGATGAATCCGATGCGAAGAGCGTTGAAGAGCATCTTCGTAAATGTTCCGACATAAATGACCGATCCAGATCGATCGAGGCTGTGTAGCGATGCAATCGGCTTACCGGAATAGCGATACTCCGCGTCGTATTCATCCTCGATAATCCACGCCCCTGCACGCGCGGCCCAGGACAGAAGGGCGACTCGTCTCTCCGCTGACATGACAGTTCCAAGTGGAAACTGATTGGCGGGTGTTAAATAGATTACCCGCGCAGTGGGAGATGATGTTATCCCTCTCGCAATATCTATACCGTTTCCGTCAACCGGAATAGGAATTACATTCGCTCCCGCGCTCTGAAATGCTTGACACGCTCCAGGGTACCCGGGATCTTCCATCCACACCTCGTCGCCGGGGTCGAGAAGCACTCGGGCCAGGAGGTCCAATGCTTGTTGCGCACCTGATGTCACGATGACCTGTTCAGCGGAACAACGTACTCCGCGGGACTGGCCCACATATTCTGCGATGGCTCTTCGCAGCGGAGGATATCCGCCCGCATCACCTTGCCCATACAAGGAACGGGGTGCTTTGCGATACACGCGTGCAGCGATCCGCGCCCACAGCTCGACCGGAAACAGGTCGATGGCAGGCTCGTAGCCACGAAATGCCTTGCCGATCGAATGCGAAGCCGGCAAGAAAAATCTAGTCTTCATAAGGCTCTGCGTGCGTGTTGCTACAGTCGCCTTGGAAATCGCTTGACGGAGCGAGTTGCGTAGAGTTGGAGAGCCCGTCGCACGGCCCGCCGTCGGCAGTACGAATGTTCCAGCACTAACTTCGGACGAAACAAATCCCTCAGCCTGAAGTTGTCGGAATGCTGCCACGACTGTACCCCGGGCAAGGCCGTACTGTGCAGCGAGGTTTCTCGTGGACGGCAACCGCATTCCAGATTTCAACCGGCCATCCATAATTGCGGAGCGCAGCTCCGTGTAGAGCCAACGCCAAATCTCCTGGTTATCCTTCCTCGGATCTAAGGCCAAGTCTTGAAATGTCTCTATTTTCGGCATGTTTTCAGGCACCTATCATGGACTAGTCCTCGCAGCGGATTATGGCTCTGCTGGCTACTCCATTTCAATATAGCCTGACTGTGGAAGGAGAATACGTAGTGAAAATGAGATTGGAGCCGGCGAAGGCTTCACCCGCCGCTTACCATGCGATGCTTGGATTAGAGAGCTTTGTAGGTAAGTCATCGAAACTCGAAAGTTCTCTCTTGGACTTGATCAAGATGAGAGCGTCACAGATCAATGGGTGTGCCTTCTCCATTGATGTGTATTCCAAAGACGCGCGCGTGAATGGTGAGACAGAGCAGAGGCTGTACGTCTTGTCTGCATGGCGAGAAACCAGCTTCTTTACGAACCGTGAACGCGCGGCTCTCGCATGGACAGAAGCGCTGACCCGTATCGCGGAAGCTCAGGCACCTGATGAAGTCTATGCCGAAGTCCGGAAGGAGTTTGGTGAAGAAGAGATCGTTAACCTCTCAATGGCGATTATTACGGTCAACTGCTGGAATCGGCTTGCGATTGCTTTCCGTAAGATCCCCGGCGAATATCAACCGGCTAAGACCGGTTGGACGGGTGCATAAAATGAAGACGCTTATTCGCTGTCTATTTATTTTTGGATTTGCCACGGCCACGCATGCTCAGGAAGTGAACACACTCTTTACGAAGCGGGTTCCGGAGATACCTGGTAAAGAGATTGAGGTCGTTACTGTCAACTATGCGCCCGGAGGGAGCAGCGCAGTCCACCAGCATGATGCACATGCGGTTGTCTATGTTCTCGAAGGGGAAGTTGAGATGCAAGTTCGAGGAGGCACACTTCATCGGCTTGGCCCCGGCGGAATATTCTACGAATCTCCTAAAGACATCCATAGCGTAAGCCGGAACACAAGTAAAACGAAACCAGCGAAGTTGGTCGTATTTTTTATCAAAAATGAAGGAGCTCCGATTCTGACTCCCGCCCGCTAACGTGGGACTTCCCGATTCCCACTCGGCCCACAGCTGTATTTCACGTGGAGGCACATATGCATTCGACAACCGCTGAGTTCTCCGAGAAGGGGACAGAGACTATCCGATTGTTCGCTCGGTTTGCGTTGGGAGTTTCCTTTCTTTCCGCGGTGGCAGACCGTTTTGGTTTATTAGGGCCATATGGAGCAAAAAATGTGTCTTGGGGAGATTTCGACCATTTCGTGCGGTATACAGAGACGGTGACGTCTCTCTTCCCCAGTTCATTGGCGCTATATTTTGCATGGTCAGCCACGGTAGCGGAGACATTTCTTGCAATATTGCTCATCGCAGGCTTCAAAACGCGATTGGTATCAGTTTGCACCGGTCTCCTTCTTTTGTCGTTTGCGGTGAGCATGGCCACAGGTCTTGGTATTAAGACGCCATTCGACTATTCCGTTTTCTCTGCCGCCGCTGCAGCATTCTTACTGTCGTTATGGGAACCTGACAAATTCACGCTGGATAAATTCCTGAGCCGATCGCACAACTGAGATCCGATCACAAATAGCGCTAACTTCGATATCGACAACGCTTCGCTTGATAGAGACAGCTACTTCAAGGAGCCATAACTCGATTGTGGGGAAAGCCGTTGCTGTACATGATGTGGCCAGATACGTCGAAAGCCTGCCCAGTGTGCGATAAGGGGCGTTTTAGAACTATCAGATTCAAAAGATCTCTCTGGCTTAGTTTGATAGGAGGTGCAATATGCCGCGACCGAATCCGATAAGGATATTGTTGGTCGATGACAATCCGATTTTTCGCGAAGGGCTCAGTATGGTGATCCAGTCTCAGCCTGATTTGTTCGTTGTGGGCCACGCAGACAACGCAGAGAATGCTCTTTCTCAGTTTCGTAACATGCGTCCAGACGTGACGATCATGGGTCAAGTACTTCCAGATGGTAGCGGTACTGATGCACTCGTTGCCATTCGGAATGAGAATCCTCGCGCGATCGTGATGATGGTGAGTGCTTCGAAACGAGATATGGAGGTACGCCGTGCGCTCGGTGCCGGGGCTGCTGCCTATGTTTTGAAAAATACCCCAAGTGCAGAAATGCTCCGCGTGATCCGTTGGGTCTCTGAGGGGCGTAGGCACATTCCTTCCGAGGTAGCCCGCACCATTGCAGAATATCTGGGACAGGAAGAGCTTTCTCCGCGAGAAAACTCGGTCCTAAGGCTGATCCGCGATGGTTATCGGAACAAACAAATCGCCGGCTGTTTAGGGATTTGCGAAACCACGGTCAATTTTCATATCAGAAACATTGTTGAAAAGCTCCAGGCCAACGACCGGACCCATGCCGTGACGATCGGTTTTCGACGAGGCCTCTTGGAGCTCGAATAGACAGGACCGCAAAGCTCCTATAGGAATCTTTAGCCCTCCGACTGTTCTGAATGTTAGCCACTCACCTTGATTCCGCTATTAGTCTACGAAGACTCCGTCATGGACGCATGGTGCGAAGAAAACATCTGCATTGAAGCTAAGGGGACAATCTTGTGACGAGCGACGAAGTGGAAGCCTTAATCAAAACCAAGACTCGGGATAGAGTGACGATTCACCATGTCAAAGAGCACGTGGGCGACTCTGTAGCGTTTCTGAGCTACTCCATCGACGGACAGAACAAGGTGACGATCTGGCACACCGAGGTTCCAACGCCGCTACAGCACATGGGTATCGGAGGAAAGCTAATAGAAGAAGCGATCCGACTGATCTCGCGTGACGCGTCTGGCCTCCGTATCGTGTGCCCGTTTGCGAAGGAATATCTCGCGCGTCATCCTGAGCTTGGGAGAGGCTACGCCATCGCTGCTCAAGCTTCGATTGCAGACGATGAATTTTGAAATGGCATGAAACCGTGGGAGGGTGCTACTACCTACGCTGGTAGCTTTATGGTCGACCCGGAACTGTACCTGTTATCTGAGTAGGCAAACTGTACCGTCGACTCCCGCACAACATCATTGAGGATTGTTGGAAGAGTTTACTTGAGGGTCTTAAGGACGGCTCGCGTCCGGAAGTCTTGGATCGTTGGGTCCCAGAAGAGTATGTACCGAAGGCATGGTCATTAGCCTGACGTGGACTCTTGCGTTCGAGTCTGCAAGGTTAGCTGCCAACCTGTAGAGACCTTCAAGACACAGCAGGGCGGCAGTCACTATTTCGCAGGAGGTAAATGTATGCCAAAAGCAGTGAGGTTCCGCAAGCTTGGCGGCCCTGAAGTATTACACATCGAGGACGTGCCGGTGAGGCATCCTGAGGCGGGCGAGGTTGCCATCGATGTTGAAGCAGTCGGCATAAACCGTGCCGAGAGCATGTACTACCATGGGAATTATTCCGAGCAGCCTGAATTTCCCTCCGGCCTTGGATATGAGCCCGTTGGAATAGTCACAGCAGTTGGAGAAGCAGTGGATTCCTCACTCATAGGCAAGCGGGTCGGAACGCTCCCTGTCTATTCCATGAACCGGTACCCTGTGCTTGGTGAAAAGGCCATTGTGCCAGCCGACGACGTCTTGGAAATACCTCCATTACTATCATCTGTCGAAGGAGCAGCCGTTTGGATGCAGTATCCGACGGCGTATGGAGCTCTCGTAGAGTTTGCACAGGTTGGTCCAGGTGATGCGGTGATACTAACGGCTGCAACCTCTTCGGTTGGGCTCGCTGCATTACAGGTAGTGAAAGCTCAGGGAGCAATTTCTATTGCAACCACAAGAACTTCAGCAAAGAAGCAACTGCTACTTGATCTCGGAGCGGACAATGTAATTGCTACTCAGGAGGAAGATTTGCCGGCACGCGTCCGTGAGATTACAAACGGTAAGCTCGCTCGAGTAGTCTTTGATGCTGTCGGGGGATCGTATATTGATACACTCGCGCAAGCTGTCGCTCCTGAAGGCACGATCTATCTTTACGGTCTGCTCTCAGAGGAAGCCAATAGCTATCCTGCGAGCGCTTTCTTTAAGAGCATTTCGCTTACGGGCTACATGATGCACCAAATAAAGACGTCCGAACGCTTCGAACGAATGAAGCGGTACGTATATGAGCACCTCGCGGATGGTTCGTTCAAACCCCATGTGGACCGTACTTTCCCGTTCGAGCAAGCTCCCGAAGCATATCGGTATCTTGAGAGCAATCAACAGGTAGGCAAAGTGGTCATAACCCTGTAGGGGAGGCAGAGCGGTGGCGCGCATGGCTCGGTCAGTCGTAAGCTTCTTCGACTCCAAGCAGGGAAAAAGCTGGAAAGCAAGAGGAGCAGTAATGGAGTTCAAGGTACGGCGTTGTGGACCTGGAGACGAACGCGCTTTTTCCGCACTCGGCAGAGCCACCTTTCTAGAAACTTATGCAGGGACGGCGGAAGCGAGCGACATACTAGCTTATATGGAGACGGAACACTCCGTGCAGCATTATCAGCATTGGCTCGCGGGAAGATCTGCACATATCTGGGTTGTGGAGACAGAGATTGGAGGTTCAGCTGTTGGATATTCGGTGGCGTTTAATCGAGACAATGGGGAACTGAACAATCAGATGGAGATCAACCGTATTTACCTGTTGCATCGCTTTCACCATAATGGGCTCGGCAAACTCATGATCGACGTGATTCTAGCTACTGCTCGAGAGAAGAGAGTCAGCACACTGATTCTCAAGGTTCACGAACTCAACAAGAATGCTATCGACTTCTACGTCCGACATGGGTTCCGCATTGTCGGAGATGAGCCGTTTCGAGCCGGTGAGCACGATTATAAAGTCCTGCTCATGAAGCTCGAATTGTCAGAGTTGCCGGAGTAGACATGAGGATAAAGATAGCTAGTGTCGGAGAGTCTGTCCTGCGGGATGCAGCACGGGCGCTTCGTCCAGAAGAGATCGGTTCCGGCCGCATTCGCGAACTCATCGAGCATATGCGAGAGACTCTCGCCGATGCTCCCGGAGTGGGTTTGGCTGCCACTCAAATCGGGGAATCTTTACAGTTGGCAATTATCGAGGACAAGGCGGAATATCAGGCGACATTGACAGCAGCGGAGCTGGCGGAAACCGAGCGGAAGCCGGTTCCGTTCCACGTGCTTATCAACCCGGAGATTGAGTTGTTATCGCCTCCAGAGATAAGTTTCTTCGAGGGCTGTCTCAGCTTGCCCGCTTTTGTGGCGATGGTTCCTCGGGCCCGAAATGTAAGAGTTCGTGCTCTCAACGAAAGAGGCGAACCTGTACAGATCGAAGCGGAAGGTTGGTATGCACGAATTTTGCAACATGAGATCGATCACCTGAAGGGGGTCATTTATATTGACCGTATGTGGCCCCGCAGCTTCTCTTCCGTTGGCCATTACGTTCGGGAATGGAAACCAAAATCAACCGTCGAACTGGTGACGAACTTCCGTTCCAAGCCCTAAGCATCAAAGCAATATGGCGTTATGGGCGCGCTGAATTGGTTCGACAAACATGTCCATCCGCAGGAGGCCGATATGGCAAGATTGCTCTATGTGGAAGCCTCGCCCCGAGGGCATGATTCGACGTCCATTAAGATGGCCGATGCTTACCTTGTAGCTATCCGCGAGCAGAACCCGGTTCTCGAGATCGACACGCTTCGTATCTGGGAAGAAAAGCTACCGGAGTTCGATGGAAACAAAGCTACAGCCAAAATGAACATCATCAGCGGAAGGGAACTGAACGCCGAACAGCGGACGGCATGGCAGGAGATCGTCGAGGTAACGAATCGCTTCATTTCGGCGGACCGATACCTGTTTGCTGTGCCGATGTGGAATGGCGGCATTCCTTACCGGCTGAAGCTGTACATCGACATCATCCACCAGCCGGGTCTGCTGTGGGGTCTGGACGCCAAGACAGGATATTTTGGTCTGCTCAAGAACAAGCATGCGACACTGCTGCTGACCTCGGGCGCCTTTGCTCCTCACTTTCCGTCCCCGGCCTTCGGCGTCGACCACCATTCGACTTATATGCGTGACTGGCTCAACCAGGCCGGAGTCACGGACATCGATGAAGTCCGATTCCAGCCCACCGATTTGACGGCGAATCCGGACGGCGATCTCGTAAAGGCGAAGAACGCCTCGACAGATCTCGCAAGGAAGCATGGCAAGCTCTGACCCGAATCGCGAACCCTCATCAGTCTTCGTGATGTGATGGAATATCGTCGCCAGAAGATCTCCTAGACAGTGCCCTCGAACAACCCCCCTCTTTGGGGATGCAGTCGGTTCTGCCTCACAATCCTTGCTTTAGCAATCAAGTTTGCGAAGACAATCGTAGCGAGCGAAACCGACGAACCTGGCCTTGGGCTTGCTTCGTCGGACGACTTTCAACGGAAGAACACGATGCCTGGCGAAACGTATCGGGGCGAGTGTGATCGAAGTGTGCCACGAGCATTGTTTCCAAAAGACAGCAATGAAATTACCCATACCGTACGGGATGTTAACCCTGAAGGCTCCTGCTCCCGGGCTCGGCGAAGGACTCCACACTCGATGTCGTCTGCTAGAACCTCTCGTGGCAAGCTTCTGGAAGTAGTTCAGCGTCCTGCTGCGCGCGAGTGCAATAACCCATTAATGTTGTTCGAAACTTGACGTGGACACGCAGATGTCCTGGCATTTCAGTCCTGTCAGTAGGAGCCCAGAATGGGCAATTTACTCTTTTGGCAAAAGTTCAGCTTCTGAATCATGTCAAAAAGAACCCAAATTTCGGGTACAAATTCAGGTACAGACATCAGGTTGGTTCATTTACGTATAATTAGACTAAACCACTGACAACAAGTCACTTGATATGTTTCGACCCTACGCTCGGTTACGCTTATTTTTCATTGACTTACGGTATTCTTGGGAAACTCAAAATCCGCCGAGGGCAACCTCGTGGGGGTTCGACCCCCCTCCCGGCACCACCTATCCGATGTATTTTCAGTGCTTTGCGAAGAGTAGCTGGAATCTCGAGATAGGTTCAGGTACAAAATCTGGTACAGTGCGCATCCTACTTCTTTTCAAGAAGTTGAAGATATCTCGTACGCATTTTTCGCCGGCACTATATCTATAGTTATGCTCGGTTACGCTCGATTACGGAATGCGCAGCGGATAATCAGTCCGCCAACCCCACCGCAACCTAAGTTTTCTGTCACTTTTAGATCAAACTCGGGCCAGATCGGAGGGCAAATTCCAAAGGCAAACTCGCTGTCGTTGTGCGTAGACTTAGAAGACCCCACTTCCCTGACCGTCGGCGAGTTTCGAATTAGATATTGAAAGCAAGAGATTCGAGCATAAGCTGGGATTAATCACCAACCTGTCAAAGTTGCATTCCCTGCACATCCAGGACAACTGTCAGGGCCTCTTCTCTGAGCGGATTGCTCAATCCGGCGATGCTGAAACCCAAACAATCAGTTGAAGGCGGGTCTGCACCGTGCAAATCATGTAGATCTGTTCACACTAAAGACCGCAAATCAGGATACTTTGAAATTTGCTGCAAGATTAAGAGAAGGATGTGGACGGATTCTCCGCGTCGTCCTGTTTTCCAAACAGGACTTCGTGTCGGGTGTAGTTGTTCCTCAGAGTTGCTAGGAATAAACACGCCTAACATTCCGTTTCAGCCAATTCGCCCCCCCTCTACACCGCTGCAGAGTTGCTTTAAGGTTTCGACTTTACGATTGACAGCTTTTTTCCAGCTCTCTAACATGGCCTCACAGCCCATAAGAAACTGACAGGAACAAAGCTCTCTGGGCGGAGGCTCGTCTTGCGTCGTTTGTGTATCTGCCTGGTCATTCTGCTATCCGTTTTGCCTGTCTCGAGTGAGACCTTTCAAGCTGTCCGTCATCTTTCGGTCTCTATACCCGGCGGGGCGGCAATTCAGGCAGATTTCAATGGAGATGGTCTACCTGACTTCTTTTATTATTCCCCGGCTTACACACCTGATTCTTCAATCCGGGCCGAAGTCCTGCTTTCTCATGCGGATGGCAGTTATTCTGATCCGCTAACCTTATCGCTGGATGGCACTCCCCATCAATGTCGCGCCTATGACGTCAATGGCGATCACCTCGCCGATCTTGTCTGCGCGTCGCTAACGTCAGGATCCGCTTTGCAGCAGGTGATATACACCTTCATCGGGAATGGCGATGGCAGCTTCCAAGCCTCGATCCGCACAAATATTTCCACTAACAATTCCAATACAGCGCTTGGTGTCATCACGGCAGGAGATATCAACGGCGATGGCAAACTCGATCTGATTCTGGTCGATCTGCAGCAGCTCAATGCTATTTATCCGATGCTTGGCGATGGTGTTGGACACTTTACCCTCGGCACTTCGTTTAATCTGCACTACTACAGTTTGACAGCCCACTCTCTCGCCGAGATGCATGACATTAATGGAGACGGCAAGCTCGATCTTCTATACACAGAACCATTGCAGGTTTATCTCGGTAATGGGGATGGCACGTTTACTTCCGGATTTGCCAACGGAAGCTACGTGAATTGTTTTTTTGCTGACTTCGATAAAGATCAACATCTTGATGCAGAATGCCTCGAAGTAAGCTCCTTCTCGTATGTGATCCTGCACGGCAATCCGGACGGTACTTTTAACACCACGCCAATTGCAACACCCGGGTTCAGCACAACATCAATTCTTCTGGCCGCACAGGACTTGAATGGAGACGGCATGGCGGACATGATCGGCGTCGGCAACGAAGGAACGGTCATTTATCTTGGCAAACCGGGGCTCCAGTTTGCACCCCCCACCCTTTATTCGTTTTACCCCCGATACAGCAACTTCGGACTAAACGATCCCTTAATCGGCGACTACAACGGCGACGGTGTCCTGGATCTGGCGACAGCGGCTTTCGATGGTCTCTACATCGCCTATGGACGCGGCGACGGCTCTTTCCGCGCATCACGTCCGACCGAATCGGGAACGACCATCGGTGGGATCGCTGTGGGAGACTTCGATGAGGACGGAGTGCCGGACGTTGTCACCTCGGGTAGTCCAAGCCTCCTGTTAAATCATGGAACCGGTGATGGCACCTTCGCTACGTCGACACCAATTCAAACGGATAACCTTGCGGCCAATGCGGGAACGTCCTCGATGATACTTCAGGGAGACTTCAATGGCGATGGCCATCTCGACCTGCTCACCGACAACAACGCTTTGACCCAGATTCTATTCGGGAGAGGCGATGGCACATTCAACGACCCGGTTATCGCGAGTTCCACTTTCAACTTCATCCCTATGAGGGGTGCAGTCGTTGCTGATATCAACGGTGATGGACGAGCGGATTTGATCGCACCATACAACTCGTATCCCACGGGAGCGGTATGGTTGATGCTCTCCAATGGAGACGGAAGTTTCTCTGCGCAGTCGATCGCCAGCTTCAACAGCACTTTGTCCGTTTCGGCGGCCGACGTGAACGGAGATAGCAGGCTCGATCTTGTCGTTTCGATTGCCGGAGGAGTCCAGATATTTTTAGGGAAGAGTGATGGCACATTCGATCAAGTTGCTTCGGCGCCTGCCGCGCCTTCTACCGGCAACGGCACTTTCAATCCTGGCCAGGCTGTCTTCGGAGATTTCGATGGCGATGGAAAGATAGACTTTGCCGTCGCGGCGATCAACAGTCTGAGTGCTTATTATCTAACCGTTTATTTCGGCAACGGCGATGGAACCTTCTCCGCTCCATCCACCATCACAACCGGAGTCGTTTCTACCGGGCTGTCCTTGAATCTTGCTGCGCATGACCTGAACGGGGACGGCATGGACGATCTGGTATACAGCGGCAGTAGCACATACCAAGCGGCAGAGATTTCTATTCTGCATGCCAAACCGGGCCGAACCTTCGATGCCGGCATGGGGCTGCTGGCTGGTTTCGGTACGTTGACTCCATCGATTGCAGACTTCAACAAAGATGGACGGCCCGACCTACTGTTCTCGAACTCTTTTGCTTCCCCAGGTATCTTCACCGTTCTATTAAACCGGGAGTCGACCAGCACGACTCTTACTGCGGATAGTACAACTATCCAGTATGGCCAGAGTGCGGGTTTTACAGCGACGGTTGCGTTCTCCGCCGATAGCGCCTCTGCGCCGCCCCCGTCGGCAACAGTCACTCTCAGTGGACTGCCCCGTAGTCCCATCACTCTCCCGATCGTATTTTCGTCTCCTGGCGCCAATGCTCCTTTCTCCGGAACAGCACAGTATGAGGCTATCAATCTGCTGCCTGGCACATACAACGTGACCGCAAGGCTTAATGCGAGTTGCTGCCTCACTCCCTCGAAGTCTGCAATCACAACCCTTGTAGTGGCCCCCGCGGCGACAACAACCACTCTTGCGCTGACTCCAGTACCACCACTGACAGGACAACCGGCTACTCTTCGTGTACAGGTAAGCAGCCAAACGACTGTGACCTCGGGCACGATTACCTTCTTCGATCGGGGAACGCAGATTGGTACCGCGCCTGTTGCGTCCGGAGCAGCCAGTTTTGCCACTTCACCGTTGTCCGCAGGTACACATAGCATTACGGCGGTGTTTGCAAGCGACCAGAACTTCCTCACCTCTAGTTCGCAACCGCTCACCCTCACGGTCTTTGATAGTGGCTATCAACTCACGGCAGCTCAAACAAATCTCTCGCTCGGCGCTAACGGCAGCACGGACCTTGTAACACTTTCGCCGGTGCAGGGCTTCTCCGGCAAGGTAACTCTAAGCTGTTCGGTCACGCCGGCTGACAGCATCACAGCCGCCACTTTGCCGACCTGCAGCTTGTCGCCAAGCGTCGTTACTCTGGCAGGAGCTCCGGTCAGCTCTACTCTCACTATCTCCGACAATAAGAGCAGTACCACAGCAGTGTCTGCAGGTGTATTTCCCGGATGGTTGGGTTTGTGCCTTATTGTCCTCGTCTCTGCACTCTTACGTAGACAGAATCGTCTCTCGTGGAGCGCCTTTGCCACGCTCCTTACCATGCACGCCGTGACACTGCTTTCAGGATGTGCCGGACGAGTGACGAGCCCCTCTGCAGCTGCTAATGCGGCCATAAAAAACTACACCGTTACCGTTACTGCTTCGAGCGACATGCCAGGATCGGCCCCTGCTCCCCTCACGATCACAGTACACAGAGAGTAGAGATCGTTATGAACTTCCGTCCTTCTTTGAATCTGCCCCCTATGACTATGACTCGTCTGTTCTGCTCGCTTGTGCTGGCTGCCCCAGTGTTTTCCGCTCAGGCGTTGATGGGAGCCCCCATTGCTCGGCAGAGCGCTGATACCCAGTTGCTCCCACTCACGTTTGAGGAGAACCGTGGGCAAGCGCCCGACGGTGTCCGTTTCCTCTCCCACAGCTCCGACGGGGAGTTCCTGTTTACCCCACGCAAGGTGGTGCTTCCGTGTTCGGCCAAGGGCTCTCCCATCTCTTTGCTTCTGGGGAACGATGCGTCTTCCTTGCGCGCCGAAGAACCAACGAATGGCGTCGCCAACTACTACGCAGGTAACGACCGCACGCACTGGTTGCAAGGCATTCCGCTTGACCGGCAGATTCGTTATGAGCAGGTTGCCCCCGGCATAGATCTCGTTTTTCATGGAAGAGACGGTCATCTGGAATACGATCTTCAGGTAGCTCCCGGTGCAGATGTAGAGGCGATGCGTCTCAGTTTGAGCGGTGGAGCGTCGTTTCATCTCGAAGCTGACGGCTCAGCGACCGTGCAACTGGCGAACACCAACTCGACCTGCCAGGGATTGCATTTTCTCGCACCCATCGCAACGCAGCAGATCGATGGAAAGACTGCCACGGTGGAGAGTCACTTCACGCTCGATGCTGATGGTCACCTCGGTTTCACTGCGTCTCATTACGATCGCAGCCGTTCTCTCCTCATCGACCCTGTCGTGAGTTACACAAAGATCATCGGCGCCAGTAACGGTGTGGAAGTCTCCGCGTTAAAGGTGGATGCCAGTGGAGCCGTCTTTCTAACCGGTCAGACCTACGCCTCAGACTATCCGGTTGCTGGTGGAGGACAAGGGAGTATCGGGCAGAGTGGTAGTGAGCAGATCTACGTTACAAAACTCGATCCCACTGGGACACAGATCCTGTACTCCACATATATACCCTCACCTGGCTTCAACACTGCTGAGGCGATTGCTCTGGATGCTTCGGGTAATGCCTACGTCACTGGCATCACGGGCAGCTCCAGTTTTCCTACGACTTCGGCGAATCTGGGTACATGTACAAATAGCTTTTGCAACACCGGCTTCGTCGCCAAATTCGACGGTACCGGAGCGATGGTCTATTCCACTCTGATCGGTACAGGGCAGCAGCTTCCACGCGGTATTACTGTCGATACCGACGGCAATGCTTATATCGCAGGCAACAGCAGCGACAATGGCTTGAAGACAGTCAATGCGTTTCAACCGTCGTATACCGGCATGGTTTGTACAACATGCGGCGGAGTTTTTTTTGCCAAGCTGAACCCTACTGGAACGGACTGGGTTTTTTCGAGCTACTTTTTTAGTCCTGGCCAGATTGGGGCATCCGCGATGGCAACTTCCATCACCCGCGACATCCAGGGCAACATCTACTTCGGAGGCAACGGCACCTCCGTTCCTCTCAAAGGCTCTTTCCAGGATGGCACCGGGGGCTCCTTCGTTGCGGAGTTTGCACCAGATGGCAAGACGCTGCTGTTCAGCACGCTTCTGGGTGGTGATACCTTCGTCGCCGATACACTCGGGCAGATTCAGGTAGGGGCCGATGGAACGATTTATCTCGCTGGATCGCAGATCGCGCCTGACTTTCCCTATACCGTCGAGGCCTACCGCCACCCCATCTACTCCATTGGGTACGCTCAGTCTAAACAGTACCTCTTTGCCAGCGCCATCAATCCGTCCCATACGGGCTATACCTGGTCGACCTATCTGGGCGAAGGCTTCGTCAATACAACAGCGATGGATACGAAGGGCAACTTCTATATCGCGGGCAGCTTTGGGCTAAATTCGTTGCCCTTCAAAGATGCGGTTGCCGCTGACAGTCCCGGCGCTGGAGCCTTCATTTTGGGGCTTACGCCAAAGGGTGATCTGGTAAGCTCCACCGGCTTCGGCGGACGGGTGATCTCACAAGTCCCAAATGGCATGGCGATCGATCCGTCAGGTAACATTTACATCGCCGGTACGGCAAATTCTTTGTCGATCAATAATGGCTTTCCTTACGGCTTCTACGACCCCATCAACGTTGGCACAGGCACCGCATATACCGACCAGGCGAGATCTGGTAGCTATTCGAGCTTCATAGCGAAGATCGCGCCGACGAATCAGCCGCAGATCAGCCTCACCTATAGCGGGCCAATGCTCGAGCTCCGCAACGCAGGCAGCGCAGACCTGCATATCGTCAGCATCGTGCCGGGTAACAGCATCACTTCGATCATCAATGCCTGCGGTACCACTGTGGCAGCAGCAAGCTCCTGCTTTCTGACCCCACTTAGTACAACGCGAGGTGGAACCCTTACGATCAATAGTGATGCCCAGCCCTCTTCCCAGACCTTCACGCCCACTGGCCTTGCAAGCTCTCTTGGCGCAGTGGTGTACGTCGATAGCAGCCAATTGAACATCCCTCCCACGCAGAACGGAACAACCAGCGTGGCAAAGCCACTCTATATTTGGAACCTGGGCAACGCCGGGGTCGCTATCAGCTCCATCCTCACCTTCGGGTGGACCTCGCAGACGAACGACTGTCCCGCCATACTCGCGCCTGGCACGTTCTGCACAGCGAGCGTTACCGTGAAACCCGTTTCGGCGGGCGCGCCCAGTGGCTCGTACGATATCGGGGTGGTCTACGGCAGTGGGAGCCGTGTCGATGTCTATCCTAACTTCACGCCAAATCCAGTGGATGGGCCCCTGTTGTTTTCTGCCGACAGGAGCCTGCAATATGGTAATGTCCAGCTCGGGACAGCGTCGCTGATTCGTACCGTTACGATCACCAATAGCGGAACCGCACCTGTCACTGTAGACGTGCCGTCCTTCTCCGGCGATGGAGCCAGTAGCTTTACGGTTGCAGCAAACACCTGCACAGGCATCGCTCTTGCGTCTCAGGCGAGCTGTGTGATCGGTGTCAGTTTTGAGCCTCTGCAGGCTGGGCGTCTTGCGGTGCCGATGCTTTTGTCTGGCGGTGGTTCGTCCACGACAATCTACGTTATCGGTACAGGCATCAGCACGCCCAGTCTCTCAATCAATCCAGGTTCCTTCGACTTCGGCAACGTCGTGCCTGGCACCACAGCGACCCAAACCGTGCAGATTAAAAACACGAACGCCACGGAGATCGCTCTCACTAGCATTACCGCAGGCGCTGCAGACGGTGGCTTACAGCCCGATTACAGCCAAACGAATGACTGCGGCGCTACGCTTGCGCCCAATGCGAGCTGCTCCATCACGGTTACATTTGGGCCGTCGGTTCTGGGAATGCGTAAAGGAGCCGTCACGCTTATGATCGATGGCGGCGCTCTGACATCGAAAGTATTGCTGACAGGCACCGGAGTTCCTGCATTTCTTGCAACTCCTAACTCGTTGTCCTTCTCTTCTACTCCTGTCGGCAGTAAGGCGTCGCAGAGCATATCTCTGGTCAATCAGTCCAGCATGTCGCTCGCACCTGTACTGACAACTACGGCTCCGTTCTCGATCGATTCAACGACTTGTAACGGTCCGCTCGCCGCTGGAACAAGTTGCTTAATTTTCGTTGGCTTCCAGCCAGACTCTAATGGTCCTCAGGCTGCGGTGCTCACCGTTGCTTCCGGGGAGGTAAATCCTATCACGGTACCACTCTCAGGAACCGGGACTGTCTCCGCAATCACGCTTTCGCCGACATCCCTGACTTTCGAAGGGACAAACATTGGCACTTCCGCAGCAGCTCAGACGATAGCTCTCACGAACTCTGGTGCCGCTCCCCTTACGACGCTCACTTTTGGGATCTCCGGTGTCAATCCTAAGGACTTTACGCTGACGACAACGTGCGGCATCTCCCTCGCTTCCCAGCAGAGCTGTCTCCTCAATGTCGTCTTCACGCCCTCGAGCGCCGGCGCTGAGAGTGCCACGCTTTTCATTTCCAGCAATGCTGCCACCGGTCCGACAACAGTCGCATTGGTTGGGACAGGAAACAGCTCTGGTCTCGCTCTGTCTACCTCCTCCCCCACCGCCACAATCTCCGGCGGTTCCTCCGCTACCTACACACTGGTGCAGCAACCGCGAGCAGGCGCAACAGGAACTATCACCTTCACGTGTGCAGATCTGCCGCTATACGCGGCATGCAGCTTTTCTCCCCCGAGCCTGTCGATTGCTAATGGAGGCAGTACAACGCTTACCGTCACAACTTCCCAAACTCAGACAGCCGCGCTCCACCCACCGATAAACATTGAGGCCGCAGTTTGTCTCGCAAGCTTATTTCTGTTGCCGGCGGTGCGAAGACGCTCTTGGTTGACTCTACTATCCTGCCTCCTGCTGTTCGCATTCGTGGGTATAGGAGGATGCGCCTCATCCTCAAAGCCATCTTCCCTATCCTCAACCAATCTCACGCCGAAAGGAACATACACTTTCCACGTGATTGCAAGTGCGGGCACTCAGATGCAGACGATTCCTTTGACGCTGACAGTACAGTAAGCGCGAACCGATGATCTTCAGCTGAACTGGTAACAGTCATCTCCGGAAGATCGAGATGCTCCTCGGTTGAAGACATTCTCCCTGGACATGCCATAAACAACCAGCAGTATTGACCAAGAACTAGGAATTGAAGTCTCGCCGGCTACCATTTGGAGTGAAAGTCCGCAGGTACGCCGAATAGGAAGTTCCATTGAACCAGCGGCTTCAAAGGCACCACTTCGAAGCTGCTGGAACAGCATTAAGAAATCTAAAAGGCAACTCCTCGCGCAAGTGGACGAAGCTACCGTGCGAGCTATGCGGTGAGCAGTGATGGGCGCTTATGGCATACCAGGGGAGGACCCGGCTGAGTATGCCCGAATGGCCACAATGATTCCTTTGCTGAGCCATCTCAAACCGCCAAATCTCGTCCATTTGCAAATCGAGCGCTTTTCCCCCTACTTCCAGCATCCGGAATCCCACGGTCTATCCTTGCGGGGGCCGGTGCAGTGCTACTCGTTCCTATATGATTTGGCGCCAGAGGAGCTGACAGACATTGCGTACAACTTCGAGTTCCAGTACATCGATGGGCGGAATCCAGACTCGTACATTGGAGAAGTACGTACCGCAGTGGAGGACTGGCAGGTTCCTTTCAATGCAGGATCGAGTCTCACGTACGCACGTGGACCGGGATTTCTGCGGATCATTGACAGCCGCGCCAATCAAACGCCACGTGCGTATACAATGGCGCAAGTGGAAGCAGAGGTCTATCTCACCTGTGACGACGGAGCGACTATCGAGAGGATCTGGTCTCATCTGCGAGGCGTCGAAATGGAGTTGTCACGACGCGACATACAAGATCTGCTGAAGGATTTCATAAGCGCAAGGCTTTTGATCCGCGATGGAGATCAATAACTCTCTCTCGCAATTCCGTTGAGCGATGTCGATAGGGAAGAAGAAATTAGACCGGCGCAGGAATCTCTGATTCTGATCGCCACGGCGTCGGTCGACATCCGAACGAATAGAACCAACGGGCTTGAAGAGGGGATAGGAGCGTGGGACGACCCGATTCATCCGCTAAATCGCGAGAAGATGGGACTTAGGCGTACCCCGTTCGGCAACATCAATTACAACGGGACGCCAGGCGACTATCGAGGGTACATGCTGCCTCGTTATCATCCCGATTTTTTGGAGTCGATTGAACCCGGCGTACGTTCGATGGTGCAAGCAATTGTCAACCGGGGATGGATAACTTATTTCAGTTGTGAAGGTCACTACTACGCAGGAAAATCTCTAGATCCGTTGAAAGATACGTGGGCATCATTCCTCGGACTAATCAAGAATACGGAAAAAGTGATATGGGAATTCGAAGCGATCCGAAGCCAGCTGGAGATTGCGCAACTACAGCCTTTGCATATTTCCATTCGGAGGATGTATCTGGACACGGGAAACGACCGTCGAGATACCGTTGAATTGTGGATCGAGCGTGATCCAGCGGCGTCCTGGAGAGAGTATTTCCAACATCTCAATGATTTCTCGAGCGTCGTGGTGATGTTCTTGACAGAACACGCAGTGAGGCAGGTCCTGAAACAATGACGGTTTTTGTCACAGAATATGTGATGCTTCATCTCGTCGGACTTGACACCAAAAGTTAGAAGTCCGGTTATGATCCTTTGCGTCGCTCCTTGCGGGTGTGGCGCCATCGCCATGAGCATCGCAATTGGGTGTATGCCTACCCCTTCGACCACTCAGTTTGGTCAACCTACATCTGCTCCACAATCTCCACGTCCTTGCACGCCGTGGTCTTCCCCGGTTTGCTACCGACACTTCAATCCTTCACAGAAGTTCACTACCTGCTCCAGTTGGCATCTTAGCTCCTTGTTCCGGTGCCATTCCTACTCACTGGTACAAATCGGTCAGGCACTCCACCGTGAGTCTTCTCATGCGCTCATGCAAATTCCTTTGGGGCTTCCCGGACCTTTGGTTAGCTGCCGCCGAAGCAATTGCTCGGCTCTCTGCCCTTGGCTGGAGCGAAAAGCGAAGCAGTTGGGTAGCCTCAACTATCGAGAGCCATAGCTACTCGGCAAGACTGCGCCAGCCACTCTCGAAGGTTCTATTCTGCAGGATGCTGACCGCCTGGACGCGATAGGCTTTACAGGAATTGCGCGGTGCTTCTATACAGCTGGCCGCATGGGGCAGCGATCTACGAGCCTTTTGACCCGCGTGGGGAGCGAAGGACTTTGACGTTAAGGGTTGAAAGGCGAAAGTGGTCGCGTTGTTTCGCAAACAGGCAGGTACACTTGGGTCCAGCTCTGAACTGTTACCGTCGTCCAGCGTGTGCGTCCGTCGTCTTCATAACTGACGGCGGCCGTACCCGTAATAGCAAGTGCTTGGCCGCGCTTGAAATCGGGCAGGAGAATACTTGCCCGTGAATCGATCTCGAGATTTCCGAACGTATTGAACAGACCATTGCCTGCATAGTCAGGAAAATAAATCGTGTTTTCCGATGGGCTGCGCACGAATCCAGGATTGCCTCCGCGATGTGAGGCGTCCAGGCCGCGCTCAGGATGCCGCGTCGCAATGAACAAGATATCGGTCGCTTCAAGAATGTCCAGCTGTTCTCGCGCCAATGATTTTCCTTCTTGAAAAGGAATAGATGGAGCATTCTCTAACCAAACCAGAGTACGCTGCGTGATGTACTTTGGACAGTTGGGATAGGCCTCTGTCACCCTGAGCACCATAAGCTTGTCAGACGCTCTTTCGAGCCGACCATTGACCCGCAGACGGCGGCGAGTGGCGAAATCCAACACAATTCCACCAACGAGTTGTTGTTCTTCGGCGGCACTGTGGATTCGTTCGTCCAGTGGCCCTATTGCCTGTTCAAGGTCCAGTTCGATGGCATCGCGGGTTGCGGACATCCAACCGGTTTTACCGGCGGCGGGGAGGCACCACATCGCTTCCTTATCGAGCACAGCAAGGATTAAAAGAGACTGCTGTTTTAGGAAGGGAATTGCCCCTCCTGGAATGTGAGAGGAGATCATAGCGCTGTTGCGATTTGCCTGCTGCATCTCGCCAACCCGCTGCTGAACGCGGCGTTCGCCTTCGTGAAATGGGTCCATCGACATACTTATCTCCAGGTTGCACAGGCGGCCATGAGACATGGCCGCCCGATGGAATTAGAAGATGAGGACGGGGCTGTCCTCGACAAGCCACTTTCGAAGGCTCGGGAGTCCGGTCGTCCCGGGCACCTGGTTCTCCGAGATGAGCGCCATGCCGGAGGCGACTGCATCCTCTGTTGCGCCGAATACAGCCGAGCATCCGCAGGACACACCCGCAACACGGTCTTTGACCAACTCGAAGAGTTCATGCACAGGATGCTTGGGATCTGATAGCAACTTCGGCCAACGAGTCCCGGCGCCCTGGAACAAAATGCTCACTTCATCACCACTTTGCTTGAGCTCATATGCTGCGGCTAGGCCGTTGAATACTCTGCCTAGCGCTTCCTCGGAGTTCGTATTTGGGTTTGACAAGACTACGATTACCGCTTTCATGACATTCTCCTTTAGACCGATCGGTCAATTTGAAATTATATTAGACCGATCGGTATAATCGTGCAAGCGTGACTGGGAGACACGGATTAATGGCAAGAGCCAGTAAGGCGGGGGCAGACCAGGTTTTCAGCTCACTCATCTCCGTTTTTCGCAATCATGGATTCGAGGGGGCGAGCTTGAGCTTGTTTACTGAATCATCAGGCCTCATAAAAGCGAGCTTGTACCATCGCTTTCCGGGAGGGAAGGAACAGATGGCGCTTGCGGCCCTTTCTGAAATTGATCGTATTTTTTCGACGCACGTGCTCGCACCGGTCGATTCGGAAGGAGATCCCTCTCGCCGATTGAAACTCATCGCAGAGCGATTGGACGAGTTTTACGAAGGTGGAACTCAAGCTTGTCTGCTTGAGACCCTGAGTAGCTCTGGCACACCCGAATCCGTTCGAGCTCATGTGAAGAACACACTCGGCTTTTGGATTGAGAAATTCATGCAGTTATCAAAGGAAGCAGGTCTTCCGGCGAAAGAGGCGCGGATACGCGCTGAGGGTGCAGTTGCAGCGATTGAGGGTGCCCTAGTCGTTTCACGAGCCCAGGAAAGCAACAGGGAGTTTAGACGAACTCTAGAGTCTCTTCCTGGGCGCCTTCTGAATCAATAGCCTGGAATACCGAGAGCACACCTCGCTTTGAGGGACGACGAACTGTCGCCCTCATTTCAAAAGTCACAGGTTTAGAAACGCGAAACTTACTTGAGAACACGGTCCGAATCCTTGATTGTCATGTCATTGATACTGACTTCGCGACGCTGCATTAGACCGGACGGAGCGACCTCCCAAAGTTCGTCTCCATAGCTGCGGAACCATTGGCCGCTGTCGTCATGCCACTCGTAAAAGAACTTGACGGCTATACGGTTGTTGCGGAAACTCCAAGGCCGGTTCTTCAGCCTGTAGCCAAGCTCCTGGTTCCATTTGCGATGAAGTGATTCGACGATAGCTTGGCGACCGGTTAGGAATTCGGCACGGTTGCTCCACTCCGTGTCCTCGGTATAAGCGGCGGCGACCTTCTCGGGTCGCGGGTGTTCCATAGATCCTCGGCGAGTTGCACTTTGCGTGTAACCTGCTCAGGATCAGTGAACGGCGGGGCGATGATAGTGCTCACCGTTTCTCCTCTGAATGATGAGTGATATCAAGGTTCTTTAGCATTCGCTAAGCGGATCAATACTTAGGAAGCTGTGAAGTATCCCAACCTCCGCCCACTGCCTTGACCAGCAGAACGCTCGCGTCCATCTCGTGTCGGCGCAACTCGATGTCATTCCTTTCATTTTGGAGGGCAGTCGTTTGTGATGTGACGACTTGCAGGTACGTG
Organism: Edaphobacter sp. FHG110511_03; assembly: GCF_059115365.1. NCBI lineage: Bacteria > Pseudomonadati > Acidobacteriota > Terriglobia > Terriglobales > Acidobacteriaceae > Edaphobacter > Edaphobacter sp. FHG110511_03. Next base: position 582,801 of record NZ_JBZYWL010000005.1, on the reverse strand, counting down.
TCTACCCCATCCTGATAGCGCCGAGTAAAGAGATCCAACGCCTTCTCAGCTGCCGCGGTAGCTCTGCTTTGTTGCTCCACTTCCTTTGCTAGCACACCCAATTCGATCAAATTGTCTTCCACTTCCTGAAAGGCTGTGAGGCTGTTTTGACGGTAGAGAGCGACCGCGGCGTCATAGTTGGCAATTGCAGCCTCTGAAGTGGCGCGACGTCGTCCACCGTCGTAGATGACTTGGGACATGGATGGCCCTACTGCCCAAAGTCTGCTAGGCCAGTTGAACCAGCTGGCAGCTCCAGTGGATTGAAGGCCAGCTGCGGCGCCTATCGTCACCTGAGGGAAGTATGCAGCTTTGGCGATGCCTATCTGTTCGTTGGCTGCTGCGACGTGACGCTCTGCAGAAGCAACATCTGGACGGCGCTCGAGAAGTGTTCCCGCAACACCTACAGGTATCGATGGTGGTCTCAAGACGAAATCCTTTTGAGGGGCAATAGTTAATTGTGCTGGAGTCTTTCCGACCAACACTGCGATTGCGTGTTCGTAATTGGCCCGGATTTGAACGATATCGCTCTCGGCAACTCGCGCTGCCTCAAGTTGAGTTCGAGCCTGTTCGACGTCTGCTCTTGGAGACGCCCCACCGTTGTAGCGGTCTTCAGTAAGCTTGAGGGCGCGAGCGTATGCCGTAACAGTATCGCCAAGGAGCCGTTCCTGTAGATCAGCACTCCGTAGTCCGAAGTAATCGCGCGCAAGTTCGGCATGGAGACTCAGCTTCGCAGTTTCCACATCTCCGGCTGCTGCCTGCGTCTCCTCTTTTGCCGCGTTTACGGAACGACGAACGCGACCCCACAGGTCGACCTCATAAGAGAGTTCGAGCGGAAACGTGAAGTTGCCGGTACCGTTATTGGCTAAAGCCTGATTGAAGTACGGTTGGTTTTCGGAGGCTCTCTCATTCAGAATGCTCGGAGACAAACTGATGGAGGGAAATTGAGAAGCCCGATTGAACCGAATCGCCGCTCGGGCTTGTCGTAGCCGCGCTTCGGCAAGTTGAAGGTTCTGATTGGCTAGAGTGAGTTGATCTTCCAAGTCGTTGAGTTGGGTGTCTCCGAAGATGACCCACCATTTCCCTCGCTCAGCCTGGTCGTTAGGGCTTGCAACTTTCCAGTCCGAAGTATTCGCTGCGTTGCGAGGTAAGACCTCTTTAAACGCGGGGGGAGAAGGGATAATTGGTTTGACATACTTCGGTCCGACCATGCATCCGGTCCCGAATAGTGTCGCGGTCGCAAGCAATGCAATGGGATAGGGATTCTTCATTGGCCACCGTCTCGATTCTGGGAGCCAACCCGCACGGGCGTTCCGGTTGTGAGTGAATCGGAAGGATTGAGAATGATCTTGTCGTCTTGAGAAAGCCCCGAAGTGACCTCGAGTGTTGAGCCGTAATCACGGCCGACGGTGATCGGAATGAGCTGTGCTTTACCATCCCGTACAGCAGCCACTCGCAAACCCTCAGAGCGGAACAAAACCGTGTTCGCGGGAATGACTAGATTGTTTGCAGTCTTAGTCTTAGAGTCTGGAGCGCGGAAATGAGCCAACACATAAGCACCTGTCTTGATCTCATCTTTTGTGTTCTCGATGTCGATCTCAACCTTCAAGGTTCGACTCGTCTGGTCGATGGCATCTGAAGTGCGGACAATAGTTCCTTGGAATGCTCGGCCAGGATATTCATCCAGCGTAAGGTCCACTGGGCTTCCCAATCGCACGATGGCGGATTCTGCTTCGGGCACAGAGACATAGATACGCAGACGCGAGACAGCAGCCATATGAAACAACTCTTTTGGGCCTCCGGAGCCGGAGTCGATTAGGGCCCCGATATCCGTGTTGCGTGCGGTGATAACGCCGTCAAAGGGCGCGTAAACTTTCTCAAAAGATTGCAACTCCTGTAACCGGTCAACATTCGCTGAAGCGGAGCTAGTTGTGAACTTCTTTGCCTTGTAGTCGCTCAGGTACGTCTCGGCCTCTTGCTTCGACACGGCATCGTCATTTACGAGGTGTTGCCACCGGGTAGAAGTTGTGAAGGCGAGTTCTTCGTTTTCTTGTGCGGTCGACAAATCGTGTTGCGCTTGTTTGAGCTGTTGATCGAGTTCCGGCGTGTCGATCTCAGCTAGCAACTGCCCCTTTCGAACATGAGCTCCAATGTCGAAGTACCACTTCTTGAGGTAGCCATTTGTCCGAGCGTAGATAGGAGTCTCGATGAAGGACTCTGTTGTGCCCGGCAATACGAGCTCTGCTGTCCCTTGTCCAGGTACAACAGAAACTACGTTCACGAGTGGAACCGCCGCACGAGCTGTGACTTCAGCGAGTACCGTAGAAGCAGATCGGCGACTGAGAACTCCCGCCGCAACTACAACTATCACGATCACCGCTGCGACAAGTGCGCTGATCTTTTGGGACAGCGTGAACGGCTTACGAGTTGCATCCGAAATCAGATGCTCAACTCTGTCTTCGCTATATATCTTTTCTGAGTTCAGGTTTTCCATTCTTAGTCTCTTCCTTTACGCTTGCGCGGTCATTTCCGATTTCGGAGGATTTACTTCAGAGGCCTTCTCGATGCGTTTGTGTACGAGACCGAAAATCGATGGCACGAAGAGAAGTGTTGCCACGGTCGCTACGACCAGACCACCGATGACAGCTCGACCGAGAGGTGCGTTCTGCTCCCCGCCGTCACCCAAGCCCATCGCCATCGGGACCATTCCGATGATCATGGCGAGAGCAGTCATGAGAACTGGTCGAAGTCGTGTGCTAGCGGCCTCAATCGCCGCAAGAATGGGATCTCCATGATCAGCGAGCCGGTCCTTCGCGAATGAAACGACTAGGATGCTATTGGCTGTTGCAACACCCATGCACATAATCGCCCCCATGAGCGCCGGGACGCTGAGCGTCGTATGAGTGACGAACAACGACATCACGATTCCGGCGAGAGCAGCAGGAAGTGCCATGACAATGACGAAGGGATCAAGCCAGGACTGAAAGTTCACGACGATCAGCATGTAGACGAGAAGAATCGAGAATACAAGGCCGCCGAGGAGCCCTATGTAAGAGCTACGCATCGTTCCAAACTGACCACGAAGCGTAACGAAGCTTCCTCGTGGCAGGTCTTTCTGGTGTTTGGCCACGATTCGGTTTATTTCACGACCGACGGCACCAAGATCTCTGTCTTGAACGGCGCCGTAAATATCGACAACTCGCCGGATGTTGTAATGATTAATCGAACCCGGTTCCATTGTCCGTCTAATGCTCGCTACGTCAGTAAGGAGGCCCTGTCGAGTTTGACCGGTTCCTGAGATCGGTACGTTTTTAATGTCTTCGTGGGATTGAACTCCATACTGGGGATTCTGAACGACAAGGTTGTATTGCACTCCGTTTTTAGGGTTCAGGAAGTACATAGGTGCTACCTGGAAACTTCCACTGAGCGCAATCAGCATACTGTTGACTACGTCATGCTCAGTAAAACCGGCCTGAGATGCCTTGGTCCGATCAACATTTACCCTTAGTTTCGGGTAGTCCTGTTGTTGTTGAATGCGCACGTCGGCAAGACCAGATACATGGCGCAGTTCAGACAACATTTCCCCTGCGACTTTGGTATTACCCACAACATCCGCCCCTTCTATCTGGATGTCAACAGGGGCAGGTAGGCCAAAGTTCAACGTTTGAGTCACGATGTCCGCGGGAAGGAAATAAAAGGTGTTTCCCGGAAACTTGTCAGCGAGAGTGGCTCGAAGCGTTCGGACGTAGTTGCTAGTTGGGCCATGTTTCTCTTTGAGGGAGACGAGAATATCTGCGTCAGCCTCACCTGTGAGGCCTGAGGTGTTGTACATGTAGTTAATCGAGCTAAAGGGCAAGCCAATATTGTCGAGAATATTGTCGATCTCACCCTCGGGAACCACCGTACGAATGTACTGCTCGACTTCGTCAGCTGTTCGGGCCGTTTCCTCCACGCGCGTTCCCGTTTTGGCTCGAACATGAAGAATGAAGTGCCCGCTATCGCTCTCCGGGAAAAAATCCTGCCCGAGGAATGGAACAAGAACGAAGACGCAGACGCAAAGGAGAAGGAACGCCGGAACGAAGAGCTTCCTTCGTAGGACAAGTTGTTCCAAGAGTGATTGGTAGGCGTCTCGGAGCCGGAGAAAGAGTTTTTCAAACCCCCTTTGAAAACGAGAGAAGACATTGTTTGACGGGGTCGCATGCCCGTGATGGGGCTTGAGTAAAAACATTGCAAGCGTTGGTACAAGGGTCCGCGAGAGAACGTAAGACGCAATCATCGCGAAGATGACGGCTTCGGCCAGAGGGACAAAGAGAAACTTTGGCACTCCCGTCAAAAAGAACATCGGAAGGAAAACGATGCATATGCACATCGTAGAGACCAGCGCAGGAGTAGCAATCTGAGCTGCGCCTTCGAGGATGCCCTCATGGAGGCCGGCCCCCTCTTCGAAATGCCGTTCAATATTCTCGATGGTGACAGTGGCATCATCCACAAGAATTCCGACAGCTAGCGCGAGTCCACCGAGCGTCATGATGTTGATCGTCTGATGGAGGAAGCTCAAGGCGATCAAGGAGCAAAGGATAGAGAGGGGAATCGAGATTGCAATGATGATTGTGCTCCGCCAGCTTCCGAGGAACAGCAAAATCATGATGCCCGTCAATACAGCAGCCACTACGGCCTCTCTGATGACTCCATTCACCGCGCCCTTTACAAAGATCGATTGATCAGTCAGGGGCTGGATCCGAAGTTCAGGGGGCAACGTTTGGGCGACTCGCGGGAGCAACTGACGGGTTTTGTTTACAACGTCGATTGTGGACGCATCGCCCGCCTTGAACACGGTCAATAACACGCCACGCTTCCCATCCTGGCGCACAACGTTTTTCTGCGGAGCGAAGCCGTCGCTCACAGTGGCAATATCGCGGATATAAATCGTTGCGCCGTTGACGGTTTTAACAGGAAGATTATTTAACTCCTGAACCGTTTCGGTATCTGAATTGACGTCAACGTCATATTCGAATTGCCCGATCTTTGCGGTTCCTCCGGGTTGGATTAGATTCTGAGATTGCAACGCCACAAGGACGTCATTTGGCGAAAGTCCTTTTGACTGAAGCCTCTGCTGGTTCAGCGTAACCATTACCTGGCGGGTCTTTCCTCCGAAAGGGAAAGGGATCGACGAGCCAGGCACGGTGACTAGTTGGGTACGCAAAAAGTTAAGTGCAAGATCGTTCAGTTGAGGCTCGGAAAGCTTGTTGCCGGACAATCCCAGTTGCAGCACCGGAACGGCAGATGCGCTGTAGTTCAAAACGAGCGGAGGTAGAATTCCTTGGGGCATTTGCCTGAGGATCGCCTGAGAGATTGCCGTTACCTGTGCATTTGCTTTGTCCACGCTCGCGTTTGGCTGAAGGTAGACCTTGACGACCGCAGTCCCATTGATTGTCGTGGATTCAATATGCTCGATGTTGTCTACCGTTGTCGTGAGCACCCGCTCGTAGACTGAGGTTATTCGCCCTTCCATTTCAGTAGGGTTCAATCCGGCGTAATCCCACGACACGGCGATCACGGGGATATTGATGTTTGGAAAAATGTCTGTAGGGGTCTGAAGGATTACGACCGGGCTCAGGATCAGAATGAGCAGGGCCAAAACGATGAAGGTGTAGGGGCGGCTCAGGGCAATCTTTACAATCCACATTTGGCATTCCTTCTTGCAGTGAGGCAAGCGTCAGGTTGGCTTGCTAGTATCGAAACGCTACGTATAGTATGATTACCACAATTGCAAAGGGATTCAAAAAATGTCGGCGATCCGGATTTCTTGGCTTGTCGCATTCCGCCGAACCAGGAACACTATTCGTGAGAATGGTGGATGATATTTCAAGGAGATAGCGATGACGCAGTCTGCAATACTGTTCGATACAGGCTCAAAGGCAAAGCTGAAAGATGATCGGGGCGGAAGTTCTAAATCAGAATCTCGAGGAGGTCGTCCTCGCAGCGAGGAGTCTGAAGAAGCGATTCTGGCAGCGACCATCGAACTGCTCTCCCAAAAGCCCCTACGCGACATCTCGATCGAAGAGATCGCTCGTAGAGCAAATGTGGGAAAGACCACCATATATAAATGGTGGCCAAGCAAAGCATATGTCGCTCTAGACGCGTTCTTGAGAAAGATAAATCGCATGGTGCCAACACCCGATACGGGTTCGGTCAGGAGAGACATTTTGGAACAATGCCGCTCGTTGATCACGTACTACAAGAGCCCCGCTGGCCGCATCCTGGGTCAGTTCGTTACGGAGAGCGAGTCCGACAAAGAATTCGCATCTCTTTTTCGCGAGCGATTTCTCAAGCCCAGGCGTGAAGCAGCGGGAGTCATTTTTGATCGCGGAATCCAACGTCGAGAGATCGATCAGAATATCAACCGGGAGCTTGTCCTCGACATGATCTATGGTCCGACTATCTTTCGTTTGTTCGTCGGACATGCCCCCCTCGATGACAAATTGGCAGATGAAATGGTCTCGATCCTGTTTGGAGGTTTGGACAAAAAGCACTCCAGGAGCGGAGGAAGTGCAGGTAAGACCGCCCGGAAGCACAGCGCGAATCGTGTATCTAAATGAATCGCGGACTGGCAAAGCCGCAGTCACGATGCATCCGTCTGACATTCCTATGACCTCTGTACCGGAATCAGCAAATTGAGAACGATGCGGGTGTAAGACCGGCTTGTTGATCTTGGTGATCCGCATAAAAGCTCACGCCTCTCGAAGAATGACAGCTAATTTCACCCATCACGAGGAGCAGACTGCGCCTGGAAGCGCGATTCCGATGATGCAGCTGTCGATTGTGGCTTTTGCCTGGTCCGGATGTCTTGTACAGGATTGCTATTTTGAAGATTCGCGCGTCGCTCTTTAGTGCCTTGTCGTCCAGCTCACCTAGACTCGTCACTTCACTCGTGATCCGTCGGGAAAACTGAGAGCAATCCTGTACAAGACGAGCCGCCAAATAATGCGTGAGTCTTGAATTGTGAACGCATCTGAGAAGCCTTATTGGAACTACGTTCGTCGTTGGCTGTTGTGCTCGGCAACAGCTCTTGGTCCAATTTGCCTGCTCGCTATGTCGCCAGCGGTGGGCTTTTGTCAACGGGCTCCGGTATCGCCAGATTCGCCTTGGCTCTCCGACGACTCTAAGATCTCGCGTTATACCGGCGTCGTCGACCGGCGCGAGATCGAAATTGACCGGCAGCATGTCTATACTCTCGGAGAACTGATCGATATCGCTGAGTCGAATAACCCTACGACTCAATCGGCATGGAATCAGGCGAAGGTAAATGCTGCATCAGTCGGAATTGCGAAGAGCGAACTCTATCCGACGGTTGTGGCTACGGTCACAGGAAAAACTTTCCTGAACCCTCCGCTCCTTTTTCAGTCGTTCGCTGTTCAAGATATCGGGTATTACGAGGCGGCGGTTCATCTCGACTACACGCTGATTGATTTTGGTGCGCGACGCTCGGAGGTTACGGCCGCTCAGGCTCGCCTTGTGGCTGCCAACCTCAACTTCAATAACGAACATCTGTCACTCATTCGTCAGGTTAGCGAAGCATACTACGGATTGCTTAATGCGATTGGTTTGCGCAAGGCAGCAGAGATATCTTTGAGCGATGCGAAGGTTCTCGAAGCTGCCGCACAAGACCGTCGCGATAATGGCCTCGCCACGGTTCCGGAAGTGCTAGAGGCGCGTGCTGCTTCAGCGAAAGCGAACTATGACCTAAAGAGTGCTCTCGGTGCTGAGCGTGTGGAATTTGGTCATCTTGCTAGGGCTGTGACCGCCTCTCCGGTCAAACAATTCCAGGTCGCCGCCCTTGAAGAATTACGGATACCCGATCATTTAGACCAATCGGTCGAAGATGCAATTGCAGTTGCCTTCCATAGACGACCGGATCTAATAGCGGATGAGGCTAAAGTCCGAGCTTCTGAAGCAGAGGTAAAGCACGCTCGCAGTGCATACTATCCCACGTTAACGTTCAGTGGTTCTCGGGGCTGGCTGCGCGCATGGGGTCAACAGGAATCATTTGATGGCACATATGCACAAACGAAGACCTATGATGCGACCTTAGGCTTGCACTGGACCGTGTTTGACGGATTCCGTAGAGAGAGTCGCATAGCCGAGGCAAAAGCTGAAGAAGCAGCGGCGAAAGATCACGTTCATGATCGAAAGGATCACATCACGGACGAAGTCTGGGGTGACTATGCGAACGCAGAGACAGCGCTGGAACAACATCAGGCAGCGGTAGCACTTCTTGCCGCCTCTGCCGAGTCGTATTCTGCCGCTCTTGAATCGTACAAAGATGGGGTACGGAACTTCCTAGACGTGCTCGCAGCCGAGAATGAACTTGCGCGTGCCAGAGCAATCAGTGTGACCGCGAGCACACAGGTCCTTGAGACATTCACGGATCTTGCCTTTCGTACGGGAGATCTGCTCGTAAATCACCCGAAAGGAAATCATCCATGAGCCAACAAACTATGGTGCGCCGTGCCGCTACCCTGTGGCTGAACACGGCCTTCGTCAAAACAACAGCGATAGCACTCCTAACGATGTCTCTCGGAGGTTGTTCGAACTCTCCCGAGTTCAACGTCTTGGGTTCTTATTTTCCATCCTGGATAGTCTGTCTCGCGATTGCTGCGACGTTGACCTTTGCTGTCCATGTAGTGATCACAAAGCGGAGAGTGGCTAGTCAACTTTGGCCTCTGCCACTGGTTTACACAGCCCTTATCTGCTTTCTCAGTTGCACGTTTTGGATCATCTTCTTCGAATAGTGAGGCAATATTTCGTGAGCGACTCTCAGCAAGATTCACAGCGGACGCGACTAGGAACGGCTTTTAGCGCATTGGTAGTTGTCGGAGCTCTCGTCTCAGCTAGCATTGTCATCCGGGATGTCACTGTATTTCCGCGCACGGATGATGCCGAAGTGACCGCCAATTTCATTGGTATGGCTCCGGTAGTTGAAGGGCCTGTCACTCAATTGCCGATCCACGATAACGATCTCATAAAGAAAGGGAACCTCCTCTACAAGATTGATGATCGGCCCTATCTCTATGCGCTGCAAAACGCGTTGGCCGCTCAGGCGCAATTAGAAGGTGAGATCCAAAATGAAACAAGGCGGATATCTTCCCAAGTTAACCGAGTGGGCGTGGCAACCGCTGGACAGCAGAACGCCGCTGCGAACGAAATACGAGCGGATGACGAAATCAAGGTCGCCGAAGCGGAGATCACGGCGTCAGACGCTTCATTGCGGCAAGCTCAAGCAGACGAGAGCTACGCTATTGGCAACTTCCACCGAATTGAGCCCCTGCTGCAGAAGGGATTCGTCACCGTCGATGATGTACACCGAGCCAAAAGTCTGGCTGAGGCTAAGACGGCGGCCGTAGAACAACAGAAATCTCGGTTGGCATTAGACAAGGCCGGCTTGCTTGCAGCGACAGCGCAAAAGCAACAGGCGGTCGCACAGATGGCCCAGAGTCAAGCGCAGGTTAAAGAGTCAAATAGTTCCGTATTGGTCTTGGAGCCTTTACTTGCTCAGCGTGAGAGTCGCGCAGCAGCTGTCAGTCTCGCTAAGTACAACTATGAGCAGTGCAGTGTGCTCGCTCCCTTCGATGCGCGAGTTACCAACCTGACAATCTCCGAAGGTCAGTATGCCAAGGTGGGAGAGACGCTCTTCACGCTTATCGACAACAGAACTTGGTGGGTACTCGCTAACTTCCGCGAGTCACAGATGGGGCATGTGCAACCTGGTACTCCGGTGGACGTTTTCCTTATGACCGATTCTCAAAGAAGACTGCATGGTGTTGTGGAGAGCGACGGATTTGGTGTGACACCTGATCCGGATGTGGTTGGCAAGATATCCGATGGATTGCCGGAGGTGCAGCGAACATTAAATTGGGTTCGTCTCGCTTCTCGCTATCCCGTCCGAATCCGAATCACAGATGCGCCTCCAGGAGTATTGCGTGTAGGGCAAGTCGCTGTGGCCAAGATGACGAAACGTGGTCATGAAGACGTTGCGAGCAGGTAAGGAAAACTGATGAGTGGAACGAAGCAGGCAATCTCTTCATTGGAGCGGCTGGGGAGCATCCTTCGCGCTGAACTTGCCTATTATCCCGGACGTATCTGGCTTGCCTGTCGAATAGTCATAACCTGCACGACGGTGATGATTCTAATCATGGTCTTTCGCATCCCAGCTGCGGCCCTTGGAGCTTATTATCCATTGCTCGTATCTCGTGAAGGCCCCCAGGCGACCCGGAAGTCTGCGATGCGTATTGCGTTGGCTTGCACGTTGGGCACCGCGGAAATCATCTTGGGGGGTGTCTTGACTGCCGGCTCCCCTTTTCTGCACTTTCTCTGGGTTGTGACAAACCTTTTCGTTGTTTTCTATCTCATTAGCAGCCTGAAATTCATGGACGCAGCACTGTCCTTGAGTGTTGTAATCGCCATTGCAATCGAAGTTTGGGATGATCCCGTATCCGGGTCCATGCGGGTGCAACACTCTCTCTACACCCTTCTCTCCGTCCTGATGGCATGTGCAATCTCCGCATTCATTGAGACCGTATTTGCAAAGAAACATACAACTGACGCGGTGCCGGAAGGTGTTCAGCAGCGTCTTGCGTTGGTTGAGGAATTGCTGCGCAACTCTAACGCGGAGAGGCACCGATCGGCAGCACTCGGAATCCAGTTGAACCGCCATGCCACGCGAGGGATCGGTGACCTTCGAGAGGTGCTGGCTGACTCAAACTACGCCGAGGGATATAAAGAACAACTTTCAGCCGTTCTTGCACTAACAGGGCAGTTGATTGAGCTGTCGTTCAATTTGTCTGAATCGGCCATTAGTCTCTCGACCAGCGACATCGGCTGCTGCCTTCTCGTTGCTGACCGTATTGCTGAAATCAGAGCGAGCCTTCTGAAAGAAGAAGCACCTGACTGGTTGGATAGTCCCGATACGGTTCATTCCGATTCAGCAATCTTGGTCGAAATCGAGCGAACAGTGGATTTGATTGCGCAGAGTTTCAACGATGAGAATCTGCCCGTACATCACCATCTCCCCGTATCAGCTGTCCCATCGATAAACAAGGGTATCTTCGTCCCAGATGCCTTTAAGAGCAGTGAACATTTCAAGTTTGCCACGCGGGGCATGTTGACTGGGTTGCTGTGCTACCTCTTCTATATGTCGACAGGGTGGATGGCTCTAGGCGGATCAATAACCACATGCTTTCTGACCGCTCTTCCCAACACTGGTGCCAGCCGACATAAGCAAACTCTGCGATTTGCTGGGTTCTTTTTGGGTGCTTGCGTCTTGGGTCTTGGTGCAGAGGTTCTCATCCTGCCTAAGATTGATACATTACTGCAGTTCGCCTTATTGTTTGCCTCAGTGGTTGCCATTGGTGCTTGGGTAGCTACTTCGGGGCCACGAATTGCGTATTGCGGTTTTCAGATCGTATTGGCATACGATCTCGTGAATCTTAACAAGTTCACTATCAATACTTCTCTTGTGCCCGCCCGGGACGCAATCCTTGGAATCGCCTTATCAGTGGTTGCTATGTGGCTGATTTTTGATCATCTCTGGGCAAAGTCGTCGACGATTTCTGTGCGGTCCCTCCTGCTGACTGCGCTGAAAGACGTGGCATCTTTGGAGCGGCATGCTGGCGAATCACCTCAGATCGTCAACCAACGTCTAGTAGCAGAGAGCAGCCGTATTAATCGGAACTTCGATAAGGTGCGTGCCCTCTCAGATTTTTATGTCTTTGAGTCGTATCCGAAGACAAGAGAAGAAGTTGTCTTTGATCAATTTGTGAGGACCTCGCTTCCACAAGTGCGTACCTTATTGCTTCTCAAGACTGGATTACTTCAACATTGGCTCTTGAACGGAGTTGTAGAGCCAGAAAACGCAATCGTCCAAGAGGTTCAGAACCGCTCTTCTGAAATTATGTTCGGTCTCGCGAGAGTTCTAGAAGGGCTCTTCCTCGAGTCGGATGCCACGCTGGCTTCCCGTGACGAGGAGCTTGCCCACCTCATGAGAGCTGAGACCGCGTCAGCTCAAAGAGATGCGGATAGGGGGCGGATGATGGAGATGAGGCTATGCTCTTCTTTGCTTGATCTTGCCACTCATATACGTGAAGGAGTTCGACTCAACTTAGAAGGGGATCGGGTCAGCCCTTAGCTGCCTGTCTAATTGGAGAAATCGTAGGGTATGGGGCTTTCATCTTCGTTGTCGGTAGGGCGCTCATCGGGACTTCCCGACCTTTTGGCGCCAAACTTGAAGGTCATGTTCTGTGGCATTAATCCTGGGCTGAGGGCGGCTGCGCATGGTCACCATTTCACGGGTGGGGGAAATCGGTTTTGGCGGGTCCTTCATCTCGCGGGCTTCACGCCTATACAGGTCCGTCCAGAGTTCGACAAAAGCATTCTCGAATACGGCTATGGGCTCACAACCGCAGTATGCCGACCGACGGCGCGAGCTGAAGAGCTCGCAAAGTCTGAGTTTTCCAATGCTGCTGCTGTACTGGCGGAGAAAATTCGCAAATTTAGCCCGGACCGTGTGGCGTTCCTCGGCAAGCCGGCCTTTGCGACCATGTACCGGAAAAGAGTCGTCGAGTGGGGATGTCAGCCGGAGGCTGTCGCGGGAATTGAAGCCTGGGTTCTCCCAAACCCCAGCGGGCTGAATCGCGGATTTAGTTTGGAGGATCTTGTGGCCGCCTACCAAGAACTGTATCTGGCGATCAAATAATAAAGCGCTATATCGTTTCGACCCAACTTCCAACCTGGCGGTATCTCCCGTAGCAGCAATCCTATACAAGACACGTGAGCGTAGGAGTTTCACAATAGCTTGTTATGAGATCCGAATTGGTTCACGCTGCAATGGTTAACGTCCCTAGCCGATATCTTCTCGTCAATGTTGCAAGTCAGACGACCCGCCTTCTTCATAGGCCGCATACACAGATCAGCGAGACGGTGAACGAAGTGCTCGATTTCTTCCACCGTCTCAATCCGGTCGCGGAAGCGGTACGTCGGGTTGAGTATTAGAGAGCCAAACAAGGGAAAGGCTATACGCGGTTCGAGGTCGCCTCGCACCCCGGCAGCAAAATTTAGGAGGCCAGCAGTGGGGATATCTAGAAATCCTTGGAAGAAGAATAGAGTCACAGAGCTCTTAGGAACTCGCTATCCAATTATTCAAGGGCCGTTCGGAGGTCTGTCTTCGGTTCAACTCGCAGCCGATGTATCGAATGCCGGCGGTATGGGCTCGTATGGCGCACAGCCGCTCAGTCCCGCCGATATCACGAAGACTGTGGACGAGATCCGCTCTCGAACCACGAACCCTTTCGCAATAAACCTCTGGGTCTCCACCCATGACAATGAAGCTCTTTCCATTTCCAAGGAACAGGTCGAGGACGCTGCAAAGGCGGTTCATCGCTACTTTGAAGGATTGAACGTTCCGCTCCCTCAAACTCCGAATTTCGTTTTCCAAGACTTTGCCGCGCAGGCTGATGCGTTGCTCGCAGCATGTCCCCCAGCCGCAAGCTTTGTCTTTGGAGTTCCACCCAGAGAATTGTTGGACGAGTGTCGGCTGCGCCACATTCGGACAATCGGTACCGCGACTACGGTCGACGAAGCCAGGGTGCTTGAGGAGGCAGGATTTGACCTGGTGGTGGCTCCGAGCTTTGAAGCTGGGGGGCATCGAGGGTCGTTCTTAGCACCCTCCGAAGTCTCGTTGATGGGAATGATATCGTTACTTCCTCAGATCGTCGATAGCGTGGGAATTCCCGTCATCGCGGCTGGAGGAATCGCCGATGGTAGAGGCATCGCAGCGGCCTTCGCTCTGGGTGCCGAAGCTATCCAAATCGGAACTGCATTTCTAGTGTGCGGCGGATCAGGAATCAGCCCAGTTCATCGAAGGACGCTTCTGTCGGAGGCTGCGAATGTCACAGGATTGACCAGGGCTTTCACCGGTAGGCTTGCCCGTGGTATTCGAAATCGTCTTTTCGAAGAGTTCGAAGATCCAAGCTTCAAGTCACTTCCTTATCCCATCCAAAAACATCTACTTAATTCCTACACACAAGCGGCCGTCGAGCATCAGCGGGTGGATCTTCTTCCAATGTGGGCGGGACAATCAGCGCCTCTGATCGAGCATCTAGAGGTGGTTCCGTTAATGCGGAGTTTGGTGGAGGAAACTGAGCGAATCTTTCAACGTTTCTCCGTCTGAGTTTGGACGGAAGGTTCCTATTGAATCCTGCGTAATCCAACGAGATGAGCGATAGCAATCTGATACAAGACAGGCGAATCTTTAGGCGTTCATGATGTGGCTTGGGTAAGCGAAGAAGGGACAGCCTTGAATATCGATTCGGACGACAAAGGAATAAAAGGCTCCGACCTGATCGTCCGTGCGCTTCAAAACGAAGGTGTCGAATTCATCTTCGGTGTACCGGGTGAAGAGAACCTCGACATGATCGAGTCTCTTAGGACGTCCAAAATTATATTGATCGTGACAAGGCACGAGCAGGTTGCTGGTTTCATGGCTGCAACATATGGTCGGCTCACTGGAAAGGCGGGTGTTTGCCTCAGTACACTTGGACCCGGTGCAACCAATCTTGTCACCGCCGTAGCCTACGCATATCTCGGCGGAATGCCGATGCTTCTCATCACTGGCCAGAAGCCGATTCTGGCGAGTCGGCAAGCGCGCTTCCAGATCATCGATGCGGTTGCGATGATGCGGCCTCTCACAAAGTCTGCTAAGCAGGTCATTGACGCCGGAAACATAGCTACTCTCATCCGGGATGCGTTTCGAACTGCTGAAGGAGAGCGTCCAGGGCCTGTCCATCTTGAATTGCCAGAGGATATCGCCTCACAAACAACGAAGCGTACGTCGTTAGTGCCGGTCGCCCTGGCGACGAAGCCTGTGGCTCCGGATGAGGCCATTGAGCAGGCTGTGTCTCTTCTTCGATCTGCTCACCATCCCTTGATCCTGATCGGTGGCGGGGCAAATCGGCCAGGTCTCGCATCGGTGCTGTCAGCTGCGATACGTGAGCTTCGCATCCCGTTCTTCAATACGCAGATGGGTAAAGGAGCAATCAGTGGCAACTCTGATCTGTATCTCGGAACGGCTGCCCTGTCAGAAGGTGATTATGTCCATCTAGCAGTTGATTCTGCCGATGTCATAGTCAGCGTCGGTCATGATACGGTCGAGAAGCCGCCGTTCATCATGCGCGATGGTGGTCCTCACGTCATTCATTTAGATTTCAATCCTGCCGATATTGATCAAGTCTATTTTCCTCATGTAGAAGTCATCGGGGATATAGCCGATAGCATGACTCGCCTATCTAAAGCCTATTATCAATCGCCAAGCTGGGATGTGGACTATTTTCAGCGAGTACAAGCCTCGGTATTGCAGCATACCGCTGAAGGTAAAGATACCTCTAGGTTTCCCCTGGCTCCCCAGCGGATTGTTGCCGATGTCAGGTCAGTGATGCCTGACGATGGCATTCTGTGCCTCGACAATGGAATGTATAAGATATGGTTCGCACGAAACTATAGAACGCACATCGCGAACACGATACTGCTCGACAACGCCTTAGCGACAATGGGTGCGGGACTTCCGTCGGCGATGATGGCGGCCCTTCTCTATCCCCACAAGAGAGTTCTGGCAGTTTGTGGTGACGGCGGGTTCATGATGAATTCTCAAGACCTTGAGACCGCTGTTCGTCTTGGGTTGAATCTCGTTGTTCTCATTATCGAAGACGGCGGCTACGGAATGATCCGATGGAAACAACAGGCCGAGGGGTTCGCAGACTTCGGTCTTTCATTGGTAACCCCGATTTTGTTGCATATGCGGCATCGTATGGCTTGGTCGGGATGCGAGTGACCAGAGCAGACGAGCTTGCTCCGGCGATCGAGCGTGCCTTTCAGTCCGGTAGCGTTCAGTTGGTGGTTGTCCCAATCGACTATTCCGAGAATAAGCGCGTCTTGCAGAATGAGTTGAAGGCAAAAGCTGTCTCGCTCGAATAACCTTTGGCGCTGGTAGAAAGGAAGTCGTTCCATGCGTATTTATCAGCCATACGACCGCAAACTCATTGCGGAGGTCTCCGTTGACGACGCTACAAGTGTCGAAAAGAAGCTCGATCGTGCGTACGAGACGTTCGGGAGACGGTCGAATTGGCTCCCTGTACATAAGCGCATCGAGATTTTGAAGTGTCTTGCTTACCTTGTCGAAGAAGAGCAAGAGCAGTTTGCAATGCTAATTGCCCGGGAAGGAGGGAAGCCGCTTACGGACGCCCGTGTTGAGGTGGCCCGCGCCATCAATGGAATTGAGATCGCCAATGCGACCATGATGCGTATGGCCGGAGAAGAGATCCCGATGGGTCTAACTACTGCCGCGGAAAATCGTTATGCCTTTACAACCAAAGAGCCAATCGGCGTTGTCGTTGCAATCTCGGCATTCAATCATCCTTTGAATTTGATCGTGCATCAGGTTGTGCCAGCCATCGCTTCAGGTTGTCCTGTCATCGTCAAACCCGCAATGACCACTCCTCTCAGTTGCATCCGATTTGTTGAGTTGGTCCACGAAGCGGGCCTTCCGGACGCCTGGTGTCAAACAGCCATCGCTAAGGACGTCTCCCTCGTTGAGAGTCTTGCTACCGATCCGCGTGTTGCCTTTCTTAGTTTTATTGGTTCAGCGAAGGTCGGTTGGCATCTTCGGTCGAAGCTTGCTCCAGGTACACGATGCGCCCTAGAACATGGAGGTTCGGCTCCTGCAATCATTGACGTTTCGGCGGATCTTGATACAGTGATCGAGCCCTTGGTAAGAGGCGGCTACTATCACGCTGGACAAGTATGTGTTTCAACCCAGAGAGTTTTTGTACACGACGATATTAAGAAGGCATTCGTGGACCGGTTCGCCGATCGGGTACAAGAACTTAAGGTTGGCGATCCCACCAAGGTAGAGACAGAGGTTGGTCCGCTTATCGTATCGAAGGAAGTTGACAGGGTCGATTCTTGGATCAAGCAAGCGACTGAACACTCGGGAATTCTGGTAGCCGGGGGCAAACGTCTCAGCGATACGACGTATTCTCCAACAGTTATTGTCGATCCACCCTATACGACCCTCGTATCGCAGCAAGAGGTTTTCGGTCCCGTCGTTTCCATCTACGGCTATCGAGAGTTGCAAGATGCGATCGATCGTGCGAACAGCCTTCCTTTTGCATTTCAGGCCGCCATCTTTGCGCAAAATATCAATGTTGCTCTCACTGGCGCACATCTTCTCGATGCTTCAGCGGTGATGATTAACGATCACACTGCATTTCGTACGGATTGGATGCCATTCGCAGGACGGCATCAAGCGGGCCACGGTACTGGAGGAATCCCTCACACAATTCAAGATATGACCCAAGACAAAATGATCGTTATGAGGTTCTAAAGAACTGCAAACGACGAGTGCTTGTCTCTTTCAGAAGCGTTTGGTTGACCACGACTGGAATGTATCGAGTCAAAGGAAATTTCTAGATAAAATGAAATCACTAGAGCTGTCTGATGCGCGGCGAGGCCGCATGTTGAAAACCTTATCTGTCGCTATCTTTCTGGTGTTCTTTCAAGGATATATGGTGGCGCCCCTATTGCCACATTTAGCCAAGGTATTCAATGTTCCGATTCAAAAGGTTGGACTCATCATTCCTGCGTACTTTCTGGCTTACGGTGCGGTAACGCTGTTTTACGGCCCCTTATCTGATCGTATTGGTCGACTTCCAGTGATCGGCGCATGTCTTTCGGCATTTGCGGTGCTTACGGGAATGACTGCCCTGGCACATTCCCCATCTCAGCTGATCTGGTTTCGACTGTTTGCCGGGTTAAGCGCCGGCGGGATTACACCCATTTCGGTAGGGTTGGTCGGGGATCTGTTTCCGTACCGCGAGCGAGGGCAGGCACTCGGGTTGATCTTTGGAGCGGTGGCGGGTGGCATGGCCTGCGGGTCCACCGCTGGCGCCTTGTTAAATCCGTTGATTGGCTGGAGGGGTCTGTTCCTGCTTGTCAGCATCATCACTGTGTTTGTTTTGGTCTCAGCCGCATCGTTTCGCAATGTTGTCTTCACAACAGCAGCTTCTGCATCACCGAGTGCAGGTAATTTGGCCCGCTCTATCTCCGAACTCTTGAGCTCTGACCGCGGCCGCCGGACGTATATATATGTCGTCCTTTTCGGTTTGTTTCAATCTGGAGTTTACACCTGGCTTGGCCTTCTCTTTTCGGAGCGTTATGGTCTTGGTGACATTGGGATAGGCTGCGCATTATTGGGTTATGGAATCCCAGGGTGGCTCTTCGGCCCAGCGATTGGTCGGGCATCGGACCATTGGGGACGCAATTGGACGATTCCCATGGGGATCGCAATTTCAGGATTAGCGACCGTGGCACTCTCATTCAATGTTTCCGTTCTCCTTGCTGCGCTCATTGTGACGATCATTTCTCTTGGTTGCGATATGACTCAACCTGCTCTCGCCGCAATCGTCACAGATCTCACTCCTAAGCGTGGGCTCGCCATAGGTGTATTTGCCTTTTCGCTGTTCACAGGATTCGGTTTAGGAAGTCTCCTATTTGGTAGCATGCTCGGCTATGGTCTGGGCACGGGCTTCTTTGTATTCGGCCTCGTTGCAGTTATAGGAGCATTCTGTTCCGGATTTCTATTCAAGAACGAGCGGCTCGATGCGACGGAAGGCGTTTAGCCAGAGGATGAGGTGTCATTGGATCGGGTCGTCGTTGGGAGACATCCCTGACGCTTCCTCGCTTTTAAAGCAAGAAATGCAAAGTGAGTCTAGATCAATCGTTATCTCATAAAGATAGGCCTTGCCTAAGGTTCTCGGAGCCGGCGACGAGCCTTTCGAGAGGGAGTCGCACGATGAATGTATTTGCTGAATCAGCTGATGGTTTGAGAAGGGCCTCTTCCTCCGTTATTCAGGGAAACCCAAAGAACATCGCACGATACCAAAGTGAACGCCCGATCGGTGCCCGGGAAACTGCTCAGATCTGGCGTCACGCGAAACGCGATGGACTCGAACTCTTTCGCGGTTCGTATGTAAAGTATAAGGCGGCCCGGCATTACCATACCGTCCCTGCGATTGGCATGGTCGATCAAGGTGCGATGACGTCGTATTATCGGGGTTCAACGCACATCCTTCCCACTGGCACGGTCTTTCTGATCAATCCTGGCGAGATTCATGCGCCGGGACCCGCCAAGGCGCCGGGATGGATCCTGCGGATCTTCTATTTTGAGAAGAAGTTTTACCAAAGTCTCTCATCCAATTTTGGCTACAATCCGCTCCGTTTTTCGCACGTGTTCGTTGAGGATCAAACGCTCAGCGGCCGCCTCTTAACGTTGCATCGGAGCATGGAGGAGGATACGAATGATTCTTTAGAGATCGATTCAGCATTTGTTTCGATCTTCGGTCGGCTGGCTGAACGGTACGCGTGCGATCGTTCGCAATCATCAGCGGTGGCAACCGAAAGAGATAAGATCAATCGAGTAAAGCAGTACATCGAAGCGCATTACATCAAAAACCATACGCTCGAAGAACTGGCAGTCGTCGCGCAATTGAGCACGTATCATCTCTTGCGTACGTTTCAGAAGACAGTTGGACTCACCCCACATGCATATCTCAATCAAATCCGGATTGAATTGGCTATGCAACTCCTGCGGGAAGGGAAGACGATCTCCGAAGCTGCTTTTGATACGGGTTTTACAGATCAGAGCCACTTCACTCGAAATTTCAAGTTGATGATGGGCGTTACCCCCGGACAATTCCACGCACGCGTATCCGGTAGAGGAAATGGTGTTCAAGCCTCGAGCCTTCGACGAGGTTGATAGAGCTGAGCGGAGCCCAAAGGGCTTACGTCGAAAATGCCACGACTTCTTGCATCTCTGCAGAGCGCATAATTGAACGATGGATGCCTTCTGCCCAATACCGATTTCGGTCCGCCGAAGTGGAATATCGGTACCGTTGCTCCCGCAACGATCAGAGGGTGTCCCAGGTGATCTGCCCAGTTCCAAGCTGCTCGTCGAGAAGCATTTCATTGGGAATTTTGAATTGCCAGAGCATGAACACATAGATTTCTGCCTGCACCTTCAAATCGCTGGAAAGGCCAGGTTTGAATGGTGGTGTGATGCGCAGCACGGCACCGAAACGCACGTGCCAGGTACGATCATGCTCTTGCCTCCCGGAACCCGTGATCGTGCTCGGTGGGAAGGAGCGTGCGATCGCTTTGTGGTGTCACTCGATAGGAATTTCTTAAAGCAATTTGCGGAGAACTGGGGCATTCGAGCTTCCGAGAGCTTCCAAACGCGATGGAATCTTCGAGATTTTCATCTCGAATTTCTTTTGAGGGAGATAGGCGAACAGAGCTTGAGCGACTGGAATCTTGGCGGTCTTTACGCAGATTCGCTCAGTATGGCGTTAGCGACTGCTCTTGTGAGTCGCCATATGGTGGATCCCGTCCAACTACCGACTGTCCGACATGGCCTCTCCTTGCGAGCTTTGAAGACGACGTTCGAGTACATGACGGAAAATATGCACCACGATCTACGCCTCTCCGATATAGCTGTTAACAGCGGACTGAGCGTGTTTCACTTCACTCGACTATTTCGAGGAGCCACCGGCCAGTCGCCCCATCAATTTCTCGTAGAACAGCGAATTCGTCGGGCGAAACATCTTCTCAGGCACAGTCGATTCTCCGTCGCTGAGGTGGGAGAAGAGGTTGGATATAGGAACCCTGCACATTTTTCCCGGGCTTTTCGGCAAAGAGAAGGATGCTCACCTCAAGCGTGGCGACTGTCTCACAGATAAGCGAACGACCTCCCGCATTCACTTCAGCGGTAGCAGCGATGGTTGAAGGCAGACATCGATCCGATACATTTTGAAAGCGAAGACAATTTTGACGAGATGTGCTCTAAAACTCTTTTCACCACTCTCAACTTCGATCGTGCCACCTCGCGCGAACATGAAATGAACCTATGCCCGTGTCTGGTGATGGTCTTGCTCGGGAATCCGGAGTTATTTACAGTCTCGAGTGCGACGCATAGCTCCCGCCGAAGCCGTACGGCGGACCAAAAATCCGGATCGTAGCAGTGCTGAACGAGCCAAAAGTATCCCCGAAGTATCACCAGATTTTGGGGGGACGGCACACAAGTCCGCTGAGTTTTTCGGGGATACTTCTGGTGATACTTTGCCCCTGTATTCAGTGCCTCGGTCTGCAACGCCATGCGAAACACCATCGCCTTGCAAGTCTCTGATGTATAAGCCGTTATGCGGTCAACATGCGCCTACTTGCGAGACGCTGCAACTGTGGAAAAAGCTGACTCAAAATCCACCGGACTTCGGTCCGTGGGGGTTCGACCCCCCCTCCCGGCACCAACTATCATATTTAGTTTCAGTGCTTGGGAATCGTAAGCTGAAAATCTCCAGATGGGTTCAGGTACAAAATTAGGTAGAGTGCGCATCCTATTTGTTTTCAATAGTTTGAAGGCCGCTGGCACGCATTCTTTGGCTGCAACCTATCTATAATTATGCTCGTTTACGCTCGATTACGGAATGCGCAGCGGATAAAGTGTCCGCGCGCGCATAGCAACACTCGGTTGTGACGGCGCGATCGCTCAGGAGCGGGGGAAGGAATTGGCTGGTTGATTCCAGGCAGTCAATCAGGTCTAGTTCAGTGGAAAACCGCTCAGTAACCAGCTGCTCTCCGATATGTGCATACCTATGACCAGTGGTTCTTCAATGCGTGTTGTCCTGTTATCTAAAAGTGAGCCTTCACTTCACTAGCGATTCACAGACAAGCCGACTTACCGTTACAGATGAGTCTTGATGAATACATCGAAGGTTTAGTACTCCTGAGTTTTTTCATCGAACATGATGTTCTGTTCACCCTCGAGCTTTGTAATCAGACAACCTCGATTTATTCCTTCCATCCCAAAAGTCTCGCTTCCTCGGAACTGAGGTAGAGAAGATAAAGGAAGCCGTCGGGATTTTCAATGTGGCTGATAACGTTACGGACATCGGAGCCCTGGGAAAGCAGGGGATTAATGGTGTCGATAAGTTCATATTCGTCTGCGAAGACACGCTCCTGGGTCTTCGTGAGAACGCTGCCGCGGGTTTTCCATAGCTGTATGCGAGCGACATAGCGGCAGGCACGATTGCTATCATCCCGCACGCAGTATAGATGGACCAAGTAGCGTCGCATGCGAGGCACTCGATTGCCTTTCTGTGCGGATCGGGTCATCGTCGAACAAAATCGCGGCATCGAGCGTGAGCGATGCGGTTGAGTACCGAGCGGTTATAGCGCTGCGCAAGTATGCAGGGCAGGTTAGCGGCGAGGGCGTAAACGGCCATTACCCAGCGCGCCCACGGCGGATTCCAGATAAAGAAAATGGGGAAACAGCCGAGCATGAACCAGTGCGCGATTTCGGCTCGGCGTGTCTCGATGAGAAATAAAGCGATGCAAGTTGGATTGCGGCTGAGGAGCTTTTTCTTAGCGAATCCTCCAAGCCAAGGTGCGCCATCGGGGAGTAGGTATTTCCATTTTCGAATGGCAAGCCAATCCCGATACACATGTTCATCTTGTTCCCAAGAGCGTGGGGCTGTGAGCCAGGTGTCGCGTACGAAGGCTTGGGTCGGTACGCGGAGAGAGATGAAGCCGATGGCGATGTGGAGGATGGGCCAGCCGAGAACGTTCGCCGCCCACACCAGCGCGATCATACCTCACGCCCGCGCCAGACAGTCTTGCGGCGGAGAGCGCGCCGCGCGGCGGAACGGCCGAATACAGCGCAGTAGTATGCTAGCGGCAGCGGATACAGTAGGCAGGTGAGGAAACGGTAGCTGCCAAGCTGACGTGCGAGCCAGACAAGTTGCAGACTGAGCAACAGATAAACCACGGCCACGCCGATGCGGCCATAGTCACGCGGGACAATCAGGAGAATCGCGGCAGACCAGAGAGCGGAGATCCACATCACTGCTGACGCAAGAACAAGGCTGTCCGAGACTGCGGCTCCGTGGATAAAAGCTTTTGTCCAGCTATCGGACATCTGGCCGAGACCCTCCGGAAACATACGCATATGAAGAGTGCCGCGTCCGCCCAGACAGAGGATGCGCGTCTCTGAGGTGCGGATAAGGTCGGCTAGATTGAGATTCTCCAGGACGGAGCCGCGAACAGCAGAGTGACCGCCAACAGCGAAGTAAGTTTCTTTTGAGATGAGGAGCGACTGGCCAAAGAGTCGCGGCCCAGAGACTAAACCGAATCCACCGGCTCCCCCAGCCATGAGGATATTAAAAAAGAGTGATAGTTGCTCGTATTTGGCGCTCATGGCGTGGTAAGGCAGCAACGATAAGACCAGTCTTGGATCACGTTCGCGGAGCCAGCGAACCACTAGGCGCTCCAGGCCTCGGTCAACAAAGAATGTGTCCGCGTCCAGAAAAAGCAGATGATTGCCGATGGCACGCTGGGCTCCCTGATGACACGCCCAAGCCTTGCCAGTCCAGCCGTCGAGTAGCGGAGCTGAAGTGATAACGGTAGCGCCAAGACCTCGTGCAATAGTCGCAGTCTTGTCCGTAGAGGCATCGTCAACGACAAGAATTTCTGCCGGCCGTACTACGGATGCAGCGATCGATCGCAGAAGACGAGGAAGGTTGTCTTCCTCGTTACGCGCTGGAATGACGATAGAAAGACTGGTTGCACCGTGGGACTGAGCGGACGGGCATGTAGGAACGCGTCGGATGAGGAGGAAGCCGGCGGGAAGCCCGACAGCACAGAGGAGAGCTGGAATGATCATGGCTTTCCTTTGGCGGCTTGCTCGATAATCATCCGAGCGACGTGTTGGCCACCAAGCGTGACCATGGGCATGCCCGCTCCGGGATTGACGCTACCGCCAACGAAGAACAGATTGTGGAACTGACGGCTTTGTTTAGGCGCTTTGAAAGCGAAGTTACTGCGGCGATCGCAGACTACACCATAGATGGAGCCTCGATTGGAGGCATACCGAGTCTCGATGTCAAATGGAGTCCAGAAATCCTCAACGACGATGTGTTGCCGCAGATCGGTGAGGCCCATACGCTCTAGCTTGTCGAGGCAGAGTTCTTTCAGTGCAACGTAATCTTCGCGTGTGTAGGAATGTCTGTCGTTGATTGATGGAATGTGCGGTAGGACTTTAATGTTGTCGCAGCCGGGTGGTGCCTGGGATGGATCGGTGCGGGCAGGGGCGACGACATAGATGGTTGGGTCGTCCGGAAGTTTCTTGTCGCGAAAGACGCGGCGGAAGTGCTCGTGCAGATTATTCGAGTAGAAGAAGTTGTGATGTGCGAGCTGCGGATAGACCTGATCTAGTCCGAGATGAAGAATGATACCAGAGCAGGATGGTTCGAAGCGACGCAGCTTCTTCATGGCGGAAGCGGACGAATGCAACAACCGTTGCATTGCGGGGATAACCTCCATGTTGGAGACGACGTAATCGGCGGGCAAGGTGCGACTCTCTCCCTTAAGGTTGCGGACTTGCACGCCAGTGGCGGTGTTGCCGGAGTACTCGATACGCTGAACCTCATGCTCGAGGCACAACGTGACACCGGTCTCCTCAAGACGTCTGCGGAACGCGTGACCCAGCTGATACAGACCGCCAGCAACATACCAAAGTCCGAAATCCATCTGGATCGTCGGCATCAGGTTCATGAAAGCGGGCGAGTCGAGTGCGCTGGAGCCGACATACTTGATGAAGTATTCGAAGATATCGCGAACATAACAATTGCTCAGGCGCTTATAAATGCTTCCGGTCATTGAGTGCAGATAGTCGAGGTCGCGGGCCTCCTTCCACCCATAAAAGCGGAAGAACTGTACGAGCGTATCGAGACCAAGGCGGAGGTAGCCACGTTCAAGGATTTCATATTGGCGGCGTGAGTATTTGAGGAAGTCCTTGTACTCGCCGAAGACCTGCGGACCGAAACGTTCGAGCTCCGTGCGCATCCTTTCGGGATCTTCCCAAAGGTCGACGACGACTCCGTCTTCAAAGAAATTGCGCCACTGCGGATCGACGCGCTGCAGGGTTATGTAGTCTTCAAGTCGCTTGCCGTCACCTTCGAAGATGGGACGGAATATCTCAGGAAGTGTGAAGATTGAGGGCCCAAGATCGAAGCTGAATCCTTTGGTTTGCAATTGATTGAGCTTGCCACCTACCTGCGCGTTCTTCTCAAGGATCGTGACCTGGAAGCCTCTGCGCGCGAGCATTATGGCAGCGGACATGCCGCCAAGCCCAGCTCCGATGACGATGACACGTTTGTTTCTTTCAGTAGCGGTCATGATACGCGTACCAAGGTGATAATGATGGTTTGAGTAGTGTGTCCAAGGTGGAATGAACACTCATCGAAGTGCGGAGGACCAAAACGCGCAGCTGGTTTGTTCGAGACGCCGACTGGCTCGCGCGGGATACCGATGAGGTTGTGATCCAGCTTGTGGTTGCTGTTAAGGTCTTCGTAAACGGTGACAACATAGATGCCTGGTGGGAGATCGGTATCAATGCGGAGATGCTGGGCGTTAGAGGGGATGGGAAGAAATCCGTGACGGAGTGCCTCATCGCGGTCACCAGGAAATCCGGAGGGTGAAGCAAAGACGAGATAGGCTAACTCGCCGTGTGCCTGCTGCGTGAGATGGACGTCAATGGTGAGATGCGTCTCCGTTTTGGATTGCGCAATGAGGGTGAGAGGAAGTACCGCACTGACCAGGAGAGGCAGGAGCAGACGGCTGAGGCGTCCCAGGAGGCCGGTCGCCCCGTGTCGAAATCTGATTAGGCTGGCAAGCTGGTGCCTGGTGCGGCTATTGAACGGGAACCAATTGATTTCGCGAGTACGGCGATCGCTGGCGACCATGATAGTCTTCATGCGCGAGAAAGAGCGCAGACCTTCGGGGCCGTGATAGCGGCCGTAGCCACTCAGACGATTTCCACCAAATGCAGCATGAGGATTTGCAATGTTACGGATGACGTCATTGATGCTGCAGCTTCCCGCCGAGAGTTGGACCGCGACGCGGCGGGCACGCGCTCGATTGTCGGTCCAGAGGCTGCTGCTGAGCGCGAAGGGGCTCGCGTTAGCAAGTGCAATGGCTTCCGCCTCGTCTCGGAAAGAACCCACACAGACCGCGGGCCCGAAGGATTCTTCGGTAAGGATGCGGGCCTCGGCGGGAACGTCAGTGAGGAGCGTTGGCTGATGCGCGACCGTGGCACGATTTTGCGGCCAATGCAGCGTGGCTCCGCAGGAGAGTGCGTCTTCAACCTGGGCACGAACATCAGATTGCGCGTCCTCAGTCAAGGGGCAGAAGTCTGCGTTTGGATCAGTATTAACGTGAAGCATCGAGATGCGATGCTTTAGGCGGGCAAGAAACTCGTCATAGATGGACGCTTCAACATAGACACGTTTCACTGCAACGCACACGCGTCCTGCATTGGAAAAGGCGCCGTAAGTAATCCCTTCAACAGCTCGGTCTAAATGGCAATCCGCAAAGACCAGGCTTGCATCCTTTCCCCCCAGCTCAAGGGCCATGGGGATGAGGTACTGCGTAGCGCGTTCTGCGACCTGCTGCCCGTGACGGCTGCTGCCGGTGAAGAAGATGAAGTCGGGGCGAGCATCAATGAGGGCTGCGGATTCCTCGGGACTGTTATATAACACCTGCACCAGGTCGGTTGGAAGATTCGCTTTTGCGCATAGACTCGCGATCACAGTCGATGTTTTGGGAGTGCGCTCGGAACACTTGAGAACCACTGCATTGCCTGCAGCGAGCGCAGTGATGAGCGGAATCACCGATAACTGGAAAGGATAATTGGACGGGCCGAAGATTAGAGCCACACCATGAGGTTCGAAAGATGCTTCGAAGCGCGCACCATGGAACAAGAACGAGGGCTTGCCGATTCGATGCGGACGCAATATGCGCTCCGCATGGGACTCGTAGTAGCGGAGGTGCTCCAGAGTGACGAGCACGTCGCCAGAGAGCGCGTCCAGTAGTGGTTTCGAAGTTTCGCGCGCGATGGTATCGGCGATTGATTCGCACTGAAGGGCGATTTCATGGCGCAAATTGCCCAGAATGGTACACCGACGTGAGACGTGGAGTGCGCCCCAGGCGGGCTGCGCCGCACGGGCGTAGGCAAGGATCTGGTTTGAAGTGGGAGCGGTCATACGAGCGTCGGCTCCAGATGCTTCGCGACGGGATATGAGACCTCATATTGCTCGCAGATCAGATTGGCTGAGATACGTGCAGACTCAAAGATTGTGGGCAGTCCGCTGCCGGGATGTGTGCCTCCACCTACCAGGTAACAATTGGAGAACTCTTCAAACCTGTTGTGAGGGCGCAGGAAGAGCATCTGATCCCAGCTGTGTGCCATGTTGAAGGTGGCACCAAGAAATACGGAGTGCTGCTTCTCCCAATCCTCAGGCGTGAGGATCATCTCACGGCGAATATGCGGCGTGACATCACCATACGGCGTACGATCCCGTAGGATGCGGAGCACGTACTCGCGACATTGCTGCTTGTATTCCTGCCAGTTGATGCCACTGGTGTTGTTAGCTACGGGAGCCAGAATGTAGAGCGCGGAGTGGCCAGCGGGTGCGCTGGACGAGTCCGTCTTGCTCGAGTTTCGAATGTAAACCGACATATCTTCTGAGGTCGGGCGACCATGGGAAATGTCTTCGATATTCTTTTTGTAGTTGTTCGCGAAGACGATCGTGTGGTGCTCGACATCGTCATATTCACGATCGAGACCGAGGTACATCATGAACGTCGAACATGAGAACTTGCGCTTGCGGAGGTTCGATGGCTTGTGGCGACGAAGATCCTTCTCATCGAACAGCATGCTCATAGCATGACCGAAGTCGGCGTTGAGTACGACGTCGTCACAGTAGATCTTTTCGCCGCTTGCAAGCTCGACGCCGCAGGCGCGTCGGCCATCAAGAAGAACTCGAGCGACGGGTGTAGAGGTGTGAATCTCAGCGCCCTCTTCGCGGACGACGTCTGCAAAGGCCTGGCTAATTCGGCAAAGGCCACCCATGACGTGATACACGCCGTGGGCGTGCTCCGTGTACGGAATCATGGTGAAGAGACCAGGGCAATCCCAAGGTGACATCCCGAGATATTTCGACTGGAATGTAAACGCGAGGCGCAGCTCTTCTGAGCGAAAATAGTCAGCAAGCACGTTGTGCAGCGAACGTCCTGCGGCAATATGGGGGGCGGCTGCGAGTAGCGTGGGACTGATCAGGCTGGCGAGAGTGCCGTACGGTTGTTGCAGACACGGATAGAGCTTTCCAAACCGAAGACTCTCGCGCTTCAGGAAGCGGTCGAAGCCAGTGCCTTCGCCAGGGAAATGCTTTTCAATCTCCGCCTTCATAGCGTCCGGTTTAGAGCGCACAAGCATTGTCTTGTCCGGGAAATTGAGCGAGTACATCGGATCGAGCCGATGGAATTGCAGGTAGTCGCACGAGCGGCGGCCTCCTTCAGCAAAGAGCTCATCGAGCAAAAACTTCATCATCAGGAACGTCGGCCCCAGGTCGAAGCTATACTCCCCAAGGCGGAGTTCTGCATTGCGGCCACCGATGACATCCTGCTTTTCGAAGACTTGAACCCGTAAGCCCCGCTGCGCAAGAAGCATCGCAGTGGCGAGTCCGCCAGGTCCGGCTCCCACGATTGCGATGTGTTTTTTTCTACCGCTTGGATCAAAGCCCATACCCCAACAATAGGGTCCCCCGGCAAGGTTACGGCGCGAGTTGAGCTCTCAGAATGGAATCATTTGCTTCACAAGCAAAGAAGTCAGCTTTGATTGCTGATCCGTAAACATATCCAATTTCGCATGCGCAGCATGCTCTCCTACACGGAAGATGCCGTAGTGATCACAACTGCGGTGCACGGCGTTTTGACCAGGCTTCGATAGGCATGTTTCTGTAACGAATCGAAGTAGACAGAATCTCCGGCTGAGAGCTGGAATCTTTCCACACCGATAGTCATCTCCAGTTCCCCCTCGATGAGGTACACCAACTCTACACCTGGATGAAAATGCAGTGTGAGTTTCTGCTCAGGCAATGAATGGAAGTGTGCCAGAAAGCCATTCAGCTTTCGTTCGTTAGCACGGAAGTCCAGGCTTTCGAAGGACCACGAGGTGGAAGTTGATTTGGGATCGGATGGGAATACCTTGCGCTCGTCGCGCCGTGAGATGGCCACAACGTGACGCTTCCGCGGATCAGTGAAGAAGTAATCGAGTCCAACGCCGAAGACCAACGCAATACGCGTAAGGGTTGGCAAAGTCGGAACAAGTCGGCCATTCTCGAGGCGCGACAACATGGCAGGTGAAAATCCGGAGTGTTCGGCGAGCTGCGCTAGCCCCATGCTCCGGCGCAAGCGCAAGGTGCGCAGCTTGTCGGCAATCGCGTAAGGCCGAATCGCCTCTTCCACGGTAGTACCGTCGGTAGCGTTTGAATTGTCGTTCTTCTTTTTCAGGAAGTTAGACACCTTTTTCATATAACGCCGGATAGTTAAACTGCATTAGGATTTTATTGACAGTCAATTATTTTTGCTTCATTGTCAAGAATGTCCTAGATCTGCAGTAACTTGAACTTCCGGTTCCGGTGCGGTTCCGTCTCCCCACTTGGAGATCAACAGTCTCTCGCTCCAGTCGATGGAGCGCCTGATATAACGAGCCATGCCCCAATGAGGGCCATCTGACTGTGCCGCGAGCGCTAGGCAACGTGCCCTCTCATAGGGGAGCAAACGCATGGGGTTGGGCGCCGTTTGAACGGCTGCATCCACCTTTTACTCGGCGATATAGATCTTCATTGCCTGACTCAGTCACGAATCCACCTCATCGGCACTAGTTCATCACTCCAATCAACGAGACGCTGAAGTCGATACTGGCCAATTTTTCTGCAGCGTATTGACGATACTCACCTGCGACACCCGCGACTCTTCCACCATCTGCGCTGCGGTATACCCCTGCTGGCGGCGGCTAAACCATGGTCTGTTGCGGAGTTTCAGGACGAGAACGGCAAAATCTCGGGGACCTTCCTTGGTCAATCGCTTATGGGAACACTCACCAGAGACAAGGTCGTGCTCCACTCGCGCCAGCAGGCGCTCCGGGTCAAATCACCATCGCGGGTGATGGATTCCAGGGACGCGAGATCATGCCCTCCGGGCCTCAAGATCCTCATCCGTTCGTTCTGACATTCGTAGGGACGCGTGTTCCCTCACGACCTCAGCGACCGCCCATGACACACAACTTCAAATCCACCGCGTTCTATCGCAGTCTCTCAGCCTTCAACCCTGTTGCACTGCATATTGCTCCAGGCGATTCGATGCAGGCTGGCCTAAGGAGACCGTCGCCCACAGCGCGCCAACGGCTTCGAAGGCGAAGGCGCGTGCCGCGAGGAGACGCGTCTTTGCCCAGACGACTTGAGTCTTCACCTGAATCGGGTAAAGATGATGGGGGATCGCTTGCAGGGAAACTTCTGGATCACGCAGATCCCTTCCATGTAGTTGTTGTGTGCGTGAGTATATGGTGTGCGTCCTGATAAATTGTGAATTTCATGGAGTAACTCTTCTGGGACGCTTGCCAACCAGACCGTCTGAGATGTGGCTGCCGCAACTCGTCTGATTCGGATGAGATAGTTAACTGGACCGAGGTTGAGGTGCTCCCAGGTCGCCTGTCCAGGCCGCGTATTATCAAGTTCTCTGTTCAAGAGCACAGGATTATGGTCAGTTGTCAGGACGAAAGATTCCCCTATGGCTTTGGGATTGAAACCTTCGTCAGCGTATTCGATCAGCATGTTTAACCATTGCGAGTCCCTCTCTTAAACAAATGTGCGCATCGTCTTCTGATGACACAGTAGGCTCTTGTAAAGGCATATGCTATGGCCTAGCTCATAGCGTGCCGATATTGTTTTCGCAGGGCTCTTTTCTTGCTGAAGTTCCGTTATTCGATGACGGACACTATCTCATCGCGTACTACCATTGCGAGAATATGCGGCGAAGCAGCAACCGGAGTTCACCACAATGCGATACTTAGCCTTAGCTACGGACTACGACGGCACGCTGGCTACCGATGGGCAATTGTCGGACGAAGCTGTTGGGGCGGTCAAACGTCTGAGGGCTTCAGGACGACGAGTCATTCTCGTGACCGGGAGACGGCTTGTTGAGTTGCTTGAGGTCTTGCCGCAGATTGATGTGTTTGACTGTGTCGTAGCAGAGAACGGCGCGGTTATTTATATGTCTCAAAAACGCGAGAAGAGACCTTGCTTTGCCGACCATTACCTGCTGCCTTTGTCGAACGCCTTCGAAATCTTGGGGTGGAGCCGATTGAGGTTGGCCGGGTTGTAGTTGCCACATGGATACCTCATCAAAACGCTGTTCTTCAAGCCATTCAGGAATCCGGATTGGAACTACTCATCGTTTTCAATAAGAATGCCGTGATGGTACTTCCAACGGGGGTCAATAAAGCCACTGGACTCAGTGTCGCCCTGCGACGGTTTGGGCTTTCGTTTCATGAAGCCGTCAGCATTGGAGACGGAGAGAACGACCAGTCTTTTCTAGAGCGTTGCGAGTGTTCCGTAGCGGTTGCCAATGCGGTACCTTCCATCCTTGCGTCCGCCGACTTGATTACGAAACGAGAGGCCGGCGACGGTCTGGCAGAGTTAGTGAATGAGTTAATCGCCGACGATTTCATCCGAATGCAAGGAAACCTTCGTCGTAATCTCATCTCCATCGGTTTTCTGGAGGGAGGCGGCGAGGTCAAAGTGTCTCCCTATGGAGCCAATATTCTTATTGCTGGACCTTCTGGAAGCGGTAAGTCCACGATCACAGCAGGTATCGTCGAACGCCTGATTGAGCAGACCTATCAGGTTTGTATTATCGATCCGGAAGGGGACTATGGGCTTACCCGTGATGTTATCCATCTAGGCGATTCAAACCGCGCAATCAGCATCCATGAAGTGTTGAGCATACTCGAAGATCCTAAGATGAACGTCAGTCTCAATCTTCTCAGTATTCAACTTGCGGACCGGCCTGGGTTCTTCGGGCAACTTTTCCCGAGCCTTCGAACGTTGCGTACGAGAACGGGTCGACCGCACTGGATGGTCTTCGATGAAGCTCATCACCTTTTTCCCTTGGATTGGGGGCATCTACCGGAGGTATTGCCGCAAAAACTAGGCGAGACGATACTCGTGACCGTTCAACCAGATCATTTGCCAGCCGCGGTCCTGGCGATGATGGACGTAGTCATTGCAGTGGGGCGGTCCCCAGAGACAACCATGAAGAGCTTCAGCAATAGTACCGGTTGTCCTCTGCTCTGGCCCCAGGGTCTGTCTCATAAGGCGGGGCAGGCTATTGTTTGGTTCCCTGGGGCGGGAAAGCCTCCATCCCCGATGACCATCATGCAGCCCAGAGGAGATCGCATCCGTCATCGCTGGAAATACGCTGAAGGCAACATGCGCTACCACAGCTTTTATTTTCGCGGACCGGCGAACCGTCACAATCTCAAGGCCCACAATCTTGCTATTTTCTCGCAGATCGCTGAAGGTATCGACGCCGAAACGTGGCTATTCCATCTGCGCCGTCAAGACTACTCCAAGTGGTTTCGTGGAGCAGTAAAAGATCCTTACCTGGCAAACCAAGCAGCTCGCATCGAACTTCAATTTCCTCAAGATTCCCGGGAGTCTCGAAAGCTCATACGTGCCCTCATCGATGCGCGATATACGCTTCCAGTATAGGCCCCGCCTTCACAGTTATGCGACCTACAAAGGCGAAAAAATCCGGTCGCGGCAAATGCTTATCTGAAGAGCATCGGTTCCGCAGGCCTTCGACACTAACACGTATCAGCTTCATGGATTTTACTCACGTGATACCACTAGCAAGTTAAGGTTAAGGCTTAAGAGTCTAGAGTCAGCGGTCTCGCAGACTAAACGCCTCATCGCAGAGAGGGCACAAATGATAGCTGTCTTCCATGCCCACCAGCGTCCCTCAATGTGTGAAGAATTCGCGTACGCGCGTTGGCCTCAACTGGCGCGATCAGGGCTTGGCACTCATAGAGGCCGGACGGGACATCGCACCCTGATCTCCAAAAGGAGTTGTCGTAGCGGGCCTGACAAGTGTTTATCTTCTTCGCTCCGATTCGCATCGATGCCGTTCGGGCCCCGGAAGAACTCCCAGCGGTGATCACCTCCCTCGGCGCGAATCAGACACTCAGCATCGGCGTCGTCAACGGCCGCAATATCTGGCTCACGAACTTCGCTGCTACTCAACATCTCATCGAACAGGCGGTGAAAGCACTTGGCTCAGGCCGTGTCATTGTTTCGCCATCCTGCTCGCTGTTGCATACTCCGCACCATCTGAATGCAGAAAATAAGCTCGATCCGCGCATTAAGAGCTGGCTCCGATTTTCGGCAGAAAAGCTCTCCGAGCTTGTCATCCTTGCCTCAACCGATGCTCAAGCCGCAAGAACAAATGCTGCTACCGTTGCTGACCGTGAGTCAGCCGAGAGCAGCACAAACAAATCCGTCCGCGAGCGTCTTGCAGCACTCGCCGAAAAGGACTTTGATCGCGCCAGCCCGTACCCAAAGCGTGCCGAGGTGCAGCGCGCAAAACTGAACCTTCCGCTGCCTACGACGACCATCGGTTTGTTCCCGCAAACGACAGAGGCTCGCCAGAAACGCGCCGCCTTCAAACACGGACTCATCGACCGTCAGCAGTACGAAGACTTCCTCCGCAAAGCCACCGAGGAGTGTATCTACGAGCAGGAGCGCATCGGCCTCAACGTACTTGTACACGGAGAGTTCGAGCGCAACGACATGGTCGAATATTTTGCCGAGTTTCTTCAGGGCTTTGCTTTCACTGAGAACGGCTGGGTACAAAGTTACGGTTCACGGTGCGTCAAGCCGCCGGTCATTTATGGTGATGTCTGGCGAACGAAGCCGATGACGGTCGACTGGTCGAGCTATACGCGTTCACTCACAAAGAAGCCGATGAAGGGCATGCCAGACGCCTTGCTGCCACGCGATAGCATGGTTCGCCGAAAACAGACCGAACAGCTTCGTTCACGGCTTCCGACATGGATGAGGTCATCGGTTAGATCCAGATCAGGTCCACCAATAAACCCTATTAAAATTGAGCTCCTTACGGCAGGTCCTCCAAAGTCTGCCTCAGACGGTTTGGCGCCAACTGAAGTAAAACCTGTCGCCAATGGATAAACAATCGCAACACCTTTCGCAACACGAAATACTGGGATTTAGCTTCAGGCACATTCGCTTGCCCAAACGTTCGTTTGCGCAACGTGGAATTTTGCGGCTTCCCTTCTCAAGATCGAGCGATGAGAAAGGGGAGCACAACCAAACATAAGCTCAATTGGTGGTTAGCTGGCCTCGGGGAACCTGGTGTCGTTTTTTAGTTCCTCTATCTGCATGATATGTCGTGCAGTGTGAAGCCCCGCTGCGATAATCCAGCAATATCCATCCCAATCTGAAAAGGAATAGAGCGGGTTGAGTACGATGCGTCCACGAAGGTAGGGAGACTCTTCAAGGAGTTCTTGTGTCCTCGCTCGAGCGAGGAGAAATTGCTCTATTGCTTCAATCGGTTTCCAGCGACCTGTGGGATGTCCTGGTACAGGCGACTCGAGCTTCCTTGATCGATCCGGAACTGCTCCAAGGAGAAACTGTTCTATTTCCCGGGGATCATGATCTGACTTGTCTGGGGCCAGATCTTTCATGCTACTGATTACGTGATGAGTATAGGTTTCGAAGATGACCAGATGCTCGAGGATATCCAAAATGGACCATGTTTGCGTTGAGAGTTTGAAATTCATTGCGCGTCCGTAAGGTTATTTACGTGCCGTTCTAAAGCATCACGAGTTTCTGTCAAGAACTTCATCGCGATAAATTGTTGCTCGATGCTTAATTGGTTGCGTTCTTGAGGATGGGGGTTTCCACGGATCTATACTCCTGTCATTGATCATTATTTATGCGGTTGTACTTCTCTCAGACGACCTAGCGCTTTAGGAAAGTGGACACGTTCGCAAGCGAGCGATACGCGTCCACCGACAACCCTAGTAATTCACCAATCTTCGTTGGTCATTGCATCTGAAGCAGACCTGGTGCGATCTAGTCATTTCATTGTTTCCTTAGGGGGCTATGGCGCATAGGGACGACCACTGGGAAGTACCGATCAGGCGATGCGTGCAAGTTTTTTCGCCGTCGCAACCACGGCTACATTTCTCGGCGATATTCCTTCGAGGCAGTCGCGCCAGCTTCCGACGCTGTGGTCTTACGGACGGCCGTAACCTGCAGGTATTCGCTGTGAATCTGCGTACGCACGGTGGGATTATCTGCCACGTTGAACTCCGTGAACAGCGATACCAGATCCGCTGTCATCGCAGCCCCACCGGCCGCGTCCAGCCGGCTAAACCCCATCTGAGTCGGGCCAAAGTATTTGCGAAAAATTTCGACCGTTTCAGCTGGGCTCATTGGATTATCAAAGACGAATGGAATCATTTCCGTCTTGATCTCTGTAAAGTAAGGTGCAAGTCTTTTCCAAACCACTGCCGCATCGCCCCACAACACCGGAGCTACGAGCCCAGACGGTTGCGGCGTGTGCTTGCTGCTAATCCGGGACGTCTTTCCTGCAATACTCTCCGGACTCCAATTTGCCATCGCCAGCACCCCACCAGGTTTCAACACGCGCGCTAGTTCCGCAGCCGCTACCTCCGGTCGCGGAGCGAACATCGCACCGAACATCGTCACCACAGCGTCAAAAGCTCCGTCCGCGTAAGGCATCTGCTCGACATCGCCTTCGTCAAACTGCACCGTCAGACCTTCGGCAGCAGCACGCTCGCGCGCCTGCGCCAAAAGGTTCGGAGCAATGTCCAGACCCGTTATCACAGCGCCACCCTGCGCCAGCGGGATGGCCAAATTTCCCGTGCCAGTCGCCACATCAAGCACCCGTGCACCCGCCGGCAGAGCCAAACGTCTTACAAACTCTTCCGCAGCAGACGAATTTAATTTCGCAATAACCCCAAAATCGCCGGCCATCCACGTGGCCCGCATCGAATCCTTGATCTTCTCAAGAGGAACAGCAATGTTGCTCATAATTGCATCCCATCCCAGCACAATCGGCGCCCGTCAATCGACCGCACACAGGTGCTATTTCCAACGTTCTTTTGCCCCACGTCTATAAGACCCTTCAGTCGACGATTTATTCCTAAGTCAACATGCAAACGTAGGATTCTTGACGTTTGGTTTAGGGACCTCTATCCGAGCGTGTGTATCGAAAGGACTTGGTGGGTATCGGATCGAGAGGATATAAGTACTGTTCGATGCCGGTTTACATCCGACACTTCTGAAATGGCTGACCGTTGGGTCGTCATTGGATCGTTCTGGCAACCTTGGGGCGCGCCTCTGGAAGCACCACTTCGGAAGCGTTTTAGAGTATTCCGAGGAGCTTGGCTTTTCTGAGGTCGCAAGCCCTTCAAAGGCGGGAGATGAGCAGGGTAATCAGTTCAAGTCTGACGCAGATGTCTTATCGTGCGATTCCTTCCGGACGGTAGGCTCTCAGCGACTCGACATCTACTCGACTCTTGGTTGATCGGCCATCCGGGAGTAATCGCACAGCGATCTGGGTGCGTGCTAAATCGCCGGGTCACTCATCGAGAAGCTCACAGACGCCATATCAGAGCAATATGCACATCGGAAAATAATT
This sequence comes from Edaphobacter sp. FHG110511_03, assembly GCF_059115365.1. NCBI lineage: Bacteria > Pseudomonadati > Acidobacteriota > Terriglobia > Terriglobales > Acidobacteriaceae > Edaphobacter > Edaphobacter sp. FHG110511_03. The sequence continues at coordinate 546,024 of NZ_JBZYWL010000005.1, read as the reverse complement.
GGTTTGGGATTCTTCCTTGGCGACAACGAGTCTGAATCGCCTTGCTTTTCGGGTACAAGTTCAGGTACAGACATCAGGTTGGCTTGATTACGCTCAATTACGTTAAATTGCTGAAAGACCGGCACTTGTGAGAATCCAATGCTACGTTCCATTACGCTTGTTTATCATAGACATACGGTATTCTTAGGAAACTCAAAATCCGCCGGGCTTCGGCCCGTGGGGGTTCGCCCCCCCTCCCGGCACCATCTAACATGTTTATTTACAGTATGTTGTAGGGCAGGGAAGCGACGGCCGAATCCTTCGCGGTACAAATACGGTACAGTGCGCATCTCTTTTATTTCTTTTACTTGCTCGTTACAGTGTCTTCGGCGGCTCCGCTCGGCTTTCCCTCGCTAACCTCATATGCGCCTGATTACGGAGTGCCCAGCGGATAAAGTGTCCGCGCACTGTAGGACGTGTACTGAGACAGTTCGCCGTTCGATCGCCCTCCTGTCGCGGTTTCAGTCGGAACATTTTTAAACATTCCCTTCTCCATGACACTCAGTGAGTGAACCTTAGGTAGGGTGCCGACGAGCAGTTTCTGAGACGCCCATAAGTTCAGTTCCCAGCAGAACCAGACGTTATTGACATCGTCAGAACGCAGGCCAACAAGCGCTTTATGAGAACTTAATCTGCGCCTAATCCAAGCTCGATAAGCCAAGTACCCATTATCTATCGCCAATAAAAATTTTGGAATCGTTTTTTGGATGTCGGCAGAATTTCAATCTTCGGAAGGCGCACAGACATTCGCTTAGTTTTTTCACACTTTCAGTGATAACTTGACCGACGACGAAACTGAGCATTTTCAAAGGAGACGCAATGCTACGAACTGGGCTCATCGCCGTCTCCAACTTTAGTCGGCTGCGGCGACGCTGGCGGCTGTCTCGCGTCTGTTCTTCTCAATGAAGCCTTTCATGTTGGCTGGAGCGTTCTCCAAGTCGATGACGACACGGTCGAATAGGCGTAAGGCATCTGATCGAAGTAGTCCCGAATGATGGGTGTCACGATAATCGGAATACCTTGTGCACCGCCTCGAGATAAGCATTTTCGTGCTCAGTATCAGGCTCGAGATAACTTCCTTCGGTCCATTCGTTCCATGAGTTGAGAGTAATGAGGCGCTTGCCCGCAGGCAGACGGGCTAGCGCAAATTGCTTCGCAGAGCGAAGCGAATCTTCGAACGCCATTGGGGAGTTGTTCACAACAACAGAGGTGAAGGGATAGGCGCCCACACGGAAGTTGTCCGTCTGACAGGTTCTAGGAGTAGCATCCCATCCCACCGTGACATTGGGGAAGTACATGCACCCGAGTTCAGAGGATGCTCGATCGCGATAGCTTTCGTACTGTCGTCGGACGTCCTCGTACTCCGTCATGCAGGTGTTAGAGAGACGGGCATGATGTATCCAGACATACGAAGTCGTGCTATTAATGCTCAACTGCCGCAGAAGCTGTGGCACTTGAGCATCGTTCTCGCCAGGAAGAAGCTTCACGCCCCAGGTTACCGCATCGACGTGGACGTCTGAAAAGCCAGCAGACCGTGCCTTTAGGCGAAGCCCATCGAGGGCGAGCGCGGCCGACGAAACTCCCCCGAGGCCTTCCACGAAGCGTGACAGCTCGTAGATGGAGAAATAAGGTTTACCCTCAAGCTTGAGATAGGACGGGTGTTGGAAGAGCTCCACCACGCGGTCACACATGGCATCGAAAGCCTTACGCGAAATTCCTCCACGAAACTGCACGGTCTTCTGGCCGTCGAGCTTGGCGGGATGGAGATCGATCCAATCGTGATTGGCCCACATTAGGGCAAACTGGACATCGCGATTGTTGGATGTCTTGAGGTAGCCATTCTCCAGGGCACGGTTCAGAAAGGGCCCGTCTTCATACCAATACCAATCAAACAGCAGCGCATCGACGCCGTGTTGTTGAGCTGCGGCGATCTTCTTGCTGAACACTTCGGGTGTGGCCTCATCTCCGTAGCCCCATAGCGGCACCTTTGGTTGATGGTGACCTCGAAACCGTGGTCGCGCCGCCTTCATTAGATTCCACTCGGTCCAGCCGCTCCCATGTGCCTTCTCGTTCCGAGGGTCAATGTGGAAATTTCCGAAGTAGTAGGCCGCTGTAATGCAATCGTGCGCCCCAGTTGTCTGAGCCAACGTGCTGGCTGCTTCAAGCCCCCTGTCCAATAAAACTGTACCTGCTCCCGTGATGAATTGACGGCGATCCAATCAGCCTCCTTTTCGTGATGCCATCATTAGGAATCACTCATCGTACTGTCAATGTCTTGCCGGAACGGTGCAGGTGCAGTGCTGTATCATGGTGCCTCTAAGAAGGCTTCCGCTTCTTTGTTATCGGAGCTTGCAATGAGAGATGAGACCATGGGTTCTGCGGTGCTTGCCGCTCATAAAGGGGAAATCAAAGGCGAACAGCCGCATCTAGAAACCCGGAACTCTTCTGAACGCATCGCCGAGACATTGGAGCACATTCTGCGCAGTCCGCGCTTCAAGGACAGTCAGCAGCTGCAGAACTTGCTTCGGTACGTCGTCGATGAGGGTCTAAAAGGAAATGACGATGCCCTCAAGGAGCGAATGATTGGAATCTATGTCTTCGGGCGACGTCCTGACTACGACACGACCGACGATCCCATCGTCAGATCGCGCATGGGATCGCTTCGCAAGCGTCTCGTGCAGTACTACGAAGGGCAAGCAGGGAATGATGCAGGAGTTCAGATCGTCATCCCGAACGGCACCTATCGTCCTGCTTTCCTCTTCCGCGCAGTTCCACGAAGTAAGAGCGCGGACGCTGTTCTGGTCGAAGGAAGAAGCAGCCGGCTAACCAGCTCAGAAGCGACGAAGCCAGTCGCCACGCTCGATACTTCTCCTGTGATCGTGCCAGCCCCAGCGGTGTCCTTGACATCCTCCCATTCGGTTTCGAGGAAAACGTGGGGCTACCGTGCTGGGGCGTTCGCACTGGTGACTGCGATCGTTCTCTTTGCGGCGTGGTGTTTTTTTTTGCGGCCAGTAAGCGTACTTGATGCGCTCTGGGCGCCGATTGTGAAGGGAAAACAGCCGATCTATGTCTATACGGGAACCATGACGGTCTACGAGCCGGGGTCTCCCACGGATGAAGCCTCTTCCGAGACCGACCTCTACTGGCCCATCCGTGTACCGGAACCGCCCTCGGCAGATCTGCCCAAGGAGGGACCGAATCAGGTCTACTCTTACGGTGAAGGGATGCTCACCGGTTCGGTGTACGCCGATATCCGGGTCTCAGCGTTTCTGAATAAGTACGACCGAACCCCGGTTCTGCGTTCTGGCGCAAATCTACCGTATATGGATCTGAAGGGTTCCCCCCTCATTCTTATCGGTTCCTTTGACAACTACTGGACGCGGGTTATGAACGAAAACCTGCCGTTCTATTTCGATCGCGGGTTCGGGATTCGCGAACGCGGGGGAGCGCAGCGGCGATGGCACAACCCCCTCAAAGCGGAAATGACGCCCAGGATGATGGAAGATTACGCCCTCATCTTCCGGGTGATGGATTCGAAGGCGGGGGCACCCGTGTTGGCTATCGCTGGTCTTTCCACGTGTGGAACCCATGCGGCCGCAGACTTTGTCACGGATCCGGCACAGCTGCAAGGCCTGCAGGATCTTCCCCGCGCGGCTCTCCTGACTAAGAATTTCGAACTTGTTCTCCATGCCACGCTGGTGAACTGCGCGCCTACCTCCGTTGAGGTGGTTGCCAGCAAGGTCTGGTAAGGTCTATCCCAACCTGACACCACATCGCCTTCGTCGTGCGTCCGTCATTCTGAATCCTCCCAAAGGAAGTTGCCAACGACGGCAGGAACGTAAGACCGTGCTTGCGCTCCGGGTAGTCCAGGACTTCCTGGTAACCCTTTGCATAAAAACTGGTTGCGGGCAGAACGCATACAGCACCGCACCTGCACTGCACCTGAGCTCCGTTGACAGTCATTGAAGCTAACCATATCCCTGATGAGGCTTGGAGAGACAGATTTCTCATCTGACGGAGCCTGGGGAGAACAGCGATGCAATTGAATTTCATGGAAACAAAGAGGCCGACGGTGCGAGGGGTGGGAGAAAAAATGCATTCTCGAAGTGCGAGAAGACTCTTTGTTGTTTTCCTTTGGGCAACGTTCTTTTTGTTTCTTCTGGGGCCCGCGTTCGCTCAGACGAACCTCGCCACAATCACGGGAACGGTCACCGATGATGCAGGGGCCGTGGTGCCGAACGCGAACGTCAGCATCCGGAACACGGAAACGACAGCCGAACGCGTGGTCATTACGGAAGCAAACGGATTCTACTCCGCCCCCTCGCTGACGATTGGGTCGTATCGTGTCACGATTGCAGCCCAGGGTTTCGGTAAAACCGTCCTCCCCGCATCCCTCACCCTTGGTGGACTCAGCCTGGATGTTCACTTGAAAGTCGGGAATGTGACAGATGAGATTACTGTGACGGGGTCTTCCGGAGGGGTGGCCATCCAGACCGATAGTCACGAATTGTCGAACTCTGTCGATAGCGTGCAGCTGACCACGGTTCCGAACGGAGGACGCAGCATTCTCAGTGTCGCTACCCTTGGGCCGGCGTCGCAGAACGGTTCTGATGCTTCCAATTCAGCAGGAGACCAGAGTTTTTATGGCCAGACGGGCAACGCCGTCGTCCTCGCCGGCCTTGGACCGAACCAGACGCAGTTTCTGCAGGATGGCATCGACAACACGAACCTGCTTACACAGACAGCGAACATCCTCGCGTCCGTGGAGGCAGCCAAAGAGGTCAACACCACCTACAGCAATGCGCCCGCCATCTTCCGCCAACCCGCTATTGTCAACGTGGTCACCAAGAGCGGTTCCAACCACTTCCATGGAACTCTGTATGACTTCCTGCAGAACGACGCTGCCAATGCCAGGAACTGGTATGCAACCACGAAGCCGCCGCTGCGCTACAACCTCTTCGGAGGGAACATAGGCGGCCCGATCTTTCGCAATAAGATCTTCGGCTTCTTTGACTACTCGGGGCTTCGGAGTCACTCATCCAGCCTCAGCCAGAATCGCGTTCCCACGCTCGCCGAGCGGGCCGGAGACTTTTCAGCCGATCCTGTGATCTACGATCCGTCCACCTACAATCCTGCGACAGGTGCCTCCAACCCCTTTCCGGGAAACAAGCTGCCATCGATAAGCGCGTTTGCGCAACTGTGGCTCCAGAACTATCCCCTGCCTACCATGACTGTGAACGCGAACAACGTGAACTACCAGGCCAATATTCCATCAAGCAGCAACTATGATGAGTATCTGGCGCGTGGCGACTGGAACATCTCGCAGAAAAACCAGCTCTTCGGGACGATCGCCCGCTTCAACAGCTCGGGTGGAGGTAATAGCATCACGCCAGGTCTATTCGGCATCAGTATTCCTCTCAAGGGAACAAACGCCTCCGTCACCGATACATTGATCATAAGCAGCCATGTCGTAAACGCTCTCAAGGTCGGCTATAACCGCAGCAATCTGTTCCGCACGCAACAAGGAACCGGCACAAAGAACTACGCAGACTTCTATGGACTGAAGAACCTCAATCCACTGCTCTTGCAGTCGACGCCGCCCGCGATCTCGGTCTCGAATTACAGCTCCCTCGGTGATCCCTACTCTCCGCAAGGCGCTATCCAGAACCGCTATCAGTTTGCGGATCAGCTGACTTGGATACGTGGTAACCACACAGTCAGCTTTGGCGGCGAATTCATTCGCGTCCAGTTCAACGGAAGCTGGGTTGTCACTAATAACGGAAATTACAGTTTCGACGGATCGGCGACCTCCCAGTACATCGCGGGAAAGCGCAGTTCAACCAACCAGGGCAATGCATTTGCCGATCTTGAACTTGGCTTCCCGGTGGGCGGCAGCGGTCTCACTGGCACCTCCGCAGGATCGTTCCGCGAATTCGACGTCTCGGGATTCGTTCAAGACGACTGGAGAGCCACCCCTCGGTTGACGCTGAATGTCGGATTGAGATACGACTACATCAACCCTCCAACCGACAAGAACGGCCGCGGCGCACTGTATGTGCTGGCAACGAATTCAAACAGAACGGGTGCCTGGAATGCGAACTACAACGATTGGGCTCCTCGCGTAGGCTTCGCATATAAGGTGTCGGATAGTCTGGCGCTGCGTGGTGGATACGGCATCTACTATGCACCCATTCTCTACAACAATCTGCAGTTCATGCTGCTGTATTCGCCAAATGTAGTGGCTCAAAGCTACAGTCTAAACATTCAATCTCCGAAGAACATCCAGAACCTCTTCGTAGCGAATCCGCCTTCGGTCCCGGGGCAGGGCGGCTATTCCATCAATTCCGTTCTCAAGGACACCTCGACCCAGGAATGGAACGTAAACGTAGAACAAACGTTTGGTAGCAGCACTATGTTGACGGTGCAGTATCTCGGCAACGTCACTAGGCACCAGTCTGCGCGTGCAGATCTGAATCAGCCGATCGCTCTCTCTGCTGGAAATGCATCGGGCAAGCTCGATGTTCGTCCGTATCCCTATGCGGGTCCCATCGATGGTCAGCTCAACGCCTACGCCGCAAACTACAACGCATTGGCCGTCAAACTCGATCGGCGGCTTTCCAAAGATTTCCAGCTTCTCGCCTCGTACACCTGGCAGAAAGCCCTGAACAGCGTGGACGGCGATAACAACAACATCCAGACTCCATACAATCCCCAACTGACTTACGGTCCGGCGAGTTTCAATCGAAACCAGAGCTTGAATATCAGCCCGATCTATTACCTGCCTTTCGGCCCGGGCAAGCAGTTCCTCAACTCAAACAATTTCTTCAATCGGGAACTGATTGGCGGTTGGGAGCTTTCCGGGCTCCAATACTTCGCATCCGGCCAGCCCATTACGGTTACCGCGAATAACAACGCTGACACGAGCCCATATCACAATGTCTACGCGAACCTCACCTGCAATCCGATGCAGGGTTTTCAGCGTACACGCTTCAAGATATTCAATCCCGGTTGTTTCGCGCAGCCAGCAGCGGGTCAATACGGCACCACGCGCTCCGTAGGTTCACAGCCACCCATCTTCTCGACAAATCTCTCCGTCATCAAGAACTTCGCTCTCCTCAGAGAACACTCTCTCCAGGTCCGCGCAGAGGCGTTCAACCTCTTCAATCACCCGCTCTTCAGCACCGGTGGAGGAAGTGTTACCTCTCCGACACTGGGAACAGCAACCTCCCAATCCAACAGTCCAAGGTCGATGCAGTTCGCTCTTCGATACTCGTTCTGATCTGTACCGCTCAGTGGCCAACGAACCCACAGTGACGAATTTATGCAGGTGGATTGCCAGAAGGAAATCGAACACGGAGCTCGCATTGCTAGAAGAATGCTGACACATATCACCTCTCATCACATCCCAGGATCACTTCTGGAAAGCGCTTTTGTGAGGACGCCGCCCGTCCTCCGCCTTGTGAAGACCGATTCCCAGGAGAGGACGCGATCTGGTTGACATGCACCTCGCCTGAAGTCTCTTTCTGGCCAAAAGAATTCATTGGAATAGCCCTTTTCCGCTGTGCGAACAGGCTTTGCGCAATTCTCTTCCTTCAGAAAAGCGATCCATCAACGTGCCCGTTATTATTACTATGCAGTCGACACCTCGGAAGAGATCAATTTTTCAGACACGGGTTGACATCCTACCCAATGGGTGGAGACTTGGTCGAATGGCTACTCAAGATTGCGCTGCGCACAGAATGACGGATCTGAAACTCGATTGACGCATTCAAGCCAACTCACTCACTGATGCCGTTTCGCTGAGTGGATTAGCGATTTGTCACTGCTTCAAACAGCATTACTTCCGAGAGGTGTGTTTTACAGGAATAATATGCCGAGGTCGGCTCAACCCTTAGTTCGATGAGCGCATTGACCCGAAATGTGCCAATTGAGGATCAGGCACTTGCTCGAAATGCCGATTTCGAAGACAGTGCCAAGAAGAGCGCTTTTCCCGCACCAACCTATTCCGTTGCCAGGGGCCCACAGGCACGCGTAATTATCTGATTCCTCAAATATTGGGGGCACTCTTACTTCGAATCAATGGGGCTGTAGCCAATGTTCCCCTGTCTTCACCCCCTGAGCCCAATACTTTGAGCACGATCCTCGATGCTCCCTCAGGTAGAGGCATCGTTGTATTGAGTTCAATAGGATGGGCGGGGTCGATGGCTTGTACCTCATGACGAGATATTTCGGCACCATGATCGCTGTAAATAACAGCTACTAATCTCCCCGGAAAGAACGTGGAAAAACTTCCTCGTAGCCGTATCTCATCCATCTTTGTAGTTGCCTCTAGCCTCTCTACAACCACGCCTGGCACATGCATCTCCTTGGGTTGAGCCGCAATCGCTATTGGGTGCCAGACTGTATCAAAAGTGTAGGCTTCTCCAGGAGGTAGCTTAACCATGGGTGAGTTGACCTCGGCCTCCATGTAATAGGGCGTTGTCAAGGGTGTCACACTCGCGATGGACGCAGCACCTTGCTCATCAAAATGCACCGACGGGCCATTCTTGTAGAAAATTACCGTAGTACTTCCCGGATACTCCTCTCCTTTTTTGAACTCGAAGCTCTCTACCATCCCGTAGTGACTGGTCTTGTCTACAACGGCCAACCAACCGGCAGTCGTATCAAGCCATACTTCATTCCCGAAGTAGGTCCAGTGCAAACGAAAAAGATCATCGGTAGTAGAAAACGCAGGATCTTCAGCTAGACCATACCGAACGTGATAACCATCCGGAAAAAGAGATTGCGGGTTGCGCGGAGTAAATGCCCATAAGTCACGATTGAAATCGCCGGGTTTACCAGGATCTTCAAGATCATACTGCGACACAGACTGAATAGACCACGTGATGGGGTGGGCGGATGTGTTCTCCATCACCGCATGGAAGCGAATCTCGGGGCTATCTGCATCAAGACGAACTGTACGGACGATGCGCATGCCGGTGATCGAGTCAGGCTCCCCCGCAAGACGCACAGCGCACTGCTTTCCTTCCGAAAGTGTTTCGAAGACGTAAGGCAGATCGTCAATTGCCGTTGATTGAATCACCCAATGATTCTCATCTTGGCTGCCCTCCGGCATCGGCCATATCTTGTCCCCACCGTAATTAATCCAGTCACCTTTTGCCTCGGCGGGCGAGATGTATTTGCCGCGGAAGCGTGGGTTTGCGAAGAGATAGGGATGACCGTTGAATTCTACTTGCATCAGGCGTCCACCTAGTTGGGGTACGAATGTGAGCTTGACCCAGTGGTTGGTAACCGTCTGCGCATCCCACCCAAGATACTTGCCCGATTTCACGGAACAACTGTTCGCTCCCTGTGGATCAGCGAGCAATGCGGAGGGCAGAAGACTAACGAATGCTATGACAACAAAATGAAGAAACTTCATATGCTAAACATCCTTCAAAAGAGATGAAGCAGTGGAGAACAACTGCAAAGGTATCGAGCGCAATTATCTAATTGCGCTCGATACCTACAACACGACATTTAGAAGTAGAGTTTGAGAGCGACCTGCATAATACGCGGGTCGTTCGCTGCAGTGACATAGCCAAAACCACCGACTCCCTGGTTATTCCAGAGACCTCCGCCGGAAGTATCAGACTGTCCTGGAGCTTTGAACTGGGCGTGGTTGAAGACGTTGAATGCCTCAGCGCGGAACTGCACGTAGACCTGTTCGTTGATATCGAACCTGCGCAGCAGTGCGAGGTTGGTATTGTTCAGACCGGGTCCATGGAAGAAACGGCGCCGCGAAGTGCCGAACTGACCCAAGGGTTCCTGAGTAAAGAGATCCGCGTTGAAGTAAGGAAGACCACTACGAGGATTTTTGTTGGTGATTAGATGGCCGGGAGTGTAATCAGGAAGGTCCGCTCCGGTCCCGGTGAGTGACTGGTCGTCATTCTCCGAGATCGTAACGGGCAGACCAGTAGCGAGTGTGGTGACACCCGAGACTGACCATCCTTTAGCGATGTAAGCCGCCAAGCCCTGTTGACCTGGGGTAAGTAAATCAAATGGAAGCTGGACTGTATAACTTCCAACGAAGTTATGCGTTACGTCGAAGTTGGACAATCCCCAACTGAGTTGTGGATTCAGCACATTTGTCTTATCCGACTGAGCCGAGGCATTGTCGAACGAACGAGCGTAGGTATAACCCAGCAAAAAATCGTAACGCTTGCTGGAGTGCTGCAGTGTGGCCTGCAGCGAATTGTAATTGGATGCCGCGACGGTTCGCATGTATGGGTTCGAAGCGAAGGCGAGCCCCAGCACACGCGTTCCGTTTACCACTGTGCCGTTAGCCTTGATGTACTGACTGGTCTCAAGCCCAGGTCCGCAGTCGGTCTGTCCCTCTGCTAGTGCCGATCCCCGCAGCGAAAGGCACAGCGCCGCGTCTCCAGGATTTGCTTCCTCCTGGGTTATGAGCTTGCGACCGAGATTGCCGACGTAGTTCACACTCATCACGGTTCTGCTGCCCATACTACGCTGAATTCCCAGGTAGTAGCTTTGTACATAGGGCAGCACGTTTTTTACATCGAAGAGCGCGGAGCCGGAGATAGGTAATACCTGCGACCAGGGGAAAGTAGTATCGGGATTATTTTTCGATACATTGGTTGGCGGAAACGCGAAAGGGAACCGCTGCCCTTCATTGTTGCCTGTTGCGCGGTCTATATATGGTGTCTCAAGCATCGGCTGCACAGGGCTGGAGTAGAAGAGGCCATAAGGTGCATCTCCTACTTCGATGAAGCCGGTTGAATCCTGAATGTTGGTATAGAAGACGCCATAGCCTCCCCGCAAGGTGAAGTTCCCTGGACCACCTGTAATCTTCGACAGAATGCCATCAGAGCTGCTGGGAGAATAGTTGAAGCCAAAGCGGGGAGCAAAGTTGTTGTAGCGGATAGGCGCGAGAGTCCGCGAGACTCCTGGGTCACCAGGCACAAGATAGCCGAGCGGGGCACCGGGAAAGACTACGGACTGAACACCGGGAATCAGCGTTTCCAACTTGTTCTGTGTGTCGTACCACGGTGTTGAGATCTCATAGCGGAGACCATAGTTCAGTGTCAGATTCGACTTCACGCGCCAGGAATCCTGTGCAAACGCTCCGAAATAGTGACTGCGTGAATCAAGAATCTGCGGGCTGGCCTGAATAAAGTTATTGGGCGCACCGATTAGCAGGTCGGCAAAGTCACTACCGGTCTCCTGGCCATTAAAGCTAAACTGCCCGTTGGCGCCGTAGTAATTGCGTTCGTTGATCTGGTCGTAATGATAGTTGATGCCGTATTTCAGATTGTGCTGACCAATGACGTGCGAATAACTCTCCAGCACCTGGAACATATTGTTGTACTGATTCAGCGTGTCCACAGGGGTTCCGAAGCTGAAGTTGTTCAGATCGACACTGGGAACACCGGTGAGGGCCGAATTGATATTAGAGAGACCGCCTGCAGCTCCCCACGGCGTTACAAAACCGAGGGAGGAGAGCGAGACCCCTGTTCCTTCCACGGGATTGCCGAGATGATTGACAATTCGCATATAGGTGACACGGAAGTCGTTAACGGCGGTACCGTGCACGGTGCTCGTCAGGCCGAGATTGATCATCTGCGCACGGCCCTGGTTAGCCGATGTAAATCCGGGAATATTCACTCCGCTGCCATATGGGTCGTTGAGCGAGAAACTGTCGATGAAATAGTAAGCGAAGAAATTGCCGTAACGCGTGTTCAGATCGCCACGGATACCTCCCTTGTTGTCCGTCAGATGAGCGGATGCCGCCGACGTCGCAAAGAAGTTGTTGGCCGCGTTTGCCTGCGGTATGTACTGCATCAGGCCTGCCGCCGCAGGCGACCAAGCTGACTTGGGAATCGAAGCATTCGGGAACACGCAGGTCGCTGTACTGCATCCCGCGACATAGTAGGGCTCGCCGGCGGTCACCTTGTAGCCGAGGCGATTGGAGAGCACCTGCGCCCATCCGGCTCCTGCAACGGTACCGCTTAGCGGAGTATTGTCTCCATCAAAGAAGTTGCCGCTACGATTGTCAGCCGTAGGGACCTGGAAGTTCTGTGTCGCTCCTCGGATCTGCTTGGTGCCTTGGTAGTCTGCGAAGAAGAAGGCCTTGTCCCTACGGATCGGACCGCCAACTGTGCCACCGAAGATGTTCTGGATGAAGACACCGCGCTGCCCCGGTGTGTAGTAGTTGCTGGCATCGAGAGCAGTGTTGCGCAGGAAGTCGAAGACATCGCCGTGGAACTTGTTGGTGCCGCCTTTGGTGACTACGTTGATCTCCCCACCGCTGAAGTTTCCGTACTCCGCATCGAAGTTATTGGTGATAATGCGGAATTCGGCGATGGAGTCAAGATTGGGAATGATCGCCGCGCCGTTATAGACACCTTCGTTCGCATCGGCACCATTGATCATGTAGCCGTTTGAAGCCTCGCGGCCACCATTGACTGAGACATTGCCCGAATTAAGATCGCCTGACACCGTTCTCCCATTCTCGGAGGTTCCTTGGTAGGGGGAGACTCCAGGCTGCAGAGCAAGTAGATCCGTGAATGATCGACCATTCAATGGCACGGACGTCATCTTTGTGCTCTCAATAACCTGTCCGAGCTGCGTGTTTTGTGTCTCAACTTCGAGTTCGTCGGCGCGGACTTCCTGTGTCTGATTGGCTGAGCCAATTTGCACCGTAACTTCAAGACGGATTGCGGAGTTCGCATCGATCTTGATGCCTGTTGCTTCAAACGGACGGAAACCATTCGATGCGGTGGTGAGCGTATAAACGCCGACGCTGAGCGCAGGGAAGGTGTAGAAGCCTACATTATCGGTTGTGACGGATTGCGTAATGCCCGTCACTTCGTTTCGAGCCGTCACTTGCGCCCCAGGTATTGCGGCACCACTTGGGTCGAGCACTCTTCCCGATATGGATCCCGTAATAGCCGCATACAGCGGCAAAGAGCCCAGGACAAGGACGAGACACGCCAGCAAGGTCCTGCGAATGTGCAGAAGCATGATGTTTCTCCTTGATCAAATGAATTTCAACTAGTTGTGAAGCCTGAGACTGTAAAATCCGAGGGAGAGAAACACGCCCATTCAGCGTGTGCCTCCGCTGCTGGCCGAGCATGATTTTGGAGCAGTCATAGCTCCTTGAGCCACTAGAGGGCTCTTGATTTGCAGGCTTACCGTGGCCTGCGTTATTGGCTCCTCACCAGGAGGAGATCAATATTTCTTCTGCACGCCTTTGCTACTTGCGTGTTTATCCCGCATGGACCTCGGGATGGCGAAAGTGAAGAGGTCGCTACCAGCTGCGATGGCAAAGTACTGCACACCGTCGACGGCATAGCTCATAGGTGAGGCGTGTACATGCTGGCCAAGATTAAAGTGCCAGAGCGAATCGCCCGAAATACCATCAACGACCTCAAACTCTTCTGCATCGTTGCCGAAGGCAACCAGACCCGTTGCCGTACTCATGGCTCCGGCAAAGGAATGCGTATCCCCAGTTTGCGCATATCGCCACACAAACTTGTCCTTTGCTAGATCGTAGGCATTCAAATACTTCTTGTTGTGCTCCGTTGGAAGATGCGCTGCGCCGGTGGAGTAGTAGGCGCGCCCTTCTTCGAAATCTTCCGTCTTTGCCTTGAACACACTGCAGTCGTCGAGAGAAATGAAATAGAACATGCCCGTGTGCTCGTTGTAGGTAGGCGAATACCAGTTCGTTCCGCCGGCGTAGCTCGGACACATGCGTGTGCCTTCGGCGTTTGGGATCAGATTGGTGCGGATAGGACGCCCTTTGGAATCGATTCCTTTAGCCCAGTTCAGCGTTTGCGCAAACTGCGTTGCTCGGAGGAACTCACCAGTTACGCGATCGAGCACATAGATAAAGCCATTGCGATTCGCTTCGATCAGCAGTTTACGGGGCTTACCTTCGTAAATCCTGTTGACCAGCACGGGTGTCTCAGTGGCATCGTAATCATTGAGGTCATGCGGCGTGAATTGGAAATGCCACTTCAGCTTGCCTGTATCGGGATCAAGGGCTAGTACACAGTTGGTGTAGAGGTTGTCGCCCTCACGGACGCTGCCGTCGAAGTCGGGTGAAGGATTGCTCGTCCCCCAGTAGATCGTGTTTAGTTCTGGGTCATAGGTGCCGGGCATCCATGTAGTACCGCCGCCATGCTGATAGATAGTTCCCTTGGGCCACGTTTCCGAACCCGGGTCACCAGGCGCTGGAATCGTCCAAAAACGCCAAGCTTCTTTGCCGGTCTTCGCATCGAAGGCCGCAACAAATCCTCGCACGCCATCATCACCGCCCGAAGTGCCAACTAGGACCTTGTCCTTCACCACCAGCGGCGTGCTTGTCGCTCCGTAATTCTTATTGCCTGGTGCGTAAGACACGTCCCATAACAGGTTGCCCGACCGAGCATCGAGACATAGCAGCTGAGCGTTGTCGGTCTGCATATAGACGCTAGTGCCCAGAATCGCTACACCTCGATTGATATGGCCGGAAGCGTCGTCGATGAGGCCTTGCGTGACGGCACGTATGTGATGCCACAGTACCTTGCCTGTCGCGGCGTCGATCGCATAGGCGTCATTCGATCCTGTCATATACATCACGCCGTCAACCACGAGCGGAGTTGCCTCAAGAACTCCCGCGTTGTGACTGTGAAACACCCATTGCGCTTGTAGCTGTGAGGCATTGGCAGGAGTGACCTGCGTGAGTCCAGTGAAGCGGCGGCCCGAATAGTCGCCGTTATACGATGGCCAATCATTGAGCAGGGTTGTGCTCTGAAGCATCTCTCGCGACACGATATCGTCGTTTTGTTTGGCCACGGTCTGCGCAACGACAGAGGAGAACACGCTTAGCGCACAAACAAACCCGAGGATTGAAATGCGGGGCAAAAAACCTCTCACTTTGCCTCCTTCGGCTCGGTATAGGGAAGATACCCGTGGGTTTTCATCTTAAGGCTATAAACATAGTGTCCGGCAGTAATCCAGAGTGTTGATCGGGCCAGACCGCCCCACGTGAGATTTGCTGCCGTAGAAGGAAGGAAGATACGGCCTAGCCTGCGTCCTTCAGGATTCCAAACCCAGATGCCTCCAGGGCCTGTCACGTAAAGATTGCCTTTGCGGTCGACCTTCATGCCGTCAGGAACTCCCGGTGTACCGTCACTTTTTTCATCTGCAAATATGACTCCGTCAGAGACGACGCCGTTTGGATGGAAAGCATACCGCCAGATATTGTGGCGTTCCGTGTCGTCCACGTAGAGATATCTCCCGTCGGGTGAAAACACCAACCCATTCGGCTGCGCGATGTCTTGCACTAGCAGTGAGAGCTTCCCATCCTGGCCGAGTCGGTAAACACCTTTAAAAGGCGTTTCTTGCTTTTCGCCCTTTACAAGATCAAGCGTAGGGTCGGTGAAGTAGAGAGCGCCGTCAGGTCCAAGAGTTACATCGTTAGGACTGTTCAGCCGCATACCCTCGTAGCGGTCGGCGATCACGGTGTAACTCTTCTCGTCTGGCGAAAGACGGATGAGCGCACGTAGAACGCTGGCCGTGACGACCAGCCTCTGTCGCGAATCGCGCGTATTCCCGTCGGGATCGCCCAGCTTCAGGATTGTCGTATGATGGCCGTCGAGAAACAGACGGCAGAGCTCGTTCGTTTCCTCATCACTAACGATAATGCTTCCACCTGGCTCCCACACTGGTCCCTCAGTAAAACCAAAACCTGAGCCGGCGGTCTTTAGCTGCGCATCCTTGTCAACAAGCTCCCAGAAGTCGGGAAAATCTGCCTGCAGCGAAAACTCGCGCTTGGGCTGCTGTGTAGATAGAGAGCCAGGCAAAAGCAGAACCGCGAGGATAAGGAAGCGAACGCTCATTCTTCTGTTCCCTTCCTCCCACGCTTCGATGACGGATCAATGGGATTAGCAGAACGGATCAAATAGCTCACGATGTCATCTATCTCTTTTGGTGAGAGGCGAGCCCCATAGTCGGATGGCATCAGCGAGTGACCGGTGCGCGTGAGCTTCTTGAGGCCCGCTTTCTCGAGCTTGCGATAACGTCCGTCCTCTGTCTGAAGGATAATCGTGAAGTTATCCTCAGTCCGCAGCACGCCACGAAAGCTCTCACCGGAGGTGACAACTTCGACCACCTCAGAGCCAGGAGTGACAGAGGTCTCCGAACCCACAATCGCCGCGCGGATGCGCTTTGGCGCGATTCCGCTGCCGTAGTCGGACAGATCGCTGGCGATAAAGCCGCCTTCGCCATGCATCATGTGGCACTTCGAACAGCCGACGTGGCTAAAGAAGAGCGCGCGTCCAACTGCATCGTCGCCGGTAACTTTAATTTCTGCTGTTTTTCCCTGCAACTGGCGTAGGAAGCCGACTACATCTTTGATGCCTGAATCCCCCAGAAAACCAAAGGCTGGCATTCCGGATCCGGCAACGCCATTGCGCACAAAATTGGAAAGCTCTTCATCAGTAAGAGATGTGACATTGCGTGAAGTGGCGATGTTGGGAGCACGTTCCCCGCCACGTCCGTCAGAGCCGTGACACCCCGCACAATTGGTCGCGAAGGTCTTGCCTCCCTTGGCGGCGTATCCTTGCGCGTGCAGGCTACGAGGCGTCAAAATCGACAACGCCAGGACTGCCACTCCGGCCTGAAAAAAACATAGCGATCGAACCCTATTCATGGGCTTCTTTTCTACAGAAACATTTCCTTTCGCAGAAAAACAACAGCATCATGACGGTCCGCTCCGGTTTAAGCTAAAGATCCCGTGGTCCCGGACGGCTCCGATATTGAACGCATCGAATCGGTTCGTTGATTAATGATTAATTATTCAGGAAAAACATCGGTCGAATGCTCTGTTCTCTGATAGGCCATATGTCCTACAGGTTTAGAGGATATGTGGGCTTTAAACCGACATCGTTACACTGCGATCATCAACATTCGCATAAAGGATGGAGCAGAGGGTCATGGAACAAGCAGCCAGTCTGTGTCACATGGTTTGTAGGAAAACAGGCCAATGTTAGTTACCATTGCCCGAGCCACGACACATTCCTGTTACCTAAGTCAAACCGCCAATTCTCTCAGAGCTGGGTTCCTCGAGCCACATCGCGCTCGACAGCATCCGCTTCTGCGAGGAGCAGAGATAAACTCTCAAGTTACGAAGGACGACGCTGCCTCAGTGCGAACGCAAGAGCGAACAGTGCAAAATTCGGGTACAAGTTAGCGGTGGGAGTTCTCGTCGACCAAGCAACCGTGACCATCGAGAACATTGAGAGACATTTTGAAGAGGGGGCAGATCTCCATAACGGCATTCTGCATGGTGCAGATCAGATCGGGACTGCTGCCTTGGTTTCGACGCTGTGTATCTGCACTGTATTTCTCCCGATGTTCGCCCTAAAGGGAGTGCCAAAATTTCTGTTTGTCCCGATGGCGGAGGCCGTGATCTTCGCGATGATTGCTTCGTATATCCTGTCGCGAACTCTCGTGCCAACGCTGGCGATGATGCTCCTCAAACCGCATCATGGAGATGCGAAAACTCCCAGCAACATGTTTTCTAGGTTTCAAAAGGGATTCGAAAGCCTGTTTCTGCGAACCCGTACTACATATCAGGCTCTTCTGGTGCAGCTGGTTTCGCGCCGAAAGCTCTTCGTGCCAGCCTTCCTTCTTCTTTGCCTTTGTGCCTTCATACTCGTTCCTTTCCTCGGACAGGACTTCTTCCCGCAAAGTGATAGCGGGCAATTTATTCTCCATCTCCGCGCGAAGACTGGGACGCGGGTCGAAGAAACTGCCAGAACTGCTGACGAGGTTGAACCTTCCCAGTTGGTATGTGATTTCGAGTGAGGACAGAGTGGTAGCGCTGGTTTTGGAAGCCACTGTGGCAAAGCGAATGAATGCGACAACGATTACGCTTCAGTCGGGGCATCTGGCCATGATCAGTCATGCTGCCGAGGTCTCTGCATTTGTTGAGAAAGCAGCCAGCTCGTTGCAACCATAAGTCGCTCTTCTATATCTACGCCAACCAATGGCCAGTGACAGTTTTGAAAAACCTTGGAATAGAAAGATCTCTTGGGTGTTTTCAACTCAAGGCTTATGTCGTGGTCGATAAATAGCTAAATTACTTCTCGATTATCGAGACGAGGAAAAACAAAGATGTTACCTCATCGCTACAAAGCCTCAACTCCCATCACGAGATATTTACACCCACAACGCAAATCGAGAAGTTCCAGCAATGGCGGAACGGTCGGAGCGAAACTCGCTTCGTTGGGGAGCTATCCAAAACGAACATTGGCCAACTGCACGAGCACCGATTCACACGAGGTCTATGACTACCATTATTCCAATTTCTGAATTGACGATAGGTAAACCATCCGAACCAGTTTCTCTTCCACGTGAGTGTACCTTTACCGAATCTGACTGGAGAGCCCTGGCCCCCTTCTGGTACCCGGTCGCATTCTCCCACGAAATTACAAGTAAACCTTACGCCGCGACTCTCCTGGATGAACGTGTAGTCGTGTATCGACTTTCTGACGGTTCGCTTGCTGCGGCAAGGGACATCTGCTATCACCGAGGGATCCCTCTCAGTATGGACACGTCGAAGGCGATGAGATTATCTGCAGATATCATGGTTTGCGATACGATCAAAACGGACGTTGTACCTGTATACCTGCTCATCCAAACGGAAGCATTTCGCCTAAGCTACGATTAGATGTCTTTGTCGTGACGGAACGCTTTGGGCTCGTATGGGTTCGCTTAGTTGATGATGGTCCTCGCCCTCTACCGGTGTTGGAGGAGTGGGACTCCTCTGACTTTCTGAAGGTGCTGCCTGATAACGTAATGATTGCTGCCGCTGCGGGGCGCCAGGTCGAAGGATTTCTGGATGTAAGCCACTTTGCGTTTGTTCACGCTGAAACCTTTGGAGAGGCCGATAATCCGGTCGTCCCCGATTACCCGGTGACAAAGACGGCAGCAGGATTTATCGCTGACTACGTCAGCATTGTTAGCAATTATTCTCACGAGTATAAGCACCTCAGCCCTCCAGGGTTTTTGTGGCATAGGCGCTTCGAGGTGTACCTGCCTTTCAGTGCGAAATTGACCGTCTTCTTTCCCGAGGGAAGACAGCTTCATATTCTGAATGCTGCATCCCCGATTTCTGCTCGAAAGACAAGACTTTTTGTGCCCATTTGTCGAAACTTTGACAAAGACGCACCTCTCCAAGCCACGCTCGATTTTAATCACCAGGTGTTTGCAGAGGATATTGCAATCGTGGAGCAGCAATTCCCAGAGGATTTACCAATAAACCTCCACGCTGAGGCGCATTTCCCGGCAGACAGGAGCTCCATAGCCTACAGAAAGGGGCTGGCGGCCTTGGGACTAGGACAAAACTACACCACCTAAATACTTTGGGTTTGTGCAGGCTCCTCTATGAATCGAAGCTTGCGCTCATCGATCCGGACGGCCCCAATGGAAAGTTCGTTCACCTCGGCAAAGAACTACCATGGTAAGAACAGCTCTCGTGAAAGTCCCGGATGGGACAATGCCTCTCCGGCAAATCTAGATTGGGATGCCACGCTTCACATATGGACTCATGACCAGATCGACTGTGTGGCGCACCCATCAACGTGATCGGGACCGTCCTACGCGTGATCTTCAATGATGAAGACAACTGTGCTTGACCAGTAGCAGCTGTATCTCACGGCATCTACGAGCTCGCCAATGGCATTGCCAACGATTATGAGTTATCGATATTTCTGTAAAGTCCATGACAGAAAGAGACAAATATCGCTACATGTCATAGCTTTTGAGTCGGCGAATCCAGATGTTTCGATAACGTACCGGACCGGCATGACCTTGGAGGAGGAAGGGCTCTTCTGGTGGATGAGGTTCGTATTTGGCGATGGGAAGGGTATCAGTGCTGCCTAACAATTCCATATGATCGTGCACAACTAGCCCGTTAAAGAACAAGTAAAAAAAAGCAGGCATGGTTAGTTCGTTGACATTGAATCGTGGAGCCTTGAAGACGATGTCATAACTGTTCCATTGCCCTTCGGGACGGCATGGGGTAACCATTGGTGGATATAAACCGTAGATGCCGCCCGCAGCTCCATCGGCGTAAGTAATGTTGTTGTAGGACGAGAGCACTTGAACCTCATAGCGACGCATCATGATGACGCCGCTGTTGCCGCGCATCTGTCCGCGACGTTCCGGTGGAGTTCCTGTTGGAGTCATCCATTCCAAGTGAAGCTTGGCGGTCGCCAAACGCCTCTTTTGTGATCCGACTGCCTGAGCGACGGCCCATCTCCATATAACCGTTTTCGACCTTCCACTTTGGCTCGGATACTTTGCGATCGCGTCGTATACTCTCCCATTGAGACAGATCCTTTCCATTGAAAAGTACTATGGCGTCTGATGCTGACCCTGGTGTAGGCAGGGGCATACCGGGCGTAACTTTACTCGCCTGTGGGCGTGTTCGGTCATGCACTTTCCATGGCTGACCAGGCAAAGGATCTCCTACAGGGCTTCCCGCCATTTGATCCGGAGACATCTGACCGGGAGCCGCACCTACAGGAGCGGCAGGAACCTGTGCCGGACCGAACAGTGGTTCTGCGAATGAAATGCTGGAAAGCAGCTTGATGAAGTTGCGCCTGCTGGACATGATTTATCACTTTCGAAGATCCGTCTATGTGAATAGGCATACCGAGGCAAAGTAACGACTATTCATTGGACGGCCTATATACAATGGGTTTCGATACCAATTTGCCTACCGGAAAAGTAAGGGGAAGAGAGGCGCTCAGGTTTGTCCGCCAGACGCTCCATACGTGCGTCCCTTCCGTCTCGACATACTTGTGGTTGACGCCGTGATCTGTCAGATCCTGATGAAGCAACTCATTTGCCTTATACAAAAAATCTTGCCGCCCACAGGAGATCCATATCAGGCCGAAGTCTTGATTCGCCGCTCGAGGGTTTGCAGTCACTCTATTCAGGACCTCCTGAATATCTAGGAAGTCTGGTCCGATCGCCGCGCTGTAGCCCAGTACATGCTTGAAGAGCTCAGGATGACCCAGACCAATCGAAAGAGCCTGTCCGCCGCCCATGGACAGGCCCGCGATCGCGCGTGAATCTCGTGAGGTCTTAATGCGGTAGCTCTTCTCGGCAAATGGAATGATCTGTCCCAAAAAGATCCTTGGGAAAGAGCGGTGAGAACATACTCGTTTCGCCGGTTACACGTTTCAGAGGCTCAACGCCAGGAGACTGAAGGGCGTGACCTTGCGGCATTACAATGATCATCGGCTGAATTTTGCCCTGAGCCAGGAGATTGTCCAGAATGATGTTGGCGCAGCCGTTGAGCACCCAGCCTGAGACTTCCTCCCCATTGCCGTGGAGTAAGTACAACACCGGGTAGCTCTTCCTGCTCGTATCATAGGCCGGCGGAGTGTATACCCAGAGCGTCCGTGTGAAACCCATTACTGTCGATTCATACAGCATCATGCGAACCTCGCCATGTGGCACGGCCTGCGAATCGTAATCGAACGGGGACTCTCCAGGAACTTCGACGAAATTTGAGATCAGTTGTCCGGGAGGCACTGGTTTTGATCGCGGGATTCGAGGGGGCAAGTACATCGACGCCATCCACACGAAAGTTGTAGATCCATATCTCTGGTTTGAGCGGGAGAGTGGTCAGGGTCCAGATGCCGTCCTCATCTTTGGACATCGGAAGGGGACCCTTCCTTTGGGTGATCTCGCCAATCAGCGAAACCTTCGTCGCATGCGGCGCAAGATAGCGAAACGTAACCGTGTGGTCCGGATTCACTTCGGCTGGGCAGACTGTGCGTTAGAGGGAAGAATTAAGCAGATAAACAGAGACAATGCAAAAGCGCAATTTAGCGACCTCAAACATCGAAAGCAGAATCTTTACCGAGCGGCCAACTTTTTCTGTAAGGCATCCTGGATGGCCTTGTCCGCAATGGGAGACATAATTCTGTAACATGCGGGTGTCGGATGGATGCCATCTACGCTCAAGCCTTCTTTCATGCCATGCTTTTCATCAGCCATTGGTGTGAAGTAGTCCGCATACACACATCCGGCCTTCAGGTAGAAATCTTTCATCCAATCGTTCGTTTCCACAACCTTTTCGGCAGGCTCCAAGGCCCCTTCGCCATGGATAATCGTAAGCCGGTGTGACTGAGGCAAGCACTACCCTAATTCCGTTTGCCTGTGCGATCTCAGTCATTGATTTCAGATTGTCCTCAATCATTTTCAGGGTCGATGGGCCCGTATTTCCTGCGATATCGTTCGTGCCGCCGTTAATCGCGACTACCTTAGGCTTCAGCTCCACGACATCCTGCTGAAAACGCAATATCATCTGCGGAGTTGTTTGTCCGCCGATGCCTCGGTTGACATAGGGCTTGCCGGGAAAGAACTGCTCCGGCTGACGTTCCCACAGCTCTGTAATTGAGTCACCCATAAACACGACTTCAACCGGAGTGGTGATGGCAGCGTTTGCAGATCGAAAACGAGTGAGTACCTGGCGCAAGCCGTCGGCAGTAGGTTCACCTATTTTGATGAAGCACGGACGATTGCCCAATTGTTCATAGGTATTTGTACGATTGTCACCTGTCGGGATAATTCCACGACGTCGCGTTCCCCATTGCAGAATCTGGCCGCGAATCCGCTTGATCGTGATTCCCTTTTAGCTTTTCAAAGCCTTTGTCCGGATATGCGCCATCAAATGCGAGATCACGAAAATCGAGGTGCGAAGCCTGTCCGAATGATAGTTTTGTGTGATCCTTCATCGCCACAGTTCGGAAGAACAACCGTCCGAATGTAAAGTTGTGGATCGCCCGCCAAGTTGCTCAGAAAGTCATCGCTATCTCTTCCACAGAGGATCGCCTGCGGGCGCGACTTCTGCATCCTACGAAGGCTTCTGCACCGCCTTGCTAGAAAGGGGGTCTTCTTGTTACATGCTTGAGTAGACTAGAAAAGTCGTTCCAACTACAAGAGAAGTCGGCTCGGCTGCATTCCGGAATGAATAACGGAGCCATCGCCGGCGGCGACGCAGGCGCTAGGACGACAGAGGCCCTCATTTGCTCGAGAGTTTGTGCCGTATAGTACGCGCGAACAGAATATTGTCGGTTCTGACCTCGCCATAACTCCAGCATGAGTGCTCCACCCGGAGGGGTATCATCACGTCGGCCATCAATTATCCAATTCATTTGCAGCAGACCCGCGATGTTGATCAGGTTTGTATCGTGTGCTATCAGAAATAGCACCTTATCTGAGGCCCTCCCCAACGTTCCCTTCACAGGGTTTTGCGTGATCGCCTGCTCCAGCGATCTTTGGACCAGATTCAAGAGGTTGGCGGCTTGCAAGCGTGCGATTGCCGGAGTGCGCTGAGTGAAATCCACAGACGCGGTGTGAAGATCGATCAGAGTACGGAGCTTTTCGTCATCGACGCAGCCCCAGCCCACATCGGATTCATTCATTCCCTCCGTATATTCCAGCAAAAAATTTTCAGTGAATGTGCCTGCGATGCTCAGTGGCCCTTTGACATCAACCGGGCGATCATCTCCATCAACCACGACTGAAGGAATCTCAAACAGAGACAGGCGGCGTCGGTCCTGTTTTGAGCTACCACACGTCTCAAGTAGGTTGTCGAGCACGGACAACTGTGCCTTGTGGGCTTGCGTTATGTTTCCAGGATCGTTGCCGATGCGTCCTGCAAGGGCTGAGACCGTAAGATGCGAGGCCTGGGGATCAACGTTCGCCTCCACGGGATGAAAAAGAGGATCCTTATCTCCTTCTTTGAGTGACCTGACGGTGATGCTGCATCCTGGGAACATCCCTTTGGCAAGAGCTTCTCCGGTCTGGTGTGTGCGCTGATCGGAGTCGGCATAGAAGGTAACGTTGCCCGCATCCGCGCAGCCGCGGGCTGACAACAGTCTTCGGTTTGCGAGCGCCAGTCTATCATAGGCTCCAAAGAGTTCCATCAGATGATAGCCGTGCTTTGTGAGGTATCCGGGAGGAACATCCCATGCCGGCCAAGATCCCTTAGAGTATGCAGCGTACTGTGTGACCTTTCCCGTAGGGGATCGCACTCCATGACGGCTGAGATAGATGACGAATTTGAGCTGCTCGTCTTTTGCCTGAGAGACCTGCGCTGATAAAGCACTCGTACAGGCGCAGCCAATGCAGCACATCGCGACGATCCATCGAATCATTGGGTTCCTTGAGATTGCATAAGTGTGCGAAATGGAATGTCGTTGCAGTCCATTTCGCTGACCGCGTTGCAGAAGCAGCGATTCCGAATTTATCTTGAAGCCTGGAAGTTGTAACGAATGCCGCCGCTGATCGTTGGTTTGTAGTACTCGCGCTGATTCACGAACTGCGTGCTGCCCGTGTAGTATCCGAAGACTTCGTTGTTGAGATTCAAGGCGGAGACCACCGCGCTCCATCCCCGATGCACGCGATAGCTGGCCTGTGCGTCTACCTGGAAGTGCGTGAGCGTGTACACGTCACCGGAGGGCCCGTTCGCACCTAAGTGGCTTGGATCCGCTCCCTTTACTAAACTCGGTGCGATCCAGTTGTAAGAGAAGAGGCTGGCACCGTTGTAAGCAAGACCGACCCGCAACGACAATCGATTGGTATCGTATGTGGTACTGACATTGAAGTTGTGGGGAGCCTGATCGATCAGAGTCGGCCGATCGGTGCGGAGAGGAAGGCCTTTCTCACGCGATTTTGTATAGCTGTAGTTGGCCGAGATACCCAGTCCGCGCAGAACGCCGGGCAGATAGCTGAGATGTTGCTGATAACTCACTTCGAAACCATAGAGCCATGCATTCTGTCCGTTGACATACTGCGTTACGGCGTCTCCGGGGTACTGCGCAATGACGCTTTGCAACGATGCAGGAAAGTATCCCGCAGGGAAGTTCGGCAGGTCGAGCCCACCGGGAATCGAGGTCAAGACCTGTGGCGAGTTGAGCTGTTTGAAGAACACACCAGCCTGAATCATCCCCAGCGGGTTGAGATAGTTCTCATAAAGAAGGTCGTAATTGTTGGCTCGGGTCGGTTTCAGAGAAGGATTGCCGATGGTGACTGCAGTCGGGCTCGCAGTACTGTCCTCGAGAACATAGGGCACTAGCTGATAGGCATCTGGCCTTGCTACGCCACGAGCGTAGACCGCTCGTAACGCCGAGTTCGGATTGAGAGCATAACGCAATTGCACACTCGGCAGGACATCGAGATATGAAGGGTCGTTGGAGATACCGTTTACAGTCCAGCAGTTCTTGTAAGGCTGCGATCCGCAAACCTGCGTAGAAGTGCCGGGTCCATAGAACGCCAAGTTATACCCAAATGTATCCATATGGGTGGCCTCGAAGCGGACGCCAGTCTGCGCACGCAGCTTGCCGAAGGTTATGGTGTTCATCGCGTACCCGGCTGTAATGCGCTCGATTGTGTGAAAGATGTTCGGCCAAGTAGCGGCTACAGTTTTTTGCGGATCGACGTAGCCGGAAAAGTTCTTCAGCGTGTAGTCCTGCACCAGGTTGAAGTCCGACACCGGGCCGTACTTGCCGCCGAAATAGGAGTTGTCATAGAAGTTCGTGCTAGAGAAGTCGCTTTGAAGCTGAGCCATCGTCGGCGTGGAAGATCCTGCCTTGGTGGACCAGCCGTCATACACAGTCTCAGTTGCACTCTGGTTTTTGTGAGCGTTCGTAAACTTAAACCCCGCCTCAAAGGTTCCGAAGTGCGAGGCGACCTCATAGTTCCTGGCGTGCGAGAGGGCCCCGGCAAGGTTAAGCTGCGCTGTAAGACCGCGGGATGTTGTGATGTCCTTGAAGATCCAATACTGCGAGTTTTGCAGCGGGGAGTTGGCTCCGTCACAAGTTCCGAACCGAGGACGGTTCGGGTTCGTTTGTGCAGAGGGATCATAATTGCAGTTGACGCTCGGACCTATCCAGGAAAAATCGGCCTTTGGATTTCCTGCAGAGCTGATCTCATAGGAGCGAGATGCAGAGAGCTCTACCGTCGTCAGGGTGTTTGCAGTCGCATCTCGTCCGCCTACGATCAGAGCTCCTACGGAAGCGTTCGGCCGTTTACTCGACGTATAAAACTTGGGAGCTGGAGATGCGGCTGTTGGACTTGGAAGGGCTCCCTTCGAACTGATGGCGGTTGAGACAGGAGAGTAATACCATTTATCGCCCCAATCTTTGAAGTCGGAGAAGATTCCGCGAGCGTAGATACTGGCGTTCTCATTGATTCGATAGTCCGCGCTTCCGGCGAATCCATAACGATAGCGATAGTAGCGATATTCACGAATCGTGTCGTTGTCGTAAAAGGGACGAGCGAAGGTTGATAGAGGGTCCAGTGTCGGCTGGATGTTATCGATGCCGCGACCGTTATAGTCGTAGGCTCCATTGCCGAGCAGACCGAATTTCTTGGTTGCTCCAAACCGCTTGCCGAGCGTAGCACCGGTACCATACGAAGCTCGGCCATTCGCAATTGGGTTGTACCCACCGTTGCTCCACAGGTTGACGGTGGGCTGTTCTCCAGCTTCCTTTGTGCGCAGGTTGACTGAGCCGCCAATACCATTGGCATCCTGATTGGCTGAGAGCGTTTTATTGAGCTCCACTGCTTCCACGAGATCAGCCGGCAGCACGTCAAGGCGCACCTGTCGTACCGTAGGTTCAGGCGAGGGAATGGTGATACCGTCGACTGTTACGTTGGTCAGACGAGGTTCAGTTCCGCGTACCTGAATGTAGACGCCTTCGCCCTCGATGCGGTAGAGGGACACGGACGGCAGACGACCGATCGCGTCGGCCACATTTGCATTGGGCAAACTCATGATCACTTCGTTAGGAAGAACCTGAACAATGTTGTCGGCCGTACGCGTCTCATTAATTGCTTCAGCCTCGCCATGGGGCCGCTCGGCGGTGACGAGAATTTCATCGCTCACTGAGGTCACCGAAAGCGTCAGTGGGATGTTGAGCTTCTGCCCGGCAGTCAGTTCCACGTCCGTTTGTGTCGGCTTGAATCCCACATACGAGACGGCAAGCGTGTACTTACCGATTGTGACCTCGGGAAATGTGAACCCGCCCTGAGTGTTGCTGACACTGACGAGCCCAAGGGGAAGCAGTTCCACCCGGGCGCCACTGAGCGCTGCTCCTGAATTGTCGACGACCGAGCCGGAGATCGAGCCTTTGCTGGACTGCGCGGCAACTACACGTGACATAAGTAAGAAAACAAACAGGATGGACAACGCAATCCTGTGCTTCCTACCCTCTCGAGCGATACACATAGAGCCTCTTTCTTCACCATTCTTGTCTGTTCGGATAGGAAGCACTATCTCAGTTGAACCTAAGCTCAACTTAAGGAAGCCCTCTTATGCCGCGACGTTTCATGGAAAATTTACATTTTGCGGTTAAGGTCGAAACACCAATGAAAATTCTCCTCGTCGAGGACAAGAAGAAGCTGGCAGCGCATCTCGGAGCCGCGCTTGAAAGCGAGGGACACTTTGTCACACTCGCCTACGATGGCGAGGAAGGCCTTCGGCTCGGCAGGACAAATAACTTCGACCTCCTGATCCTCGATGTCATGCTTCCCAGGATGGATGGTTTCTCCGCGATCAAAAAGCTTCGCGAGGAACGTTTCGCGATACAGACCATCATCGTCTCAGCTCGCGATACGATGCAGGACATCATCTACGGTCTCGACGCGGGAGCAGATGATTATCTGACGAAGCCGTTTGCGCTGGATGTGTTATTAGCCAAAGTAAGAGCCTCCGAGAGGCGTCTTCCGCGTTCCACCTCCACGAAAGAATATGTTTACGCTGACCTGAAATTCCGCCCCCACTTGTACGAGCTGCAACGCGGAGATCGTACAGCCTCACTCACGCGCACGGAGTGTGTACTTTTGGAGGTCCTCATGCGGCGATGCAAGGCGGTTGTTCCTCATGCAACGTTGATCAACGAAGGGTGGCGCAACAGTACAGATGTCAGCTTCGAGAGCCTCTACGTGCTGATCGGAGCACTCCGCGCGAAGATCACTCGGCCTGGCGAGACGGAGTTGCTCCATACGGTCCGCGGGGTTGGCTACACATTCCGGACCGATCCATGGTAAAGAGGCCTTTCTCGATTTCGCTGCGTCTGACGATGTGGTTTGGCCTGATGTTCTTCGCCGGTTGGGTGCTTTTTGGAACAGCAATGTGGTTCAACCTGAAACGAACGTTGACCGCGGAGAGGCATCAAACGCTCGCGAGAAGAATTGATCGTCTGCAGAATCTGCTTCGCAAGGATTTCAACGCATCCCAGCAAGATCGTTTCGACGACTTTCGTGACTTTGCTCGCGCCACTGGTAATGGACTCTCAGAGGTGCTCCGTGAAGACGGCAGCGAAGCGTATCCTTCTCCCTCGCTTGCTGCAGAATCATTCGCGTGGCCTTCAGTAAAGCAGGGCAGCGTGGAAAGATTTATTCATGTCGAATCCCGGGGACAGCCATACTGGGTTCTCGTCCGCCCGATCAGCGTGAATCATGAAAATCTCTTTGTCTTCGCCGCAGCTCCTGAAGCGGCTAACCGGGTCCTTCTGCATCAATTCTTGCGCGGTCTGCTGGAATCGGTACCGATCTTCCTTATCCTCTCTTCGCTTGCCGGTTATTGGATAAGCAGGCGCGCTCTTTCGCCCGTTGACAGGATCACAGAAACTGCACGATCGATTAGCATTCACAATCTATCCGATCGTATTCCAGCGAGCGACACCGGCGATGAGCTGCAGCGCCTCACTGAGACATGCAATGGCATGTTGGAGCGGTTGGGATCGGCGCTTAGCCAGATCAAACAGTTCACGGCTGATGCCTCGCACGAATTACGTGGCCCTTTGTCCTTTACCCGTGTAGTTGCAGAGGTAGCCTTGAAGCGGGGGACAACCGATCCAATGAGCCAGAGGGCCTTTCAGGACATTCTGGAAGAGACCTCAAAAGCTAGCATCCTGATCGAAGATATGCTCACACTGGCTCGTGCTGATTTTGGATCGCAAGAGAAGACCTTTGAATCAATCAACTTCGGAAAGATAATTGAGAACGTCTGCGAGATGGCATCTCCGCACGCTGAAGCCAAAGGGTTATCCTTTCATGTTTCCATATCTTCTGAACGACCGATCTTTGTCCTAGGGGACCTGCTGGGGCTGCAACGACTGGCATGGATTCTGATCGACAACGCGTTCAAATATACCCAGCGCTCCGGGACCGTTGAAGTTCGCGTCGTCCAACTAGCGGATCAAGCACAGTTGATGGTCACCGACACCGGTATTGGAATCTCCGAAGGCGATCTTCCTTATATCTTCAATCGTTTTTTTCGTGCAGACCCATCGCGAAGTGAGACCGAAGGTACCGGACTAGGATTGGCTATCGCGAAGTGGATCTCTGATGTTCACCGTGGCACGTTACACGTCCGAAGTGAGAGACATGCAGGCACTGTCTTTACGCTAAGATTACCTGCGTCCACCCGAATTTAGCCGGGAGATCTGAGACCGAAAGTTGACAAGGATGCAACGTTACGCGGCCGGCTCGTCGTGGGTCACGAGCAGGTGAACGTAACACGCATAGAGCACGGTAGTCCTGACGATTGGAAGCAAACTGCAGATGGGGAAACGGGCATAAGAAATGATGATGTCGGCGATGTATAGCCGCCGGCCCTGGCAAGCAGCTTCCCGTTAGGTGTCGTAGTTGAGAACCGCGTTTAGCAGTCGTAATCACCGTTTGGTCCACCGCGATCAGGCCCATAGCGACGAACTTCAGCCCGGACTGTGCTCCCCGCCACCAGCCGACGCCGACTCGAAGGCGTTTTTCCATTCGAGGAGGAAAAGAGTTGCGACGTCGCCGCCGTATGGATTTCTGTCGTATTCCTTAGCGCAATGACAGTGTAAGGGCAAGCATTACATAAATTTACGAGCAGGTGTAATGAGTCTCCATCCTAAAGGAATGCACCCAGGCGCCGTATGGCGCAAAGCAGATCTTCAAGTCCATACTCCCGCGAGATCCTCAATGGGCGGGCCCCAAATTCAAGGGCGGCAGCGAACAGCATGAAGCTTTACGAGAAGCATGGGCAGACAAATTCGTACAGGCACGTATAGACCGCAAACTCGATATGATGCTATACCTGCCACCATGATTTGTGCGCGATGCCATATATCTTACGTGCGATAGCACGGTTGCCGCTTGACGCTCCCAAGCCCTGGGTCTTTCCAGGTATGGAGGTGACCTGTAACGACTCAGCGCAGTGCCTTGCTATTTTCGATGTTCATAGCGATTCGGATCTATGGGACAGACTGTACGGCGGACATCTACCATCATGAAGACCTCTATATTTTCCCCGATATAAAAGAGTCAACGTTTTGGAGCCGGGCGAAACAATGTCACTCAGCAGATTCTCGTCAGCAACGTTCTCGGTGAGGGATAAATCGCTAATGCGATTTTGACGTCGCATGGCCTGAGGTATTCTCCTACTTCTCGCAATAGGGGATCAAGTTGGTGCTGAGATCGGCATGGCGGTCCACAGGAGTGCATTTACCCGTGCTTGTGCGCCTGAAGTCATGGCGTCTCGATAACCAATGATTACTCTGGATCGTGAGGCGCTCTCGCTAAATTGGGAGCGAAGCGCCTGCCTCATGCCACCATCCATTACTTACTCGCCGTTTCACTGAGATGTAAAGCTAACAGGTTTTCAACCCTATAGAAAACGACAGTTGCCTTCCAGAAGATTCCCTTGGGGAGAAGAGCTTCGCCTTGCGCGAGACTTTGAAGTGGTCAGGCGCACCGCTGTGGCTACGCGCGAGACATCAGAATGATCTGCGTCTCGTGAAGGTGCAAATTCCCATTTGGAGGGTTTTGATGAATAATCCATCTACTGTGACGACAAATGTCTGGGCAGCCCGGGTGGCTCGGATCGATCCAATAGGACATGCGTTCCTGCGTTACGGTTTGGTTGTGGCGATCGGATGGATCGCTGGCATGAAAGGCACAGAATATGAAACCAAGGGCATTCAGCCGTTGATTGCACACAGCCCTCTGATCAGTTGGGGCTACGGCATCTGGACGGTTCATCACTTCACCATGATCATCGGTGTCGTTGAATTAGTCATAGCAACGCTTATCGCTGTTCGACATTGGTTTCCCAAAGCCTCCTCCGTGGGGAGTATCGTCGCTGTTTTCATGTTTCTAACAACCCTCTCGTTTATTCTGACCACACCTGGTTGGGAACCGAGCTTAGGAGGTTTTCCAGCCCTGTCGCTCGGCGTCGGCGAATTCCTGATCAAAGACCTCGCTCTTCTCGGTGCAGCATTTTGGACCCTGACGGACTCGCTTAAGGCCGCTTATGATCTACCGAGAGCGGAGTAGCTTTATCAAAGCCAATAGGCACATCATCCACATATCGCGCTATCTGAGTGATCACTTCATAATGTGGGAGGGATGCATGAAAGAATATCGGCGCCCCCGAATCGATCGTGAACTCGTCGCGTGAACACAATACCGTTTGACCCAGGAGAATGGGACCGAGTGACCATTTCAAAATGAACATTAGAACAACAAGGAACCAGGGATTTATTTCTATGTCGTCTCTGGAAAGCCGTTATTTGCGTCTTCTAATAAATATGACGACGAATGTGGGTGGCCCAGTTTCACCAAGCCAATTGAATCAGAGAACATAGTGTTGTCCTTCGTATCGGATTGAGCTCGATCGTCGGAATGACGAGACTGACTGAAGCTGCAATTCATTTTGCAGGCGACTCTTCACCTTTGGTATTGTCCGTCCGAGTTGGTTGCCTAAATGCGAGCAACGCGAAATATTTCGCGCAGTTAGAAGAACATATCGTGTCGGGCTCATTATTCAGGGAAGATTCTGCGCGATATCGAAGGTTTGTTCCATATAGGGTGTCGTTTTCCCATCAGGATTCGCGGATTTACGACTGCAAGCTCAATTTCCCAAGTAGACCACCGATCAACTCCGCCTGAAGAAAACAACAGGCTTGATCCTGCATGTTTTGGGATGACTAATATATGGTCTGCAGTCGATACTTGCCCTTAAGCTCTTCCCGTTCGGTGGGTGTAAAGGAATTAGAGGACGCCTGCACTTCACGGAATTGTTTAGCTTTAGCCGCTACTCTTCGCCTCTGTGCGTCACTTGGCCGACCGTTCCCCGAGGCAGGTCATCGACGGTCCACAACAGATAAATATTGGAGGATTCCATGCCCAAGAACATGTATGACGACCTAGCATCTGCTTCGCCAAATCGCGAACGTTTTATGAAGAAAATCGACACCGCGAGCGCGATGATGGGTGGCGGAGGATCGCCAACTAGAAAGTCGGAGCCCATTACGGAAACCGACATACTCAATTTCGCACTGAATCTTGAATATCTCGAAGCGGAGTTCTACACCTATGCCGTGACGGGCAAATCGATCACGAGCTTTGGCATCGGCATCGATGGTAAGGCAACGGGCGATAATCCTGCGACTGGTGGCGCAACAGCTGGTGGTTTTCAGGTTAAATTCGACAATAACGAGATCTTCAGCCGTGAGATTGCCGCTGAGATTGGATCAGATGAACGAGCACATGTTGTATTGTTGCGAGACGCGCTCGGCTCAGCGGCCGTTGCGAAACCCAATATCAATCTGGATGCTCTGGGTATTGGCTTCGGCAACCAGACTGACTTTCTTACCGTCGCGCGCATTCTGGAGGATATCGGAGTGACGGCATATGCGGGGGCTGTCGGTATGCTTAGAACCCCCGAAATTATTACTACGGCTGCACGTCTTCTTGCGGCTGAAGCTGAACATGCGGGCAGCATTCATACTCAGGTCGCTCGTTTGAAGATTCCGTCATCGCCGGTTGATGGCGCTGACCTGATTCCTCCCCCTAGCGGACAGGTCTCACAGTACCTCTCTATTCAGTTGAAAAATGGCCTTGTCGCAGCCCGGACAGCTGGCCAGGTCTTGCACCTCGCCTTCGGCATGCAGGCAAATGCCAAACAGGGCGGCTTCTTTCCGACCGGACTTAACGGAGCCATCACGATGAGCTCCGACGCTACAACAGAAGCAAGTTTTTCTTAGAAAGATTGTCGATGATGTGTCCCTGGTCAAAATCGTTGCTTTGCCGAGCGGTTTCGGGGAGTGAAGTCACCTCAATCACTGGCAAGGTGCTGTTCCACCTTTGCCTTCAGCAACTACTCGTGGCCCCTCGCATTAGATATCGAACGGGCTTTCCATCCCGCAACATTTCTACTAAAAGGGACATATAACCGAGGAGCAAATTATCATGAAGGCAATCGTTGTGACGGATCAGGCCGCGGGAACGGCCGGAATGAAGCTGGTGGAGCGGCCCGAGCCGACGGGGGAGGGCCCGAACTATGGCGATGTCGTTGTTAAGGTTCATGCGTCGGGATTCACCGTCGATGAGCTCTCGTGGCCCTCGACGTGGGTCGACCACCTCGGCCGTGACCGGACGCCTTCGATCCCCGGCCATGAGGTGGCCGGAGTGGTTACCGCCCTCAGCTATGGAACGACGGGGCTGTCGGTAGGGCAGCGGGTGTTCGGCCTAACGGACTGGACTCGCGACGGCACGCTGGCGGAGTATGTAGCCGTCGAGGCACGCAACCTCGCGCCGCTGCCGGGCGACGTTGACTTCACGGTGGGCTCAGCACTTGTGATGTCGGGCCTGACCGCGTGGCAAGGGCTGATCGAGCATGGCCGCCTTCGCGCGGGGCAGAGCGTCCTTGTTCATGGTGCAGCCGGCGTAGTCGGTTCGATGGCAACACAGGTCGCACGTGAGGCCGGTGCATATGTCATCGGCACCGGGCGCGCTGCCGGCCGTCAGACGGCTCTCGACTTCGGCGCACAGGAGTTCGTCGACCTCGATAGCGATACCCTGGAAGATGTTGGTAGGGTCGATCTGGTTTTCGATGTTCTCGGCGGCGACATCGCGAAGCGGTCTGCTGGCATAATTCGCGCCGGAGGTACACTTGTGACTATTACTGGCCCGACCGACGCACGGCCCGCTGATGGCTTGACGATCGACTTCGTCGTCGTACCCGATCGTGCCCAATTGAGTGAGCTCGTCCAGCGGGTCCGGGATGGTCGGCTTCGGACAAACATCGGCAACGTGGCTACGCTCGACGATGCTGTTGCTGTCTTCAGTCCGACCGAGCTAACGAAGGGGAAGACAATTATCCGCGTTCATCCGTGAGGTCTCGTGGATTGCCTAACTTCCAAGCCGTATGTTTTCCATAGCTTCGCAAATAGTGCTTGAGTATCGTGGATGCCCAAGCACTATTTGCGTCAGAGGGCTTAGCCGAGCGTCAGCGGGACAACAGATTCACTCAGGAAACGCCGGGCATCCGCCATCGTATTCTGGCGTTACGCTCCAGCGCCACCGCCTATTAGTGATATGTAAGACGCTCAACGGCTGAACCGCGAAATCTATCTTTCATTTTTTGCGGAAAGTGCGTACTACGCTCAAATCTATTTAGGAGACTGGAGACTCGCAGTTTTGGTCATCACACAGTTCGTAACGCATGGGCCACGGCATCCAACAGTTGAACTACTTGAACGGGCTTGCTGAAAAAAGTAAAGTCTGGCGTAGGGACTTTGGCGACCCATGTTTCGATCAAAGATAACTCAGTGGCGGAAAGCAAAAAGATCCGGCACGCTGGGCACAGTGCAAAGATCCTTCTGGCAAGTTCGATACCTGACAGTTCTGGCATCGCGTAGTCGCTCACCAAGACATCGGGAGGTTGTGTGCCGGCTGCTGCAAGAAGAGCACGGGGACAAGTGAAATATTCCGTCTCGTAGCCGCTCTCTTCGAAGATGGCTGCCAGTGTTTCTTGCGATCAACACTTCGTCGTCAACGATGTAAATGCGTTGCCTTTGCACCATGCGTTAGATCGCTTCGTCTTTTTCATCGTAATTCCGGCGTAAAAGAAGAGACCTGTAGCTAAGTACAGTTGAGACACAGACGTACCCTTCTGATTTATGCGAGTGTTGGCTCTTTTCATATCAAGCATGACCGCAAAAAGGACCTGCGCGCTAGCTCCCCAAGTCTGCGAGTGCAACGTGAGCTGCGTGATAGCCAGCCATCCCATGCACACCGCCTCCTGGCGGGGTGGAAGCCCCGCAAAGATATAAACCCCTCTTCGAAGTACGATAAAGCTCTGAGGTTGGGCGGTAGATAAGTTGTCGAAGGTTCATGGAGCCACCCAAGATGTCGCCACCAACAAGGTTCGGATTCCATTGTTCCAGTGCGGCGGGAGTGGAGACAGAACGAGCCAGAATGCAATCACGGAAACCAGGTGCAAAGCGTGAGATCTGATTCTCTATAGCTTCGGTGTAGTCAATCGCACTGCCATTCGGAACATGACAGTAAGCCCATGCGGTGTGGCTTCCTGTCGGCGCACGAGTGGAGTCAAAGAGGGATGGTTGTCCGAGGAGGACGAAGGGCCGCTCCAAGCCAAGCGTACGTTCGGCCTCGATAATCTCTTCGAGAGAGCCGCCGATGTGGACTGTGGCAGCACGGGAACACTCTGAAGCGGCCCACGGTATGGGACAGCTGAGGGCATAGTCGATCTTGAAGACGCCAGGCCCGTAGCGGAATCCCTTGAGCTTCTCAACGTACCGAGGAGCCAGCTCTAAATCTTGCAGTCGTAACAACTGGTGAGGCGTGAGGTCTGCAAGTACGAGATCTGTGTGCGGCATTTGAGTAATCTCATGCGCAGTGACAATCGTTCCACCCAACTGAACAAG
This sequence comes from Edaphobacter sp. FHG110511_03, assembly GCF_059115365.1. Classification (NCBI taxonomy): domain Bacteria; kingdom Pseudomonadati; phylum Acidobacteriota; class Terriglobia; order Terriglobales; family Acidobacteriaceae; genus Edaphobacter; species Edaphobacter sp. FHG110511_03. Next base: position 510,193 of record NZ_JBZYWL010000005.1, on the reverse strand, counting down.
GTGTCGGATCAAAACGTTCGTGAGAGATTGGGCTCCGCCACCGAGTATGGGCCATCCACCAGAGTGTCCAGCAGCCAGGAGGATGAGACCCACAGCAGAGGACGCGATGCTCTCCAGAGGAAGAATGGAATGGGTCGAGACTCCGCCGAAGAGGGCCTGGGCTCGTTTTCCTTTGAAATGAGAACGGGCCAAATCTGCAGCTGGAAACAAAGCCATCGACCCGAAGCGCGCGAGAAGCAAAGGATGAAGAGGAAAGTGCTGAATTGGCCCAAGGACCTCCTCGACTAGCTCTCCAAAATTCCTAACCAAAGGTTCAAAGAGGGATTGATAGGCGTTTCTATCGCATTCGTCTAACCCCTCCACGGTCGCGTCGATTGACCGCTCAACCACGACTGCAGTTCCGTCATCGAGAGGATGTGCACAGGACGCAGGTGACTCGATCCATGGAATATCTATCGGAAGAGAGCAAAAAAAAGGGCTCGCTTTGCCCAAGGGATACGCGGCGGAGCCAAGGTCCTGAATAAATCCAGGCAATGCCATCTCAGCACTGGAACATCCTCCTCCTGGGCGACTGTTCTTTTCAAATACTGTCGTCGGGATACCTGCGGCTGAAAGCACTATTGCTGCGGACAAACCATTGGGACCGGAGCCGACGACTGTTGCAGTTGCGTTGTCCAGCTGTGCCATCAGAAACCTCTCAGTCGGTGTGGAGGAGTACGGTCAAACTTCTCGTTTGTGCTTAGCAAGGTATGCTCTCTATCGGTCATATCGCATCGGTCTTTCAATATCCGGTAAAAAGCATGGCGGGAGTTTCGCTGAAACAAGCTCTGCTGAAGCCGTCAGGTCTTGAGGGCGATAGATTCTATGCATTTCAAAGCTCCAATGCGCCTCCAGGCATGCTCCGGCTCTCCGGCAAAGAACGTCGTGCGATGCTCGGGTATAGAGCCAATCTGATCAAGGATGACGTAGTCAGCGTTGCAACTCCTACCGGAGAAATTTATCCCGTCGACTCTCCACAATTGATTGAATATTTCCAAACCCATATCTCACGAACAACACGCTTTCAATTGATTCGGTCAGAAGTTCCGCAGACAGATGTTAGACCGCTCTCACTGGTTTCGCGTCAGACGATTGCCCATCTCTTCAGAAGTGGGTCGATCCATCCATGAGCGTCGTTTTCGCGCCAATCTAATTCTTGATCTAACTGCTGGGCCTTTCGCCGAGGATGAATGGATCGGCAAACGGCTCTGTATCGGCGAGAGCGCAATCGTTCAGATCATTGATCGCATTCCACGTTGCCGAGTAGTGACTCATGACCCAATCAATCCGAGTTTGAAGAACCCGTCTTCGACATCATGAAAATACTAGATAAATTCCATCAAGGAAGGGCCGGCGTTTATGCCAAGATTGTCCAACCCGGAATCGTGTTCTTGAACGACGATCTTCGGATAGTGAGGTAATTGTCATCGATCTTATCCACTACAAACCATGATAGTCTCGGGGTCAATGAGCGCGAGCGATAATGCATTGATAATTCGAAAACTCATTCAGGCCCTTGAAGCTGACATCTCTGAGCTGGATATTGAAGGCCCAGCCATTCAGCACGATCGGCGAGATCAGTCGTTTCCTTTCAATCTGAGGGGCGTTTGGCGTCAATGAGAACCACGGTAGTCCCGACCCCAACCTCGGTCTCGTCTAATTGCTGCTCTCGCAGCTCCATCCCTTCAGGTAACTGCGTGTCGTGTGTGATCTGGCCAACACGGAGATGGGGTAGTCGAGAAGCACTTCGCCACGTCCTAACTCTTGGACCTCATCGTGCTTCGACGAATCCTTCAACCTGTTCAAGCTCCGGTCTGAGCATTTTTGCGTACTCCAGGTACGCATCCCATTGATCTGGTTTCGGTTGAACTTCGAATAGGACCGAAAACATTATCTGCTCCTCTCAATTTCGGATGCACTTGCTAGATGTGATTTGCTCAGAGGGCTGCGATGCATTGACTTTCGCGAACCTTTTCTACGGAAGTGCAATAGACATTGCACTTTAACACGTTGGCGAGCGACGAACCCGCTGTTTCAACGCAGAGCTTCGGCGGTTTGAGCCGAGTTCTGTTTGTCTTTCAATCGGCGCGTCAACCGACCTCGCCGGAGTCAGGGGCGAAAAAGGGAAGCCCAGAGACCTAGATAGTGACGCCATGCCACCTACAACCGAAGTCGGAGCCTTCCATCGTTCCAGATTAGTTGAGATCGGCTCAACCCGAATAATTTCTACCTGCACGACAATCTCTAGGCCGCAGCGACGCCTTCTTTCTATAGAACACATCAGGTTGCGAAGGGAAGACCAAGGAAAAGTCAGCCACTAGGCTGACAACATTGACGGTGTACTCTGTTCGCATAAAAACAGTACGATGGACTCCGTGACGCACAAACCGGACTTTCGGGTGAATCCCGTTCGGTATGGTTAGAAATGCCGTGAGTGATCACGACACACCAGCTATCGCATGACTACCCCGAACCCTCAGTCCGTTGCCGACAATCCCGAAACGAAAGCTCGGCCCTGAAGGATTTCAAGAAGGCCAAGTTCGAGATTTCGCAGAGCACGACAGCGGGCCCCTTGGTCAGCAGTCGAAGAACTCTTCCTGATCAATCTGAAAGGCCAACATACCCATGCCTAAGACCCGAGTATTTAGGGCGCTTCATTCAAGAGCGGATCAACCTCTACTCCTTCCGAATGTCTGGGATGTTGGAGGAGCCAGGCTTGCTGAGTTATTCGGAGCGAAGGCCGTCGCAACGACAAACGCTGGTGTGGCTTGGTCCTTGGGCTATCCCGATGGCAACAAGTTGCCGCTCGAGCGACAGGCCCAACTGGCAAGCGACTTGGTCAAGGGTGTAAAAGTGCCGGTATCCATCGATATGGGAGCAGGCTACTCAGACGATCTCGAACTCGTTAGCGAGAATCTCAAACCCGTCCTGGGTGCTGGTATCGCGGGCATCGACATCGAGGACGGTGCGGACGAGCCAAGTCTGTTGGCGAAAAAGATCGAGGCGATCAAGCGTACGGCATCGGCGATGAAGATAGATGTCTTCGTCAACGCACGGACCGATGTGTATTTCCAAAATTTGGCCCCAGACGAAAACAAGGCCGAAGAGACGCTGGCGCGAGCGTTCCTCTACGCCGAAGCGGGAGCCGATGGTCTCTTTGTCTCGGCGTTGACCGAATTGACGCAGATCGCCCAGATCACTGTCGGAACAAAGCTGCCCGTAAACCTTCTCGGATGGCCTGGTCTTCCCAAGGCAGCTGATCTCGCCAAACTTGGAGTCCGGCGTCTCAGCGCAGGTTTGGGCATCTCGCAGACAGTTTGTCGGCGAATCGGAAAGCTCACCGAGGCGTTTCTCGCTACCGATGATTCGGACGACTTTACGAAAGACTTCATGGCGTGTGGCGAGCTCCAAAAGTTATTCGCCAACACGAAGTGAAACTCGATGCCCAAACAGATGAGGAACTTGTTGTGAATCTAGCTCAACCAGCCGAAATGGGACCTATCACAAAGGTATTTGATCCTACTGGCACCATTTCACGGAGCGCTTCAATCTTCTAATGAAGGTGTTGTTCTTCGCTGGTTCCCTGGGACCACTCGCAGGTTTAAGAGTGTGGTAAGTGTTTGGCTGGTCTGGAGTTGCGCTTTGTGTCTCGTCGCGACCATAGGTGCAACGCTGCTCTTGGTAACAACCTTGGCTTATGGAAGCTGAGAGCCAAATCGCACTGTCTAGAAACAGAAGTGATCGTTTAAGAGAAATGTAAGGAGTTGATTCAATGCCAGAAAATAACGCGTTACAACACCAAAGCGCAAAATATCTAGCCGCACGGGCTATAATGGCGTATCGTGCGGGATTTCCGGTCACGCAGCTTTCGGTTACTAGTAGTAGCGAACGCCACGGTGGTATCGTATGCGACTGGAAGAGCCAGCGAGACTCGTTCAAGAATGACGCGAAGCTGCTAGGTAGAGCCTTCGCCTTCGTCTACATTGGATCGATCGTGGACCAGGCGATTAGTGACCCGATTTCGGATGATTTACGCAAAGAGGTTGTATCCGACATGTCGAGTGCGCTTGATATACGGATGACTGCGGTCGATTGGGGTGTAGCGAAAGCACTGACAGACACCGACCCCTTTGCGTATGCCGGATACAAGTTGGCCTCGCGGCTTCTGCGGACGGATCAACCGCTGATCGAACCTCTCGCTCGCGAGTTGATGTCCCAAAGCACGATTGAAGGCGACGCTCAGAGGAAGTGGTTAGACGCCAATGGAAGCCCGCTTAATTTTGAGGAATTGGAAGCGAGCACGACCTACTGAAAACGAAAACATCTGTGAACGAACAGTCACAGAAAATCAACTCGTAAGGCTTCGAGTTGTCGCACGGCTTTCTGGCGGAGTTTCTTTGGGTACGTCGCCAAAATAGAGGTAGAGCCTTCGAGGATGCAGACCTCTGTTAACGATGTGTCGATATGCCGGAAGTCTCGTAGCATGTAGAGATTCGCAATATCGGAGATCGCTCCGGCAAGCTCCACCCCCGTGGGACCACCTCCGATGATGACAAATTTCAGCGGGGCGTGGAAGCCGGTCTCGACCATCTGCCGTTCGGCGAGTTCGTACGCGAGCAGCACCCTTCTGCGGATCTCAGTAGCGTCTTCAATGGTTTTGAGGCCAGGCGCGATGCTGGCCCACTCATCTTTTCCGAAGTAGCTGTGTGTTGAGCCGGTGGCGACGATCAGAAAGTCGTAAGGAAGTTTGACACCAGCTTTCAAGCCCACAGTTTGAGCGACAAGATCAATCTGACAAGCTTCCTCCATGAGCACTTCGACATTATTGTGATTGCCGAGGATGGAACGGATTGGCTGTGCAATATCCCCTGGACTCAACACGGCGAGAGCGACTTGGTAAAGCAACGGGTGAAATGTGTGGCGGTTATTGCGGTCGATGACCGTTACATCGACGTGGGCGGAGCCTAGGGTCTTGGCTGCATTCAGGCCCGCAAAACCCGCGCCCAGGATGATAACCTTCGGACGCGATTTGGAACTTTCGGAGTTAGTCATTAGGTCGGCCTCGGAATCGACAATTCAAATGCGTTATGCGTCAAGATGACGCTTCGACTTTATGAGGAGCAACGCCCAGTTCGACCATTGAGATCCACGGCGGTTCACCTATGGATTTCTCTAGGCCATTCGACTGATCGAAATGCGCCCTATCGGAAATGACGGGATCCGATAGAGGCGAACATGGTAAACAAACCAAACTACATAGCCTGACTGAATCGGAGTAGAGCTCGAAGATAACTGTAGGAATGCTTAAACCTGTATGGTTCCGTTCTTCACCATTCAAATAAAACATCTGGATGCCGTAGCGACGGGGGCTGCATTCTTGCTATGCATTGCGGTGATGTTTATTTTTGCGAGCCGCACCGGATGGATGAGTACCCGCTTCGGCGAGCGGCCATTCCTGATCATTGGGATTATTGCTTCAGCAACGGGGATCGGGCTTTGCGCTATCTTTGCTAGGCAGTCGGGCTACGCAGCTTGTCTACTGCCGGGAATGATTGGCCTAGGTGTGATGGCCTCCGACGCCCGCATGCTGCAACAGCGAGCCGTCTTGAATTTGTCTCCGGTTGGAGGGGATGCGGGGCAGACCTCTGATGATGAGGGTCTGCAGCTTGGAATCTAAGACCGATAAAGCGAGCTTCAGGTTTTTGCGATATGACCGGCGATCACCTCGACACTGGTCGGCGCTTCGGCCATCGTTCCCACTCGAATAAGCTCGCTGAAGTTCTTATTTCCCGAGTCGAGAAGGTTGCTCGCCGAGGTGGTCACCTTCCAGTTCCGCGCAGAGGCATTCAATGTGCTGAATCCGGCCAACTCTGGAGGGCCTGGAGCGAATATCAGTAATCCCTCGAATGTCGGAGTCATCGGAAGCACGTCAACCGACAATCGGGAACTGCAGTTCGGCGGACGAGTGAGCTTCTAGATCAACTCTGGCCGGACTGGCGTCTTTCGCCGGTCCGGGAGGAGTGCGAGGAAGAGGGAAGCTCCGTAGCATGAATGAGAGATTTGGGAATGACGCTTGTGGCCCGAGATCTGTTTCCACACATGTTGGATGATGCACGCGTGATTCTCTTAGATGTCTCGCGTGATTAAGGATCACATTTGCATGTACCTTAACCTGAAGTTCGGGCAACCACTGCGAAGACTTTAGTGTTGATCACACAACTGATTGTCATTAAGGCTCTGTTGCACTAACTCTGTTAGTCGAAGTTCGTCCATTGTGCTGCTTCCATGAGGCAGCTATATCGAAGATGTTGAACATCTTGTTTACGAAGCGCACCTCGTATTTGACATGCGGCTTAGTCGTGAGGTCATGTGCGTCGGCCTTCTCTCGACGACGTTCTGGCTGACGCCGTCCGAGCTCACGCTGGCAAGTTTGGGCGGCTTGTGGTTGTAGTCCCATTCCTCCCGCTACTCCTCTTCTTCGCCTAAGCGCAGCAAAACCCCACCGCTTTATAGCTATAACCTGTCGCCTGCATCAACCGTCTGGTTACTGATCGCACGAACCTGCCGCTGTTCTTGGAATAAAACCTGTATCGAAGTGTTTTTTAGGAAGATGCAATGAAAGGTGTACCACTGCAAGCTTACTGTGATTCCCTATATTAGTGTCGAAATGATTGAAGCGCTGATCTCAGTGGATAGTTCACCGAAACTCACTTCTTCTAAACATCCGCCGCTTCGATGGAGTATCCGCTTCTCATTTCTCCAAAGGCTACGTAGAATGCGTCGCTTCAAACCGAAAATCGATTCTGCGGTCGTTTCCAGCAAAACCTAACCCTTTTGCGCATCGGAGTACCTGAAATATAAGCACATGTGCGATCACCGCGGGGCAAAGCCACTTAGCCCAGCAAATAGTTTTCCTTGTTGTAAGAAATTGGCAAATTGCCAACTGTTGTTGGAGGACTCTTCTATGCGTTCTGATCTGGTCTTCAACGCGATGACTCTCATTTCGGACCGTTTTATGCTTACCAAACTGGTCTGTAAAGCAACCCGAAAACTCCACAGGCCTAATACCCGTATTCAAGAGACCATGAACAATGTGCTAATACGTTGTGGCAGGGAAAATTCAAAGGCAGCAATCAAGGCTCCCAAGAATGTGGTGGACCAACACCAGTCTCTTCGCTCATAACCACAGTCCATCGCAAACTCTATTCTTCTAGAAGGCGTGTTCCTCTGGCATGTGCGGGAGAACTGGCCCTTTCAAGCTGAGCGACAATCAGGCGATAGCCTTGTGATGTTAACTACGTTTGGAATGGTTTTGGTATTGCTCCTTGCCTACGTTGGCCTAGAGCGAGCTTGCTGACTTACGAACGCCGTCCTGCTGCAACAGTTTCCTCGCGAGACTCGTGCAAAGATCCCCGTCTGAGTCCGTAGAAGACAACCCTTTGCTCGTGAACCTGCCTTCCGTGGCAAGCGCACAAAGTATTTTCTCGCCCATGAGCCGAGCATACCCCTCTTGCACAACCTTTGCCTCGAACATGAAGAGAACGCAAACTGGCAACCTCTGTCCGATCCGCCACGACCGGCGCGAAGCCTGTCAAGCAAAACCCCGGCGATGAGCGACTGGAGGCTTATGTTGTCGATTCGCTCCATCGGCGATGGTATGAAATCCCCGGCCTCGGGGCGTGCGGCCTCGACTCCCCTCGAAGTCGGCGGCTCTGTCGAGCCAAGCGACTGGACTTCAGCTTGTCCTCACACACCGGAGGGGACTTCCCAGCGCTCTGCCTTCTCGGGGATCGCTACAGCCTGCTAATCCACCTATCGTCGTTCGTCCTCGAATGCAAGTTTGTACATGGAATAAGAATCCATGCTCGTTTGTTAATACAGTGTGCAAACGACATGCCTGAACGCTGGGATTTTACTTTTACGTGCAAACCACCCTTGCGACCTCGGATAAAAAAGGGCTCGGTTTGCGCAGATTTGAAAGAGGAAAAGTTGGCATGAAGATGGCGCTTCTCCAAGGTCGGGCTTATTTCAAACGCATCGAGCTGGATGCGATTTGGAGCGGATTTTCATAACAGATCAATGAACTTAATTTGCTTTACGTTCGAACACTGCCTACTCAAACGAGGTGTGCGGCGGTGTGAGATTGCGGCTCTCTTCCTCTTTTGGAAGCTGCCTGGGACCCGTGTATCCGTGATACCTGTTCGAAGCCCCTGTGGCTTGCAGGTGTTGAATTGGCCTCTATGCGGCAGCGTCCGCGTAGACGGTGGAGTTATGTAACCAAGCCGTGGAGGCAAAAGTGAAGAATCTCGTAACTACTACTACTCTCGTTGCAGCCTTAGTCGTCTCTGGACAGGCCTTTGGCCAGAGCAAGAAGTCGCCGGACAAGAATCAGACCAAGACGCACGCCCTGCGTGATAACCAGATGGACAGCGTCACCGCCGCTGGCGAAGAGAACAGCGCCCTCGCAGCCAATAACTCCACCGTCAACGACAACAACAGCGGAACCGTCAATCTGTCGGGGAGCTCGCTGAGTGGCGCTTCGGGCGTCAACATCGTGACGTCTTCGGACGCGCAGGTTGCCAACGGCGTCAACGTCTACAGCGGTACAGTCTCGACTCCGCTGAGCAACAGCGGCGCCAATGTTACCCAGGGCAACGTGATCGAGCAGCAGAGCCAGTCGGATGCCTCGATCGACAACTACAACCGCGGTGCGAACACCAATCTCAGCGTCCAAGCCTCTTCGGATGTTGACAAGAACGCTTCGCACCAAACCAGCTTCAATAAATCGGTCGATGCTTCCAAGACGCATAACCAAGCCCTGGCCACTAGCCATGCCAACACCAGCAGCCTGACGACGAACAAGAGCGACATGAAGAGCGCGTCGCTTGACGCTAGCGCCAGCAAGCAGAACTCTTTGGATGCGAATGCTTCGGCGAGCAAGGACGACAAAGCTTCGCTTTCGACCAAAGACTCTTCCTCGAAGAGTGCTAATGCCTCACTGCAGGCCGCTGCTGCCAAGCAGAACTCTAACTCCACTGCTGCAGCGTTGGACGCTTCGGCTTCCAAGTCTAAAAGCGACGACTCTTCCTCGAAGAGTGCCTCACTGCAGACCGCTGCTGCCAAGCAGAACTCTAACTCCACCGCTGCAGCGTTGGACGCTTCGGCTTCCAAGTCTGCAAGCAACAACGACTCGCTCGACGCTTCGGCTGACAAGTCGTCGCAGAAGTCTGCTTCGCTCAAAACCAGCAACTCTGAGAACGCTTCTCTGAAGGCCAACACGTCTTCCACGAAGAGCTCGAGCTTGGAAGCCAGCAAGGCCGACGTCGACACCCTCGCGGCGACGGACGACAAGAGCCAGAGCCTCTCGACGAAGGTCTCAAACTCTGACTCCGACAGCTACTCCAACCACACCGTTCAGTCCCTCGACCTGAACTACTCCAAGGAGGGCGCGGTCTCCTTTGACAACGCCACTGGCAAGTATGTTGCTGTCGACGGATCGTCGGTCAACGCAACTAACAACTACACCGTCATGCTCGCGGACAGCGCGCAGGCGAACGCTTCTGGACTCAACATCGTCAACGCTGCTGGCGGTATGGTCTCCAACGGCGTCAACGTTGCCCGCACCTCGAACATGAACTCGGCCCCAAGCATCAACCAGGTCAACAGCATCAACCAGATCCGCTAAGAGCGATCGGCGCGAGCGGATCAGGTAGCGAGTTCTGCCTGATCCACTCGCGTCCGCTCGCTCCTTCACTGGATTCAAGGAGTATGTATGAAACGAATTCTTGTGATAGCGGCTCTGAGCCTGCTAAGTTCGGCAGGACTGGTGCAGGCCGGCGCGCAATCGTCGGCCAAAGCTCGTCTGCAGACCAAGGCGCAGCCTATGAGCGACGCCGTCCTCGACCAGGTGACGGCCGGGAGCATTTCGGCCGGACTCTCCGATGGCGTCGTCAGGTTTCAGGGCTCAACGCCGACGCCCAACGGCGTGGTCTCGGCCAACGGCACACTTGGCATTTTGAACGCACCTCTGGGAAGCAGCAGCACCACCCAGGGCACGCTCAACATAGCCGGCAATGCGCAGCAGAATCTGAGTTCTCTGGTCAACATCAACGCAGTGAACTCAGTGGTCAATGTCCTGCTCAATCTCAACATCAACATCAACTCCACTGTGGGTACACTCACACAGTCCAACCTGCATGGGAAACCCTAATGTCTTTCGAAGTTTCATCGTTCAGGCATTCCTCAAGAGCGCTCGTGCTGATCATGGCGAGCGCTCTGATCTTCCCAGTCTTGGTTCACTCTCAAGCGAATAACCAGTCAGACCCCTACAGCAAGAACGTTCGCAGCCTAAAAGATATTCGCGGAGAAGGTGTCGTCCGGCAGCGGTGGGATATGAGCTGCGGCGCCGCCGCGCTCAGTACTCTGCTGACCTATGAGTTCAAGGACAATACGCCCGAGACCGCTATCGTCGTCTGGATTCTCCACCGCGTCGATCCTGTCAAGGTGCGTAACCGCGGAGGTTTTTCGCTGCTCGATCTGAAGCGCTTCGCCGACGCACGCGGTTACGATGCCCAGGGCTACACCGGAATGTCGATTGAAGAGCTCGTGGCCCAGAAGACCGCCGTGATCGTACCCATCCGGCTGAAGGGATTCGATCACTTCATCGTGGTGAACAACATCGTCAACGGTCACGTCATCATCGCCGACCCCGGCTTCGGCAATATCACCATGCGCGTCGATCGCTTCCAGTCCCTCTGGAAGCAAGGCATCGTCTTCGTCGTACGGCCGCCAACCGATCTGATGCTTACTCAGAAGAGAGCCTCCGTCGCATCCCGCACTATTCCGGACGCCACCATCATTCAGCGCGAGATTGGTGTCGCGATTCCGCCGAATTATCTCTACTGATCCACTGAATCATTCAAAACGAAAGGCTAGATCGATGCAGGCACCCCGAATAAGGCAATACGGCTCCCCCTTGATCTGCTGGGCCCTTGTTCTCTCGGCCACGGCAATCCAGGCTCAACAAGGTCAACAGGCTCCTCCGGCCGCGCCTCCGCAGCAGCAGCATCAGTTGCAGACCCGCCAGCAGCCCGCGCAGGCCCCGATGACCCAGCAGGAATCTCTGCTCGCAGCCGTCAATAGGAGCCTCAGCGATGCTCTTCGCGAACGTGATGCTATCATCCGCAATCTCCTTCAGCGCGTCCAGGAGCTTGAGTTGCGCGTCAACTCTGGCTTCATTACGAACGCGAGTTCTCCGAAGGATCTTCTTGGCCCCAAGCCCATCGGCACGCCCGTCTCTGCCCCGGCTCCAAAGGCAGGAACCGCGGCCGCAGTTACCTCCGTCGTCACCAACTCTGGCTACGACACTGAGGAGCGTCAGGCCAGCCGGGCGCTCGATCAGGCCCTCATCGTGCGCGGCGGACTCCTGCTTCCCCCCGGCATGTTGGAGATCGACAACACCGCCTCCTACTTCAGCTCGACCTCCGATCGCCTCGACATCGATGGCTTCGCCCTGCTTCCCGTGCTCGTGGTCGGAGACATCTCTTCACAGCGCGTCCGCAAAGACCTTCTACTGCCTACCTTATCGACCCGCCTCGGACTTCCCCACAAGCTTCAGTTTGAGACCTACGTGCCTTATGGTTATCAGTTGAACCGTACCGTCGATGTCGACGGCACTCAGACCAATCAGAGCACCTTCGGTCTTGGCGACATCGCCTTTGGCGTATCGCGGCAGCTCACACTCGAGCACGGTCGTGTGCCTGATCTTCTGGCCGATGTCCGCTTCAAAACCACCACCGGTGTCGACAGCTTCAATCTCAACAGCAGCCAGACTGCCCTCGGCACCGGGTTCTACGCTATGCAGGGAAACCTTACCGCCGCCAAGGCCAACGACCCTGTCGTCTTCTTCGGCAATCTCTCTTACACCGCCAACCTGAACGGCACGCATACGGTCCAGTCAACCGATGCCAACGGCCAGCCGACGATGGTTGCTGGTCACTTCAAGCCGGGTGATGCAATCGGTTTCCAGCTAGGCTCCATCCTCTCGCTCAATCCCGAGACCTCGATGACCATCGGATGGGATCAACGCTTCACCCGCGCTACAACGCTGAACAACCAGGTCATCCCCGCTTCCTTCCTTGTGGAAGGCACACTGCGGCTGGGAATGTCTTATCTGTACGCCCCGGGCAGAACCATCGACCTCAGCTTCGGTGTCGGCCTCACTCCCGACACCCCCAACCTGCAGTTCTCGGTCGGCTTTCCCATCCGCAGAGCCCTCTGGAAGCCCAAGAACAACGTGCGTTGATCGTAACGAGAACGGTGTGTCCGTCACGGAATTCACACTGCGTATGATCCGGCGATCCATCACAACCCTAATCTGACTGATCCCTCGAAGGCGCCAACCGTACGGGTTACTATCAACATCGTCCAATCTCTGGAAGTCAGGGAAACTGAACCGGCGGAACCTTGCGATGGCAAAGTCGTAGGTCTGCACAACCTCAGTGACAACGGCCGGCATAGAGAGATTAGCACCGTGGCATAAGTTTGTTTGCTGGCGAATCGGAAGCCTCAGTTCGTTAGGATGGGCGGTGGGGTGTAATATGCTCTGGCCATCCAGGATGATCTACCGCGCGGCCTCACGAGGCCGGACTCGTAGATCCCGATAAAACTCGTAGCCATTTGCAACAGAGCCAAACGTTATCAATCGACCCTCGGGTAAATCGACCACCCGCTCCAATCAAAATATTCGAGGTCCGGGTGTGAGTATTCCATTTGGATCGTACCTCGCTTTTGAATGCACCACAGTTCGTATTGTGATCCAAAATGCCTCCACCAATCGTTTCTGGACATTGATTGCACTAATTGAATAACAGACTCCACCTTGCAAACGCCCTTGATCATAGAACTGACGATTTTGCGATACGGCTTCTATACTCCGTTCAAGACTGGTTGTACGCAGAACATCAAACAGAAAGAATACTTCTTCCTGGGGGACGCGCAACAATGGACGCGTTAGATGACACTTGCGAAAGCCATAAATTAAGTTGGCGAAATCTGGAAGATCGTTAGGCTCCCAATGTAGAAAAAACAGTGCCTATATATGCTTAAGCGTGACTTGCCGGGATAAACATGTCGAGCCAAGGGTGCGGAAAATTCCAGCGGGCGCTAGCTTTTAACGAAGCCTCTTTGTTAGCAACGCGATCACAGAAATTGAAATAGGTATCCTCGAACGTCTGTACCTTGCCGGGGTCCAAATGCAAATTGGACAGGATGCAGACATCATTAGGCGGCGTTTCATCATAGAATGAAACACCTTCCAGAATATAACTGAACCTACTTGTAGTAGCTGATGCTGACACAATTCCCTGGACATAACTAAAACGCTTACCAGCTAGCACTGCTTGAAAAGCTACCAGTGGTGACCCAAGGTCCTGATAGGTCATATCGAAAATACGTACCTGATGGGCCCGCTGGCGTAAGTTTGATAGTAGCCCTGACAATACTCACACATTGTCCTAGCCCCGCTAGTGTCGACTCAAACAGGCCGCGATGCTGTTCCATAGAGCGGGTAATCAGATCCCCTGCTCCGGTTACTACATTCAAGTAGACAGTAGTGTCAATCTGTGCGCCCTGCCGATATGAGTTTCCACTGACTCCACCTACAGACAAGGTACCGCAACAGAGAGTGATAGATAATCCGTAAGATCTAAAAACGCAAGACTCAGTTGTCCCTCTAAGCTAGGTACAGCGATGCTTGTAGCGGTTTGTGTAGTAAGCCAACTCGTCGTGTTTGGATCGAAGTGGTTTACTTTTGAATCCAAGCAACCTCCATTCATTAAATTGAATTTCCGCAACATAGCAGATCTAATGGACGGTAGACCTGCCAATGTCATCGCGATCTACGTGTCCTGATAGTCGTAATCCTCGAATCTACCTGCCTGGGAATCGATGTAGGCTTGCGCACCAAAGTGCCTGTGTGTCCGGATAGATCAACAACAATCGTCTTCTGCTTTTCTTTTTCTTTGAGAGCACAGCTTCAGGTATATCTCCAGCGATGACATGGTCAGCCGCTGATTCGGTCATGAGGGAGGGGTTGGACCGTATATGTTTCTTCTGACCAATGTGTGGCGTGGGAGGAATTTGCCGTTTATCAAAGGGACAATCTCTGCAGACATAGAGGACTATGTGTTCAAAACTGTGAGATTGGCGGCGCGGGCCGGACTCGAACCGACGCATTGAGATCGCAATGATCTCTCCCTTACCCCTTGGGTACCGCGCCGTTTGAGTTGTCGCCTACCGAAGTGATGCCATTGACAATCGCGGGTACCATCAGAACCCCCTTGCCCATGGGGTACATGAATCTCCTTAAATCGCCCACGTCAGCAAGCACGGGGCCAATTGGTTTGGCTGAGTTGTTCAAGAAAACTCTGTGCGATCTTCCAGTGAAGACCGTTTTGTGTGAGATCTCGCTCCAATTGGCTATTTAGGTGTTATCGGCATTGTAAGATGCACCATATGTTATTGACACGGATGGGTTAATGGATGTAATGGCAACCCTACTGCGATTGCCATGAATAACCATCACGGTTGCAAGTGCTTTTGGTCGTGTATGCATGATTATCTCTAAGTTGTGGGGTAGTGAAACTGTCAAGCGCATAGATACTTCCTATATCAGCCAGTCGATCACAAAGCAGAAGTTAATCGGACATAGACTTAACAATTCTGGGACGGGCTTTATTCCTCATGCTGAAATGCTCAGGTCTTACAGACATGTCTGATCGGGAATCAGTGTCATTTCCAAGTAGCGGATCGTATTCAGAACGGCGTGCCGCACTCTTCTTGTAGTCATTGCCATACCCATTAAAGGAATACGCGAAGGTTACGAATGGTAAACAAAGGAAGCTGAACTTAGAAAGAAAGCAGCGTGCTCTAAACGAAGCCTGATAGGTTGCTACCTTGATCTACGACCGCGACGCGCTCAGGCTATATAGATTCTCAACTCAGCATCAACAAAGCTGGTATCGTCTATCCCCGAAGTCCACTGATCAATTGTGCAATTCATGCGGCACTGCCAGTTTATGTGCCATGAACCACTGCATGCCACTCCACCACCGTCGTGGCGACCAGTTTGTCCTTGTTTCATTTGAACCGATACTTGTTAATTTTGAGGGTTCTGAGTTTGTAGTCCAAGGTCGACGCTGGCATATTCAATCTCGCTGCGGCACCCGACGGGCCCGATATTCTGCCTCCAGACTCAGCTAAGGCTGCCTCAATGATTTCTTTCTCGTGAATCTTTGTAGAGTGCAATTGACTTTGAGGACGATGCACTTTCGATGTCGGATCAGAAGGGCCGGCGAGCCAGCTCTCATCTACCGTGAAGTCCTCTGTTTCGCAGACGATCAGCGATCGTTCGATCACATTCTGCAGCTCCCGAATGTTTCCCGGCCAGGGGTAGGACAGCAACCGATCCATAGTTGTTTTCTTTATTCTGCGGATCTTCTTTCCCGCTTTCCTCGCGAAACGGTCGAGGAAGGATTCGACCAACATGGGGATGTCTTCCCTGCGTTCACGCAGTGGAGGAATCTCAATCGGAAACACGTTAAGTCGATAGAAAAGGTCGCTGCGAAATGTGCCATCAGCAATAGCATCCTGCAAGTTGCGGTTGGTGGCTGTGATCACCCTCACATCAGTTCGAATCAGCCGATTTCCTCCGACTCGTTCAAATTCGCGCTCCTGCAGGACCCGCAGAAGCGCGATCTGCGTCTCAGCCGGGAGCTCACCAACTTCGTCGAGGAAGATAGTACCTCCATCCGCCAACTCGAAGCGCCCCAGTCGCTGCTGCTGTGCCCCGGTGAACGCACCTTTTTCATGGCCAAAAAGCTCCGAGGCGATCAGCGACTGCGGGATAGCCGCGCAATTTACACTTACGAAGGCTCGTCCGGACCGAAGCGAAGCTTTGTGAATGGCGCGGGCGATGAGCTCCTTCCCTGTACCAGTCTCCCCTGTAATCAGAACTGTGGAATCAGTCGGCGCAACCTTGGAGGCACGGCTGAGCACGGTTTCCAGCGCTGAAGAACTCCCCACAATCTCTTCAAACATGGACGATTGCTTGATTTCTTCCTTCAGAGCTACGTTCTCTCTATAAAGTTCGTCCTTCAACTCTCTGATCTCTTCAAAGGCTGTCTGAAGCGCCTCTTCCGCTCGTCTGCGATCTTCGATATCGGCATTGGTTCCGTACCATTTAACGATCTTTCCCGTTTCATCTCGTAGCGGAAACACGCGAACGAGAAAGTATCGATACCCACCGTCAGCCTGACGGACGCGAGCCTCAAACTCATAAGGTTTGCTGGCGGCAAGACCCTCACGTCTGATCTCAACCACTCCCGGGACATCATCAGGATGAATTGCAGCAAGCCATCCGTCACCAAGTGCCAGGTCGCTAATCAAACCCGTATAGTCCAGAAAGCGTTGATTGATGAACTCAACAGAGCCGTCAGCCGAATTACTCCAAACCATCGCAGGAATCGTGTCGATCACAAGGCGCAGGCGGTCTTCTGACTCCTGGCGCGCCTTATAGAAGCGAGCGTTCTCCATAGAAATAGCGGCTTGCGATGCCAACAATTTCAATACCTCCACCCGATCCGAGGTGAATGCGTAAGATGTCGTGGCGTTTTCGAAATACAGCACGCCCACGACCATGGTTTGTTTTACGAGCGGTAGACACAGAATAGAGCGGGCCCGCTTCTGCACAATATAGTTGTCGGCCGAGAAGAGATTCGGAACCAAGGCATCATCCAGGATCACGGTCTCCTGGGTGCGAACGACATACTTGAGCACGGATTCAGGAAGGTCCGAATCAGCCAGGGTTCTCCCTACGAAACGGACTGTGATCCCTTCGCGGCCGGTTGTGGCCTCTGCCTCGACTCGTTGTGCATCGTCTTGGGGAAGAATTAAAAGAGCTCGCTCTGCTCCGGCATGCTCGACCACAATGCTCATAAGCGTTTGGATCAATCTTTCGAGAACGATCTCGCCAGAGATTGCCTGGGATACTCTGACGACAGTTGCAAGATCCAGGTGCTCGACCGGCGCTCCGATCATGAACGTGGAACCGAGCACGGTCAATTCCTCCCGGAGGTGTGGGTGATGCCGGTCGAGTTGCTGCACTTTGCCATTGGCCCCCCAGCGGAGATAGCACTGTCGCGCGTTCCGGAGATAAGCATGAGCGAGTGTTTCGAGGCCACGCGCACTGTAAAACCGGGCGGCGAGTTCGTTGGCCAGGCCCTCGTTCTGGATGAAGCCATGTTCGCGTGCAAGTCGGATAGCGTCCTCATAGAGGCGCTCTGCATCTAAGTCGCGGCCTTCCAGACGTGCGAGTTCGGCAGCTGTGAGAGCAGCGCGATTCGTGAAATTCTCGGGGCAATTCTCCGCCCACAAAACAATCTGCCCGTAATGATGAAGGATTGCGTCGATGTGCTCCTGACGTCGATCGGCCAGAGTTGTGTCAGCCGCCAACCCTGCTCGTGCCAGAGCTGCATAGAAGTGATATTCCGCAGTTTCTAAAATTCCCCTCATCACCCAAAGAAGGTCCTGCACTTTGATTGCCGCTTGGACTGCAGCTGCGTAATCTCCAGCAAAGACGAGGGCTTGCAACTTGTGAATCCAATACCCGCAGGCGGGGAACGATAGATGATTTTCGGCCAGATACTGCTCGAAACTAACCTCATCTCCCTCTTCGCCGTCGTTGAAGACGAAATCTGGCGTCAGTCCGCGAAGGGACCGGATCAGCGCGAGCTGCCCGATGAAGCTGTTAACCACAAGACCGAACTGTGCCTTCCGCGCGAATACGAGACCATGCTCAGCTTCGACCTGAATTTGACCTAGCGGCCCTCCAGAAAGAAAGAGATTCGGGATCAGATTCCTGACGCTATATGCCGCGTGGGTGAGGTCACCCATTATGTTCGCTGTCTCAAAGCCGCGTCGTATCCATGTCTCGCCGGATGACGCGTGTTTCGCCCATGGCGTGACGAAGGTTCCGAAGCACATGTAGACGCGGGCTCTAAAGCGATCCAGCCCATGCTTCTCAACCAGGTCGACACCGAGCTTACCAAAGCGGAGTCCTGTTTGATAGTCGTTGAAGCGATCCCCTAAAACGATACTTAGACAGGCATAGGCATAACATGATCCGTCGCAGTTGCCATGTTCCAAGCTGAGATTCGTCATGCGAAGGAAAAGAAGATAATACAGATTTCCTCCAATGAATCGGGCAGGAGGAGCAATTTCTACCAAGACGTCCATCATCGTTCGCCAGCCCTGATCGCTCATTAATGGCAAGTTAATCAGCTCTTCAATCGTCCGGTTTCCGAGCAGTTGCCACATCCGTTCGCATTCCAGTCGAACTTCCTCGTCAGTCGGACGCGAGGACCACTCGACGCCAACACATCGCAGATATTCGAGACCAGCCTCGACAGCACGATCCGACCGATCCAGTGTCGTATAGAGCGCCACACGCAGGCGCGTGACGGCAGCTTTGTCGACCAGGGAAACTGCATGGCCCGCTAGTGTTGACAGCCTTGCTTCCGCGGTAGCCGGTTCGCCGGTCAGGAATTCGCATTCGGCCAGGCTGAGCTCTATCGCGAAACCCACTGCATAGCAACAGCACTCCTCTTGATAATTCTTCTCCAACAGCGCCTTTCCCGTGGCGAGGTAGATCAGCGATGAGGCATAGTCTGTCGCTGCCTTGGCGCGATTTGCCGCGGCAAGGTTGAGTTCAGCGACCTGCTCGCATTCCTCTGTTGATGTGATCAATACGACACCGCGATTGAGCTGATTCACGATCTCAAAGATCATTTCCGCGCGCTTGTCCGAGGGTGTATTCCCTGCAAGCAGCCGGCCGATCCGGAGGTGCATTGCGGCCCGCTCATCTTCAGGGACAAGGGCATACGCTGCCTCCTGAATCCGGTCATGCAGGAATGCATAAGAAGAGCTATCTCGACGGAAGACAAGCCCCACGTTCACGGCTTCTCGTAGCGCCGAGTGAATATCCCCTTCCGACACCTCGTAGATCATCCCTAGCTTGGCTGTCTCAGCACTGTTTCCCAAACATGCAAGCTGCTTCAGGACTTCTCGTGTTGACTCGAGCAGGCGGTTTAACTTGCCGATCATCAGATCGGCAACGTTGTCCGTATACCCTTTAGTCTGTATGCGTTCGAGATCCCAGGTCCAGGCCGTCAGCTTTGGATCAAACACTATAAGTTTTTCCTCGGCCAAGGCACTGAGAAACTGCATGGCAAAGAATGGATTGCCGCCCGTCTTCTCGTATACAAGCCCCGCCAATGATTTAGCTTGTTCATATTCGCAGTGCAATGTCTCCACAATCATCGCGCTTATCTCGTCGGCATGAAGAGGTGTCAATACGATCTCGTCTACCGCGACCTCTGCCATGCGGATCGCCTCCAAAGTCTTCCTGAGCGGGTGCCCGGAGCTTACCTCATTGCTTCGATAAGCTCCAATCAGTAGGAAAGATCGGACATCTGGGTCCTTCAATAGAGACTCCAGTAACTCAAGGGTCGCCGGATCCAACCATTGCAGATCATCAAGGAAAAGCACGAGTGGGTGGTCGTGCCGCGAAAACGCGCAAAGGAAGCGCCGGAATACCATCTTGAAGCGGTTCTGCGAATCTCTAAGTTGGAGATCGCCAACGGGTGGTTGTTTCCCAATGACGAGTTCGATTTCAGGAATGAGATTTACGATAAGTTGACCATTCATTCCCACCGCATCTTGAAGCCGGCGGCGCCAGCGTGCGAGTTCCGTATCGCTCTGGCTGAGGATACGGAGAACTAGGCCACGGAATGCCTGACCCAGAGTGGCATAGGGTATGTCCCTTTTGAATGGGTCCGCTTTTCCAGAAGCAAAGAGGCCTTGCGGCAGAATCAATGCTTTGTGTAGTTCGTTCACCAGCGAGGATTTGCCGATACCGGAATATCCAGAGACAAGTACGAGCCCCGGTGCGCCGGAATTCACAACGAGGTCAAAAGACCCGACCAATCTATTTACCTCGCCCGAGCGGCCGTAGAGCTTTTCCGGAATAAACAGTCTGCCCGAAGCGTCCTGCTCGGCAAGCGGAAAAGAGTCAACCTGTCCCCGTGATTGCCATTCGGCCAGACATCTCCGCAGATCCTGCTCGATACCGGCGGCGGTCTGATAGCGGTCCTCAGCATTCTTCGACATGAGCTTCGAGATGATCGCAGAGATAGCAACTGGGATTCCCTCTACTCTCTCGCTTACTGGCACCGGAGGCCTCGCAACGTGACAGTGGATCCATTCCATTGGATCAGAGGCCGTAAATGGCAGTTCGCCCGTGAGCATTTCATACAGAATTATTCCGAAGGCATAGAGATCGCTCCGCGAATCGATCGACCGATTCATGCGGCCGGTTTGCTCAGGTGCCATGTAAGGAAGTGTTCCCGCGATGATCAAAGGAGGTCCCGGGGCCTGCCTCTCACGTATGAGGCGTGATGCAATCCCAAAACCCTTCAACCACGCTTCGCCTGTCTGTTTGTTTACTAGGATGTTCGCCGGTTTGATGTCTTTGTGAACGAGACACTGCTCATGGAGGCGCCCCAGTGAAACGGCGACACCTATAGCGACGTGCAGGAACTGAGTTAGTTCCCATGCCTCACCCAGCAACGTGGCAAGAATTTTACCCCCAGGATGTTCCATCAGCAGTACTGGCCTTCCCCGATGATGAATCAATTCCAAGGGACATGCTGCCCAAGCGCTGTCTAAATCGCATCGCAACGAGTACTCGTGCTCAAGCTGCGCAATGATGCTCGGAGGCGGGTGAGCATGTGGGACACTAACAACCAGGATCGAAGCCTTTCCGTCCGGAGGCTTCGTCTGTGATAGGACAAACTCTCCATCATCCCAAATAGTTTCCCATGTGTAGTGCCACAATTCCGTCATCTTCTAAAGTACGCAACAATCCCCTTAAGGATCGGCTCCATCCTCAGGTCCAGTGGCCCAGAAGACTCGAACCCTTCTTCTACGGATCATTGTTCTCTTCGATTAGTGATCTACTAGCTGCACTGGGCCACCAGTATTTTAAAGTGACCGCTTGGTGGTGCGGTATACGTAATGATTCGTAGAGTAACTACATCAATATGAGTGTGAACGATCACAAACACTGAAGTCACAATTGGCTGACAAGAGAATACGCAGACGCCAATGCTATGGCATGCACATTGTCCATGATCTTCAGTAAGCCGATCGCGATTGAATGTTCGTAGCTAGCCCCGGCGAACATAGGCTGTGCGAGCGACTCTGATGGCCATTGTCTTTGATCTGTCAGGCATCGCCATATTCTGATCTGATGCAACGCTTGCACGGCATGCTCAACTCTGTTCTTCATGAGCGCCACAACGCATAATCGCATAGCAGAATTCACACGTATCCCCATTGTTACGAGATCTATCGATGATTTGTATACACGGCACGCTGAAAACTCGGCCGCACGCAAAGCCACGCCATAAGCATATTGACATGTGAAGAACAACGCCATGGCTATTTTGCATAAAGACTCGATAAAGACCAACTTCGCGCCATCAGGTTTCTGTGCTTCGCGGAACGCCCACGTTGCAATTCGTATCTTGCGACCAAGATAGCCCAGCCTGTCGCTTCCTGAGCGAGTATGCTGTGTATATTCATAGCGTCCCGACTCGTAAGCCTTCGTCGCATAGTTCACCGCCCGTTGCGAGATTCGCAACATCTCGATTAAGTCAACACGCAAGTGTAAGGTGGAGCGCTCATTAGCGACTTCCCCAACCTTCTCGGTGAACGGGGAGACAATCGATATCTGGCTCGGCGGGTCCTGAGAGTCTGCTAGACAGTATGACATCTTCGATGTCGCGACTTGAGTTGTAGTCTGAGGTGCTGTTCTTTGAATCCTGATAGATCGGGACCTATTTCGCGAAGGTCCTAAAAGGAACGGCTCGACTTTCGCATCGTGATGGGGGGGCAAAGCGAACCTCACTTCGAATGTCCTTCGCCTCAGCGGGCGAGTTGGCTCCGCCAGTACTGTGCACTCGACCAGTACTGTGCACCTGTATATATAAAAACACTCCGGATGCTTGCTTATTCCTGATTTAGCCAAGATGCAAATGGAACCTGCATCCGCTGACCCCATTTCTTGTGCGACAAAGTGCCAGTCCGACAACCTCCGCCGCACCAACCGCATGACGGTCTTAGAGAAAAACAACTGATAGCAGATTGCTTGTTTCCTTACCTCACGAACGCGGCTGATTATCATATCGTCAAAGATGCACTCCGCTGCTTGTATCGCCTGCGATCCACCGTTCGCTAATCTGTTGGATTTTACGATCCGCGGTGCACACGTTATGCGCGTAGACGTTACCATTAATGCACCTTTAGAGTTGATTCTTTGTTCATAGCCCATCGAGGGCTTCGAAGGGAGGTCGGGATCGCTTGAGATCCTTAGCTCCTTCAAGAGCTTGATCGACGCTGGGTTCTCCATTTGCTAACTACGGCAACAATTCACTGAATGCCTCATGGAATCGTGGATTGCATCAGAGTCTCAGAAAGAACTGTACGGAGTCTTGTACGTGCCCTTGCCAAACGCGACATTACTGTCCCTGCGGGACAGGCCAGAATTCTCGCTATCTGTCGGTAAGTCAGTTCCTCATATTCCCGAAGCAGAATGATTTCGCGAAACTGAGCTGGTAGTTCCTGAATCGCGGCCCGTACCTGCTTAGTCTCAATCTTGCTCATATAGATGCCAAGAGCGTCTTTGGATGGCTCGGTGAGGCAATCCGCGACTCCGTCACGATGTTCGATTTCAAGATATTGCGGACCGAACCTCTGCTTCCTCAACTGGTTCAACCAGATGTTGCGCAGGATTGTAAAGAGCCAGGCCTTTAGGTTGCTATCGGGCCGCAACGAGTCCATTGTCCCGATGGCGCGAACATACGTCTCCTGTACCAGGTCCTCAGCTTCCGTATGATTGCGGCTAAGAACCAGCGCGTAGGTGTATAACCCATCGATATTTGCAATGCTATCTAAATCGTAATCACTAGGCATTTTAGTTCGTACCTAACTCTGTGAAGAGCTCCCAGAGCGAGCTGAAGAGCAACTCGACCCTGATATCGATAGTTCCGTCAAGGGAATATCTTCTATCGCGCGCAGTTGTAATTAGTTGTCTAACGTCCGAACCGCGGGCAGAGTTCAAGAGGGACGATATGGTCGCTGCAAGTTGTGAGAGCTGCATGCTGAAGAATATTGACAAGAAGAGGAAGGATATCAGCCAAAGTGTTTTCAGCAGGAGACGGGTTTTCAAGGCAAGGACCTCATCCGAATGAATGATTTCGCGAATGTCTATTTACTTCAGAAGCAAATAGCTGGCCACAGTCGTAAGCCACTGAAAAATGGATGATCCCATGGCGAAACGAGTTGATTCATCCGCGAATAACCCAAAAAAAAACGAAGTACTATTGATCTGTGTTGAGTGTTCTGTTAAGCGCGAGCTCTATTCGTTAGTGAGGGCCTAGGCTGCTCTGCTTCTGCTGATCAGTAGACAAGCGGCAGTTGGTGGATTCTGGCGGAAGGCAGATTTATCAGTCACCGGTTGAGACAGAGAGGTGGATCGATATTGACAAGCCGACGGGTACTGGCAAGGCCTGCACGGACCGCTGCCGTTCATCCGACACGGGGATGGCCGACGAAGAGCGAGTTCTTGCGATTACCGCAACGTACATCATCTCCCGCTCATTGACATTTTTGTCCATGGCACTGTGCGAGCATTACCTGTATCTACACGGCAGATGTCCGACACGGGTTTTACAAAACGGTTATTGTCAAACGTTTGCAGACGCTCATCCCGGCTTGTTCAAGTTCATCCAGCCGGAAGATGTTCATACATTTGTGCAACCGCGCCTTGCTGGAAATGAGGAATGGCTGCGTTCGCCAGTCATTGCCGCTCGTGTGTCTTCGCTTGCAATGAATTGCGATTGCGGAAGAGAACTTGATGAGCGGTCACTATCGAAGAAGGTCGGATAAATAGAGGATTGCCAAACGCGTTTTCACGTAGACGGCCCAAGCATCGGACGCAAACGCCTTGCGGTATGAGTGCAGTGGAATGCTTGATTGCTGGCAAACTGAAATGATGACCCTTTTGCAGAACAGTTTGCTGCGCACGACTTCGCAGTAAGTGCATCTGTACGGGCTTCAATGGTAGGGGGCACCGCCACCATGTCTGCCTCTCCCTGGCACAAGGCTGCGGCCTCCCCATAGAAGCTTTGAGTTAGATCGAGGAGACAGACGAGATGTTAGCGTTGCTCGCTGCCTCAGCCCTTATCGAGGAATTGCCGGACGATTGCGTCGCCGATTCCTTGAGATGTACTCGTTACCACAGCAACTGTCCTACTGAGTTCAGTATAAATCTTCGCTGACATCAGCGAAATCGCAAATTAGCGATCTCTGCGAGACCGGACTTGACGTTTTCGGACATCGGCTTCAACGCTCCGGAACGGAAGCTCCTTTAACGCCTCGTGAGCAAATAAATTCAGTAATGTTCGGCTGGGGTACGCCTGCGTTGAAGAATACAAAGTTGATCTAGTTACAAATTCCGCAGCACGACAGTCAAATATCACGTTCGGCCGTTACGACGCTGCTGCTTCCGGTGGACGCTCTCTCTATGCCTCTTCGAGTGATCTTTAACTTCGTGAAGTTCCCGCAGTGCTTCTTTGGAGCATCGTTATCCGCAGTCACCATCGCAGCAGACCTTACTGCGATGGTATATATGTTGTTCATCATCTTCAACATACATCTCGCAATCGCTCGTTCATGGCTTGTGCCGATGAGATTCGATCCTTCCATATCGCCTCTCAACGACCTTGTAGGGGCAACGTTGTTCCTCCAATAGTCAATTCCACGGCGTGCCACTTCTGCGTGTGTTACTTCATTATTGATGAGTGCCACGGTACAAAGGCGCATGGCAGAGTTGATATTGGCCCCCATTGTGACGAGATAGCATGGTGGCTCGTATACTTTGCAAGCAGTGAGTCCGACTGAAAGGAAAGAGATTTTGTATGCGTGTTGACATACATCGAACAAATCAACAGAAATCGTGTGAATAGATTCACCAAAATCCAGCTCCGTGCAAACAGATCGGAATGACTTACGCATCGCTAAGGTTGCACAGCAAATCTTTTTGTTAAGGCTCACTAACCTGTCTCTCCCAAAACATGCATGTTGCGCATACTCCGCCCGTCCCGATTCATGAGCTTTTGTGGCGTAGTCCACAGCTCGTTGCGTAAGTCGTACCATTTCGATCAATTCGGTACGCAGGGGTTCCGTTTGGGTCTTCATTGGGTTGCTTCTTCTTCCTTTTGCGGTAACAATCAAGCCTCATTCCAGTGAAGTCGTACCGCTCAGGAGGAGCCAATCAACTCGTCGGCATTCCAGAAGACGGAATGCCTTGCACAACTGTCGACGAATCATGTCTGACTCTAGCTCCCATTCGACTTAAAGCAGACTTGAAGAGGACTGACGAGATGATCCTTACACATACAGACATTGAGTAGAGATCGACATCGGTCAAAGGAGAAATGATGGCTAGAAGAAGAGCTGTCCATAGCAAACAGGTGTTTCAAGCAAGTGCTCCCCACTAAGACCCTCGAAGAGGGCACTTTCGCGAATTGCAAATGGAGTGCCACTCGCAAATTACGGATAATGCTAGTAATCACACGTTGACGGCATACCGTTTCACCAAAATTCCCCAAAAAAAACGCGCGAAATGTCGCCTTCGACCACTTGCCTCGATAAGCGTGACTCAACAAAGGCTCGACACAATGAGTGATGGCCATGTGCATCGCATAAAGAGTTCAGAGTCGAAGTGTGGCTAGCCAAGGATTGTGGAACTCGTAAGCGGACGCGCTCTTCGCAAACTCCAACGCACAATTTACGGCAGGGTGAGCTATGCCGTATAGCTTCGTCCTAAACCGATTTCAGTAAGTCCCCTTCTATAGGCGATGGAACTTCGGTCGGCAGGAAAGTGAGCTTCAGCCTGAAGGTCAATCGGTAAGTCCTCCGGGAATTGCCGATTGACGATGGCAATATCTTCGGCAAACACCTGATAGTTGAAGTCCAGCGTGGCCTGAAGTGGCGCATCTTTATCGAAGTTTCGACAGATTGGGACGAAAAGCCGTGTCTTTCTTGCAGAAACCGGTGAGGCAGCGTTCATGATGTGCAGCTGTCCCTCTCCAGGAAAAAATACAGTTAGCTTTGCGATAAAAGGAAAGAACACTTCGAATCGTCTGCGCCAGAGAAAGCCCGGTGGGTTCAGATGTTTGAACTCGTGCGAATAGTTGCTAACCGTACTGACGTAATCGGCCACGAACCCAGTCGTGGTCTTTGTAATCGGATAATCGGGCACAACGGGATTATCCGGTTCTCCAAAGCTCGCAGCGTGAACGAAGGCGAAGTGACTCACATCGAGAAAGCCCTCTACCTGACGTCCTGCAGCGGCGGCTATGATGACACTATCGGGAAGAACTTTGAGGTAGTCGGGGTCTTCCCATTCCCTCATTTCGGGCAGAGGACACGGGCCGTTGTCCACCAAACGAACCCAAACCAGGCCGTAACGCTCCTGAACGCTGAACATATCCAACCGCAGCCGCGCAGAGATGGCTCGGTTCGGATGAGCGGGAATGCAAGTGCATTTCCCATCCCTGTCGTAACGTAAGCCGTGGTATTTGCAAATGATCTCGTTCCCTTCGACCTTACCGAGGCTAAGGGGCACTCCCCGGTGGTGGCAGATGTCTCTTGCAGCAGACAGGGAACCGTCGGACAGGCGATAGACGACGACCCGCTCATCGAGTAGTGTCACGGCATAAGGCCACCGGTTGATTTCGTGCGAAAAAGCAACCGGGTACCAGAAAGGTGCAAGAGCCGTCCAATCGGATTCGGAGAATGTGCACCCGTGCGGAAGCGGACGCGCATGCGACGATTCAGATGCTGTCAGATCAGATGTCGGGATAAAGGAGGCAGTTCCCATCTTCTTAATAAACACGCCAGCATTTTGCTTATTCCCCAAACCCATCCTGTCGGGACAGTGATCAATAACGTGGCTACGGTGTGATTCCGGGCTTGTATTTGCGAAGTCTTCCATAGGGTATCGATGCGATGGTGACTACTATACGCATCGCTTTTCTACTCTGAACATGATGCTCCGACACGCATATTGCAATACGCCAACGCGGGCCACAAAGCACCGATCGTTTGGCGCGTACACGGATGGGTTCTTCGGTGGAAATACGGTCAGTGTGAGGTGTTCCACTAGGAATCAAGCTGGTCATCTTCGCAATGCTGAATGCTCAATAGATACAAGCAAATGCAATTCCGCGAGCTGAGGGGGTACGAGCACGTTCAGCCCGAATACTCCCATGCTCGTCCCGATGGGACACAATCGAAGAATTAGCTTCTATCTTGCATTCGTTGTTCGCGATGGGAGCCAGCGTTACAGGAGAATTGCTACGGTTCCTGAGAATTAGATTGCCGTGTTCGACTGATAAGTGGATTGCGCTATCCAACTGCCCCGGACCCTTGTAGTCGCCAGTAAAGGCTTCCAATGTCATATCTACGACGCGTGTTAATGAACGACCGCTATCTAACCTAGAGGATTGCCGGAATGACCCAGCTGGTTCTCTAAGCCGGAAGGTGCATTTTCTTGAGAAGCTCGGTGTATCTAGGGTCATGGCGCAGATTTTTGAACAGCGGATCGGTCTTAATCCCGGCCAGTCCCGCATCTCGTTGTTTGTAGGCACGCTCTAGCCATTCAAACGATTTGTCGGATTCCTTGCGAAACGCATATACCTGAGCGATCTGATAGGATGCGATAGTACCGTGCTTCGCAATCAACCCAGCTAGAGCAGCATTCGAGTCCTGCTCACGGCCTAACGCGTGATACACGATTCCTTCACCTGTCAGTTTCTCCCAATCGCATGGCTCCTTCTCTATCTCTGTAAGCCCCTCCTGCGGCTTTCCCTGTGCGATGAGAATCTGGCCCCGAGTGAAATGAGCAAAGGTAGCCTGCGGGTTCAGGTCCAGAGCTTTTTGCAGTGCAGCCTGGGCCTCATCGTATCGCCCCTCCCCTTGCAGTAGTTGCCCCACGGTCAAATAAGAATTGGTACGAAGGGGGTCGAGCGCGACCACCTGTCGATAAAGCTGGGTGGCCCGGTCGAGATTGCCCAACGCGAGAGATAGCTCCGCACGAATACGGACGATGTCGACGTTACCTGGTTCTAAGGCGACTGCTTTGGTAAGGGAAGTGTCGGCGGCGTTCCAATCCCAGTCGTAAAACATTTGCGTCGCCGCTAGCGCCACATAGGCTGAGCCCAGGGCAGGATCGAGCGCAATCGCCCGCTCTTCGTCGTCACGGGCTTTTCGAAAGCCTTCTGTTATGTCGGTCACGCCTCCCTCCGCCATCATGTTCCGCACCGCCGCGCGCAAGGCCCAGGCTGGCGCATATTTCTTATCTAACTCGATGGCCTTGTCGGTATAGGCGACCGCTTTGCCAAAGTCCTCCTCGCTCTGTCCCCGCCCACTGAAGTATTTTGCCTGAAGGTAAGCCTGATATGCCTCCGGATTCGTGTTGCGCAAATTTGAAGCAGCCGGCTGGCGATTGCCCAGCAGCTTCAGGCTCAACGCCTCGGTCGCAGCCTGTGCAATGTCATCCTCTACGCCGAAGATGTCCTTGATCTCCCGGTCGTACGTCTGTGACCAAAGTTGAAAACCATCGTCTGCCTTGATCAGTTCCGCGGTGATGCGTACATGGTTGCCGTTGCGCCGCACACTTCCTTCCAGGACATTGGCCACGCCGAGTTTCCGTCCCACCTCACGCAGGTCTTCATCCCGGCCCTTAAACTGAAACGCCGAGGACCGTCCCACCACCTTCAGACCTGGTAATTTGGCGAGGTCGTTAATCAGTTGTTCGGCGAGTCCGTCGGAGAAATATTCCTGGTCTTTGGCCGCGCTCAGGTTTGCAAACGGCAGCACTGCGATCGAAGTATTCTTCGGCAATGCGGCATCCAACCGAATATGAGTCACTTGGAAGTGCCGCCCAGCTATTGCTGCGGCTGCCATCGACGCCAGAATTAGTAGGACCGCAAACCGCCACAGCCTGTATCTACCCAAAGAACTCTTCTGTTCGGAAGAAACCGCTGCCGGTCCCGTGTTCTCTTCTGATGCGGGCTCTTGCATTGCAGGTAACGTCGACCCAACTAGTAGCTCAGTCGCATTCTCCTCCACGACGGGGGCAACAAAGCGGTATCCCCGCTTGGGCACTGTTTCAATGAACTCTGGGTTGTCGGGTCGGTCACCCAAGGCTTTCCGGATTTCGAGAATATACTTCCTCAGGACCTCCGGATTGACGTAACTCTCTAACCACAACGCCTCTAGAATTTCGTCTTGTGTCACAACCCTACCCGCATGCTTGACGAGATAAGACAAGACATCAAAGGCCTTGGGAGTTACGGGTATGCGATCCCCATTGCGCCACAGCAAGTGGTTCGCAGTATCTAGACGGAACGTCTTAAATAACTTCATGGACTAATCTAGCCCTTACACAGCACCTGGATCGCAGCAAGAAACCAATGTTATCTGTTGTTTGCGCTCCGTTCAGGAGCGTCGCTACACGCGTGACTGCCGTAGTCACAAAAAATCAACGGAAACCGCACGGAGACTTCACACCTTAAATTGCCTCACTTTCATAGTCTGGCCGAGGTATGCGCAAAAAGGAATGTGCAGAGACTCTGAAAGGTTTGGCGTGTGCCGCAGGGTCTTCAGCAAATGATTCTACCAAAGAGAAAGTCATCGCCAGAGGGCGAATAACTATGGCTTGGAACCACCCCGCGGCGGCCCAGGCCGACACGATGGGCATCGAATATCTCGACGGGTTGTACCGTTACGCGATGTCCTTGAGCCGCAACCATACCGAAGCAGAGGACTTGGTGCAGGAAACCTACATTCGCGCCCTACAGGCGATGCGGAGACTGCGAGCGGACAGCAACATTAGGAATTGGCTCTTCACCATCCTGAGGAATATCTGGATCAACCAGTTAAGAAAGCGGCGCAATGGTCCTCAAATGATTGAGATCGATGCCGAGACTGGCGTTGCCAACAAGATCATAGAGCCCTCCAAAGATTTACATAATGTTTACGTGAGCAAGCTGGAGACCGAGCAAGTGCGAGCGGCGATTCAGGAGCTACAAGCTGAGTTTCGCGAAATCATTTTGCTGCGGGAATATGAAGGTCTCTCCTATCGAGAGATAGCGTGTGTCCTGCACTGTCCAGTCGGAACCGTGATGTCACGGTTGGGCAGAGCACGTGCAAAGCTTCGCACACTGCTTACAGCCGCCACAACATCGAAGGATCCGTTTCTCTCTGAAATTAGAGGCACAAAATAAAAACGGCTGTCCCGGTGGCATGCGGCAATCTGTTCTGATCAACTCCAGAGATTTGTCGTTAAGTGCATCGAAAACCATACTCGGATTGGCCTGGTATTGACGCGGCCTGCATCTGCTCGCCCAAAACCTTTCGTGACGACAAATCTACCGAGATCACGACGAATCTGTACCGCTAAATTGGAATGGCCTTGCGAATCGCGATGTTCTCGTCATCTGTCGGAAGCTGCACGCGCCTTCTAAAGACTTCTCCGTCATTGTGGAGAGAGACCAGGTTCTGACGCTATTGAAGATATGAGCATCGGTGAGGGGTGATCACAGAGAGAGTGTCGATGATGTGCTTCCATTCATTCGGTTACCCTGGTCATCAATTTTTATCAAGCAATCTCCCCAAAACATCACTGAGTTTCGGCGCATGCATCGTGAGGTGGTTACCCGGGTAGCGCTGGTGCAACTCGTGCGTCCCTGTGAGTGACTCGGCGGGAATAAACATACCGTCGAGTTGTTTATATAAATAGCGTTGCCTAGTCCTGGAAGTTAAATACAAATGGAAAAGGAAGCTCGAAGTGAAGGAAAAAACAACAAGCATTCCCCTGACACCTCAACAACAGTTTCTAAATGATCTATGGGAAGAACACATCCGAAACGAGTTCACGACCAAGAATACTCACGCTACGCTTGATACGATGGTTCCTGACGCATACGTGAACCACATTCCTGTGCTGACCGGTGGAGTTGGTCGCGAGCCGTTGTCCGAATTTTATTCACGGCACTTCATTCCTAAAATGCCGCTTGATACTGAGATCGTGCCGATCTCAAGAACGATTGGCTTCAAGCGGTTGGTGGATGAGTTTCTTTTTTGCTTCACACACACGGTGGAAATGGATTGGATGCTACCCGGCATTGTCCCTACTGGGAAACATGTCAAAAGCCCTTTCGTGGTCATTGTCGAGTTTCGAGATGGCAAGTTGGCTCACGAGCACATTTATTGGGATCAGGCCTCTGTCCTAGTTCAACTAGGACTTCTCGATCCATCTGATCTGCCTGTAGCCGGCGTAGAAACGGCCAAGAAATTGCTAGATATTACTCTTCCCTCGAATATGTTGATACGTACCTAAAGAACCAGAAGCGGGACAATTAGCCTCCATGAGATGGCAAGTTGAAATGATGATGAGAAAGTCTGGCGATTTCCGATTTGAAATGCGCGGGGAGCGGGAAGTAATCATCAACCGAAGCCAATAAAGATTCTCTTTAGATACTCCTCTTAATTGTTAGAGGAGGGAATTACTCCCTTGAGGTACTAGACTTGTCGCGCGTCGGCTTTATCACTCTCTACGCCACCGGCCACCTGAACCCATCCATTGTCCTCGGACGCGCCCTTGAGCAGCAGGGCCACGAGGTGGTTTTCTTCAACATTCTCGATACTAGCGACGCCGTTATCTCCGCGGGCCTGCGTCTGGTGCCGTTCGCTGAAACCGAATATCCTATCGGCGCGCTCAAGCCTCTGATGCAGAAGACAGGAGAACTCTCTGGTCAGGCTGCCTTTACCTACTATGTAGAGCGCATGGTTCTGTTCTTCAGCACCTCGTTCCGCTACCTCCCCGAACTCATTCGAAGAGAGAAGATCGACCTTCTCGTCATTGACCAGGTGCACTACGGAGGCGCAACCATCGCCGAACATATGGGCATCCCGTTCGTCTCGCTCGCCAACGCTCTACTCGTGAATCGCGAAGACGTCATTCCACCGCCGGTCATGCTCTGGCCTTTTGATCCGTCGCCTGCTGGTATCGAGCGCAACCGCAAAGGTTGGGCCAGCGTCGATAAGGCCTATGCGCTGCTCCTTCCTGTTGTCAATGAGCAGCGCCGCGCCTGGAACCTTGCCGAATACAACAATCTTGTTGAGGAATCTTTCTCGCCGCTTGCCCAGATCTGTCAGCAGCCTGCCATCTTCGAGTTTCCTCGTCCGCAGGCACCTACCACGCTCCACCTCGTCGGCCATCTCCAGAATGAGCCCCTTTCCCTCGAAGTGCCATTTCCCTGGGAGTGGCTTGATGGGCGGCCGCTCATCTACGCTTCCTGCGGCACCCTTCAAAACCGCCTGGAACATGTCTTCCGTGCCATCATCGAGGCCTGCGCCCCAGTTGATGCTCAGATCGTCATCGCCCTTGGGAAAGATGCGCTCTCGCCCGAACTCTTCGGCGCGGTGCCTGCGAACATCAAGCTTGTCGCCTACGCGCCGCAGGCTGAGCTCCTACGCCGGGCCAGCCTCTGCATACTCCATGCTGGCCTGAATACCACTCTCGACTGTCTCGAAAATGGCGTCCCCATGGTCGTAATTCCCATCGCCAGCGAGCAGCCCGGCATCGCCATGCGCGTCGCCCGGCTTGGCGCCGGAACGGTCGTACCGCTCGCCGAGGCCAGCGCCGCGAGCATCGGCACAGCAGTGCAGGCAGTCCTTACCCAACCCGCTTACCGTGAAGGTGCCCAATCCGCAGCGCGCGAAATCGCGCACCTTCACCCCACTGCTGAGGCCGTCCGTATCATCGAGCAAGTTCTCGCATCGAACTTTGCGAGCGCCTAGCACACGAAAACAGAAGAGGAGGCCTGAACTACTCCGTCTATTCAGTTGTTACAAATCGCAGAATAACTCATTGACAATTAGGCATGTTCCACGTGTCCGTAAAGTAGGCGGCTTATCGGCCAAACGGTAAACTCGTCACCACTTGATTCAAGGAGAATTAATGAATACAGCCTCTAAGATTTTAGAAGGTTTTAAACGTGGGCCTTCCATTGAAATGTCTACCTGGTACAAAGGCATCCTCACATCGCAGCTAGCAACAGAACAGGACACTGGAGGAGCATTTGATATTGTCATGTCATACATGAGGAGTGGTGCAGAGCCTCCCCCTCACGTTCACGAACGAGATCACGAATTCTTCTACGTGCTAGAGGGGGAACTTGAAGGTTTCATCGCCGATAAGTGTTTTCGAGTTAGCAAGGGCGAATGCGTTTTTTTTCCACGCTTGCGAGCCACACGCATTCAAGATCCTGTCTCCAGAGATACGTATGTTAGTGCTGATCACACCGGGCGGCTTTCTGAGCGCTATCAACGGCATGGCGACACCAGCCCAGACGTTAGATATACCTCGGGACGAGGTCTTCACCTACGCAAATATGAATCTGAAAGAGACGATGCAGGTGTTTGAGAGATATGGAGTCAGAATTCTTTCAATGGATGAAGTGGCCCTCAAGATGCCTCAGTATGGTTCAGCCATGCAAAGGACTCAAGAATGAACACATCCATACAAGCAAAAACATATCTTACTCACAAAACTTGGTAACATTCTTCGGGCACGAGGCAGACTGTGGGTTGCCCAATGTTTTGTACTAGTGAGGAGTTAGTGTAGCGCGTTTATCTCTGAGTTCAGACAGCCGTTTTGGGGTGTGGAGGAGTAGAAAGCGCGAAACGGTAGCCACTTCTGGGACTTACTCCGCAACGAGATTCGGATAGCATAACCCGATTCGAAAGCATCGGGCTCAAAACATCATAAAGTCGTCATCTGCGCAACGGATGCGTTCGACGCTGCACCCATCGTAGCCGCAGAGATAAGCTCGTTTTGCGCGGCTAAGTTAGACGCCAGTCGGCCAATGAGAATATCGTCTTTTGCTATTACTGTGCACTCGACGCCGCCTCCGGCAGGCGAGGCGTATTGTCGGACGCTCAAGTCTTCCTCCGCTCAGGTGCTCACTTCTCTGGCTGCACGCTACGCAAACCAACGTCGTTCATCGGCAGATCGAGAGCAGCCATAGTGCGAGTCCTTCATTTTCTCTGTCACACTATTCCTGAGAAGAGCACATGAAAATGCAACGGATGGCCATTTGCAGAGGAGTTTGGTATGTAACAAGTTAAAACGTATGGAAGCACCTGCGTGATTCATTTGCAAAGTTGCATATATGGTCCGCTCATCCTAATACCGTTAATCCATAGCTATTCGGAGAGAACTACCTGATCGCGACCCTGTTCTTTGGCACGGTAGAGCGCAGAATCCGCAGCACGTAATATCGCTTCTACCGTGGTACCACTCTGTGGATAACATGCCACGCCTACAGATAGGCGGATGCCCTCCAGTGTTTCTTCGTTGTGTCGCACTTGAATTTCCCGACAGGCCATCTGCAATCGCGTCGCACATTCATGAGCCGCTTCAAGACTCGTGTCAGGCAGAATCAATATGAATTCCTCGCCTCCATACCGACTGACGATATCTTCGGTACGAATCAGGGCGTGAAAAACTTTCGCTAGCTTTCGAAGCACAGCATCACCCGCTTCATGTCCATATGAATCGTTGAAGCGTTTAAAGTGATCGAGATCGACCATGAGAACCGCCAGCGGCAAGCCTTTGCAGAGCGCCCGACGAAACTCTCGTTCAAGCGATTCTTCCATATAGCGTCTGTTATATAACCCTGTCAAAGGATCCCGAATCGATTGGCTACGCAAAGTCTCCCGCAGGTTGAGGTTCGCTACCGCCAGCGCAAGATGTTCGCTGAGCGTCTTCACCATCCGCTGTTGAGAGTCCGTAAGTTGCATGACTTCGGATGCAGCATGGCCTGTTCCACTATCCAGATAAAGGATGCCGAGCGTCTCTCCCTGAGCCATCATCGGAATACACATGGCATATAACGGGATAGAGGAGCCAATGTGTGCGCATGCGAGGCTAGGATCAGCAGCGAGAGAGATGTTTACTCTGCTCCGTCGAAGCGCCCAACAGTCATTAATCGATAGAAGCTTTTGACCGACCGCAGGATTGCCCCAGCTTATAGCCAGCTCAACCGATTCCCGCATTGGAGAAAAGGTAAAGAGCGCTCCGCTAGTGGAGGGAAGCTGACTTTCTAGGTGACGAACAACTATTTTGTACGCCTCATTAGTGGACAAGCAGGATTGGAGTAGATCATCAGTCTCTCCCATTAAGGCAGCATCCCGATTAATGGCACTCAATTCGGCCTGCAATCGTTTGTATTCGGCTACTTGGCGGCTCAAATCGGTCCATCTTCGCCATGAGAAGATGGCAAACCCTGCCCCAATGACTACTAACGTCGTTAGGAACTCGTCAACGCGTACTTCCTCATAGCTAGCGACCCATTCGAACGCCCGATTGGGGTCGGCCAAAATCACGGCACAGGCGACTAAGATCACAATTCCAATAACAAAGAGATCCCGGCGCGCTCGCGTTCGAGGTGCAAGAGAACACCAAGCCGATTCGGCGAACGTGCACCCGCGTGGAAGCGGACGCGCACGCGAGGATTCAGTCGTTGCCACCTCAGATGTCGGAATAAAGGAGGCAGTTATCATTACTTAAATTAACACGCCACCATTTTGTTTATTCTCCCAAACCCATCCCGGGGAAAGTGATTAACAAACGTAGTGATGATTCAAAGGAGAGGAAAAAATAGGATGGCAAAAAAAGTAAGCTCATCCGCTAGCTCGTAGGTGCTCCAGCTTCGCGGTTGCTGTCTCTTCGATTCGCACGGAGTCAACGAAGTGAGGGCCAAACGAATCGCAGACATACACAGCGAACTGATCACCTGACTGTCTGCCGGAACTATGACAACCGCACAGGTTAGCCAGCAACATCAGTACGTCGGCGCAATCGTCGTATATGGTCAACGATCGCTCGATGGAATCGACCTGTCCACGAATCCTTTTGATACGGGAGTCGAGTTTCTGTTTTGTCATTGTCAATTTCGAACCTGTGTGTTTTTCGCGCATATACGAGGGGGGGGTGATATATCCAAATGACAGTGAGATTTCCTCGCGCAGGCGAGCCATAGTAACCTCCGGTCCGGTCTCTGTCATGTTCGTCCATATCCATTCCTTTGGCTGTACTCCCGGCTGCCACCCAATCGCAGACAAGCGGCTTTCCATCTACGCCCGTGGAACGCCATACGCAGACTAGGAGACTCGGCTTGCAGACAACAGGAATGTTGTTGTTTTTGCTTTTATTCATGGTTCCTCCTTGCACGATACAGACAAGGGCCCGCGACGGCCACGCTGAGATGCGTAGCCGCCAAAAACTTGCTTACGGTCATCGGTTGGGTGGTGCGAGGCTGGCCGTTGGATCGAAGAGAGCCCGGAGGTGATCTGCGAAACAGAGAAGGGTGTGAATGGCGCGAGCGACGAGCTGGTTCCCTTTACCAGTCTCTCCTGTGATTAGAACCATGGCATCAGTCGGCGCAACCGCATGCTACAGCTCGGGAGGAAGAAATCAAGCATCCTCCATGCGGTTTTGATCGGCGGTACTATGCCGGTCGCTCGCCAGCCCAATAGCTTTATTGTCCGCAGGACTTCCCATCCAGTAGCCATGTTCCTGAACCAGCTTGAAGAAATGCCACTCATCAAATATCTCTGAAGTTTTTTGGGGTGCGCAAGGTCGCGGCACGGGTTGCGTAGGAATGTGATTAGTGGTTGTGTCGACCATGACCTGTCCAACATTCGCGGTGGTTGCATTATCCATAGATCACGATTTCCTTTTCCACGGGGACTACGCGGGATGCCCATGTAGTGGCTACAAGATATCGCCCGCGCTCATATTAAAAACACCTACAACGTTGATCTATTCCTTGAATAGGGAAATTGGG
Source organism: Edaphobacter sp. FHG110511_03 (assembly GCF_059115365.1). Lineage (NCBI taxonomy): Bacteria > Pseudomonadati > Acidobacteriota > Terriglobia > Terriglobales > Acidobacteriaceae > Edaphobacter > Edaphobacter sp. FHG110511_03. The sequence goes on along the minus strand of NZ_JBZYWL010000005.1, from coordinate 473,051 downwards.
CGAAGGCTAGTCAAAGGCACAACGTCTGACTTGATAATCTAGGGGGTCCGATCGGGAAGGCAATGATCAATAGGATGTGCGGTTACAGGCGACAATTTTGTGGCTGGACAACGGACTTTCCAAAAGCGTAAACCTTGACCTGATCCGAGATGTAGTTAGCCGGATAGTTGGACCATATTTGGTTGTGAAGAGCCGTATTGTCACTGAATACAAGATGTACTGTGTTTGCCGCTACCATGAAAAGCCGCTTCCAGCTCTTTACCTTCGCTTGAACTATTCCGGCAAACTGCTTCATCTATCTCGATCTACGCCGGAACTTCTGGTAGGAGGCTAAGGCCCAGAAGCGCGCTGGGCTCGCTAGCTCTACAAACGGACTTCACTCACTTGATCCACCTTTACTCTACAAAAATGCGGCCCATTTTGAAAAGTACGGCCCATTTTGGATCTGCTCGTCATCGGTTTTATGCTCAGGGAACGGCATTGTCTGCGACAGGAGGTGTTCTTAGGTAAAACGCTTTGACCCCTTTCGATCGAAGACAAAGCGTCTTTCTCTACCATAGACCCTATGATAGTTTCCCAGAGGTCCCTACATTCAGTTATGCGCTGGAGTGGCACTGAGTGTCTTTGGTAAGTGCGATATGCCGCAGAGTGCAAAATCGAGGTCCGCAGACAGCAGATCTTTGTGCTGTCTTTATGGGGACCCAATCCTCTCTGGGGATTGCGACGATAGAGGAATGCGGGTTCACAACGCTGTAGCCGGATGAGCTTGTAGCCTACGATATGCTTGCCATCTGCTTAGACAGTAGAATGATCGAATGAGACCTACCGAATTTGGCGAACAATGGCTTACATCTACTCGTGGAATTTTTGTGATGGACTTCATTAACGGTCGATTCCAGTCACTCTAATCGCGGCGCAGTCAAATTGGTAACAATGAATTAACAGCAGTGCCAGTAGCGTATCCGGAGTGACGGAGCAGGTCAGTGTAATGAAGTCGTTCAACATGTTCCGGCTAGACACAGTAAACCACTTTCTTTGGCGGGGGGAAGAGCGCGTCCCGATCGCTCCGAAAGCCTTCGACATGCTCGCATATTTGGTTGAGCACGCCGGGGAGGTGGTCACGCAGAATGACCTCCTTGAAGCATTGTGGCCGGAGTCTTACGTCAACCCAGAGATCCTCAGAAAGTACATTCTCGAGCTTCGAAAAGCTCTTGGCGACCGACATCGCGATCCGCAATTTATCGAGACACTGCCCAAGCGAGGCTATCGGTTTGTGGCGCCCGTCGTGGACGCGGACAACGGGCAGCCAGAGCCGCCTGCCTCGGATGCGACAGCGGAGGCCGAGCCCGCAGCGGCCCCTTCGGAACAGAGAAGGTCGCCTGGTAGAAACATACTGTGGATTCTCGCTTTCTCAGTTGTGCTGGTAGCGGGGCTGTTCGGATACCTCAAGCTCACGAACGGCCGAACGAGTGTTTCACCCTTGAAGTCCGCCTCCATTGCCGTGCTACCCTTTGCGAACATGAACCTGACCAAAGATCAGGAGTATTTCTCAGAGGGGCTTTCTGAGCAGTTGATTGTTGACCTTGCCAAGGTATCGGGCCTGAAGGTCATTGGACGTTCCTCGTCCTTTCACTTCAAGGGGAGTGACGAAGATGCGCGGGATGTGGGACGAAAGCTTGGTGTCGCCAACATCCTTGAGGGAAGTGTGCGACGCGAGGGCAACCATGTCCGCATCACCGCCGAGTTGATCAAGGCTGACGACGACACTCAGCTTTGGTCACAGAAGTATGATCGGAATATCAAGGATATCTTCACGTTGGAAGACGAAATCGCCCAGTCCGCGACTAAGGCACTGCAAGTGAAGCTGCTGGGTGGCAACAGCCAGCCGATCGCTCCGGACCTGCGGAGCGTGGACCCGGAGGCATATCAAGCTTACCTTCAGGCAATGCATTTCAGTCGAATAGGACAGGTTGAAGACCTTGACAAAGCGCTCGCTTTTGCCGACAAAGCGATCAAACTCGATGGCAAATATGCGGCGGCATGGGCTTTGCGGGCGCACGTGCAGAACTCGATCGCCGCGATATCCATAACGGACCCCTCGGAGAACTTTCGAGAGGCTCGCGACGATGCGGAACGGGCGGTAGCGCTCGATCCCAACCTGGCCTCAGCCTACCTGGCGCTCGCCACAACGCAAATGCTCTACGGATGGGATTGGGATGCCGCTAACACCCTCATCGCTAAAGCGGAGATTCTGGAGCCGGGTAGCGACGAAGTCCTACGCAGCCGTGCGCGCCTCCTCCGCACATTGGGCAATCTTGACGAGGCAATCAAACTCTATGAACAGGCGATCACGCTCGATCCTCTTCGTCCCCACTCCTACGTGGGTTTAGGATACCTGCAGTACACGGCGGGACGATACGAGGAAGCCCGTTCCACCCTGCGAAAATACCTGGATTTGAATCCGCACGCCGCCTATGCCCATCTTACCCTGTGCAAAATTCTCATCGCAGAGGGAAAGCCTCAGGAGGCGTTTGCTGAGATTGAAAAGGAACCGAGCACTTCTGCGGGAAAGCCTTCAGGCGAAGCACTGGCTTACCATTCATTAGGTCGTAAAAAGGATTCGAATGCCGTTCTGAACGAGATCATCTCCAAGCATGCAGTGGTAGACGCTTATGAGATTGCCCAGATCTACGCGTATCGCGGTGAGTCAGATAAGTCATTCGAATGGCTGGAGCGCGCGTACAGACAGCGAGATGCAGGGCTGCCTTTATTGGACACCGATCCGCTCTTCAAGAGCCTGCATCGCGATTCGAGATATATCGAGCTTCTCAGAAGAATGCACCTGACTGTATTACAGTGATGATTCGGTGATTCGATAACAGGTCTGGGAAAGCTTTCTATCGGCGCTAAGAGAATCGCCGGATACGCCGTGCCATCTTTTACGTGGTGATACGGAGGGTAAGGGTATAACGCACGGAACTGCACAGGTTCCTTTACTGTACCGAACTCCGTCGTGTCGAACGCACCATTCGGGCCGAGTTCTGTGCGCAACATCTCGTAGATGCCACCGATGACACCACGGCACGGAACAGCTCAGGGCGCTGAGTTACGGCGGCTCCCATAAGCAGGCCACTGTTGCTGGCACCCGTGACCGCAAGGTGCTCTGGCGATGTGTATATGTGACCGATCAGGTACTGCCCACATGCGATAAAGTCATCAAACGCATTCTGGTGATCTCATGCTGGTGTCAAGGCAAGATCGACCTTTGAAGGTCGAGCATTCCCCTTTGTTCAAAAGTAGTTTCATTCTCGGAATTCCATGGGAGGCAAAAAAATACACCTAAAGGAGCGTTCTCCACGGCCAAAAGACCATGTACATTTTCGTACGAATCTCTTTGCTGCGCGAGCTGAGTTTCAAGGAGGGTGTATGCAGGATCACCCACGTCGTTCCGCGTCTAACCCTGCCGATTTATTCAAAACCTGCGCACTCTTCCTTGCCGTTGCACTTCTTCTAAGCGCGGCTTATTTTGGCCAAACGGTTGTGGTCCAAACTCAGAATGGCACAACGGGCATTCGGGGCTCTGGATATAGCGCCTACGGATATCCTTGGTCGGCTCTGGCGGCGTCAGACCGTGAGCAATATGTTTCCGTGTTCGCGGAGGTTGATCATATTGCCGCGTGGTCCGGGAATGGCTCGACGGTTACGTTCACGGCCAATAATCATCTCTCTGCGAATGATGTTGTCTCGATCAACTATGGAACGTCCACCGGATGGCCTTTCAATTGGGCTTTTTACCAGATTGTCTCGGCCACACCGACTACCTTTACGGTAAGCGACGGGACAACGGGCAGCGGTGTGGAGACGACGGCGACTGTATCTAAGCGATATGGTGCTGGTTTCACTTCGCATGGTACTTGGGAGATTGTCAACACTGTTGGCGCAACTGAGATTTATAAGCTCTATACGCAAGATGGGTCCCAGTCCACGAGTTTCTCCACCCATCCCATCATCTCAGGAGCGCCACAGTTTATAAACTTCACTGTGGGGCCTACGCCTGGCTCTTGTTCGACGGCGGGATCGATTGCAGCAGGCAACTTCACTATTCATTCCACCGTGGAGTTCGATGTTAAGTTCACCTCTGCTGATGATGCAACGAAGACTGGCGTCTACCACTATGTGGTCTGTGCAAACGGAGGTGGTACGGGCCATCAGAGAGTTGCTCATGTCAGCCCCGGCTACAGACAGGTATATAAGAACCGATATGTTCCGCTAGCGGGGCAGGTGTTTGGCAATACGAATCAAATGTTGGATTGGACATCGTAGCCGCTCCCTCTGGAGGAGATGCTTCAGTAACGAGTCCAACATATCCGCAGCCTGTTTTCTATTCCGGCTCCGTGGCCGGGCAATATGCCATACGTGGATGCCCACACGTAGATCACTCTGCGGGAGCATGCGATGAACTAGCAATTTGGGTTTCGCCTAACAATCCTCCCAGCGGCAATACAGACAAAGTGGAACAGATTCCCTGCGATGTCGACACGACTATGAATCCTGCGACAGTTCTGGATATAGGTCCATCACAGACTTATTCTGATTTGTTGGCTGTTCCACAAAATTACACTGCCCCGCTTCTTGTCCGTGTCCACAACGAGGGCGAGGATGGAACTCCGACCGAATACCATAATCAGTTGCAGTTGAATTACCCTGCGGGTGGAACCTGGGACGATCGCCATCCTGCGGTGTTGCTTTGTGGAGTGCCTAACTCCCGGACCGGAGAGCTACCCATAGTCGATGGAGCGAACGCAACAACGAATTCATGGACTAGCCCATATCTTGTCGCACCGTATGGACTGATATCGGCAACTGGGCTAAATCAGGGACCTGCGATCAACGATGGGCAAGTAAAACCATTTCATCATGTAACGATTGCTGGGCTGCACATTCGTAACGTCACAACCGGATATTCCTATGTCGATCAAAGCGGAGGATCGGGCAGTTGGGGCGCCTCGATGGGATTCCGCCCTTTCGGAATCCAATACTGGTCAGTAATTGGCACTCACGCCGAAAACGTTGCAACGCCCTACTTCGATGATTGCAATCCGCAAACAAGTGGGTGGTCAGCATGTACACTTGATACCTTTTATGAAGGAAATCACGGCGAAGGATACGGAACGAGTGGGACTTCCACTGAACACATGTTTTACCTCCAAGCGTTCCGTGACACTTCTGTATTTAACCTTCAAGATGGAGGTGTTGCTGGGGACCAGGGAACCATGTGTTTCTCAGATAGAGGCACACGCAGTTTTCATATGTACAATCGCTGTGTTCCAACAGGAAGCTACAGTTCGGCTTCAGGATTAAGCGGCCACTCTGAGATTCAGGACGCCTATAACTACGTGTTACCTGATGAATTTTGGGGGTACCAAGGCTCTTCCAGCTGTGGAACCACCTATTCCACAGCTCCTGGATGTCAAGGGGCATTCGGCGGGGAAGACTGGTTCGCCGCTTTGACCGAAGAACACAACAATTCTGACTTTGTTATTGGCAACTATTATTACAACACGAGCGGCGGCTCTAGATACCTGGGAATACCGACCACCCACAATACGACTGGAATTGACAATTCCAGCCAGGGATTTTACGCCTTCAATACACTCCTATACTCTCCGAACGCTCTGCCAAATGGTGGATCATTATGGGAAGACATCCGATTGGGCACACAGGGCAGCTTCTCGGACACCTATATCCCGGTAACATGGCCGCGAGCACAGGTTCAAGACAACATCATTCCTTGGAAGGATAACACTAACTGCGCCGATACATGCTCAACTATGACTATTTCTGGTCATTCCCAGATGCCATTCCAGACAAATTTGATCGCTCCTGGCCAAGTGACGGTGGCGCCAGATATTCAGCCCACCGGAGGGATCTTCCATAACGGGCTAAACACCTCGTGGAGCTACTACGATCCAGGCAACATCGCGCCCATCAATCAATTCCTAGGAGGATTTACCTCGGGAAACTTCATTCCCTATAATGCTTCCCTGTAAATACGACAACCGGTGTAACTCTGCCGGGTTCAAATGCAGTTGGCGCGGCTAGTTCCCTTACGGGGCAGCTAGCGTACTACCCTCCGCGATTTAATCCGGTAACTGCCAATATGGACCCATTTACCTTGCGTGTAGACTTGTCCACAATAGGGGCTACAGACCCAGGAAATTCTGTGACGCTGAGTTCTATCGGGGTCACACCAAATCCGGCCTCGGTAAGTGTTTCTGGGACGGTTCAACTCACAGCAATCTGTACGTACGTAGACTCCTCCACTGCAGACTGTACCAACGCAGCCACATGGTCAACTGCATCTTCATCCTTCCATATGGATGGAGTGACGCCCGGCCTTGTTCACGGGGATGCCGTGAGTACCGGCACAGCAACAGCGACGATCGGTTCAATCTTTGGACAGACGACAGTAAATGTTTCGTCTGGCGGACTCGTAGCGGCTGTACCCACGTTTAGCCCAACCGGCGGAGCCTATAGCTCAGCACAAACCGTCACCATTAGCACCACGGCACCGTCGGCTACGATCTACTACACGACCGATGGTTGACACCAACGACGGGATCGACGGTCTACACCGCCCCCATTACGGTGACAGCAACTGAGACGCTCAAAGCTATAGCGTCTGATCCAGGTTATTCCACCAGCGGAGTTGGATCGGTAGCATACACCATCGCGGGTGGTCCTAGCTTCGTTCAGGAGTGCCACGATGCCGAGTTCAATAACAGTTCAACATGTACCCTTACCGGAGTCGGGGCGGGACATACTCTAGTGATTGGTGTTCTTAGCGGTGCGCCGCTCACCTCTGTTACGTCATCATCCGGAACGGTCACGAGCGCCGTTAACTATGGAACGAGTTTGAGTGCATATATCGTTCCCAACACACCGCCGGGAATATCACAATAACCGCGAATGCTGCTGGTGGAGCGAGCTTCTGGCTTTCGGTTAGCGAATATGCCAATACGGCTGTCTCACCGATGGATGGGAGCGGTTCAGGAGGAATTGCCGGATATGGGACCACGCCGTCCTCGAACTTCACTACAACAGGAACCCCCGACCTCTTGTGGGCTTTCTGTTCAGCTCCAGGAGGTGCCACGATTACTCCGGGTACTGCACCAATCACCTGGACAGGTCGGCCGACACCAATCGCTTCAGGCGCAGCCACGCTAGTTGAAGATGGTATTGCCGTCACTCCAGGAACTTACTATGGGCAATGCACAGCTGGATCCAGCATTATCTCCTTAGCCCTCAAAGCAGGTAATGCGGCGGCTACACCGACGTTTAGCCCAACTATAGCTCAGCACAAACCGTCACCATCAGCACCACGACACCTTCGGCTACGATCTACTACACGACCAATGGTTCGACACCCACAACCGGTTCAACAGTCTACAACGCTCCCATTACGGTGGCAGTGACCGAGACCATCAAAGCTATAGCGACTGCTCCAGGTTATTCCGCCAGTGGAGTTGGATCGGCTGCAGACACCATCGTGGGTGGTCCTAGTTTCGTGCAGGAGTGTCACGATGCCGAGTTCAATACTAGCTCGACATGTACCCTGAGGGGAGTCGGGGCGGGGCATACTCTAGTCATTGGTGTTCATAATACTGCACCGCTCACCTCGGTCACGTCATCCTCCGGAACAGTAACAAACGTCGTTTCTGAAGGGACGGGCTTGAATGCGTATATCGTTCCCAACACGACCGCCGGGAACGTCACTATCACAGCTAGCAGCAGCAGCAGCAGCGCAAGCTTCTGGCTTTCTGTCAACGAATATGCCAATACCTCTGTCTCGCCGTTGGATGGTAGCGGTTCAGGATCAATTGCAGGATATGGCACTGCGCCATCAGCGAACTTTACTACGACAGGGAACTCCGATCTCTTGTGGGCTTTCTGTGTGGCTCCCGGAGGCGCCACCATTACTCCGGGTACGGCTCCGATCATCTGGACAGGTCGGCCAACACCAATCGCTTCAGGCGCAGCCACATTGGTTGAAGATGGTATTACCGTCACTCCAGGAACTTACTACGGGCAATGCACAGATGGCTCGAACATAGTCTCACTAGCCCTCAAGCGGCCATAGAAACCCAATGAGTGGTCAGAAGTCCCGCAGCTTCTGACCACCTTGTTTGATAGTTTGCCAGTCACATTAGATAGTCCAGTACTCCTCCTACGTCTTACAAACAGGGAGGAAACAGAACGAGTTTTAAATCTTTACATTGAAGGGAAGTGACCGGGCGTTATCATTTCTCATGAGTGGAAAGCTTCGCTGGGGTGTCCTCAGCACTGCAAAGATTGGTCTTAAGAAAGTCCTGCCTGCCATGCAGCAGGGTCAATATACGTCTCTTACCGCCATCGCATCCCGCGATCTTGCCAAAGCTAAAGAAGCCGCCGCAGCGCTCGGCATATCCAAGGTCTACGGTTCATACGAGGAGCTCCTCGCTGACCCCGACATTGATGCTGTCTACAATCCGCTTCCCAACCATCTACATGTGCCCTGGACCATCAAGGCTGCTGAAGCGGGCAAGCACGTTCTGTGCGAGAAGCCTATCAGCCTCACCGTTGCCGAAGCCAAAACCCTGCTCGACGTCGTCGTCAGGACTGGCGTCAAAATCGGGGAAGCTTTTATGGTCCAGACTGCGCCACAATGGCTCCGCCTCCGCGAACTCCTTACCGAGTGCCGCGTAGGCACCCTCCGCTCCGTCGCAGGTTTCTTTAGCTATTTCAACGACGATCCATCTAACATCCGAAACCAGGTCGACTGTGGGGGAGGTGGCCTGATGGACATTGGTTGTTACCTCATATTGGCCTCGCGCTGTGCCTTCGGACAGGAGCCCCGCCGCGTCGTCGGTTGCATCGATCGTGACCCTAGGATGCTCACAGATAGACTCACCTCAGCGATCCTCGACTTTCCGGCGGGACAGGCGATCTTTACTTGCAGTACTCAGTTAGTGCCCTATCAACGCGTTCAATTCTTCGGCACCAAGGGCCGCATTGAGATCGAAATTCCTTTCAACGCTTCTCCTGACCGCCCCACGCGCCTCTTCATTGATGATGGTAGTGATCTTTTTGGAGGTGGTGTCACCACAGAAACTTTTCCTGTGTGCGATCAATACACCCTTCAAGGCGACGCTTTTTCCAAAGCCGTTTTGGAGAATACCGAGGTGCCGGTACCACTAGAAGAGGCAATCAAGAATATGGCTGTCATTGAAGCCATCTTCAGTTCCGCAAACTCGGGCAACTGGGAATCTCCGAAGTTGTAGAACGGGTTGCTACAGCAGTTTTTTTGTTTTTTCGCATTGAAAGGGATAGTAACTCGACTCCAAGACCTCTATTTTCTTCTCTTTAGAGGTGCGGCACGGTGCAATGCTCCGGACGGTGAATCCTTCGAACGTGTGCTCACAATGATCCGCGATGTCAAAGCGCTTGGTCTTGAACACTCCGTATGTTTAATGTGGATCAAGCCTATTGTTGGAAAGAAGCTGGCCTTGCGTCATGAAGTAAAGGTGTTCGAGCGAAGAAGGGAACTGACGAGCATGGGCGCAGGGGGCACTCATCGACTCGATCTAGAGGTCAAAAACGACGGTTTTACGGTTCCTCTATTTTTACGGTTCCTCTATATCGCTCCACAAGCCATGTCACAAACAAACTATGTGAATGACCGAATACGAGCACGTAGATTTTTTTCTGAATCTATCTCTTTGAGAATGAACCGTATTGCCGCGCGCTCGCTCTCGATGGAAGTCCCGAACGATTTGGCCGAGTCGTTGCAGGACCAAAAGTCGTTGTACAATTTCCGATATTTCACGGGCTCGCGTCGTCAAATGCTGGTTTCACGAATTACCTCTGAAAGGTAACGATCGATACCCTTAGCGGGCTTTACATGGCAAGGGGAGATCTCTTATTTCTCCGGTATCGTGAGAGACATTTTCAACAGTATCCTCCGCCGCGTCAGAGATGTAGTGCTGCATGACTTCCCTGGGCCGCTTTGTTGTCTGCCACTGGTCAAGGTTAGTAGGAGGCACAGATGGCTTCTCAAGAACCGTTTGAGTCAGCGCAAGCGTTCAGGCTTGATGTTCCTTTGCACACCTTACTGACACAGCCCACGACTCCGTCGACTGGTCTACGGCCGGTCGGTGAGCCGCAGACGTTTCCGGATCCAGTATTCCCGGAGCATCCAGAACTGCTTGGAGAGGTCGATTTCTCCGACGACTGGGTGCCTCCTGAGAAGCGGCGATGGACTCCCGGGCAGGTTTACCACACTCTGCAAGGATGGCTGTTCCCCTACATCCGGTCGCGTGTTACCGCAGGCGACTTTCATCCACTCATCGCTTACCTCTTCACCGAGTTCAAGTGCAATCTCGATTGCCACTATTGCTGGGCCTTCGACAACAAAGTAAAAGGTATGACGGAGGACACGGCCAAGCGCTCGGTCGACTGGCTTCATGGCACGGGATGCCGGGTCCTTGCCTACATGGGCGGTGAACCGCTGCTACGACCCGAATTAATCCATCGCATTACCCACTACGCTGCGAAGAAGAACTTCTGGATCTATCTGCCGACGAACGCGCGGTTATTGCGTACCGATGTGATCGATAAGCTGGCGGATGCGGGAATCTCCACATTCAACATCGCTGTCGATGCGGTGGACATCAAGCCGGGACTGCCGAAGGCGTTGGTGCCGATTCGCAAACAGTTCGACTACCTCGTTCGAAAGCAGTATGGATATGGCTACTCCGTCTTTCTCAATATCAACATTTGCCGCAACAACCTGAATGACGTGCGGGAACTGACGGAGATTGCGCGCGACTATGGAATTGCGACGGACTATCACATCAACGAGTCGCCTCTGCTTGAGCAGGACGAACACTTCAAACACTCTGCCAACAGTGTCACGTACATCACGAAGGAAGACTGGCCGGCGGTCGAAGAGACGATCCAGTGGCTGACGGAGAAGCAGGACTCCGGCTACAAGATGGTGAACTCAAACACGCGTCTGTGGCAGATGGTCGACTTCATGAAAGGCAATCACTTTCCGTGGAACTGCCGGGCCGGACAGAACTCCATGATTATCCGAGTGGATGGAACGCTGGCACCGTGCTTCCCGATGTATACGGCCTCGTATAACTGGGGGACGGTAGGCGATCACAAGTTTGATACCACGCAACTGGACCATCAGAAAGAAAGCTGCCAGACGCATTGCTTTTCCACTCTGAACCACATTCTTGGCTGGTGCTACAACGACCAGCGCGTCATCAAGTACTTCTTCAAACAACTCGCGCAGGGATTCCAGGGAATGAAAGGACAGATGTAGGGACGAGATTTCTTCCATTCCGCGACAGCTTGCAACCAATCACCATACCTAATGGGAGGCGCATATGCCAGAAGTCGTCAATGAGATCGTTCAAACTGATTTCGAAATGGAAATTCAATCCCGCATCGATGCCGAGCGGGCACGTCTCCGCGCCGAGGCAGGGCTCGCACGAATGCGCGAATTCAAGAAACCCGTAGAACGTACTTTCACAGCGGCAGAACGGGATTACGTCACGATTCTCTTTGGCGGGCTTACCTGGAAGCATGAGGAGATGATCAAGGCAGTCTTCCACGGCAGCGGGTATCGCTGCGAAAACATTCCGACTCCAGTCGTCGCGGACTTTCAGGCGGGCAAGGAGTACTGAATGAACTGGTGTACCAGGTTCGTCCGTTTGAAGTGAACAAAGGCGAAACGGACAAGGTGATTCAGCAGGCGGCTAAGACCCTGACCGACACACTTCGAGACCGCAAGCGATGGCACATCATGGAGGCCGCGCCTACCTGGGCGAAGCCCTATTTTGAGAAGCACAAGAAAGTGGAGGCCATCGGCTGCACGCTGGGCAAGATTGCCGACAACCTTTATGGCAAGGATTACGTTGATGCGCTCCACGCATGTCGCGACAGCATCAACGCGATCCAGGTAGATCGCCTGCGGGTGAAGCCAGTCATCAAGATTACCGGCGAGTTCTGGGCGCAGACGACTGAGGGTGATGGCAACTTCAACATGTTTGCGTTCCTCGAGAAAGAAGGTGCGCAGGTTCTCGTCGAGCCGATCGCTACGTGGATCTCATACATGATGTACGTCGCCAAAGAGGGAGCGAAGGCGCGCGCTGAGGTCGAGGCACCATATCGCGATCCGAAGTGGTATGAGCTAAAAAAACATGCTGTCAACGAAATGCGACTCTTCAAGAAGACCGGCGGACTGACGGTCGGCAGTGGGATGTGGACTTACTTCTATCACCGCACCATCAAGCACATGGGTGACACGGCGCATCATCTCGTTCCGCAGAAGGAGCTGTCGCGGTTGGCGCATCCGTTCTACCACCAACTGGCGCGTGGCGGAGAAGGCTTCATGGAGGTAGGCAAGAACGTCTACTACACCTTGAATCATCTGTGCCACATGGTGCTTGCGCTGAAGCCATTCGGCTGCATGCCTTCCACGCAGTCTGATGGAGTGCAGTCACGCGTTGTGAACAAGTACAAGGACATGATCTTCCTGCCGATTGAAACCTCCGGCGAAGGCGAAGTAAATGCCCATAGTCGCGTGCAGATGGCTCTGGCCGAGGCGAAGGCGAAGGCACGCGCGGAGTTTCAAGGCGTGCTGGATAAGACGGGTAAGTCGCTCGACGATCTGCGCGAGTATGTTGAGGATCACCAACATCTTTCACAGGCCCTGTACAAGGTCCCCCACCAAGAAGGCCTCGCCGGGACTGCGGCGCAGTTTGCCGTGCACGTAAGCGACCTTATGGATAAAGATCGAGCCTACCGTCGCCGGACTCGCGTCCCGGTTTCAGAAGAGCAGGTGGCCTAACCGTTTCACTCCATCGACGCAGTCTGATATCTCCAAATCCCTCCGAGGTAACGAGTGATGAAAGAATTTCTGGTTGGTTTAGATGTGGGTTCGACGACGGTGAAGGCGATAGTCGTTGATGCTGCGACAGATGCGATGCTGTGGCAAGACTACCAGCGGCACGAGACACGGCAACCGGAGAAGGTGTTGGAGTTTCTGCGGCGTATGGAATCTGCGGCAGGAATCTCTGCTGCAAACACGCGCATCTTCGTCACCGGCTCCGGTGGTGGCACGATTGCCGAGATGATAGGGGCGAAGTTTGTCCAGGAGGTTCACGCCGTCTCGCTGGCAGTTGAGAAACTTCACCCCGAGGTCTACTCTGTCATCGAACTTGGCGGACAGGATGCGAAGATTATCGTCTTCAAGGATGACGAGGAGACGGGGCGTAAGAAAAAGATCCCGTCGATGAACGATAAGTGCGCCGGGGGAACTGGCGCTGTGATCGACAAGATCAACGCGAAGCTGAAAATTCCTGCAAACGAGTTGTTCAACCAGGGTTATCACGGCGTCAAACTGCATAAAGTGGCGGGTAAGTGCCGCGTCTTTGCGGAGACGGATATCAACGGGTTGCAGAAGACGGGAACGCCGCCAGATGAGTTGATGGCCTCGCTGTTTGAGGCCATTGTGCTGCAAAACCTCAGCGTGCTCACTAGAGGCCATACGCTGCGGCCGCATGTGCTTCTTCTCGGTGGCCCCAATGGGTTTATTCGGGGCATGCGCGAGGCGTGGCAGACGAATATTCCGCGAATGTGGAAAGAACGCAATGTAGAGATTCCGAACGGGATGACTCCGGAAGACTTGATCAAGGTCCCTGACAATGCACAGTACTTCGCGGCGCTTGGATCGGTCGAGTTCGGCAAAGATGAAGAGGCTTCCATTGGGCGCTATCTGGGGATAGATAAGCTCGCCTATTACATTGACTACGGACGCGCGGAGGAAAAGGCTGCGTCGGGTACGAAGGGCCTTGTCACCGATAACGCCGAGCTCGATGAATTCAAATTGGCCTATCGTCGCAAGAGATTCATTCCCGCAGACTTTGCGCCCCAGCAGGTCATCACCGGCTTCGTCGGCATAGACGGCGGATCCACGTCGACGAAGGCTGTTCTGCTGGGCACCGAAGGCGACATCCTTTGCAAGACCTATCAGCTCTCGAACGGCAATCCGATTCAGGATGCTATCGAGATGTTTGTGAAACTGCGCGAACAGATCGAGAGCAAGGGTGCGACGATGGAGGTGCTGGGTGTAGGAACCACGGGATACGCCAAGGACATCCTCAAAGACGTTCTGCATGCCGATGTTGCGCTGGTGGAGACGGTGGCCCACACAGAGTCAGCGCTGAAGTTCTATGACGACCCGCACGTCATCATCGACGTCGGTGGTCAGGATATCAAGCTGATCGTCCTGAAAGACGGCCGCGTGAAGGACTTCAAGCTCAATACGCAATGCTCCGCTGGAAATGGATACTTCCTTCAGTCGACCGCAGAAGGCTTCGGCATGAAGGTGGAAGAGTTCGCCGATATCGCCTTCGCCGCGAAGTCGATGCCTTCGTTCGGCTATGGCTGCGCTGTGTTCATGCAATCGGACATTGTGAACTTCCAGCGTCAGGGCTGGCGTTCGGAAGAGATCCTTGCCGGACTCGCAGACGTACTCCCCAAGAATGTCTTTCTCTATGTGGCCAGCATCCCGAATCTCGCCTCGCTCGGATCGCGCTTCGTGCTGCAGGGCGGGACGCAAAACAACATGGCCGTCGTCAAGGCAGAGGTTGATTTCATCAAGTCGAGCTTCCGCTCCAACGACAAAGAGCCGGAGATCATCGTGCATGAGCATTGCGGCGAATCAGGAGCGATAGGCGCAGCGCAGGAGGCACTGCGTCTATGGAAGAACGGGAAACAGACAACCTTTATCGGGCTTGAGGCGGTACGGAACATTCGTTATCGCACCACGCGCAATGAAGACACGCGTTGCTACTTCTGCAAAAACAACTGCCTGCGCACGTTCATTGACGTGGATGTAAATGGAGCAGCCGCGGAGGCCGATCGCCTTGCAACTCCGGAGGAGGTTGCTCGCGCAGAAAGTCTGCCCAGCCTCGAGCAGATTCAGGCCAATGTTCCTGCAGCCGAGTCACACGGCTCCTCATGTAGCACGGGCGGGAGCTGCGGCAGTTCATCCCCCTTCAAGGCAAAGATGGAACCACTGGTGCAGATACAGATCTCTCCTGGTTCGAGCAACGTGATTGAGCTGCCGAAGCCGGTTGACTTCCAACCGCGCAAGACGAAGGTCCCACTCCGGGTCGGGGAGCAACGGCTGATTATCGCCACCTGCGAGAAGGGCGCCGTGGAAGACCTGGACGACATGAAGGACATCAAAGCTGATATCGACAAGATCAAGGAAGCGAATCCCAACTTCGTCGACGTCGCAGCGCGCGATGTCTTTCGCCACCGCGCAGTGGAGAAGGTCGCCGATGCGATTCCGAGTACGAAGGGCCTCTTCGTTTCAAAGAGCGTGAAAGAGCGGGCTGCCTTGATGGAACGGCGGAAGGACTTCCGTATTGGTATTCCACGTCTGCTTAACACCTACACCTACGCTACGCTGTTCAATGCCTACTTTGCGAGCTTGGGATTGAAGGCCGAGAACATTCTCTACTCCGACTACACGACGCCGGAGCTTTACCGTGCCGGAGCAAGCCGGGGAGCCATCGATCCGTGCTATCCGTCGAAGATCGGCATTGCGCACGTCTACAACCTACTCGCCACGAAGCACAGCAAGAAACCACTGAACGCCGTGTGGTTCCCGATGTACGACGTGCTTCATACGCCACTGGTTAACCTGACGGGATCAAACGCTTGTCCCACCGTAACCGCTACTCCTGAGGTCGTGAAAGCCGCATTCACAAAGGAGAGCGACATATTCACCGAAAACAACATCACGTACCTCGACCCGATTCTTAACCTGCAGGACCAGAAGATCTGCGCGGAGCAGATGTATAAGGCATGGTCTCCGTTGCTGGGGCTCTCCCGCGAGGAGAACGATCGCGCCATCGCGGCCGGGTTCAAGGCCCTGATCGACTGCGAGGCGGAGATTCGCCGCCAGGCGCGCGAGACGCTCGATCAGCTTGAGCGCGAGGACCGCATCGGAATCGTGATGCTGGGGCGCGTCTATCACCACGATCCCGGATTGAATCACGAGATCATGGAAGAGTTCCAGAAGCTCGGCTACCCGGTTTTTTCGCAGAGCACGTTACCACTCGATAAAGACCTGCTCGACCGGCTCTTTGGCGATGAGGTGCGCGCGGGGATGATTACGCATCCTCTTGATATCAGCGACGTATGGAAGAATCGCTATTCGACCAGCACGAACCACAAGGTATGGGCGGCGAAGTTTACCGCGCGTCATCCCAACCTGGTTGCACTTGAGGTCTCGAGTTTCAAGTGCGGCCATGATGCTCCGATCTATGGCGTCATCGAGGGAATCATCGAAGAGTCGGGGACGCCGTATTTCTCCTTCAAGGACCTCGATGAGAACAAGCCATCTGGCTCGATCCGCATTCGCGTGGAGACTATCGACTACTTCCTGCGCCGCTACCGGGAGGACGTCATCAAGCGGCGGAAGATCGAGGCCGACATCGAAGTGAAGCTCGCAGAGTATGCGCTTCAACTGGAATCGGAGCGGCTTGTCTTCGTTTAGCCATCTTTTTCGTGTAGTCCCAAGGCAAGCCGAATTCGAACAAGTAAGCTGCCGGCTTCCGTCACAACGCCGAGAATTCGGTAGGAATTTCGACCGGCACGCCAGATTGCGACTAGATCGCGGCAGACCTGCAAGAGATGATGATCTGCCACGGCAGGAAAGATTCAGCCTGCGGCCTTCGAACTGATGTCATAGACTGCAGTAGGTCGGCGTCCATTTCAATCCTGACGGGTAGTCTAACGCCATGAGGTCAACCCGGATAGTAGATTTCCTTCGCCACACTCAAATGAGTCTCGCCGATTTGCTCGCCGAATCTTTGACGGTGATCTGATCGTCAACATCGTGTATGACCAACGTTTTTGGGGCGGAAGCTACAGTCGCGCCTTCTGCTCTATGCGTTCTCTTCGATTCGCATTCCGCTGGGAGCCGCAAGTGTGGCGTAGCTGATAGCTCCCAGCAATGTCATCGCGCTGCAGACGCTCAGGGCGATGCTGAATGAGTGAGTGCGGTCGAGCAGCCAGCCGGTAATCACAGGTGCGGCCGAGGCGATCATAAAGCTGGCGAAGTTTTGCAGTGCCCCCAGCGAAGCAACATAACGCAACGGGCTGATTGCCTGGACATATCCCCACCCCGAGGTTCCGGCGAAGTGGATAAAGAACAGCGCAGCGCTGATTCCTGCGACGGCCTGCGTGGTCGACTGGCTGTGCGAGACAACGAAGGTTCCGGCGGCCGAGGCAATCATGCCGCCGACAAGGTTGCGGCGATGGATTGTCGTCAGGGCAAGGCCGGTGCGAGCCAGTCGATCCGAGAGAGTACCGCTCGTATACATGCCCAGCGCTCCTGCAATAAAGGGCAGAGCGGTGATCCAGCCGCTCGTCGCCAGCGGAAGATGGCGCTGCTCCTCAAGATAGGCGGGCAGCCACGCAAGATAGAGCCAGACGGTGTAGTTGATGCCTCCCCAGCCGAGCATCATGCCCCACACAGCGCGCTGGCGGATGAGCACGCGCCAGGCAGACTCCGATGGCACGTTCGACGCGGCGACCTGAGGCTCTTCGGCGTGAACAGTCTCGCGACGCGCGCGATGCAGCGCAATCCAGAGTGCAGCGACGCCGAGTCCGGAGACGCCCAGCAGGATGAACATGGATCGCCAGCCCATGCGCAGCATGATCCAGGTGAGGAGCGGAGGGGCCAGCGCCATGCCGATGGTCGACGACGAGCTCATCAGAGCAGTGGCGCGTCCGCGTGTGGACTGGCTGAACCATTCACGCACTGAGCGAATCCCTGAAGGATAAAAGGGAGCCTCGCCGGTCCCGAGGAGAACACGAAGGAAGAGAAATGTGGGCAGCGTGCGCACCAGCCCCGTGAGCATCTGGGCGGCTGACCAGAGGACGAGCCCGCCGCCGAGGACCATGCGTGTTCCCGCGCGGTCGAGCAGACCAATCAGCGGAAGCTGCGCGATCCCGTAGGCGAAGGAGAAGGCAGAGAGCAGCCACCCCATCTGCGTGGCGTTGAGGTGAATCTCTGCTCGAACCGTGGTGTTCGCGATCGAGAGCGAGGAGCGATCGAGAAAGTTGACGATGCCCGCAAGAAAGAGCAGCGCCAGCGTGACGGTCTGGTGCCAGCGAAGGCTTCGGGAGCCAGGGGTTACATTCATGGTCCTCTTCTTTTAGCAAAGGCGCTGTCTGATCTCGCCGGGGCCACCGAGATATTCTGGCTCCATTCTATCGAGTGGAGCATAGGTGCGATCTAATCGAATTTTCGCAGCCAATGTCGTGGACGGAGATCTTGCAGGGCTGGCTTTCGATTTGCGGTGGATTTAAGACCACTTGTTATCAGGAGAAAGGTTCTCCACGATGGCTGCGGGTCGAACGGTCTGCGAAACGGCAACAACAAACGAAGTGCAAAGGGCGATAAAAAACTTCATACAAGCTCCTCAGGTTAGAAGTTGAATGTTGCAGTACCGATCACGGTGCGGGCCGGGCCATATGCGCAGAAGAACGCATTCGAGCATCCGTTCACATAACGTCGATTGCCCACATTGGTTGCGTTCACGGCGAATCGCCACCGCTCCAGCGTGTAATATACAGCGGCATCGAAGGCCGTGAACCAGTGGTTAGGAGCCAAATGATGCCAGAAGCGCAACCATGTCAATGGTGCAGCCCGCGCCGATGGATCGGCACATAAGAATCCGTTTACGCGCAAATCATTCGTCACCGTTCCCCACGAGCCGCCCGTAAACCGTGCCCCTCCGCCGAGTCCCAAACCGGTAGGTAATCCGTGGCGAATCGTGTAGTGCAGCCATGTGGAGGCGGTGTTGTTTGCCACTGTCACCGGTTGCTTGCCCTGATAGAACGTGCTGATCGTGTTGCGCGGATCGATGTGTGTGTAGCTCACCGTGTAATCCAGGCTTCGCAAAACCGATCCGCTCACCTGCACCTCCGCTCCGGGCGTGTGCACCTCGCCGGTCTGGATCGAAGTGGTAGGCACAGCTGGATTCGGCTGCAGCGTGTTCTGCTGGCGAAGACTGAACCCTGCGACCCGCAGCATCAGCGGAACCCGCGTGAACTGGTACTTCACGCCGCCCTCAAGGTTGCTTCCCGTTATCGGAACGTAGGGCTTGCCATTCACATCCGAACCCAGTGTCAGAAACGACGTCGAGTAACTGAAGTAGGGTGCGAATCCTGCTACGTGATAGGAGACGCCTGCGTGTCCTGAAAACGCATGCGGCCGCTGCGATGCCAGAGATTTGCTGGCCAGGTTGTCGAACGTATCCTGCGCGGTAAAGTCGACGCGGACCCCGGCGACGACCGTGAAGTGCGCGACCTCCATCTGCTCCTGCCCATAAAGACCGTCCTGAAATTGGCTCTGCCTCTGGCTCACACTCGCCGCAGGAATTTGTCTCCCTGCCCGTATACGGGATTGGTGATGTTGATGGCGCTTCCGGGAGCGAATCCCTGAACGTTGTTGTATCGCTGCCACTGGAAGTCCAGACCGCCCAGCAAGGCGTGACGAATCCTTCCTGTGCGTGCTGTCGTCGAGGCATGTGTATCCGTCTGCATGCCCTCGATCTTAGGAAGCGCCACAAAGTTCATTCGGTTCGCTGTCACACCGTAGGGCGCATACCGATCAGGTAAAGAGAGTTCCAGTTGGCATTCATCCACGCATATCGGAGCTGATGCCGTACTGTCCATCGGCCTGCGCTTCTTGTGGTCCACGCTGTAGCCGGTAAAGAACTGGTTCTTCTTGTAGCGGTCGTATGTCGGGTCGCTCACATTAATGCTCACCGGCAGATATCCAAAGCCGAGCTCACAGTACCCACCTCAGGAAGATACGCCGTGATCGAGTCGCTTGTGTTGCGAAGATACTTGGTATACACAGTGAACGTTGTATTCAACGAAGGGTGCCAGGTGATAGTCGGATTCACCGTAAGACGGTTGTCCTGAATGCCGTAGACATACGTATTGGCGCGTCGCATCAGGCCATTCACCTGTACTGCGGTGCGCCTGTGTGCGCCAGAGGACCAGAGAAATCGCCCGCGCCCTGGTATCTGTCATAACTTCCCACCTGTAGCTGCAGCGAACGATACGCCGTTGCCGTAGGGTGCTTACTCACAGCATCCACAATGCCACCCAGATTGCTCTGTCCGTAAAGTGTCGAGCTCGGCCCCAGCAGAAGGTCGATCCGCTCCATGTCATTCGGATCTAGTTGCAGGCTTCCAGGCCCCGACTGCACCGCGTTGAACGCCTGTGGAATTCGCATGCCGTCCAGATATTCATCGGCAGCATTGCCACGCAGAGAAAACGAATCTACCGCGCCACTGCTGGCCCATTCACCGACAGTGTCTGCGCGCCTGCCGTATACCCGATTGCCTCAGCCACGGACTGAGGATTGTGTTGAATCATCTGATCGTGCGTGATCGTATCGATCGAAAAAGGCTGTTCGAGGATAGGCGTATCTACCTTCGACGAGGTCGCCGCAAAGCTCGATGTCATGCCTTCCGCACTCACCGTTACCGAGCTGCTCGCCGACTCAATCGCCAGCGTGACTACCGGCGCAACCTGTGCGGTATCATCGCGAACATGCAGGGTTTCTGCGCGAGAGTTATATCCATCTGAAGTCACTTCCAGCTGATACTCGCCTGGAGCCAGCGACAGGTGATACTCACCCTTCTCATCAGCGTGCGTATCCTGTGAAACTTGGCCGCAGGTCGCCTTCACCCGCGCAAATGGAACCAGTCCTCCGATGGTATCCGACATCGAGCCAGCCACCGCATATCGGCTGCGACGGCACTCCGCAACCGCTCCGGAAGCCGCCTGAATCTGGGATCTACCCGCAACCGGCAACCCCCAACAAAACCACCACCAAGAGAAAAATCCGGAACAACTCGCTCCGGAAAGCAAGACAAGGAAAGGCTCTTTCCATAACACTCCATAGCCTGCGCAAACAGTCGCGCAAACCAGATATCGAAGAGCCGGGGAAACACTATATAGTGGGTTTCATCCGCAGCTCTCGGGTTGTGGTCGCCGAATCCCTGCAGTCCTCCGCCAAGAGATTTGCTGCGGGGATCGCTTTGAATTGATATACGACTGTTAAGTCGTATATCACCATACGTATTTGGCGTGGTTTCGAGCAAAAATCTTATTGGTTCACCGAGATGGCCCTATTTGCAGTCATGACATTTCCTTCGTCGATGACCTTCAGGGAATCCCTGGGATCGCTCTGGCGCGTAAATAACCTCCGATCAAGAAAACCGGCTTCCGCCCTGAGGTTTCTCTACTCGACCCCGACCTCAAATCTGCATTTTGGTCCTACCGGTCGCTTTCTTCTTTACCGCGGAAAGGTAAATGGCAACATCATTTTCATTGACAGCCTCAAAAGGTTATCCATATAGTCCTTCCGCGTTTGCTGGGGTCTGTTCTCTGGTCGCGAACGGTGCTTCAACAAGCGCAAACATGTATCGCTTCCGAGGCCAATGTCATGACTCATGGACAAAGTGGACTGTCCAATATGCTCCTCTTGTGTATTGTGGTGCTTCTTCTCCTGGTCGCTACAACTCCTTTCCTTGCTGGACAAGCCGCGGGCAATGCCAGCCTGCAGGGGAATATTGTCGATCAGACGGGCGCGGTCATTCCCGATGCAGCCATCACTCTCACCAACTCTGCTACATCCGTCACCCGCGCCGCCGTCAGCGACACCAAGGGTCAATATAGCTTTCCCAACACTGCGGTTGGCACCTACAATCTCTCCGTCACCAAATCAGGCTTCCAGACGTACACACAGACGGGCATCGTGCTCGAGGTTGGCAGCGCGATCTCGATCAATGTGCCGATGACCGTGGGAAGTCAGAGCGAGCATGTGGAAGTCAAGGCCGAGGGTTTGGCACTGCAGACCGAGGACGCCTCCTTCAAGCAGACGATCGATCAGCAAACGGTGACCGAAATGCCGCTTAACGGACGGCAGATGACCAACCTGATCACCCTCTCCGGAGGCTCGACGCCAGCCCCCGCGGGAGACTTTACGGGCAGCAAGTACACGTATCAGACGATCTCAGTCTCGATTGCCGGTGGCGGGGGTAACACCACGATGTGGCGGTTGGATGGCGGCACCAACAATGACTACATGGCCAACGGCAACCTTCCGTTCCCGTTCCCCGATGCCGTCAGCCAGTTCAGCGTGGAATCGACAGCACTGAGCGCGCAGAACGGCATGCACACCGGTGGCCTTGTGAACGTGGTCACGCGCTCGGGCACGAACAAGTATCACGGCTCAGCGTTTGAGTTCATCCGCAACAACTACATCAACGCGTCTAATTT
The DNA here is from genome assembly GCF_059115365.1 of Edaphobacter sp. FHG110511_03. Classification (NCBI taxonomy): domain Bacteria; kingdom Pseudomonadati; phylum Acidobacteriota; class Terriglobia; order Terriglobales; family Acidobacteriaceae; genus Edaphobacter; species Edaphobacter sp. FHG110511_03. The sequence goes on along the minus strand of NZ_JBZYWL010000005.1, from coordinate 450,614 downwards.
CTTTTCGGCGACGAAGGACACGCTGCATCAGAATCAATACGGCGGTACGTTTGGCGGCCCCATTCTCAGAGACAAACTCTTCGCCTTCGCCGGATATCAGCGCACCAGTTCCAATCAGTCACAGGCCTCGCAGCAGGCGTTCGTACCCACGGCCGCGAATCTGGCTGGCGACTGGTCGGCGAGCACCGGCGGCCAGTTGGTCGACCCGCGCACCGGGGTTAAGCTGGTCGGCAATAAATATCCAAGCACGCCAAACTATAACGCTCAGTCGCTCAAGCTATTGAGCTACCTTCCAAAGCCCGATCCCAGCGATCCAACTGGCCGTGTCTTCTACTCCATCCCCCTGCAGACCGCGGATAACCAGTTCGTCACCAGAGTCGACTACACGATCAATTCGAAACATAACCTGTACGGCCGCTACTTCATCGACGGCTATCAGCAACCGGCCTTCTTCTACCCCGACAACATCTTCGTCAGCACACAGGCCGGGCTCTCGCAACGAGTGCAATCGTTCACTTTTGGGGATGCCTATACGATCTCTCCAAGGATGGTGAACACGGCTCACATCACAGTATTGCGACGCCGCAACAATCGCGGATACGCGGCCAACAACATCAACGCAACCGATCTCGGCGTCGATCTCTATCAAGGCCAGACGAACGGCCTGCAGATGACTACGTCGAACAAGTTCACCATCGGCGGCGGCACGAACTCGAACTCCAAGTTCAATGACAACACGCTTGCCTTTGATGACGACATCACTCTGATGCTAGGCAAGCATCAGCTCGTCTTCGGTGGAGAGTATGCGCGCAACCAGCTCAACATCGCTAACGCCTACGAGACCAACGGTGTCTTCACCTTCGACGGCCGATACAGCAGGAACGGGCCGAATGGAGGATCGGCGGGCGGAGATCCTAATCTGGACTTCCTGATGGGAACTCTAGGCACCTTCGAGCAGAGCAAGCAGCAGCAGAATGCTCTGCGCGGACCGATTCCGAGTCTGTACATTCAGGACACCTTTCATCCAACCGCCAACGTTACCCTGATCGCAGGTCTGCGCTGGAGCCCCAACTTCATGCCCTTCGATTATTTCCATCGCGGGGTTAGCTTCGACAACGCGGCGTTCCTGGCGAACAGAGTCAGCTCGGTTTACCCGAATGCTCCTGCGGGAGCGATGTTCTTCGGTGATCCCGGCGTATCCGACACCTTCACCAAGAACTCACCCTGGCAGTTCTCTCCCAACTTTGGTGTCTCGTGGGATCCCACAGGCACAGGCAAGACAGTCATCCGCGCTGGTGCCGAGATCGCCTACGACCAAGTGAATTACTTCACCGCTCAACGTAACCAGCAGAACCCACCCTTCGCCACCGCCATCAGACAAACGCAGACATCAAACTCCGGCCCCATCAATTTTTCGGCACCCTGGTCTGCAGGAACGGTCACGACAAATCCATTCCCGCAACAGCAGGTTCCAACTCCTGCTATTGCGCAGTTTTTCGCTCAGTCGCAGTACATTGTGTTGCCACCGCACTACCGCTCCCCCTATACCGAACAATGGACAGCCAGTGTGCAACGACAGCTTGGACAGTGGCAGCTACAAGTCCAGTACATTGGCAGCCATACCGTCCACGCTCCCGCAGGCACTCCACTTAGTCCGGCCATCTATGTACCCGGAGTATGGGGGGCGAATGGCACGGGCTGCCCAGGAGTCGTAACCACAGGCCCCGCGGGCAAACCAGCCGGCGCGGCCGGGACTCCATGTTCCACAGTCGCCAATCAGACGCAACGCTTCGCTCTCACCGTCGCTAACCCCCTTCAGGGAAATCAGTATGCGGGCGGCAATAGCTCAACCCTGATCAACTACAACGGAATGTCGAACTACAACGGCCTGATCTCCACCATCCAGCACCGTCTCTCCTCCAGCTTCAGCCTGCTGGGCAACTACACTTGGTCGAAGTGCCTCGGCCTCTCTGATGCGCAGGGCGATACCGCCGGAAACAGCTTCCAGAACCCGAACAATCCGGCGGGAGACTATGGCCCCTGCGGCTCCGACTTCCGCCATGTTGAAAACATCGTCCTGATCACCCAGAGCAAGTTTCCCTTAACCGGAATCAAGGCATGGCTGGTGAATAACTGGATCTTCGCTCCTCTGATTCATATCCAGAGCGGAGCGCCCTTTACCGTGAGGTCAGGGCAGGACAACTCCTTTACCGCAGTCGCCTCGGACCGCCCCAACCTTATTCCCGGTGTTCCCGCCTACCTTAAACAACCCATCCGTAGAGCGTCGGGCCAGGCGAACCGCGGCTATCTGAACCCCGCCGCCTTCGCACAGGTCACAGCAGGATGCCCGACCCCGCTCTCACCCGCAACCTGTCCCGGTTACGGAACCTACGGAAACATTAGCAAGAACTCCTTCCGCGGCCCCACCAACTACCAGTTCGACGCCCAGATCTCGCGTATCTTTCCGATTCACGAGAACCTGGCGGCGACCTTACGTCTGGAAGCCTTTAACGTCCTGAACCATCCCAACTTCAACGTCCCCACCGGGAATACCACTGGAACCCCCGGTGGAACAACCGGACAAAACGCCGACCTTACCTCCAATACCTTCGGCCAGATCATAACCACCGCCAACCAGGCTCGTATCTTTCAGGGCTCGGTGAAGATCACCTTCTGAAATTGTATACATTCGAACAAAACCAACCAAACGGCTGCCGACTGTCGGCAGCCGTTGGATGAAACGTTTTATCATCCCCTTTATTTGGCGCGGCATCCTAATAAGCACGCACCAGCGTAAGAGCGGCTGTAGCGAAGAGACGCCTTCCGAATGGCTTCATTGATTTTTCGAGGGGTGAAGCTTCACTTCGATGATTTGAAGGGTGCGAGCGGATGACGTGGATTCATAATGGTGCAAGCCATTTTGCGCCTTGCAAAATGGCTTGTCTGGAAACGTTACAGGGAACGGCGTCGTTTGGCGCGATGTCAGGTTCGCCGCTTTCAATGGTGTGACGAGATTTAAAAACTGAGTGAGAGACGGAAGGGGATCGGTGATTCCACCTATCTTCCCGAGGGGAATGTTCGCTTCTAGTCGGGTCAGGAAGGCGGCACTCTCGTAGTTTGGCGTCTCGATCGTTTGGGAAGATCATTGGCTGACTAGCTGGAGACGGTGACACTCTCCAGCAACGCAAGGTTGTATTTGTCCCTCTGAAGGAGAAGTTCGATACAAACCATGATGCCGGGCGCGCTTGATCTTTCATGTATTCGCATCGTTGGCCGAGTTTGAGAGGGAACTGATCCGTGAGCGGGCGATGGCGGGTTTGGCTGCTGCAAAAGCTCGTGGTCAGTTGGGTGGTCGAGACCGAAGCTCGCAAAAGACCAGATGAATAAAATCCGTTCCCTCTGGGACAGTAATCGGTATTCAAGGCACGAGCTGGGAACCATGTTCAGCGTGTCGAAGTCCACCATTGACCGGATCGTTAGACCGGAACCGGTAAAACTGAAAGGCATCGACCAGTGTCGCCCCGATCGCACAAGCGAGGAAACCTCGGGCGCGCTTTCGTGGTCAAAAGCTTCGGAAACGGGGTGACTAACTATCATCTCGGAGCCATCTTCTGCTTCGTGATCGTCGTCCTCCTCATACATGTCCCGTAAGGAAGTTTGGCGGGGTTTGAGCGTGTCCGGCGTAGGGAGTGTTCTGCGCATCAGCTTGGCTACTCGTGAGAACAAATCCGTGGCTATCGAGAGCAATGGAAGGAGGTAAGAGTTCTCAGTTCTGCCCCGATCATGACGAAAAGATGGTAGTGGACAGAGTTGTGCGTTGTTCGGCGCCTACGGAATTCAACGTGACGCCAGCGAGGTGCTGGTCACCCCATGTGTAAAGCGTCGCTTCTTCCGTAGACTCTTGAACCTCGTACCCTATACGGAAAGAGATGAGGTGTTCAAGAGGTACGGGGTGGATAGCAGTTTGTGTCGCCCCGAATTGCGTGTGATTAGTCCTTATTTTGTACCTCTCTTCAGCGCAGAATCTCCGGTATCCGACGGTGGCAATTGGAACAAAAATGGTCTTGCTCCTGCCTACAGGTTTCCATAGGTTTCGGATAACAGTTTGATGGGAAAATGGTCTGAGTGAGCGGATCTCGCGCTTCAATTACTCCGACAAGCTCCCTCTGTATGCCAAATGACAGACGTATATTTGTTATTCGGTCAAGGATTCAAACACGAAGCAGGGTGAGAACCCGGAGAACGCGGCTTGGTGCGCTTCTTGTTGGACTCATCTCGTTGGTCTGCGCCACAGCGAACGCCCCGCATATGGAGGGAGATCCCAAACCCTGGGTGGCAAGAACTACCGGCATACCTTGTGGACCGTCAAAGATGGCCTCTACGGGACGACGTAAGCGGTAGCCCAGGCGCCCGACGGCTTTCTCCTCATTGCCACATCCGAAGGACTTTTCTGTTTCGATGGCCTCGTGTTCCGGGCAGTTCGTCAGCAAAGGGGCGCGCCGATATCGGGTTCCATTACGTCGATCCTGCCACTCTCTTCAGGGGACCTCTGGATTGGATATGCCCTCGGCGGGGCAGCTGTTCTTCACGAAGGAAAACTGACCCGTTATACCGAACAGGACGGCTTTCCCTTTGCTCGTGTCCGTGGATTTGCGACTACTCCTGATGGAACACTTTGGGCGGCAACTGTGGGCGGCCTGGAAAAATTTACGCACTCGCACTGGACTCGTATCGGAGGCGAAAGCGGTTATCCAGGTCGATCTCCCTGGGCTGTCTACACCGACGACCGGGGCCGCCTATGGGTTCCGTCGAGTCATTCCATCTACTACCTCGATCCCGGACAGAACCATTTCAATGTGGTTCCCGGAACGTCGGAAGAGATGGCGATCAGCATCGTCCAAGGCAAAGATCGATCCATTTGGTCGATGGAAAACAACCACCATCGACTCGAACCGATCTCTTCCGAACCGCCGCGAGAGTTCGTCTCGGATTGGAAGCCACTGAATTCGACAGGCTACTTGTTGCGCGACTCGCGAGGACAACTTTGGGCCGCGACCGAAGGAAGAGCTGCATGGAAAGGTAATCCGGCGGAGGAAATTCCCCTAGGCGAGAATTCAGTCCGAGCAAACTTTCGAACGGGGGATCGCAATTCGTTCCTGCCACTGGGGGATTTGTCAGCGGTGTCGCCGAGGATGCGCAAGGCAATATCTGGTTCGCCACGACTGAGGGATTGGAACGCCTCCAACCAATGCCAATCCGTTGGACAAGGTTGACGCCGGCATCTTCTTCCTGGGTACTGATGCGTGGACCGGATGGATATGTCTATGCGGGCGACGGCACGAGGGGTATTGTGGACGTCGCACACAATCGAGCAATTCCGAAGTCTCCCGCGGGCATCCTGACAACCTTCAACGATTCAAATGGGAAGACATGGATTGGTGCCAACGATGGACTAACGCTATGGACCCTCGCAGAGGGCTTTCATGCGGTTAAGCTCCCCAAGGAGGCATCGATCTCTCATCCGGATGGCACGTCTGACGCACCGATCATCACATCCATATGCGAAGATCGTTCGGGAATCCTCCATGTGGCTATTGCCGGAAGCGGTGAGTTTCACCTGAAAAATGGTCAATGGCAAAACCCTCAAGCTTGTCGGCCCATCCAGACTGGAGTCTTCATTCCGCCTTCACGGATGATCACAGCATGATCTGGTACGTACTCGGCAATGGTGTCGTTTCGGAATCGAACGATCGTACCTTTTTCGCATAAACTCCCGCCGCTAAATTCGTTTGGCCGACCAAACCTGATCGGAGGCGGAAAGGGGGATGTTTGGGTTGGAGGAGAGTCCGGAATCGCTCTTTTGATCGGAACTGATTTCTTCCAACTGAGTAAATGTTCTGGTGCCATGATCGGTTTCGTCACAGGACTCGTAAGAAATGATTCCGGGCTGTGGCTTGCTTCAACACGAGGTATCACTTTCGTCCCTAGCGATGTAATCGAAGACTTCAGACGTAGAAAGGACTGCGTTGCTCCTCTTCAACGCTTTGATACGTCCACCGGATTGCCGGAAGACCTGCAAGCAACTGCTGGTTATGCATCCAGCGCGATCGCTGATGCGCGCGGTCTTCTGTGGTTCGCAATGCGGAACGGGGGCATCAGTCTCGATCCGAAGAAGAACATGGTTCCGGCGTTCAAGCCATCGGTCCACCTCACTGGCTTCAGCGCCGACGATAAGCCCTATATGCTAAAGCCGGAGGTGAGCGTTCCAGCTCGAACCAATCGGCTTCAATTCCTGTTCACGGCGGTAGATCTCTTGTCGCCGCAGCGCCTTACGTTCCGATACCGCCTCGCCGGACTTGAATCAGAATGGCACGACGCGGGTGTCGAACGGGTAGCGACGTATAACGGGCTCAGGCCAGGTACCTATCGATTCGAAGTGATCGCTTCGAACGATGGAACGTTTGGAGCGATCCACGCGCAATCTTGATTGTGCATTTGAATCCAGCGTGGAATCAGACGAAGGCGTTTTATATCGCAGCAGCCCTTGCGGGAATTTTATTTGCCATTCTCGCTCTGACCTTCGAACGAGAGCGTCATGAAAAGTCTCTTCTCATGGCATTCAACGCACGTACGGCGGAGCGCACCAGTCTGGCTCGACAATTGCACGACACTTTGCTGCAGACGTTGCAAGGGAGTAACTTGATCGCGGAACACGCGGCCGAAACGGTGAATAGTGTCCCCGAGGCAAGACGAATCTTCGGACTCCTGAAAGATTGGTTGACGAGGGCCGACGGAGAAGGGCGAGCTGTCCTCGATGTCCTCCGTGAAGAGACGACCGAAGAAAACATCGAATTTGCATTGCAAGCTGCAATTGACCAGATACTACTTTGTTCGGGCATCGTCACCATTCGTACGCACCAGCGATCGCGGCCAATCCATCCCGGTATCCGCGAGGACATACTTCAGCTCTGCCTTGAAGCAGTTCGCAACGCGTGTCTTCACTCCCAAAGCCCCACGGTGAAAGTAGATTTTTATTTCGAGCGCGTCTTCGGGGTTGATATCAAGGATGAAGGAATCGGTTTCGACAGCCTCACGAAACCGGTCAAAAGAACTGGTCACTATGGATTGGCGGGGATGCGGGAAAGAGCTGCGGAAATTCATGGAAGCTTGGTGATTGAATCGTCGGCACAGGCTGGTACACACGTTCGACTAACGATTCCGGGCAAGTATGTGTACGGTCCTAAGAGCCCGATGGTCTGGCTTCAATCGACGCGGCGATTCTTGTGGCGTTAGAAGAGCCAAACTTCGTTCACCAAGCCACCTAAAGAAACTTATAGCAAGGTAGCGTCATCTCCTCGATATCATCTGCCTGACTGCCGCTTGAATGGCGGTGATCGGAGAAAATCACTATGACGACCGCCAACCGACGGCTGATGTGGCACGGCATGTTCTTGTTTCTGCTAGGTCTGGTCACTGGCATGCTCGAAACATACTTTACCAACGTGCGTATGGGAGTCTCCGCGCACCTGGAGGGGGTGATGAACGGCACCTTTTTGGTTGTGCTCGGCGCTATCTGGACCGAGGTAAGACTCTCGCCGCCAGCCAAGACAGTTGCGTTCTGGACTGCTCTCTATGGGACCTACGCTAACTGGTTTTTCACTACTCTTGGCGCGGCATTCGGCACGGCCGCCGCTAATCCGATCGCGGCAGCAGGCCATCAGGGCCAACCCTGGCAAGAGACTTTGGCCGGCGCGGGATTCCGGAGCGTTGAAGTGGCGATCACTGCCGCCTCGCTGCTCGTTTTCTGGGGCCTTCGAGCGAGGGCGCTAAAGTAAGCACCGCTACTTTGTAACAAGCCGAACCCTAAGGCTGTAGCGCTTCGCCGTAGTTGGCCCGCGACACCTCAACCACCAACCTGCTCACGCACGAAGAGTAGCCAGCTGAATATATCCTTTCATTTTCATAAACTCCTCGACGGACAGGAGATGAAAGGGGCAATACATTTTGGAGCGTCCGTTGATGCGGACTCATCGAGAGAGTACAGCTTCCAAAACCGATACGCCCCTCTTTATCTCACTCGCATTACACCCTGCGAAGCCCAAGATCAACGCGGGCTTCTGCTCGTACTTGATGACATATGAGGAGATGGGAACGACTTCCAATCCCAACTGTTGAGCCCGTCGTGTCAACCCCATTTCGGTGACACGTGTTTTGATCCAGGCCACGGTACGCATCCCAGATTGCGCGTTCTCCACATCGAGCAAGCCGGAGAGACGCCGATTCGCTTCTTCTGTAAGTAGCTGCGAACGATCCGAGTAGACCTGCCTCATCCTTCTAACGTGGTGGCCGAAGTGGCCTTCGTTGATGAATTCCGTCAGCACGGCCTGATCTAATGTCGGAGCATGACGATCGATGAAACTTCGTGCGACTCGAAATGCTTCGACTAACCGTTCCGGAACAACGATGAAACCAATACGAAGAGCGTTGAAGAGCATCTTTGTAAATGTTCCAACATAAATGACAGATCCAGATCGATCGAGGCTGTGCAACGACGCAATCGGCTTCCCGGAATAGCGATATTCCGCGTCGTATTCATCTTCGATAATCCATGCCCCAGCACGAGCGGCCCAGGAGAGAAGTTCGACTCGTCTCTCTGCTGACATGACAGTTCCAAGGGGAAACTGATTGGCTGGTGTTACATACACCACACGGGCAGCGGGCGATAATTTTATCGCTCTTGCAACATCTATACCGTTCTCATCCACTGGAATGGGAATCACACTCGAGCCAGCGCTCTGAAAGGCTTGAGCAGCTCCAGGGTACCCGGGATCTTCCATCCACACCTCGTCGCCGGGATCGAGAAGCACTCGTGCCAAGAGGTCCAATGCCTGCTGTGCTCCCGATGTAACGATGATCTGTTCAGCAGAACAACGTACTCCACGGGACTGGCCCACATATTCCGCGATCGCTCTTCGCAGAGGTGGATAACCACCTGCATCACCTTGCCCATACAAGGAACGCGGCGCTTTGCGATAAACACGCGCTGCAATCCGCGCCCACAGTTCGACTGGAAACAGGTCGATAGCCGGCTCGTAGCCCCGAAACGCCTTACCGATGGAATTCGAAGCTGGTAAGAAAAAGGTGGTTTTAAGAAGGCCCTGCGTGCGTTTTGCTATTGTCGCTCTGGAGATTAGCTGCCGGGAAGATCTTTGTCTGGTCGGAGAGGTCATCTCCCACCCTGGCGCCGGTATGACAAATGTTCCAGCACTCACTTCGGACGAAACGAATCCCTCAGCCTGAAGTTGCTGGAATGCCATCACGACTGTACCCCGGGCAAGGCCGTATTGTGCTGCCAGATTTCTCGTAGACGGCAATCGTGCTCCAGATTTCAATCGACCATCAATAATTGCAGAGCGCAGCTCAGTATAGAGCCAACGCCACATCTCCTGGCCATCTTTCCGTGGTTCTAAGACGAGGTCTTGAAATGTCTCTATCTTTGGCACTTATTTAGCACCTAGCATGGACTAGTCATCCATGCCGATTATGGACCTTCCGACTATTCCATTGCAATATAGCCTGACTGTGGAAGGAGAATACGTCGTGAAGATGAGATTGAAACCGGCGAAGGTTTCACCCGCTGCTTACCATGCGATGCTCGGATTAGAGAGCTTCGTAAGGAAGTCATCGAAGCTGGAGGTATCTCTCTTGGAATTGGTCGAGATGAGAGCCTCCCAGATAAATGGGTGTGCCTTCTGCATCGATAAGCATTCCAAGGACGCACGTGTGAATGGTGAGACGGAGCAGCGTCTCTACGCCTTGTCTGCATGGCGAGAAACGGCCTTTTTTACCAACCGCGAACGCGCGGCTCTCGCATGGACCGAAGCGCTAACCCTTATCACGGAAGGTCGCGCATCGGATGAAGCCTACGCCGAAGTTCGGAAGGAGTTTGGCGAAGAGGAGTTGGTCAACCTCTCATTAGCGATCATCACGATCAACGGTTGGAATCGACTTGCTATAGGTTTCCGCAAGATCCCAGGTGAATATCAGTCACCCAAGATCGGCTAAGCCGGTTATCGCGGACACATCATCCCGAAAGGGTCAGAAGCGATGTATAACATGAAGAAGCTCATCCTCTCTGTATTTATCTTTACTCTCGGATTTGCCACGGCAACGCATGCCCAGCAAGTGAATACGCTCTTTACGAAACAATTGCCAGAAACGCCCGGTAAAGAGATTGAAGTCATTACTGTCAATTACGCCCCAGGAGCCGTCGACGCGATTCACCAGCATGATGCGCATGCGGTTGTCTATGTTCTCGAAGGGGAAGTTGAGATGCAGGTTCGCGGAGGCACGCTTCAGCGGCTCGGTCCCGGGCAGGTTTTTTACGAATCACCTGAAGACGTTCATACCGTGAGCCGTAACGCGAGTAAGACGAAAGCCGCGAAGTTCGTCGTATTTTTCATCAAAAATAGTGGAGCGTCGATTCTCACTCCTGTTCACTAGCTTCGGACGCGAGCTATGTATTTCCCCGATGAACCATTTTGCCTAAAGCAATATTCCTTACGTGGAGGTATGTATGAATTCAAAAACCACGCAACTCAACCAGAATGGGACAGAGATTGTCCGTCTGTTTGCACGGATTGCGCTAGGGGCTTCCTTTCTAACGGCAGTGGCTGATCGTTTTGGCTTATGGGGGCCATATGGAGCAAAGAACGTATCCTGGGGAGATTTAGCTCATTTCGTGAAATACACGGGCTCGGTGACGTCTCTCTTCCCCAGTTCATTGACGGTGTCGTTTGCATGGGCGGCTACCTTCGCGGAGACATTCTTTGGGATACTGCTCATCGTAGGCTTCAAAACACGAATAGCCTCCGTCCTCTCCGGTCTTCTCCTTTTGTCATTTGCTATGGGCATGGCCACAGGTCTTGGCATCAAGACGCCATTCGACTATTCGGTCTTCTCGGCGGCTTCTGCAGCGTTCTTACTAGCGTTCTGGGCGCCTGACAGGTTCACGTTGGACAACCTTCTGAATCGATCACGAAACTGAGCGGGCGACCCGATCACGAACAACACTAACTTCGATGGCGTGAACGCTCCACGTGGTAGACACAGCGAACTCAAGGATCGGGAGCGCGCTCTCCGGGAGAGTGGTTTGCTGTCCATGATGTGACGAGATGCCGTCGCGGAGAAGGTTCAGTATGCGGCAGAGTCGTTCACCGTCGTTCGATTGAGAGATATATAGCTTAGTTTGATTGGAGGTGCGATATGCCACCACCGAAACCCGTACGGATATTGTTGGTCGATGATCACCCGATTTTTCGCGAAGGGTTGAGTATCGTCATCCAATCGCAGCCTGATTTGCTCCTTGTCGGTCAGGCGGAGAACGCGGAGGATGCTCTTTCTCAGTTTCGGTGCATCCGCCCAGACGTGACGATTATGGATCAGAAGCTTCCAGGCGCTAACGGTACCGATGCGCTGATCGCCATTCGGAAGGAAAGCCCTCGAGCGATCGTGATGATCTTGACTACTTCGAAACAAGATATGGACGTACGCCGTGCACTTAATGCAGGGGCTGCTGCCTATGTTTTGAAGAACACGCCAAAGGCAGAGATGCTGCGCGTGATCCGCTGGGTCTCCGAGGGCCGTAGACACATCCCGTCCGAGGTAGCGAGCACGATCGCAGAACATCTAGGACAGGAGGACCTTTCTCCGCGGGAGATATCAGTCCTGAGGCTGATCCGAGATGGCTATCGGAACAAACAGATCGCCCAACGCTTAGAAATCTCCGAATCGACGGTCAATTTTCATATCAGGAACACTGTCGAAAAGCTCCAGGCAAATGACCGGACTCACGCCGTGACCATCGGCTTTCGACGTGGCATCTTGGAACTCGAATAGATCGGAGAACGACGCTCCTGTAGAAATCTTCAGGCCTCCGGCTGTTCTGAAGGTCAGCCAATTTGTCCGATTTGATAATTAGCCTACGAACATTCCGTCATGCCCGGACGCTTGGCGCGAAAGAAACACCTACGTTGAAGAAGAGAGGACTATCTGATGACGAGCGACGAGGTGGAAGCCTTAATTAAAACCAAGACTCGGAATAAGGTGAGAATTCACCATCTCGAAGAACGCGTGGGAGACTCCGTCGCCTTTCTGAGCTACGCCATCGACGACCAAAACAAGATGACGATCTGGCACACCGAAGTCCCACCATCGCTGCAACACACGGGCATTGGAGGAAGGCTCGTAGGAGAAGCTGTCCAATTGGCCTCGCGTGATTCATCTCGTCTCCGCATCGTGTGCCCGTTTGCGAAGGAACATCTAGCGCGTCATCCCGAGCTCAAAGAGCGTTACGCCGTTCAACTGGAGGAGGCAAGTTCCGTTCGCGGCCTCCGTCCCAATCTTTAACCGGGGTAACACCCCCTATTCTGCACTCAGGAGGTAGATGTATGCCAAAAGCAGTGAGGTTCCACAGACTCGGCGGTCCCGAAGTCTTACAGATTGAAGAAGTGCAGGTGAGACATCCTGAGGCGGGCGAGGTCGCCGTCGATGTTGCAGCAGTCGACCTGAACCGGGCTGAAAGCATGTACTACCGTGGGAACTACTCGCAGAAGCCTGAATTTCCCTCCGGCCTTGGCTATGAGGTAGTCGGAAGAGTTACAGCAGTCGGGGAAGGAGTAGATTCCTCACTCATCGGCAAACGTATCGGAACGATTCCTGTCTATTCCATGAATCGGTACCCTGTGCTAGGGGAAAAAGCCGTTGTGCCAGTGGAAGATGTCGCGGAGCTGCCCTCATCCCTGTCATCTGTCGAAGGAGCAGCCGCCTGGATGCAGTATGCTACTGCATACGGCGCTCTCGTAGCTTTTGCCAAAGTAGGTCCAGGCGATACAGTACTGGTCACGGCCGCAAGCTCTTCGGTCGGGCTCGCGGCCATACAGGTCGTGAAGGCTCAGGGAGCAATCTCCATCGCAACCACAAGAACTTCTGTGAAGAAGCAGATATTACTGGATCTCGGGGCGGACAATGTGATCGCTACCCAGGAAGAGGACCTTCCGGCACGCGTCCGCGAGATTACAGGTGGCAAACTCGCACGAGTAGCCTTCGATGCAATCGGGGGATCTTATATTGACACGCTGGCGCAAGCTGTTGCTCCTGAAGGGACGATCTACCTGTACGGTCTTCTTTCTGAGGAAGCCAACAGCTATCCTGTAAGCGCTTTCTTCAAAAGTATTTCCCTGACCGGATACATGATGCACCAGACGACGACGCCCGAACGATTCGAGCCCATGAAGCGTTACGTGTATGAGCACCTCGCGAATGGCTCGTTCAAACCACATGTGGACCGTACCTTCCCGTTCGAACGAGCCGCTGACGCATATCGATATCTTGAGAGCAATCAGCAGGTAGGCAAGGTCGTCATCACGCTCTAAGGAGTCGCCTACGAAGCGCTCGGCTATGGCGACCCACGGCCCGACGACAAGGACTAGAGGTCTTTCGGATCATCGGTGACGTGAAAAGCCACGAACAGTTAGCCTTTAAGTGAGGTCCGCAATGTGGGAAGCAGAGATGGGCTTGACGCAAGCCAGGGCGCTGACAGGCGATTACGGTTGGCATGTACCCCGAAGTGGCGGATGTTCACGCGTCCGGCTTCTATTGCGGGAATCGGAAGACGATGCCGGCACCCAGTCGGAGGTTATTCTGTATGTTCGTGGTGCCGTTAGGAAGTTGTGTGCGAAGCCAATCTGCGTGGAACAGCCGAACGGCTAAGTGGGGTGACAGGTCCAGGTCCGCGCCGCCGCCGATCTGCAGGGCAAAGCTGCTGGCATCGGATTGAGCACCCGAAGGATCAGGAAATACGCTGTCAACACCATTCGCAATGCCGATCAGCGATTCGCCAAAAAACCTCCATTGTCTCGGTACGTTTCTGTGCCGGGGTACGGCCCACGTATAAGTCGGTCCGAAGGTAGCAGTCACCAGAGTCAACCCAACACCCGAGGAGTTGATGTTAGCTGCGTGGGTTCCGGTGATGTTAGCCGCCATGCCCAACCCACGGTAGAAGGTTGCTGTCAGTTCCGGCACTCCCCGGCAACACCTGTTTCAGCAGCTCGGGCTGGCAGAGGCCGCCACAGGTCTTCACGGTGTAGGTAAAGGCTTCGTCGTTCGGCTTGACAGGTCACCCTCCTCGCTGACATATCAGAAGATGGGTGCTTATGAGGTGATCGAGGCGGCACAGCAGGTCGCGAAATCGGTCCAGCTTCCATGGAAGGAGAGCAATGCTCTCGTCATGCGCCGAGGAAGGTACATCGTTGCCGCCGGTCTGGACTCTCCCGAGTCGTCCGCGGCGCCGGTGACACTCCATGGCGACTTTGTGAATCTCTTCGACGCCGGGCTTGCGGAGTCATCGAGCATCACGATTCACCCCGGAACCCGCACGCTGCTGCTCGACCTTCAGTCGGTCGATCGAAGCAAGCCTCAGATCCTCGCCGCATCCGGGAACATTACAGGCGAAGACGTTTCGGCTAACCGACTAAGCTTCAACTTCTCGGGAATCGAAGACACACAGGGCATAGCACGCATCTTGGCCCCACGTGTCCCGAAACAGGTGAGCATCAACTCAATTTCAGTCGCTTCCTCCACCCTCGATTACAACGGCCGCACACTTCTCATTCACCTGCTCATCTCGGCAAAGCCGTCGAAAGTAATAATCGAGTTCTGACTTTCTTTTGTAATATCAGCGAAAGCTTTGCGCTCAATTTCGTTTATTTATCATATATTTACGGGTGGTTAGGGACTCCATCTCCGTTGAGGGCAATCTGGGGGGAGTTGTTGCCCCGGAACCAAACGCTAGCATTTTTATGAGGTTCATCCTCGCATCCGCCAAAGTCTTTACCCGCAACTAATTTGTGCGTGTCCAGGCAGCAGCTGCACGTCTTCTAAACGGATATTTTGAGAGCGCAGAATCCGACTAAACTAAACTGATACGAGGGGTTTACCACGTACGATTTTGGCAGCTCTCGCATTGGAGCAAGAAGATTCTTGTCCGTCATCTTGATGGCGGGAAACCACTTATTCGCACCTTTTAGCCGTCAGTTGCGACGAACCAACGTTCAAGGCAATCTAAAAAGAATGACAAAAGCTCATCAGCATCCGCTTCAGAAGATCCTCGAGAATCGAATCGCCATCATCGATGGAGCGATGGGCACAACGATCCGTACCTATGGGATGACGGAAACAGACATTCGCGGAGATCGCTTCAAAGACTCGAAGAAGGACCTCCTGAACAACGGAGACCTGTTCTCTCTCACGCAGTCTGACATGATCTGCGATATCCATCGCCGGTTCCTGGAGGCGGGAGCGGACATCCTCGAGACCAATACCTTTGGAGCGACCAGCATCTCCCAGAGTGAATTCTTTGTGGACGATCCGCGTGAGCATGGCGGCCGAAAGGATCCTGCCTTTTATCAGAAGATCATGGAAGATCCATTTCTTAATGATTTGGCATGGGAGATCAATGAGCGGTCGGCGCAGCAATGCCGGGAATGGGCAGATCGCGTTGGGAACGCGACGGGACGCCAGAGGTTCGTAGCCGGGGCGATTGGACCGCTAACCGTCTCTCTTTCGAACTCACCCGATGCCGACGATCCAGGATTTCGCGTGGTCACCTTCGATCAGGTCAAAGAGGCTTATGCCCACCAGGTACGGGCTCTCATCGCAGGAGGTTCTGATCTTCTTCTGGTTGAGACGATCTTCGATTCGCTGAATGCTAAGGCGGCGCTGGTGGCTATCCGCGAAGTTTTTGACCAAGATGGAAAAGAACTGCCGGTGATGATTTCGGCGGCGGTGGGCCGTGGCGGCGAGACACTCATCTCCGCCCAGACCACGGAGGCATTCTGGAACGCAGTCCAGCATGTGAAGCCTTTGTCCGTAGGTCTCAACTGCTCTTTGGGACCTGACCTGATGTATCCATTTCTAGAGGAGCTTTCCGAGAAAGCAAACGTGGCAGTCTCCTGCTACCCAAACGCGGGTCTGCCGAATCCTCTTTCCGAGACCGGATTCGATCTCGGTCCAGACGACATGGCCCGTTACCTCGGAGATTTCGCAAAGGGTGGCCTCATCAACATAGCTGGTGGCTGCTGCGGCAACACCCCTGAACATATCGCGGCTATTGCCAAAGCGCTTGAGGGCAAGGCTCCGCGCCGCATAGATCGGATTGAGGCCGCAGCATGAGCGGAACTGAGAATGCAGGATCGGATACGTTGATCAAACCGCTCCGTTTGTCGGGATCACAGCCGTTTACCCAGCAGCCAGGCGTCTACATCATGATCGGAGAGCGAACCAACGTCGCCGGTTCGCCTAAGTTTGCGAAGCTCATCAAAGAGGGCAAATACGAAGAAGCAGTCAGCGTGGCTCGGCAGCAAGTAGAAAACGGCGCAAACGTTCTCGACATCTGCATGGACGAGGGTATGACCGATGGTGTCGCTGCCATGACACGCTATCTCCAGCTTCTGGCGAGCGAACCTGAAGTTGCGAAGGTGCCGTTCATGGTGGACTCCTCAAAGTGGGAGGTCATCGAGTCAGGACTCAAGTGCCTTCAGGGAAAAGGCATCGTGAACTCCATCTCGCTGAAAGAAGGAGAAGATCGGTTTCGGCGGAACGCGGCTGCCGTGCTCAAATACGGCGCGGCTGTGGTCGTGATGGCCTTTGACGAGCAGGGCCAGGCGGCAACGTACGAAGACAAGACCCGCATCTGTGAGCGCGCCTACCGGATTCTGGTCGATGAAGTCGGTTTTCCGCCACAAGACATCATCTTCGATCCCAATATCCTCACCGTCGCTACCGGCATGGAGGAGCATAACAACTACGCCGTTGACTTCATCAATGCAACGCGCTGGATTAAAGCCAATCTGCCACATGCGAAGGTGAGCGGTGGCGTCTCGAACATCTCCTTCAGCTTTCGAGGCAACAACAAGGTCCGCGAGGCCATGCATTCCGCATTTCTGTATCATGCCATCGCTGCGGGCATGGATATGGGCATTGTGAATGCCGGGCAACTCGAAATCTACGAAGAGATCTCCCCAGAGCTAAAGGTCCTTGTCGAAGACGTGCTGCTCAACCGTCGTCCGGATGCGACAGAGCGTTTGGTGGAATACGGGGAGATGTTAAAGGCCGCAGGTGCAGGTGGGGACGCGGCTGAAAAGAAGGTTGAAGAGTGGCGTAGCGGGACAGTTGAGGAACGGCTCTCCCATGCGCTGGTCAAGGGAATCGATTCCTACATCGATATCGACACAGAAGAGGCCCGGGCTAAACTGGGCCGCCCTCTCCTTGTAATCGAAGGCCCGTTGATGGATGGGATGGGCGTGGTGGGTGATCTCTTCGGGGCCGGCAAGATGTTCCTGCCCCAGGTCGTCAAATCCGCGAGGGTCATGAAAAAGGCCGTTGCGTACCTGACGCCGTTCATGGAAGCCGAGAAGCAGGCGATGGAGGCGGCTGGCCAGGTTGTTAAAGCGCAGGGAAAGATCGTGCTCGCCACCGTCAAGGGCGACGTGCATGACATTGGCAAGAACATTGTCGGTGTTGTTCTTGCTTGCAATAACTATGAAGTCATTGATATGGGCGTCATGGTGGCGGCGGATAAGATCCTTGAACGCGCCAAGACGGAGAAGGCCGACCTGATTGGCCTCAGCGGATTGATCACGCCCTCTCTCGACGAAATGGTACATGTGGCCAAAGAGATGGAACGGCAGGGCTTTAAGCTGCCTCTGCTGATTGGGGGAGCCACTACCAGCCGAGCGCACACCGCCGTGAAGATCGCCCCGCACTATAGCGAGCCCGTGGTTCACGTCCTGGATGCCAGCCGTGCCGTACCTGTAACGACCAGCCTTCTGAGTGAAGAAGGCAAGCCTGTCTTCGTGGCGCAGCATCGCGCCGAATATGAGGCAGTCCGTAAGACCCATGCGGCGCCGCGTCAGCAGGTTGTCTCCATCGAGACCGCCCGCTCAAGGCGCACTCCCATTGAATGGCGTCCGGAAGACATACCTGTACCTGCATTTACCGGCGTCCGGGTACTTGAGAACTTTCCCCTGGCAAAGCTGCGTGACTTCATTGACTGGTCGCCGTTCTTCCATACCTGGGGATTGAAAGGTATCTATCCCCGCATTCTCGATGATGAAAGACAAGGCGCTCAGGCGCGCCAGATCTTCGAAGAAGCCAATATTCTTCTTGATCGCATCATTAAGGAGAACCTGATCTCGGCGCAAGGGGTCTATGGTTTCTTTCCCGCAAATGCCGTTGCGGATGATGTCGAGTTGTACACCGACGGTACCCGTGAACAGGTGCTTGATCAATTCCACTTCCTCCGCCAGCAAGCAAACCGGGAAGGCAGCGAACCGTGCCGTTCGCTTGCGGATTTCATTGCACCCAAAGCAACAGGATTGCACGACTACGTTGGAGCTTTCGCAGTCACCTCAGGCATTGGCGTCAAGGAACTGTGCGATCGATTCAGAGCAGAGAACGATGACTACAACGCGATCATGGCGGAGGCAATTGCGGATCGGCTTGCCGAGGCGTTCGCGGAATGCCTGCACAAACAGGTTCGCGATGACTGGGGATACGGCTGCAGCGAAGGTTTGAGCCCCGCCGATCTTATCCAGGAAAAATACCGGGGAATCCGGCCTGCTCCGGGTTACCCAGCGTCTCCTGACCACACCGAGAAGGGAGCCATTTGGCGCCTGCTCGATGTGGAGGCGAACACCGGGATGCTGATTACAGAGTCGTTCGCGATGTGGCCGGGATCAAGCGTAAGCGGAATTTACTTTGCTCATCCAGAATCGCGTTACTTCAGCCTCGGCAAGATTGACCGCGATCAGGTGACGGATTATCACGTACGCAAGGGGATGAGCGTTGCCGAGGTCGAGCGATGGCTTGGACCCAACCTGAACTACGATCCCGCGAATAGCATGGTCCCTGCCTTATCGACGTAAAGAAGTGCTTCTGCGCGAGTTGTTCTTTCGCGCAGATTCAGCTGCATCCGCTTATCGTTCCGGTACCTGCCAGCCCGCAAGAGTTTGGGCCAGGGAGATCTTGTCGGAGCCACCCTTGGTAGTCGCTTCCGCCATTTTGGGGAATGCCCCTGCGATATCGGAAGACTGAGCCCACACCGGGACATCTTTGAGAGTGTAATGATAGTCGACCACGGTCTCCGGAAAACCGCTGGGGCCCTTCTCCGGCGGAGTGGAATTGTCGATTGAGGTCACTTCCCGATGGCCATAGCAGAAGCGCGGAGCGAAACGCTCTCCAGTCCTGCTCACCGTATAACGGGTCGTCTTCACCGCCGACTCGTAGCTTGACTCAAGCAGGCGCGATCGGACAAGCGAGTTCATCTGCTTGGTCTCCGTGGCGTCGGAGGTGGCGTAGGGGAAACGAATATTGGGGAAAAGGCACTCAGAGCGGTCAAGAAAATAAGTATTGATGGTCCGGGTAAAGTTCTGGGGAGTCGCCTTGTTCTTGGTGTTACAACCTGTGAGCAGGCAAAGCAAGCCAATTACGGCAGAGGTTCGTGCTGCCAGGGCAAACCGGTTCAATCTTTTGTACGGGCAAGGGCGTTCCATTCGGTCTCCTGAGTGAGTGCAAACGACGTAAAAGGTAAAAGAAACTTCAAAAAATTCTTTTGCTCTGCATAAGATGCTATCTCGGCTTCAAGCGGCTGAAGGGTGTACTCTTCCCCTGCAACAGAGATTGCTTCTTTTTATAGCCCTGCACCTGAATCTGGTCCTGCATTGCAAAGGAGAAGACATGAACGCCACGAAGTCTCTCGCTGTACTTGTGCTCACGCTGGGCACATTTTGCGCCTACGCCCAAACCACGCCGCCATCGGATGCGAATACGGGGCGACCGTTAACCGATGACGACATCGCCGTACTACGACAGGATGTTCAGGCCGATAAGACCGAGATCATCACCCGGAACATGGATTTCACCGAGGAACAATCCAAGGCTTTCTGGCCGGTTTACCGAGAATTTGCGCTGGAGCAGCAGAAGATCGGCGATCAGCGGGTCGCGTTGATCAAGGACTACGCGGCGAATTACAACACCATTGATGATGTACAGGCCGACAGCTACATTAAACGTGCCGTTAAATTCGATGAAGACAATGCCTCTCTGCGAAAGAAGTACATTCCTAAATTTAAGAAGGCAATCGGCGCCAAGCAAACCGCAAAGTTCCTTCAGGTAGAGAACCGTCTGGACCTGCTGGTGAGGGTACAACTCGCCGCACTGTTGCCGATAATCAAATAAGACAACTCGGTTTCGAAAGGGCGGCAGCTGCCGCCCTTTCGATTGCTGAAGAAGGTTCTTGTCCGTAGGACCTGCCCAATCTGATATTGGTAGTGCCATGCGCTCTCCAATTTCTTCAGGCTGGGGAAGGCGGTCGCTCTTCGGTCTGACCGCCTTTGCTGCGGCTTCCATCATGCTGACGGTCTTCGTTTTTTCCAGGGGCACCGTTGGCTTGCCGCCCGGGCAGGAACGAAGGTCGATGCCATCGTTGAAACTCACGCTCCTGACGGGTGAGTCGTGGAGTCTTGCCGATCACCGCGGCCAGGTGGTTGCCATTAACTATTGGGCCAGCTGGTGCGTTCCCTGCTGGGAGGAGACGCCGGTGCTGGCGCGTCTGGATCGTGAGTTGGGCTCGAGGGGGCTGAGTATTGTCGGAGTCGACATGGATGAGCGCGAGTCAGACGCCTTCCCTGCGGGAGTGACCCATTTCGTTGACACCCTTCATGTGCCTTATCCGATTGCGCTGACGCCTCCGATGTCGCAGATGGCCTATGGCATGGAGGGTCTACCCACGACCGTGCTCGTGGACCGGAGCGGCCGGATTGCCCGCACCTATGTGGGGGCAATCCGTGAAGCGGCATTTCGAGCCGATGTGAAGGTTCTTCTCGAGGAAGCTGCGCAACCCTGAGAGGCCGGGGATCCACTTCTTCCTATTTCCCTTCCGAAGCCGCTCCGAACGTTTCGCCGAAGTAGAACCGTTCGACGGCCAGGCAAAAGATATGTTCGAGCGCCAGATGGCACTCCTGGATGTTCATGGTTACGTTGGAAGGGATGATGACGTTATGGTCGAACAGGGAAGCCATCTTGCCGCCGTTGTTCCCGGTAAAACCAACGGTGGTGATCTTCATCTCCCTGGCCTGCTGGGCAGCCTGAAGGATGTTCTTCGAATTTCCCGACGTGGAGATTCCAAGAAAAACATCGCCGGGCTGGCCGAGCGCTTCAATCTGGCGCGCAAAGATGCAGTCAAAGTTGAAGTCGTTTCCAGCGGCCGTCATGATCGAGGTATCCGTGGTCAGGGCCACAGCACGCAGGGCAGGACGATTTTCCACGAGCCTGACGACGAACTCCGCGACCAGGTGTTGAGCATCGGCTGCCGAACCCCCGTTGCCGGCGACCATCAGCTTCCCGCCGGCCAGCATGGCTTTGGCGGTCAATTCCGCAACGGTCACAATGGTATCGGCGATCTGCGAATCTGCCAAAGTTGCCTGCAGGGCAGAGATCGACTGCGCAAGTTGCTTCTGAACAAGAGATTTCATGGGTTCTCCGGATGCTTTGTCCACCAACAACAGGGTACGTGATTCGGAGAGAAAAAATCTATCCGCGCTCCTGACACCTTTTGGTGAGTTGTTAGAGTGGAGCAAGCGAAAAAGAGGAGCTTTTCAGACGTGCGATCGATCGTGAAGTGTCTTACAGGGCTGATTTTTCTGTCACAGGGAGTTTCCGCGCAACAGCAGCCATCGAATCTGGCAGCCAATGGGCCAGAGGTTCTATTATGGCCCTCCGGGGCACCCGGGGGCCAGGGAAACGATGACGCCGACAAACCTGAATTGACTGTCTTTCTTCCTCACGGAGCCAATGCGACGAAGACGGGTGTCGTGGTGGCGCCGGGCGGAGGATATCAGCACCTCGCAATGGAAAAGGAAGGATTCGCGGTTGCCCGATGGCTGAATGACCACGGCGTCGCCGCGTTCGTTCTTCGCTACCGTCTGGGACCGAAGTATCACCATCCGGTAGAGCTGGGAGACGCACAGAGGGCGATTCGGCTGGTACGCGCGCACGCTGCAGAGTATGGCCTCGCCGAGGACCACGTGGGGATGTGGGGTTTTTCGGCGGGAGGCCATCTTACCGCGACGGCGGGAACCCACTTTGACTCCGGAGAGGCGGCCGCAGTCGATCCGATTGAGCAGAAGAGCAGCCGTCCGGATTTTCTGATCCTGGCCTACCCCGTTATCACCATGATGGACTCTTCAGTCCATGTGGGTTCGAAGCAGAACCTGCTGGGCGAGAATCCGAATCCGGGGCTGGTGAGCCTGCTGTCGGACGAGCTTCAGGTCACACCACAAACGCCACCCACGTTTCTGTTTTCTACGACCGATGACAAGACGGTCCCGATTGCCAACAGCGTGATGTTTTACGAAGCACTCGTGCGTGCAGGGGTTCCGGCAGAGATGCACGTGTTTCAACATGGCGCGCATGGCGCCGGGCTGGCGCCGACGAATCCGCAGCTCAGTGTGTGGCCCGACCTGCTGATCAAGTGGATGAGGGAGCGCGGCTATGCGGCGCCGGCGCAATAGGAGGGTTGGATGACGCCAGCAGAGTTCAAGACGGCGAACCCGGAGCAGTTTTGCGGGCCATTGCTGGCCCTCTGGTGGGACGCGCAGGGAAATTGGGAGCGCGCCCACGAGATCGCGCAGGAGATCGAGGATTCAAGCGGCTCCTGGGTACATGCGTACCTGCACCGAAAGGAAGGCGACGAAGGGAACGCCGGATATTGGTATCGCCGCGCCGGCCGGCCCCAGGCGAAGGGGGACCTTGAGCTCGAGTGGACCCGGATCGTTGAGCAGATGCTTTCAGAGCGATAGTGCGCGCGCAGAAAAGGCAGTTCTTTCTTCCAGATTGAGATTTCCTGCTTTGTGATGGGCTTCCGCTTGTGTAGATTAAAAGGCGTCATCGACATATGTCTTGCTCCCACGCCGCAGCGAGGCACAAAACTGCAAATTTGTCGTTCCACGGCGAACGATTGTGTTTGCACGTTTTTCTCTTTTCCGAACATAGAAAATCTATTCAGGCAGGTGATGGATCCATGCGTGTTGCCGTAGTGAAGGTGTTTCTGGCTTTTCTGTTGGTGCTGGGGGTCGGCGGGCCCATGCTAGCCGGACAAGCTGCCTTGGCCCAGGCTCCTGCAGCCACTGCTCCTCTCTCTCAGGAGGACCGGCTGGCTACGATTGAAAAGCAGACAGCAAGCAACGCGACGGCGATCGCCGCTGCCCAGACCTCAGGAGACAACGGCTGGATGCTGGTCTCCGCCGCCCTGGTCCTCATGATGAGCGGGCCTGGGCTGGCGCTGTTCTATGGCGGCCTGGTGCGGAAGAAGAATGTTCTCGGCACGATGATGCAGACCTTCGCGATGATGGCGATGGTGACGGTGCTGTGGGCGTTGGTGAGCTATTCGCTGGCCTTCGGGCAGGGTAATCCATTTATCGGCGGCTTCCACAACGCCTTTCTCCGTGGCGTGGGCCTGGCGCCCGACCCGGCGTATGCGGCGATGATCCCGCTGCAGACGTTCATGGTTTATCAGCTGATGTTTGCGATTATTACGCCGGCCCTGATTACAGGGGCCTTCGCCGAACGCATGAAGTTCTCCTCGATGTTGGTCTTCATGGCGCTGTGGACACTGGTCATCTATAGTCCCATGGCGCACATGGTCTGGGGCAAGGGCGGTCTGCTGAATGCGGCGCAGGCAGGATGGCTGCCGTGCCTGGACTTTGCCGGCGGAACAGTAGTGCATGTCACCTCAGGAGTCTCGGCGTTGGTGACGGCGATCTATCTGGGTAAGCGGCTTGGCTACCCAAAGGAACCCATGCCCCCGCACTCGGTGGTCCTCAGTTTCATCGGGGCCTGTCTTCTTTGGGTGGGTTGGTTCGGCTTCAACGCGGGCTCAGCGCTTTCGGCGGGCACGCTGGCGACCTCGGCATTTGTGGCGACGCACTTCGGCGCGGCCGCGGCGGCTATCGGCTGGAGCGCAGCGGAGTGGATGCGGCAGGGGAAGGCCTCGGCCTTGGGTGCGATCTCAGGCGCCGTGGCCGGACTGGTTGCGATTACTCCGGCGGCGGGCTTTGTGACACCCATCTCGGCACTGTGGATCGGACTGATGGCGGGTGTCTTCTGCTACCTGATGGTGGTGAAGGTGAAGGCGTGGTTCGGCTATGATGACTCCCTCGACGCCTTCGGAGTTCACGGAGCGGGAGGAACGCTGGGAGCGATTCTGACGGGCATCTTTGCCAACAGCGCCATCAATCCCATCTTCGGAGCGGGCAAAGCGACGGGGCTATTGGAAGGGAACTGGCGCCAGCTCCTGAACCAGATTGGCGGGGTGGCCATTGCATGGACTATTTCGATCGTGGGTACGCTTATCATTTTGTTCGTTGTGGACAAGACGATGGGGCTTAGGGTGAGTGAGGATGAAGAGCGCGATGGCCTTGACCTTTCTCAGCACGGCGAAGAGGGTTACGACTGGGCGCATTAGAGTTGAGGGGCGCGGGCCCGAGAGGACGATAGAGATATGCAGAAGATCGAAGCGGTGATTCAGCCGTCGAAGCTGGACGCGGTGAAAGATGCCCTGGTCGAGATTGGGGTGGACGGCATGACCATTCTGGAGGCTCGCGGACACGGACGCCAGAAAGGGCATACCGAGGTGTATCGCGGCCGCGAATACTCGGTGGACCTGCTTCCGAAGGTGAAGCTCGAGATCGTCGTTACCGACGAGATGGTCGATCGCGCGGTGAGCGCCATTATCGCTTCTGCCCGGACCGGAACCATTGGTGACGGCAAAATCTTCATCTCGAAGATCGACGAGGCGATTCGAATTCGCAACGATGAGCGGGGTGAGATCGCTCTCTAGGCGCAGGCTCGTTTGGGGAAATCCTCGGTCGAGGAGAAATAGCGAACCCGGAGCGATGCTGCGGGGGAAACGATAACCTGAAGGCTCGGGAGAAGAAATGCAGGCGAGCGAGTCCACAGGCGGCGAACGGCGTAATCTGTACCAGCGAAGGATGCTCGAGATTCGCGGAGCTTTCGAGGCGGGAGCCTCGGGCACGGCGACGCTGGCAGCACGAACCTCGGCTGCGGACGAGTTGGTTAGCGAGCTGTGGCGCGAGGCTGCGCAGCGCAATCCTCGACTTGCCGCAGGAGTTTCGCTGCTGGCAATTGGAGGCTATGGCCGCAGGGAGCTGTTTCCCTACTCCGATGTCGATCTGTTGTTTCTTCTGGACGCGAAGGTCAACGAAAAAGACCTCAAGGAATCGATCCGTCGTATCGGCCAGGAGATGTGGGACTGCGGAATCCGCGTTGCGCAGACGGTGCGCAAGCTTGCCGAGTGCGAGAGATTCTCCGAAGAAAATGCGGAGTTCACGGTCGCATTGATGGATCGTCGTCTGCTGATCGGGGACGCGGGGTTGTATGCGCGGCTTTCGGACGAGACCATGCCGAAGCTGGTGGAACGCGATCGTGATCGAATCCTCGATCGTCTGCTGGAACTGACCCGTGAGCGCCACGCCAAATACGGCAGCACTCTCTTTCATCTGGAGCCCAACATCAAAGACTGCCCGGGAGGGCTTCGCGATATCCACGTCCGCGGATGGCTCAAGATGCTCGACGGCACGATGGCCGACAGCGTCACGGCTGCGCACGAGGCGGAATTTCGACAGGCGGTGGAGTTCCTGAGGATGGTGCGCTGTTTTCTCCACCACCGGCACGAGCGGGACGATAACACGCTGGACTGGCAGGCGCAGGACGCCGCGGCTTCGATGTCCGCGGGAGTCGCCGGAGATCGCGATCAATCCGTGGATGCGGCGTATTGGATGCGGATCTATTTTCGTCATGCGCGCAGCATCGAGCGTGCGCTGAAGCGGGCGACCGAGGACCTTCCTCCTCGCAAGCGCGCGAAGAAGTTTACGCTGAAACGCGACCGGGTTCCGGAGACCGCGGGGGAGTTCCGGATCGAGCGCGGCCAGGTCATTCTAGCGCCGTCTCCTTCGGGAAGTCCCGGCGAAGACCCGGCGCACGATCCCGATGTCGTGTTGGATATTTTTATCGCGATGGCGCGCACCGGCTGCACGCTCGGCCGCGAGACGGAGGAAAGGCTCTCTCAGGCCCTGGGGCTGATCTCTGCCAATCTGGAGGAGGGGACGCCGCTGTGGAGCCGCCTGCAGGAGATCCTGGTCGGTCCGCAAGCAGGAGACGCGCTTCGCGCGATGCATGTCCTGGGCATGCTGGAGCTGCTGATCCCCGAGTTTCATGGAATCGATGCCCTGGTTATTCGCGACGCCTATCACCGTTACACCGTGGACGAGCACACCTTCGTGCTGATCGACACGCTCCATGGGCTGGAGACGGCTCCAGTGGCGTCGAAGCTGGAATGGGGATCCCGTGCCGAGTGGGCCTCACGGTTTGGCGCCTTACTGCGCGAACTTCCACACCCGGAGTTGTTGTACCTGATGGCGCTTCTGCACGACACAGGCAAGGGCCGGAACACGGGCGACCACGCAGAGGAGAGTGCGCGGATGGCTCGCGGCCTGCTGGCGCGGCTGGAACTGGACTCCTACGAGAGCGAGTTGGTGCTTAGCCTGATTGCGAGCCATCTGGAGATGTCTTCCACGCTGCGGCGGGATATCTTCGATGCCGAGACGGTGCGTGCATTCGCAGGTAAGGTGCAGACTCCGGAGCTCCTTCGCATGTTGACCCTGTTCACCTATGCGGACATCAACGCCGTGCACCCCGACGCGCTGACACCATGGAAGGCAGAGAATCTGTGGAGGCTCTACATCGCGACCGCCAACTATCTGGATCGAAGCGTCGATGACGAGCGTGTGGGCGCCCAGGAGGCCCGCGAGCTGGTGGATCGGGTCTCGGCGCTGGTGCCGGATCAGCGAGCTGCTGTTGCGGAGTTTCTCGAAGGATTTCCCGAACGCTATGTCCTGACCCGTCCTCCGGAGCAGATTCGTACTCACTTCAACATGTCCGAACGGCTCAAGGAAGACAGAGTGCAGCTGGACTTTCGCTATGCCCCCGCTTTCAGCGAGCTGACGGTCGTCACCCCCGACCGCGCGCTTCTGTTCGCGAACATGACGGGAGCGCTCTCGGCGTGGGGAATGAATATCGTCACTGCGGATGCGTTCTCTAACCGCAAGGGGATTGTGGTCGACAGCTTCCGGTTTACCGACACCTTTCGAACGCTGGAGATGAATTCTTCCGAGCACGAGCGGTTCGTAAAGAGTATCTACGAGGTCATGACCGGCGCCATGCCGATTGAAAAGCTGTTGAGCGGACGGCGCCGGGTTCGTCGGAAAGCTCCGAAGGTCGTTGTCCAGCCGCGTGTGGAGTTCAACGACGAGGCATCGTCGCACAGTACATTGCTCGAGGTCATTGCGCAGGATCTTCCTGGCCTTCTTCGCGCGCTTAGCCTCACTCTCGCGGCGCACGGGCACAACATCGAGGTCGCTCTGGTCGATACCGAAGGCGAGACCGCGATCGACGTCTTCTATCTGACTCACGAGGGTGCAAAGCTCGAGAAGAAGCAGCAACGTGCCCTGCGCGCCGCGCTGCTTGAAGCGATGGAAGAGAATGCCCGCTGAGGTGCAGGAGAGAAACGATGGGCCGGTTATCGAAAGATCACGAAGTTAGCAGTGTAAAAAATCGCCCGGAACACAGAGTCAGTTCTATTATTAGAGTATGAGCATAGGTCCAGAAGAGAACACCAGTGGCGGACGACCCACGGAAGTTCCCCAAAAGGGAGACCGCTATCTCTTTGGTAGTCTCGACAGCTTCGCAAAAAACCAGGAAAAACTGAAAGAGGTTAACTGGGGCTCCGAGCAGCCGGAGGGTATCGTGCTGGCGTCGCTCGATGCCGCTATCAACTGGGTTCGAAAGAACTCGGTGTGGCCAATGACCTTTGGACTGGCCTGCTGCGCGATCGAGATGATGTCGATGGGGGGATCCCGTTACGATATCGCCCGATTCGGCGCGGAGGTCTTTCGGCCTTCTCCACGGCAGAGCGACCTGATGATCATCGCCGGCAGGGTCTCCCAGAAGATGGCTCCTGTCATTCGCCGCCTCTATGAGCAGATGCCGGAGCCGAAGTGGGTAATCTCAATGGGTGCCTGTGCGACTTCAGGCGGTGTTTTTAATAATTACGCTTTGTTGCAGGGGGTGAATCAGGTTATCCCCGTGGATATTTACGTTCCGGGTTGCCCCCCCCGCCCGGAGCAGCTGTTGTACGCTATCACCCTGTTACAAGAGAAGATACAGCGCGAGCGTGGGTCGATGAGAAAGACCCTGAATCTTGCATGACCTTTTTTGAAATGCTAATAACTGCGAAGGTTCTCCCCACCCGGTCGTTCCTTGCGCAGAGGTAAAGTATTGAAAATATAGTTATCGGAGAGTATTTTTTACCGGTACAACTAGCAACCTGCGGTAAGCTTTACTGAATCGAAGCACCATATCAACAAGATCGAGCCGAAAAGGCTCTTGGAAGAATTTGAGCGGAGGATGTCGAATGGTTTATAGCCCTTTACGTAATTTTGGCCGGTTCGTACTGGCTGCATGTGCAGTCAGCCTTGGAGTCGCAAGTCTGGGTGCGCAGACTCCCAGCACAGCCGCCCCCACGGGCGCAAATCCCTCCCGTTTCGACGTCTTCACTGGATATTCCTATTTTGGAGCGCACGGCCAGTTGAAGCCACTGGGTGTCAATTACAGCTCAATTGACCTCGGTGCAATCGGAAGCGGCGCATACTACTTCAACAAATATTTTGGTGGCGAGATCAACTTTGTAGCCCATCCGGACGGAAAGAACGATGGACTGTACAGCGCCTCAGCCGGTCCAATCTTCCGCGCCCCCATGCAGAACTTCACGCTCTTCGCTCATGGCCTGGCTGGCGGAAGCAAATTGGTAGGGCCAAACTCCTATCATTCCTTCCAGTACCACAACCCCTGGACCTGGGGAACGACCCTCACGGTTGGCGGCGGTATGGACTATGACCTGCCCTTCTTCAACAACCGTTTTTCGTTCCGCCTGTTTGAAGCGGACTATCGCTACGTTCACACCAACTTCGGCCCCTACACCCCTCCTCCGAGCGGACCGACGGGTGGACGCGCCAATCTGAGCGGCGTGGACCTGAGCACGGGTATCGTGACGCACTTCGGTCATATCATTCCTCCTCCTCCTGTCACCTTTACCTGCTCGGCTTCGCCTTCTACGGGCTATCCTGGTGACCCGATCACTGTGACCGGAACGGCCGCGAACCTGAACCCGAAGAAGCCCGCGACCTATAACTGGACCTCCGATGGTGGCACTGTCGCTGGCACGGAAGCCACCGCCAATGTCACGACTACGAACCTGAATCCTGGCAGCTACACGGTCAAGGGCCATGTCTCCGAGGGCAATAAGCCTGGTGAGATGGCGGACTGCTCGGCTCCATTCACCATTCAGCAGTACCAGCCGCCGACGGTTAGCTGCTCGGCGAACCCGTCCACCGTGGCGCCTGGCGATTCTTCGACTATCACCGCCAACGGCACCAGCCCGCAGAATCGTCCGCTGACCTACAGCTACAGCTCGACGGCTGGATCGGTCACCGGCAACACTTCCACCGCGACCCTCAACACCACAGGAGCAGCACCGGGAACCATTACGGTGACGGCGAACGTGGTTGACGATAAGGGCCAGTCCGCTTCCTGCACCGCGACCGTAACGGTGAACGCGCCTCCGCCTCCGCCGGCGCCGACCACCCAGGCTCTCTGCTCGATCAACTTCGATCGTGACAAGCGCCGTCCAACCCGCGTGGACAACGAAGCCAAGGCCTGCCTCGATGAGGTTGCACTGAACCTGCAGCGTTCCTCGGATGCAAGTCTCGCAGTCGTAGGCAACGCCGCCAGCACAGAGAAGGCCGGAGCTAAGGCTGCTGCCTCCCGCGCTGTCAACACGAAGGACTACCTGGTGAAGGAGAAGGGCATCGATGCCAGCCGGGTCACGGTTTACACCGGATCGCAGGACGGCAAGACGGTCTCCTCCACGCTGGTTCCAACCGGAGCAACGCTTGATCAGACTGGACTTACCCAGGTTGATGAGAGCGCGGTGAAGGTTGTACCACGCAGCGGCCGGGCTCCTCGTCGCAAAAAGTAAGCTATAACCCTAACCAAAAGGCTGACCGGGAACCATCCCGGTCAGCCTTTTTTATTGCCCGTTCAGCTAACATCAAGGAGTAACGGTTTAGCTGAACGGATATCAGAATTTATGGGACACAATCGTAGACGCATCTTTTTTTTCGCACTGCTTATCGCCCTGGTCTGTTTTTCACCTCGTTTACAAGCCAGCCCGAACTGGCTGCCGTTTGGACCCGATGGAGGCGACGCCCGTTCGTTCGCCGTGGACCCCCACGACAACCAACACCTTTACCTGGGTACAGCGGTTGGCTGGATCTATGAGTCCCATGACGGCGGCGCACAGTGGAAGCGGCTCGCGCGTCTTGGAGATCGCGACGATTTGGTTCTGGACAACATTGTCATCGATCCATCAACGCCAAAGAGAATCCTGGTGGGGGCATGGGTGCTGGGTAGCACCGATGGTGGGCTCTTCGTTAGCAATGACGGTGGGGCGACGTGGAGTGCCGAGTCCGGGATGAAGGGTCAGTCGATCCGCGCGCTTGTAAACTCGCTCTCCGATCCGAAGGTATTTGTTACCGGGACGCTCAAAGGTGTCTATAAGAGCGTCGACAGCGGATCGAGCTGGAAGCTCATCAGCCCCGAAGGAAGCACAGAGCTTCACGAGGTCGAGTCGATCGCCATCGATCCGAAAGACCCGAAGATCGTCTACGCAGGCACATGGCATCTGCCCTGGAAGACCACGGACGATGGCGCGCATTGGTCAAACATCAAAGAAGGCGTGATCGACGATTCCGACGTCTTCTCGATCATCATCGATCCAAAGGACCCGAACGTGGTCTACGCCAGCGCCTGCTCCGGAATCTATAAGAGCGAGACCGCAGGCGGAAGATTTCAGAAGATCCAGGGAATTCCTTCGACGGCTCGCAGGACTCGCGTCTTGATGCAGGATCCTCAGCACCAGAACATCGTCTTCGCTGGAACGACCGAGGGACTCTATCGGACGGTAGATTCGGGCAAGACGTGGAACCGTACGACAGGGCCTGAGCTGATCGTCAATGACGTCTACATCAACCCTGCAGATTCAAACAGGATCATGCTGGCGACAGATCGTGGAGGAATTCTGGTTTCGAACGACGGAGGCGCCAGCTTCCGCGCGACGAATACCGGCTTCTCAGCGCGGCATATCACCTCTTACGTCGAGGACATCAACCACCCCGGAACGATCTATGTGGGGATGGTCAACGACAAGGCGTGGGGCGGCGCATTCGTCAGCACCAACGGCGGTCTGGCATGGGCGCAGAAAAGTGCGGGGCTTGAAGCGCACGACGTCCTCAGCCTAGGCCAAGCTTCTGATGGAACCATTCTGGCAGGAACAAGGCACGGGATCTACCGGCTGAATGGAGAGCTCTGGAGCAAGGTCGATAAGGTCTCGCTTGAGCTTCCTGTCACAGAGGCTCCGCCCGTCGCTAAGCCGGTCACGGTTAGGAAGAAGGGAGCAGCGGCGCGGAAGGTTGCTCCCAAAGCTGCTCCGGCGAAGAAGAAGCCTGCGCCGAAGCCGTTCGACGGAGCTGTGTTTGCTTTTGCACGCGACGGGCAACAGGTCTTCGCCGCGACCGCGGACGGAATCCTGTCGAGCCAGGATGGCGGCCAGAGCTGGACGCTTTCCGCAGACCCTCAGGGGCACGTCTGGTATACGATCGCCTCCTCGAAGGGAACGGTTCTTGCGACTTCGCTGTCGAAGGCATCGCTTACGACCGATGGTGGCCACACCTGGGCTGCCGTCACCCCTCCTTCAGAACTGACCCAGATTTCCGCTGTTGCAGTGGACGGATTCGGCGGCCTCTGGATCGGCGGACGCGAGGGTGTCTATCTTTCCGAGGACAAGGGAGCCAGCTGGCAGGTGGTGAAGAACCTGTTTGTTCGCGACGTGAACAGCCTCTTCTATGACGAGAGGGGACAGCGCGTTCTGATTACGGCGAACAGCTCGACGAAGATTGCGTTCGCGGCTCACCTGCCCGACAAGAAGGTGACCTACTGGAACACCGGATGGGACCTGCGGCTGATGCGGCCGGTTGGAGACCACATGGTGGCTGCGACGCTGTTCGATGGCGTGGTCATTCAGCCGGAGATGGTGAACTCGAGCGAAGTCGCGAAGCACTGAGAACAGCTTCGCGAAGCTCGTTGGGGAGGATTAGAATCGTTCTATGAGCTTCGAGACCACCCCAACAAGCTTCGCAACCACTGCCGGTTTTCAGGCGCCGCTTACGCAGCCTCGACATTCGTTTCAGACCGACGATCGGTCTCTGGAGCCGATTGCGCAGAAGGTGCTGGCCGGCGAACGGCTGAGCTTCGAGGATGGAGTTCGGCTCTATCGCAGCGGCGACATTCTCGCAGTCGGCTGGCTGGCGAACTTCGTTCGCGAGAAGCTGCATGGCAACGTCGCTTACTTCAACGTCAATCGCCATATCAATCCGACCAACGTATGCGTTGCCTCGTGCAGGCTGTGCGCGTTCGGCCGCAAGAAGGGTGATGCCGGGACGTATACGATGGCCCTCGAAGAGGCGTGGGAGACGGCTGGCGCCGGCTACACGGAGGCAGTGACGGAGTTCCACATCGTCGGCGGCCTGCATCCCGATCTTCCTTTCGAGTACTTCATGGACCTGGTGCGCGGGTTGAAGGAGCGGTTTCCGAAGGTCCATATCAAGGCGTTCACGATGGTTGAGGTCGCTTTCCTTGCCAAGCGAGGCAAGATGACGATTCCCGAGACGCTGGAGCGGATGAAGGCCGCGGGCGTCGACTCGATGCCCGGAGGCGGCGCGGAGATCTTTGCCGACAGGATCCGGCACATCATCTGCGACCACAAGATCGACGGCTCGGAGTGGCTGGAGACGGCGCGGCAAGCGCATAAGATCGGGCTACGATCGAATGCGACGATGCTCTACGGCCACGTGGAGAATGAAGAGGACCGCGTGGACCACCTGGTTCGCCTGCGCGAGGTTCAGGACGAGACGGGCGGGTTTCAGACGTTCATTCCGCTCTCGTTTCACCCCGACAACACGGCGCTGGCTCACATTCCGCGGACGACGGGAATGCTGGATATGAAGCAGATCGCCGTGGGGCGGTTGATGCTCGACAACTTCTCGCACATCAAGAGCTACTGGCAGATGGTCTCGCCGAAGATGGCGCAGATCTCGCTGCGGTTCGGGGCAGACGACATCGACGGAACCGTCATCGAGGAGAAGATCTATCACGACGCCGGCGCGACCACTCCGCAGGGGCTGAGGCGGAAGGACCTGGTCAGGCTGATCACCGAGGCGGGCCGGGAGCCGTTCGAGCGGGACACGATGTACCGCGCAGTGACCCGGACCGAGGATTCATTCACGGTCGCGGTTTAGATTCTCCTTCGGGGGTACCCTCGTAGTTTTCGTGCAAAGTCTTCCATCTTTTAGAGTTAAGTCCGGACCTGCTTTTATGTCCGCT
Source organism: Edaphobacter sp. FHG110511_03 (assembly GCF_059115365.1). Classification (NCBI taxonomy): domain Bacteria; kingdom Pseudomonadati; phylum Acidobacteriota; class Terriglobia; order Terriglobales; family Acidobacteriaceae; genus Edaphobacter; species Edaphobacter sp. FHG110511_03. The sequence goes on along the minus strand of NZ_JBZYWL010000005.1, from coordinate 416,924 downwards.
CAAGTGAAAAGCCCCGGAGAGAATTCTCCGGGGCTTTTCTGACTTTGTATTCAGGTTAGCAGAAGGGAACTATCGAATCGGCGGATTTTATTCTCTGTAAGCTGCTTGTTTTGTTAGAGTTGTTATTTTTCAGCACTTGACAGGTGCGGCGGACCCCCTGATCTGATCCAGCAGTAACAGCGAGTCAGAGCAAGTCCATCTCTCAAAACATCGGCCATTTTTGAAGTGCAAAATGCTAATACCTGGAAGCTCGATTTGCCGCCCAACCGCAGCAACGCCCATAAAAGCCTTTTCTTGCGTTCCAGTAATTACATAGCGGACAACCAACGTTTCGTCATCTTCGATGATTTCGTGAACTGTCACTTGTGCATCTGGAAAGACTTCCCAAAAGGCATTGTAGAACCGCTTCACGCCTTCCAATCCCGGCTCAACTCCATGATATCCATGCAAAACGATGTCGTCGGAGTAGAGACGGAAATAGTCTTGTCGTTTGCCGGGATCAGCAAAACACCTGAGCGCTTGTCCGATGGTTTGTCGGTTGGACATGCGTTCATTTTAACGATGTCTCGCGTTCAAGATATCGCAGAGAAATCGAGGATATGGAGGTAGGAGAACTCAATGCGGAAGAGCTTCATTTTAGATCTTTACGCCGCGTGGTCTGATGGGTCTCTAAATTCCTCATCCTCGCTACTGATTCGGTGACGTCAGAACTCTTTGGCCAAGATTTTCTCGATTTCAAAAAAGTGCTCGCTGAGGAGCTTGGAAGGCGATTGCGATGAGCTGTTGTGGGGTGCGAATCTCTGGCAAACGATCTCAAGCGGTTCCCACGGAGAAGTTCGAGACGACACCTCCCAGCTGGTAAAGCCCCTGTCTCTCGTGGCCTTCAGTTGCAGAGATCGCACTTCGACCACAACCGTCGCAAAGTCAAAATATGGCGATCCGCTAGATAACTCGGGCACGATACGTCCACCAAAGATGCTGAACATATCTCCGAATTCTGATTCGACCTCTTCCTTAAGCCGTTTCAAATTACTCACAGCTCCTCTTTGATCGAGGCGAAAGATTTGGTTAAACAGACTGTAGGTCCACACAAACGGTCGACTGAGCAACCACAGCCTCAGACGGCTGACCTGAAGAGATGTCGGTAGACCTCCAGATGTGCGGCGAGGCGCCTGATAAGCCATAAATAATCATAAACAAGCCTCTGCCAGCTGTTGCTGTCGGGCAAGGCGGTGGAAATGACGAGGAGTGGAAAGCATGGAAAGCCATAAACCTGGCTTCCCACCCTTCCCACTCCTTTTGGAAATCCCTTCGGGATTACCACATTCCCACCGCTGCGACTACGGGACCTATGTCAAAAGCGACAAGGTGACTGGACGTCAATCACCGCAAGGGGCTTGTAACGGACGCCTCAGGGTCCACAACGTAAATGCATGTCTCCGCACACTCAGCGTCTGGATCTTGCGCCGCTCTTCTATGGGAAGGAAAATTCGTCTTGCGGAAAGTGCTGCATTCCCAGATTGAACTTGATGGACGCCTTTTCTGACATGCCTGCTCATCCTTCCGATCATTCCAGCCGATATGCCCCTAACGTGGGATAGTCGGGGAAAAACCCTGATTCTTAGTCTGATGACTTATGGAGGGAAAAGAAATGCGGTTCTCAGAGAGTCTGCTTCACCGCCGGACACGGGAGATCTGGCCAGGACAACGGGAGAGGGAGGCCGGCTACTTCGACATGCATCCTCCTGGAGAGGTTTTTCGCGGGATCGTCTATACCTCGGTGCTCTGGGGTTTGCTGGCGTTTGGCGTCTATACGATTTACGGGATAGTTGCGGGGGTTCGTTAGCGCGTTGCCCGGTGCGATAGCATCCTAGAAAGATGCCCAATGCGACTCCAGCGAGCCACTGGATCTGGTTTCATGTCTATGTCTTCGTCCTGATGGCCGTGGAGTTTCTGTACGTCCGCTGGCAGCGCTCCAGACGCCCGGCGGAGGAGACGATCCACTCGACCTCGATGATTGCAACCGTTGTGTGGGTAGGGGCAGCCCTGGCGTTCGCTCTTTTTATTCTCCGCACCCTGGGAGGCGAGGCGGCCACGCAGTACCTGGCCGGTTATGCGATCGAAGAGGCTCTCTCGGTCGATAATCTGTTCGTCTTTCTTCTTCTCTTCCGGTTTTTCCGAATCGAAGCTCTGAATCAACCCAAGGTGCTCTTCTGGGGTGTGACCGGAGCGATTGTGATGCGCGGCAGCTTTATTTTGGCAGGTATCGGCCTGCTGACGCGCTTTGAGTGGGTCAGCTACCTGTTCGCACTCGTCCTTCTGATCGCGTCGATTCGATTGCTGGCGCCGGAGGATGAGAAGGCGAAGGAGAAGACCCCGCGGTGGCTACTGTGGATCTCGCGACTGAGACCCGTGAGCCTGAGGCAGGACGTCTTTGTAACGAAGGAGAATGGCAGGCGCATGATGACCGTGCTGCTGCTGACGCTGATGGCGATCGAGGTAACGGATCTGGTCTTCGCGATCGACTCGATTCCGGCGGTGCTCTCGATCACGCGGCATCCTTTTCTGGCATACACCTCAAACATCATGGCGGTGATGGGGCTGCGATCGTTGTACTTCCTGCTGGCCCACCTTCTGACGAAGCTTCAATTTCTCCACTATGGACTGGCGGCTGTGCTGGCGTTTGCAGCATTGAAGATGCTGACGGCACATTTCTTCAAGATCGGGCCGGTGGTCTCGCTGGCGGTGGTGGCGACGATGCTAGCGATCACGATTGCCGTGTCCCTGGTGGCAGCACGCCGAAGTTCCGGGACTGCCTGACTCCTGGAAATAGGACTTGTATTGTCCTATTTATATTTTTCCGCTAGAACTGAAATACCATGACACGTTCCTCCGGACATGCCTTTTTGCGGGCGACTCGCCTGACTCACCTGTATCTCGGTGTTTTTACAGCTCCTGCCCTGCTGTTCTTTGCCTTTACGGGCGCTCTTCAAACCTTCAGCCTGCACGAGACGACGCGGGGCAGCTCGTACAAGCCTCCGGCATGGGCGGTAACGCTTGGCCAGATTCACAAGAAGCAGACGCCGGTTGTGCCGGTGCGAAAGCCGCCTGCGCCGGAGGTGACGGCGGGAGCGGGGCGCCGGGGCGAGGGAGGAGAGAATGCCGCTGCTAAGGGTGCTTCCAGAGATGCAACGAGATCGAGAGGAGAGGAAGGCGCAGGGCGTGCCGCGGACCAGCCCAGAGTTGCTCCGGGCCAGTCGGTTGCTGCAGTTCCGAGCGAGCCGTCAGCTGCGGCTGGGAAGAAGCATCATCCTCTACCGATGAAGATCTTTTTCCTGATTGTGGCGATCTCTCTGTTTCTGTCGACGCTGACGGGAATTTATATGTCGTACAAGTATGTGCGCAATCGCAGGATGGTGACGGCTCTGCTGATCCTGGGGACGGTGATTCCCTTGATCCTGGTCTTTGTGTAACGAGCATCGACGCATCGGAAGTTAGAGAGGAACGGCGCAGCCAGCAGAAGCTGCGCCGTTCCTTTGTCGTCATCCGAGCCAGGTGTGCTTCAACTGGATCCCCGCTTCCTGCAGTGAATGGAAGAAGTCGAGGCGACTCTGCTGCATGACGGAGTGGCGGGCGATAGGTTCGCGCTGGGGAAAGTCGTGACGATAGTGAGCACCTCGGCTCTCGTGGCGCGCGAGCGCGGAGGCGACGATGATGGTGGCGACAGCGTGAAGATTCCGTGCCTCGATCGCCGGTCGCGAGAGGCCGCGTGGCATGGTTGCGGCGAGTGCGGCGAGGGCGTGCTGCATGGCTTCGAGGCCCTTAGCATCGCGGAGGAGTCCAGCGTACTTCCACATGTTGGAGCGGAGATCCTGAACCCAGCGCTCAATCTGAGCGTCGGCGGTGCGGCCTTCTTCGAAGGTGTAGGGAGCCTGGAGAGTGGTTACGGGACGGAGGGACGGTGCGATCGGGGCGACACGATCGGTGTCTGCGATCATGGCCTCCGCGGCGAGCGCGCCGAAGACGAGCCCTTCGAGAAGAGAGTTGGAGGCGAGACGGTTGGCTCCGTGGACACCGGTGCAGGCGGCCTCGCCTGCACCGTAGAGGCCGGGGAGTGTGGTGCGGCCGTGAATGTCGGTGAGGATGCCTCCCATGAGATAGTGCGCGGCGGGACGGACGGGGATGAGGTCGCGGTTGAGATCGAGGTGATACTTGGCGAGAAAAGCCGAGATCCCGGGAAATCGAGAGTGCAGGTCTTTGGTGACGTGGCGCATGTCGAGGTAGACCGGGCCGTCCATGCCTTCGCGGGTGATGGCACGGGCGACGACATCGCGCGGGGCGAGCTCGAGGAGCGGATGGTAGTGCTGCATGAAGCGCTCGCCCTTGGCATTGACGAGATACGCGTCTTCGCCACGCAGGGCTTCGCTGAGCAGAAAGCGCGGAGCGTTGGGCGCGCTGAAGGCGGTGGGATGGAATTGGTAGAACTCCATGTCGCTGACGGCCGCACCGGCACGCCATGCCATGGCGATGCCATCCCCGGTGGCAACCGCGGGATTGGTGGTGTCGCTATAGACCTGTCCCGCGCCGCCGCTGGCGATGAGGGTAGCGCGTGCAGCGATGGTGAGGATGCCGCCTTCGCCGTCGAGCAACGTAGCTCCGGTGACCAGCGGCTGCCCGTCGGCGGACCCATCGATGGCCCCGTCGGCAGATTCAAGAAGGAGGTCGATTCCGGTGGTCCATTCGAGCAGGCAAATGTTAGGGATGGCGCGGACGTGACGGAGGAGAGAGACGGCGATCTCCTTGCCGGTGGCGTCGCCGTTGGCGTGAAGGATGCGCGAGCGGCTGTGCGCGCCTTCGCGGGTGAGCATCAGCTCGCCGTTTTCGCGATCGAAGGCGGTTCCCCATTCGAGAAGCTCCTGCACACGCTGCGGACCCTGCTCGACGAGGATGCGCGCGGCTTCGGGATCGACCAGGCCATCTCCTGCGGCGAGAGTGTCTTCCAGGTGGAGTGCGACGTCTTCGTCTCCGCCCATGGCTACGGCGATGCCACCTTGCGCGTAGGCGGTGTTGGATTCGGCCAACTCTTCTTTAGTCACAACAAGCACGGAGCCGGTGCGGGCGAGGCGGATGGCTGCGCTGAGGCCGGCGATTCCGGCCCCGATGACGAGGAAGTCGACCTGATGTTCGGATGGGTCTGCAGGGATGGAATCAGCGGGCGGCACTGCGGTTGGCACAACGTCTCCTCATCCTCAATGCTATCTGATCGAGCGGGCCTGAACGAAATCCTTACGATAGGATGAAGGTATTGTGCCTTCGATTCAACTCAAGACGCCGAGCGCCAGCTACGAGATTGTGATCGCACCGGGGCTGTTGAAGACGCTTCCGACTCGATTGAAGAAACTCAAGGGCGGCAAGCCGTTCCGTACTTTTCTTGTGACCTCACCCGAGATCTGGGGACTTTGGGGCAAGCAGGTCATCGCGGCCTTCGGCAAGGAACAGCCGACCGTGTTGTTTCTTCCTGCGGGCGAGAGGCACAAGCGCATTCGCACGCTGGAGTCGCTGCTGGAGCAGATGGCCGCAGCGGGAGCGGATCGCGATGCGCTGCTGGTTGCCTTTGGCGGCGGCGTTGTGGGGGACGTGACCGGTTTTCTGGCTGCGATCTACATGCGCGGCGTGCCCTATGTGCAGTTTCCGACGACGCTGCTGGCGCAGGTGGACTCCTCTGTCGGCGGCAAGACGGGCGTGAATCTGGCGGCGGGAAAGAACCTTGTAGGAAGCTTTAATCATCCTCTGGCGGTTCTAGCCGATACGGATGTGCTGAAGACTCTGCCTGCCGCAGAGCTGCGTGCGGGGTTGCAGGAGTCCGTGAAGGCCGGGATTATTCGGGATGCGAAGCTGTTTCGGTATCTCGAGAACAATGCCGATGCCGTACTTGGCGGAGACCCGAAAGCCCTGGCCCATGTTGTGGCTGCCAGTGTTCGCGTGAAGGCGGATGTGGTTGCGAACGACGAGCGTGAGGCAGGGCTGCGGATGATCCTGAACTACGGACATACGCTGGGCCACGCCATCGAGGCTGCTACAGGCTACAAGCAGCTTCTGCATGGCGAAGCAGTGGGTTGGGGAAGCATCGCGGCGACTCGTTTAGGAGTGATGCGCGGGATGATCGGCGAGGTGGAGGCTGACCGTATCATTCAACTCATTCTGCGCTATGGGCCGTTGAGCGGCTTCAAGGCGAGTGCCACGAAACTCGTCGAGCTGACATCGAATGACAAGAAGAATCGCAGCGGAACGCTCAGCTTCGTTCTGCCGCAGAAGATTGGCGGGGTGGCGATCGTTCGCGATGTGACGCGTGACGAGATGCTGGCTGCTGCGGAGTGGATGCTGAAAGAGATGCGCGAGCAGACCGCGAGCTCGGTTACAGGGAAGAAGCGAAGACGGTGATGGCAGAACGGCAGGTTCGGCTGGAACATGAGCTCTCTACGGGAGCGCGGCCAACAGGCGCGACGACGGAGGCGTCTGCGGCGGCGAATGTGCAGCAGATGTTCGACTCCATCGCGCCGAAGTACGACCTGCTGAATCATCTGCTCTCGATGGGGCTGGATCGACGGTGGTGGTCGCAGACTGCGCAAAGCTTTCGCGCTGTTCTGATACGTCCGGAGGCGGCGGTGCTGGATCTCTGCTGCGGCACCGGCGATATGACCATGGCTTTGATGAAGTATCGGCCAGCCGGAGTGGGCGAGGCCCCCGTCTTTGCGGTGGACTTTTCGCGCGAGATGCTGGCACGCGGCAAAGAGAAGTTCGCAGGCCACAACATCGTTGCGATCGAGGCCGATGCGCTCCATCTGCCGTTGAGCGATAACTCTCTGGATCTGGTCACTTCGGCGTTCGGCTTTCGCAACCTGGCCAACTACGAGGAAGGCCTGGCGGAGCTGTATCGCGTGCTCAGGCCGGGAGGCCAGATTGGGATCCTGGACTGCAACCAGCCGGAGGGAGTTACAGGCGCGCTCTACAACCTCTACTTCAAGCGGGTGCTTCCGTGGGTCGGTGGGTTGATCTCGGGAGACAGGGGCGCTTACAGCTATCTGCCGGCATCGGTGGAGCGCTTTCCCCGTCCGAAGCGAATGCTGGAGCTGATACGCGCGGCGGGCTTCCGCGACGCGGGCTGGACTGGGTATACCTTGGGCACGGCAGGGCTGTACCGCGCCACAAAGCCGTAATGCGCGAGCACACGCCGGCACGGTAGGATTGAGTGTTCATGAGCTCTGTCGCCACCCCGGAAAATGCCCGCTCCACTCCGAAGGAGAAGCGCGCTGCCGCGCTGTTCTCGGTGCTGGCGGCTCTGGGGATCACCCTGCTGAAGCTTTTGACGGGAATCCTGACCGGTTCGCTGGGAATGTTGTCGGAGGCGGCGCACTCGACGGTAGACCTGGTTGCGGCAGGCATCACGCTGTTCTCGGTGCGGGTGTCGGACCGTCCGGCTGACGATACCCACAACTACGGGCATGGCAAGGTGGAGAGCCTCTCCGCATTCGTGGAATCCGTTATCATGCTGGGTTCCTGCGTATGGATCGTCACCGAGGCGGTCAAGCGGATTACGTCGCGCGAGAACCTTTCCCTGAAGCCGTCGCCGTGGCCTTTCGTCGTATTGATTCTTTCGATCGTGGTGGATTTTACGCGATCGCGCAGGCTGCACAAGATTGCCCTCGAATCCTCGAGCCAGGCTCTCGAGGCGGACGCGATTCACTTCAGCACGGATATCTGGTCTTCGCTGGCGGTCATGGTGGGTCTCACGGCCTCTTTCGTGGGAACACGGTGGAATATGCCCCGGCTCCAGCTCGCGGACCCTTTCGCGGCGCTCGTCGTTTCAGGAATCATCCTCCACGTGACCTGGGGATTGGCGCGCCGAACGATCGACGCGCTGCTTGACGCCACGCCGAAGGAGACTCGCGAAGCGACGCGGGAGCTCGAGCAGGAGCTGAAGGGCATCCATGGCGTACTCGCCGTAAATCGTTTCCGCACACGGAGGTCCGGCGCCGACTACTTCGCGGACCTGACCCTGGGGCTGGCGCAGAACCTGACCTTCCAACGCACGGAGCAGATTACGCAAGAGGCGACCGCAGCGGTGGAGCGGCACCTTCCCGGGGCCGACGTCGTGATTCATACGCTGCCCATGGCGACCGGTACGGAGAGCGTTCACGATCGCGTTCGAGCTGTGGCGGCGCGCATGAACCTTACGACCCACGATGTCAGCGTCCAGCGTTTTGGGCAGCAGCTGCAGGTAGAACAGCATCTGGAGGTCAATGAAACCATGCAGCTGCAGCAGGCGCACGAGTTGGCGACGCGCCTGGAGGCAGAGATCCAGCGCGAGATTCCCCAGGTAGCCTCGATCCTGACCCACATCGAGAGCGAACCCGCGACCATCGAGCAGCCTGAATCGCAGGAGCGCGACCGTCAGCTTGAGGTAAGGCTGCGGCGCGTGGCGGTGACCTTTCCGGAGATTCTGGACATTCACGATGTGATGGTCACTCGCATCGGAGCGCACCTGCAGGTGAATTGTCATTGCACCATGCCGGACGATCTGCCGATGGCCAAGGTTCATTCTGTCATCACCTCGCTCGAGGGCGCCTTTAAACTGGATGCACCCGAGGTGGACCGGCTCCTTATCCACCCGGAGCCTGCGACGGATAACCGACGATGACAACAGTGCGTGTGCGATTTGTGGGATGGGCCCCGGTAAAGCGTTTCTTCAACATCGTTCTGGGCGCGATGGCAATGGTCGCGGTGGCGATGTTCTCAGCCTTTCTGGCGATGCGGCTGGCCATCCATGGCCGCGAAGTGAAGGTTCCGCAGCTGGCGCATATGACCATCGGAGAGGCCAGCCGCAAGGCGAGCTCCATGGGCTTGCGGCTGCAGCTCGAAAACAGGTTCTATTCCCCGGACATTCCGGCGGGCCAGGTGCTTGCACAATACCCCGTGGCAGGGGCTACAGTTCGCCGCCAATGGCCGGTTAGGGTGACGCAGAGTCTTGGATCGCAACAGGTCTCCATCCCGAATCTGAAGGGCGCGGGCGAACGAGCGGCTTCCATCAACCTGCGGCGGTTGGGGCTGGAACTGGGGACTGTAGGCCATGTCGCATTGCCGGGACCCGCGGGAGTGGTTGTAGCGCAGACCCCCGCTCCGGGAGCCGAGGGTGTTGAGAGACCCAGGGTGAGCATTCTGCTGAACGATGGGCCGGAGGAGGCCTCAGCCGGATATGTGATGCCCTCGCTGGTGGGCCTGACGATCTCAGGCGCCTACGTGAGGGCGGGAGCAGCAGGCCTTAGGATTGTGAGCGCGGAGGATGTAACTCCCACAGCGGCGGCTGTCGTAGAGCCTGCCGCACCGGGCAAGACAGCTCCGGTGGCCACAGCGGTGGCGGCATTGACTCCAGGAATCGTGGTTGCGCAAAGTCCGCTTGCGGGTCATCGCGTGGCCCGAGGGGATACGGTACAACTGTCCCTCACTCACTGATGCGAACGAGCTGAATTCAGACTTGGCCAAAACTACAGTTCGGAAGAACGATGTGGAAGGCCGTGCTCCAATTGCTCGACTAGTTTCTTGACATGCCTCTTAAGAGAATCACGCGTCGCACCATAGCTAACACTGGTGGGTGGTACATCGTTCCACTGTTCGATCGTGGACTGAGCAGAAGCAACCTGCACATCCATGGGCAGCACGGTTCCAATCGTGATCACACGCTGAGATGCGGATACGTCAGAAGCCCTGACTGCTGACGGATGAAACGAACTCACATCGAAACCATCGCCGCGCAGGCCCTGAATAATTGAAGGTGGCACCGTCGTTGAGTCGGGAGCTGTGCCACGCGATACCGCCCGGAAAGGTAACCGACGCTCCTGGACCATTTGATTGAAGTAAGACGCCGCCATGAGGCTCTTAACGTTGCCGTGTTCACAGACGAAGAGTACCTGAGAATCTTGAGTCTGGGAGTGACTTTTCGATACGGAGCAACTGAGTGTCAGTACCAAAGCAGAAATCGTTACGATCTTGATCGGAGAGAGAGACACGGGCCAGCCTCCGGATGCTTCTGATGTTAGGTGTTAAGCGCCCCGGAACATATTTGTCAAGGATTCTACGTTTGCCCGTCATAACCCATAAAGTGGCCATTTTGTTGGCTTATAGGTTGTTTTTCACAGAGCCGGTTAGCCGACGTCGCGCAGGAGGCCAGACCGGGTACACGGTTCCTGGCAATCGGCTTAGCGTTTGCGTTCAAGGAGCGCGGCAAAGAATCCATCTCCAGGATGAACCCCCGGCAACGTGCGCAGGTAGTTGCCGCGAACAGCCGTGGGATCGACCTCGCGCAATAGACCGGCAGCTGTAAGGCGGCTGACGACCGGCCCTACCGGAAGGATACGGACGAGGCTAGCTATCGCGGGTTCGGCTACGACCGCCTCAACGACCTTTTCGCACTCTTCCGCCTCGAGCGAACAGGTGGAATAGAGCAAACGCCCTCCCGAAGCGAGACGAGGGATGGCTGCACGAAGGATTTTGCGTTGATGGTCGGCATGCCGTGCCAGATCGGAAGGCTCAAGCCGGAGGCGGATCTCCGGATTTCGCCCGAGGGTTCCGGTGCCGCTGCAGGGAACGTCGGCAAGGATGATGTCGAAGTCTGCGAAAGATAAGGGTGCAGCGGTCGCGTCCGCTAACTCCGTCTGGACGTGCGTGGCATACGAATATTGCATAAGGCGGGATCGCATTGCGGCAAGGCGGCGTTCGCTTCTATCGGTGGCAAGGATGGCCGCAGCGGGCAACCGGTTGGCGAGGATAAGAGTTTTGCCGCCCGGTGCTGCACAGGCGTCCCATACATGCTTTGCCTGCGGAACGGATGCTGCGGCAAGCTCGGCCACCAGCCGCGAGCCGTCGTCCATTCGAGGAAGATCTGCCTCGGTGGATTCGTTGAAGAGAGCGGAATTCTTTGGTTCTTCCTGTCCTGCTTCGCAGATCTTAATTGCGGCGGATCGTCCATAGCTCGCGGCCCAGCGCTCAACAAGCCACCGTGGGTGCGAGAGGCGCTGCGCGATGGCGGCTGTGCTCTCGTGGAGTGGCCGTCCGGGAGCCTTCAGAGAGGTGAGCTTACGCAGGATGGCATTGACCATGCCTGCGGCGTGCGGGTTGCCGCTGGCGCGGGTAAGCTCGACGCTCTCGTTGAGGGCAGCGTGTGGCGGAATCCGGTCGAGGTGTATGAGCTGGAAGGCTCCAAGGCGGAGCGCGATGGCGACGGGTTCGGCAAGCCGTTGATCGGGGCGTTGAAGGAGCGGCTGGATACGGGCATCCAACGCGATCTGCCAGCGAAGGGTGCCGAGGACCAGCGCCGTCGCAAGATTGCGGTCTTCCGCAGAGAGCGGTGCCGTATGCGAAGAATGAAGAAGATCGTCGCTGTTGCCCTTTCCCTCGGCAACGAGCATAAGAATCTCGAAGGCAGCCTTTCGGGCGGGTGAGATTGATTTGTGGATAGGTTCTGGCAAGCGGTTGCCTCGATTATACGAGCCCGAGAGTCCTGTATCCCTCTGATGCGACGGGACCGCAACGTGAAAACAAAAGATCCGTGCTTCCCGTGAGCGGAGCAAAGGCGAGCCGAAGGGAAGAAGCCCTGTCCTACAGGCTTTTGGTGACGTGTTACAGGGCCCGGAGTAGTATAGCCACGCGTCATCCTCGCAGTCCGGGTCCCTGTTCGTATCCTGTACGCAGAAAAAAGGAGTTCCCATGAAGCGTCTGTTTTTCTCCCTCTCTCTCCTGGCCGTCACATTCTTTGCCGCCGCATCTTTGAGCGCCCAATCCGCGCCTCCGGCGGGCGCAACCGGTCTCTGCAAAGACGGAAGCTACACGACCGCTGCCTCGAAGAGCGGAGCCTGCCGTGGTCACCAGGGGATCAAGCAGTGGCTCGCCGCAGCCCCGGCTGCGCCGGCAGCAGCAGCCTCTTCCACCAAGGCCGCTACGCCAGCCGCTCCCGCTGCAGCCGCCACTCCCGCAGCCACTGCGCCTGCGGCACCGGCAACCCCCGTAGCGACGACTGCTCCAGCAGCCAAGGCCGCTCCGCACCACACCACGATTGCCACTGCGGCTCCTGGAGGTGGTCCGGGGATGGTCTGGCTCAACACCGAATCGAACATATATCACTGCTCCGGCTCGCAGTTCTATGGCAAGACCAAGCAGGGATCCTATATGTCAGAGGCGGATGCCAAGGCTAAAGGCGCTCACGCCGATCACAATCATCCCTGCACCAAGTAAGACGGAGTTTTAGCGAGCTATCCGCGCAAGCTGATCAGCCGAATCATCTCCACCAGGAGATCGCCCGAGATCTGCAGCGAGTGGGCGCTGACCTTATCCAGGGTGTCCAGGGCGGTGTGATGATATCCGCCCTCCGGATGCTCCTGGGTCGGGGGGCCGTAGTCGAGGTCGACTACATCGAGCACTGGAACTCCGCGCTGCCGGAACGGAAGATGATCGTCCATCACGGTCGTTTCGTTCTTGAAGACGAAGGAGGCGTGTCCCGTGTTCTTCGCCGCGGTGGCCAGAAGATCCAGCAGCCAGGGAGTCGAGTTGGAGTCGCGGTCGATGTTCAGGTCCTTGTCGCCGATCATGTCGGCGACGAGGAATGCTTTGATCTTTTTGATGGAGCCGTCCTGCGACCACTTTGCTGCGAGATGCCGGGTGCCGTAGAGGGAGTCGCGATCGCTCCATGTCTGGATCGCCTCCTCGCCGTCGTCGAAGACCAGCCAGACGCTGTAGCCCTCAGGAGGATGCGTTCGCAGATAGCGGCCGAGTTCGATTAACAAGGCAGTGGTTGCGCCGCCGTCATTGGCTCCGACGAAGTTGATGTCGCGGAGTGGATAGTTGGTCTCGTAGTGGGTGGCGATGACGATGACGCCGTCTTTTTTGCCCGGGTAACGCACGATGAAGTTCTTCATCGCCAGCTGGCCTGCGGGGGTCGAGGCGCTGAAGCTGTCGGTCTCGAAGTTTCCCTTCGCGGCTTCCTCGGTGAAGTGGGAGCGGATGAACTCTTCCGCCTTGGCGTGGTCGGGCGAGCCGATCCAACGGTGCGGGGCGACAGCGATGTACTGCTTGGTCAGGTCATAGGCGGCCTGCCCGCTGAACTTCGCTGCGGGCCTGGGCGCGGCCTTCTGTGCCTGAACCGGGTGAACGGCAAGCAAGAGAGCGGTGGAGAAGAATAGAGAGCAAAATACTGAAGGTGAAGCGCACTTCCTGCGGATCATGCGGACTTCGCCTCTTTCCGTCGCGCCGGATTGAAGACCCATGCGACTCCCACCCCGAGCATGTACAGAACCAGCATCGGCAGGGCAAACAGGCACATGCTCACCGGGTCGGGAAGAGGACAGATGATGGCCGCGATGACGAAGATCGCGAGCACCGCGTAACGGATGTGGCGGATGAGGAACTTCGCATCCACGATGCCGAGGATGGAGAGGAAGAAGATCAGGATGGGAAGCTCGAAGGTGATGCCGAGGCCGAGGATCACCGCGAGAAAGAAGCTGGTGTAGTCCTCGATGGTGATGATCGGATGAAAGCGCTTGCCGAAGTCACCGATCAGCACTTTGAGAGCGCCGGGAAGCACCCATTGGTATCCGAACCAGACCCCGGCGAGAAACAGCGTGACCGTCGCGGTCATAAACGGAATCACATATTTCTTCTCATTGGAGTACATGCCCGGCGCGATAAACAGCCAGAGCTGGTAGAGGATGAAGGGGGAGGCGAGGATCGCGCCACCGACGAGAGAAGTCTTCAGGTAGAGGTTCAGGCCATCGGTTGGATGGGTGAAGTTCAACGGCAGGTTGAGCATGTCGATGGGTCTCGACACCAGGCCGTAGAGGCGCTCGTGAAAGGCGTAGGCGACGGCAAAGCCAATCAGCAGATAAACCACTGAGTGGATAAGGCGCTTACGTAGCTCGCCCAGATGCTCCATCAGGCTCATGCCTGGAAGCTCGGCGCGGTCTGTAACCGCTGTACGAGCGCGGTCGACCAGATCATCCATGCAGTTGTGCCTCGCTTGCTATGTGGTCCGGGGCGTCCGGAGTGTGGCCTTCGGAGGGATCAGACAGGAAGGTTGTTGTTCCTGGAGCTTCTACGTGAGGGACCGAGTCGAAGGCATGGGAGATGGAGGAGCTCTCCACGGGCAGACCGGTGGAGGGAGGCATCAGGTTGAGATCGCCTGAAGTCGCAATCGGCAGCGGAGCGGTCTCCGGCTCCGAGGCGCTTTCGATAGAAAGATCCCCTGAGGCGTCAGCTGGAGCCGCGATCGTATTTTCGGTTCCGTCGGAGATAGCGGGTGTCGGCGGTGCCGCGGCTTCCATGGCGGCTATTTTCTTCTGCTGTTCGGACTGCTCGGAGAGGCGAAGCTCTTCCTCCATTTGCATACGGAACTCGTTGGAGGCACGGCGGAATTCGCCCATCAGCTTTCCGAGTTGGCGCGCGAGTTCGGGCAGCTTCTTCGGGCCGAAGAGAATCAGGGCAAGGATAAAGATGAAGGCGCTGTCGCCGAAGCTCGGCATAATTCTTTTTATGATACGGCCTTGATCGAAGAGCGACAATGGCCCCGCGAGGGTCTTTATCCTGTTGTAAAATCGATGTTGTAATGCCACCTCGCCGGATGACGGGGTAGCGGGAAAGAAAAAGATGTGTCGTTCCCGTTAAAAGATCGTCCAATGCAGTAGAAGCGGCGAGAGCCGCTGCAGTGAAGTAACGCAGGTTGTAGATGTTTGGTTGCAACATCCCCGTGGGTTGGGTAATGGCTTTTGAGCCGGCACAGCGAGCCCACTGCAACCGTTGCAGTGCATGCTTTCAACATCCCCGTCTCAGAGGCAAAAGACGGCGCCCGCCCATTGGTGCCTGACGCCTCCGTGAGACTGAAGGCGGAGTGCTTTGAGTTTACTGATGGAAGAGGCCGCGGTAACGTCCGCGGCAGGTGCTGTTCAGGATTCTTGCTCCCTCGATCACTATCTCTCGCAGCCGGACCACACCATGGACGACCGCATTGCAGCGGCGCGTGCCTCGCTTGGAACCGACGTCATCCTGCTGGGGCATCATTATCAGCGCGATGAGGTCATCCGGTTTGCCGATTACACCGGCGACAGCTACAAGCTGTCGAAGATTGCCTCCCAGACGGATTCGAAGTACATGATCTTCTGCGGCGTTCACTTTATGGCCGAGACTGCCGATGTGCTGGCGAAGCCGTGGCAGCAGGTGATTCTGCCGGACCTGAACGCGGGTTGTTCGATGGCCGATATGGCCGAGATCGGCCAGGTGGAGAACTGCTGGGATTCCCTCGAGCGGGCTGGCCTGACGGGCGACCTGGTTCCGCTGACTTATATGAACTCCGCCGCTGCCATCAAGGCGTTTTGCGGCGAGCGTGGAGGGCTGGTCTGCACTTCCTCGAATGCTCGCGGTGCCTTCGAGTGGGCCTTCGAACGGGGCTCAAAGATTCTCTTCCTGCCCGACCAGCATCTTGGGCGTAATACCGCCTTTGCGATGGGGATTACCTTGAGCGAGATGGTCATCTGGGATCCCTATCAGATCAATGGCGGGCTTGCGCCGGATCGGCTTCGGGCTGCAAAGGTCATCCTGTGGAAGGGGCATTGCTCGGTGCATCAGCGGTTCCTGCCGGAGCACGTCGACCGCATTCGGCGCGAGCGTCCGCAGATGCAGGTGATCGTACATCCGGAGTGCCGCTGGGAGGTCTGCCAGAAGGCAGATGCGATCGGCTCGACCGAGCGCATTATCGAGGTCATTGAAAAGGCTCCTGAGGGCTCGAGCTTTGCGGTCGGGACGGAGATCCACCTGGTCAATCGTTTGGCAAAGCGCTTCGCTCCGCTAGGCAAGGAAGTGATTACTCTTGACGATGCGGGGTGCCTGTGCACGACAATGTACCGCATCTCTCCGCAGCACCTTGCATGGTCGCTCGAGAACCTGATTGCTGGAAATGTTGTGAACCGCATCAAGGTGGAGGACGAGGTGAAGCATTGGGCCAAGGTGGCTCTTGACCGCATGCTGGAGGTCAAGGCTTGAGCAGAACCTTCACACTTGGCGAAGCACAGACCCTGCTACCGGTGCTGGAATCACTTTTGCGCAGGGCACAGAAGACCGGCACGCGAGCGGCCGAGCTCGAAGCCGAGCTGGAGCAGCTGCGCCAAAAGATCTTTCTGCTCGGCGGCGTTCATGTCGATATCGCCACTATGGCGCGACGCCGGGCGGAGCGGGATAAAGCCTTGCAGGACACGAAAGACACGCTGGCAGAGATCGACGCGATTGGCGTGCAGGTAAAGGATCTGGACAAAGGGCTGCTGGACTTTCCATGCATTCTGGATGGCGAGACGATTCTGCTGTGCTGGAAGCTTGGGGAGACGGAGATTGGCTACTGGCACTCCACCGAGGAAGGCTTTGCGGGGCGGAAGCCTTTGGGCGCGAGATTCGGACGGACGGAGCGCGATAAGCCGAACTGAACTGGCCGATGGTTCGATACGTCTCGGGCGAGTTGGTTTTCGGCTTCTGGGGTAATGCTCTCTTCTGCCTTCGACCATGATCTGTGGCTGCATAGGCAAAATACAGGGATTCTTCGCTGCGCTCAGAATGACGTTCTTTGGGGTGCGCTCTCTGTTCACAAACCGATTTCAGGCAATCTGCGAGGAGAGAATTGCAATTGCCGCGATAGCCGCAGTTTCAGCGCGAAGGATGCGTGGCCCCAGAGTTACGGGTTGCCACCCATGTTGCGTGAAGAGGCTCATCTCCTCGGGTGTCCACCCGCCCTCCGGGCCGATGCCCAGAGCATATTCCGGTGAATCTCCGAGTGCGACATCTTTCGAAAGAGCAGAGGCGATGTTCGTCGTCTGCTCCGTCTCCGAGAGAAGGATACGGATGGGCTCAGTCGCACTTTCGAGAACGGATTTGAGCGGGGACGGTTCGGAGATCTCAGGAATGGTGGTTCGCCGGGACTGTTTGGAGGCTTCGAGCGCGATCCGACGCCACCGCTCCACACGTTTCGCCGCGGCCTGAGCGAGATGCTTTTCCGTCCGGCGTGCGAGGACAGGCGTGATGCGGGCTACGCCAAGCTCGGTCGCCTTTTCGATAGCCCACTCCATGTGATCGAATTTGAAGACGGCAAGCAGCAGGTGCAGAGGAAGAGCTGTGTCCGATTCCAGCTCCTCGTGCAAGGCAAAGACAACCTCACTGGACTGAACGGTCAGGATCTCGGCGCGATGAAGGAAGCCCCCTGCGACGACGTCATAAACCTGTCCGGGAGTGGCGCGGAGTACACGTGCGAGGTGCTCGGCTTGTTCTCCCGTGAGTGTGGCGTTGGTTTTGTTCCAGGTATCGGCGATCCAGCGGCGGCGGGTCATTCTTCTTCTGATGGTCTTTCGTCTTTAGGAGAAGAGGCGTGATCGCCAATCGGGATCGTTACGGAAACACGGCCCTGGTGATAGAGGGCGACATGAAGTGTAGCCGAGCGGCGGTGGTTCCAGACTTCTTCGCTGACCGGGAAGTGCAGCAGCACCATTCCCTCGGCTGTCTTGCCGGAATCGATGAGGGTGTCGCGCAGAAGCGGCTCGGAGGCGAGAGGACGCAAGGCGGGGAAGCTGGTGTAGAGGTTTTCGAACTCCTGCTTCTGCACCGCGCTGGTCTCGATCTTTTCTCCATCGGCGGTGACCAGCGTGGCGGTGAAGTCCTTGATAAAGAGAGGCAGGTTCAGCCGGTCTTCCATGCGCAGCGTGGTGACCACGTAGAGGTCGTCCTGTGAGCGATCTCGATTGACGAGGATGGAGTCTGATTTGAAGACGATGTGGGCCGGATAGACTGCGGTTTTCAGGATTCTAAGCTCGGCGGTGCTGTGCGGGGTATAGCGCAGCACGAGGGCGATAGCGATGCCGAGAACCAGGAAGGCAACAAGGACAGGAGCCAGGAGGTTGCGGCGTTCGGGTTGTGCAAACTTTGGATCAGGCACTGTTAAAAGGATAACAATTGGATTTTATAAAACGACATTTTTTCTTTCACTACCAGTTACCAAAGGTCGCTATACCTTTTGTCTACATAAATTTACGGGAATTGGATCATGGCTAAGTTACATCCTTGTGAACGGCATACTCCTCGAGCAGGACGGCGATCAGGGCGGCGGTTGGCACCGCTACCAGAGCCCCTACGATTCCTGCAAGAGCGGTGCCGCAGAGAAGTGCGATCAAAACCGTGAGTCCCGAGAGCTCGACACTGCTGCTCATGATGCGCGGGATGAGATAGGCATTTTCGACATTGAGATAGAGCGCGTAGAAGATTACGACGCCGAGAAGCTTCCCCCAGGAATCGAACGCAGCAACGATGGCGGACAGCGTGATGGTAAAGACACCTCCTGCGATGGGAATGAGATTGAACAGTCCCATAAGAAAACCGAGCAGAAGGAAGTAGCGAACATGCAGGATAGCGAAGACGATGGTCGAAGAGATACCGAGGATGAGCATGAGAAGCCCCTGACCGATGAGCCAGTTGCTGATCTTGTCGTCTGCGCGCTCAAGGGTTGCGCCTAACCGCTCCCGATGGGTTGAAGGGAACAGGGACAGGATAAAGCGATAGGCAGTATCTCCCTCGAGCATGAAGTAGATGCAGAGAAACAAGGCGGAGAGGATATCGAAGAGATGCGAGAGCCAGTTGGGCAGCGATGTCATCAGATAGCTGGCGGTCGTGGTCAGAGCGCCCTCGGCGCGCTGGACGATCCCGTCGACGCCGAGCCGATTGGCGATCGGTAGCTGGTTGAGCCGCGACATCATCTTCGGAATACGTGCCGGAAGCTCAGCGGAAAATTGGTTGAGATCGTGCAGGACCGGCGGGAGGCCGACGGTCAGAAAGATGCCCACAACAAGTACTATGCCGGCCACGAGAAGAAAGATGGCTGCGGGTTTGGATGCTTTGCGACCGAGAATGTTGATCCGCATGATGCGATTGACGATGGGCATCAGAACGGCGGCAAACAATGCACTGACGTAGATGAGGATGATTTCTTTGACCAGCAACCAGGAGAGGCCGAGGGCAAGCAGAAGACCAAAGGTGAAGAGAATGTGTCCCCGCACTATGCGGCGGGATCCCTTCTCGTTGGGGTTGAGATCGGTTGTGTGCGTCAGCTTCCTTCTCCTGTGGAGCGATGCTGTGGATTGGATGCCGATAGTTTGCTGCCTGGCGTCTAGGAGCGGGAGTACGGAGTCTGGTTCAGCCCCGTCAGAATCGCCTCGACGGCGTCCTCTACGGTAAGCACAGAGGTATCGACCGTCAGTCGAGACAGGCGCGCGTAGAGTGGGCGGCGTCGCTCGAACCGAAGCGCGGCTGCAGCCGGGTCCGCGAGGACGGGACGGGAGATCTCCTGCAGCATGCAGCGATCAAACAGGGTGGAGAAGGGAGCATCGAGAAAGACTGCCAGGGTCGAAGGGGTCTGCTCGATGAGAAGACGGTTGGTGAGATCCTCGGGGGTTCCTCCGCCGAGGGCGATTACAGCCCGGGAGCGGCCAAGCGCAGAGGCGAGGGCTGTCGACTCCAGGCGGCGGAAATGAGCTTCCCCGTGGAGCGAGAAGAGTTCGGGAATGGTTGCGCCGGTGCGGCTCTCCAGATGGTTGTCGAGGTCGAGAAACTCCCAATCCAGACGCGAGGCGAGCAGGCGCCCAACGGTGGACTTTCCGGCGCCCATGAATCCGGTGAGGACAAGGCGGCGCAAGGGAAAGGGAAGAACGCGTGCTGTAAGCGTCTCTGGTTTGCTCAGGATCTCTTGCTGGCTGGCTGACATCGGGTTTCTCCGGTTCTTTCAATTATCTGCTAACAAACGAAAACCGCGACCTTTTGGGTCGCGGCTCGGGAAGATCGAAGTCTCTGAGGATTAGCTTTTTTCAGAGATGCATGCGAAAGCTCCGCCGGCCGCATACTGATACCAGTAGCAGTAGCTAAATCGGCCGGAGTGAGTGTAACTCGTCATGCACATTTGACGATACACGGAACGAGGGGTCTCCGCAACTTCAAATTTGAGGCTAAATTATTTTTCATTGGACTCAGTGACGTAGTTGGAATCGGAGGAGAGGCTCTCCTGGATCTTCTTCCAGACATTGTCACTGGGCTCGTGCGTGGGTTGCAACAATTGCTTCGCCTGGTCAGCGATGTATTGGAGGTCGCGGACGAGAGCCGAACAATTTTCGCAGGTCCTGAGATGCTCCAGCAGCGAGGGGTCGTCGATATGGTCGCTGCCTCCGGCGGCAAACAAGTCGGGCAGCTGTTCCTGGAATTCGGCGCAAGACAGGGGATTCGAACTAGAATTCTTCGGGGTCATAGTGCCGCTTCCTTCAGATCGGCCAGAGAGGTTGACTCCGACTGGCGAAGCAGCTCCCGGAGCTTGAGACGCGCTTTGTGGAGCTGAGACTTGCTGTTTCCGGTGGAGCACTCCAGCATAACGGCAATTTCATTATGCTCGAAGCCTTCCACATCATGGAGGACAAAAACCATGCGATAGCCGGGAGGAAGGGAGGCGACTGCGCGCTCCAGGGCGACGCGATCGACCGATCCCGCAAGCTGTGTGTCCCGGCTGCCAAAGTCGCGCTTCGGCGAGTCATCTTCGGAGGGATTGATCGTCTCTTCGAGGGAGACCAGCTGCAGTCCCTTTTTGCGAAGATGCATCAGAACGAGGTTCACCGTGAGACGGTGAAGCCAGGTGGAGAAGGCGCTCTCACCGCGGAAGCTGCCGATCTTGCGGAAGAGGTGGAGGAAGGCCTCCTGGGTCATGTCTTCCGCCTCGGAGACGTTGCCGAGCATGCGAAGGCAAAGGGTATAGACGCGGCGCTTGTGCAGCGCATAGAGCTTGGAGAAGGCCTCGGCGTCGCCTGCCTTGGCACGCTCGATGGCTTCAGCTTCTCCTGCAATGGGTGGATTTCGTTTGAATAGCCCGGGGGCGGTCTTTGCTTCTGTCATTTGTAGGCCTTGAACTTCCATGGCTCGTTTGCTCCGGGTTGTGTTGATTGATTCAACGCTTCATCTGGCCTGTTTCCAAGCCTATTGTAAGGACGCAAAGGAATCTTCATTCGTAGTGAAGTTGGAGTGTTGGAGAGTGAAAAAGGTTGCGCCATGCGGCAAGGGAAGGAGTTATCTCCAAATTTTCGTTCAGCTTCCAATGAAGCGCGCGTAGAGCGATCGTGCGATGGTGATATCGGTAGTGCCCTGAATAATTGCCCGGCCATCGGCAAAGAGTGTGAGAGTATGCGGCGCTCGCTCGAATCGCAATAAAAGATCGTTGAAGCGCACCTTGCCATGAGGAGCGAGGCGGTCGCGCATGGCAGCGAAATCGACAGGACGATGATGCTCATGAATCTGAACGGAGTTTCTGCCGCAGAGAGTGATATGAGGCCGGCCTTCGCCCGCCAGGTGAGTGAATTCGCGAAGATCGCAGACCGGGCAGCCCCTGCGCGGTACGGCGCTCGATATCTCGGAGCGTTCCGAGGTCCAGAGATCGAAAGAGAGCAGTGTTCGACGCATGAGCGCGGGCTGATGGGTGAGAAATTTAAGTGCCTCGGTGACCTGAATGGAAGCCGCGAGGTTGACTGCCGTAGAGAGAATGCCAGAGGTATCGCAGGTCTCGACGGGACCGGACGGAGGCTTGGGAAAAAGGCAGGCGAGGCAGGAGGTCGGTTCCCAGGTGGATCCGGAGGCTGAATTGGCATTGTCAGATGCGACCTGCGGAAGGATGTTCATGGTGGCCGCATAAGAGCCGATGGCGGCTGCATAGATCCAGGGCTTTGCCTGTTGCACAGCGAAGTCGTTGATGAGGTAGCGGGTCTCAAAGTTATCGGTCGCGTCGAGGATGAGCTGGCTACCCGCGAGCAGATCGGCGATGTTGTCGGGAACCAGATCGGCGATGTGAGTGCGGACTTTAATGCTGGAGTTGAACTGCGCGATCTTGCGCCGCGCGGCCTCGGCCTTGGGCAGCGACTGCAAGGCGTCGGCTTCGTCGAAGAGTACCTGGCGCTGAAGGTTGGAGGGCTCGACGAAGTCGCGATCGATCAGGGTGAGCGTGCCGACTCCGGCGCGCGCCAGCAGAGAGGCTGCGGCTGCCCCGGTAGCTCCGCAGCCGACGATCGCCACGTGAGCTGCGGCAAGCCGGGCCTGTCCTTCGGCACCTATACCGGGGAAGAGAATCTGGCGGGAGTATCGCTCCTGGTCCTCGATGGGAGAGGCTTCGCTGGAGGTGGTGTGAACAAGCTCAGGGAGTGTGTGCTGCATAGGGTGGCTTTCCAGTCCCGAAGGACTCTGCTCTTTCGTAGTATAGGGAATGCATTGCCCTACATGGAATCAGCGGACGCGGAAGGATAGCTCCGCATCCAAACGGGGCAGGAGTTGATGGCCAGCGGGTTAGCTCGTTCGAATCCTGGCAAGCCGTGTGGGTTGCGGAAGAGGAAAGGTGTTTTTTGGGTCAGTGGCGCAGAGGACGAAGGGCAAGTGGGAGCGGTGAGGCGTTGAAGCATATCGTCATCGCGGCCCTGTCGTTCTGGATGGGAGCGACGTGGTGCCCGGCCCAAACGGCTCCTGCAGACTCTACGCAGTCGATTCCCGCAGCTTCGACGCCTGCGCCCCAGAACATTCCGGGCGCGGGGGATGCAACCCGCCCTCTAGTGACACCGCAGGCTTCGCAGGTCCCAAGGACGCAACCGCAACGCCGCGATCAAAGGCCTACGATTTCAACCGGTCCGGGCCTCACGACCTCGGTCTGGGAGTGGAAAGGACTGATCGTGAATCACATCGAGTTCCTGGGTGTGACCTTTGAGAAAACGGATACGCTGCCGAACGAACTGGCGCAGAAGGTGGGTGAGCCGCTCGATCCACAAAAAGTTCGCGAGAGCACACGAAGGCTTTTCGATAGCGGCCGATATCGCGACGTCTCGGTACGCGGAGTACGAGAGGGCAACGGGATGACGCTCATTTTCGCGGGGATACCTCGATACTATGTCGGCCGGGTCACGATCACCGGGGTAAAGAGCGATCGACTGTCGTCATTGCTGGAGTACGCGAGCAAGCTCAATCCGGGCGCTGCGTACACAGATACGTCTGTGGCGACTGGCACCGATGGCATCCGCGAGGTGCTGCAATCGCAGGGCTACTACGAGCCTAAGGTCTACGCGGGAACCACGCTGGATCGCCCAAACAGTCAGATTAATGTCGAGTACGACGTCGCAGTGGGTCCGCAAGCCCGTATCGGTCAGGTCAAGGTGGAGAGCGCGGACCTGGGGATGACCGTTGATGAGTTTCGCAAAAAGGGCAAGCTGAAACAGGGGAGCAAGGTCACTCGCGACACGACCAGCAATGCTCTGACGAGGCTGCGGAAGCAATATCAGAAGAAGGACCGCCTGGAGGCGACGGTGAGCCTTCAAAAGCAGACTTACAATGCGCCGCGACGCCAGGTGGACTATGAGTTTCGCGTCAACCAGGGGCCTGAGGTCAGGGTGCTGGTGGAGGGAGCCAAGGTCTCGAAGAGCCGGTTACACCTTCTAGTGCCGATCTTTGAAGAAGGAACGATCGATAACGATCTACTGAACGAGGGGATGCATAACCTCCGCGACTTCGTGCAGCAGCAGGGCTACTTCGATGCCACCGTCGATGTAAAGGTCATTGGCCAAAACACTCCAAGCGCACGGGTGGTCTACACAATCGATCGAGGAATCAAACACAAAGTGATCGCCGTCGACCTGAAGGGGAACAAGTACTTCTCCGATGACATTCTTCGGGAGCGTATGCAGGTGAAAAAGGCGGATGCCTATCAGCGTAGCGGACGTTACAGCCCTGGGCTGGTTGCCGCCGATGTTGCCGCGATGCAGGCCCTTTACAGGGCCAACGGCTTCGACCAGGCAAAGATCACAACCAACGTCAAGGACACCGACGAAGACAAAAACACTCCTAAGAAAAAAGATGGCCAGATCTCGGTGCTGTACAACATCGTCGAGGGGCCGCAGAAAACGTTCGGAACCGTGAACGTAGTGGGTGTAGACCCGAGCCGCATGCAGGACGTAAAGGCGCTGATGAATACGCAGCAGGGGCAGCCGTTTTCCCTTGTGACTCTCTCCGGCGACCGCGATGCGGTGCTGACCTACTATTTGAGCCATGGCTTCGATCAGGCGAAGGTTGACCTCCAGCTGCACAAGGAAGCGGACCCAACCCGGACTGACGTATCGCTTGACGTCTCCGAAGGACAACAGGTCTTTGTGAACCGCGTCCTGCTCTCGGGCTTACACTTTACGAAACCCGAGGTTGCGGAGAGCCAGGTGCTTGTTCATCCGGGAGATCCGCTGGACCAGACGGCGCTGCTCGAAACGCAGAGGAATTTATACAATCTCGCTCTCTTCAACGAGGTGATCGCTGCGGTGCAGAATCCCACAGGGGATGCTCCGCGCAAGAACGTGCTGATTCAAACGACGGAGGCGAAGCGATGGAATGTGACCTATGGCTTTGGCTTTGAGGCGCAGACAGGAAATCCGGGTGGAACGACCCAGACGAATTCGGGAAGCAGCAATAACTTTGGGCCTGAGGGGAGAGGCGGTATCAGTCCCCGGGTATCGCTGGATGTAGCGCGCATCAACTTTCGCGGGACGCAGGACTCCTTGACCCTTCGCACTACGTATGGGTTGCTCGAGCAGATTGCGATTCTGACTTACCAGAATCCAAACTCCTTCGGATCCAAAAATTTCTCAACTGCTCTCTCGGGCGGTTACACCAACATTCAGGACATTACGACCTTTGCCTCTTCGAGACTGCAGGGCAGCTTTCGCGTTACGCAAAAGTTGCATCGGACGGATACTTTTATCTACGAGTTCCTGTTTCGAAGGGTCAAGGTCGATCCGAACAGCCTTCGAATCTCCGCGGACCTGATCCCTCTGCTTTCGCAGCCGGTTCGTGTCGGCGGCCCGAGCCTTACCTGGTTTCACGACACCCGCCAGCCCTCGCCACTGGATGCGACCAAGGGAACCTACTCATCCTTGCAAGGGTTCTACGCATCGTCGAAGTTCGGATCCCAGACCGATTTCTGGAAGCTGGATGGAACGAACTCGACCTACTACCAGCTGTTTCACCACCGCTATACCCTGGCACGAAACACCCGGATTGGATATGAACATCCTTCCGGCCCGAATCCAAATGCCAGCAGCGAGGTCTGCGTCGGGGATCTGCGGACCACCAATCCGACCTGCAATGCGGTGCCGCTGCCGGAACGGCTCTACGCCGGCGGCGCGACCTCTCACAGGGGCTTTGGCATCAACGCCGCCGGACCACGCGATCTGCAGACCGGCTACCCGGTCGGCGGCTCTGCAGCCTTCGTCAATACCTTCGAACTGCGAATGCCGCCTCCTACGCTTCCCTACGTGGGGGACAGTGTAAGCTTTGTACTCTTCCACGATATGGGCAACGTATTCCAAAATCCGGAAGACATGTTTCCTAGCTTTTTGAACTTCCGCCAGCCGAATCGCGACACTTGTCGCGATGTCTCTGGAACCATTGGCCATTGCAGCTTCAACTACTTCTCCCATGCGCTTGGAATCGGCGCACGGTACAGAACGCCCGTGGGCCCGATCCGATTGGACTTCAGCTATAACCTGAATCCGCCGATTTATCCGGTCATTGACGACTACAACGGCAAGCCGCCGTACGTAGGTCAGGGCAATCACTTCAACTTCTTCTTCAGTATCGGACAGAGCTTTTAAATGCGCAGGCTGACCCACAACCCGGCGATGCAGCGGTTTGCGAGGCTATTTGCGCTCATGCTCGTGGCCCTGCCCGCAGGCGCGCAACAGAAGAGTGTCCCGCCGTCAGAGCCATTGACTAAGCCTCCAGCCCAGGAAAGGGGAACTGAGATCGATGGCGTCGTCGCGGTAGTGAATGGAGACGTCATCCTCGAGAGCGATGTGGATGAAGAACGGAGGTTTGAGGGGATTCAGCCCTATCGCGGTTCCGCTGCCGAGTTTTCGCGGGATCGTGCGGTGCAGCGATTGATCGACCGAACGTTGATTCTTCAGCAGGCTGCAGTGGAGGCCGACCAGATCTCAGTCTCAAAGGAAGAGCTCGACAAGCAGCTGCAAACGCTTCGCCACGACATCCCCGCCTGCCGGCAGTCTCAGTGCGACACGGATGCCGGGTGGGAGAAGTATCTCGCCGCAAATGGATTCACGGTGCAGGAGTTTCGGGACCGATGGCAGAAGCGTATGGAACTCCTGCGCCTGATTGAGGTGCGTTTTCGAAATGGCATCCACATCTCGGACAGCGAGATCAAGGAATATTACGAAAAGACGATGTTGCCGGAATATACGCGGCAGAAGGTAACGCCTCCAAAGCTGGAGACGATCTCGCCGCGTGTTGAAGAAGTTCTGTTGCAGCAGAGGGTAGGAAATCTGTTTCTTGACTGGCTGCAGTCTCTTCGGGCTCAAGGCAATGTGTGGATCATGAAGCCGGGCGAGGTGGCGCCATGAGCGATCCACAGGTCCCGCCTTCGACGCCTCCTCCGGACGAGGAGAATCGCCAGCGGCTCGACGAGCGCATTGAAGAAAAGCGTCAACAGCTGGAGGAGAAGCTCGAGGAAAAGAAAGAGCAGATCGAGCAGAGGCTGAAACAGGTCAAGCGATCCATCGCCTCGCGCATTACTCGCGGCACAATGTGGGCGATGGGTGGAATCGTTGTTTTTCTGCTCGTTCTTTTTGGCGCTTTTGCCTGGTACACCACGACACCTGACTTCGAACGCCGTGTGAAAGCGGCGCTTGTCACAGTCCTCGGGGATGCTACAGGCGGGCGGGTTGAAGTGAAGCGGGTTCAATTCGATCTTTGGCACCTGGCCGTTCAAGCGGATGGATTGGTGATTCATGGATTGGAGGGGCAGGGCGAAGCTCCTTATCTCTCCGTCGACAAGATTCTGC
Source organism: Edaphobacter sp. FHG110511_03 (assembly GCF_059115365.1). NCBI lineage: Bacteria > Pseudomonadati > Acidobacteriota > Terriglobia > Terriglobales > Acidobacteriaceae > Edaphobacter > Edaphobacter sp. FHG110511_03. The sequence goes on along the minus strand of NZ_JBZYWL010000005.1, from coordinate 389,958 downwards.
TTCGGGTCAAGATCGTCAATCTCTTCTCGAGGGTTGTGGGCAGTGGGTTCGCCTCTCACGTTTCCTTGAATTACCTGCGTGTCGATCATCCCCAGTTTCATCTGATCGTGGATAAGGATGGGCGAACAAACCAGCCGGTACCGAAACATCCAAGCACCAGTAAGAAGCCGATCACCGATACGCTGCTCGATCTGCGTGCTCGCAGCGTGGAAATCGCCAATGGAGTCGCCCTGATCAACGATCGAGCGATTCCGTTCGATCTCGCCGCGCGCGATCTCGAGGCGGAGATTCACTATATCTCCCATACGGATCGATATGGAGCGACGATTGACCTGAAGGACCTTCGCACACGTCTCAAGAACGAAGCCGAGGCGCAGTCCTCTTTGCATCTCGAGGCAGAGCTGGGAAGGGACGAAGCCGATCTGAAGCAGTTGAAGCTGCACACCGGAAAGGCATCCCAACTCCAGGCATCGGGCACGCTGACCCATTTTGCTCAGCCGGAGTGGCATGCAACAGCAACCGGTTCTCTGGAGCTGGGCCAGATTGCGATGATGACTGGAGTCGATGGCCTGAAAGCGGGCGTCGTCGATCTCAACCTTCGGGGACACAACTGTGTTGCCACCACTCCCCAATCCGAGAAGAAGCCCCCACTCTGGCAGAGACTTCGTCCACCCTCGAAACAGCAGAAAAAGCCTCAAGCGTCATCCGTGCTTGAGCCCGGGTGTCCGGCGACGTTTCTTGTGGCGGGATCGGCAAAGGTCCGTGGTGCCGCATACCGCGATCAGTATGTGACGGTACGGGGCGTCGATGCCGCAACCCAGATCCACATGACGCCTGCGGAGTTGGCCCTGACTGAGATCACAGCGAAACTTCCCAGCGGCGGATCGATCACCGGAGACATGCGCATCGAAGACTGGATCGGAGAGACTCCAGTTGAAGATTCTGCATCGCCGACAGCCAAAGCAGCGGCTACTACGGTGAATAGAGCTGCGAAGACGCTGAATGCGAAGACTCCCGTGACGAAGGTGCCAGAGATCAAGCACTCGCACGCGTATCTCAACGCGGTGCTGAACAGGATTCCACTGCGATCCATCATGGACATGACCGCAGAGCACTTTGGCGACCTGGGCTTCGATACAGCGGTGAGCGGTCCGGTCAAGGTTCAGTGGGGTGGGGCCGCAAAGGATGTTGCTGACACTGTTGAACTGGACGGCGATCTGAAGCTGACGCCCACCGGTTCGTCACGTCCGGGAGTTTTCTCTAACGTTCCCATTACCGGACAGGTCCTGGCGCACTATACAGGGAAAAATGAGACGGTACAGATTCGACAGCTGTCTGTGCAGACTCCGCAATCGACCCTGCAAGCCTCAGGCATTCTCGGAGTCAACCTGGGTGATCCCTTAACCGCGCTTCATGTCGATCTTACGGTCCACGATCTTGAGGAATACAACCAGTTGTTGACCTCGCTGGGGCTCGAGGGGGAGGGCAAGAAGGGAAGTGCCGCCATACCGGTAAAGCTTCACGGCGCGCTGCATTTCTCGGGCACAGCGCAGGGAATGGCGCGGGATCTTGATGTAAAGGGGCATGTCCAGGCGTCGAACATCGAGTTTGCGATGGGTTCTACGGATGCGTTGATTGACTCGCTTGTAGCCGATGCCGAGTATTCGCCCAACAACGGGGTCGCTGTGGCGAGCTCAACTCTTCGTCGTGGAACCGCGGTCCTGAATGCGGAAGGAACTGTGAAGCCAAGGCGCGAGGTTTCCCGGAGAGGAGTGGCGACGTTCGTCTGGGACGATGGCACCGCGATCGACGCGCAAGTGCAGCTGGCGGATGCGCAGGTTCGCGATCTCCTCGAGATCGCAGGCCAGCAGCAAAAGATTCCCCTGACTGGAACGATCGATACGAACGCGCACGTCGTCGGGACGATTGAGGATTTGACTGGAAACGGTCATATCTCCCTGAAGAATGGCGTCGCCTATGACGAGCCATATGAGGCAGTCTCCGCAGACCTGGCGGTGCGGGGCAAGGCGATCGATGCAACCAACGTATTGGCAAAGTTGCATGGCATGCAGGTGACTGGAAACGGTGGCTACGACATGGGAAATCAGCATCTCCATGGCCACCTGGAAGGCCATGACCTGATGTTGTCGAAGTTCGAGACCGTTCGGAGATTCGGCGTCGATGCCGATGGCAGGTTGACGTTAGTCGCAGATGCGAATGGTACTGTCACGGAACCGGCCTTGCGCGCCAACGCCACGCTGAAAGAGGTTACTTATGCCGGCCAGGCAATAGGAGAGGCCACGGCGGAAGCCCATAGTCAGGGGACGCAATTATTTTTCACCGCTGATTCCAGGCTTGTGGGCGCAACGTTCAATCTTCAAGGGCAGACGGAGATTACGGGTGACTATCAGACGCAGGCGAAGCTGTCGCTGGCCAACCTGGACGTCAATCGACCGCTAACGATGTTTGGTCCCGGAAATATTAAGGCACAATCTTCCATCAGCGGCACGGTTACTGTAAGCGGTCCCTTGAAGACGCCGAAGGCCCTGAGCGGCGTCGCCCAGCTGGACAATGTCGACGTAAAGCTGCAGGGGATCGAGTTGAAGGCGGCGCAGCCGTTGCGAGTGAGTCTGCGGAATGGCCTGGCTACGCTTGAGGAAGTTCACATCACCGGGCAGGACACGGATATGCGTTTCTCCGGGACGGCACAGCTCTTCGGCGCAACCGATCCGAAGGGCGGCAAACTCAACATAAAAGGGAACGGAGGCATGAGCATGGCTCTGCTCCATACCCTCGACCCGGATGTGATTGCAAGCGGGAGTGTGCAATTCACGGTAGCGGCGGGCGGTCTGGTGAAGAATCCCACGTTCAGCGGAAACGTTCGGCTCGAACACGTCAACATGGCGCTCGATGGCGTCCCGAACGGCTTGAGCGATATGAATGGAACCCTGGTATTTACCGAAGATCGCCTGCAGGTGCAGAATCTCACGGGAAAGACCGGTGGCGGCGAGTTGAAGTTTGGCGGAGCCCTGCGATTCCGCAATGGCTTTTATGTAGACCTGACAGCAACAGGGGATGCTGTACGGGTTCGCCTCTACGGCCTGAGCGCGACCGCAAATGCGAATTTGAAGTTGCAGGGTGCGGCATCGAGCATGCTTTTGAGCGGCAGCATTCTGATCACACGGTTTGGAATCGGTCCGGACGTTGACTTCGCCGCCTTTGCCGGCAGCGGAAGCACGATCAGTGCGCCACCAGATCCGGATGCGCCCTCAAACAAGGTGCGTCTCGATGTCCACGTTACGAGCTCCCCACAGCTGGATTTTCAGAACTCCTATGCCAAGCTGGCTGGTTCGGTTGACCTGAATATTCGTGGAACGGCGGCTGCGCCTTCCATCCTAGGCAAAATTCAGATTACGGACGGCAGCGCGACCTTTGCGAACACGAAATACCAGTTACAGCGCGGCGATATCTATTTCACCAATCCGGTACGCATTGATCCGACGATCGATGTCGATGCGATGGCGCAGGTGGAGAATTATGAGGTCACGGTGGGACTGCATGGCACGGCGAGCAACCTGAAGCCGACCTACCGTTCGGAACCTCCGTTGAGCGAAGCGGATGTCTTTGCGCTACTTGCACTTGGACGGACGCAGGAAGAGGCCCAGATTTACCAGGAACGGCAGTTAGCCGCAGGAACGGACCCAACCACAAGCGCCCTGTTGGGGGGCGCGCTGAATGCTACAGTCAGCTCGCGGGTCGAAAAACTTTTTGGCGTGGGAAGTGTCAAAATAGACCCGGCGTTTGTCGGGACCCTGGGCAATTCCTCGGCAAGGATCACGGTTCAGGAACAGATATCCAAACAGGTGACCGCGGTTTTTGCCACCAACGTCAATACTTCGGCCCAGCAGCTCATCCAGGTGCAATACGATCTCACTCATAACTCGTCGATCGTGGTGACACGCGATGAATCGGGTGTGTTTAGCATCGTTTATAAGCTACGGCGGCGATATCGCTAAAGAACTGTGCCTTCGCAGAAGGCATCCTATTCGGGTGACTTGATCAACATGGCAAATTTTTGGAGGAACGGATGGATTTGAAAGATAGAAAAGGCGTGCTTGCCTCAGCGCTGATGGCAATGATTCTTCTTGTGGGATATAGCAGCGGCCATACCCAAACGACGGCCAGTAGTCCCCAGGATGCATCAATTCAGTCCGATATTGCCAAGGCATTGGACAACAAGCGATTCAAAGACGTTCACGTGGCTGTGCAGGACGGCGTTGTGACCCTGCAGGGAACGGTCGAGCTTTATGCCGATAAGGAAGATGCGGATAAAAAGGTTCATCATCGCAAGAATGTGAAGGGCGTGCAGAACCTGATTGAGGTTGCTGGCCCGACCGTTGAAGATGTAACCCTGCGGAACAAGCTGGCTGAGAAGCTGACCTATGACCGCGTAGGTTATGGGACGACGGCATTCAATGCCTTCACCATCGGCGTGCAGAATGGAGTTGTGACGCTGGGCGGAGTGGCTTATGGTCCTACCGACAAAGACTCTGCGATTAGCCTCGTCTCGAATTTTCCTGGCGTGAAAGACGTCGTAGACAACATCGAAGTCGCTCCTGTCTCCCCCATGGACGACCGCATCCGTCTAGCGACCGCGCGGGCCGTCTATGGCGCTCCTCAATTGAACAAATACGCCATCGACCCTGCGAAGCCGATTCGAATCACAGTCGTGAATGGCAACGTTACCTTGTCCGGCATGGTGGACAATCAGGGAGATAAGGACGTCGCCAACATCCGCGCGAACGGCGTTCCAGGTGTCTTCAAGGTGACCAATAATCTTCAGGTGGCGGGCTCATCCCCGGAAAAATAACTGCGACAGTCAGGGCTTATGCGGCAAACGGGTCATGGGGATACCCCCATGGCCTGTTGTCTTTTAGGATGAAGGTATGGGCTTGTGGAAGAGTACGGCTGTCACGCTCGAGATGATCAAGTGGGAACACTCGATCTTTGCGCTCCCGTTCGCGCTTACCGGGGCTGTCCTGGCTGCCGGGAGTTGGCCTTCTCTGCGCGTGCTGGGATGGATCATTGTATGTATGGTTGCGGCGCGTTCCGCTGCCATGGCTTTCAATCGGCTGGTGGATGCGCGGCTTGACGCGGCAAATCCTCGAACTGCGATGCGCGCCTTGCCTGCGGGTACCTTGACGACGAGCTTTGTTGCCGGTTTTGTTCTCTTCTCCTGTGCGATCTTTGTTCTCGGGGCGGCAATGCTCAATCATCTGACCTTGATCCTGGCCCCTGTCGCCCTGGCCATTGTTCTTGCCTACAGCTACATGAAGCGGATCACTCGCTGGTCGCACGTGGTGTTGGGCCTCGCACTTGGCATAGCACCGTCGGCTGCTTGGATCGCGGTCCGCGGCTCGCTCGATCCGAGGATCATTATTCTTACGCTGGCCGTACTTTTGTGGGTCGGGGGCTTTGACGTTCTCTACGCCTGTCAGGACTTTGAGCACGATCGCCGTGTGGGGCTCAACAGTGTGCCCCAGGCTTTCGGGCTCAATGCCGCATTCTGGATCGCCCGCGTCATGCATGCAGGAATGCTGATCACGCTGTATTGGCTTGTCGCTTCTTTTGGCCTGGGCCGGATTGCGATGATCGGAATTGGGTTAGTCGCCCTGTTGTTGCTGTACGAGCACCTGATTGTTTCGCCGAAAGACATTCGAAGGATGAACGCCGCGTTTTTCACGCTGAATGGCGTCATCTCGGTCGTGTTTTTCGCGTTCGTCGCAGCCGATGTTCTGCTTGGTCGATAACGAAGAATGGCCCGCCTCGTAAGGCGGGCCATCGATACCATACCATCCAACTGAAAAACTAGGCGTCGTGACGATCTCGGACGTTTTCCAGCTTTTCGTTGATGTTGTTCTTCAGATTCTGCGCGGCATTGACGATGCGATCTCGTGCGCTGTCGGCGCGATCCTCGGCCTGGAGACGCGCCTCATCTTTGCCTTCGGCAGCGCGTACTGACGCATCCGCTCGCTTTTCTGAGGCGACGTCTTTCGTCTTTCCCCAGGTCTCCTTGGCCGCTCCCTTGACCTGTTCGGCCACACCGGAGTTAGCCAGACTCTGATCATGGAAAGCCTCTCCGACTTTCTGCTTGATTGCACCGGATACCTGATCAAATTTTCCTTCTACTGTGTCCTTGTTCATAATTCGACTCCATTCCTACAACATGCGTTATACGGTTTTCGATCGAGCTACCGTTGCAACGGTAAACAACCTGGCATTAGTCGACCTGACGCTATAAAGCTCTACGGCCACTCAGCAGATTGAAGATCAATACGATGATTGCCAGGACCAGGAGAATATGGATCCAGCCGCCAAGTGTGTAGCTGCTGACCAATCCAAGGATCCAGAGAATGAACAGAATGATTGTGATCGTCCAAAGCATGGTTAGCTCCTAATAGGATGCGATTTGTGCCGCAGTCGCAAGGCCTAAACTGCCATGCCTGCGCGGCCTTCTGTTGTAAGTTGCTTCCGGTGCGGGGGAGGTTGCCATTCCATGAATAAAATAGAAAGTCAACGGAGGCATGCTTTTGAGGATTGCGATACAAGGGGAACTCGGTTCTAACAGCCACATGGCCACGATGTCCATGCTAGGCAACGAAGTTGCGGATCTTAGCATCCTTCCGTGCAACATTTCCGCGGAGGTCATGGCGCGCGTAATCTCCGGCGACGCCGACGCTGCAGTTCTGCCTATTGAAAACAGCCTTCACGGCTCAGTGGCAGAACACTACGATCTCCTGCTGGAGCTTGATGTTCGCATTGAAAGCGAAGGCTTGCTTCGTATCCGGCACAACCTCATTGCCGCGCCGGGCGTGGCTGCCAAGGAGGTACGCAAGGTCATCTCCCATCCAGTGGCATTGTCCCAGTGCCGGAAGTTTCTTCAATCGCACCCTGAGTTCGAGGTAATGCCCTTTTACGACACCGCGGGCAGCGTGAAGTATCTGATGGAGCAGAACCTGCGAGATGTTGCGGGAATTGCTCCGCAGCTTGCGGCCACACAGTATGGAGCCGAAGTTATTCTCGCCTCGGTGGAAGACAATGCCCAGAATTTCACGCGTTTTCACCTGATACGCCGTTCGGAAGATCCGTGGCTGATCGAGCCCACGGAGCCGGAAAACAAGATGAGTCTCGCCTTCGCGATTGATCACCGTCCCGGCACGCTGGTTGCCGCGCTGGAGAGGCTGGCCGGCGCAGGCGTCGATCTGACAAAGATCGAATCCCGGCCGGTTCCCGGCAACCCCTGGGAGTATGTCTTTTATGTGGATGTGCGATTCGATACGCCGGACAAGGCCGAAGCGGCCATTACCGCACTGAGGGAGCACTGCCGGATGGTTAAGGTGCTGGGACGATATCGCGCCGCTTCGACTACGGCTGAGTGAGCCAGTCGTATTGCTCCTCGGTCAGCGGAACAACCGAAAGTCGAAACTGGCGGAAGAGAATCGATCCGTGAAACACGGCCGCCTCGCGAATCTCCGCCAGCGGTTTTTCGCGTTTCAACGGCTTCACCGGCGCGATGCGGACGATGGGGCTCTTTGGATCGCTTGGGTCAACTGAGACAACCTTCGCGGTTCCCACCGCAGCCTTGCCGATGTTGGAGTGATAGATGACAAGCTTGTCGCCCTTCTTCATGTTGCGAAGCGTCAACAGCGCCTGGTTGTTCGAGATTCCATCCCACGTCGTCTCGCCGTCGCGGACAAGATCGTCGTAAGAGTATTTATTCGGTTCCGTCTTGAGCAGATAGGGCATGCTGCAAGATTATCGCGCGAGAACGCCTGCCTTGGAAAAAATCTCAACCGCCAAGGTCGACAAGCTTTACCTCCGGCAATGCCTTGCGAAGGAAAGTAGAGCCCAGCCGCTGGAACTTCTCTATCGAATCGGTCGCATAGAAGGTGCATTCCGGTGCTGTGGTCGATACCGGACCTGCATCCGGTATCAGGGTTACGACTTTATGGGCGGTGGCTGCGGCAGAGTCAATGATGTGCATGGGGTGATGCAGATTCTTGAGGGTCGTCTCGATAAGCGGCCTGAGCAGGGGATAATGTGTGCAGCCAAGCAGGAGGATGTTGGCATCGGGAGCCTGTTCCAGCGCTTCCAACAGGTAGATGCGCAGGACCTCCAGAGTCACGGAAGAGTGGGCAGGCTGATGGAGCCAGTCTTCCTCGACCAGCGGCACCAGCAGCGGGCAAGCCTTCTCCGTAGCTCGAAGGCCAAGCCCGTTCAACGTGCGGGTATAGGCTCCTGATTGAGTCGTGGCAGCGGTGGCGAGGACCAGGACGTGCGATTTGGCTACAGTCGAAGGACTGGCTGAAGCTATCGCCAGGGCGGCCTGGGCTCCCGGCTCTACGACGCCGATGATCGGAAGGGGCAGGGCCTCACGGATCTCTTCCAGTGCCAGCGCGGTGGCTGTATTGCAAGCGATGACGAGCAGGTCGGAACCTTGATCCGCAAGAAATCTTGCGCTCGAGATTGCATACCGGGCAATGGTCTCATGCGACTTGGATCCATACGGAAGCCGTGCCGTATCGCCAAGGTAGACATAGCGAGCATCCGGAATCAATGGCAGAAGCTCACGAAGAACCGTCAATCCGCCAAAGCCGGAATCGAAGACGCCGATCGTTTTCATGGTTGCGTTGCGGCCTCACTTGGAACCGTTGGGTGCATTGCAGTATCTCGCAGGAGATAGGTGTGATCGAGACTGGAATGTCCGGCGAGCGTGGCTCGGGACTGGCCGTCTACGAGGAATCTGACTTCGGCGAACTCTGGAAAGGCCGCATGCAATGTGCCAATCATGGAATCCAGCGTCAGTTGTTCGACTTCGATCCCGGAAGGATGATTATCGGCGAAAGAGCCGTGCAGGTTGACGGTGATTTCCTTGCCCTGATTGGGATGAGAAGCGTCCGCCAGAAAAAAAACATCATCGACTGCTGGACCGCTCTGGAGCGGGTGCGCGGAATCGGGAAGCGAATACTGGGCCAGCAGATATTCGAGGAGTGCTCGCGCCCGTAACGATGGATCCTGAGGCAAGGCAACCTGGGAGCGCGTTGGCTTGATCGTCGCATCTGCGTCGGAAGCGATGTACAGGCTCACCTCTTCGGTCGCGGCCGTCGTCGGCGCGGCAATCGGAGTAGCGTCGTTGAGCGCAGTAAGACGCTTATGCGCCTCCCGACAGCCGTGCAGCAGAAACGCACCCATCAGCAGAATGCAGCCAACCAGGCTCCAGAAGAGAATGCGCTGATAGCGGGGAATCATTGCGTTACCCCTGGGCGAGCCCCGACACCTGGCGTGGAGATCGGCGGCGGTGCGTTATGAGTGCGAAAGGATGCGAGACCTGTGGCAATCGCCGTAACCACGCGCTGCTGGTAGCCGGGGTCGGATGGGAGGGTAGCTTTGCCAGCTTCCGTTTTAAGAGGGCCAAGCTCGATCGCTATGGCTGGACAGATGAGATTGTCGATCGGGGGAACGGAGGCACGGAGTAGCAGCACGGGCAGCTGGGCTGCGTCGAGGGCAAGCCCTGTCTCGTTAGCAAGGCGCAGGCTCATGGCGATGACCGGAACCTGCGCCTTGCTCCAGGTGACGGCACGGCCCGAAGAGGCCTTTGCATCGGTCTCCGCGAGGGATGAGATGATGCGAATGCCGGAACCTGCAGAGGACGCATGAACCACGATGCAGGCGAGAGGCCGGACATGATTCGCCGTCCCCGCCCGTTGATCGGTCGTAAGTTCATCTGGGGGATCTGAGTCGCGCGTCGCGGCCACTGTGAACCCCTGGGCCACAAGTGCCGGGCGGAGTTTCTGTACCAGCGCAAGAGTCACATCCTTTTCGACCGCGCTGCTCGACAGCTGCGCCCCATTGTCTCGCCCACCATGAGCCGGATCCAGCACGATCAGGTTGCGGTAGAAGGCCGGAGGAGGCTTGGGAGGAGGTGCTGGCTGTGGCAGAGCAGCACCCACAGGAGGAGCCTGGGGTACCCGCGGCGTCTCTTGTGCCACTATGGAGCACGCCCCGCCAAGCAGGAGTGTTATCGCGAACATGGGGATTGGGTTGCGGATTTGAGTCACGGGTTTGGGGAGTGTGGTTTCGATTGTATCGGGCGAGGTCCCGGGTGTGCTAACGAACGGCGTCTCTTTGGGCAAAGAGCGGTACACGCTCGCTTACGCGAGCCAGAAGAGAGCCTGCCAAAATGAGTTAGTCGAGCGCGTAGATCGCAAGTCCACTCAGAAGCTTGGGATAGAAGTCCGTGGACTTCTGCGGCATAATATCGCCTGCAAGCGATACCTCTTTCAGCTGTTCCAGGGTGATCGGCTTAATCAGGAATGCGATATTCGCATCCCCCTCCGTAACCATGGCGGCAGCCTCGTCTGCTTCCCGAAGATAGCTCACGCTGCCCAGCCGCGTAATGGTCTCCTGGTCCAGCCCTAATAGCTTATCCAGCACAACTCGGTGAAGCTGCACAACATCCAGTTGCCGTTGCCGCGGGGGCAGGTCCTGAAGCAGGGAGTCCATTGCATCCGCCTTTGCCGTCAACAAATAGCTGCCGTCGATGGTCACCGCGATAAATGCGGTGCGGCCGTTCGCATGGAGGGCAGATACATCGTGAGTCTCCAACTCCTTGATTTCGAAATAGGCGCTGGCCCGGGTAATGAAGTCCGGAGAGGAGAAGCCCTCGACTCCGTGAACGACGCGGTGGGTCGGAAGGATGGTGATGCCGGGCGTGTCCATGTTGACGAAGGTCATCATCATCGCCGCCTCTGGAAACGAAGGAGCAGGCAGGTGGGCCGGAGAAAGTTTCTCGTCTTCGTCGCGAGGCTGGTTGAGAGGAAGCTTCAGTTGGGCGGAACGCTCTTTGGCGTAGGCGACAGACGTTTCGTAACGGTGGTGTCCATCGGCAATAATCAGCTTCTTGTCGGCCATTGCCGTAACGATCAGGTTGATCAGGGTTGGATCCGTCAGCCTCCACACCCGATGCAGCACGCCGTACTCGTCTGTGATCGCAAGGTCGGCCGGGTTGCGGTCCTTTCCATTGGGTCCGCTCATCCCGAAGATCAGCTTCTCCGCGGTGAAGGCGGGGTCTGAATAGAGCATGTAGATCTGCTCGCAGTAGGCGCGCGTAGCCTTGAACAAACTCATGCGATCGCTCTTGTGCCGGGGGAAGGTCTGCTCGTGGCGATAAACGACCTTGTCGGCATAGTCGTAAAGGTGGCCAAGGGCAATAAATCCACGGCGTTCCCGGACCTCGTTCTCATGGGGGACGGTATAGGTCTGGGAATATCCATAGAGAGCCGGCTCCGCCTCCTCTTCAAGGACGCCTTCCCTGCGCCAGTCGCGGAGCGTCTCCGCCGCCCGGGTGTAGACGTTCTCCTGGTCGTTATCGTCAGGCAGGTGTTTGCCCAAAATGACCCGTACAAGGTTGTAGGGGCTGGCCTGGTAGTAACGATCCTGCATGGCCGGGCTGATCTTGTCGTACGGCTGGGTGACGACATCTTCCATCTTGACGCGGGAGGGGTCATAACGAAGAGCGCGGAAGGGGTAAATACGAGCCATGCGGTTCTTTGGGTCTCCCTGAAACAGAAATGTATGGGTGATTGTACGAGGGCGGGTGGATTCCTGTTGTGGCGAAGCAAACAACTGTTTGCAAAAGGATGACAAATAGGTCGAAAAACGCGTCTATAAAAGAGACGCAGAGCGGGAATGGAATTTCGGGTGTATAGTCTGCGGACGTAGTTGCAATTGGCGGGTGTGGGTTGAGTTAGGTTTTCCGGGAAACGCGGAGTCAGCGGGAATAGGGTCGCGGAGATGGCCAGACGATGCTGGATGCGAATACAGAGTTCGGATGCAGGTGGGAATTAGCGAAGTCTCTTGATCGGGACCCTCGACGGCGTCGAGGCTTGTCTGTGGCGTGGGTTTTGCTTGTCGGGCTCGCGTTCGGGAGCCTGTGCGTCTCCATGGCGCGAGCGCAGGAGAATCCCCTGGGGGAGATTCATACGCAGCCGCCTCCTCCGCCACCCAAGTCTCCCGAAGATTCCAAGCCCATCATCGAGGGAGCAGACAATGTCGCCGCCAAAGCGACATCCCGCCGCGATTCGCGGCTCCGTGTGGACGTCAACCTGGTATTGGTTCCAGCGACTGTGACCGACTCGCTGAACCGCCTGGTGACAGGTCTCGAGAAAGAGAACTTCGAGATCTACGACAACAACGTCGGCCAGACGATCAAGAGTTTTTCAACCGAAGACGCCCCGGTAACGATCGGAATCGTCTTCGATCTGAGCGGAAGCATGAACTCCAAGTTCAACCGTGCTCGGAGAGCGCTGAGTGAGTTCCTGCGGACGTCCAATCCGTTGGATGAGTTCTTTGTGGTGGGCTTCAACGACAGGCCCGCAGTGATCGTTGACTATACGTCGGATGTGGATGACGTCGAAGCTCGCATGGTGATGCTGAAACCGGAGAACCGGACGGCCCTGATCGATGCAGCTTACCTGGGGATGACCAAGCTTAGAGACGCCAAGTACGAGCGCAAGGCCCTCCTCATCATCTCCGACGGAGGCGACAATCGCAGCCGCTACACCGAAGGCGAACTCCGCCGCGCCGTTCGTGAGAGCGACGTCCAGATCTATTCCATCGGCATCTTCGATCAGTACGCCCCAACTCAGGAAGAGCAGCTTGGTCCGGTTCTGTTGAGTGATATCTGCGAGATGACGGGTGGAAGAATGTTCCGCGTGGGCGATATCGCCGATCTTGGCGACATCGCAACCCGCATCAGCGCCGAATTGCGCAACGAATACGTCCTCGGATACAGGCCATCGGACGTGAAGAAGGATGGAAACTGGCGTAAATTGAAGATAAGACTGGTGCCGCCTCCGGGGCTTCCCCCGCTGACGGTGCACAATCGCCAGGGGTACTATGCACCTTCGGAGTAGATTTTTGCCGTGGGCGGTTGCAGCCGTCATGATGCTGGCAGGACCCGGAACGGCAAGTGGATGGGATGGGCAGGGAACTGCATCCCAGGCCGCCAATCCGGTCCAGCACCATCCGTCTCAGCCGGCCCAGCCGTCGCTAACGGTGGACCGAGACCCCGTGGCTTCCCCGGATCCGGACACCCCTGCGCCTCGGGACGGAAGCAAGGCGCCGACGGGTCCTTCAGGACCGATCCAGCGAGGAGAAGGTGGAAAATATACGCTTCGCACCGACGCCTATGAGGTTCGGCTGAATGCCACGGTCCTGAATTCCGATGGCAAATCCATTCTGACGCTTAACCAGGATGACTTCCGTGTTTTTGAAGACGGTGTACCTCAAACCATCGCCTCTTTTCGACATGAGGACATTCCGGTTTCTTTGGGAATTCTGATCGACAGCTCAGGTTCGATGTACGACAAGCGAGCGGCGGTGGAACAGGCTGCGCTGGACCTGATCAAGCTCTCCAACAAGGACGATGAGGCATTTGTGGTGGACTTCTCCTGGGAGGCGTTCATCGACACGGATTTCACCAACGATATCGACAAGCTGCGCGATGGTTTGAGCTACATCAAGTCCAGCGGTGGAACCGCGGTCTACGATGCGCTGGTGGCTTCCGCTGACTATCTGACGAAGAACGCTAAACGGCCTAAGCAGGTTCTGCTGGTTGTAACCGATGGCGAGGACAATGCTTCCAGCGCCTCTCTCGAGCAGGCGATTCGCCGCATCCAGGATCTGGATGGCCCAGTCATTTACTCTGTGGGCCTTCTCTTCGGGCAGGACACCGATAAAAGAGAGTCGCGCCATGCAAAGCGTGTATTGGAGACGTTGAGCGAGCAGACGGGCGGAGCGGCATACTTCCCGCGATCGATCAAAGATGTTGACGCGATCGCTGCCCAGGTTGCTCAGGATATTCGAACCCAGTACACGATCTCCTATCACTCCACGAAATCGCCGACGCTGGGAGGCTATCGAGAAGTGCACGTGGATGCAAAGGCCAAGGGGATGGGTAAGTTGTCGGTGCGAACACGAACCGGATATTATCCACGCATTACGTCCGAAACCGTTCCGGCGGGCCAGGCGGCGTCCAATACACGAGGAGCAGACGACGCGGCAGCGCGGCCCTGATTAATGCAGAAAGCACAGAAAATTACAGACCTGGTGGGCTATACGCCGATGGTGCGTCTAGCGGCGCTTGAGCCGAACGGCGGAGCTGAGATATGGGCGAAGCTGGAATATCTGAATCCCGGCGGAAGCGTAAAGGATCGCGCGGCGCTGGGAATCGTACTCGATGCCGAACGTCGCGGGGTGCTGCGTTCAGGCTCCACGATCGTTGAGGCAACAGCGGGCAATACCGGCGTTGGATTGGCACTCATCGGCGTCAATCGCGGCTACAAGGTTGTACTGTATGTTCCCGAGCAGTTCGCCGAGGAGAAGTGCATTCTGATGCGTGCTCTGGGTGCGACGGTGATCCGCACTCCCGAGTCCGAAGGCATGGCAGGTGCGATTCGTCGGGCACTTGAGTTTGAGCGCGAGACCGAAGGCGCGTTTGCCGCGCTGCAGTTCGAGAACCCGGCCAATCCTGACTTCCACGAGCAGACCACGGCGGTCGAGATCTGGGAGCAGATGGAAGGCAGCGTAGATGCGTGGATTTCGGGCATCGGCTCTGCAGGAACCTTTACCGGAGTCGCACGGTTTTTGAAACGGCAGAGCGCGGAGATTCTCTGCGCCGCGGTCGAGCCGCAGGGCAGTGTGTTGCAGGGTGGAGAGCCAGGCAAGCACGAGGTTGAGGGAATTGGTGTGTCGTTCATTCCTGCGACGTTCGATGCGAGTGTCTGCGACCGGGTGATTCGCGTGATGGATCCTCCTGCCTTTGAGATGGTCAGGCGATTGGCTTCAGAGGCTGGTGTCTTCGGCGGTTCGAGTGCGGGTGCGATGGTCTGCGCTGCGGTTGAGGTTGCCGGCGAACTGGGAGCGGGGAGACGTGTGGTTACGGTGATTCCGGATTCGGCGGAGCGGTATCTATCGAAGGGGATTCTGAGTTGAGCCAGGTGGTGAGCGAACCACAGATCCTTCGACTGCGCTGCGCTTCGCTCAGGATGACACGATCAAAGAGAGCAGGGAGAGATGGCTGAGAAGAAAATGGGATTTGCGACGCGTGCGATTCATGACGGCCAGGACCCGGAGAAGGTGACTGGAGCGGTGAATGTTCCGATCTTTCTGACTTCGACTTATCAGCAGGAAGAGATTGGCAAGAACAGGGGCCACGAGTATGCGCGGCTGACCAATCCCACGCGCGATGCCCTTGAGGAGAGCCTTTGCTCGCTTGAAGGAGGAACCAGCGCGCATGTCTTCGCCTCCGGCATGGCCGCGATTACGGCGATGCTGACCATGATGAAGACGGGCGATCACGTGGTGTGCTCGGACAACGTGTACGGCGGGACACAGAGGGTCTTCGACAAGGTGCTGGCGAACTACGGACTGACATTCACCTATGTTGATACGTCGGTGGCCGGGAATGTGGCGGCGGCGATTCGTCCGGAGACAAAGCTGGTCCACATCGAGACGCCGACAAATCCGATGATGGCGATCACCGATATTCACGCGGTCGCGAACATCTGCCATGAGAAGAGCATAGAACTAAGCGTGGACAACACCTTTCTGTCGCCTTACCTGCAGCAGCCGATCGCGTTGGGCGCAGATATCGTGATGCATTCGACGACGAAGTTTCTGAACGGCCACTCGGATGGACTCGGCGGTGTTCTTGTCTGCACGAAGCCGGAGCAGGCGGAGCGGTTCCGGTTTGTGCAGAAGTGCACCGGAGGAATTCTCTCTCCTTTCGAGAGCTACCTGCTTTTGCGTGGCGTAAAGACGCTGGCGGTACGGATGAAGCAGCACGACGCAAATGGCCGCGCGGTGGCGGAGTTTCTGGCGCAGCACAAGGCGGTGAAGAAGGTCTTCTACCCCGGGCTGAAGGACCATCCCCAGCACGAGCTGGCCAAACGGCAGCAGAGCGGGTTCGGGTCGATGATCTCGATTGAGTTGGGCTCGCTGGAACGGGCGAACGCGTTCGCAAAGCGGCTGCGGCTCGGGCTGCTGGCCGAGTCCCTGGGCGGCGTGGAGACACTGGTCTGTCATCCGGCGACGATGACCCATGCGGCAGTGGGGCCGGAGGGCCGTGCTCGGCTGGGAATCACCGATGGACTGATGCGGATCTCGGTCGGGATCGAGGATGTGGAGGACATCATCGCGGACCTGGACCAAGCACTGGGTTGGTAGCCCCTACTGTTTTGTGTCAAAGTCTTGATTCTCTTGAAGTTAGGCTTGGACTTGGTTTGTAAAGTATTCATAATACGCGAGTTAGTTTTCAAGATTTAGAAAGCAAATAAGTTAGCCAAGAAAAGGCCCCGATCTCCGGGGCCTTTTCTTCTTATTCTCTGAATCCAGTTTAGCAGGCGGAAGAGGGTGAATCGGCACATCGGATGGCGATATAAAGCTTTTATTATGTGTTATTTGTATGGATTTATGAGGTTTTTGGGCTTGACAACCGTTTTGGCGTCGATCCAGCGGTAGTCGCTGCGCCCTTCGGGCTCCGCTCGAGCCTACGGCAGTGCGGTTCGCCGCTTTTAGCGGCGGGCTTTTAGAGGGCCAAGGCTGAAGCCTTGGCTTACCTAGAAGCGAGAGATGACCTTGCCTAGAAACAAGATGGCTTAGCTAGAGGGCTACTTAGAAGCAAGAACTGTGGGTCTATAGAAAGATGTTGACTGAGAATACGTACGAGCGTATTAAAACTTCATGAGCAGACCTTCCCTTCGCGACGACATTCTCAACGCCGGTCTCAAGGTGATGTTTCATTCGGGATATCAGGGAGCTACGGTACGCGATATCTGTGCGGCCGCCGAGGCTCCGCATGGTTCTTTCACCAATCACTTCCGCTCCAAGGAGTTGTTTGCCCAGGAGGTTCTGGACCGCTATTTTGCAGACCTTCAAGGGTATGTCAACGAGGCTTTGGGGGACAGGTCCCTTACTCCCCGGCAGCGGTTGAGGCGGTATCTGGACATCATCAGCAGTGTTCTGGAAGCCGACCACTGGAGTCGCGGATGCCTGATCGGCGATTTCAGTCTTGAGACGACCTCGCAGAGCGAGAGGCTGCGCACGCGGCTGGAGAAGATCTTCGAGGAGTGGCGCGCTCCGTTTGCCGCATGCATTGGAGAGGCGCAGGATGCCGGGGAGATCGATAGAACGTTCGACCCTATGGATCTTGCCGAGTTTCTTCTGGCTTCGTGGGAGGGAGCGATTCTGCGCATGAAGGTGGAGCGGGGGCCTGCGGCGCTCGAGCGTTTTAAAAAGATTGTCTTCCAAACCGTATTCAAGGAGTTGAGATGACTGTTTTGGCTGATGCTGCTTTGCCGCAAGTCAATGTCCTAGGTTCTACGATGGCGTACCGGGAGGCGGGAGATCCCGAAGCTCCGGTTGTGCTCTTTCTGCATGGGAACCCGACCTCGTCGTACATATGGCGGAATGTTCTTCCTCTGGTCGCGCCGGTGGCGCATTGCATTGCACCGGACCTGATCGGGTTCGGCCAATCGGGAAAGCCGGAGATCGAGTATCGGTTTGCGGATCATGTGCGGTATCTCGATGCGTTTCTTGAAGAGGCTGGAATCGAGTCGGCGTTCGTTGTGGCGCAGGATTGGGGAAGCGGATTGGCATTTCACCTGGCGGCTCGGAGGCCAGAGTTTATCCGTGGGCTGGCTTTCATGGAGTTCATACGGCCGATGCCTACGTGGAATGATTTTCATCCCGATCAGATCGAGACCTTCCAGAAGTTCAGGACTCCCGGGGTTGGTGAAGAGATGATTCTTGAAAACAACGTCTTCGTAGAAGGGGTTCTACCCGCGGCGACCGCGCGAAAGCTAACGGAGGAGGAGATGTCCGTGTATAGAGCGCCATTTCCGACGCCTGAGTCGCGCCTGCCGACGTGGCGGTTTCCGAATGAGCTGCCGATTGCGGGAGAGCCAGCGGATGTGTACTCCACCATAGAAGAGGCGCATGATGCGCTGGCGCAGTCGTCTTATCCGAAGCTGCTTTTCGTCGGCGATCCGGGCGCGCTGATATCACCTGCCTTTGCGGAGAGCTTTGCGAAGGGACTCAGGAACTGCAGAGTGGTTCGGCTCAGCTCTGGACTGCACTACCTGCAGGAGGATCATCCTGATGTGATCGGGGTCACGATCAAGGAATGGCTCCTTGAGCACGGAATTGGGGAACACGGAATTGGGAACAAGGAATTGGGAATAACGGATTGGCTCCGCGCCAAAGTTGAAGCAGTGAATAAGCCAAGATGAGACGGGATGGATTTTCGACCCCGTCTCAGAAGGCATATTTAAATCCTCCGTCCGGGAACCGTGGCATCTGGTCCTGGGCAAGGACGCCAGCTCCATTTGCTCGAGGTCGCCATTCATAAGAGTAGAAGTTGCTGGTTCCCAAAGCATTCTGCAGGCCAACATGCCAGGTAAGCGTTCCTCGCCTTACGGGGAGGCTCTGCTCCAGCCTGAAGTCCATTCGGCTATAGGCCGGTCCTCTAGATGCATTGATCTTTGAGAGGTCGTAGACATCCCGGTTCTGCGCTGTGCTCAGAGGAAGATTGTCCGGCGTGTAAGGCTTTCCCGAGGCCACGCTATAGCGGGATGACATCACCATGGTTTTTCCAAGGCGAAGATTTCCTGCGATGTTTGCGACAAAGGGTAGGTCGAAGCTGCCTCTACGAAGCACACCATCCAGTCCTGAGTACCAGCTTCTGGAATAGGTCACGGCACTGGTGAGGGTGAAGCGGGAAGACAATTTGCAATCCAATCCCAGTTCGACGCCTCGGGCCAGTCCCTGACCTTTGCTGGTCATGGGAAACATGAGAAAAGCCTGGCCGAAGGTGTTCGTGATATTCGCCAACGAAAGCTGCGGATAGTTGAGAGCAACCGGGTAATCCGAGTAACGCTTTTGATAGGCCTCGATGGAAAGCCGTATGTGTTGATAATGGACTGCTTCAAACCCGCCTGTGATATGCCGCGATCGAATCGGTTGCAACGAAGACTGGTTGTTGAACGAGAGAAGATAGAGCGATGGCGGAAGCTGCGCATACTCGGCATAGCCGACATGCGCGATTCTGCCGAAGATCGGCATTGCAAACAGGACCTTGGGAGTCCACACCTGGCTTCCCACGATCGCCCATTGCGAATACCTCTGGCCAAGCACTAATTTCATTCCGCGCGGAAGCAGGAATGAGGCCTGGCTATATTCCGCCGAAGAGAAGGTAGAAAAATCGCGATGGAACGACATCGCATTCACAGGTGTCGCGTTCTCGCTGTATGGATTTTGGAGTCCTAACGGTTGATTGAGCTGATAATTCGTCCGGTTTAAAGCTGTTCGGACGCCGGCTGTAATTGTCAGCCAGGGCTTTGCCTGCAGCGTTCCATCGTATTTTGCTCTTGTAATTCCGTCTCTTGTATCTTCCGCATACACCATCGCATTCGCCAGTAGCTGCGCATTTTCCCGTAGAGATTGCGATTGCTCCGAATTGGAAAGACTCAGAACCCCGAAGGATCGATTGGAAAAGACGTGCTGCCAGTTGAGTCCCGTCGTATTTCTCCATCCTTTGTAGGCGATGTCATAGGGATTTGTTTGCCATCGATTGTTGGGATCGGGATGGATCTTTATCGAGTCCACTCCTGTAAGAGAGAGCCCCCAGAAGTTATTTTTCTCGTCGACGTGCCTGTCCGCTCGAAAAAAACTGTTGCTGTAGATCGGTACGCCATTCATGCCGATATCATCGGTCAGCAGGTTGAGAACGCTTCGACGGCCGGAGAGAAACATCGATCCATTGCTACCCCAGGGCCGATCGATAGAGCCACCGGCTCCGGCCATTCCCAGTTCCACCTCGGCATGGGGGGGAGTTCGGCCATTTTTGGTGGTCGATATTTCGACGATCGCAGAAAGCCTCTGATCAAATTTGCTGTCGTAGGTATCTGTGTGTAACGTCATCTGCTGAATCGCTTTATTGTCGATCATGGAGACAAACCCTCCGGTCGTATCGGAGAGAGCGAGCTGATTGATCGACGGCATCTCGATGTTGTCGACGATAAAGAGAGTCTCCTGCGAGTTGCCGCCGCGAACGATAAAGTCATTGAACTTGTCGTTGTCGGATATGATTCCGGGCAGCATTTGCATGAATCGGGAGGGGTCGCCGAATGTTCCGGCAGAGGTCTCGATCTCTCTCGGACTGATTTTTCTTTCATAGCCTTCGCTGCTGTCGGCTGGTGTCGCGACCACTTTTATTTCTGTCTTTACGATTCCGACACTCTCTTTAGAAGGGTTCTCAGCCTGAGGTGTGGACGAGTTCGCGGTGGGAGATGCAGGCGGACTGGAAGAGTGCGAATTCTCCGCAACCTCTGTTTTGGCACACTCTGCAACGGCGCGGAGCGAGTCTTTCGGGCACGGTTTTTGGGCTTGCAGCGGAGTGGATATCGCGATTCGGTCGATGCTGGACGTGTTTGAACTTGTCTGTGTAAATGCACTCGGTGAGGTGAAGAGAAGCGTTGCAACAGCGCACAAACTGCTGGGAAATGGAGAAAAATTGTGGCTCGACATGGAGAAGGGACCCGGCTTTCTGGTTGAATTCGTGCGTTAACTGCTCCTTTGGGAGTTGACTCTCGTCGCAAATCTCCGCATGTGCACTGGGATAAAGCACGTTTACCCCCAAAAGTGCAAATGACGCAGAAGATCAACAGATCGGAGGCTATCTGGTGGTCGGTCAGAGGATTCAGGATGAGTGCAAATACTTTTGCCGGAGATAGGCAAACAGTCTCTTTGCGCAAGCGAAGGGGAACAGGTGAAATCCCATGCACACTTTTTGCGGTTTTATTCCCTGATCTGCTTCGCATCCGATCGCGTCAGAGGCCCTTCATCGTCCATCGGCGACAGCGCGGAAGGACGATGAAGGGCCAATGCCGTCAAGACAACATGGGCTGCTCCGGATCGTGAATGTAAAGCCGGTTTGCATTTGCCGGCGTCGCATCCTCGTCAGCTAGGCGATGCCTCGATGTTGAGGTTTTCGATCTTGTTGGCCAGATCCTGCTGGGCGGTTTGACGTTGCTGCTGGAGGGCGTCGAGGTCTTTGCGGAGGGTGGACAGCTGGTCCTCCTGCTGGTTGAGCTCTTCGGTGTAGCGCTTGGCCAGGGCTCGCTCTTCGGCAGTGCCTTTGAGAGCGGAGAGGTTTTCGCGGATGCGTTTCTGGTCCCCGGCGATCTGGTCGACCTGGGACTGTTTGGATTTGATCTGGGTATCGAGGGAGGCTACGGCGCGCTTGGCGGTGAAGACCGGTTCGAGTTGCTGACGGATGGCAGGATTGGCGTTGCGAAGGATGACGGTGAGTTGCTCATCGGTATTGTCAACGAGACGATAATGCAGCTCGAAGAGGCGACGCTGGCCGACGTGGAGGCGAACGGATTCGCCAGGAGCGGTGGCGACTCGAAAACGGTAGGCGGTGGGGGTGGTCTCGGCGGGTTTAGGGTCGGAGTCGAGGTTCCAGCCCTGGCGTATAGGCTGTTCGACGATGACAGTGCGGGCATCGGGGGCAGCGTTGTGGACGATGTACTCCATCTCGGAGACCTCGCTGGTCTGCTGTCGGAGGACGCCTCTGACGACGGAGAAGGAGAGGACACGCTGCGTGTTGTGAGAGTAGTCGGTCGTGACGGTGACGGCGGTATCGGCGGCGTAGGAGAGGAGGCGGCGCTCGTTGGGATGGATGGGGTCGATGAGACCCTCGCCTCCGAAGTTGCCGTTCTCAACGATGGAGAAGCTGCCTCGGTCGAGGGTGAGGTTGCTGTTGTTGGTGATCCAGAGGGCGCGCAGCGGGCGTGGTTGTGATGGCGACCAGAGAGTGACGCGTTCGGTGGGGATCTTTGCCTGGAGAATGGGGACGAGGGCGGACTCGTTTTTGCGGATGGTGACAGGGTCGGTGAGCTTGTACTCGAAGTAGTCGTCGAAGGCGGCGGTGGTGGTTTTCGGGACGATGGAGCTCACGGCGGCGGTCTCGTAGGCGATCATGGGCATGGCACGGCTGTTGACGGCGACGGTTTGATTGCTGAGGCTTTTATTCAGTTCAGGAGCGGAGCCTATGCCACCCATGACTCCACCGGGAACGCCGGAGCCGGAGCCCGCTCCTATGGCGAAGCCGGACATGCCTGCAACTCCTGCCATCTGAGGTTTCTCGATTGCGTCGCCGCTTTCGTGGGTCTGCGGCGTCAGCTGAGCGTCCTGGGCGATGGGAATGTCGGGGCGGCGGGAGTAGATGGGCTGGGAGAGAGGCTGGAGGAAGCTTTGCGGCGAGCCGGCGATGAGGGAGAGCTGGACGTTGGTCCAGTCGGTTCCTACGGTGTTGTCGACGACGGCCCAACCCTGCAGGGTTGCGGTTTGCGCGGTACTGGATGCGGGAGATGAGGTGAGGAGGATGCGGTAGGTGGACTTCCAGATGGGGACCTCGGAGATGTAGGAGACATGGAGGTCCCGGGTGCCGGTTCCGTTGTCTTCAAGGGTGAGGTGACGGAGGCCCTGGCTGCGGTTGTTGGCGATGAGCTCGAGGTAGCGGGTGAGGTCGGTGTGGAGGGCGGAGTCGAGGAGGCGGACCTGGGTGGAGGAGGTGAGCTCGAGAGTGCGCACGATGCCGGAATCGGAGATGACGGTGAGGAAGCGGCGTTCGGTGGAGGGCGCTCCGTCTTTGGCGCCGGGTATGGAGCGGATCTCCATGTTGAGGATGCGTCCTGTGAAGGATGAGCCGGTTCCGGTGACCTCGACGTGGGCTCCGCGAAGGGCGGCGTAGAGATCGGCAGCGGAGGGATCTTCGGAGAGGGCGAGGGGGAGAGCCTTGAGCTGCTGCTCGAGCGGGGTGGTAGAGTTGTAGCCCGCTCCGGAGATGCGGCCGCCGTTGAGGTCGATGGCGGTGAGGGATTGGAGGACGTCGTTGAGCTGCGCGGTGGTGAAGTCGATGGTGACGGACTGGTTGCCGGAGACGTGGCCGGAGTGCTCAAAGAAGCCGACACCGTTTTTGTAGAGAGCGACCCGGGTGACGGGGAGCTGGGTAGTCTTTTCGGTAGCGGTTCTGGAAGCAGTGCGCGATAGTTTCGGTACGGCCAGTACTTTGGTTGTGCTTTGGCCCGGAGTGGCGAGAGGGGCGGCGAGGGCAGCTGCAGAGAGAAACAGGGCAGGCAAAGCAGAAGGTCGCACAGGAGGCCTTTCACCCGTTAGGGCTGATGTTGCTGGGTTTATAGACCCCGAGGGAGCATGGAAGGTTCCCTGAAAGTGAGATTAATTTCGCGTAGGGAGAAGGGATCGGAGACAGAGATGTGGAGTGAGGAGTATGGTTTATGGTGATAGATGTATTAGTTTTGGTTATGAAGGAGTGAGGCGATGTTTCTGACCGACGAACAGGAGCAGCTGCGAAAGGAAGTGCGGGCGTTTGCGGAGAGGGAGATTGCGCCGCACGTCTCCGAGTGGGACGAGAAGAGCGAGTTTCCGCATGCGGTGGTGAAGAAGCTGGGAGAGATGGGACTGCTAGGCGTGATCTTTCCCGAGGAGCTGGGCGGCGCGGGGATGGGGTACGTGGAGTATGTAGTCGCGATTGACGAGCTGTCGCGCGTGGATGGAAGTGTGGGGATTATCGTGGCCGCGCACAATTCGCTGTGCACGAACCACATCATGCTGGCGGGAAACGATGAGCAGAGGAAGCGGTGGATTCCAAAGCTGGCGAGCGGAGCGTGGCTGGGAGCGTGGGGACTGACGGAGCCGGGGTCGGGAAGCGATGCGGGCGGAGCCAGGACGACGGCGGTGAAGCGCGGGGACAAATGGGTGCTGAACGGATCGAAGACCTTCATCACGAACGGGACCTATGCGAACTGCGCAGTGGTCCTGGCGGTGACGGATAAAGAGAAGGGCGCGAGCGGAGGGATTACGGCGTTCGTGGTGGAGAAGGGGACCAAGGGCTTTCGGCCGGGGAAGAAGGAGAACAAGCTGGGGCTGAGGGCGAGCGATACGGCGGAGCTGATCTTCGAGGAGTGCGAGATTCCGGAGGAGAACCAGGTCGGCAAGATCGGTGAAGGCTTCAAGGACGCGATGCGAGTGCTGGATGGAGGAAGGATCTCGATTGCGGCGCTGAGTCTGGGGATAGGGCGTGGCGCGCTGGATGCGGCGGTGAAGTACTCGCAGGAGCGGCGGCAGTTCGGCAAGACGATCTCGGAGTTTCAGGCGATCCAGTTCAAGCTGGCGGATATGGCAACGGAGCTGGATGCGGCGTGGCTGCTGACGATGCGGGCGGCGCAGATGAAGGATAAGGGTATGCGGGTGACGCGCGAGTCGGCGATGGCGAAGCTGTATGCGAGCGAGGCGGCATGCAGGATCTGCGATGAAGGCGTGCAGATTCACGGAGGCTACGGGTTCATCAAGGACTATCCGGCGGAGAAGTTTTACCGCGATGTGCGGCTGTGTCCGATTGGCGAGGGGACGAGCGAGATTCAACGGATGGTGATTGCGCGGGAGCTGCTGGGGAAGGCTCCCAGCCGAGGGTAGCCTCTCAAGGGCTGAAGCCGTGCCCTAACGGGACGGTTCAGCTTTGCGCGAATGGGCCCACCTTGGCGACGATGAAGCCGTCGCCAAGGTGGGGCACCCAGTATGCGGCACGACGTGTTTCTGAGGGGGAGAAGCAGATTTCTCCACTTCGCACCGGACGATGGAGCCGTCCGGCGCTTCCGGTCGAAATGACACTTCTTTTTTGGATATCGGCAGCCTGCGATTAGCAACCCGCAATGACGGACAACTTGTAAGCGTGCGTCCGCAAAGACGAGCGCGCGATCGCGACTGACAACACACAACTGTAACTGACAACTTGCTACCGCTACTTGTCGTTCTCTTCTTCGCTCTTGAGCCGGGGCAGCGAGATGCCTTTGCCCATGTTCAACAATCCGGTGCTGGCGTAGGTGAGGAGCTTTTCGCGGGTGTCGCTGATGTCGAGGTTGCGCATGGTGAGCTGGCCGATACGGTCTCGGGGGGAGAAGGTGGATTCTCCCTTTTCCATCGTGAGGCGCTCGGGCTTGAAGGTAAGGTTCGGGGATTCTGTGTTGAGGATGGAGTA
Source organism: Edaphobacter sp. FHG110511_03 (assembly GCF_059115365.1). Taxonomy (NCBI): domain Bacteria; kingdom Pseudomonadati; phylum Acidobacteriota; class Terriglobia; order Terriglobales; family Acidobacteriaceae; genus Edaphobacter; species Edaphobacter sp. FHG110511_03. Next base: position 364,778 of record NZ_JBZYWL010000005.1, on the reverse strand, counting down.
GTCGTTGCCGCGACGCAGCTCGAGGGTGACTTCACCGGTGATGGCTTTGGCGACCCAGCGCTGGGCGCTCTCGCGCAGCATGATGGATTGGGGATCAAACCAGCGTCCCTGGTAAAGCAGACGGCCAAGCTTGCGTCCATTCTCTCGGTACAGCTCGATGGTGTCTTCGTTGTGAATGCCGGTGATGAGGCGCTCGTAGGCGATGTAGAGCAGGGCGAGGCCTGGGGATTCGTAGATGCCACGGCTCTTGGCTTCGATGATGCGGTTCTCGATCTGATCGCTCATGCCGAGACCATGACGTCCGCCGATGCGGTTGGCTTCGAGCAGCAGGTCCACCGCATCCGGGATTTCGGTGCCGTTCAGGGCTACGGGCCATCCCTCTTCGAAGCGGACGGTGACTTCCTCGCGTTTGACATCAACGTCGTCACGCCAGAATGCCGTTCCCATGATGGGGACAACGATCTTGGCGCTGCTGTTGAGGTGCTCGAGGTCTTTGGCCTCGTGGGTTGCGCCGAGGATGTTGGAGTCGGTGGAGTAGGCCTTCTCGGCGGACATCTTGTAGTCGAAGCCCGATTGACGCATGAACTCGGACATCTCCGCGCGTCCGCCCAACTCGTTGATGAAGTCGTCGTCGAGCCAGGGCTTGTAGATCTTGAGGTCGGGATTGACGAGGAGACCATAGCGGTAGAAGCGCTCGATGTCATTGCCCTTATACGTGCTGCCATCGCCCCAGATGCTGACGTCGTCCTCTTGCATGGCGGCGACGAGCATCGTTCCTGTGACCGCGCGTCCGATGGGAGTCGTGTTGAAGTAGGTGACTCCCGCGGTGGAGATATGGAACGCGCCGCATTGCAATGCGGCCAATCCTTCAGCGACCAGCTGCGGACGGCAATCGATCAGACGCGCCTTTTCGGCGCCATACTCCAGGGCTTTTCGTGGAATCTGATCGTAATCGGTCTCATCGGGCTGTCCCAGATTTGCGGTGTAGGCGTAGGGGATGGCGCCCTTGATCTTCATCCAGTGGAGCGCGGCGCTGGTGTCCAGGCCGCCGGAGAATGCAATACCGACCTTCTGACCGGATGGAAGATGCTGAAGAATATTCGACAATGTCTGGTCCTGAAAAAGCAGATTTGAGGGAGTGCTCTTTAAGTATCCCTGCTGGTTTAAGGTCGGGTCAACTTTTCTGAGGGTGATTCGGTTTCAATGCGATGAATAGAGACTGGTGGTGGCAGTCTGGGGGGGCGATTTGCCAACATCCATGACGCTTCGATCAAAATACAGGGATTCCTCGACTGCGGCCTTCGGCCTCCGCTCGGAATGACGGATTTGAGAGGAGTTCGTAAATGAAAGAGATCAGACTTCGAAGTTTTCCCAGCGTTCGCGGAGCCGGTCGACGAGGGAGTCGAATTGTGGGGTTTTGCGGATGGGAGTGAGGAGCGGATCCCATCGGCTGATCATGGGGTAGTTGATAAAGCCCTTGCTCATCGCCGTGTTGATCCAGGAGAGAGATTTTTCGGTGTCGCCGACGAGGGCGAAGCACTGGGCGAGGTTCCAGGAGTAATGCGGGTCGTGCTCGGAGATCTGGAGGAGCTCGCTGGTGGCCGCTCGGTTGAGCCCTTCACGATCGCCGACGAGGGCGGCCTGCATGACGGCTCCCAATTGAGAGAAGAAGTGGACCGGGTCGATCTGCTGGATGGCGCGGAACTGCGCAATCGCCTCTCCGTCACGGCGCAGAAGGGCGAGGATCTGTCCTCGGCACCAAAGCAGCATGGTGTTGGAGGGGTCTAGGCGGATGGCATCCTCGAAGGACGGGAGAGCATCGGCGAACTCGCCTCCCATGAGCGAGAGCAGGCCGGGGATGAAGCGGTAGACGGGAGTGAGGGGGTCGATCTCCAGGATGCGGCGCGCGAGCGGCATGGCGGCGTGGGCCTTGCCGCTGAGTCCGCAGACGGCCGAGTACCAGCTGAGGGTGTCGGAGTCGTTGGGGTCGGCTGCGATAGCGCGTTTGAGAAGATGGACGGCGCGCTGGCTGTCGCCTTCCTGAACGCTGATGAGCCCGAGGAGACGATGGGCGTGGGCGGAGTCGGGGTCGATTTCGAGAGCCTGATTGGCACAGTCGCGCGCCTTGGCAAGGTAGTCGGTGTCGGAGGAGATTCCGGCGTTGATGTACTGCCAGTAGACCTGCCCTTTGGCGGCGAGCAGAAGAGCGTTTTTACCGACGATGCCCTCGCCGGTGTCGAGATATTCGAGCGCGCGGGCTAGGGCGTCCTCGGAGTAGTTCAGGATCTCGTGCTTCGCCATCAGGTAGTAGCGATATGCCTCGACGTCCGGCAGGGGGCGCTCATGCATATGTTGATCCTCGGCAGGTGTGAGCTTGATCTTAAGGGCCGTGACGATCTGGCGCGAGATGTTTTCCTGGATGGCGAAGACGTCATCCAGGGTGCCGTTGTACTTGTCGGCCCAGAGCAGGGACTGGCTCTCGGGATCGATGAGCTGAGCGGTGACCCGGATATTCGTCTTGCCGTCGCGCGGGGTGTTGTTCAGCCGGACCGATCCTTCAAGGACATAGCGAACGTTGAGGTCGCTGGCGATCTTGCGGGGGGAGTCGTGGGTTCCCTTGAGCTGCATGGCGGAGGAGCGGCAGATGATGCGCAGGGCGTGGACGCTGGAGAGATCTGTAATGATCTCTTCGGTCAGGCCGTCGCAGAAGTAGTCCGCGCTTTTGTCAGCGGGGGCAGTGGTGAAGGGGAGAACGACGACGGAGGGCGAGTCCACGCTGTTGCGGTAGTCGACGACCAGAGTCGGGAGGGTAACGGTGTACCCGGAGCTGGAGCGAACCTGCGAGAAGGGCTCGAGTGCCGCGATGAACTTCGCGGCGTCCTGAAAGCGTTGCGTGGGATCTTTGGCGAGCGAGAGATCGACGAGCTGGAGAAGCGGCTCGGGAAGATCGGCGCGGTAGTTGCTGATCGAGCGAGGACGCGTGTGGAGGATGGAATCGAAGACGGCATACGGCGTGTTGCCGGGAAAGGGAAGGGTGGCCGTGAGCATCTCGTAGAGGACGACTCCGGCGGCCCAGAGGTCGGCACGATGGTCGACGGGGCGAGAGAGGACCTGCTCAGGCGCCATGTAGGCGATGGTTCCCACGAGAACGCCAGTCTCGGTGAGGGCGCGGGAGATGTGGGGGCGCCGGGCCAGGCCGAAGTCGACGATCTTGACCTCGCCTTCGGGATTGAGGATGAGGTTGGAGGGCTTGATATCGCGATGGATGATGCCCTTGCCGTGAGCGTGGTGAAGTCCGGAGAGGAGCTGGATTGCGATCCAAGTTGCGGAGGGAAGATCGAGAGGGCCACGCGTGATGCGCTGGGCGACGGTCTCGCCTTCGTAGTACGCCATGACGAGGATGATCTGGCCGTCGGGGAGTTCCTCGATGTGATGAATGCGGCAGATATTGGGATGGTCGAGAACGCTGGCGGCGCGGGCTTCTTCGAGAAGGCTGCGTTTGTGCGCGGGGTCGGTGAGAGCGGACGGGGCGAGACTCTTGAGCGCGACGGTGCGGTGAAGCAGAAGATCCTCTGCCTTGCAGACGATCCCCATTGCTCCGGAGCCGAGGTGCTCAAGGACTTTGTAGTGCGAGATGGTCTGTCCTTCGATCATTTCCTGCCATGAGGTGCGTCTACGATGCCCTGAGAGTCCGAAGCCTGATCTCGGGGGAGGTGGCGTGAAGCGCCAGGAGCTCCTCGAAGACCGAGGCGACCGCATCGATGGTGTGAAAGGCGCTGAGCGCGATGTATTGTTGCTGCTCGTCGGAGAGCGGCATGGAATCGAGCGTGCGATTGAGATCCGCGATGTGGTGCGGGTCGTTATCGGCGTGCGCGATGAGACAACGGAAGGCGGTCGCGGGAAGCCGGGTTCGCTTGCGGATGGCTTCGAGCTGCTCGGTAAGGGGGGGATAGCCTTCGAGAACGATGAGATAGCCGAAGACGGTGACCGGATGGATATTCAGCGCCCAGAAATACTGGGCTCCCAGGAGGGAGACGACCGCGGGAACAGGTGTGGCCGATGCGACTTCGGCGGGGGAGATTCCGAGGGTTCCGATGTCGTCGAGCAGCCAGTCGTCGTGGTCCTGCTCCTCGACGATGTGCTGGTCGAGATAGGGAGCAACGATTCGGGAGACGGGATCGTCGGGAAGAGTGAGTGCGCGATCGCGGGCGATCCGCATAAGCTGGAGGCCACCCTGCATCACGCGATGGAGCTGGACCAGAAATACGGGCAGCAGTTGAGCGAGCTCCGGGTGGGTCCAGAACTCATCGCTGGCCGCATTGAGGCGTCCTTCGGCGAGATGGATTTTAGCCCAGAGGAGATCGCTGTGAGACGAGTGCATAACCGTATTCCTGCGAGATTGAAGTTGCTTCCGCTGGAGGGGCCGCGAAGTACGATGCGGCTGCCCTCACGTGCGGGCATGTTGGATGGAATCCAACGGGTTATACGGGAAAGTTCGGTCGAGCACTGGCGCGGGTGGCGAGAGGCGCGTCACCCATCTTCTTGCGCAGCTTGATGAGGGTATTGACCTCAGAGGCGCTGAGCTTGTTGATGACCGTGTGATCGTGATCGGCAACATTCTCCTGGGGAATGACGCCGGCTGCGGTAAGACGCTCGATATTCGATGTCTTGGGGGCGGACTTCTTTACAGCTTTCTTCTTAGCCGGCGTTTTTTTTGCCGGAGCCTTCTTTACGGCTTTCTTCTTTGCTGCCTTCTTGGTTGCCACGGTGTTTCTCCTTTTCGGCGTGAGGTTCACTGACGCCAGACAAACGCTTACACGGCCCGGGAACAAACAGAAATGTTTTTGAAGCTGGGCCAATTGTATACGCGACAGATCAAAGCGCGTGAGGCTTTTGGCCTAACAGTGTCCTCTGTTTTCTGACAGGCTCTCAGAGGAAGCTATTCGATCCGGCAACGATGGCTCCGCGACAGAAACCATCTCAAAGGATGGAAGCTACTGTGGCTCAGATTTTGCCGGAGAGAGCTCGACGAAGTTGCGGCCGGCATAGAGGCGATAGCCGTGCGAGGCAGGCGCTGAAAGGATCTGGAGCGGAGTCGGCCGGGAAAGCGCGGTATCCCGGGTGGACGTGGCGGTGAAGAGGTCGTGGCCTCCAATATCCATCACCAGGAAGGTGTTGCCGGTGATGAAGCCGAAACCGTACGCCCCCGGTGCAAGCCGATGGCCGCCGATCTCGATGGGAGACTCCGTGATGAGATAGGCCTGGTATTTCTGCTGCACGGCGCTGGAGTAGCCAGAGGTGTCGACGAGCGTCGCGAGCAACAGAGCGTCTTTCGAGAAGCGGATGCCTGCCGAGTTGCGCGCCTGGATGGAGGCGCTCTGGCCACGGAAGAACACGCTTGCCGGCAGAATGGCACCGGCTTCGGAGGCATTGAGGATGGTCGAAGCACCGGCCGGCGACGGTGACTGAGCTAAGGCCAGTCCCGGCGCGAAGGCCAGAGGGAGGGTGAGGGCGAGATTAAGGATGTGGCGAAGCATACGCTTGCCATCCTAACTTCCGGCTTCGTCCGCCTGCAATGGAAAGGATGCGTAGGGTCGCTTTTATTCCATCAGGGTGTATCTTTGCCAGCCGCATGCCGGTGGAACCGACTGTGCTCTCCCGTCCAGAGAAGGTTGGTGCGGGTGGGAATGCCACGGGAGGTTCGGGAGTGATTGCGACTGATCCCGCTGATCCTGAGCTGGTACGCAACCGTCTCCGGGTCATAGTCGCGATAGAGAGAGGCGGCCGCGCGTCTTTTCGCGGCCTGTCCCAGAAGGCTGTTCATCTGAAGGTAAACGCCGTTAGTCCAGCCAAAACCGACGACATTGCTCTTGTACCCGGTGGCTACATCGACGTTTGCGGAGCCATTGACGACGTTGTACTTTTCGCGGATGGTGCCGTCGCGGAGAAAATTGTCGAGGATGGTCCCGGAAAACTTGGTGGCGATGCGATCGGCGTCGGAGGTGAAGCCATATTGTGCAAGGCCTTTCACTGTGATCCAGGTAGGGGGCGCCCAGCCGAAGGGCAGATCCCACTGGGTTCCGGAGTTGAGGTCGCTCATCGTGATACCGCCAGCGCGCTCCAGCAGGGGAAGGTGAAGACGAAGCGATGCGGCTTGCGCTGGGGACGCCACGCCGGCCCAGAGGGGATAGAAGGTGGTGATGTAGTTATAGCTGGAGGGCCGCCCGTTTACGAAGTCGTAGTCGTAGAACATGCCGGTCTTGGCGTTCCAGAGATATTTGTTGATCGCGGCCTTGCGGGCGGTGGCGCGGCGGTTCCATTGGGCTGCTTCGGCGGGACGATGAAGCAGGGTGGCGAAGTGGGCCATGTCCCGCTCGTACTTATAGAGCAGGCTGTTGAGACAGATGGGAGCAAACTGATCGGTGGACCCGCTAAAGGGGCCGAAGCGGAAGCTCGGGTCGAAGCCGGATTCGCGCATGGCCCGATCACCCCTGTAGAAGGCCGCGGTAAGCCGATGGCCGTCGACGTGGGCGGCGGCGCAGACCTTGGACAGGGTGACGTCACAGCTTGTTTTGGCGAGTTGAGAGGCCTGCTCTGGCGTGGGACTGTCAGGGGCTTCGAGAAGATAGTCGGCGTGGGCGCCGGGATGGTCGAGCAGCCATCGGATGACGTCGGGATAGTACATGCTGTCGTCGGCCATCTCGGGAACCGGACCGGTGCCGATATCGAAGTATCGGGCGAGACCAGTGTCGCCTGCCAGATGGGGCTCGGTGGTCCAGGTGGTGTAATCCCGTTTGGCGTAGTCATAGGCACGCGAGAGCCAGGCGTTGGTGACGGGATGTCCGGCGGGGTGCTCATACAGTTCGCGGATCATGGAGGTGAGGAAGGGGGGCTGCGAGCGGGTGAGATAGTACGTACGGTTGGCGTTCAGGACGGAGCCGTAGTTCTCGATCTCGAAGAAAAAGTTTTCGATCATGTTGCGCGCGAGATCGGTGCGCCGGTCGGCGACGAGGCCAAGGACGATGAAGTAGCTGTCCCATCCGTACATCTCGTTGAAGCGGCCTCCGGGCACGACATAGGGATGGGGAAGGTAGAGCAGGCCTTCGTCGGGAACGTCAGCGACGGTGACATCTCCCATATGGGAGATCTTCCGCGGCAGGTTGCGGACGTCGAGCTTGCACTGCTGCTGCATCGCGGCAACCGAGGAGGGAATCGTCATACCGGAAGGCAGGTAGAGGACCGGTGGTGTCGTGACCTTGGGATCGATGACCGATTTGCAGCTGAACATCGAGCGAGAGAGGGTATCCCATCCGTTGTGGATGTAAGAGAGAATCTTCGCCTTGTCCGCCGCCGAAGGGCCGGCAGACTGCTCCGTGGCCGCCGCAGCCAGACCGGGACAGAGAAACAACAGAAGAACGGACAGGCGAAGGAACTGCTTCATTCGGGAGAGTCTCCGCTACTGAATCAATCAAAATCTATTGATATTGTAGGCTGCGAGCGCCGGTTCCGGTTATGTCCCGGCAGCCAAGGGGATACCCGGCGAGCTTCTTCGAAATTGCAGCAGAAGCGGGAATTTCGGAGGGTGGAAAAGGGCCGCGTTGGAGCAAAATTGACTTGTTTTCGATGCTTGCATAATTTGGAGTTTCAATAGAGACTTATTTCCGGAAAGGGAACAGGTGCACCCCATGACGAAAAACGGAGCGACGCAGTCGAAGCAGGATAAGGTTTGGGCAGCTCTGGATCGGTTTCGCATTGAGATCCCTTCATGGGGCTTTGCGAATACGGGAACGCGTTTCGGGAAATTCGTCCAGAATGCCGCCGCGACCACCATTGAGGAGAAGTTTGCCGATGCAGGCGAGGTGAACCGATTGACGGGCGCGAGCCCCACGGTGGCGCTGCACGTTCTCTGGGACGTTCCGAACGGCACCGCGGATGTGGAGAAGATTCGCGCACTGGAGAAGCAGCATGGCGTGAAGTCGGGTTCCATCAACCCGAACCTCTTCCAGTCCCAGGAGTACAAGTTTGGATCGATTGCAAACCCGAGTTCAGAGGTGCGCAAGATGGCTCTGGGCCATCTTCTGGAGTCGGTGGAGATTGGGCGGGCACTGGGGACTCGCGATATCTCGATCTGGGTCTCGGATGGCTCGAATTATCCCGGCACACAGTCAATTCGCCGCCGCATCGGGTGGATGGAGGAGGTATTGGGAGCGATGCATGCAGCCACCAGCGAGAGCCAGCGGCTGCTGATCGAGTACAAGCCCTTCGAGCCAGCCTTCTACCACACGGACATCGCCGATTGGGGGATGGCGCTCCATCTTGCACAGAAGGCAGGACCGCGGGCGAAGGTTCTGGTGGATACGGGACACCACTATCCCGGCACCAATATCGAGCAGATTGTGGCATGGCTGCTGCATGTGGATGCGCTCGGAGGGTTTCACTTCAACGATCGCAAGTATGCGGACGATGATCTGACGCTAGGCTCCATCGATCCGTACCAGGTCTTTCGCATCTTCCACGAGATTCTGAGCGCGCCAGCGGCGAAGACGGACGGCATCGCCTACATGATCGATCAGAGTCACAATCTCAAGGGCAAGATGGAGGCGATGGTGCAAAGCGTGGTGACGGCCCAGGAGCTGTTTGCCCGTGCGGCGATGGTCGATCGCGAGGCCCTGACGACTTTACAGGACGAGTGCCAGCTGGTGGAGGCGGAGGAGATGTTCCGCGACAGTTTCTGGACGGATGTGCGGCCGATGGTCCGGGCGTGGCGCGAGGCGCGTGGCCTGCCTTCGGACCCGCTCGGGGAGCTGAAGGCGAGTGGCTATGTCGACCGAATCGCCGGAGAGCGCGCGCAACGAAATCGGAGTGCTGTTTCGAGTTACGCTTGATCGTTCTCTCTGGAAGAATCGGAAGCTCGGGTGATAATGGTCCGAGCTAAAGAAGGAGCTGCACGCGTTGGCCAAGACATCGAAGCGTCTCTACCTTATCCCGGTCCTTTCGAAATCCCTGGACATTCTCGAGCTGTTGCAGGCGGAAAACCGCCCCATGTCGCTCGAGGTGATTCATCGCCGTACCCGCATCTCGAAGACCACGGTCTATCGGGTATTGAAGACACTGGTGCATAGGGGATACCTGGCGCAGTCGCCGGATGGCATGTACCGGCATGTCATGCGGCCGAAGAAGCTGCGCTTCGGATTCGCCGGCCAGAGTGCGGATATGCCGTTCTCGGAAGAGGTGACGCGAAGCCTGCGAGATGCGGCTGCGGCCTCGGGAGTCGACCTGGTGGAACTGGACAACCGCTACGATGCCGCGACCGCGGTGCAGAATGCGGAGGAGTTCATTCGCAGCAAGGTCGATCTCATTATTGAATTCAATGTCGAGCAGTCTGTCGCCGCGATCATCGGAGACAAGGTGGCCTCAGCCGAGATCCCCCTGATCGCGATCGATATTCCTCACCCGAATGCAACGTACTTCGGGGTGGATAACTATCGTGTGGGAGTGGAGGCAGGAGAGGCGCTGACGCGGCATGCGCAGACGGAATGGAACGGCAAGGTGGACCGGGTGATCGGACTGGATCTTCCGGAGGCCGGCATTCTTGTACAGGGGAGGATCTCCGGCGCATTTGAGGCGGTTCGGTCCGCGTTTCCAAATCTCCCGGCGGATGCCTTCCTTCGTCTGGACGGCCGCGGCATGCGTGATACCAGCGCAAAAGTGATTGCGGACTATCTGAAGAAACATCCCAAGGACCGTCATATTCTGGTCGCCGCGGCAACCGACACCAGCGCGCTGGGGGTGGTCGATGCGGCTCGTCAGGCCAAGCGCCAGAAGCAGATCGCCGTCGTCGGCCAGGATTGCATCGCAGAGGCATTGGAAGAGATTCAGTCGGCGTCATCGCCGTTGATCGCTTCGGTTCTGCATGAGACCAACGCCTACGGGCCCAACCTGATGCAGCTAGGCCTGGCGCTGTTGAAGGGACAGATCGTACCTCCCTACAACTATGTGTCGCACAAACTGGTTACGCGAACGTCGCTACCCTGAGTGCGGGCTCGCCCCCGGTCCGGGATGCGGAATTCCCAAAGCGACGCCGGTTTTCTGTCCTTCCGAGGGAACGGCGCGATCCGATTATTTCGAATCAGAAACATTTGCCGTATTGGTCACCGCTATGGAATGATGGTGATCGCGAATTCTGAAGGGGAGAAAGCTCAATGGCTGGGGATGGAAGACTGAAGTTTCTGGAAGATAAATGGGACGAGGCGGTCGCGGCGAAGCTGGACGCGCCGGAGCTCCTGCGTTATCGCAGCAACCTGCTGGGTTCTGACCTGCGCATCACCAACTTCGGGGGCGGGAATACCAGCTCCAAACTCGATGAGACCGACCCCGTCTCCGGTGAGAAGACCAAGGTGCTTTGGGTGAAGGGCTCGGGCGGCGATCTGGGCAGCATCAAGCGTTCCGGCTTTGCCACGCTTTATCTCGACCGCTTGCTGGCGTTGGAGAAGCAGTACAAGGGCGTGGCTGAAGAGGACGCCATGGTGGCTCTCTATCCCCTGGTCACCTTCAACAACAACCCGACCGCGGCTTCAATCGATACACCCCTGCATGGCTTCCTTCCGTTCGCCCATGTCGACCATCTCCATCCTGACTGGGGAATTGCCCTCGCTGCTTCCGCCAACGGCAAGCAGAAGATGGACGAGTTCAACAAGGAGTTCGGCCACAAGCTCGCGTGGCTGCCCTGGCAGCGGCCCGGCTTTGAGCTGGGGATGATGCTGCGCAAGATCGTCCAGGATACGCCGGGATGCGATGGCGTTGTTCTGGGAGGCCACGGCTTATTCACATGGGGCGACACACAGCGCGAAGCCTACCTGAATACGATCACGATCATCGATCAGTTGGGACAGTTCATCGAGCGCCACGCCTCGCAGGCGGGATACAGCCGTTTCGGCGGCGCGAAGGTGCAATCCCACGCGGAGCGCGGCAAGGTTGCCGCCGAGGCGATGCCTTACCTGCGTGGGGCGGTCTCGCGCAAGCAGCGTTGGATTGGAAGCTTCTCCGACTCCGAGGCGGTGCTTAATTTTGTGAACTCGAAGAATGCGGAGCAACTGGCGCATCTGGGAACGAGCTGCCCCGATCACTTCATCCGCACCAAGATCCGTCCGATGTTCCTCAAGTGGGATCCGTCGAGCGATCCGAAGGAGATTCCGGCGTTGATCGAAAGCTCGCTGGAGACCTATCGTGCCGAGTATGCGGACTACTACAAGAAGCATGCGTTGACGGATTCGCCCAAGCAGCGGGACGCCAGCCCGACCGTGGTGCTGCTGCCGGGAGTAGGAATGTTCACCTTCGGCAAGAGCAAGACGGAGGCTCGCCTGACCGGTGAGTTCTACATCAATGCCATTGGGGTGATGCAGGGCGCGGGTGCCCTGGGTGGAGGTGTGGAGTGCAAGGACATTCCGCAGGCCGGCCCGGCTGCTTCTGCTGACCAGTTCACGATGTATGACAACTATGTCGCGCTTCCGCCGAGCGAGGCCTTCCGGATCGAGTACTGGGCCCTGGAAGAGGCGAAGATTCGCCGTCAGCCGCCGGAGAAGCAGTTGAGCCGTCAGGTGGCGTTGATCGTCGGCGGAGGAAGTGGCATCGGCCATCAGGTCGCCCTGATTGCAGCCGAGCGCGGAGCCCATATTGTTGTGGCGGATCGCGACCTGGCCGGTGCCGAGCGTGTCGCCGAAGAGTGCAGAGCCATCGCGGGCAAAGAGGCCGTGGGCTTTACCTCCATCGACATTCGCGACCGCAAGGCGATTCAGTCTGCGCTTGAGGCCACGATCAAGCAGTTTGGCGGTATCGACATTCTCATCAACACCGCCGCAATGTTTCCCTCGTCGCCGGATGGCATCATCACCGACGCGCAGTGGGCGCTTACTCTTGAGATCAACGTGACCGCGAACTACCTGCTGGTGGACGAGGCGCAAAAGATCTTGAAGGCCCAGGGACTCGATTCGAGCGTCGTGCTGACCAGCTCGGCGAATGCGGTAGTTGCGAAGCGTGGAAGCGAGGCGTACGACGTGAGCAAAGCTGCGCTGAGCCACCTGGTTCGCGAACTCGCCGTCAGCCTTTCGCCGAAGGTTCGCGTCAACGGCATCAGCCCGGCCACCGTCGTGAAAGGATCCACGATGTTCCCGCGAGATCGCGTGAAGGCATCGTTGACCAAGTACAAGATTCCGTTCACGGAGTCGAGCACGGACGATGAGCTGCGCAACGCGCTGGCGCAGTTCTATGCCGAGCGCACCCTGACCCATACCCCCATCGATCCCAAGGATTGCGCCGAGGCCATCATGTTCCTCGCTGGTCCTCTGACGCGATGCACAACCGGACATATCATTCCCGTGGACGGCGGACTGGTGGAGGCTTATCTGCGATGAGTGAGGCGCAGGAGCCACGTATCCCCAAAGACAGGCGTGCCTCCATCGCGATCGATCTCGGCGCAGAGAGCTGCCGTGTGAGCCTGCTGCGATGGCAGGATGGCGCGCCGCACATGGAACTCGTCCATCGCTTCGGCAATGGACCGGTGCAGCGTGAAGATGGGCTTCACTGGCCGCTGGATAAGATCGTCGAGGGAGTAGAAGAAGGTCTGCGGAAGTGTGTCGAGCTCGCGCCTGAAGGCGTGCGCTCGATCGCTGTCGACGGCTGGGCGGTGGACTACGTTCGCCTGAACGATGACGGCGTACCGGTTGCTGAGCCCTTCTGCTATCGGGATGAACGTAACGTCCGCGCCGAGACAGAGCTGCACAAACGGATCTCCACAGAACGAATGCGCGAGATTACCGGGATTGGGCAGTTGTCGATCAATACGCTCTACCAGCTTTACGCGGATCGCCAAGCTGGGTACGCGCCTTCCCGCTGGCTCAATCTCCCGGAGTATATGCTTTCCCGCCTGGGTGGGGAGCCGGTTGCCGAGTTCACGAATGCAACGCATTCGCAGCTGATCGACGTACATACCCGCGAATGGAGCGCAGAGCTCTTCCGCGAAGCCGGACTGAAGATCGAACTTGCGCCGCGAATCGTTCCTCCGGGCACCCGCCTGGGAAAACTAGGCGGCCCTCTGCAGCAATTGGCTGCGTTTAGCGATACGGAGCTAATCGCCCCCGCCTGTCACGATACCGCTTCGGCGATCGCGGGGATTCCCGCGCTGGGAGATGACTGGGCCTACATCAGTTCGGGAACGTGGTCGCTGGTAGGCGCGCTTACGTCGCGACCCGTCGATAGTCCGGCGGTGCGTGCAGACAACTTTACGAATTTAGGCGCGGTAGGCGGAGCCAACTGCTTCCACAAAAACGTAAACGGCATGTGGCTGATCAAGCAGTGCGAAAGCGCATGGGCTGAGCAGGGTTTCCAGCCTGGAGTGGCTGAGTTGCTTCGAGGATGCGAGGGCATGGCTCGTCCGGAGGTTCTTCTGGACGTTGACGACCCCGATCTTCTTCTGATGGGAGAGATGCCCCAGCGCATCAATCGTCAGCTGGCTGCGAAGGGGGCAAGGCCGCTCGTGGAATCCCCCGACGGAGCACCCGCGTTTGTTTCGCTCATTCTTCATAGCCTGGCCGCGCGTTATGCGCAGGTGCTGGCGCAAGTGAAGGAGCATACCGGCAAGGATCTGAAACGTGTCTTCGTCGTTGGCGGCGGCTCGCGGAATAGTCTGCTGAATCGCCTGACTGCGGAATCGACAGGGCTGGAGATTTGTTGTGGCTCTGCAGAGAGCTCCACCCTTGGCAACTTCGCTGTGCAGCTCGCCACACTGGAGAGCACATGTTCGCCGGCTTCTTCGGCCTTTGCTGCCGAGGTCTATAGCTGGGCCCGTCAGCTTGCATAAGTTAGAAATGGAGCGATCGATGAGTCGCATTGCAGATACGCAACGAGGCCGCCTTCTTCCGGCTTTGCTTTCCATAGTGATCGGAGCGGCTGCCTGCGCGGCTCCGCTGCAGGCGCAGCAGACGTTGGACCAGTTGCGGCAGGGGTTTGCAGCGCCTCCAAACGACGCGCGCCCCATGGTTCGCTGGTGGTGGTTCGGCCCCGCGGTAACGAAAGACGAGATTGCACGCGAGATTCACCAGATGCATGAGGGCGGCTTCGGCGGCTTCGAGCTTGCATCGGTGTATCCACTGGCACTGGACGATCCGCAAAAAGGTATTCGGAATCTTCCCTATGCCTCGCCGGAGATGGTGGAGATGCTTCACTTCGCGCGCGAGCAAGGCAGCTCGCTGGGAATGCGCGTCGATCTCACGCTTGGAAGCGGCTGGCCGTTCGGCGGTCCTCAGATTCCAATTGATCAGGCAGCAGGCCGGTTGCAGATTGTGGTTGAGGCTCTCCCGGCAAAGAAGATGCCCGAGCTTGCGGCTGGCGATTTACCCGTTGCGGCATTCATCGCGGAAGGTACGCCGGAACACTACGACTCCGCGACGGCGAAGCAGATTAAATTTCCCGAGGACACGAGCGTCCTTCCAACGGTTTCGTCCGGTCAGCCTCAGGTTGTTCTCTTCTTTATCAACAGCCACACGCGGCAGATGGTGAAACGCGCTGCGGTGGGCGGGGAGGGCTTCGTGCTCGACCACATGTCGCGCCAGGCGATCGATACACACCTTCGCACGGTTGGCGATGCATTGCTCAAGGGATTTGCCGATGCGCCGCCCTATGCCATCTTTTCGGATTCGCTGGAGGTCTATGCCAGCGACTGGACCCCGCATCTGCCGGAAGAGTTCAAGAAGCGTCGTGGCTACGATCTGATCCCACATCTTCCCGAGCTTGTTGCGGGAGGAACTCCAGAGGCAGAGGCGATTCGTCATGATTGGGGCGTGACGCTCTCCGACCTGGTGCGAGAAAACTATCTCAGGCCGCTGACGGACTATGCCACTGCGCATCAGACGCGGTTTCGTTCCCAGACCTATGGCTTTCCCGCTGCCACATTAAGTGACGAGAGGGTTCCACAGCTGCCCGAAGGAGAAGGGCCGCAGTGGAATCGTTTTTCGTTTACGCGCTGGACCTCCTCCGCGAATCATCTCTTCGGTAACAACGTCACTTCGGCGGAGACATGGACGTGGCTGCACTCGCCTGCCTTTCGCGCTACGCCGCTCGACATGAAGGCCGAAGCGGACCGGATGTTTGTTGAAGGTGTAAATCAGATCATCGGCCACGGCTGGCCCTATTCGCCATCTTACGCCACCGAGCCCGGTTATTCGCTTTATGCCGCTGCCGTATTCAACGCGCACAATCCATGGTGGGCGGTGATGCCGGATGTCACGAGCTATCTGCAACGCGTGAGCTGGATGCTGCGTCAAGGAGAGCCGGCAAACGATGTCGCTGTTCTGCTGCCGGAAGACGACGCGCAGGCGAGCTTCCGCCCCGGCCATGTCTCGGTGACGGACGAGATGAAGACCAGGATTACACCCGCGCTGATGCAGGCCATTCTCAACACGGGCCACAATGTGGACTACGTCGATGGGCCCGCGCTCAAGGATCTTCACAGACATTCGCTGCTGATCGTTCCTCCGACGCAGCGAATCGAGCTGGCTGCTCTCGAACAGGTTGCAGCTTATGCGAAGAGCGGTGGCAAGGTGATCTTCATCGGCACAACTCCTTCCATGGCTCCCGGACTGCTGGATGCGAAGGACACGGCAAAGATCCAGGCTGTGATGCAGCAGTTGGTCTCCGCCTGTGTGCATGTGGATAGCGAAGCGGAGCTGCCTGCCGCCATCAACCGCCTGGTGCGGCCTGATCTCGACGTGCAATCCGCAAACGGTGCCATCGGTTTCCTGCACCGGCGCCTGCACGACGCAGATGTCTATTTCATCGCGAATGTGTCGCCCCAGTCTCAGACTCTTCCACTGCATACCGGCAGCAGCTATAAGACTGCAGAATGGTGGAATCCCGATGAAGGGACCGAGACTCTTGTGGGACAAGGCAAGCCTGTTACGCTCGAGCCGTATGGCTCTCGTTTGCTTGTCTTGCACGACGGCAGTGCTCCAGCGGAGATCTCAAGAGCGAAGGATCTGATGCCTGACTCGGTCGCGCCGATCGAACTGGGTCATTGGTCGGCAGCGTTTCCTGGGAACAAAGGATCTGCCGTACTGCCATCGCGAACGGATGCGAATACCGTGTGGACGGATGATCCGGCGGATGAATTTTATTCAGGTGAAGTGCGCTACAGCACCAGCTTTCGCGCTGCGGCCGCAAAGAGCAGAGAGCATCTCGTCCTGCACTTCGCGGATGGGAAGATTGTGCCGGAGACACAGCCTCCTGCTCCCAACGGCACGCGTGCGTGGTATGACGCTCCCATTCGCGAGGCTGCGATCGTCTACGTGAACGGGAAACGCGTAGGAGCGCTGTGGCATCCTCCGTACGAGCTTGATCTCACAAAGTTCATTCATGCCGGTGAAAACACTTTAGAGATTCGCGTATACAACACTGCGATCAATGAACTGGCGGGTCAGCCGCCGCACGATTACACGGCTCTGAAGGCCAAATACGGAGACCGGTTCCAGATGCAGGATATGGATCATCTGCAGCCTGTACCATCCGGGATCTTTGGTCCCGTGCAGATCGTCTATCGAAGCGAGCGGGCCAAGCCTTAAGCGACTGAAGGCTAGGCAAACAATTGTTTGCTCGAGGCATTCATAAAAAGCTTGCTCGCAGAAAGAATGACGAGCAGACCCGATCATCGTTGACACTGTCCTGCACGAAAAGCCAGTGTATAGAAACAGGTTTTTTCTGCACGTTGTCGATCTCACTTAGGAAAGCTGTCTTCATGCCCTTGCATCGCCCTTTGCCTTATCTCTCTGCGCTTGCCGCAATGCTGGCTACATCTTTTACCTTCGCAGCCGGTAAGACCTGTGACGTTCGGTCCATGGGCGCTGCGGGCGATGGACGTACAAAGGATACGGCGGCGATTCAGAGCGCAATCGATGCCTGCTCGGTGCCGCATGGCGGAATTGTTCACTTCGCAGCGGGAACCTATGTCTCCGGCCCGCTCGACTGGAAGAGTCATGTGCGTTTGCAGTTGGATTCCGGAGCCACGCTGCTGGGATCGCCGGACCGGAGCGATTATCCAATACGCGAAGACTCGCAGTGGCGCAGGGTTTCGTTGCTGCACGCGGATCACGCGACAGAGATCTCCCTCACGGGCGAAGGAAAAGTGGATGGGAACGGCCATGTGTGGTGGGAGGCGAAGGCTGAAGACCGCAAAAAGAGACTGCCTGAGGCACCGCGGCCGATGCTCTTCGATCTGACGCACTCGAAGAAGATTCTCATTGATGGCGTGACCATCCAGAACTCCCCGCAGTACAACATCATGGCCGTGCTCTGCGATGGATTGACGGTGCGGAATGTAAAGATTCTCAATCCGGGCCGAACGGCGCCGAATACCGACGGCATTGATCCCATCTCAACCAGCCATGTATTGATCGAGCACGATCTGATCGATACGGGCGACGACAATGTGGCGACCAAGAGCGGACTGGTGGAGCGTGGCGACCCGAATGTGCCAAGCACGGATATCGTGGTTCGCGACTGCGATCTTCGCAATGGCCACGGACTTTCCATCGGCAGCGAAACGGCTGGCGGGGTGCGCAACGTCAAAGTGGAACGCGTGAAATTTCAAGGCACGCGGCAGGGAATTCGCATCAAGAGCGCGCGTGGCCGCGGAAATGACGTCGGCAACTTCAGCTTTCGCGAAATCACGATGACCGGCGTCGAAACTCCCATCCAGATCACGAACTACTACACCGGCGGGATGAAAGGTGATACGGCTCATCCTGTAACCGAGCATACGCCGCGCTTTCATGACATCGTGATCGAGAATGTAACGGCTACCGGAGCAAAACGTGCCGCCGTGATCTATGGCCTTCCGGAGAGCCCTGTAAAGCACGTTGTGCTGAAGAATGTTCATATCACCGCCGAGGCTGGAGCAGATATGCAGTACGCGCAGGTGACAGCGACCGACTTTGTCATAAAGGCATCGAGCGGCGAGGCGATCACAAAGGGTCCAGGCGTAACCATGGACGAGAAGCAGCAATGATGGGATCGGCGATGACGAGAGCTATGCGGAACCAGATGCGTACTCTTAAGATTTTGCTGGCAGGCTCATTCTGTCTGTTCCCGTATGTCTCGGTTGAGGCACAACAGGCGGTAACGCTGCCGATAACCGGACCCTCCGCGCAGAAGGCCATGCAGCACTTCGACTTCGTCTCCGATGGGCCGATCGGCCCCGGATGGACGCGGCCGGACCAGATCGCGCGGGTGTATCTGCATGAAGATTTACCAGCTCTGTTTCAACGTACGGTGGGACTCGAGGACGATGTGCCGGCCCACACAAAGCTTTCGTGGATCTTTACCGGTCCTCATGCTGGGGTGACGGTGGAGTTGACCGATTCGAAGATCCGTTTGCTCGAGCGATTCTATGATTCGACGGCTCTGGCGGACACGGGCGGCTATCCGGAGAGGATTGTGCGGGACGAGACGCGATCCTATGTGGGACATGCGCGAACCTTGAAGGTTGTCGTGGACGCGCATCTCTCCGTGCAGGTTCTCCTCAATGGCGAGCTGATGTTGAGCCAGCCCCTGGTCTTCGATCTGACGCGGCACCAGTTGATGTTCTCTGGTCCACGCAATCAACATCTGACGTTATCGGGAGACGTGCTGGAGGAGAAGCCTGAGAACGCGTCGATCACGGTGATGCAGCAAAACCGGCATCAGACAATGATCGGCTTCGGTGGAAGCCCGAGCATACCGGCTTACGCGCAGCTGAGCGCGGAAGGAAAACAGCAGTACTGGGACCTGTTGCGGCGTTACAACCTTCTGATCGATCGAGAGTATCCGATGGGGACGCAGATGAAGCAGGATCTGTCGAACGTGGAGGATCTTCGCGAAGCCACGCCGCACTACTACGGTGACAACTTTCCGAATGGAGAGGTCTCCGACTTTGACTACAGCCGGCATATCCGCGAGCTAGGCGGAGAGGTGTTGTACGAGATGTGGGCGCTTCCCCACTGGGCTGTAGAAGCGTATACGCCGCAAGGCAAACCTATCCTCGATGCGTGGGGCAAGCCCGTGCGCACGGCAGCGAAACCCGATGCTTATGCGCATATCGTTGTTGAATTCTGCAAACGAGCCAAAGAGCGGTCGGGGGCAGCTCCTGAGATCGTCGGCATTCAGAACGAGGTTGAGCAGGCCCCCGAGATCTACGCCGCGATGACAGTCGCGCTGCGCAAGGC
This sequence comes from Edaphobacter sp. FHG110511_03, assembly GCF_059115365.1. Classification (NCBI taxonomy): domain Bacteria; kingdom Pseudomonadati; phylum Acidobacteriota; class Terriglobia; order Terriglobales; family Acidobacteriaceae; genus Edaphobacter; species Edaphobacter sp. FHG110511_03. Next base: position 345,531 of record NZ_JBZYWL010000005.1, on the reverse strand, counting down.
CCTGGATGCGGCAGGATTTCAGCAGACGAAGATCCAGATGGCGGATGCTCCTTACGTCTGGATGGCCACGGGACGCATCCACGATCTGAAGCGCTTTGCGGAAGCATGGAAGGCTACGAATTACACGGCTACGCACCAGTACGATTACCAGGAGTTTCTCGCGAATCCCGATCTTTACGATGCGCGCCTACGGGAGATGCGCGAAGCCAGCGATGGCAAGCCCTTTCTCGCAACAGAGATCTGCCTGAATGATCCGCACTTTCAGGAGGCGTCCTATCGATTGGCCCTGCAGGTGGGTCAGCTCTACCAGAAAAATCTGACCGAAGCCGATGCCGAGATGCTGCTGTATTGCTGGCTTCTGCTGGATATCGAGCAACCCACCTTTGGCGGATCGCGTTCCTTGCTGGTTCCTGATCGTGCCCGCGGCGAAGTTCCCATCGCTTCAAGCTTTCAGCTTCGCGTGCTTGGTGCCTTCAGTCGTCACGTGTTGAAGGGAATGCGTCGTGTAGAGACTCGGGCCTCCAACCCCAACCTGATGACTGCGGCCTTTACAGATGGTGAGCGCAGCAGTCTGATCGTGTTGAACCGTTCTACTTCCAGCCAGCACCTCAGGATCGATTGGACGGGGGCTCACTGGACGCAGATGGAACACACCAGCTTCTATGCGGAAAATGAGGAGCTGCAGCCGCCTTCAGAGATCGTCATCGCACCCGGAGAGATTTTGACGCTCTCAAACTTCAGCGCGAAGTAGCCAGAAAGAGATCTCGGTCAATGACGTTAAAGCGCAAGAGTGCACTCCTCTCGTTGATGCTCGCTACTGTACTGCATGTGGCGTTGGCTGCTCCGAAGCCCGCAAAGGATGCCATCGTGATCGCAGTCTCTCCCAATGGTGACGACCGCGCAGCAGGAACAACGGTAAGCCCGTTTCGATCTCTTGAGCGCGCGCAACAGGCAGTGCGCCTTTTGAATGGCGATCACGATGTCATCGTGCAACTCTCCGACGGTATCTATCGCCTGGGCCAGCCACTGCGATTCACCGAGCAGGACGGCGGACGCAACGGCCATACTGTCACATGGCAAGCTGCCGATGCAGCGCATCCGGTGTTGAGTGGAGCGGTTCGGGTGACAGGGTGGCGCTTATGGGATCGCTCTAAAAACATCTACGTGGCCGATACGCCCCCCGGCGCGGAGGCGCGGCAACTCTGGGTCAACGATCAGCTTGCTCCAATCGCGTCGACGGAGATTCAGCGCAGCGATTATCTCTTCACCCGAGAGGGCATGACTCCAAAGCCCGGTACGGCCGTCCTGAAAGAGCTCGACGAATCGAAGCATCTGGAACTGCGCGCAACCGGCTTCTTCACCGAGCGAGTCTCTCCGATTGCGAGCGTGAATCAGGGCAGGCTCATCATGCAACAACCGGCCTGGGACAACAACCTCTGGGGATACGACACGATTGAGAAGCCATTTCATCCAGAGTCATCCCATCTTTATCTCGTAAATTCGCTCGGTCTGCTGACGAAGTCTGGACAATGGTATCTCGACCCCGACCAGGGAAAGCTGTATCTGCGGCCCGCTGCCGACGTCGATCTTTCCAAGGCAGACGTTGAGCTGCCCCGGCTCACGGTTCTGCTCTCTGTCGGGAACAATCTTGATGAGCCCGTACGCGACCTGACATTCCGCCATCTTCGTTTCTCGTACACCACATGGCTGGGCCCGTCGGGGCCGGAAGGCTATGCCAGCCAGCAGAGCGGATCGTATCTGGCCGGCCATGCCCTTGCGTTTCCAGCCGATCCCATCACGGTCTGCCCCCAGGGCTGCCCCGCGTTCGAGAGCGTACGCAACGAGTGGAAGCAGATGCCCGCCTCCGTGCAGGTCAGTGCGGCAGAGCGCATCACCTTTGACGGGGACGTCTTTGCGCACCTCGGCCAGTATGCCTTGGGCATCGGCAACGATGCAGATGCCATGCTCTCGGGAACAGGTCTCGGAACCGGAGACATTACCGTGACCGCGAATGTGTTCACGGATTGTGCCGGCGGAGCCATCCTCGCCGGTGGCGTGCAACGCGATGCCCATCATCCCCACGATCCGCGCCAGATCAATCGCCAGCTGATCGTGCGCAATAATCGCATTCGCTCCGTCAGCAAGGACTTCTTCGACAACGCCGCGATCCTCAGCACCTACGTCGAAGGAGCGGTCATCCTCCACAACGACATCTCCGATGTCCCCTACGATGCCATCGACATCGGCTATGGATGGGGAATGCAGGATCCCAATGGCAATCCGAACTACCGTGTGCGGATGCACGGATACGACTGGCCGCAGAACCTGGTGTATCGAACGCCAACCACGCATCGCGATGTCGTCGTCGCCGCAAATCGCATCCATGACGCAAAAAAACTCTTTCACGACGGAGGGGCTATCTACAACCTCTCTGCCAGCCCCGGGACCCTCATCACCGAAAACTACATCTTCGACAACCACGCCCTCATCGCGCTCTATCTCGACGAAGGCTCTCGCTACATCACCGTGCGCAAGAACGTCGTGCAGGACCCCGGCGGCGAATGGCTGAACATCAACACGGTCCATGCAGCCTATCCGTTGCGCATATCTCCGGACAACACCGCCATCGACAACTGGCACGATGGAACCAGAGTCGGCGGCATGTGGACGAACTATCAAAACGACCTGATCCTCGACGACCACCTCATCACAGACGGTAACTGGCCCCCGGAAGCAAAAGAGATCATGAAGAACTCCGGCATTGAGCCAAACGCCGGTCCGGTAGTCTACGGCGCAGCAAAGCCCACGGAGGAAGAGAGCGCGAGAAAACCTGCTGCGACCGTGCCGTCGAATTGAGTTTCATGAAAATGAAAGTTAACTAGTCTTATAAAAATAATCTATTGACAATGGAAGACTGCGTCATCTAGTGTTCCGTCGTTGTGTGGTGCATCTCTTTATTCCCTATATAGGTTTTTCGGAGCCTGGTATGAGCCGCATGTGCGCCAGGTGCGCCGCGGTCGAACTCGTACATGGCTCCGCTCTCAGGAGGATGGAATGTCGTTCAAAAAACTGCTGCATGCCAGTGGTCTGGCGGGCGTGCTTCTTATTGCCGGTTTGGCGCAGGCGCAGTTCTCGGGCAGCCTGCAAGGATCGATTCAGGATCCCACCGGTGCTGCCGTGCCCGGATCTTCCCTTACGTTGACGAACACCGCGACAGGTGTCACGCAGACCGTTCAGTCCGATCCCAAAGGAGACTATCGATTTCTAAGTCTCGCTCCCGGCAACTACGTTGTCTCGGCAACCGCAAACGGATTCGGAACCACCAAGGTTCCCTTTACGCTCACGACTGCGCAGCTGATGAACGTTCCTATCACTCTGGCAGTGGCAGCCTCGCAGCAGGTTGTGGAGGTCTCCGACCGCGCACCGGTGCTGGATACCGCTGAGTCTCGCACGCAGCTGACCATCGACACGGAAGCGCTCGACTCGCTTCCACTCCCCGGCCGCAACCAGCTCGGCCTGGTCACACTTGCGCCGGGCGTAACCGGGCTCGGCGTTCAGGGAAGCGGCGGCAACGGCCAATCGACAGATAATTACGGCTCTGAAACCCAGGTTACCGCGAGCGCAAACGGACGCAGCAGCGTCGGCAACATGTACGTCGTGGACGGTCTCGACATCACCAGCAACATCACTCCGGGCGTGCTCAATCTCGTTCCCAATCCGGACACGATTCAGGAAGCCACCGTCCAGGTGAATACCTTCGATGTCGAGTACGGGCGAAGCAGCTCCATCGTCGAGGTGATGACGACGCGCTCGGGAGCCAATCGCTATCACTTTCTCGCCAGCCAGTACTACACCGCCAACTGGCTGACGGCTCGAACCCAGTTCCAGCCCAGCGAGACCTTCAAGATGCTGCCGTTTCACTCCAGCAACATCTCGGCTACCCTGAGCGGTCCTGTTCCTTTTCTCAAGAACACGTTTTTCTTTACTGGATGGGAACCGCTGCTTTCTTCCACGCAATCCAGCTCGCAGGTCACCTATGAGGACACGCAGTTCATCGCCTGGGCGAAGACAAACTGGCCGAATTCAGTTGGAGTCAAGCTGCTCGATCAGTTTCCCGCCACAAACGCAACCACCACAGGGGTCGCGCAGACAGGCGCTACGCTCTTCAAAAGCACCTGCGGTACTGCGGCAGCAGCCAATATTCCCTGTTCGCTTCCGGTTGTCGACAGCGGAGTTCTTGCCGCAACCAACTACCGCGATGCCTTGCAGTGGAACGCCCGTGTCGACAAGGTCTTCACCAAAGATCGTATCTACGGAAACTACTACCAGACCCGCCTCGATATCGGCGGCCCTTCAGTGCGTGTGGGACACGACTCTCCACAGCACTACATCGTCCGCTCTGTTCAAGGCAACGAAACTCATACCTTCAACTCCAGCACCGTTAACGAAGCTGCATTCGGCTGGCTTCGCATGGAAGGTTTGATCAATGCCACCGGGCCGTTCCATCTGCCGATCATCTCCCTTACCTCCGGATGGGGAACCCAGCTCGGAGTCGGCAAGGCCGATGAGAATTACGTGCAGCATCATGCGGTCTGGAAAGACACCGTATCCCACATCTTCGGAGCGCATAACGTTCGCGTTGGGTACGAGGGATTCTGGGGAGACAACCTGACCTTCTTCGGTCCCTGGAACTCGCAACCGGCCTACTCGTTTCAAACCGTGGCGGACTTTGTGCAGGACAAGATCTTCACCGAATCAGGAGTTTCCTTCGATCTGCTCACCGGGCAACAGGCTGGCCTGCGCGGTGGCAGCTTCCAGTTCGACGGCAACATGACCGGACTCTTCGCGCAGGATACCTGGAAGCTCAATAAGCGAATCACCCTCACCTACGGCCTTCGCTGGGACGACTTCGGCAATCCCTCACCGCAGAAGGGAACCGTCGCCTCAAACTTCTTCTACGGTCCGGGCGCAACCATTCCCGACCAGGTAGCCAATGGCTACGTAAAACAAATCTCGAACGGCTTCAACCACTCCATTATGGCGTGGAGCCCACGTGCAGGAGTTGCATGGGACCTTACAGGACAAGGCAAATGGCTGGTTCGTGGTGGCTTCGGTCTCTATCACGACTGGGTTACGCTCGGGAATGTACAGAACGAGTTCCAGAATCCTCCCGCTCCCGCCTCGGTCTCGTTCCAAAGCAATACCGATGGTCCTCAGCCCGTCTACAGCGTAGGAACCAGCGATACTTATCCCTTCGGCTTTACCTATCCCGATTTCAAGGGCTACACCCTGAACGACCACGGCGGTATTGCGGGGCTTCAGGTCAATGTCGGCGGAAACGATCCCAACCTCAAGGCCTCCAACACGCTCAACTACACCGTCACGCTTGAGCGAGGAATCACCAACGATTACTCGGTCGCGGTCGGCTACTCGGGATCGCACTCGAACAATCTCTTTACCGGTTTTGCTTCCCGTACCACCAACGCAAATTACGGAGTCGACGTAAACAATTTTCCCGGCAGCCTGATTGTGAATAAAGGAAAGTTCGTTCGCCTGAGCAACAACTTCGGATCCATCCGCTATACCGTCAACGGTCCCACGTCTTCCTACAACGCATTTATCGCGTCCTTCAAAGGACGGGTCATGCATCACGGTTTCATCAACGCCTCCTACACGCGTTCCAACTCTTACGACGATGCAGGCACCTATCCTACGGTTCAATCCAACACCCTGAACTACAAGCAGTATTGGGCTCCTTCCAACTGGGATGCACCCAACCGTCTTTCTCTGGCGGTCGCGTATGAGCTGCCAAACCTCAAGGCCGGGCCAGGATTTCTGCACTACCTGACCAACAGCTGGAAGCCCAGCGCGATCACCATTCTCCAGAGCGGATCTCCGTTTACCGTTCTACAGACAGCGTCTTATTCCGCCGGTGGCGATTACAACGCCGACGGCAACAACAGCGATCTGCCCAATATTCCCAGCTACGGATACAGCATTCCCACGGACCGCAATCACCAGCTGGGTCGAAACGCAGATGCAACGCCGAACAAGAGCGTCGCTGGTGTCTTCGGCGCGGCCAGCGACTTCACTCCTCCAGCCGATCGTCCTTCGGAAGGCAATCAGGTCATCAACGGCTACAGGAATCCCGGCTATGCCAACACCGATTTCGCATTGTTGAAGAACAATCGCATCCGGGAGTTCGCAAACCTGCAGCTGCGCCTCGAAATCTTCAACCTGTTCAATCGAGCCAGCCTCACTGGAATCTCTTCCACCCTCACCAGCTCCACCTTCGGGAAAGCAACAGGCCAGTATCCCGCCCGCTTCCTCCAACTTGGTGCACGACTTGAATTCTGATCCTCAACCCACGTCATCTCGACCGGAGGCGCGCAGCTCTATCGCGCGTCGGAGTGGAGAGATCCCTGTATTTCGCCTTGTCGCTTCCCGGAAGGGATCCCAGTTGCTCACTTCCGATTTAATTTGAAATTACTTTCGAAATATAAATTAACTTCCATTATTGTTGCGAATCACGTGGTCCATCCAATATAGTGATCTCGTTCACGGAGATCTTCACCGTCTTTACCGACACACATTTGCCCCTCTCTGCCCCAATCCGGCTCCTGCTTCCGCCTCTTCTGCTCGCGACCTCTGTCCTTGCGCAGGGCATAGAACAGCGCTCTCTCCTGCATCCCGATGACTACCGCCACTACGTGCAGACCTTCGAGACGGACGAGCAAGTCGCCACAGGAAAGCTCTACAACGGCGAGCCCGCTGCTGCTGGCCAGCTGCCGGAATCTGCGTGGTCCTGGATGGAGCGCGAGATCCCCTGGTTCGACTCCTCCGACAAATCTTTCGAGGAGATGTACTACTTCCGCTGGTGTGCGTGGAAGAAGCATCTCGTGCACACGCCCACGGGATACATCATCACCGAATGGCTGCCCAAGCCGGACTTCAAGGACGGCAGCTTCGGCGCGCTTCCCGACGCCGTGCCCTTCCATCTCGGCGAGGCTCGCTGGCTGCACGATCGCTCCATCGCCGAAGACGATGCCCGCTACTGGTATCGTCCCGACGTCGATAGCCGCAAATATTCCGACGCCATGGCGACCGCCGCTCGCGACGTCTCCCTCGCCAACGGAGACACACCCTTCGCCACCAGCCTGCTTCCCGAGATGACCCGCGTCTATCACGACTGGGAGACCACCCAGCAGGACGCGAACGGTCTCTTCTGGTCCATCGATACCCGCGACGCCATGGAGAAGAGCATCAGCGGAGACGGCTATCGCCCCACGCTGAACAGCTACATGGTCTCCGACGCCCGCGCCATCGCTGCGACAGCGCGCGCTGCTGGCAACACCACTCTCGCAGCGGAATACGATGCCAAAGCCGACAAGCTGAACCGCCTCATCGAAACCATTCTCTGGAATCCGAAAGATCAGTTCTACGAAGTCGTCTCGCCGGCGAAGGACTCCGGCATTCGCGCACAAAAGAAGTTCATCGATCCGGGCACCACCATGCAGCTCTCCGGCGTTCGCGAGCTCATCGGTTACAACCCGTGGTTCTTCAGCTCGCCCGCGCCGGATCACGACGCCGCGTGGAAGCAGCTCTTCGATCCCCAGGGCTTCGATGGCAAGTACGGAGCCACTACCGCAGAGCGACGCAACCCACGCTTCCGCTTCGCCAGCTCCGACCAGTGCACATGGAACGGCCCCGCGTGGCCCTTTGCGATGACCCAGACCCTCAACGCGCTTGCAGCCTACCAGAACACTCCCGGCCCTCACACCACAGGCCCCGAAGATTTCTACAAGCTCTTCAGCCGTTACGTTCTCGCGCAGCATATCAAGCTCGCCGACGGCCGCCTGATCGACTGGATCGACGAAGACTACGACGCCGACACCAATGAATGGATCGCCAAGCGCATGCTGATCGAAAAGAACAAGCAGATCGGCCGCGGCAACTACTACAACCACTCAGGCTTCGTAGACCCGCTCATCACGGGGCTCATCGGCCTTCGCCCTCAATCTGGCAATCGTCTCGTCGTGCATCCGCTCGTCTCCGCAAAGCAGTGGAGCTACTTCGCCATCGACGAGCTCCCATATCACGGTCATCGCCTCACCATCGCCTGGGACAGCACTGGCCAGCGCTACAAACGCGGCAAGGGAATGTGGATCGCAGTCGATGGCCGCGTCGTAGCAAAACGAAATGAGCTTGGCCCGCTCGACGCCGATCTGCTGAGCAAATAACACAGGAGGAAAGTGTGAGACATCGTAGAGGGATCTCTTTGGCGGCAGGATTGGCGCTGGCATGCGTTCTGGTACATCCCGCCCTGGCGCAGAAGGATGGTGTCCTCGCCCGCATGCCGGGCGAAGCGCCTCCCATCTCCGCGAACGGAGTTCCCGCAACCGCACACATCGCTCCCGGCGAGTTCCTCATGGGTGCCGACGCCGCTGCGCTCACACCTTCGATCACCAAGGGCTTCGGAGTCATGTCCTCCCGGCCCAAGCATGGCGACTTCGACGAAGTTCCCGCGCATCGCGTTCGCATCACCAAAGATTTTCAGATCGGCATCACCCAGGTCTCGCCCGAGGAGTTCGCAAAGTTCGATCCCTCCTATAAAGCCCTCTCCGCTACACCTGCCTATGCCGCAGGTGTCAGCTGGGATCAGGCCATGGCCTACTGCCGCTGGCTTACAAAGAAGACCGGCAAGCCCTGGCGCCTGCCCACCGAAGCCGAGTGGGAGTACGTCGCCCGCGCCGGAGGCAAGCATCTGTATGGCGCTTCAGACACCCCACTCTCCGTCGATCAGGCCAATGCCTTCGGCGTTAAAAACATGGAGCTCGGCCGTCCCGAGTGGACCCTCGACTGGTATGGTCCCTATCAACCCACCGGGCAGACGGATCCCACCGGAGCCTCCTCTGGCATGACGCGCGTCATTCGTGGTGGAGGCCTAGACTGGCGTCACACCGCGACCAAGACCTCCGCCGATCTCAATGTTCCCGCAACCTCGCCGTACTTCACGCGCCCTTCCAACCGCGCCAGCTTGCCTCCGTCGTATGCATCGCATACCGGCAACGTTGGCTTTCGCGTTGCGCAGGCTCCCATGCCGACAGGCGCACATACTCCTGCATGGCAGTACTTCTTTCAGACTGCGATCAAACAGCATTCCATTCTCGACGGCCCCGCGCTCAGCAAAGCCATCGATACGCCCGACATGAGCCGCCCGCTTTATCGCACGCATGAGCTCTTCGCCAATGTCGGCGATAAAAACATGCGCGGCATCGGCTGGAAACTCGGCTTGGCTCCCGGCCTCGGCATCAACTATCACAACTCCGCCATCCAGGTGCTTCCCAACGGTGATCTTCTCGCTGCTTACTACAACACGCCGGATCAGGAAGACGATCCCGACCAGACCGTCATGACGCTCCGTCGCCGCGCTGGTTCCAACCAATGGGACATGCCTGAGCCCTGGCCCGTCTTCGGAGACGCCGGGCTCGCCGCGCCCGTCATCTGGAACGACCCCGTCCACCAGGCCCAGCCCGGCGGCAAAACATGGTTCTTCTGGGGCTTCGCACGCCTCATCGGAGCTCCGCCTTTCGCCTGGGCCACTTCGAATGACAGCGGGGCCACCTGGTCGCCCGCTCACTTTCCCGTCTTTCCCCAGCCCATCGGGCGCTATGTCTCGCAGCCCATCAACAGCATCGTGCGTGGACCCAACGGTGCGATCTACATTCCCACCGACTCCACGGGCCGCGACCCCGATGGCAACGGCTCCATCAGTGCCGTCTGGAAGACCGCCGACGAAGGTAAGACCTGGTCCGACACCGGTGGCCGCACCGCTGGCCGTCACACCACCATCGTCTTCGCAAAGAATGGAGACCTTCTCGGCATCGGCGGCAAGAACTCCGAGATCAACGGCCACATGCCGATGGCGACCTCACGCGATGACGGCAAGATCTGGACCAAGTCCGAGACGCCCTTCGACGAGCTGATGAGCGGCGAGCGTCCCAGCGTCATTCGCCTGAAGAGCGGCCGCTTGTTCTTCGTCTCCGATTTCAATCCGACACATCAGAAGCATCTCCACAAAGACGGAAGCTACGTCGCTCTTTCGAACGACGACGCAAAGACCTGGACGATCAAGCGGCTTCCCGCGAACGTCCTGACCGTCGGTTACACCACCGCCACACAAGGGCCCGATGGCGTCATCCACGTCGTCACATCGAAGAATAAAGTCAACTACGAGATCGAGCTCAACGAGGCGTGGATTCTCGACAAGTCCGCAGGAGATACGCAAACTCGAGCCGGTGACCTCACCCACGTCCAGCCTTTCACCGAGCGTTATCCCAACGGCAAGACCAAAGCCACATGGAGCGCCGGCCGCGCCGCCGATGGCCGCGTTCTGCTTGAGGGAACCGAACACTTCTTCTATCCCAGCGGCAAGCCCATGTGGACCGTCAGCTTTCACGCCGGTGAGAAGACCGGAGAAGAACGCTATCAGCGCGAAGACGGCACACCCATCTGGGTGAAGACCTACACCGCCGACGGAACCTGGACCTGGGACAACTTCGACGCGCAAGGCAAGCGCACTGCAACCTCACACTGGCGCGGCAAGACGCTCCTGTCCAGCGATGTTCCTGATGGCCCATTCGATAAAATCCCCGGAGCCGACAAGCTTCCGCCGCCTCCAGGCGAGTAAGCCATCTCAAAGTCATCAAAGACCGCTGAAGGAACCGCATTCTGAGCGAACCTTCGACAATCGTCATTCTGAGCGAAGCGCAGCGAAGTCGAAGAATCCCTGTATTTCGCTCGCGTCGCCACAGAACTTCAGCCGACGGATACACATTGACCCTGGTGAACATGAGACGAAGCATCCTGAAATCCCTGCTCCTCTTTAGCCTCGCTGCGGCAGGCCTCCACCTTGAAGCCCAGACCAAACCGACAGACCCGTGGGTCTTCGCCTACTTCAAGGAGCCCGGCTCGCAGGGCATCTACCTCGCGCTCAGCCGCGATGGCTACACCTTCACGCCACTTAATGACGGTCAGCCCTGGCTCAAACCCAGCGAGCCCGGCGAGATCATGCGCGACGTCTTCCTCACGCGCAATTCGAATGATCACGGCTTCCGTATGGTCTGGACCTGGGGCTGGCGCGGCAACTCCATAGGAACTTCCAACTCCGAAGACCTGCTCACCTGGACGCCGCAGCGCAAGGTCGAGATCATGGGAGCCTTTCCCAACGTCCACAACACCTGGGCACCGGAGACCTACTGGGACAAGGATAAAAAACAATGGCTCATCCTCTGGTCCAGCGCCTTCGATCCCGTCGCCGGACAAACAGAAGGGGAAGGCCTTCGTCTCTGGGCCTCGCGCACGAAGGATTGGCAGAGCTTCTCGAAGCCGGAGAAGTTCTTCGACCGCGGCTTTCCCGTGATCGACGCCACGCTCTTCCACCGCAGCTTCGCAGGCAAAAAAGATGTGGTGATGGTGCTCAAGGATCAAACCCCTGACCCGCTTCGCTACAACGAGCGCTGGACCTCCGGTCCCACGGTGGAGGGTCCCTGGGGCCCACTCTCCGCTCCCATCAACGCGAGCTGGTCCGAGGGACCAAGTGTCATTCAGGCAGGCGATAAATTCATCGTCTACTACGACCACTATCGCCCGCCGAATCCCCGCTTTGAAACAGCCGAAACCACCGACTGGATTCATTGGACAAGCGCCGACGACAAGATCCACCTGCCCGCAGCCTGCAAGCACGGAAGCTTCTTTCAAGTCACCGAAGCGGAGGCGAAACGCCTCCTCTCCCGTCAAGACTCACCCGCTTCCATAACGCGATAGGTTTTAACCGGCTTCCAGATTGCCGTATACAAGGAATCAAGACCGCGCCTGAAATTCGTACGACCTTTTATAAAAAAAGACAGACCGCCTGACGACGGTCTGTCGAAGATTAGAAATCGCAGCCTAGCTAGGCTGTCGTGTTTCCTTGGATTGCTTTGGCAGCTTTACGGATCACGTCGATGACAACGTCAGGTTGAGAGAGCATGGGAACGTGGCTGCTCTCCACCTCAACCACAGTCGCTCCCATACGCTTCGAGACCCACCGCTGGAGATCGGGATGCACAGTGTGGTCTTGCTTGGTCAAGATGTACCAGCTCGGTTTTGATTTCCACGGTGTGCTCTTGATCTTTTGCTGCTGGAACAAATCAGCCACAGGCGCAATATGCGTGGCCCAGACGAGCTTCTGTTCCTCCTCCGAAAGGTCTCCCGCGAAAAACTCAGTCCCATTCGGAAGCATCCAGGCGCGCCCGTCCGCGACCTCAACGCGAGAGAAGATATCCGACGGATATTTGTCGAGTTGCTGCTGTACAGTCTCGCCGACATCCGGCGCGACCGCTCCAATGTAGACGAGGCCGGCCACGCGATCATCTACGCCCGAGGCGGTAATGGTAGCGCCGCCGTAGGAATGGCCCACGAGGAGGACAGGGCTACCGACGCGGTTGAGCGTGCGCTTTACCGTAGCCACGTCCTCTTCAAACGAGTCGAGACCATATTGGACTGCAATCACCTCATGCCCGTCCGCCTGCAACGCCGGGATGAGCTTGCTGAAGCAAGAGCCATCGGCCCAAATGCCGTGGCAGAACACGATGGTTGGTTTGCGTTGTGATGACATACTGATACTCCTGAGATTTGAATTTCGGACAACATGAGCGTTATCCGTTGGCAATAGGTTCCTCCGCATCAGGCGCTTGCACAAATACTTTGACTGCGTGATCTATGCTTATGAAGCATAGATAGCGAGGTAAAAATGGAACTTCGTCATCTCCGGTATTTCATTGCGGTCGCCGAGGAAGGCAGCCTTCTGCACGCTGCCGAGCGGCGACTCCACACTGCACAGCCTTCGCTAAGCCGCCAGATCCGCGATCTCGAAATGGAACTCGGCGTGAAGCTGCTGGAGCGAAAAGCGCGAGGCATCGAGCTCACTGCGGCTGGGCGGGTATTCCTCGATCATGCACGACTGGCGCTGATGCAGATTGAGGTAGCGTGCGAAGCTGCACGAAACACCGAGCGGCCTCACAAACCCGGTTTTGGACTGGGCTTCCTGCCGGGACAGGAAGTGATCTGGTTGTCAGCGGCTTTGAAAATCCTGCGCGAGGAGGCGGCTGATGTCGACGTTACGATCACGACGAAATCCTCGCCCGAACTCGCCAATGCCTTGATGCAGGGAGAGATCGATGTGGCTCTGCTGAGACGCGAGACGCGGACCGCTGGTCTGGACTTCAAATTTCTCGTCAAGGAGCCTCTGGTCGCGGTCCTGCCTTCTCGCCACCGCCTGGCTCGGCATAAAGCAATACGGCCGGAGGATATCTGTCGCGAGGACTTTATCAGCACAGCCCGTGCCGCGCCCGTGCTCAAGACCGTGATCGAAGAGTACGCGGCGAAGATTGGCATCAAACTGAAGCAGATCTACGATGCCGAAACTCTATCGGGTGGAATGTCGCTGGTCGCGTCTACAGGAGGCTTTACCTTATTGCCAACCTACGTACAAAATGCGCTGATTCCTTCTGTAGTCGCCCGGCCTTTGCGCGGCGAGGTTCCGACCATCGATCTCGTGATGGGATACAACAAATCGAATACCTCTCCGTTGCTCAAGAAGTTTTTGCTTCGGGCAGATGAGCTGACCCTCGTCCGGGCCGGGAAAGCGCTGTCAAGCGCAAATTCGCCTAAGTTGAACAAAGCAAGCGGACGAATCTTGCCGATTCGTTCCCGTCGTTGACTTAGAATTAAAAGAGAAAAGCCCCGGGTCCCATCCCGGGGTTTTTCTTTTAAGCCAAACTTCATGGCTCTAAACGCAATATTCCCAATACTTTGCGAGTAAACCATGCATTATCAGTATTTTGCAAACTTAGTCCGAAGCTATGTCCCAAGGAATGAAGACTTTGCGCAATTTCCGTAGGGGGGCCTAGTCCTCGAACATCCAATCCAGATTGGGTGGTTCCTTGCTGTTCGGATCGAAGCTTACATGCGGCGTCACATGCGTCGTCTCCGGGATAAAGCCGAGGACCACATAAGCTCCTTTGCCGAGATCGAGATCGTTCTCCCCCGCAGGCAGTGGCTTAGCCCACACGCTGATCGGTAGTCCCTTCGTCTGGGAGATGGCATTCGGCAGCACGATGTTCCACTGCTCGGTATCCGGCGATACATTCATCGCCTTGCGCGACTCCGACTTGAAGAAGCCCACCAGAATCTGCGCCGGCTTATCCAGCGTGAAGCGGATCGGAGTCCCCTGCCGCGTGGAGACGCGGATGCCGTGCAGCCCATCCAGCTCCGGTGCAACCGAAGTGATCGGAGCCTCCTGGTTGGAGTAGAGGCTCGCCCCCTTAGCCACAGTAAACGCCTGGCCATCGTCTGATCGCAGTTTGAAGCCGATCTCCGGCAGACGCTCCACATGATCTGCAGAGGGTTGGGAAGCGCCTCCGGCCTTCAGCTTCGTCAGCCGTCTGTCGAAGACCGCAAGCTCCTTCTGATACACCGGTAAAAGATCGCGCCAGTGGTTGGTCTGTGGACCTCCACGCACCGGGATCTGCCGCTGCGAGGTTTGCATGCCAGCTGCGTTGCGATAGGTGGTGTCTGTCAGTTGCGTCAGCGTCGCGAAGTCCTGAACGCTCTCGGCCAGCAGAGAGCGTGCTTCGGCAAGGTGACTCGCATCGTGATCGTAGCCGTAGCGCATAACCAAGGCCGCGGCCTGCACTTTAGAATTGTAGAACGCCATCAAGGCAGCGATCGCGCGCATGTCGTTCAGCACGCGCTCGTACTCGGGCTTCGCATCCGCCGCGATTCCAGGCGCTGCCGCCTCGGCCTCGCGCACGGACTCTGCGGACTTCTGCATCGCGTCGTTAGCCACACCCAGCGGATTTTCGCCATGATGCTTGCCGTGGTTGACCTCATTGGCCACCCACTCATCCAGCCTCTCGCCATCCGGAGCATCCCCTGTCCACAGCGTCTGCGCCGGGTTGAAACGAGCGGCATCGATCAGCTGCGGCATGGTCATTCCCAACGACAGCACTTGCCGGTTGCCCTCGGTAATTCCCAAGCGGCGAATCACCTCCGGCTCAGTGACGCCGGAGAGCTCATACGCCGCCAGCAGATGCGCTCCAGCCTGCATCTGTGCGGGGGTAAGGTTATGCTTCTGGTCTGCGAAAACATCGACGCTCTCGGCACCCACCACCAGCGGACTGTGCCCCGCGGAGTCCAGGTTGCCCGGAACCGCAAAGCGCCGCGCGAACTGCTCGGTCCAGTACGTCTGCTCCAGCTTTGGATCGCGCTCGGGGTTCCACGCATAACGCGCCCAGCTTGCGAACCAGATCCAATCACGATCGGTTTGCTGCAACAGCGGCTCGGTCTTATCTGCCGAGTTCGGCCAATCCCAGTAGCGCAGCGGATAGACGTGCACTCCGCCGATTCCGATCCGCACAAAACTCCGCGTCGTCTCGCGGACGAAGTCGGGGTTCCCCCAGCGAAACGGCTCGAAGTTCGACATCAGGTGCAAGTTTACAATCGTGTTGTTCGAGCCCTTCACCAGCGTCTCGAAGCGCTGTTTCACTGGCCCGCGAATATTCGTCCACGTAAACGACTCGCCGTTCCACTTCCACATCGTGTCGATGTTGGAGTAGAGCGCGGTAGCTGCAGGCATCGCCTTCTCGATGTCGGTCGCATGCGCCCGCACCACGATCGGAGGCTGAGGAACGGGATGACCCACCGCCTTCTCCTGCTCGGCAAGACCGTCGAGCACGCCCGGGATGATGGTCTTCGTCAGCCACTCCGGCCCGTAGTGCGGACCCATCGCTTCGCCCAGCGTCATGAAGATTCCGACGTTCGGATACTCGCGAATGAACTCCGAGATGCAGTACCGCGTGTACGCGCTCGAAAGCTCCGAGGGTGCCGACAGGTGAAACGGCAGGTTGTGAGCGCGGGCGAAGTTGTGCGAAAGATGAATATTGTAGAACCCCTGCAACACCCATATCCCGCGCTTATCCGCCTCTGCGGTCAGCCAGCGAAACATCTCGATGTTCTGCTCCAGCTGCGCGGATGGCAGCTCCTGGGCCTCAGGATACTTCGGCAGCTTCAGCAGGGAAGTGAATGGATGCCCGTTCCATAAAAACAGAGCATTGGTCCGCTGCTGGACCAGAGCGTCCAGATACTTCGTCCACTCCGCCTTGTCGTAGAACCAGGAAAAATCTTTCTGGGTGTATGGGTAGTCGTACTCCGCGTTTTCGTAGGTCAGCTCCGGCTTCTGTAATCCGATCACCGCTCCGCGAATCTTCAACTGCGGGTGATCGATAAAGTCCAGTTTCTCCGGCAGCGAACCTGTCGCACGAATGCGATCCGCTAGCTCCTCCGCGCCGTAGAGCACGCCAGATGGATCAGATCCTTCGACAACGATGGTGTTATCGATTCGTTTCAGTGCGAATGCTTCTTTTGCATTGGGCCATAGCTCGGGGACCTTCGCGCCAAACTTCTCCAGCAGGGGATCATGCTGGGTTGCCAGCAGAATGCGCTCGTTGCCGGAAAGCTTCGCAACTGCCACGCGCAGCCGCTCTGCCGCAAACTTCTCTCTTGGAGTTGCCCTGGTAGAGACCTCAACGCGTGGAACCGCGAAAGCGGAAATCGAGCTACACCACAAAGCTGCAACCGCCAGAGTCTTAATCATGTCTAGTCCAGAACCTCTGCTGTCGGTGCTTTGCCCGTTGGCTTTCCTGTTACATCGGAGACCTTCCGAAAAACGATCGCCTGAAACGGTCTGTTCGGAAGCTTTACTCGCGATTTTCCTGAGAAGGTTCCGGGAAGTTTCGTTTCTTTCATTTCGAAGGGGTCAATCAGAGATGCTTCAAAGTTCGAGGTATTCGGGAGCGGAAACTCATATCGAGCGGGCCGGTGATAGTCGAAGTACCAGAGGTAGAGCTCGTTTGGTGTTCCGGCGGACAGATAGTACGACCCTTCGAACTCGTTGAGTCCGATCTTGGTGTATTTCCGCACAACATCATGCAGGAAGGCGATGCGATGAGCCGATTCCCCGCGGAGACGTCCGGCATCGGACCAGCTGGATTCATGCGCATGCGGTCCGGTTTCGTCGGAGATGAAGACCTCGCCGTGCGAGGCGTAGCTTCCGCGGATGGTCGCGAGCCAGAACCTCCGCGTCATCTCTTCGGCGGACAGGTTCCCCCATCGCCGCTCGACATCACCCTCGTACTGGATCTCGTCGTAGACAATCGGCTTGTTCCAGGCCAGACGCCGCTCTGCGGACTTCTCGAAATCGTAGCTTTGCAGGCTGGCATGGGTGCACCAGGGCTTGGAGTGGTCATAGATCACGCCGGAGTGATGGATCGAGCGCAGGTGACCGTATGGATCTTCCGCCTGCACGATGCGAAAGAAGCGGTCCCAGTCCGACATCGTCTTCGCTTTCACGAGGTCATATTCGTTTGCAATAGCCCACCACACATTCCGATAGGCGGAAAGCCGCGCCACAGCATATCGCAGATAGAAGTCGTCTACCTCATTCGGCATCGCCTTATATCCCCAGGCATCGTAGGGATGAAAGAGGATGCAGTCGGCTTCGATGTCCGCAGCCTGCAGTTCCAGAATGCGCTTCTCGACCAGGTGGAAATACTCCGGGTTGAAGCGTGTGTAGTCGTTGGTGCCGCCGCGTCCCTGTGGAGATGCGTCCGTATTCGGAAACGGGAGGATCTGCGGCCCTTGTCCGATAGGCTTGGGAAGCACGCAGACGCGGCTTTTGTTGAATACACCCTTCATCCCGGCCAGCGAGTTTGCCGCGTTCTCTTCCCCGGTAAAGAGAAACGCATACGTCGTGGTTCCGAAGGGAAAATATGGAGTGCCGTCGGCGTGGACGAAATGAAAACGATGCGCTGTGGTTACAGGACCATGGTTGCTGGTGCTTGCAGGCGTACAGGTAAACCTGCCGCTATGGCCCTTCAGTTCCGCAGTCTGGCTTATTGTCGTGTAGGTCCAGATGCCGGTCGTATCCGGCATAAATCGGATACGGTAAGTTCCCTCGCCATCGTAGAAGCCCTTCACCTGAACTGAGCGGTGTTCATGCATGAACTCCGCGGTTAGCACAACTTCCTGGAAGGGGTTTCCTGAGGAGGGACCTTTCAAAACAACTTCGAAGACACCCCACTGTTCTACTCGTTCAGCGC
Organism: Edaphobacter sp. FHG110511_03; assembly: GCF_059115365.1. Lineage (NCBI taxonomy): Bacteria > Pseudomonadati > Acidobacteriota > Terriglobia > Terriglobales > Acidobacteriaceae > Edaphobacter > Edaphobacter sp. FHG110511_03. Next base: position 327,331 of record NZ_JBZYWL010000005.1, on the reverse strand, counting down.
TAGTTTGTTCGGAGGCGATTTCGGCCACGGCCCCTGGCTGCAGTGAGCCGGCTAGTGTGGCCGCGCTCATCTTCAGCATGTCTCTGCGATTCATTTTGGCCCCTTCCGGTGGGTTTCACAGGTTTGCATACTGCTTCATGAGTCAAAAATTGCAACTAAGTCGTTCTAACCAGCCATTTGCAGGGCTATCAATGACATATTTGAAAGTTATTTCAAATAAACTAAAATTATAATCTCGATGGCCATTTACAATGACGCTGACGATAAATCGATTTTTAGTGGATGTTTCATCTTTACGGAATCTTTCTGAGAGTGCGCATGAAAAAATCCAAAACGGTTTCTGCACCAGCGGCACCCAAGGTATCCGTTCGCCGGCGCCTTCCCAAGTGGGCGCTTGAAAATAATGGCGAGCCTTCCTCGAACGATGAGGTTTACTATCTTCGATCGATCGGCCGGGCGCTCGAGGTCCTGAATTGTTTTGATGGCCAGACTCCGCTGTCGCTCAAAGAGATCAGCGGACAGATGAAGCTTCCGGAATCCTCCCTGTTCCGTGTCCTCAGGACGCTGGAGCACCATGAATACCTGCAGCAACATCGCGACGGCACCTATCAGCTTGCACCACGACTGATCTTCGGGTGGCTGGTTCGCGCCGCGGAGCATGTGCGCGAGACCGCCCGTCCTGAGATGGAAAAGCTGGTCAACGCCTTTAACGAAACCGCGAGCCTCGCGTATCTCTTCGACGACCGCATCCACGTGCTCGATTGTCTGGAGACATTTCACGAGATCCGCATGACCAACAAGATCGGGCGAGTGCTCCCGCCGCACTGCTCTGCCATGGGTAAGGCGATTACGGCCTTCCAGGATCGTTCGCTGGCGGATCGCATGCTTGAGGTCTATGGCCTGATGCCGCGCACGGAGCACACCATCACCGATCGGAAGAAGCTGCTTGCGGAGTTCACTGAGATTCGCAAGACCAGCATCGCCTCGGACCGTGAAGAGTCGATTCGCGGCGGAATCTGTTTCAGCGCCCCCATCCGGATGGAAGGGGACAGAGTCGTTGCAGCCATCAGTCTTTCTACTCCGACGATCCGTATGGACGCCAAGCATGAAGCCGAGATTCAAGCCGCCCTGCTGGAATCAGCCCGGGCTATCGCGAAGCGGCTGTAGATCGGATTGCGTATAAAGAGCTATGAGAACAAGCCGCTGGGAGGACCAGCGGTTTATCTGCCGACCTGAACCATGATCTTGGTGAAGTCTGCCGGGGCGGAGGACCACTTCGCGAGGATGGCGGGTGTCTCCTCCATGCTTACGATTGCCGAGATCGCGCGCTCGACGGGAAAGTGCCCACGTTCAAGCATCGCAATCACCTCGCGGAAGTCCTGTGGCAACGCATTACGCGATCCCATGATATCCAGTTCCTTCTGCACGAAAAGCTTGGTCTCATAAGCAATTGGTTCCTTTGCGTAGCCGATGTACACCACTCGGCCTGTGAAGGCGACCTCCTCGACTGCCGCGCGAAAGGTCTCCGGCAGACCGATTGCTTCGATGACGACGTCGGGGCCACGGCCTTTGGTGACCTCGCGCAGGCGCGCTCGAAAGTCTTCGCGCGCCGAGTGAATCAGGTCGGTTGCACCGGCTGCGCGCGCGGTCTCCAGTTTTGTGTCGTCGAGGTCGACGGCAATCGTGCGGGCTCCGCGGAAGGCAGCGCCAGCGATCGCTCCGAGTCCTACGCCGCCGCATCCAAAGACCACGACCACATCTTCAGCGGTGACACGGCCGCGAGCCACTGCATGAACGCCCACGGTAAGAGGCTCAACCAGACAGAGCTCCTTCAACGAAAGCGAGGAAGGGTATACCTTCTCCTCGGGGACGGCGATCCATTCGGTCAATGCGCCATCGCGCTGCACGCCAAAGGTCTGGTTGCCTTGGCAGGCGTTGAATCTCCCTCGAAGACAGGAAGCGCAGCTTCCGCAACTTGTATAAGGCGATACTGTCACGTGCGTTCCCGGAGGAGTTGCGGAAGAGCCTTCGATTACGGTGGCGGCAATCTCGTGGCCGATGATTCGCGGATAGACCACTAACGGATTCTTACCGCGGAAGCTATTGAGATCCGTTCCGCAAAGCCCCACCATCTCCACTTTTAGCAGCAGGTCTCCAGCGGTTTTCCGCGGTTCAGGCGTCTCTACGACACGGGCCTCTCCGGCTCCGAGTAGTGATACAGCTTTCATCTCTCATCCTCTGTTTTGGAGCGTGCTGTCATAAACAAGCATTTATTTTCATTTACAGAATAGACTCTTTTTTATGGCCCTAGTGTATGCAGGCTTCAGCAGCGCGCACAAATACGATCTTCCAGTGAGAGCGAGATAGGCATGGATCGCCGCGATTTTCTGGGAGCGCTTGCCGCTTCGGTTTTGGTCTCCCGCACTGGGGCAGGCCAGATGCAGCAAGCCGCCAATCCTTCTCTCACGATCGGTGACGTCGTCACGAATCCGGTCGCGAAAGACTTTGTTGGCCTTTCGTACGAAAGCGCGCAACTGGCGAACCTGGATTTCTTTTCCGCGAAAAACGAGCAGCTCGTCGGGCTCTTTCGCGAGCTTGCCCCCCACGGCAACCTGCGTCTTGGTGGCGGCTCCAGCGAGTTCACCACATATTCTGAAGAGTCGCCTGCTGGCTCGCCTCCCTTTGAGGTCTTCGGACCGGATACTTCAAAGACTGTAAAGAATGGGACCGTGACATCTGCATTGGCTTTGCGCAACCTTCGCAGCTTTCTTGAAGCGACGAATTGGAATTGTCTTTACGGTCTCAACCTGGGGCAGGGGAGCATTGAGAATGCCGGGCGTGAGGCTGCAGCCGTACAGAAGATTCTTGGATCCCGCCTGGTCGCCTTTCAAATAGGCAATGAGCCGGACAGCTTTCGCAATCGATATCGACCTGCCAGTTATATGCCGGCTGATTACATCGCAGAGTGGACCCGGTTTCGCGAAGCGATTGTGAAGACTACTCCTCAAGCTCGTTTTGCTGGGCCGGACATCTCGAACAAGCTCGCTTACCTTACTGCCTTCGCTGACGAAGCTGCAAAGCATCCTGATGTGATTCTGCTAACGAGTCACTACTATGCCATGGGTCCAGCCGGCAATCCTCAGGCTACGCTCGAGAATCTGCTGTCCGCCGAGCCGAAGCTGACGACTCTGAAATCTCGCGATCTTCCCTTGATTGAAGCGGCGCAGAAGCAGACGCATCTTCCCTATCGCATGTCGGAGGGGAACTCGTGTTGGGATGGAGGCAAGGCCGGGGTGTCCGATACCTTCGCGTCGGCACTGTGGTGTGTCGGATACATGCTTGCCTGTATGAGCCGCGGCTGGGCCGGGGTGAATCTGCATGGAGGTGGGAATGGCTACTACACACCCATCGCCGGAGCTCCTTCGACGGGTCTCACGCGGCGGCCGGAGTTCTTCGGGATTCGATTTGCGCAGCGTTTCGTCGGCTCGAAGTTGGTAAACGCGACTCTTCGCGATGCCGATCCGCGGGTCGAAGCCTTTGTCTTTGACAGGGCTGGGAAGCGTGAGCTCGTGCTGATCAATAAGACGTCGGAGTCGGTAACCTGTTCGATGCCCGCAGGAGGCAGTGCAGTTTCTGTTCTCACTTTGCAGGCACCCGCAATCGACGCGAAGGACGGAGTGGAGATTTCGGCCTCACCTCTGCGGGCTCAGAAGGTCGCTGTAGCGCCTGCCTATACGGCAACCGTATTTCGGCTGACAGGCCATCCTCACTCTTAAGGCATCGATGGCTGGATGCGGTACTTCGAAAGAAAAAGGGAGAGCCGAAGCTCTCCCTTTCCTAACGCGCGGCTGTGTGATCGTCTCTCAGAGACAAACTTGTTGCCGGTCTAGCGGGTAAAGAGATCCTTGACCTGTTGCACAAAGACATCGCGTCCCATGTCACTGATGGCTTCGGTAAGAGGGAGCTCCTTGGGGCAGGCCTGAACGCAGTTCTGAGCGAAGCCGCACTCCTGGATTCCGCCATCGCCGGCGAGGGCGCGGAGGCGGTCCTGGGAGAGAACTGCGCCGGATGGGTCCATATTGAACAGCTTTGCCTGGGCGATGGTCGCGGCGCCGACGAAGTTGGTGACATCGTTGAACTGAGGGCAGACCTCCATGCAGCAGCAGCAGGAGATGCAATTGGAGAGCGGATAACGCTGCTCCTGCACCTGTGGGAACTGTCGTGGGCCGGCGCCGAGGTCGTAGGTTCCATCGATGGGAACCCAGGCCTTGACCTTCTTGAGGTTCTCGAACAGGACGGAACGGTCGACCGCGAGGTCGCGTACGATGGGGAACTTCGAGAGAGGCGCAAGCGTAATGGGCTGGGCCATGTCGGAGCCCATAAGCTTATCGACCAGGGCGGAGCAGGCCATGCGTGCCTTGCCGTTGATCAGCATGGCGCAGGAGCCGCAGATCTCCTCAAGACAGTTCGAATCGTAGGTGACCGGCGTGGTCGGTTTGCCGGCTACGTCGACGGGATTGAGCGCAATTTCGCCGAGAAGCGAGGTGATGTTCATCCCGGGACGATAGGGGATCTCAAACTTCTCGGTGATGGCTGCGGCCTCGGGGCTGGCTTGCCGCTTGATCTCGACTTTGATTGTGCTGGGCATGGGTCTGTTTCCTTAACTAGGGGTAACGGCGGGATAGCGAGTCTTGATCCGTCGTGAATGTGCAAGTGCCAGAGACGGTTTTTCTACAAGGAACCAGGAGAGAACCGCGCCGATGGCGACGGTCACGAGAGTAAGAGCGAGCGCGACCCAGGGGCGGGTCCGATAGAGGCCTATGGCTACGAAGATTTGGATGACGGGCCAGTGCTGCACGTAGATGCCATAGGAGAAGTCTCCCCAGCGAGTGGGTCCCTTGATGACAGGGAAGAGAAGCGATGCGCTGAGAGTAAGGGTAGCAATAGCTGCGGGGCGGAAGAGGAACCATCCGGTAGCAACATGCGCCAGGTAGAGCAGAACAGCGCCGAGGGTGAGCCAGCGGCCGTGCGCTTCAAACCACTGAACGTGGTAATGGATGAGCGCACCGATCATGAAGAAAGAGAGCTGGCCGGGAAGCTGGAGCGCAAACGTGTTGTGATCGGCCATGAGAACGCGATACACGATGGAGAGGACAAAGAGTGACCAGAGCACGGCGTCGCGATTGAGACGGCGGCATAGCCAGACGATGATGGGCACGGCGATGTAAAACATCACCTCGATCTTGATGGTCCACAGGGCTCCATTCATGCCAGTCATCGGATTCGAATCAAAGACACCTGGAATAGAGCCAGCGAGAAAGTTTGCAAAGGTGAGATTCGCCAGAAGGAAGGGGATGACGTGGAAGCTGCCGTAAAAGAAGGCGATCGCGAGGCAAAAAGCCGCAGCCAGCCAATAGCCGGGAAGAATGCGGGCAGCGCGCTTGATGAAGTAGTCCTGCAAGGAAGAGCAACGCTCGTAACTGGCGAAGATCAGAAAGCCGGAGATTGCGAAGAAGCCTTCGACAGCGAGATGTCCGCTGAAGTAACGCGGAATATTCTCAAAGACGGGTGCTCCGCTGATGGAGCCGACGTGAAAGAAGACGACGACGATAGCCAGCAGCAGGCGGATGATGTCGAAGTTGTTCTCTCGCCTCATGAAGAGCACACTCGGCGTAAGAAGAATTTGTAAGAGAGTGAGTGCTGATCAGAAGCAGAACTTTCCCACGTCCTGGAGGCGAATGGGCTGGCGACGAAATCTAGAAGATGCTGCCGGTATGTCCGGCGTGTTCCTTCTCGAGCGTCGCGAGAGAGATACCCTCTTCCTCGCAGGTAAGGTGTCTTCCGGAGGCTTCGATCTGTCTGACTCTCTTGCGAATACTTCTGTTGTAGAGAATCACGTAACTCCAGACCGCAATGAAGATTACCGGAAGAACGATGAACACGAAATAGTTCGAGATCATCTCCGTCATGACCGGTTAGATGGCGCGAGCGGGTTGGAGGGATAATCGGTACCATCGAAATTTTTCCTGCGTTCCCGTTTCGGGAGGGAGGTACGACCTCCCTTCAGGCCGTGGCGTCGTAACGACGTGGGCGCGGCGTGATGTGGCTGATGTCTACATCCTCAAACTCAAATTTAGGCGCATCGTTAACGAAGCTTGCCTTGGTGGTCTTCAGGAACTTCTCATCGTTTCGCTCGGGGAAATCAGGCTTGTAGTGGGCTCCGCGCGATTCATCACGAAGCTTGGCGCCCTGCACGATGACCCTGGCGAGCTCAAGCATGTTGTAGAGCTGCCGGGCGAAGGCGAAGCTGGTGTTGGCCCACTGGCTCTTGTCCGAGAGATTGATGTTGCGGTAGCGCTGCTGCAGCTCGACGATCTTGGCGTCGGCTTCCTCCAGCCCAGCGTTGTAGCGGATGATGGTGGCGTGCTTGGTCATGGTTTCACCAAGCTCGCGCCAGAGCTTGAACGGGTTCTCGGTGCCGGGATTGTTGAGAAGGACGTTGTTGTTCTCCTTCTGTCGCTGCAGCTCGGCTGCGTGGCCGCCGTCTCCCTCTGGAGACGCCAGTGACTTTGCGTAGTGCAAGGCCTGGGGGCCGGCGACGAAGCCCCCGTAGATGCAGGAGAGGAGGGAGTTAGCGCCAAGGCGATTGGCTCCGTGGATGGAGTAGTCTGCCTCTCCCGCAGCGAAGACACCGGGGATGTTGGTCTGCTGGTTGAAGTCCACCCATAGGCCGCCCATGGTGTAGTGCATACCGGGGAAGATCTTCATGGGAACTTTGCGAGGATCGTCTCCAACGAACTTCTCGTAGATCTCAAGGATGCCTTCCAGCTTGTTCTGGCGCTCCGGCGCGAGGTGGGAGACGTCGAGGTAGACCATCGGCTGACCGTCGATGCCCATGCCGTGCTCGTAGACGACCTTGAAGATGGCGCGGGTGGCGACGTCGCGCGGGACGAGGTTGCCGTACTTGGGGTACCACTCTTCGAGGAAGTACCAGCGATCGCTCTCGGGGATGGATTGCGCCGCGCGCTTATCGTTCTTGTCCTTGGGGACCCAGACGCGGCCACCTTCGCCGCGGGCCGATTCGGACATGAGGCGGAGCTTGTCTTCGCCGGGGATGGCGGTGGGATGGACTTGGATGAACTCGCCGTTCGCGTAATAGGCCCCCTGCTGGTAAAGGGCTGATTGAGCTGATCCGGTGCAAACGACTGAATTGGTGGACTTTCCGAAGATGGCTCCGTTGCCGCCGGTGCAGACGATGATGGCGTCGGCCGGGAAGGTGCGCAGCTCCATGGTGCGGAGATCCATGGCGGTAATTCCGCGGGCGGCACCCTTGGAGTCGAGCACAGCGGAGAGGAACTCCCAGCCTTCATATTTCTTGACCTTGCCCTCGGCCTCGTAGCGGCGAACCTGCTCGTCGAGCGCGTAGAGGAGCTGCTGCCCAGTGGTGGCGCCTGCAAACGCCGTCCGGTGAAATAATGTCCCACCGAAGCGACGGAAGTCCAACAAGCCTTCGGGAGTGCGATTGAAGGGGACTCCCATGCGGTCGAGAAGGTCGATGATGGCCGGACCCTGCTCGCACATGTGCTTGACGGGGGTCTGATTGGCGAGGAAGTCGCCACCGTAAACCGTGTCGTCGAAGTGAGCCCAGGTGCTATCGCCTTCGCCCTTGAGGTTCTTTGCGGAGTTGATGCCGCCCTGAGCGCAGACGGAGTGGGAGCGCTTGACCGGAACGATGGAGAAGAGATCCACGTTGCCGCCCGCCTCGGCGATCTTGATGACGGCTGCTAGACCTGCGAGGCCTCCGCCTACGACGATGATTCTGGGAGTTGCTGCTGCCATTCTTAGTCCCTCAGGAGCTTCGCGAGCTCCTCTTTTATCTACAGGTGCGGCGTTTCTACAGCCGAATTACTTTTGTGAGACGACGGCGACGGTATTTGGGGGCGCTGGAACCGAGGCTGTTGGAGCCGGCTCGGAGACCTCGGGCATCACATCCTCGGGCGCGTTCTTGTACTTGTCGATGCCGACGAAGGCGTACATGCTGGCGAGTCCCATAAGGCAGAGCGCGATGCCGGCGACGGCGCAGACATAACCGAGACGCTTGCGCGCTTTATCGCCGGGAGTGATACCCCACTTGGCGGCGAAGAGCCAGACGCCGTAGGCGAAGTGCCAGGTGGTGGCGATCATCGCGACGACGTAGATGGCAAGCATCCAGGGGTTCGAGAGCTCGTGCTGGACCTTGGCGAAGGCCGCGCCGGGGTGCTCGGGCAACATGACTCCGGTAAACCGCTGTCGCCAGAGGTGCTGCACTATATAGAGCAACGCGATGATGCCAGTAACGCGCTGAGTGAGATACATCCAATTACCCGCCCAGGGGTAGACATTGACGTTCGAGCGGCCACGGACGGCGATGAAGACACCGTAGAGGGCATGATAGGCGAGCGGGATGAAGATCAGTCCCCACTCGAGTACACGGACTAGGGGTAGTGAGTTGAGGAACTTTACCTGCTGGGCGTAGGCGAGCGGGCCGTTAAGGGCCTCGAAGTTCGAGACGATGTGCTCGATGAGGAAGGCGCCGATGGGCACGATGCCGGTGAGAGAGTGCAGCCTGCGCCAGAAGAAGGAGTGCCCTTCGCCAGCGCGAAGCGGTTGCACGCCGCGAAGAGGCGGAGTGGCAGGTGGGGCTGGCGGTGCGGCGGTTGCCATGGCGAAACTCCTTGAGATTCGTTGGGAGTGCTGCTGCGCGTAGATTTTCGGCAGCAGGCTGATTATTCCGCTCCGGTTAAGACAGAGTCAAGGAATCAAGGGGTTTTGGTGCGATTACCGACAGGTTTGTGCGATTAAGTAGACGGCGCGAAATTGCGAGTCTTTGGGTCCGATATCGCTTTCCTATGAGAGTTTCTGTAAAAGCTCCCGGAGCGCGCGTCCGCGATGGCTGAAAGAGAGCTTTGCGGCGGGTTCAAGCTCGGCCATCGTTTTCCCCAATTCCGGAAGGAAGAACAGAGGATCGTACCCGAAACCCAATGTCCCACGTGCGGCCTCAAGGATAGTTCCTTCCACGGTGCCGTCTCCGGTCGCGATGACTTCACCGTCGCGCGCGGCTGCGAGGACACAGCGGTAGCGCCCGCGGCGATCTGCTTCGGAGGTGCCGTTGAGCGATTCGAGAAGGACCTGGTTATTACGCTCGTCGACAGGAAGACCTTCGGCTGGAGCGAAGCCTGTATCTTCGGCGTAACGCGCGGAGCGCACACCAGGCGCGCCTCCCAGAGCATCGACTTCAAGCCCGGAGTCATCTGCCACGACAATCAGGCCTGGAGATTGAAGCGAGTAGTAGATCGCCTTGGCGCAGGCGTTGCCTGAGAAGGTCGGCTCGTCTTCGGGAGGCGCCGGGATCGTAGAGAGGCCGGGCAGAGTCTCAAGCTTGACGTTTGTGCCCGCGACCTCTGCCGCTGCAGCAGAGAAGTCGCGGAGCTTGCCTGGGTTCGAGGTGGCGACGTAGAGGTCCATTCCTCTATTCAAGCATCGACACGATTGCTTAGCGTGCGATTCTGAAGCGTACAAAGGCTGCTACCCCCCAGGGATGATCGCCGTACATGGACCGGAGGGCATCAGGAGTGGTGTAGGTGGTGAACTGCGCGCCCGGTGCGGCGGTGAGATGCCGGCTTAGCCGGAAGTCGCGATCGTAGCCGAAGCTGTAGGCCTGAACGTGTCCTATGGGATCCTCTTCAAATCCGTCAGGAAGAGAATTTCCTGGGGCGATGAGCAGCTCGCTGGTGCGGCCGGCATTCTCGATGCGAGTCCAGACGTAGTTGCGGCGCGCGAACTTGAAGAGCGATTCCGCAAGATAGCTGTTGACTTTGTGCTCGTCATGACCGCTGGTGATGGATCGAGTGCGGCCCCAAATGAGGGTGTTCGACCAGTTGCCGACAGTGAGGCCATTCGCGTCGCGGTCACCGAAGGGACGGTTGTACATGATGGATGCAGTCTGGCGGAGTTGGTCTTCGTGGGGGTAGAGCGCTTCGGGGCTGGTGATGCGAGCGATGGAGTATTGTCCAGTCAGGTTTGCTGTGGGCGATATGGTTAGCCGGGTTGAGTAGCTGTCGATGGCGAGACCGTTCGACGAGGGCTGGAACTGCCAGCGGCCTTCGGACGGTTCGCCACCGTGGAAGCCCGAGCCTTCGATACGGAACCATCGCCATGTAAGGCCCGTGGTCAGGACGTTGTAGGCGATGTGGGTGGAGTCCTCCTGGTGATGGCCCAGCGCGGCGATGGGATTTTCAGAAGCAGACATACGATGAGGGTAGGCGGAGGGGCCGATAGCGGGATCGCCAATGGGAGCAGCATAGAAGCTCAAAAGCACGCGTTCGCTGAGGCGAATGTCATAGAGCGCGGCTACTTCCATGAAGAAGTTGTGGGGATGCTGGCCGTCGATGATGGGTTTGCCGAAGGCGGTCTCACCCTGCTGGAAGAGGAGCGGGTACTGACGATCCGTGATGGTAGCTGGCTCGAGCGAGAACATCGTACGCAAAGTAAGCTGACCGGGGCCGAGACGACGCATCGCCATGGGCATGATCCAGTTGGCGGAGAAGAGCTTGTCGCCGCCACGACGGCCCTCAGGCGTCTGCGCGGCCTGTTGCTGTATATCGGTGACGAAGGCTTCGCCGTGCAGCATCCACATCCATGCTCCATGGCGTCCCATCATCATGTACATAGGCGTTGATGCCGGTTCCACGGTCGTGCCGGAAGAGAGATGATTCAGCTGAGCTTGAATGAGATTCGTAGGCTGCATCATCATGCCGGGCATCTGCGGCATGGGGGCCATACCTTGTTGCTGGTCCATCCGAGGCATTGGCATGTCGGGCATCGCGGACGGCTGTTGAGCCATTATGGCGAGGCTCGAGAACAGAAAAACGGGTGCTAAAGAACGTAGCAAACTACGTGGAATACGCGGGGTCACGACTCTATTTCTCCTGAGGGATAAGGCGAAAATGATGTCTGCTGGAAACGCATACAACTGACGCGTTTTACGGACGCAGGCAGGCCTTCAGGGAAGAGTGGAAATCAGATGCGGAGGGCAATTAGAGGCGGGTACTGCTGAGGTGCGGTTCTCACGCTCGAAGAAACATTCGCTGTCGAGCGGATCGGTGCTGGAAGTGTAAAGGCAGCGAGAGCGGGGAGACCTTGTTGCTGCGACTCGAAGGTGGAGGTGGCCGAGGCGGGTTGATGATGCACAGTGCAGCACGCGCTCGATACCTGCCCATCGGCAGGAGTGTGAGTCGGACAGCAGGCATGCATGGCTCCGCTCATGCTGTGCGTGTGCATTTCGTTCGCGCTTTGCACGGCTAACGGCGCAACGAGGCAGGCTGCGGAGCTGACGAAGAATGCCAGCAGGCAGAGAATCGCGACGAAGTTCGAGAGCGTGTGCTTCATGCTGTCTCTGTTAAGACGGATTCACGAGGAAACCGTTACCTCAACAGAATCAGTTTAGCAGCCGGCGCTATGCGGACCAACGGGAGGGTGCAGCTTCTTCGTTGAATGATGAGGTTGGAGGCGGCGCAAAGAATAATTCTTCTTTCGTGCGCAGGTCGCGGGGCAGCATACGGCCTGCGTCCGGATTGCGGGCTACGACGATCCATGCATCGCGAACATTGCGGATCGATGCGATGACTTCATGGAACTGTTCGACCGATTCGTAATGCGAGGCCTCGAGCGCCATGGTGAACATGGCAGCGTAGAAGTCGGAGAGCGCCTGCGCCGTGCTGGCGCCCAGGTCAGGACGAAGCCGTGCCTGCAGATACATCAGGATATCGAGCGCTCGGCTGACGGCGATGCGACGGCCTCGCACGTCCTGCTCTTCGATACACTGCGCTGCCCGGTAGAGGAAGCGAATGGCCCCATCATAGAGGGCAAGTATCAGTTCCATGCCGGTTGCGCCAATGAGTGCCTGCTGTTGATAGTTCGATTCCATTCGCTCTCCTCCTCTTCGTTACTGGCCGGTGTTGTAACCGGTGATTGCGCTGTAGAGCTGGTTGATGGAGTTCAATTGATCGGGAAGCGATTGCAGAATTTGGTTGGCAGTGTTCAGCTGGGCGGTTAGACGGCTTTTGTCATCGGCGATGCGGGCTTCCTGGTCGCTGATGCTCTCATTCAGCGCGTCTTCCTGGGCGGAGTTCTGCTTGAGCGCGAGAGTGATTGCGCCTTTGGTCGAGGTGCTGCTCAGGCCGTCTAGAGTCGAGGTGAAGTTCTGCCCGAAGCTGTTTGCGTTCTGAAAAAATCCCTGTATGTCGGCGAAGTTCGAATTGAGCGCATCGTCCAGCGTTCCTCCATCGATGTTCAGATGGCCGAGCTTATCCACTGAAACGCCGAACTGGGACAGGCTTTTGATGGCGCCGCTGGCTGCACCCGACAGCAGACCCTGGGTGAGCTGATTCTGAATCAGGGTGACAGTGGGGTCACCATAGAGAGGCTCCGGGTTTCCATTTGAGTCCTTGCCCTCTTGGCTCTTGATGTCGTCGGCAACTGCGTTGTAGGCACTCACAAAGCTGGCCATTGCCTGCTCGATGGAGCTGTTGTCGTTGGTGATCTGCACCTGTACAGGATTGGTACTAGAGGAGACGGAGAGAATCTGAAAGGTGACGCCGGGAATGAGGCCGGTGACTGTGTTCGATGCGCTCGTTGTGTCAAGGCCATCGACAGTGAGGCTGGCATCGAGACCATGCATGCCTACTTGAAACCCGATGGGATTTCCGGTGGCATCATCGTTCAGAGAGGAGGTGTTCATCGTAATCTCTCCGGCCGCTCCGCTGGTTCTGCTGACCAGCGAGAGACGCGATCCGGTCGTATCGGTTACGACAGAGGCGGAGACCCCCATGGAGGCTCCGTTGATCGAAGCCGCGAGCTGGGAGAGCGTCAAGCCGTTGACGTTGAGGCTCTGGGACTGCCCACTACCGATGGTGATGGTGAGAGATCCGGTCAAGGTATCGCTTGCGTTTGTGATCTTGTCGGAGTACTGCGACGAGGTTTGAGCTAGATTTTTGACGACGATGGTATGGCTTCCGGCCACGGCAAGATTGCTGGCCGAGGTGAGCGCCACGACACTGGTATCCGAGCTCGAACCCTGCTTCGAGACGAAGACGCCGCTGAAATCGGTAAGCGACTGAAGTGCCGTAGAGAGGGACGAAAGGTCCGAGCCGAACTTGCTGAGTGCGGTGTCCTGCGCCTGAAGGTTGGCAAGCTGGGTCTTCCACGGACCTTCGACGGCCTGTTCGGCTGCGAGAATCTGGGTTACCGCTGAAGCGACGTCGAAGCCCTGGCCGCTATTGATTGGACCAAAGTTGATTCCAACTGTACCCATCTCGTTCTCCTGAGGCGCAGCCTGCGATGCTGATACTTGCAACTGGAAGGCCTAATCTCTTGTTCGTGAATTAGGCAGTCCTAACAAGAAATTCTGGGTTGTGCGAATCCGCGAAGACGAACAGGGGCGGCAAACAGCTTCCGCTGTCTGCCGCTGACCTGTTCAAGGGTTTACTGGAGCAGCTTGAGAACGTCCTGCTGAACGGCGTTGGCCTGGGAAAGCGCCGCAATGCCGGTCTCGCTGAGGATCTTGTACTTGGCCATGTCGCTGGTCGCCTGGCCGTAGTTGGTGGCGCGGATGTTGTTCTCCGCCGAGGACAGGTTTACCGACTGCGTGTTTGCCACGTTCGCGGCCGCATTGAGCTGGTTGACGTTGGCGCCGAGGGTGCCGCGCTGGTATGCGACGTCCTGAACGGCGGCGGTCAGCGTTTGCAGAACAGTCCCAGGAGTAGTTGTAAGAGCAGTTCCCGTAAGGCTTTGGCCAGTGCCGGCAGAGCCGGTTCCGACAGTTGCAACGGCGAGCGCACCCACGGTCTCTGCGAACGTGCTTGCGCCCGTTGCAGTTCCATCGCTGACGAATACGTTGACGGCGGTCGCGGAAAAGACATTGTTGCCGTTGTAGTTGGTTGTCTTTCCAATGTTGTCGATCTCGGTCAGGATGTTTTGATACTCCTGATCGGCGGAGCCGACCTGGCTGGTGTTCAGGGTGCCGTTCGCCGCCTCTGTAGCCAGCGTAATGGCGCGGGTCAGCAGGTTGGTGACTTGAGCGAGAGCTCCGTCCGCGGTCTGCAGCATGCCGACGCCGGCGCTCGCGTTCTGGGCGGACTGGGTGAGAGCGGCGACGTTGGCATGGAGGCCGTCGGCCAGAGCCAGGCCGGCCGCGTCATCGGCGCCGCTGTTGATGCGCGAACCCGAGGAGAGCTGCGTGAGGGTGTTCTGCAGGCTCGCCTGGGTCTGGTTGAGGTTGTTCTGCGCGTAGATTGCTGAAATGTTGTTCAAGACACCCAAAGACATGGGGGAACGCTCCTGTTCATCACTCGATTGAGTTACCGCACTGCCCGTCCCGGGTGATCCGGATCCGAAGAGAAGCTCTGATCCAGCTGACCTTACGAAAGGCTTTGCGTTCCCCCACCTCATCGGCCCGGGGTGCGTGGACTTGAGCTGCTTCTTTCCAGGACGGGCTCGAACACGTTACGAGTGGGTTGCTCTATTGCATCTGTCTCCATTCGCCGATGAGGGAATTGAGAGGAAGTGTCCCATGATCGAACTGACTCGCCTGAACGGCAGTCGTCTCAGCATTAATTGTGACCTTATAAAGTATGCGGATTCCGCTCCCGATACGGTTCTGACGCTGGTGACGGGAGAGAAGCTGGTGGTTCTGGAGCCACGCGCCGAGGTGATGCGCAGGACGATGGATTATCGTGCCTCCGTGCTTCGCTCGGCGTGGCCGGATGCGGATATGGCACTATCCGCCAAGAGCGCCCGCGACGTGCAGGATCTTGTCTCTGACAAAGACAAATCGACGAGCTGAACCGCAGAAGGATCTCCTGGAAGAGGACGTTTATGGACATCGCCAGCATTGGTGGCATCGTAGTCGCGATTCTCGGCATTCTGGCCGGCATGATGATCGAGGGCGGAAGCATTAGCCAGATCACACAGCCTACTGCGGCCCTGATCGTGATCGGGGGAACGACGGGAGCTGTAATGCTTCAGTTTCCGTTGAAGATCTTTCTCGCCGCGATCAGGCAGATGATGAAGATCTTTGTTTCGGGAGGGGCAGACAGCGAAGAGGTACTCAAGCAACTGGTTCAGTTTGCCAACAAGGCCCGCAAGAGTGGGATCGTATCGCTCGACCAGGACCTTGAGTCGATCAAAGATCCTTTCTTTCGCCAGGCGCTGATGCTGGCGATTGATGGAACGGAGCCGACCGAGGTCCGCAAGATCATGCAGATGGAGTTGGACAACAAGTCGGAGATGGAGGAGAAGATCCCCCAGGTTTTTGAGGCGGCGGGCGGCTACTCCCCGACCGTGGGCATCATCGGTGCCGTGCTTGGCCTGATTCAGGTGATGCAGCATCTGGACAACATCACCGAGGTAGGGAGGGGAATTGCGGTCGCCTTCGTTGCAACCATTTATGGAGTTGCGCTCGCGAACCTTGTCTTTCTTCCCGCAGCAGGAAAACTGAAGATTCGCCATCGTGAGGAGCAGATGGCCAAGGAGATGGTGCTTGAAGGTGTGATCTCGATCCTGGAAGGCATGAACCCGCGCATGATGGAGACGAAGCTGCGCACCTTCCTGGCGGACGGCAAGGCGATTGAGCACACGGCGGAGGCTGCAGCGTGAGCCGAAAGAAGAAGCATGAGCATGTGAATCATGAGCGTTGGCTGGTCTCTTACGCTGACTTCATAACTCTGTTGTTTGCGTTCTTCGTAGTGTTGTTTGCCTCAAGCCAAACGGACAAGAAGAAGCAGATGGAGGTAGCCGCGGCGATGCAGACTGCGTTCACCCCGCTGGGTAGCTTCGACGCGCATGCGAAGACACCTCCACTGGAAAAGACGCCAAGCGCTTCGGCTGTGACGCGGCCTGCGGCGTTGGCAATGCCGTTTCCTCAGGCAGAGCAATTGAAACGCGAAGAAGAGATGAAGGCCCGATTGGGCCGACTGATCGAGGAGAACGGCGGAAAGCTTCCTGCCGGCAGCGTAACTATGCGGTTGGTGCCCGAGGGGCTGGTTATCTCACTCCATGAGATCGGATTCTTTGCTTCGGGCTCGGCGGAGGTTCGTCCAGATTCGGTTCCCGTACTTGCATTGCTGGCTGCTACGATTCCCGATGCTCCGCTGCGCGTGGAAGGGCACACGGATAATGTGCCGATCCATACACAGCGATTTATCTCGAACTGGGAGCTCTCCTCATCGCGGGCGAGTGCGATTGCCCGGCTGCTGTTGGAACGAGGATCCATGCATCCGGCAAATGTCTCCGCGGCAGGCTACGCGGAGTTTCACCCCGTGGCCTCCAACGCAACCGAAGAGGGACGCGGGCAGAACCGGCGAGTGGACATCATTCTTTTGCGAGACCGAGCAGCTTCACAATGACCCGCTTGGAGCGCTGCCCGTCGAACTCGGCGTAAAAGATGCGTTGCCAGGTTCCGAGATCGAGACGCCCTCCTGTAACAGGAAGCGTCGTCTCGTGGTGCAGGAGCAGGGCCTTAAGGTGCGCGTCGGCATTGTCTTCTCCCGTGCGGTGATGCTTGTAGCCGGGCCAACGCGGAGCAAGCTTTTCAAGCCATGCGCCAATATCTTCGATGAGGCCGTCTTCATGGTCGTTCACATAGATTGCAGCTGTGATGTGCATGGGCGAGACGAAACAGAGTCCGTCGTCAATACCGCTGCGGCGCACGATCTCCTCGACCTGGGGTGTGATGTGAACCATCTCGTAACGCTCGCGAGTGTTGAAGGTAAGGTATTCGGTGTGGGCTTTGGTCTGTGGCATGGATTCGGCTCCCAAAAAGAGATCTTGTTTTAAAGAGGAGAACACCTTCGAGCCGGAAGAGCGGGCAACCAATATCGGCCTAAAAGAGTCGTATTTTCACGCCCGATTCTCGTTATGGAATGAGCGGAACTTGCTGCTAAAATCGAGCAAACGCCCACAACTGACATTTTCAGACGCGGCTAAGGGAGAGATTAGAGAGATGGCTTATGTGATTGCAGAACCCTGCATCGGGACCAAGGATACGGCATGTGTGGACGCCTGCCCGGTCGATTGTATCCACCCGAAGAAGGACGAATCGGGACACGGCGATGCGGAACAGCTGTTCATCGACCCGGTCGAGTGCATCGATTGCGGCGCGTGCGTTCCCGTGTGTCCGGTCTCGGCGATCTACGCCGGTGACGATCTGCCGGAGAAATGGGCAGATTTCCAGCAGAAGAATGCCGGTCATTTCGGACGCTAGCTTGAGCGAAGTTTTCGAACGCGCAGCCTGTGGGCTGCGCGTTTTGCTTTTTCGGCGAGATGTCAGGTGGGTTGTGAGGGATGACGCAACGGCAAAGTGAAGCAATTGTGCTGCGAACCTGGCCGTTCGAAGAGGCTGATCTGCTCGTCAGCCTGCTGACGCGGGAGCAGGGTCGCATCAAGGGTGTTGCACGTCATGCGATGCGGTCGCGGCGGCGGTTTGGAGGAGCGTTGGAGCCAATGACCCACGTTCGAGCGATCTATGCCGAAAAGCCGAAACAGGAGCTGGTAAGGCTGGATTCATTCGAGATCCTATGGTCTCCCCTGGCTGAGCCGGTGGACTATGCGAGGACTGCGGCTCTGGAGTTCGTCGCGGAGGTGCTGGAGGAGGCGTTACCGGAGCAAGCTCCCGAGGATGCAGTTTTCCGGCTGACATTGGCAACGATCGCAGAGATGAAGATGGGGCGAGTCTGGATGCCGGTAACCTACTTTGCGCTGTGGATAAGTCGCCTGATGGGCTGGATGCCTTCGCTGGGTTATTGCACAGCCTGCGGGCTGGATCTACGCGGTCGAAGGGCATGGTATTCCATTGCTGCCGATGGTGTGACCTGCGAAGAGGACCGGCGTGGCGACAGCGAGCTGTTGTCGGCAGAATCCGCCATGGAGGCGCAGAGAATCTTTCGCTCGACAGTGGGGGAGCTCGTGAAAGAGGAATGGACGAAAAGACGCGCCGCCGATCTGAGGCGGTTCGCTGTGTCCTTGCTGGAAAGGCATCTCGAACGAAGAATCAAAAGCGCACGCGCCTTGGAGCGGGCGTGAGAAGTCATTCGGCTCAGCCGAATTGACGGTTGAGATAAGAGACCATCTTGGCGTCCCGGGCTGTGATTCCTCCCGCGTCGTGAGAGATCAGGCCAAGGCGGACCTTGTTATAACGAATATCGATATCCGGGTGGTGTCCGACGCTTTCGGCCAAAGCCGCGACGCGGTTGACGAAAGCCATTGCCTGTTCGAAGTTATCGAAAGCCCAGTCGCGGACAACTTTTCCGGATTCGAGCTTCCAGCTTGGATTTTCCTTCAGAACCGCATCGATCTCCGACTGGTTGAGAATCGCCATCGCCGCCTCCGTGAGCAAGGGATCTGCTCTCCGCATGCTAGAGCGTACCGGAGACTGGAGCAACTAGCCTGATTTCAAGTCAGGGGGTTAGAGAGTGGTGAGGGCGTCGAAGCCGGGCTGTTCGGATCTGTCGCGAATTTTGGTCCAGTGGTCGTCCGGAATCCTGAGGAAAACCTCCACGATCGCCGGATCGAACTGCGTTCCGGAGCAGCGAATGATCTCTTCTCGAGCGGTAGCGATCGTAGTTCCTTTGCGATAGGGGCGATCGGAAGTCATAGCGTCCAGGGTATCGGCGATGGCAAAAATGCGTGCACCGAGGGGGATATCCATGCCTTTGAGGCCGCGCGGATAACCGGTTCCATCGAAACTCTCCTGATGGGCATAGACGATCTCGGCGGCGTCGCAAAGAAAGGGGATCTTGCGCAGCATCTCGTATCCGCGTTGACAGTGTTCGCGCATGATCGTCACCTCGGACTCGTCAAGACGCCCGGGTTTGAGCAAAATGGCGTCAGGCGTCGCGATTTTGCCGATGTCGTGAAGGAATGCGCCGCGGGCGATGGTACGTAATTCGTCCGGGCCGACACCGAAGGCCCGCGCGAGCTCGATGGTATAGGCGGTCACGCGCTTGGAGTGACCTTCAGTCTCCTGATCGCGAAGGTCGAGGGCATCTCCCATCGCTCCGATGGTGATGTCGTAGCTTCGCTCCAGGTCCTGCATGATGGCGCGAAGACGGCTTGTGCGGGTAGAGATAACCTCTTCCAGATGCTGGCGATAGGCGATGTTCTGGCGGAGATGCCTGCGGTGTTCGGCGGCGCGCGCGACGACGTTTTCGAGCTGTTTCCGCTCGAACGGCTTGATGAGATAGTCGAATGCGCCTCGTCGAAATGCATTGGTGGCGACCTGGATATCGCGCACGGCGGAGAACATGATGACGGGGAGTTCCGGGTGATCGATGGAGATGCGATCGAGGAGCGCGAGGCCATCCGTGCCGGGCATCATGATGTCGGAGAGGACAAGGGAGTAGTTGGGATCCTGGCCGAGCAAATCGATGGCTTCATTGGCTCCGGAAGCCGTCACGGGAAGATAACCGCCGCGCTCAAGCAAGGTGGCGACGATGCCGCGGATTGGTTCCTCGTCATCGACGACCAGTATTTTTTCCTGCGGCATCAGTGGTGCAGCTCCCTTGTTGTCGCGCTCTTCCAGGTATCGGCTGAATCTCTACGAGCTTTATCGCGATATTTTACGACGGACCTTAAAATTTGTTATTACCACGGAAGGGGCAGACGTCTGACGACGCACGAATCGAAGAGAAGTTCAGCTGTTTGTCGCACGCTTCTTCTTCCTAACCCAGTCCGGTTTGGTGACCTGGCGGGAGCGGCCCAGAGCAAGGGCTCCGGAGGGCACGTTCTCGGTGATACAACTTCCGGCGGCGATATAGGAGCCGGACTCGAGAGTTACGGGCGCCACGAGGGTAGAGTCCGAGCCCACGAAGACGTTGTCGCCAATTATGGTCTGGTGCTTATGGACGCCATCGTAGTTGCAGGTAATCACTCCAGCTCCGACATTGACACCGGCCCCGATGACGGCGTCGCCAAGATAGTTGAGGTGATTGGCCTTCGAGCCGGCGCCGAGAGAGACCTTTTTGGTTTCGACGAAGTTTCCGACGTGCGCACCTGTGCCGATCCGGCTGTCCGGGCGGAGATGAGCGTAGGGGCCGAGAATAGCGGAGTCGGAGATGGTGGCAGAGTCCATAATGCAGCCATTGCGAACGGTGACGTTGTTGCCGATTGCCGTGTCCTGGATGACCGAGTAAGAGCGTATGCGGCAGTCGGAGCCGACCGTGGTGGCTCCGAGAAGCTGGACGTAAGGCTCAATGACGGTATCCGGGCCGACGCTTACCTCAGAGTCGATCACCGTGGTGTCGGGCCGGAAGATGGTGACTCCGGAGGCCATAAGGCGGCGAGCTGTGACCAGGCGCATGGCGGCATCGAGATGCATCATCTCGGCGATGGTATTGGCTCCGAGGACCTCATCGACGCTCTCGGCCTGGATTGCGACTACGCGCTGGCCGCCGTCGACGAGCATGGAAGCGACGTCGGTGAGGTAGAACTCGCCGTGAGGATTGCTGGTGTCGAGCAGGTCGAGCTTCTCGAACAGGGCGGTGGTGCGGAAACAGTAGATTCCGGAGTTGATCTCAGGGGTTGCGAGTTGGTCGGGCGTGAGCGATTTCTGCTCGATGATGGCGGTGACCTCCGGCCGGCCCGGCACCGCGCGCAGAACCCTGCCGTAGCCGGTGGGGTTGGATGGGACTGCGGTGAGGATGGTCATCGCCGCCTGTTCCCGAAGGTGGATCTCGTAGATCGAGTCGATGGTCTCGGGGCGGATGAGGGGCACGTCGCCGGAGAGGACCAGGAGGCTCTCTGGGAGGGGAGCGCCAGAGAGAGCGAAGAAGGCCTTGAGCATCTGCAGGGCGTGGCCGGTGCCGCGCTGCTCGGGTTGCAGGACGAACTGGACGCCGGTGGACTCGACGGTGGCGCGGACGCGATCGGCCTCGTGGCCGATGATGCAGTAGATGTGCTCTGCGGGTACGATCTGCTTCGCCGCGGCGATGACGTGGAGCAAGAGGGCTCGGCCGCCGATTTCGTGAAGAACTTTGGGGCGCTTACTCTTGAGCCGCGTGCCTTTACCGGCGGCCATGATGGCGATGGCGAATCCTGATGTGTCCATGTGAGGCTAGTTTCTCATGCAGGTCCCCCTCCCGGGTAAAAGTGTGCAAAGTATTCAAAGTACATACTTTAGCTTCGGACTTCGAGAAGAGGGGTAAAAATGTAGAAGCCCGGCGAAAAAGGCCGGGCTTCCTTTTATTTCCTTAACTTAAGGATAGCAGAGGGTGTCAAGGGGGAGGTTGTGAATATTCCGGGCGGGGTCGTCCCAGTCCCAAAACATTCTTTGTCCAAGTTACGAGCTAACGGTGCAGCGGGGAAGGCATACGGCGTCCGACGGAGAAGGCAATGAGGGTGATGAAACCTCCCAGAAAGAGAAGCTGAAAGGAAGTCGGCTCCGGAACAGGAGCTACCGTTACCGACGTTGACAGGTACTGATTGGTAGGAAAGGTCTGCTTGTCGGGAGAGGTCGTGACCGAATCGGAGATGACGATGGGGTTGAAGTTGGAGTCATAAAACTGCAGGTCGCTGTTGGCCAGGATGGCGATGCTGGTGGTGCCAGCCTGCAGCGCCTGGAAGGTGATATCGACGAGATATCCGCTTCCGGTTACTCCGGACAGGCCAACATCCGCGATGTTGGAGATGGTTCCGGCGGCGTTGTCGATCGTACCTGGTTCAAAGAAGGTGGCATTGGTTCCACCGTTGGTGAGAAAACCGCCTTCGGTTACGGACAGGGCGCTGAGGATGCTTTGCCCGGGCTGGCAACTCGTGGAGTTGCCTCCGCTGACGGAGCAGTTGAAGGCAAGGTCAAACTGAAACGAGGAGAGGTCGTCGACGTCGGAGGGGATGGTTTGCCCGTTGTGGCTGATGGTGGGTCCGGTGACATAGACGCCTACGGTAAACTGCTGGCCCGCTGTAACCGAGCCAGAGAAGGGAACTACGGATAGCACAGCGTCCGCGTGTGCGGCAGCGCCCGTAAACAGAGCGAGAGCTGCCAGGAGCAGGGAATAGCCTGTTTGCTTCATGAATAACTCCTCTTAGAGAACGAATGGGAAGTGTCTGTTGTCTACTGGCAAGTCGTACCAGCGGGAAGGTGCTGAGCGACAAATTGCAGGTCGAGGACATTGACGAGACCGTCGCCATTGAAGTCGGCGCCTGGGTTATAGCCGGCCTGATTGATGTTCTTTCCAAAGGCGGTGCGGACAGCGGTGATGTCACTGCAATCGACCGTACCGTTGCCGTTGACATCACCCGGAGTTCCGGAGATGACGAGCGGCAGCGATGTGACGTGAGAACGGTAACCATCGGCGCTGAGACCGTTAACCACCAAGGCATAGCTGCCGGGTGGGGTAGAGGAGGTGGTAGCGATGGTGAGGACGGTTGAGCCGGATCCACCTGCTACGACAGGTGAGCTGAAGTGCGCGGTTGCAGCTGCGGGAAGCCCTGTAAGGTTTGTGGCACCAGGAACCGCGGTTGAACCGGGGACGACGTTCGATCCAGCGAGGCTGACGCTGACATTCTGTGTGAAGCCGTTAAGCTGCGCGAGATTCAGGGTGTAGGAGATGCTTCCTCCCGGAGCTACTGCGGTGTTGGTGACCTCTGGTGTAAGAGAGAAGTCCGGCAAAGTAGAGTCGCTGGGGCAGTCGTCACTTCCTTTTGCAAGGCAGAAGCTGTTGAAGCGGACCTGCTCATCGCGAAGCTGCTGCGCGTTCGCCAGACTGCGGTAGATACCCCACTTCGGACGGACGACGGTGGTTCCGACGCGCCACATGTCGATGTTGTCGCTCGAATAGGAGAAGAGGGTCGTGTTGTCTCTGAGCCGGTTGATAACGATGGAATAACGACCGGGAGTGGTTGCACCCTCTTCGAGAGTGTGGCCGTAGGTGATCTTTTCGTAGGCTTCCACCCACTCGCCAATGAACGGAGCTAAAGGCGCCTGAGTGAGCGTGATGGTCTGTGCCGGAGGATTGGCGATGGTCGAGGTGATGAGCAGCAACTGTATCGAGTTTGGGTTGCCGAAACGCGGTGTGAGTGTGATGAGCGGGGCTCCGCTATCACCGTCGTATGCCTTGATCTGATGGATGTGAGTGAAGCTGTTGGACGGCTGAAAGCCCTGTGGAAGCTGAAATCTCCACCGGTGAGTTACGGTCTCTCCGAGATGGCCGACGATGTAATCCTGATAGGGAGTGGGATTGCTGCCGTGACCTTCGGTTTTGATCTCGAGGCGCTGGCGGTCGGTTGCAGAGCAGCGATCGTTATCTGGAACGACGTGCATGTTGAAGACAAAGACGTAGCTTCCGAGAGTGCTGTCGGGAGACTGGGTCAGGTGAGGGCCGAAGTTGAGGTGGCTGCAGTCGGGAGTCTCCGGGGATGCCTGGAGGAGCTTTCCGACATAGGTTTCAGGTTGAGTAATCCCGTCGGCTCTTACATGAACGGGGGTCTGAGTCTGTGCACTCAGGAAGGCCGTTCCAGAAAGAGCCATAAACGCAATGCAAAGTTTACTGGCTTGGAATTCGCGCATTTCTTATTTCCTTGTTTTGGGGATGTGTGAAGGTGCCGGATATTGCGCGACAGCCAATCTAAGGTATATGAAAGTATATTTTCAAGAGAAAAAATTAACTAAACTTTGCTGGGCCAAGATTTACAGCAATTTGTGGGCCTTTTAAATGCCTGACGGGTGACTTAAAAGAGAAGACCCGGGATGATCCCGGGCCTTCTGTGAGAGAGTGCTGCCTGTGTTTTTACGGATTTAGAAGGGACCTCCATAACCCAGCATCGTCATCAGGCCGCCGTTTTGCCAGACGCTTTCCGGAACGTTTTTGATGATGTCCCGGAAGACGAGATGCGCGATCTCCGATTTGATCTGTTCGGACCTTAACGAGTTGGGATCGAGCGGTGATCCGGGGAGAGGTTGTGCCAGCTCATTGGGAATGAGGTTCTGCACTAATTGCTCGTATCCCTGCTCTGCCCGGGGATCGTTCGGCCTGTTGTTCAGCTCCAATTCACCGAGCCTTGTTGCGTGATCGTAAAACTCTTTTTGAACGCTTGAGGGTTCGATGGTTGTGCTGGCGGGTTTCCAGTTTGAATAGATGCCCAGCTTGGTGTCATCGGTCTTCAGGCCAATGATGTTGGTGGGAGCGCTATTGAAGTTGAAGAAGTCTGGGGCAATCTCATCCGTAGAGAAGAGAACGTAGTCACGTCCGGAAGCCCAGCGCGACTTGAGCATGGAATACATGTCGTGGCGATTGCCGTAGATCTGGCCGTTGATGCCCTGCAGCCAGGTTGTGTCGCCCTTGTAGCCGAGGGTGACGAACATTCGCAGAAGATCGACCGAGGAGCATAGACCTTTGCGAATGACGTTGGTGTCGCCGGTGAAGCGCCCGCTGGGATCCATGACGATGAGTGGGATGTGCATGCACTCTTCGTACACGGTGCCTAGCTTTCCCTGGAGCAGGCCATGGGCTCCGCTGTATTCGCCATGATCTGAGGCGAAGATGACGATGGTGTTATCGATGACGCTCTGTGGAGCTTTGCTGAGTTGATCGAGAACAGCGCCGACCTGGTCGTCGAGAACCTTGGTGATCTGGGCGTAACTGTCGAGTCCTCGCTGCCAGTAATAGAAAGGAGCTCTGCCGATCCCGTAACCGGTGTCGTTGTTGCCGTAGGGCACGACACGGAAGCCGAGCTGAAGAGTATTGTCTGTCGTGCCTCCCCAGACCAACTGCTGGAAGTCACGAATGAAGGTTTGTGTGGTGGGTTTCTTCTGGGCCTTCCAGATTGCCGGTGTCTCCCAGTTGGGCGGGAGGAAGGGGAATCCAAAAGAGGGCGGAGACTTCAGCTTGTCCTGGTCCCAGGGGACTTGAGGCCCGCTGACGGAGTAATCGACGTTTTGTTTCAGACCCTGCGGGTTGAGGCGTGGGTTGGCGAAGACGTTGGTCATGGTCTGGAATTCGGTTCCGGCGGGGAAGAACTCGCGATCATGAGGATTGACGAATCCCACGGTGAGACACCAGGGAGCATCGTTTGGCTTGACCGTCTTGAGATAGTTGACGGCCTGATTCGCAGTGTAGGCGTCGTTGTGATAAGGCGGAGTTGCGCTGTCGTCGCCGTAGGTTCCCTGCAGGTTACTGCCGGTGGGATCGGGGTAGCTGTTCCATTGAAAGCCATACTGGGCGAGGTTATCCGTGTTGGTGGGAACAGAGACATGCCACTTGCCGAAGTAGGGCGTCTTGTATCCGGCCACCTGTAAGAGTTTTCCGTAAGTTGGGAAGGCGGGATTGAGTACGGGCACATTCGGGGTGTTGAGGATGGTGGTGACCATCCAGTTCTGATGGGTGTAGAGACCAGAGATGATAGTGCTGCGGGCTGGTGTGCAGGCGTCGGCAGCTGTGTAGTATCCGCCGAACTTGACACCTTTCTTCCAGATGCCCTTATAGAGGTTGGGCATGAATCGCTTGAAGTATCCTTCGGCATTATTGATTCCCTTGGGGAAGACCGAGGGCCAGCGCAGCTCGTCGACGAGGATGAAGAGGATATTGGGTTGAGGGCCCGGCTCGGCCACATTTTTGGCAAAGCCGAGTCGGCTGGCCATGCTGGCACCAGCAACGGCGGCAGTAGATTTCAAGAAGTCTCTGCGTTTCATCGTCTGTTCTCCAGGAAAATTTGATTGGCACACGAAACCACTCGGCATCTAGGAGAAGATCCGTGTGTACAACACCTGAGTTTGGGCCGCACGAATACCTGAGAGGGTTTCGGTGTGATTCAGGCGCCGACGGGAAAGCTCAAAAGGGCACGAAGGCGTCAAGACTGATTCTGGTCAGTGTCGGCGCATCGCAATGCGACGATCACCCAAAACGGGGCCTATTACGTCGGGTGTAGGAGGTCTTGTGGCCGAAGAAAGAACTGGACCCTGAGCCTGAGGGCCTGCCGCTAAAGACACGGGTCTCATCGCGGGGATATTCGGCGCAATCGTATGCCCTGCGTAGGGTGCCGTCAATTCAAACTTTCAAAAAAAGACGGCTTTGGCTACAACGTCCGAAGAAGAGAGGGCTGTTATTCCGTTCCTTTGTCCGGAGGCGGAGGGATCGTGATATCGATTGGGGTAACCGATTCACCGAGTGCGTTGAGGGGTGGCTTGATCTCGGATGGGTTGCCTACGACAACGATGCCGAGCTTGGACTGATCGACATATTTGTTGGCGACGCGGGAGATGTCAGCGGAGGTGACCTTTTCGATGCCGGTCTTGTACTTCTCGAGGAAGTCCGAAGGGTAGCCGTAAAAGGCGAGGTTGACCTGTTCTCCGAGGATCTTCTCAGGCGAGTCGTAGTGGAAGATGAAGGAGTTCAGGAGCTGGTCCTTCGCTTTCGCCAGCTCGGAGGCTGTTGGAGGGACCGTCTTGAGGCGTTCTACCTCGTCGAGCATGGCCTTTGTAGCGGCAACGGTGGATGCGCTCTTGGTGCCTGCGATGACGTAGAAGATTCCAGGATGGTCATAGGAGGCTCCGAAGCTGCCGTCGACCGAGTAAGCGAGGCCGAGTTTGGTGCGGACGTTCTGGACGACGCGCGAGCCGAAGCCCCCGGAGAAGATCTCGTTCATGACGCTGAGGGCGTAATAGTCGGGGTTGGAGCGTTCGGTCCCGAGGCCGACGATGAGGACGTTGGATTGGTTGACATCCTCTTTTTCAGCAAAACGGACACCGGGTTTGGGATCGGTGAAGGTGAACTTTTCCTGGGCCATGACCTGGCCGCGGGGGAGCGGCTCGAAGGCAGCGCGTAGCTTGCGTTCCATGTCGGCGGAGTTGAAGTCGCCGGAGACGGAGACGATCATGCCGTTGGGCGTGACTGTGCGGTCATGCCAGGCTTTCAAGTCGTCGAGGGTGACGGCGGCGACAGTAGCGTATTCGGGCTGGCGCGCGAAGGGACTCTCGGGGCCATAGACCAGCTTGACGGCCTCGCGAATGGCAATGCCGCTTGCGTCGTCGTTGCGCCGGGAGATGCCGGTATCGATCTGACGCTTGGCGAGAGCGAGCTTGTCAGCTTTAAAGGCGGGATGAAGGAGAAGGTCGATTGCCGAGGCGAAGACGGAGTCGAAGTCTCCCTTGAGGCTGGACCAGCGAAGCGAGGTGTTGGCGCTGCCGCCTGAGGTTTCGATGCGGGCAGCTTTGGATTCCAGCTGATCGTCGAGCTTGTCGCCATCCACGGTTGCGGTGCCGCTGGTGCGCCAGGCCTGGCCATATTGGGAGACGAGACTGACTTTATCGGCGGGCTCGTCCCGACTCCCTCCGCGGATGAGAATGCTGCCATTGATGAAGGGAAGCTCGTGGTCTTCCTGGAGAAAGATAACGAGACCGTTGGCGAGCTCGATGCGTTTCGGCTGCTGAGGCTTGAACTCGTGAAGCGGCGGGATGGGGATCTTCTTCCATGCCTGCGCGGGTGCGGCGGTGGAGGTGGCGGGCTTTGTCGGGGTAGCAGTCGCCTGAGCGTGTGAGTGGGACGGCAGAAGCGTGGTGGCGAGAATGGTGGCGGTGGCTGCCAGCGTCAAGCGATATTGGTTCATAGAACTCTTCACTCCCCACCTTCCTGGGTCTTTACGGGTTTCTTTGGCGCAACGAACTCGATACGCGTACTGGTGCGGTTGCTATCGACGAAGATTTTATTGGAGACGCGGCGGATGTCGGCCTTGGTGACGGCGTTGATCTTGTCGAGCTCGCGGAAGAGCTGACGCCAGTCTCCGTAGCGAATCTGGTATTCGGCGAGCTGGTGGGCGAGACCGTCATTGTCGGCCAGCCCGCGGAGAAGATCGGCTCGGGCGCGGGTCTTAAAGCGCTCGAGTTCCTCGTCGGAGACGTCTTCGGTCTTCAGGCGGTCGAGCTCCTTGTGAATGGCTGTTCGCATCTCTTCGGGCGTGTGACCGGGAAGGGGAACGGCATAGACGGCGAAGAGGCCGGGGAACTTGTAGCCGGGAAAGCCGGAGAAGCCTTCGCCTTCGGCAGCGATCTTCTGATCGCGAACGAGGGAACGATACAGCCGCGCGGTGCGACCGTTGGAAAAGATGTCGGTGATGGCGTCGTAAACGGAATCGTCAGGATCGCGGTAGTCGGGACGGTGATAGCCCTCGAGGTAGAAGGGTTGGGTGGCTTCGCGGATGACTACGGATTTTTCGGCGAACTGCGGCGGCTCGATCGTGGTCATCGGAGTTGGCTTGGGACCGGCAGGAATCTTCGAGAAGTAGCGCTCGAGGACAGGCATGACCTGGGATGTCTTGAGGTCGCCTACGACGGCAATGACCATATTGGAAGGGACGTAGTATTTCTTGTGGAAGGCTTCGGCCTCGGTGGCGGTGACCTGTGAGATCTCGCTCTCCCAGCCGACGCCGCTGCGCCCGTAAGAATGGGCCACGTAAGCGGTGGCGAGGAACTGTTCGACCATGCGGCCGATGGGACTGGAGTCGATGCGCATGCGGCGCTCTTCCTGAACGACGTCTCGCTCTTTGTAGAACTCGCGCTGGACGGGATGTCCGATGCGCTGGCTCTCAAGATAAGCCCAGAGCTCGAGGCGATTGGAGGGCATGGACCAGAAGTATTGGGTGGAGTCCTCGGCGGTGGAGGCGTTGATGCCGACGGCGCCATTTTGCTCGGCGATTTCGGAGAACTGATTGGGGATGACGTACTTCTGCGCCGCGTCCTGGGCGTCTTCGAAGGCTTTCTTGAGCTGCGCGAGCTTTGCCGCATCCTGGCCTACGCGCTTGCGGTATTCGTCATCGTAGGCGGCGTAGGCAGTTTCGACCTTTGCGAGGGCGGCTTTTTCGGCGGGATAGTTGGAGGTGCCGATCTCGGTGGAGCCCTTGAAGGCCATGTGCTCGAACATGTGCGCGAGGCCGCTTGCGCCCTGAGGATCGTCGGCGGAGCCCGCATCGACGAGGGTGTAGAAGCTGAAGACGGGCGCTTCGGGACGTTCGCAGACGATGAGAGTAAGGCCATTGGGCAGCACCTTGACGGTGGTGCGCTTCTCGAAGCTGGCGAGATCCTGCGAGCGCGCGACGCCAAGGAGAGCGAAGCCGAGGGTAAACGTTGTGAGCACACGCCGAACAGACACGCGAACTACCTCCAAACTACAGCCGAAAGTCTTACTATACCGAAGCCCTTGGGGCGGGTCTTTCGTTGGACGCAGAGAAACAGAGATGGTTCGGGGGTCCGGGTTAAAAAGAAAACTCCCGGGAGCGAGTTTCTTCGCTCCCGGGAGAGGTGGGGATGGGTTAGAAGAGGATGCGAGCGCCTACCTGAAGCTGGCGCATGGGAAACAAGGAACTGTTCGTGGTGATTGTTCCTGCCGTCGCATTGTTAAGTGAGACATTTGCGCCAGGATCGCCGCCGATTCTCAGGTTGGCAATATTCAAGACATTTGTTGCTTCGACTCTGCCTTGCAGTTGAATGCCCTCCCAGAGCTTGAAGTTGCGGAAGACGGCTGCATTGAGATTCTTAGCGCCAGGTCCTGAGTAGTTATTCCGTTTGGTGTTGCCATCCGACCCGCCAGGTCCTATTCCAAGGCAGGAGCCTGCCGAGTAGCCGCAGAATGCTGCGGTGTTGAAGTACTTCGAACCCAAGTCGTGAGTAAAGGGGGCGGTTCTGAAGGGTTGGCCCGGGACGATGCTTGAACGGTCGTTCGTCTGCCCGTCGAAGTTGTTATCCGTGCCGGTCTGAATCGTGAATGGGGTACCGCTTTGGAAGACCACAATTCCCGAGACGGTCCAGCCATTCAAGAGAGACCGCGTCAGCAATCCATGATTGGCGAAGTAATTCGGCTGCCACACGATCGAAGTCTGCGAACGATGCCGGATGTCCGTGTCGCTCCGACCGTATTCCTGCCCAAGTTGGTTGAAGTCCTGTGCGCCCGTTGTGACGGATCCACTGTTATTGACCTGGGCGCTGCTCATCGTCCTTGACCAGACGTAGAATCCTTTGACGCTTACACCATGTCCCATGCGCTTTTCGAAGTCCACCTGGAGACCGTGATAGTTAGCTGTCTGCTTCGACTGGATCTGATTTACCGTTGTCAACGTTTGTGGGTCTGTGCCGCCTTGTGGGCCAAAGGGCCGTCGCGTGTTCTGATCGCCTGATTTTGCAGTTGGCGACCAGATGGGGTAGTTAATGTCGGGAGCAAACGGCGCATTGTGGGTTAGCGTACTGACGTAGCTGACCGTCATGGCAAAGTCACGTGTGAACTGCTGCTGGACCGACAGGTTGAACTGGTAGGTGTAGGGCCACTGGTAATTCGGATCGATGCCTTCGAGTGCAGCAGAGGGAAGGAATCGGGCATTACTTGGGCTGTAGACGTAGGGGTAAGGATTACCGCTGGGGAAGCTGCGTTTGTCCGAGTAGATATCTGTCAGCGAAGTAATGTTCGAGTAGCTGTTGCGTACGGCAAAGGGCAGGAAGTTCGACATGCCGTTCCACTCATTGCCGGCTACGCTGCCGTAGAAGATACCCGCAGCACCGCGAATCGCAGTGTGACCATCGCCATAGGGATCCCATGCAAAACCAACGCGTGGGGAGACATGATGATAACGGGTCGCAACGATGCCACGCGGCAAGGTTCCTCCGTTGTAGGCGTCCCCAGGGAAGAGCAGTCCGGTCGGGGCGCTGGGGATGAAAGTGGATTTAGCTCCGGGAATGAACGTAGCCACACGGTTCTGGGGATCTGTCGGAGTCGGCTGCACGTCCCAGCGAATCCCCGCATTCAAGGTAAAGTTTGGCTTGACTTTGAAGTCGTCCTGGAGAAAGAAGCCATAGAACCACATGTTGTCGATTGCGGTTACAGGTGCATCTTGATTCATCGATCGCGGGAGACCCAGAATAAAGTCCACCAGGCCATTCTGCACGCTGGTCGGCGCTCCGCTTCCGGCGATGGCACGTGAACCGTCGAAGCTGAAGACGCCGTAGTTATTGAGCAAAGTCTGCTGGATGTCCTTATTGAGCGAGGCTTCCGCGCCGAATGATACAGCGTGCTTGCCCTTATTCCAGCTATACACGTCACGCAACGAGTAAAAGTTCGTTCCAGCCTTTGGTCCTGCAATCGACTGGCTCGCAGTGAAATAACCGCTGACAGTGATCTGAGGAAGAGAAGGTGTGCCCTGTGCCGCGAACGATGAACCTAAGTCACCCAGAGAGGTGCCAGGTGTATTCAGGCGGCCAGCCAGCATTCGCGTGTAGTTAACCCAGATTTGATTGATCTTCGTGGGGCTGATTGTCCAGGTATGGCTTACGTTCGCATTCTGCTGCCGCCAGTTATAGTTCTGTTGCGACCAGAGGATGTTGCCTCCCGGGCTCTGCTGCTGGATGCCGCTGGTATTGAAATACGCTGCTGTAATCCGCTGATTTTCCGTGAGGTTGTGGTCGATTTTGACGAGGAATTCATCCGTGTTCATCACGGAAGGAGAGTACCCAGACCAGCGGTTGAACTGACCCGTCGATTGGTTTGTGGTGTTGGGAAGGGGGATGTATTGTTTGAGGATGTTTTGAACTGTGGGGTCCAGCGGGGTGTTAATGACGTTGTTGGCGAAAGGCTTCTTCGTTACCGGGTTGCACGCGATGAACCTGCCCGCTGCCTTGTCCGCTGCTGAGATCGTCGCTCCGCATCCATAATTGGCGGGAAGATTCGAGGGTAAATCCGCGCTAAAGTCACCCGTGCGTTCCGCTGCTGTGGCAACAGTGGCGCCATTCAGGAACGAGGGTGTCGATTGACGGAGCCCGGCATAGGTTCCGAAGAAGAAGGTTTTATCGTGAAGGATTGGACCGCCTAAGGTGGCTCCAAACTGATTGCGATGGTAAGAACTCTTCGACGTTGCGTTCCAGGGTTTGGCGTTCAGGCGATCGTTGCGAAGAAATTCAAAGACCGATCCATGCACTCTATTCGTACCCGATTTGGTAACTACGTTCACCAATCCAGCGGACATACGCCCATAAAGAGCGTTGTAGTTGTTGGTTTGAACATTGAACTCCTGAAGAGCGTCGGGGTTCGGCAGGATGTTTCCTGTGTTCCGCAGACTGGTCATGTTCAGTCCGCCATCCAAGTAATAGCTCACGGAGCCGACGAAGTTGTCTGTGCCGCCATTGATATACACAACCTGCTGCGGATAGCCGAGTACATTGGCGTTTGTGTTGGACTGAACGCCAGCTGTCAGGCTGAGCAATTGATAAACGTCCCGGTTTACCAGAGGCAGATTATCCACCTCGGTGTTGTCAATTACGCGTCCAAGGCTGGACGCGCTGGATTGAACCAGGCTTGGCTGATCGGTTACGGTGACGGTCTCAGTAGCGTCGCCGAGCGAGAGGGTGATGTCGTTGGTGAGCTGATCATTCAGATTCAGCGTGATGTTGGTCTGCGAATAGGCTTTGAAGCCTTGCGCATCGACCTTGAGTTCATAGTGTCCGATGGGAAGAAACTCAAGCCGATACGTTCCATCCGCGTTGGTTGAACTCGAGCGGGTAAAGTGGGTTTCAACATTTGTCGTGGTGACACGCGCTCCAGGGATAACCGCTCCCGTGGAATCAGACACAGCGCCGAGGATGGTTGCTGTGGTCAGTTGTGCGGATGCGCTCGGGATCAGGAAAATCACCGCCGAGGCGACCAACAGCAGCTTCTGACCAAGAGAATTCAGGCGTTCGTACATGGATGAGCCTCCAAAAATGGTCCAAATCAATCGTTTGTCTTATGCCAATGCATTTGTAAGAGCTATTTTTTTGAGGGACCGGCTGAAAGATAGTTCGTGGAGTGAACAATTGTCAATGGTCTTCTCTCCCATAAAGAGAAAAGTCTTGAATCAGGGGACCAAATTGGAACTGAAGGAGCCGGGTTTCTTCCTTCTCAACCGATCAGGCAGAAGGCATCCGCGATGCCCTTGGAACTGACTCCTACGGTGGTCTGACCTGCTTTCGCGCGCCTCAGGCTGATCTCGGCGCGGCCGATGCAGAGCTCGACGACACGGGAGCCTGTCGGAGTGCCCAGGTTGTCAATCAGCACGTCGTTCCCAGCTGCGGTGAACCTTACGCGGTTGCGGGCATCGAGGCAGAGGACGCCCTGAGCGTCATACAGTTTTGCCTCGACGGTGACCTTATCTGCGTCACGCCGCGATTCCGTGAGCTTCAGGGTCGCCGGAGCTCCCCAGGTTTTGGTCTGGTAAAGGAATTCGATCTCATCGTTAGCGGTTACGGAATTTTTGTGGGCGACGACGCGGAGTTTGTTCGTGCCTTCGACAAATGGGACCATCCAGCGCAGACCCGCGGCGGGAAAGTTCTGGCTGTTGCGTTTACGGATTCCGACGGAGACGCCATTGAGGAAGAGCTCGGCGGTGTCGCAGTTGGAGTAGACCTTAACCATCTTCTGTTCTCCTGCGGCTCCCCAGCGGACCGGCCAGGAATGACCGTAGATATGCACCATTGGGAGGTCAGTCCAGTACGACTGGAAGACGTAGTAGGCCTCTTTCTTCTGCATGTCGCGGGTGATGAGTCCCTTCTGATTGACCCGGGGAACGGGATTTTCCACGCGAAGCGGTGTCGTGAAGTCTTTGAAGACCCACTGGGCGGAGCCAGTGAACCAGGGCAGGGTCTCCTGCACCTTCAGGTGCCAGTCGAAGAGGTTGCAGGCATAGGTCTCCGACCAGTCTCCGTCCTTGGAGACGCGGGCTTCGCCGCCTGCGTTGAGGTAGGCGAGACCGCGCTCGTCGGTTCCACGGCCGGTGGCGATCTGGGCGAGGGCCTTGTCGGGATTTTCGGAGTGACGGCCGGAATGGCTGTCGGCTCCCCATTCGGCGTGGAAGAGATGCTTGACGCGCTCGCGCTGGGTCTCGAGGGATTTCTGGTACTCGGGATAGGTTCCGCTGTACCAGCCTGCCCAGATGGAGGGCGAGTAGACGTCGGGAATGTCGCGGGCGAAGTCGCATCGGCGAATGGTGGTCATGCGCGAGGGATCGAGCTGGTGGGAGAGGTCGCGAAGCTCGGTCAGGTAGGCGCGGATCTTCTGCTGGTCGACCTCGGGATATTCCGTAGGCCAGTCGTTTTCATTGCCGAGTCCCCAGAGCAGGATGCTTGGGTGGTTGTAGTGCTGCGCGACCATGTTGCGCAGAGTACGGCGGCCCATCTCCTGGAAGACTTCGTTGCCGATGCCGCCGCGGCACCAGGGAATCTCTTCCCAGACGAGGATGCCGAGGTGATCGCAGAGCTCGAGGACGCGCCGCGACTGCTGGTAATGGGCGAGGCGAATGAAGTTCGCACCCATCTCTTTAATGAGGCGCATCTCCTGCTCGATGAGATCGTCGGGCATGGCTGCGGCGTAACCAGCGTGATCTTCGTGACGATGCGTTCCGCGGAGAAGGAGGCGTTCTCCGTTGAGCTTGAAGGGGCCGTGATCGACCCATTCGGTGTGGCGAATCCCAAAGGTCTCGTTCGCCGTGTACTCTCCGCTGGAAGTGGTAAACGTGATGCGGCACTGGTAGAGAGCCGGGCTGGCGGGACTCCAGAGCTGGGGGGTACGCAGGGTAAAGCTGGTCAGCGGCTTGGCTTCCGTCCATGGTGGGAGAGCCTGTTTTTTCTGGTAGACAGAGGCGCCTTTTGCGTCGCGAACGTCAATTGCCAGAGTGACGGGATCGTTGGTATTGGAAGGATTGTAGAGCGAGGCTGCGATCTCGATCTGTGCGGGAGATTCTGGTGTGTTTATGCTGGTCTTTACGTGGACGGTCTCGAGTGAGACGGCGGGAACGTAGACGAGATTGACGTGCCGGTACAGGCCTCCATAGAGCGTGAAGTCGCTAAGATCCGAGGGCATCCGGTCCAGGTCGCGCGAGTTGTCGCAGAGGATAGCAATGGGAACTCCACTCGGTTGTTTTTCCTTGCTTCCGGCATCCGCGGGAGGGGGCGAAGGAAGCTTGCGGATGGCATCGGTGATGTCGAAAACAAACTCATCGTAGCCACCGGTATGCCTGCCGACGAGGGTGTCTCCTACATAGACAGCAGTTGTTTGACCGGCTCCTTCAAAGTGGAGCAGGGTGCGACCGTTCGGGTAAGGATTTGCAAGGACAACGTGGGTGCGATACCAGCCATTGCCTCGGTACGCGGGCGTGTCAGGGTCGCAGCCGTCATAGGCATTGAAGCAATGTGGCATCGCAATCGATTGCCAGGTGGCGATCTCTTTGCTGTGCCAGACCTCCCATAGCCCCCCAAGCGGCTCGCGAACGAACTCCCATCCGGAGGAGAGGCGCACGGAGGTTGGTGATGGAACATCGGAGACACCTGCCAGGCGAGCGAGGGAGGCTCCAAGCGCGGAGTTAGAAAGAAGCGAGAGAGATGCAGCGGTAGACGCGCTGGTTTTCAGAAACTGTCGGCGGGTCGGCATGGTTAAACGTTCACTCCAGCGCATGTGTTTACATCACTTCCAAGCAGGGAGGGCCTGGACGGGAAGCATCGTTTGAAACATATAATTCAAACTATCTACAAAATGTCGCGCTGTCAGTGATATAAAGACTCGTCGCTCGAGATGTCAAGAGAAGCGAAGCGAGACGAAAAAAGAAGCAATTTGAGCTTGCGAAAATATTTACCTGCACAGTTGCAGTTCTTCGTGTTTTTAATGAGAAAGCCCAGATGCCGACACCTCCGACACATTCGTTCACCTTCACACGAAAACAGAGCGCATCGAACAAGACACCGCGCCAGATCAATCGCAATCTTGTTTTCAACCTTATCCGCACACGGCAGCCGATCTCGCGTGCTGACCTGGCCCGAGTCTCCGGCCTACAGCGAAGCACTATCTCTCTTATCGTGGAAGACCTGATTCGGGAGCGCTGGGTGCTTGAGGGATCAACGGGAAGGCTCCCTCGAGGACGTCGTCCGACGTTTCTGGAATTGAATCATCAGCGAGCCGTGATCGCGTTGGATATTCATCCTTCCCAAACAACGGTCGCGGTTACGGACCTGGGAGGAAGGATCGTCGCGCAGAATGTGGTCGCTCTGCCGAGCGATCCGAATAAAGCGATCGCTCCGATTGTTGCCGCCATACGAAAGCTGATGACCGATCATGCGGACAAGTCGTTTGATGGAATCGGCATCAGTCTCCCCGGGCGCGCAGATCCGCAGTTGAAAAAACCGATCTTCGCTCCGAATGTGAGATGGTCGATGCAGAGTATTCAGTCGAAGATCCATCGCGCGACCGGCCTGCGCGTGGAGATGGAAAATGTTGCGAATGCCTGCGCGCTCTCGGAGGTATGGTTTGGCGACAGTGATGGATTGAATGATCTGGTCGTCGTGAACGTATCGGAAGGCATCGGGACAGGCATCTTCTCCAACGGCCGTCTGCTTCGCGGAGCGAACGGGATGGCCGGTGAGTTCGGGCATGTCGAGATGGAGCATGACGGCCATCCGTGCGGGTGCGGAGGCCGTGGATGCTGGGAGACTGTCGCCTCCAACCGTGCCGGCCTGCGCTACTATCACGAGATCAGCGGTCGAAACGCATCCAGCTTTTCGGCTTTGGTAAAGATGGCGCAGACCGATGATCGCAATGCCATCAAGGCCCTGGAAAAGATGTCGGGCTTCCTTGGCCGCGGGTTACGAATGATCGCTTCAGCACTAGCTCCAAGCGAGATTATTATCGTCGGCGACATCACAAGCGCCTGGCATCTGTTTGGCCCTAAGATCGAAGCCGAGCTCAGGCAAAATGCCTTCTCCAAAGCCCCCAAGCTACGTCCCTCGTTTGAGGGGAACACCGCCCGGTTACGCAGTGCAGTCGCACTTGTGATGAACCAGGGTCTCAACTGAACTGAAAGGAAATCTGTCTCTCTTATGTCGATTGCTGAACTTCGATCGTCGCGTCCATCCTGGTTTGATTTGTCTGTCGCCCGTCGGGCCGGTGCTATTGGCCTGATTGCTTTGAGCGCGTTGGCCACCACTAGCACCTGTAGCTTCGCACAGGCTGCGCCCGCTGCTGCCAGCAAGCCCGTGCCGGATTCCAAGGCTTCAGGCGATGCTCCGGACGATCCCGGGCCACTGGCCACGGATCTCTCTTCCGAGTTGAAGCCAAAAGCAATTCAGGCTGTTGCCGAAAAGGTCGCAGCCTGGCAGGTAAAAGCCGCCGAGCCGACGTTCAACCGGCTGTGGACCTATGCGGCACTCTATGACGGGCTGCTGGCCGCGTCAAAGACCACCGGCGATCCGGCATTTCGTAACGCCGTTCTCAAGTACTCCGAGGAGGAGAAGTGGCAGCTGATCGATAACCGCTTTCCGCACGCCGACGATCAGGCCCTCGGTAAGGCTTACATGGATCTCTATCTCGGCGATCCGAAGAATGCCCGCAAGCCGGAGCGCATGGCAAACACAAAAGAGATCATGGATCGTCTGGTGGTTCGCCCCGACGATCCTGCCAAGCTGCTGTGGTGGTGGTGCGATGCGCTGTATATGGCTCCTCCGGTCTTATCGCGGATGTATCTTGCGACGGGCGATAAGAAGTACCTCGATTACATGGATCATGAGTGGTGGCTTACCTCGAAGACCCTCTACAACCAACAGGATCATCTTTACTTCCGCGACGAACGTTACCTTACGCAGAAGCAGGCCAACGGTAAAAATCTCTACTGGTCGCGTGGCAACGGGTGGGTGATGGGCGGTCTGGTGAAGGTGCTTGAGATTATGCCGAAGAACTATCCGGCACGAGCGAAGTACGTCGAGCAGTTCCGGCAGATGGCGGAAGAGGTGAAATCGATCCAGGGCAAAGATGGCCTGTGGCGCTCGGGCCTGCTCGACCCGGATGCATATGACCTGCCCGAGGTCTCGGGATCAGCGTTCTTCACGTATGCCATTGCCTATGGAATCAACGAACATATCCTCGATCGCAAGACCTATTTTCCAGTCGTCGAAAAATCGTGGAAGGGAATGCTCGAACACGTCTATGCCGATGGCCGGCTGGGGTCGATCCAACCTGTCGATGGACAGCCGGGCAAGTTCAAACCCTCATCCAGCCATGTATACGGCGTGGGAGGATTTCTGATGGCGGCTTACGAGATGAATCGTCTCGCGGGCGGCAAGCACTAGATAAGCGCTTCTTCTCGTATGTACACCGCCGCTGGAAGATCTCAGCGGCGGTGTACTTTTTAATTCACTAAGCTTGCGAGACCCAGAGCAGGGGCTGGCGGATTGGGAAGTTGCGAATCACCTCAGGCACGGCGGGGTCAGGATTCAGCCGCCTCCATACGGTGATGTAATCCGGCTTGTCGTAGGCCAGGCCGGAGAAGAGCAGGGCTGGATTACGTACCGGGAAGTCGTCCCAATGTTCGACATCATGCGCGTAGGGCCATTTCGTCTTGTCGTCGATGAAAGGGAACATGAACTCCATCATCTTCTGGAGGCCCCGTCCGTCTGGCGTAGAGAATGTCCAGAGGTTGTCCTGAGTGCTGGAGATGCTCTGGGCCAGTCCGCAGAGGACGTCCATGTTGAAGAGAGAGTAGCTATACGGCTTGGTGCGAGCTAACTCCAGGGGAAGGCTTCCATCCGGAGCGATCTGGTGGGGAACGAGGGTTGTGCGGAAGCGATCCCGACACCATTGCATGACTTCGAGGTTACCGGTGAAGCGGGCGAACTCACCGGCCTGCAGGACCCAGCAGGTTCCATGGTTGTTGTCGGCGTCGCGCTCCTCCTGGCCGTTCTTTGAGGTGCGCATCCATTCGAGGTAGTCGGTGAACCAACGGCGAATCTCGCCTCCGGATCGTAGCGCGCTGGCTTTATCCAGCAAGGTGGCAGCCCGAGCCACCTCAACCAGGTGCAGCGTGTCGATGACACCAATGCCGCGCCCTTTGTTTACGCCAAAGATAGCCTGGGCATACTGCAGGTTCGGGCTCATCTTTGTCGCGGGATTTACGAACCACGCATCCAGATGGCGCGCCGCATGATCAGAGTATTTCTTCTGCCGGCTGAGCAGCCATGCCGCAGTCAGAGCGGGAACAATGAGGCTGAGCCGCACCATCGCTTCACGATGCGCATTGAAGTTTTCGGGGTTGCTGAATCCATCGCGACGAATATAGGGGCCGCCCGGGTTCTTCGGGTCGGGCCACCAATAGTCTCCTTCGGAGTAAAAATCGTTTGGACCGCCAGGGCTGCGATCGGAGTGGGACGCCGTTACTGTTATGGGTTTTTCGGAGAGATATCGGTTGGCCGCTGCGAGAATTCGCTCGTGATCTGTTGCTCCGACCAGCGAGTAGCCTCCTTTCATAGGAGCAGACCAGAGGTTTCGGCTGGAAGCTCCGGCAATGACGCTCCCGGTTAGTACGCAGAACTCTCTTCTTGAAAGTCTCTTCATCTTCACAATCCCATGGCTTTTTAGGGGCGTAAGCAACCTCCTGCCGGGAGGTCGCGCTTCTCGCTAATCTTTCAGTGCCCGATAGATCAGCCCCAGAAGCAGCGATGTAAGGACTACCCACGCGAACTGGTACCAGTAAAAGAACGGAAAGCCCCACAATACCGGTGTACTACGCGCGTAAAGCTGCGGAAAGCAAAGCGCAAGGTAGGGTATTGCCAGAAGAATCCATAGAATAGGGCTTTTCTTTTTCCCTGAAGCGGAACTATTGCCGGAATTGTGCATGGTTATCTCTTCGTCAGGATGCTATCACGTAAGATGCGCTCGTTCAGGCGATTCGGGTAAAGTGGAGCTATGGGATCCGCTGAAGACGAAGAGATTGCACGAAACCTGCTTGAGGCTGTGCAGATTATGGCAAGGCTTCGTGGACCCGACGGGTGTCCCTGGGACAGGGAGCAGACTTTCGATACGATCAAGCGTTACACGCTCGAGGAAACCTACGAGGTTTTCGACGCAATTGAGAGGAGAGCGTGGCCGGATCTGAAAGACGAACTTGGCGATCTGCTTCTACAGGTGCTGTTCTATTCGCAGATGGCGGCTGAAACCGGCTATTTCACCATCAACGATGTCGCTGCAAATCTGAATGAAAAGCTGATTCGACGCCATCCGCACATCTTTGGCGATGTTAAGGCCGAGGATGCAGCGGCCGTGTTGAAAAACTGGGAAGAGATCAAGCGAGAGGAAAAGCGCACTTCGGGAGCTCAGGTCGAGACGTCGCTGCTGGGTGAGATTCCGCGTTCGATGCCTGCCTTGATCGAGGCGGAGAAATTAGGGTCGCGCGCTGCCAAGGTGGGATTTGACTGGCCCAATATGGAAGGCCTCTTCGCGAAGCTGGATGAGGAGATCGCGGAACTTCGCGCTGAGGTGTACTCCGAAGAACCCAGTAAAGAGGTGAACTCCATCGCCATTGAAGAAGAGTTGGGAGACCTGATGTTTACTGTCGTGAATCTTGCACGGCATCTGAAGGTCAATCCCGAGTCGGCGCTGCGCAGATCGAACGCAAAGTTTCGCCACCGCTTTACCGCAATGGAGCGTAAGGCAAAGGGAGGCGAAGGCCTCGCGGCACTCGATTCGGAGAAGCTTGATTCGCTTTGGAGAGAGGCGAAGCAATCTCAAAGATAGTTCGACGCGCTATCTCGAAATTCATGGATGGAAAGAACTGTTGGAATGATGAGCACGGGAAAACAAGACAAGATCGAGATTCGGCCACTGACCACGCTGGAACAGTTTGAGCGTTGTATCGTCCTGCAGATTGAAGTCTGGGGATACAGCGATGGGGACCTGATCCCCCGGCGCGTCTTTCTAGTGGCCCAGCGAATCGGCGGGCAGGTACTTGGAGCCTTCGACGGAGACACCATTGTCGGTTTCGCGATGTCCTTGCCGGGGTATCGCAACGGTCATGCCTACCTCCATTCCCATATGCTGGCAGTGCTTTCAAATTACCGGAACGCCGGCCTTGGCCGCAGACTCAAGCTCGCGCAGAGGGACGACGCCATCGCCCGTGGCTTCGATCTGATGGAATGGACCTTCGATCCACTCGAGATTAAGAACGCTCATCTGAATATCGCGCGGCTTGGCGCAATTTCGCGGCGTTACAGGGCGGATTTCTACGGTCCCTCATCTTCACCCTTGCAGGGCGGACTTCCTACGGATAGGCTATACGCGGAATGGTGGCTGAAATCCCCGAGAGTCACAAACATGTTGAATGGGGAGACGCCAACCATCCAGATTGTCGAACGCATCCTTGTCCCGCACGCCATCTACCAGTGGAAGCAGGATTCCCAGAACAGATCCTTGGCGCAGCAGCTGCAGACGTCGAATCGGGAGAAACTCCAGTCGGCGTTTGATCGTGGTCTCAGCGTCGTAGGTTATGAGCGAAATGTTGAAGGCGATGGAACTTTTCTGCTTGGTGCATGGAACGATAAAGCGCAGGGTGCCTGGAGCTGAACATTAGAAAAGAAAATCTTCCTGCTGCCATCTGAAAAATTTCTCGTAAGGACGGGATTCAAAATGCTAAACATCGATGCAATTCACATGCGCGAGATCAATATGCCGCTGGCTCATCCCTTTGAGACCAGCTTCGGCCTGACGACGGCACGCCGCATCCTCCTCATTGAGCTCGAGAGCGAAGGACTGACCGCATGGGGAGAGTGTGTGGCCGGCGAGCATCCCTACTTCAGCGACGAGATGATCGACACCGCCTGGATTATTACTGAGACGGAGCTTGCCCCAAGGTTGCTGGATACGGACCTGCAGGGCGGAGGAGATGTCCCAGACCTCCTGAAGCAAATACGCGGTCATCGCATGGCCAAAGCTGCGCTTGAGAATGCGGTGTGGGACCTGG
Organism: Edaphobacter sp. FHG110511_03; assembly: GCF_059115365.1. Classification (NCBI taxonomy): domain Bacteria; kingdom Pseudomonadati; phylum Acidobacteriota; class Terriglobia; order Terriglobales; family Acidobacteriaceae; genus Edaphobacter; species Edaphobacter sp. FHG110511_03. The sequence goes on along the minus strand of NZ_JBZYWL010000005.1, from coordinate 285,526 downwards.
AAGCGCAGAGTAAGAAGATCTCGCTCGCTCAGCTGCTGGGGGGGACCCGCGAGGTGATTCCCTGCGGCGTTTCCATCGGAATTCAGCCCTCCCTGGAAAAGCTGCTCGAAAAGGTTGAGACAGAGGTTTCGGCGGGGTATCAGCGAATCAAGCTGAAGTGCAAACCGGGCTGGGATCTCGAGATCTTCGAAGCCGTCCGCAATCGCTGGCCCGAGATCCTGTTGAGCTGCGACGCCAACTCCGCTTACCGCATGAAGGACTTCGATCACATCGCATCATGGGATAAGTTCAACCTGCTGATGATCGAGCAGCCCCTATGGTACGACGACTTCTACTTTCACTCGATGTTGCAGAAGCGGATCGAAACAGCGGTCTGCCTCGATGAATCCATCCGCAACCGCCGTGATGCGCTGGCAGCTATCGACATGGAGTCCTGTCAGATCCTCAACATCAAGGTGGGGCGCGTAGGCGGTTTCAGCGAAGCGATCGCCGTGCACAACGCTGCCGAAGAACGCGGAGTTCCAGTCTGGTGCGGAGGCATGTTGGAGACGGGCATCGGGCGCGTGCACAACATTGCGCTCTCATCGCTGCCGAACTTCTCGCTGCCAGGGGATGTGTCTGCCTCAGCACGTTACTGGGCCCAGGACATCATTGAACCCGAGGTAACCGTCAGCAAAGCCGGGGAAATCGCCGTCCCCACCGGCGTGGGATCCGGCTATGCCGTGTTGCGGGACAGAATCGACGAATTGACTGTCCGCAAGCAGACATTGCGTGCGAAGGCACGTGTAACCGCATAGGCTACGCGGCAGCCTAGTGCGTCGGCAGTGGCGTGTTTAGTAGTTGATGAATGGCATCCTGATAGCTCATTGCAGCAACAGGACGAAACTCTGAGGCATCGATATCTGCTTGGATATTCAGGGTCTTCACCATCAGGGCTCGGACCGAGATTCGCTCCATGAAGTGGGTGAAGATCCACCGTCCATTGCCGGCATCGGCTTGCTCGAGCACCAGGCGGCCTCCCGGATAGATGTGAGCCAGCATACCCCACCCGAAATTCACTCCACGGAAGACGGTTCCCTCCATTCGGACTGTCTCTTTCGTCTTTGCGTCGATCCAGGCACGACCTCGAAGACCCGTGAGCGCCTCAGCCGTCGTTGTGGGCGGATGAAACTTCGGGTTCGGCTCGTAGTCGATCACCACTTCCGTCATGCCGGGATGTTTTCCGGTCTGCGGCTGGCCTGGGACGTAGGTATAGATCATGGCGTCCGGCATTAGGCGAATCAGTTGATCGGCAACTTTTTTCCCTGATTCGCTGTCTTTGACGTGCTTCGCGAAGGCATTGGGATCCTTCAGCATGTCGTTGAGCCGCTGCCGCTCTGCCTTGTCCTGCTCTTCCGTCAGCGGCTTGCCATCGCGAAGGATCAGGCGCGCCACCGACCCGTCTCTGCTTTCGATAACGTCTCGTACCTGATCGCCTTTCGCGTTGACCATATGCATGCGATAGCGGAGAAAAGAACTTTTGTTGTGGAGCGCTTCCAGCTCTCTGGCGGCGGTGTCGACTACCCAGCTGCGCGGTGGAATGGCAAGCAGGGAGGCAGATACCGGTGGAGCGGTCGCAGAGGCTGTTTGCGCACGCGCCGGGATGGAAAGGATCGAAAAAAGAATGGGGAAGCAGAGAACGGCGGACAGGCGTCGAGCCTTCACGGAGGCAAAGAGGGACGTGCGCGAAGTGGGCTGGTTGCCTTGCGTGCAATCTTTCAACCTCACTCAACCTCATTTCCATACCCGTTGGCATGCTTGAACACAGTCTTGACTATCTTACGTATGACGTAACGATAGCTTGCAAAGTTTTCCGCTTTGCTTTCCTCGGTTTGCCTAGCAGCAGGCCGTTGGGTATAGTTCGGGCAAGGTGCAGAATGTCGGCAGCATCCACTTAGGAGAGATGAAAAGGAATGAAGCCAGCGGAAGGATCCACTGTCATCGGCAAGTCAGTCACCATTCGGGGTGAGCTGTCCGGAAATGAAGACCTCTACATGGACGGCGATATGGAGGGAACCGTTACACTGTCCGACCATGCTTTGACGATCGGTCCGAATGCCCGGGTATTGGCCGATGTCCATGCTAAAGATCTCGTGATCTTTGGGAACCTGACCGGAAATCTTCATGCGACCGGTCGCATCGAGATCCGAAGCTCAGCGGTGGTCTATGGCGACATCCTCGGTGGGCGTCTATCGATCGAAGAGAACGCGACGTTCAAGGGCAAGGTGACCCCAGGAGGGAGTGAATCCGGATCGGGCGCCCCATCCGCAATCGCAAACTCGGGGCAGGCGAATCTTCAGCTTGAACCCAAAGCTTAGCGGGAGGAAAGCGAGCAATGCGCAATCTCTTCGGCGGCGGCGAAGGCGCGGGTACGTCCCGCGGATCGGATGCAAAGGTTCCGCGGCACTCCAGCGGCTGGAAGGAACTTCAGAAGCATCTGAAGGGCCAGGAGTCGCTGCGTGTGTTGGATATCGGTCCTACGTCTTCGACGAATATCAATTACATCACCAGCCTTGGCCACAGCATTTATATGGCAAACCTTGTAGAAGAGGCAGCCAAGGCGGAGTGGATGATTCAGGGAGAAGCGGGGGAAGAGCCGCGTTATGACGTCGAGCGATTCTTTGAAACTAACCTCAACTTCTCCGGCCGTAATTTCGATGTCGTCATCTTGTGGGACACCGTGGATTTTCTACCGGAGGCGCTGGTAGAACCCGTCTTCGCCAAGTTACATGAGGTGATAGCTCCAGGTGGGCTTATGCTGGCCTTCTTCCATGCGAACAGCGATCCCGGGACGGCTTTCTGCCGATATCATCTCAGCGATACTGAAGTCGTGGAGATTCAAAAAGCGGGAAATTATCCCTTGCGGAACACCTATAGCAATCGCAAGGTCGAAAATCTGCTTCGAGACTTCAGCAGCTACAGGTTTTTCCTGGCGAAGGATAGCCTCCGCGAAGTCATTGTCACTCGATGATTCTTCTTTGGCTGCATTAAAGAGTGAAAGGCGCAATGGGCCTGAGTTCTGGCCGATTGCGCCTTTTTCCAATTTCGAAGGAAAACCAAATTTACTTTCCGGAGGTCTGCTTTCTCCGTTCCGCCCAACGCTTTTTCATGGCATCGGCAATGCGCTTGCGACCCTCAGGAGTCAGTTTGCGTTTCCGCTTGCCGCTGGCTGCCGTCCCAGCCGAACTCACCTTGGGGCGGCCTCGACCAGCACGAACGGGCTTGGGCACATCCGCAAGCAAAGCGCGTGCCTGCTGCAGCTTCTGAATCTGTGCGTCGATCTCAGCAATAATTCGAGTAACTTCCACGGAAGGTCTCCTAAGTAGGGGAGTAATGATAGCAAGCCCGCTTATTCTTTAACTCGGAACCAGATATCGAAAACCTAAGAGGTACGATACAGAAGTCAGTCGTCTCTCGCAAACGAAGCGACGCTAGCCGTCTCGTTATTTTGGCGTCGTTTCTACTTTTTCTTTATCTGGCTGAACTTCGGAGTGAGTTCGAATGGCATACCCTGGGCCTGACTTATCCATCTCTTCGTGGTAAAGATTGCCAAGTCTGCGGTGTTGCACCGATCGTTGCATGTAGCGTTGTAACTCGAGCAGAGTGCCTTCTTTGTCGCGATTGAACTCAGATGCCATGCGTGTGAGCGCATAAGTTATGATGTCGCTGTGATGCAGGTCGCGCATGCCGGGATCTCGCCTCAGATTAAGCCAGAGACGATGGACAAGCTGCACTTCATCTGGCTGAATCGTAGGGGCATGCGGACCGATGTGGAAGCTGAGCGCCTCACCATCGGGCTTAATAATGTAGAAGGTGAACTGGCGTTTCGGTTCGGGAAGCGCCTCCCACGCCTGGCCTACATGATAAGCCTGTTCCTCCGCGGTCAACTTGCTCGAAAGCCCGGAGATCACGGCTGCCGCATCCAGTGAGTTCGCGGTCCGCACCAGCGCTGCGAAGATGTCACCTGCAGGAACGACAAGGAGCGAGATATGTTTTCCGAAGCTCTCCGCAACCGATACTGCCTTCGTAAACAACATCTGCTCATGTTCACTGAATAGCTGTTCGGACGCTTCCACGTACTCTGGGCCGCCTACTCCCATCATGCGGGCCGCGAGGACGACAATGTCCTGCTCTTCGGTGTTTGTGTGGGTAAGAGCCCACTTGAGCGCGAACGGAGCAGCGGAGTCGCGCATGGTGACGATCACCGCGCCTGGACGAATATCCAGCGAAGCGCTGCCGATCGTGTCCTGATGCTCGAGCTGGAAGTGCTCCCGCATCTGGCGGCTGGTCAGATCATGACGGCGTTTATTGGTTCTCTCCGAGAGCGAGAAGATGACGAAGAAGGCCGCGGCGAAGATCACTCCGCTTACCGTGGCGACTGATTTCGTGAAGAGATTGACTACCGCTGTTGTCGAAAGAACCAGGAAGACCGAAATCAATCCGATAGGAATTTCGGTCTTGCCGATGCGAACATTCAGCGGAACCTTCCAGCCGCGTTCGCCATGGTACTTCCAGCGCAGAATCAGCATCGCGAGAGCATTGAAGGTGAAGCTCCAGATGACTCCAAATGCATAAGCTTCACCGATCACAACTACATTGCCGTGGGTCAGCGCGATGACCAGCAGCTGCATTCCCGCGACAAGATTGACGATGCGATAGCTTGTGCCGTACTTCTTCTGTGGCTTGCGGAACCATTCGGTCAGGACTCCATCTTCCGCAATCCGCATGAGCACGCCGGTCGAGCCGACGATTGCGGTGTTCACCGCCCCCCCAAGGATCAGGAAGCCGACCAGCACAACGAAGCACCGGAAGATGATACGGAGGACTTCGGGGCCGACCATATACATGGCCATTCCAGCGATAAGGTTGTCGCGATAGACGTGAACGCGAACGCCGTCGGGAATGATCATGACGGCCAGCAGCGAGCACAGGCCGGTGAAGAAGAAGCTGTAAGTTGCGATGACGAGCGCGGCACGCTTCAGGTTCTTCAGTTTGGGATGCTCGATCTCGCGATTGACCTGTGCCAGTGACTCTTCGCCGCTCATGGCGAGTACGGAATGGCCGAACGCCATCAGCACGCCAAAGAGGCCAAGTGTGGTCGCGAATTTCGTCCCCTTTAAAAAGCCCAGCGCATCAGAGCTGAAGTGGAGGTTGGACGGAACGGGAAGCGGAGGAAGCTGCGCTCCACGATGGAGAACCGTGAAGATTCCCCAGAACAAAAGAATCACCACCATGACGGTGGTGATCTTCATGATATCGAGGGCACGCTGGCTGGATTCTTCTATTCCTTTTGTGTTCTGCCACCAGAAGTACAGCGTGATCGCTGCGGCGATGACGGCTGAGGCAATATCCGGTCTCAGGTGAGGAACGGTCGCCCAGTGAAATCTGGCACCTGCGAAGGTGAACAGGTCATTCAGCAGGCCGGTGATGTAGTGTCCAGCGGATACCCCCGAAATGGGGCCCGTCAGGACGTAATCGAACATCAATGCCGAGACGCTCACCTTGGCGAAGGTGCTGCCAAGAGCTTCCTTGACGATGCGATAGACCCCACCCCGCGTAAACATGGAGCAGCTTTCCACGTACACGGAGCGCACAGCATAGGCGAAGAAGACGACAGCCAGGATCAGCCAGGGGGCGGATTTGCCAACGGCCTCTTCAGCAAGACCACCCGCGTAAAACGCCGACGAGCCTAAATCATTGAGAACAATGGCAGCCGCTCGCCAGAAAGAGATGAATGTAAGCATGACCGAGGACGCCACGACGAGGCGTACCCGATTGGATTGCGGCAGAACGACAGTATTTTTTGCTGAAGCCATTGAGTGTTAGGACGCGTTCGAGGCTCTCACTGCGTCCGGAAAACTATCGTCCGGAAGCTAGTTTAAGAGCGGCCCCGCTCATCGTCAATTGGTCGGTCCTCGTTTTCTCGCGGATTCTTCGGTAAAGGAGCTCGCTAAAGGTCTACGGCTCTTCCTCTTCGTCACTCGTGAAGATCTCCTGCAAATCGCGCAGCACCGTGAACAGGACGACAAGCATGGACCCTGCCATCCCGATAAAGAAGAGTGGCACGAGGACAGCGCTGAGCAGATGGAGCAGATGGTCCATAGCTGCTCATTATAGAACCTAGTTTCGGATGATAGACTCAACCGCGATGCGACTTATCCCCGGACGGCTTTGGGCCATGGCCGCCCTCTCCGGCGTCCTGCAGGTTGTGCCTTTTCCGGTCGCGGGGCCCGTTCCTGCCTGGCGCGCGGCATTCTGCTGGGCGGCGCTCACGCCTCTCTTGTGGGCACTCTCTCGCGACGACAGGAAGGGCGGTCACCTGACCGCATGGCAGAGCGCCGCGCTGGGATATCTGTGCGGGTTTATCTGGTATTTGGGCAATTGTTACTGGATCTACCAGACCATGTATCTCTACGGCGGGCTCGACAAGCCCATCGCCGCGGGCATCCTTATCCTCTTCTGCCTCTATCTGGGGCTTTATCACGCGCTCTTTGGCGGCCTCTTCGGTGTGATCCGATCTCGTTTCGGAGCCCAGACCGCCTTATGGCTCAGCCCTTTTGCGTGGGTTGCCGTAGAACTGGCGCGGGCTCGCATCACCGGCTTGCCATGGGATCTCCTGGGAATCTCTCAGGTCGACAATGCCGCGCTGACCAGGCTGGCGCCGATCACCGGAGCCTACGGCCTCTCCTTCGTCATCGCCCTGATCAACGCCCTGTGGCTGATACGAATTGAGATCCGCGAGCGCCGGCACACCCGCCTCATCCTGACTGCAGTCGGTGTTGTTCTTGTCGTGGGATATGTTGTGGGCGTGCGCCGGGTTGCCAGGCTGCGAAGACATCCCGCGACTGCGACGGCCACGCTGGTGCAGCAAAATCTCGAGGTAGGCGCGGCAGCTCAAGGGCCCGAGCCCCCGGCCGGGCAGTTGCTGGAGTCCTTCGCTTACCTCAGCCGTCACCCCGGAGACCGGATGTATCTCGGGATACCGGAACGGAAGGGAACTCCGATCCTTCAGTTCGTTCCAACACCAGGGCCGCGCGATTCAGACCTGATCGTCTGGCCGGAGTCCCCGGCTCCTTTCCAGCAGGACGACCCTGAGTTCCGCTCTGCCATTTCGGCGCTGGCGAAGCAGGCACACGCCCCGGTGATCGTGGGTAACGTTGCCATCGATCGCACGACCTCCAACGCACGCGGGTACTTTCTGTTTAACTCCGCTTCCTTTGTCACGCCACAGGGAGACTTTGCAGGTCGCTACGACAAGATGCACCTCGTTCCCTTTGGGGAGTATGTGCCGTTCAAAAGTCTCTTCTTCTTCGCGCAGAACCTTCTGCACGAGGCCGGCACGTTCGATGCGGGCGCAACGCGCAGCCTGTTTTCTGTGAATGGTCATCGTTACGGAACCTTCATCTGCTACGAATCGATCTTCGCCGACGAGGTTCGCCAGTTCGTCCGAGATGGAGCCGACGTGCTTATCAACATCTCCAACGATGGCTGGTACGGAGACACCAGCGCGCCCTGGCAGCATCTCAACATGGTGCGGATGCGTGCGATCGAAAATCATCGCTGGGTACTACGCGCGACCAATACTGGGGTTACCAGCTCCATCGACCCTGACGGCCATGTCGTAGCGGCTGCCCCGCGACACGTCCGGACCAGCATTCGCGTCGGTTTCGGCTACGAACATGACATCACCTTCTACGCCGCTCATGGCGACTGGTTCGCCTGGCTCTGCGCCGTCATCACAGCTGCAGCCCTCGGCCTGAGCCTTCGATCCCGCTTTGCCGTAGACTAGAACGATGCTGAGTGATCTGGAATACACGTACTCCCCGGTGCGCGAAAAGATTCGCGATCTGCGGGAGTATCTTTGACTCGCCTCGCCTTCGCCGTGAACTAGCTGTCATCGAAGAAAAAACCTCTGACCCCGCCGTCTGGGCAGATCCTGCTCGCTCGCAGCCGCTGATGCGCGAACGCAAGCGTATCGAGAACCTGCTTGCCGACGACGCCGAGCTCGCTCGCCGTTCCGACGATATCGAGGCTTACTTCGAGCTCGCTCGCGAGGGCGAAGACACCGAGGCGGATCTCGCCCGCGAGATCCCGGCGTTGGTCAACTTCGCCGACCAGCTCGAATCGAAGACCATGCTCTCCGGAGAGACCGACCCGCTCAACGCCGTCGTCGTCGTGCATCCTGGCGCAGGCGGCACCGAGTCCCAGGACTGGGCCGAGATGCTCATGCGCATGTACATCCGCTGGGGTGAGCGTCAGAGCTTCAAGGTGGAGATCAACGAAGTCCAGGACGGTGACGAGGCCGGCATCAAATCTGCGACCTTCACCATCTCCGGTGACTTCGCTTTCGGCCTGCTCTCCGGCGAGACCGGCGTGCATCGCCTCGTGCGAATCTCGCCGTACGACTCCGCCAAGCGCAGGCACACCAGCTTCGCCTCCGTATTCGTCTCGCCCGAGATCGATGACACCATCGTCATCGATATCAAGCCCGAAGATCTGCGCATCGATACCTACCGGTCTGGAGGAAAAGGCGGTCAGCACGTCAACACCACCGACTCTGCCGTACGTATCACGCACCTTCCCACTGGCCTCGTCGCCGGATGTCAGAACGAGCGCTCGCAGCACAAGAATAAGGAAAAGGCGATGAAGCTTCTTCGTTCGCGCCTCTATGAGTACGAGCTCGACAAGAAGAAGGCCGTCAGCAAGAAGCTTGAAGACTCCAAGCTCGACATTAAATTCGGCTCGCAGATCCGCAACTACGTTCTCCAGCCCTACCGCATGGCGAAAGATCTTCGCACCCGCGTAGAAGTAGGCGATGTCGACAAAGTGCTTGATGGCGACCTCGAGCCCTTTATCCGCGGTTATCTCAAAATGCGTCGCGAGGGCGGGATTCCAGCTGCAGTTGCAGCCGACGACGATCTATGACAGTAGCTGTCAACTGACATCGCGGTGCGAATCAGAAATCGCTGGTACGCACCGCAAGCCGCATGGATACTCGGTAACCATGAATGCTTCAGCTACGACCTCCGCAACGACCAGGCCCGACTACGGTATCGACGCGCCTGCGGTTCTTCGCAATCTCTTTCTCTTCGGCGGGCTCTGCCTTCTGCTGGGAGTCTTCCTTCCATCTCCTCTCAATCTTGGCCCCATCAAGCTAATCTCGGCGTCCTTCCTGTGGCCCGCAGGCTTTCTCCTCGTCCAGGCCTTCCTCTATCTCCTCTACGTCAAGGTAGGAAAGTTTCATCACCGCGACTTCATGCTGTCGCTCTACGACTGGCGCGGCGACGAACGAGTCCTGGACGTCGGTTGCGGCAAAGGTCTGCTGCTCGCTGGAGCCGCAAAACGGCTGAACGCTAATGGGCACGCCACGGGTATCGATATATGGTCGACCGTTGATCTCTCCGGGAACGCGGAGGCAGCCACCCGCCACAATCTCGATCTGGAGGGAGTTGCAGCCCGTTGCACCCTGGTCAGCCAGTCTGCCGCCGAGATGCCTTTCCCCGGCGCCTCCTTCGATCTCGTCGTCTCCAATCTCTGCCTGCACAATATCTACGATCGCCCGACTCGGCTCGCGGCACTTCATCACATCGCACGTGTCCTCAAGCCCGGAGGAGTGGCTATCCTCTCCGACATGAAACTCACCGGCGAGTATGCGCAGGAGCTCCGCAAACTAGGCTTCGAGGTAAAGAGGCGGTGGGGAGGTGTCTGGACCAGTTTTCCGCCCCTCATTGTTGTTGTCGCGCGCAAACCTCTGTGACCGGCGGGGACCGGCACGCATCCAAACTGTCAGGCGTTCAGACGTGGAGGTTGTGAATGGCAAAGGCAGCAGAGAGCGGGAATGACGAGCTTCGCAAACAGCTATTGGCTTTGCTCAACGGCGGACAGGCGCACGCCACCTTGGATGACGCCATAAAAGATTTCCCGGCTAAACATCGCGGCACAGTGCCAGAGGGTTTGCCCTACTCCGCCTGGCAGTTGCTCGAACACATTCGTATTACCCAGCGGGACATCCTCGAGTTCAGCGCGCCTCCCACAGGAGGCTATCAACCCCTTGAGTGGCCCGCAGGCTATTGGCCGAAGTCTCCGGAGCCGTCCTCTCCTCACGCATGGGACGCTTCGATCGCCGCCATTCATAAGGATCGTGAGGCCTTTGAGAAGCTGATCTCTAAACCCGATGCCGACCTCTATAAGCCATTCCGCTGGGGCGACGGACAGAATCTTTTGCGCGAAGCTCTGTTGATCGCGGATCATAATGCCTATCACATCGGGGAGCTCATTCTGCTGCGTCGTCTACTTGGCATCTGGGGCAAGTAGACTATTCCCGGCGCAAAGGACGCCGTGACCATGAACGAGCCTCAGGTAATTCGTGCGATGCTGGGTCACCCGCCCTCGGAGCCACGCACCATCGCGGTCGTGGGGCTCTCGGGAAATCCGGATAAGCCCAGCCATTACGTCCCTGCGTACATGCAGCAGCATGGATATCGCATTCTGCCCGTCAATCCATTGGTGGAATCGGTTTTGGGGGAGCGTGCCTATCCTGCGCTGGCCGACCTTCCCAGCAAGCCGGACATCGTAAATGTCTTTCGATTGCCAAAGTTTATTCCAGCAATTGTCGAGCAGATGCTCGATCTGGGCTTTAAAAATCTGTGGGTGCAGCAGGGAATCATCCATCATGAAGCGGCTGCGGCGGCGGAAGCAGGCGGAATCTGGGTCGTGATGGACCGTTGCATCATGGTCGAGCACCGCTTCGCGGGTCTCTCTTAGAAGGCCCATTGTTGTCCTCTGGTCGAACGGACAGCCTACAATAAAGAATAATGAACATCCGCCTCTATCTAGGTTCGCTCCTGCTCCTGGTTTGCGCCCTGTTTACGACGCCCCCCGCGCAGGCGCAGATTCAGGTCGTTGGTGATGGCGGTCCCGGACCGGTTAAGGCCCAGCACCTCACGGTCGAGATGGTTTCGCTGGCTCCGGCAGTCGCGCCCGGCGGAACGGTCGATGTCGGCCTTGTAATTACGCTGGAAGAAAAATGGCACGTTTACTGGATCAACGCAGGAGACTCCGGCGAGCCTCCCAAAATCAAGTGGACCCTGCCCCACGGAATCACCGCTGGGCCTATGCTGTTTCCCATCCCCAGCAGACTTCCTCTAGGTCCTTTGATGGACTTCGGTTATGAGGATGAGGTCGCCTTTCCGGTAAAACTCACTGCGGCGAAGAATCTTAAGCCTGGGCCGGTCCACCTCGATGCCAGGGTCGACTGGCTTGTCTGCCGCGAGGTCTGCATTCCAGGCAAGGCACATCTCGGCCTGAACCTGACTGTCGATCCTAAAGCGACTGCTCCCGCACAGCCTGTCGGGGCTCTGGGCGAAGCTCTGGGACTGCTTCCCAAGCCTCTCGATCCGGACATGAAGCTGACCATCACCGGTGGCAAGAATGAGTTTGTTCTCGATCTGATTACAGGTGAGCGTACAACCGATGCCGAGTTCTACCCCTTCGACCAGGAGCAGATCGCAAACGCCGGTGACCAGGATGTAGAGCCTCTGGCCAATGGGGTTCGCCTCCGGGTGCCGCGGGCTCCCGAACTTACCAAGCTCCCCGCGAAGCTTCATGGCGTCGTCAAGCTGGATGACGAGACGGCTTACGAAATCACCGCCCCCATCGTCGCAGGAGAAGTTCCCAGACGAGCTGGCAGCCGTGCGACTCCCGCAGCAGCGGGCGATCTCACGACGTTGACTGCTCTGGGGCTCGCCTTTCTCGGTGGCGTCATTCTGAACCTGATGCCCTGTGTCTTTCCCGTGCTCTTTCTCAAGGGCCTTGCACTGGTGCAGTCGTCCAACGAAGAACGTGGCCGGCTGCGAAAGCATGGGGTGGTCTATACGCTCGGCATTCTGGTCTCCTTCTGGATCATCGTTGCCGCATTGCTCGTGCTTCGGGCCGGAGGCAACGAGGCTGGATGGGGCTTCCAGCTTCAGTCTCCAGTATTTGTCGCAGCCCTCGCGGCGGGAATCTTCTTCTTTGCGCTCTCCCTCGCAGGCCAGTTTGAATTTGGTCTTTCGCTGACAAGCGTCGGCGGCGAGCTCGCGCAGAAACAGGGCTATGCGGGCAGCTTCTTTACCGGTGTTCTGGCCACCATTGTCGCGACTCCGTGCACAGCGCCTTTGATGGGAGCGGCAATCGGCTTTGCCCTGGCACAGCCACCGCTCATCACGTTTGCCATCTTTACGGCGCTCGCCCTTGGCCTCGCCGTTCCTTACCTTGTGCTCAGCTTTCAGCCTGCATGGACCAAACTCCTGCCCCGCCCTGGAGCCTGGATGGAAGTGCTGAAACAGCTCACAGCGGTCCCGCTCTTTGCGACGGTGATCTGGCTGGTCTGGGTCTATGGACATCTCTTCGGGACCCAGGGCGTCGACCGCGTGGCATGGCTGCTGCTGAGCCTCCTTATGATCGCGATAGCGGGATGGGTACTGGGCAAATGGCCTGCGCGCTGGCTCAGCTCGATTGCCGCAGTGCTGATCGTGGTCGTAGCCCTCGTTGTTGCCCTGCGTCAGCCGAAAGATACGACGCTTACCTGGCAGCCATTCTCCGAGCAAACCCTGTCCCAGGCCCGCGCGGAGGGCAAGCCGATCTTTATCGACTTCACCGCGGCATGGTGCCTCAGCTGCCAGGTGAATGAACGCCTGGTGCTCCGTTCGGACGAAGTGCAGCACGAATTCGCCAACAATAAGGTCGTCCTCATCAAGGCGGACTGGACCAAATACGACCCTGAGATCACCAAGGAGCTCGCTTCCGTGGGCCGCAGCGGCGTGCCAACCTATGTGATCTATCCGATCGGCAAGGGCGCAGCCGATGTGCTCCCAGAGCTGCTAACGAAAGACATTGTTTTGACCGCTCTCAAGAAAGATACGAGGCCATGAGCCAGACGGACGAGCAGCAGATTCGAGACGTAATCGAGACCTGGGTGAAGGCCTCGCGCGAAGGCGATCTGGCCACCGTTATGAATCTGATGACCGAAGACGTCGTCTTCCTCACACCCGGAAACCCACCCATGCGGCGGGACGACTTCGAGGCCGGATCGAAGTCGATAACCGGTAAAATGCGGATAGATGGTTACCCTGAAATTCAGGAGATTACCGTGATCGGCGACACGGCCATCTGCTGGAACAAGCTCGAGATCACCATGACACCGCTTAGCGGAGGCACATCCATGAAGCGATCCGGCAGCACCCTCTCTGTCTTTCGCCGCGGAGGGGATGGTCAGTGGCGGATCTGGCGTGATGCCAACATGTTAGGCCCCGCCGCCTAAGCCCTTTGGTTGCGCGAGGCTCGGCGGCAGTCGCACAATAATGCCAATGCATGTGTGGAGGTGACCTAATGCCCCATCGTCTTCTCTCGCTTGTCCTCGGTCTTGCGGCCCTTCCGGTTTTTGCAATCACCCCTGGATCGCAGGCTCCCGACTTCAAGGGCACCGACTCCAACGGTGTCAGCCACTCCCTCTCACAATATCGCGGCAAATATGTCGTTCTGGAATGGGCGAATCAGGGATGTCCTTACGATCAGAAGCACTATCTCAGTGGCAACATGGAGTCTCTGCAACGTCAATGGACAGATAAGGGAGTCGTCTGGCTCTCGGTGCTCTCCTCCGCGCCGGGCGAGCAGGGCAATGTGAGCCCCGCTGAGGAAAATCAATACCTCAAAAAGATGAAGGCTGCTCCTACGGCGGCCCTCCTCGATCCCGAAGGCAGGATTGGACGCCTCTACGAGGCCAAGACGACACCGCATATCTTCGTGATCGATCCCAAGGGCAAGTTGATCTACCAGGGCGCCATCGACGATAAGCCGACCACCAATCACGCCGATATCAAAACTGCGCACAACTATCTAAACGATGCACTCGACTCGGCCATGGCAGGCAAGGCTGTACCCGTGGCGACTACGCGTCCCTATGGCTGCTCTGTAAAATACAGGGATTAGAGAGACGAGCGTTATCCGCGTTTTTCTTCTTTGACGCGCGCGATTTCCTCCATGCGTTGCGCCAGCAACTTCTCGCGACCCTCGTTTGTAGGCAAGTAATAGCGATGGCCAGCGAGCGAAGGCGGAAGACACTCCATGTCAGCCACACGGCCTTCGACGTCATGGGCGTACTGATAGCCCTTCCCGTAATCGAGTTCTTTCATCAGCTTCGTCGGAGCGTTGCGTAAGTGAAGGGGCACAGGTTCCGCTGCGGTCGCTTGAATATCGCCGCGAACTGCGTTGTAGGCCGTGTAGACGGCGTTCGATTTCGGCGCCAAAGCGAGATACACCACAGCCTGCGCCAGTGCCAGCTCGCCTTCAGGATGACCGAGAAAGTGCATCGCGTCCTTGGCCGACAGACAAAGATTCAGGGCTTCCGGAGCTGCCAAGCCAATGTCTTCCACCGCCATACGGACCACGCGCCGCGCCACGTACATGGGGTCCTCGCCCGCCTCCAGCATTCTTCCCAACCAGTAAAGCGCGGCATCGGGGTCGGAGTTTCTCACGCTCTTATGCAGCGCGGAGATGATGTCGTAATGCTGCTCGCCCTTCTTGTCGTACAGCAGAACGCGCCGCTGCATCGCTTCCGCGGCGATGGCCTTCGTGAGCAGATGCTCCTTCCGGCCCTGTGCCAAACGCACCGCAACATCGAGAGCATTTAAAGCGTTTCTCGCATCTCCGCTCGAGTAAGAGGCGATCGTCGCCAGGGCTTCATCCTCTGCCGTAACGCTCGTGGATCCCAGCCCACGCTCGGGATCGGCGAGGGCGCGCCGCAGCAGTGCGACCACCTGTTCCTCCGTAAGGCCAACCAGAGTGTAGACCCGGCAGCGGGAGAGCAACGCCGCAATAATCTCGAATGAGGGATTCTCCGTCGTCGCGCCGATCAGCCGGATGGTTCCGCGCTCGACGTATGGCAGAAAGGCATCCTGCTGTGCCTTATTGAAGCGGTGAATCTCGTCAACAAAGAGGATTGTGCGCGAGCCGAGATGCGACGCCTTCTCCGCATCCGCCATGACCTGCTTGATCTCCTTGATGCCGCTGAGGACGGCGGAGAACTCGATGAATGTCGATTGGGTCCTCAGCGCAATGATCTTCGCGAGCGTAGTCTTGCCTGTCCCAGGAGGTCCCCAGAAGATCATCGACGTAGCGTCATCGTTCTCAATCGCTACGCGCAGGGGCTTGCCGGGGCCGAGCAGATGCTCCTGTCCTACATACTCTTCGAGTGTGCGCGGCCGCATTCGTTCGGCCAGCGGAGCCTGCCTGGAGGGCAGAGAAGAAGCCGCAAGCGGGGTGGTGTCGAACAGACTCATCGATTCGCTCCCGTTGGACGCCGCCGCAGGGGGCCGGGAATCCGGGGGGCTGCGACCGGCTGCTCACTCAGAATCCTCGCATTCAAACGTTGCCGTGATGCTTCGTAAAGCAGCAGGGAAGCCGCGATCGCGGCATTCAGGCTCTCAACCGGCCCAGGGCAGGGAATCGTGATTCTCTCTGCCGCCAGCTCAAGCCACTCCGGCGCAAGCCCGGCTCCTTCATTGCCGATGAGGAAGCCGTGTGGTTGCTGAAGGTCCACATCCTGTGCGGCGCGGACCCCCTCCTCCGTAGCGCTGGTCGCCGCAAACAGGCGAATACCATGCTTTGCCTGCAGCGCAGCGATCTCGTTTCGAGTGGTGGCGACAACGGGTATGCGAAAGACGCTTCCCACACTGGCTCGCAAGGCCTTCTGATTCCAGGGGCTCACCGTGCCCGGCGTCGTAAGCACACCGCTTGCGCCAAAGGCCTCGGCCGATCGAAGAATGGTTCCCATGTTTCCGGGATCCTGGAGTCCCGCGGCGACAATCAATAGAGGCAAAGCCTGCCCTTCGAGGAGATCCGATATCCGGTATACAGGCCGCTCGATCAGCGCAGCGATCCCCTGAGGGGATTGCGTCTCCACCGCACTCGCGAAGACGCTCGATGTCAGGTGTACAACCTCTACTTCGTGAGGCATTCTTGCCGGGAGATATTGCCCTTCCACAAGGAAGATGGTGCGAAGAATGACGCCGCTGCGGAGCGCCTCTTCAACAAGGTGCTCGCCTTCAATTGCAAGCAGGCCCTCCGACAGGCGTTCCTGCCCGGCGAAAGCCGCTCGCAGCTGTTTTACACGCGCGTTTGTACGACTGGAGATCGCGTTTGCCGTCGCTGCCATTCTAAAAAGTCTACGCCGTCTTCGGACCTCATCGCGAGGCTTTGCTTTGAGTCGAGCCCGGGGGTGTGCTATGTTCCGAGATGGCCGCACGCGGCATAGGAGCTCCACCATTTTGACGGCCGAGACCCTTCGCATCCATCCAGACGAGCCCGAGCCAGAGCTCGTCTCGCGGGTCGCTGCCCGCCTGCACTCCGGCCAGGTGGTTGCGTTGCCCACCGATACCTTCTATGGCCTCGCCGTCGATCCGGTGAACCTGCAAGCTGTCGATCGAATCTACGAGCTCAAGTCTCGTGCGCGGCATAAGCCGCTGTCGCTGCTCATCCATGAGGTCGCCCAGGCCTACGAACTCGCGCGCGGGCTCGACACGGCCTTCGACCGCCTCACCGAGCGCTTCTGGCCTGGTCCGCTCACCCTTGTGGTGAGAGCGGGATCGAAGCTGCCCCTGCGCGTGACTGCAAATACCGGCAATGTTGCTCTGCGCGTGCCCGAGGCGGCTATTCCGAGAGCCATCGCTGCAAGTCTTGGGCTTCCTATCACGGCAACCTCGGCGAATCTTTTCGGAATGCCCGAGTGCACCTATGCGAACGGAGTTCGCGAACAGCTTGGCGACAAGATCCCGCTCATCGTCGATGGCGGTCCCACCACGCGTTCGGTCGCGACCACGATCGTCGATCTTTCCGGCGGCGGCAAGTCGTGGATGATCCTTCGCGAGGGGGCCATCCCCACCCACGAAATCGCCCTCGCGCTTCATCACTAACACATCGGCGTTCACTGTTTCCAAGATGATGCCGTACACTCGAAGTCTCACGGGCCATGATCGTCTCCAATACCAATCTGCGCGGTAAGCGGCCGTTGATGGGCGGAGCCCTGATACGCGGCTTGTTTGCGATCTTTCTGTTGGGAGCGGCTGTCTGGTGCATCTATGTCGTGCGGCAGATCTCCTCAGTCGCCGACCAGGATGAAGCACAACAGGCCGATGCCATTGCGGTCTTCGGTGCCGCCGAATATGCCGGGCGTCCCTCGCCCACGCTACACTTCCGCCTCGACCATGCGGTCGACCTCTACCGTAAGAAGATCGCGCCCGTCGTCATTACCCTCGGTGGAGGCAGCGATAAAGATTCTGGTAATACCGAAGGCGGGGTCGGACGGGATTATCTGCTGGCTCATGGGATCCCGCTTGGCAACATCATCGCCGAGACTCGTTCCACCGATACGGAGCAGCAGGTTCACCGGCTCGCTTCGATCGCCCGGGAGTTCAACCTGCACAACATCGTCGTTGTCTCCGATGGCACTCACCTATTCCGCATTCGGGAGCTCTGCCAGGACGTTGGCCTCGACGTCTATACCTCGCCGCGCGCAACCGTAGGGCATATTGGCTGGTGGGACCTCTCGATGCGCTATCTCCATGAAATCCTCAGCTATACAGCGTGGAAGCTGCATCTCGACATAGGCTGGCTGCGGAGCGGTTTTTCCGGCGACGACGACTACTGAAGCATACCGACGATCAATTTCTCACAGATTGTGACCGGGCTATCTGTCTCGACATAAGCTCCGGAGGGAGGATTCGAGCCAGGCTTAGTCACTCACCTCAGCACACTCCCCAACCATGCGGCAAACAAGGTGGAGGTGAAGTTCACAAGATCGTTCCCCATCCAGCCTCTGCGCTCTACCGTAGCTCCCAGCAGGCTGTCGAGAAATAGCCCTCCCGCGGCGGCCATCCACGTGATTCCCTGTTCCGGCCAAAAACGATGATGCAGTGCTCCGATCGCGACGACGACTCCGGCGGCGGCAAGCCCTGCAGCGGTGCCGGCGAGGGTAACGCCTCCATCCGTTCCGGCGGCAACCACGCGCCCGGTGGTTATCAGGCGGGCGGGATGGCCTGTCGCCTGACCGATCTCGGACGAGACGGTATCCGCCGCTGCCTCCGCCAGTGCTGCGATACAGCCGTCGAATCGGCCTGTCGCGGCAAACAATCCCGCCACACCAAGGTTCGCCACGATCTGCGAGGCGCGTCGTCCGTGCCTCGACTCCGAGAGCCCACGACTCTCCTTCTTTGCCCGACCGTATCGGGTCGCCGCGAAGGTAAGTACGAAGACGGCGGCTAAAGCTGCCAGCAACGGATGATTTACCGGATCGGAGGTGTAGCGGCGCCATTCCCCGGGGGCTTGCACGAGGAGAAAGCAGACAAGGAACCCGATTGCCGAAGCAGCAGGTGTCGCCGCCCGGAGCGCCAGCACGATCGCGACAAATATAGCGCTCGAGAGCAGTGCGCTGCCTATAGGCCACAGGGGAAGAGAGAGCCTGGCTGCTGCAATCCGGGGAACCACAGCTCCCCACAGCAGCAACGCACCCACGATCCAGGTTAGAGCCTTCGATTGAGCCCTGTCCCGCGTCTCCGGGATGGCCTTTCGCCATCCCGGCATTTCCTTGTTCGTGCCAGGTTTTTGAGCCATGGTGATTTACAATCTCACCTAGAGCATAGCCAACACCAGCCACACCGCGGGAGCAGTTTTGGATTTAGCAAGAATTGAAACAAAAGGAACCCCTGAGGTTCGTATCGACCGGCGATCGAAGCGGTCTCGTATCCAGGCCATCTCCACCTTTGCCCTCGCAACGCTGTCGCTTGGAGCAATCGCAGGTTGCGGCAACACTTATCGCCCGGTTGTCACCAGTATTAATCCCGTCGGACCTCCCGCTCAGCCGCCAAGGTTTGCCGTGGTTATCTCCAGTCCGTCACCGACTCTACCCGGTATTGTCACTATCGTCGACTTTTCCGGCGATTCCGTTCTGATCACTGCCAACATCGGTGTGGCGCCTTACTTCCTGATGCTTAACGCGAGTGGTACGACAGGCTACACGCTGAACGGCGATAAAACCCTCACCAGTTTCGATATCTCCACGTCCCTGCAGACGAGGGACGTAGTTCAGACCACGCTGCTTGAGAACACCGTGCCGAACGGCATCTTGCCGAACAGCATCTTCTCGGATGTGACTGCCCTCTTCGTCACCGAACCGGGCCGGACGGCCGTTGCCCAACTCAAGGAATCGCCTCCGCCTCCATCCCTCACCCAGGAGTTTCTGGTCAATCAGGGTTATTCCCCGGTCTATATCGCCGGATTCTCTGGCTCACCCCGCGCCTACATCATCAGCCAGAATACGAATGGCGGCCCCGGACAGGTTGCCTCTATCGAGATGTCGAGCAGCACGGTAACCACTCCCATTCCGGTCGGCGTCAGCCCCGTTTACGGCGTCATGACCTCTGATGGCAAACGGGCTTTCATCATGAACAAGGGTGATGGGACCGTTTCGGTCATCAATTCGCAAGCCAACCAGGCGGATGCGGTTCCCGCCCCAGCGGTGAATCCCATTCCTGTCGGGACCTCGCCGATTTGGGCCGATCTTGCACCTACGCGCAATGAGCTTGTCGTCGCCAACGAAGGCGATGGAACTTCTAAGGGCTCGGTCAGCATCATCAATATTCCCCTCTGCTCCGCGGCGGCCCTTCCCGGAAATCCGAATTGCGACGTCAATAATCCCATCGACGCGAACGGCTTCGGCCAGGTCTTGGCCACAGTTCCCGTCGGGGTCGATCCTCAGATGGTCGCTGTCCTCCAGGATGGATCGCGAGCTTACGTGATCAATAAGGCAGACAGCACTGTCTCGGTCGTCAATCTGACCACGAACACGGTTACCGCCACTATCCCGGTTCCGGCAACGCCTCATCCTACATTCCTTGCAGTCATCAATGGCACGCCTACTGGTAAGGTCTACGTCACCTCACCGGAGTCGGACCAGATGTCGATCATCCGCACCGATACAGATATCGTCGAGACGACGGTTCCCCTGCAAGGCAAAGGCATCATGGTTCGGGCGCAGCTTCCCTGATGATTCTGTGAAGATGACAAGGATATAGATCGGCGGTCTCTCTTTCCCGGAAAGAGGACCGCTAGCTTCCCGCAAGCACAATCGGCATCGTCGGCGTCTGTGATCCGTTTCCATCTTCTACAGTCACGCCAAATGCCTTCGCATGGATCGCCCTCGGCAACGGAGGAAGAATCACGCTTCCGTTCCCCCTGGTATCCGGATGAAAGATTCCTGCTGGGATAGGATCCTGTCCATTCTCTGGAATCAGCCACAATTCGTATACTTTGTCCTGCTGAATCGGACCGAGATTATTGGCCAAGAAAATCAACGCGCTCTTGTCGGCAGCATAGATAACCCGTCCTTCAGACGGTGTGCCGTCTAAACCGGGCGAAGTTCCCGACAGTAAAATCTGCTGCGCGGTGGAATCCGTCATCGTATCCAAAAGCCGCCGCGAACTCCCTGCATCGGCCCGCAACTGGTCGGCCTGGCCAGTCTGTGCGCGGAGTCGCACCCGGAGGTCCTCGCTGCTCTGATAAAGCCTCACGCCTGCTACACCGAACCCTACCGCTGTCGCCCAACCCAGCCACAAGAACAGATTTCCGAGAATACGACTGTCGGAACGCTTCTCAAGCCGATCTTCCCGATCTTCCTGAACGCGCTCCCGAACGGACTCCGCCACGGGGCGTTGACTCCGTGTCCTGAATTCGAGCGTGGGCTCCTCGAAATGCTCAGCCCGCTCGAGGTGCTCTTTCCTTGCGAAACGCTCGACTTGTTCGATTGGGACTGCCTTCTTCTCTCGCGCCACCTGCCTCATCACGCGTTCTCGAACAGCAATGGGAGGAGACTGCATCTCGATCCCATAGGCACACGCCGCAAGATCACCCTGCATTCGCGCCAATTCCTGACGACAGAAAGCGCAGTCTCTTACATGGCCTGCTACGGCGCTGTGCGCATCGGTATCCAACAGCTGCATCGCAAACATCGCCAGATCGGATACTTCGTAATGGAGGGCCGCGCTCATATCAGAGATACCTTTCTCAGGGAGAGCAGGGTATCGCGAATTTTCAGCTTCACGATAGCCGGCGACTCCCCGATAATCTCGGCAATCTCCGCATGAGTCAGGCCGTCGAAGAATGCCATTCCGAAGGCCCTTCTTTGCTCGACGGGCAGCTTTGCCACCTCCGCTCTCGTTTTCTCCGCCAGCGCCGTACGCTCCATTTCGTTGGAAAGGTCGTATATCGAAGCCATTGAGATCTCTGCGACCGTCTCCCTGGACGGCCTCCGTCGCAGAGCATTGATGGCCCTGTTTCGCGTGACCACGGCAAGCCATGCGCCCAGGCTCCCGCGGACGTCGAGAAACTCCTCCGGTCTGCGCCAGATCTCGACGAACATCTCTTCGAGAATCTCCTCGGCGGACGAGGAATGATGTAGTACGCGAAGTGCGACAGCGTAGACGACCGCAGCGTAGCGGTCATAGAGCGACGCTATCGCAGCTTCGTCTCCACGGCGGACCTGTGTCAGCAGCGTCGCATCGTCGCGCAGTTCGTATGCCGTATGGGGTATTTCCATCACTCTAGCGCTCAAAATGCACCTGTTTTATTGAGGGGAAGTCTCTTCTTTTTCACCTTGTGCTTAGCCACTCTAACTCAGGCCAGCCACAATGTACCTTAATGAGTAGCGGCTCCTGTGCCATTTTGGGAACTTACCTCTATGAAGAATCGGCTCGATAAACTGCTCGTCGATCAAGGCCATGCGGCTTCGCGCGAACGCGCGCAGGCGCTCATTCTTGCCGGCCGCGTTCTGGTCAATGAGCAAAAAATAGACAAGCCAGGTCTTAGCGTCCCTGCGGACGCATCCATACGCCTTCTTGGCTCGGATTTAAAGTATGTCAGCCGCGGCGGCCTCAAACTCGAACATGCTCTTGCTCATTGGAATATTTCTCTTGTTGGACTCCACACCATCGATATAGGAGCCTCCACCGGAGGGTTTACCGATTGCATGCTTCAGGCTGAAGCGGCAACCGTTCTCGCTGTGGATACGGGCTATGGGCAAATCGCACAAAAACTGCGCGATGATCCCCGGGTGATTCTGCGCGAGCGCACGAACGCCCGCAAGCTGGAACCCGGTGAGCTTCTACTTCCTGAGCTTCCGACCCCAAAATTCGTCGCCATGGATGTCTCCTTTATCTCGGCGACGCTTGTGCTACCGGCCGTTCTCGGAGCATTAGGTAGCGATGCAGGCGGGTGGCAGGGAACCGCCGTTGTACTGATCAAGCCCCAGTTTGAAGCCGGCCGTCATAATGTTGGTAAAGGAGGGATTGTGCGCGATCCCGAAGCGCGTCGCCAGGCCATAGAACGCGTTTGCGATTGTGTCATCGAGCTGGGAGGGACACGGCTTGACGTCATCGACTCCCCGATTCACGGGATGGAGGGCAATCATGAGTATCTTCTTCGCGCCGTTTTTGGAGAAGAATGATTCGCCCGGCAAACCATTACACTAACAACAATGTTCAAGGCAGCCATTATTTCCAAACCGCAGAAGCCCGAGCTGGCCTCGGTTCTCGGAGAGCTTGTTGCATGGCTTGTGTCGCACGGCTACGTGCCACTCTTCGATTCACACAGCGCTGCCTATCTTGACTATGCCGTTCCCTCCATCCCGCGGGAGGAGATGCCCCAGCACCACCCTCATCTCGTCATCGTTCTAGGGGGTGACGGCACGCTGCTAGCCGCCGCACGTGCCTTCGCCCATTCGCCCACCCCTATCCTCGGAATCAACCTCGGCTCGCTTGGCTTCCTCACCGAGGTCCCGCTGTCCGATCTCTACACCTCTCTCGAGGCCTGGTGCGACAACTGCTCCAGCATCGAGGTACGCGACATGATGCACACGGAGCTCATCCGCGACGGCAAAGTCCTGAAACATTGGGATGCTCTGAACGATATTGTTGTCTCCAAGGGCGCTATCGCCAGGATGTCCGAGTTTACGGTTGAGATCGACAAACAGTTTGTCGCCACCATGCGCGCGGATGGGATCATCATCTGTACTCCAACCGGATCCACCGCCTACAATCTCGCAGCTGCAGGCCCTATCGTTATGCCCTCCGTCAGCGCGCTAGTGGTTACACCTATCTGTCCCCATCTGCTCACGATTCGTCCTATCGTGGTTCCGGGAGACGCAGAGGTCAACATTCGCGTAGAAGGCGTACCCAGCCTCAGCTATCTCACCGTCGACGGCCAGGAGGCGGTAGAGCTTCAATTGGGGGACGAGGTCCACTGCCGCCGCTCCCAGCATAGCGTCCGACTCCTCCGTCCGCGTCGGAACGGTCTGTTCAGCGTGCTTCGCAATAAGTTGAAGTGGGGAGAGCGCTGACGATCTACCTGCGGAGCCATACCGACTCAATCCGATGTTCCGAGCCTTTGTGCAGAATCAGGTCGGCCCGCTGCCGCGTCGGCTGGATATTCTCCGTCAGGTTAGGAAGGTTGATCTCGCGCCAGATCTGCTGCGCGGTCTGTACCGCTTCCTGACGTTCGAGTGTGCGATACCGGTAAAAATACGACGAAGGATTCTGAAATGCCGTGCGTTGCAGCGCCAGGAAGCGTTCTACATACCACTGCTCCAAATCGTCCTTGTCGGCATCCAGAAAGATAGAGAAATCGAAGTAATCTGACGCGATCACCGATGCTCCATGCGGCGCCTGCAATACGTTTAAGCCTTCGAAGATCAGGATATCCGGGCGCCGGATCACCTGCTCCTTGCCTGGAATCACATCGTAGCTGAGGTGCGAATAAACCGGAGCCTCGATCTCTTCCATCCCCGACTTCACCGCATGCAGAAAGCCCAGCAGCCGCGGAAGGTCATAGCTCTCAGGGAAACCCTTTCTCCGCATCAGTCCCTTCTCTTCCAACACCGCGTTGGGATAGAGAAAGCCGTCTGTCGTGATCAGGGAAACATTGGGCTGATCCTGCCATCGCGTCAGCAAAGCCTGCAGGGTGCGGGCGAAGGTGCTCTTGCCTACCGCAACGCTTCCGCTTATCGCGATTACAAACGCCGAACGATCATTCTCCCGGCCTAAGAATGCATTCTGCGCGAGAAACAGCTCCCGTCCAGCCTCGAAGCGAAGCTTCAAGAGCCGGGACAGAGGAAGGTACATTCGGCTTACCTCGGTTAGCGACAAGCGGTCGCACAGTCCCCGTAGAGCCGAGATATCCTCGTCGGTTAGAGGAAGGGGCGTATCTGCGCTCAGGGCGGTCCATTCTTGTCGGCTGAAGCGCTGGAAGGGGCTGGATAGGGTCATGAGAGGACAGATCGAAAAATCCTACTTCCGCAGCGAAATCATCGGCCCGCCGACCGGGTGACAGAAGACCTTGCCATGGCTCAGCGCAATCTTCCTCTGAGCCAGCGCCGCCATCTCCGGGTCGTGCGTAACCATCACAATTGTATGACCGTGAGCGTGGAGGTCTTGCAGAAGCTCGGCAACAATCTTCTGGTTGGCGGCGTCCAGGTTTCCGGTAGGCTCGTCCGCCAGAAGGATTGGAGGATTGTTGATCAGGGCGCGCGCGATGCAAACCCGCTGCTGCTCGCCACCGGAGAGCTCGCTTGGCAGATGCTCGGCTCTCTGGCCCAGCCCCACCCTCTCCAGGGCGGAACGGGCTTCCTTCTCGTCTGTCATCGAGTGGAAGTACTGCGCCAGCATCACGTTTTCCAACGCCGAAAGATAGGGGATCAGGTGAAACTGCTGGAAGATGAACCCGATCTTGTCTGCGCGAAACCGGTCAAGCTCCGTCGCGGACATCGTCGCCACGTCTACGCCGTCGATATGCAGCTCACCATCCGTTGGCCGGTCCAGACACCCGATGAGATTGACCAAGGTGCTCTTGCCTGAGCCCGAAGGCCCTGTAATCGCAACCCATTCCCCGGCGACGATTGAAAAGGACGCATGATCAAGTGCGCGAACCGTTCCGGCGTGACCGGCGTACTCCCGCGTCACTTTGTTCAGTGCGATGACTGCGCAGTCGGGCCGCGTCTCCAGATCGGTGGGATTCTCCATTGCCAGACTCTGTTTTACCACCTTCATCACTCGCCCTTCAGCAGAGCCGCCGGTTCCAGCCGCCGCAGGACCCGCACGGGAAAGAAGGCGGCGAAGGCAGCGATCAGGACATTCAGCAGCAACACCAGCGGAACTACGCCGAGATGAGGCAGTGTCGCGGTGTGGAAGTTCAACTGGCTGATCGCCCAGGCGGCGGCCGACCCGATCACGAACCCTGCAGCAACGCCTCCCAGCGCCAGCGCCAGCGCCTCCAGCAGAAACATTGCCATCAAGGTGGATTGCGACCCGCCCAGCGCTTTCATCAACGCAAAATCGCGTCTGCGTTCGAGCACGCTCGCCGAAAGCGTCGCCAGCACGCTTACCGCGACCGTCAATGCGATCAGCAGGACCGTGCTGTACATCAGCGCATGCGTCTTATCCACGATCCTGCTCTCGCCTTCGACAAGTTGCCGCACCGGCGCCACCTTGACTCCAGGTACGGTCTGTCGTAGTCGCGCAATCGTAGCCTCTACCTGTGTGGAGCCTCCTGGAACCTGGACTTCAATGAGGCTGGGCGGTGCGCCGGTCCACGTCCGGAATACCGCCATCGGCATATAAATGCGGCTGTCCTCATCCCCGCCGGTGTGCAGCCTGCCGACGCCGTGCAAAACAATAGGACGATCCGCGAAGGTGAGTTGAACCGTGCGCTCGTCGGCGACGAACTCCGCGGCGCGCTGACCCAGCAAGGCGGAATTCGGGTCGACCGATGAGGGCCACTGGTCCACCTTCCACCATGAGTTGAGCTTCTGCACTGCGGAAAAGTCTGTCCCGGAGACGACCACAGGCGTTCCCCGATCCGTTGTTGCTACCGCATAGCCGAACTCCGCTGCCTGGGCATCCGGCCCAGCCGAAGCACGAACCTGCTCCAGAGCATCGGCGGCCAGCCCCTTGCCGCTATCGCCAGCAGTCACGATGATATTTGCGCCGAAGCTTCGGAACTCGCGATGCAACTTCGAATCGAGATCGGCATACAGGGTTAGCAGGGCCGTTGCCACCGCAGCCGAAACTGTGAGTGCGATCAATGCGGATAGACTCCGCGACCGCCGATGTACTAATGACCGCCGCAGAATCGCGGTCATGCTCAAACGGCCGCTCATGCGTTGCCTCTCAAGACGGAGGAAGGATCGTTTGTCAGCGCCCTCCGTATGGCTGGGGTACTACCTGCGATCGCCACCACAAGCGCGAGCGTTACAACCACAGGGAAGAGGACCGGAATCAGCAGCGAGCCGATCGAAGCAGGCGCATCCCCGGCAAAGATCCGCGCTCCCAGCCATGCTGCCAGACCCGATCCTGCAAGGTAGCCGAGGCCGCCCGCGAAAACTGCCAGCAGCCCGGCCTCCGCATAGAACAGCATCGCGACGGTAGCCTTGCTCGCCCCCAGCGACCGCATCAGTCCAATCTCAGCCTGACGCTCCATGATCGCCGTTGCCATTGCCGCGCTCACTGCAAATCCGGCTGCCAGCAGCGCTGCCGCGCTGATCAGCCACATGAGCCCGCTGATGCGCTTCAAAACCGTGCCCTCGCTCTGCTCCACTCGTCGCACCTGCTCCGCGCGCGCTCCGGGAATCGCCTCACGGATCTGGTAAGAGATCGAGTTCGCATAAGGGCGGCAGTACCAGATCTCTCGCTGCTTCGGCGAAAGGGAATCCGGGTTTTTGCGTGCAAAAGCGTCCTCGGGCTTCGTGCGTGCACTCACCTCCACGCGCCGCACTGCGCCAGGTGTCCCCGCAATACGCTGAGCAGCATTCAATGGCAGCAGCAGTTGATCGTCCGACGCATCTCCCGTCGAGACAACTCCCGTGACACGCAGCGTCATCGCCTGCGAAGCATCTCCGGGATGCGCTGTTGTCCGGATCACATCCCCTGTCTTGACGCTCAGACGCTGGGCTAGTGACGCACCGATTACAGCTTCTGTCCCATCTGCGCTCGTCGCCTGCTCCAGGGGCCACGCACCCTCAATCTTCCACCATGGGTGCATTTGCACCGCTCCCGTTTTCAGTGGCGCGCCTCCATTGCTCAGAGCATGATCGAACCAAAGCCCCGTCGCAGCCACATCGACATCGCTGCCGGTTCCCGTCTTACCGAGCACATGCACCGGAAGCTCCGGGCTTACCCCCGTGATGTTGTTTGCCCAGAAGATGGCACGCAGCTTTGCCAGATCTGCTTCGTGGAGATACGCCCCGCCTGATACCGGCTTCACATCGACCCCACCAACCTTCACCTCGAGCTGATCGGCTGCCGGGTAGACGACGATGTTTGCACCGTATGCTGCCAATTCCCTGTGGATTCGGTCCCCGATGGTCGTCGCCAGCGCCAGCATTGCTGTCACCGCAGTCGTTCCCAGCAGGATCGCCAGGCCAGCCAGCGCTTTGCGCCGTCTCTGCCGGCGGAAACTCTCCATCAGAAGCCGAAAGAACATCTCTCTCCTAGCGCTCGAAGACCGGGATCAGGGTCTTGAGGTCCGCGGCGGCAATCACCACCTGCCCGCCGGTAACACTGCTCTTCAGAGGAATGGGGTTGCAGCCGCCTTCCATTCCCATCGAGGATGGATTCAGCGGCGAAGCACACATCTTGCATGTAATCCCCTGACCGCCCATGTAAAAACCTACCGGGCCGCAGATTCGGCAGGCATCGCCCACCGAGACGATATTGCCGTCGGGCTTCTTGAACAACAGGAAGCGAATCTGCACATTCCCACCCTTGCCGTCATCCAGATTCACACCGTAGCGGTGAAGCTGATCGTCGTTGATGTCCGCAGCAGGAACTGTCACCTGGCTTCCTACCAGCGTCACCGCCGAGGTCGGCGACAGGGCAGTTGAGCTCTTCGCATAGATGAATTCCGCGGTAGACAGGAAGATGAACAGGAAACTGGTCCCCACTACCGCGTTCATCCACATCTTCTCTCGTCTCTGGCTCCACGCCGCCCGCCGCCTGTCAGCTGGAGTCGCATTCTCAGTCAGTTTTATAGGGGCTCTCCGCCGATACTCCATCAAGATCATCAAGCCTGCCAGCGCCAGCATCGTCACGAAGAAGAACAGGTCGTTGCGAACGATCGGCCCAATCAGCCTCATCTCCGCCTGGCTCGAGGGCAGTACGCCGTTTTCGCTCAATTCATGCAGGCCGCTTACGATCAGCTGAAACGCGACGAAATAAAGAATCACCGTCGTGACCCGGAAGAAGCGCTGCAGATTGATCTTGACGCTTCCGCGAATGAAGAGAATGCCGAAGACAACCGCAACCGCAATTCCCAATAACGTTCCGGTAAAGCTCAGCAACTCCGTTGAGTTCAGCGTGACCGCCGAGAGAATCAATACCGTTTCTACGCCTTCGCGAAGCACCAGCAGAAACACGAAGAAGAACAGCCCTATCTTCGAGACTCCAGCGTTCTCAGTTGTATATTGGGCGATCTTGTGTTCGATATCCCCCTTCATCGTCCGCGCTGTCTTGTGCATGAACCAGATCATGCTGATTACAAAGACCGCGGCAGCCAGCATTACCCATCCCTCGAAGACGTCGCTGTTGAGCTGGGTCCGAGCCAGTACCAAGGCCCCGACCACGCTCGCCGCGATCGCAGCACCCAGCGCCCAGAAGACGGTGCGCTTCAACTCTGCCCGGCCAATCTTGGTCAGGTACGCGAAGACGATCCCGACGATCAGTGAAGCCTCGACGCCCTCGCGGAGGGTGATGATAAATGCCTGCAACATAAGGTGGTTCTCTCCCTCAAAGGCCCCACCGCGATGCACTTCGATGCGAACCCCGACCATCTACCCAAGCGATCCCAGGGACTCACTTGGGCTTATCTTCTAGTCTAAAGAGGACCAATTTGGTCGTCAATCAAGGGAGGGTTCTTTTTGGTCCCTAAAAATACGAAAAATGCATAGGGGCAAAATCAGATTGCTCTTCCAAACGCAAAATCGATCCTCAGAACGGATGAAGGGGCCTTTTCTCGATAATTTCTTCCACTTCCTTGTACCCGTCGGGGTAGGCGAAGTTATAGCGAGCAGGCAAGGCGAACACATACCGTGAGTTTCGACCCAGTTCCGAAGGCCCGATCGGGGCCGCGCTTACGACGAGGTCTTGCTTCCATTGCTGCAGCGTGAAGATCATGATCGGAATGTCCTGCCGCGGTTGTGACTTTGTCCATCGTGGGTCGCGGATCAGGATTCGTGGGCCGTATTCCTTACGTCGCGGCTCATCCTGTGTCGTGCCATCCCATCGTTGCATCAGGATGCGATAGCCTTTCCAATCCTCGGGAAGATCGAACCGGAAACCATATTGGCGATTCACATAGACAAGAGCAGCGGATCTCTCCGGATCAGCCGGCGCGCTCACCCTTGCCAATGGATGCGTGGCCTGCGCACGAACAAAGAAGGGAAGAGCGAAACTCATCATGATGCCTATACCCGCACATAGCCGTCTGTGAAACGATCTCGTCATGCTTTCCCCGTAACTCAAGCTTCCCAGGCTTTGTGCCTCATTCGTTTCTTAGATTCGAAATGAATGCGACCTTTGCCAGTTCTCTCGCGCTTAGGATATCGAACCCCCTGAAGTCAGACGCAGGTCCTCCGTTGCTAAGCGATTAAGGGCCCGTTCACAAACCCGATAAAATATCCGTATGAGCAAGAAGAACGAAGTGTTGAAGAAGAAGACAACCGGTTACACCGACGATCATGCAGCATCCGGTCTCGATACTAAATTTCCCGACATTGAAACCTGGCCGAACCAGTTCAAGGCATACGAGATCCTCATCGACGATCCCGAGTTCACCTCCGTCTGCCCTAAAACCGGCCTTCCCGATTTCGGCCGCCTCACCATCCGCTACATGCCCCGCAAACGCTGCATGGAGCTCAAGTCGCTCAAGGAGTATCTCTTTACCTACCGCAACCTCGGTATCTTCCAGGAAAACATCGTCAATCAAGTTCTTGATGACGTGGTCAAAGCCACTGATCCGGTTTGGGCCAAAGTCGTCGGCGACTTCCGACCCCGCGGAGGAATTTCCACGATTGTCGAAGCTTTCTATCCCCGCCCTGAAAACTCCAAAGGCCCACGAGGCTGATCCACGGCCACTTATGCGATCAAGCAGGAGCGGTGTAGGAGACAGTCCCCTTCGATTGATGGTTGTTCCAGGACTCAGTTCCCGAGCCTCGTGGTTTATCTTTTTTTGCGGGGCGTGCAGGATTTGACTCTCTTAAGATGGCAGAAGACAGAATCTAGAGTGTTGTTAAATCGTTCTTTGCTTCTTTGGCCGCTTCTGCAAGGTCAGATCCGACAGACTGCCCTGAGGGATGGCAGTGGACTGACGAACGATCAGGTTTGTCTGGATGTCGGACGGCACGACGGTCGGAGGAGCATCCGATGCGACGGCATCCCTTAACGCCAACACGGCACTGGCGGCGATCTCACGACCGGACATGCGGACTGTCGTCAGCGGGGGAAGTAAAAACTGTGCGAACTTGATATCGTCAAAACCGATCAACGAAAGGTCTTCGGGGATTCGAAAGCCTTTGCGTAGTGCCGCATGCATGACGCCAATCGCGGTCATGTCGTTGGAGCACAAAATGGCAGTCGGAGGTTCTTTCAGGGACAAGAGCGTTTCGGCCCCGATGGAGCCCATCTCCGTAGTGTGATTTCCGACGAAGATGTACTCAGGAGGGACGCGAAGCCCGATGCTTTTTGCCGCCTGCTGAAACGCTTCGACACGCGCAGTTGCTGAATGCAGGCGGAGAGGGCCTCGGAGAAATGCTATGCGGCGATGGCCCAGGACCGCGAGATGTTGCACTGCTTCGAAGAGACCTTTTCGATAATCCACTTTGATTGCCGAGATAGGAGCATCGGGAGCCGCTACGTCTACGAAGACCATGGGAATGCGTTGCGATGTGAGGCGTTCAAGCAAAGGTTCTTCGATGCCGAAGGTCATGACGGCTACGCCTTCAACCTTTCTTTCGAGCATGCGCTGGACGCAGAGCTCCATCTTCCGCAGATCGTAGTTGGTAGACCCGATCAACGTTTCATAGCCAACCTCCACGGCTTTGTCTTCAAAACCCTGGATCAGTTCCGGGAAGAATGGATTGGTGATGTCTGAGATGATAAGTCCGAAGAGTTTGCTCTTTCCCGATACCAATGCACGCGCCTGGGTGTTGGGAATGTAGCCGAGCTGGCTGACCGCATTCCAGACTCGTTTGCTTAATTTAGGGTCGACGGACTGCACGTTGTTAATGACGCGGGATACAGTGGCTACAGAGACACCTGCAGTCTGAGCAACGGTGCGAATATCCAGCCGAAGAGGCTTTGCTTTCTTTCGATTCATTTGGGCGACTTCACGCGAGAGGCTTTTAGGGTGTCGTTGAAAGACAACTGCTACGGAATCATACTCACAGATCAAGTTTCTTGGAACGAATAGCGCATTGACAGTGTGCGGGAGTAACCGTTATTTATCTTATCGTCCGAGTTTTCCTCCACTTTCCTCCACAAAGAACAGCGAATGCTTCACACGGACGGTGGGACAGTATTCAGATTTCCTCCTATACGTGCATCAGCTTTGACTCGCGGGAGCCAGGGCGACTTTCTCGGGCAAATAGTTGTTCCCTAGACGGCTCTCGATCACGTTCACCACGCTTTGGAAAGGCCAATGAATGACGCACCCCGAATGGGGCCGGCGCAAATTTCTTAAATCCGCCGGTCAAGGCATAGCCTCTTTGCCTCTGGTCTCCTATCTTCCCGCGGCTCTTGAAGCACAGACTCATGCCAAGCATGGACCAAAGGCACCCACAGCGTCTCCTCGCCCAAAGTCTGCCGTCAAGCTCAACATCCGTGATTTCGGGGCTCAAGGCGATGGCAAGACCAAAGATACCCTGACGGTGCAACAGGCTCTTGATCGGTGCAGCGTACTTGGTGGCGGCGAGGTTCTCGTACCGGAAGGCATCTACCTCACCGGCGCGTTAATCCTGCGGTCCAATACTCTTTTACGTCTCGAAGAGGGCTCGACTCTTCAAGGCTCGCCTGACCTTGAAGACTATCCGCTCACTCAGGTTCGCTGGGAAGGCCGGTGGATCAAGGGATACAATGGCTATCTCTCCGCGACGGACTCCAACAAGATCAGCATCATCGGCAAAGGCAGGATCATCGGGAATACTGCCATCAAGGGACGCGTTGACCGCCAGACGCAGATTCGTCATCCCGCCCTTATCGAGTTCACCAACTGCAAGGACATCCACTTCGAGGACTGCTTCACTCAGCAAAACGACATGTGGTCGATCCATCCAACTTACTGCGAGAACATTACCTTTAAGAACATGACGGTTAATGGCGGCGCAGACGGCATCGACATCGATTCCTGCCAGCATGTTGTCATCGATGGCTGCACCTTCGCGACCGCCGATGACTGCATCTCTTTGAAGTCCGGTCGTGGTGCGGAAGGCTATGCCATTCTGAACACAACCGAAGACGTTCGCATCTCTAACTGCACTTTCCATGACCTCCACTGGGCCTGTATCGGGATCGGCAGCGAGACCTCAGGCGGAATCCGCAACGTCCACGTCGATCATTGCAAGTGCCTCAGTGCGCGGACATTTGCAATCTACATCAAAAGCCGTCCTGGGCGGGGAGCATTTATCGAAGATATCTACATGAACGATCTTGAAATATCCGGTGCGAAGGCAGGATTTCTCCGCTTCAATATCCTGGATAGCGGGAAGCAGGATGAGTTTCCGGTTCCGGGAGATGAAGGCATTCCGACGATCCGAAACTTCCACTTTAATAACATCCGTGTCACCGACGTTCCCACCCTCGTGGATGGTGTCGGAATCCATCCTCATAAGCCGTTGGAGGGTTTTTCGCTCACAAATGTGACCGGAACCTGCGGCAAAGGAATCTATCTCTCGAATATCAAGCATGCTGAACTGCGCAATATTCATGTCACTGGATTCAGCGGCGCTTTGCTGAACACGCATAATGTAACCGGCACTGGCCTTACTGGTGCCGTTCCTCTCGAACCGCCAAAACTGCCCGATCCGATTCCAGAACCAGAACAACCCTACAGTCTGCACTAAGAGTGCTGTTCGGAAGGTAGGAGAGGCGATATTCGTTTGTCATCGCAACGTCGCCGTAAACTGCTCTCATGTCCTTCGAACCACAAAACTCCAGGGTTGCCATTGTCACGGGCGCGGCGCAAGGCATCGGCCGTCGCACCGCCGAACTTCTCGCTCAAGCTGGCTACTCTCTCGCCCTCCTCGACCGTCAACCCTGCACCTCCGTTGTTCCTGACGCCGACAAGGAAGATCTCATCGGCGACCTTGCCGACGAAGCCTTCCTCAATCGCACAGTCGAAGCTGTCCGGGACCGATGGAGACGGGCGGATGTTCTCGTCAATAACGCTGGAATCAGCTTCATCGCTCCGGCTGAGAGTGTTAGCTCCGATGCTTTTCGCCGCGTTCTGGAGATCAATCTCGTCGCCCCGTTCCTGCTGGCTCAGGGCTTTGGAACGCTGATGCTTCAGCAGCGCCTCGGCAGCATTGTCAACATTGCTTCTATCGCGGGGCTTACCGGGATTGCTGATCGCAGCGCTTACAACGCCTCCAAACACGGTCTTATTGGCTTGACCCGCACTCTCGCCGCCGAATGGGGAGCCAGGGGTGTCCGCACCAATGCCGTTTGCCCCGGCTGGGTTAAGACTGAGATGGATCACGTCGATCAGGCTGGAGCTGCCTACACCGATGAAGACATCATCGGCCGCGTTCCCATGGCTCGGTTTGCGACTCCCGATGATATCGCCCGCGCCGTTCTTTTCCTTGCCGACCCAGCGCAGAGCGGCTTTATCAACGGTCACACCCTCACTGTTGACGGCGGCTGGACCGCAGACGGTTCCTGGCAATCTCTTCGCCTCAGCCATCGCTGATGGTGGTCTTCCAGTAAGACAAAATGCTGTATCTGCAGGAGGCAGAATCTATGCATGATTGGACATCCTCTTCGCAGGGCCAGCACAATGAGTCATGGGCCAAGCTATTCTTGCCGCGATCCTATGGTGCACGGCAACTCTGCTGGTGGCGCAATCGACGAAACCGGTTCTTTTACAAGATAGTGACGGGGATGGTCTGAGCGACCATCTGGAGGATGAACTCCTGAAGCAATTCCAGCCAACCTGGATGATCGGCAAGGAAGATTGTTCAGTAAAACCTGCCAAGTTTGCCTCAGGAGTTTCCACGCCGACAGCTGTGGCGGATGATGGCACCATCTATGGCCAGGCCTTTCCTTACCGTGGTCATCGAGATGAGATTGAACTGCATTTTTACCATCTGTGGCGGCAGGATTGCGGGCAAATGGGGCATGCCCTGGATGCCGAGCACGTCGCGGTACTGGTGCGGAGCCAGAAGACCGAGGGAGACGCGAAACCAAAGTGGCGAGCCCTGTATTGGTATGCGGCGGCGCATGAGGATACGGTGTGCGATGCCAGTCAGATCACACGCTCCACTACCATCCATGCGGAAGACAGCGGGGCGACGGTATGGATCTCGCCCGGTAAGCATGCTTCCTTCTTGAACGAAGAACTCTGTGCGTACGGTTGCGGAGGCGACAAATGCACCGCGATGGACCGGATGAAGAATCGTGATGTCGTCAATATGGGTGAGCTGTCGCGGCCGGTTGATGGTGCGGTGTGGGTGGCTTCGTCGCAGTGGCCTCTGGCTGACAAGATGCGCCGCAGCGATTTTCCCGAGGCAAGACTTACAAGGCTGGAACGTCTCCCGGAGTCGGATGTGGCGTGGGCGAATCCGGCGAAACGACCGGCTCAGGCGGCAATCTATGGAGGCAATTCCGCTGTGAACGGCATCGCGGCAGGTGGCCGCAGCACGGACACGGCACTCGTGCTTGCGAACGGCAATACCGGAAGAGCCCTGGGTAAAGCGCAGCGCAATACAGGAAACGCACTAAGCAGGAGCTACAAAAATGTAGTGAAAGCAGTAGGTGGCGCTGCTACCAGCACGGGGAAGGCCCTCGGAGTAGAAGCGGAGAAGTCACATGCTGACAAGAGTACGGTCCCATGATTAGTGGCTAAAGTCACAATCTCATAGTTCTTCGGGATTCACAGGTTCGCGCTAATGAGATGGAGCCGGAGTATTACTCCGTATTTTCTCAATCCTTTTTCAACCTGCGCTAAACAGACGCGAGTTGGATCGCATCGCTTAAGGCTTAGGCCCGTTCTCCTGTGGAACCTGCTGGCCCTCGCCGTGGAAGGGCCATTGGCGGTCCAGCGGCCACTGTTGTGATTCCCGAGTGGCTTTTGGAACCTTGTTGATGGTTAGGTTTTCAAGAAAGTGAACGCCGCTCTTGCCCGCGACTGCGATGTCCATATCGCCATCACGATCGAGATCGGCAGTAAGGATCTGGGTGCCTACTCCAGCGCTGCCATTGGTGACGATGGGAATGCGGGCGAAGCTCGTTGTAGATTCGGCCTTCGATCCGCTCCCAGCACGAATGCGGTAGGCATAGATGACGATTGGATCGTAAGAGCCTGGATCATTACCGGAGTGTCCGCGATAACGCTTGCCGGTGATGAGATAGGTGGAACCATTGCCGTCGAGATCTGAGAGCAGAAGCGCGTGGGATTGCGAGAACGACTCGTCGATTGTGTGACGGGTCCATGTACGTTGCGCTGATGTCCCACCTTGCTCGAGCCAGTAGAGGCCGTAGCTGTGGCCCTGGCCGAAGATGATGTCCTGCTTGCCGTCGTGGTTGACGTCATAGCCCACGATGGGAAAGCCGGTATCTCCCAGATGCCAGTCCTGGTGCCATTGCCACTTGTCGTTGTTGGCGTCGATGTTCTGAAACCAGCCGTACGGCGTAAGTAGATCTGCTTTGCCATCGCCATCCATATCAGCGAGACCAATCCCGTGGCCGTCCTGCTCTTTGGTGCCCACGTGATGGACGCGGGGCTGAGGACCGGAGAAGTCCGTCCAGAGAATACCGGAATGGTTGTAGTGAGCCAGGGCAAGATCGGGTTTGCCATCGCCGTTGATGTCGGCAAAGGCCCCGCCTTCTGTGTCGAAGGAGTCGGAGATCAGATGTTTCTCCCACATTGCATCGGATGCGGCTGATTTGCCGGGATTCTGATACCACCACAGCCCGTTGGAGATCCAGCCGGTAGTAACGAGGTCGGGAAAACCATCGTGATTGACATCGACGATCCACTCACCGCAATCGGAGACGAACTCGTCGTGGAGGTCAACGGTGCGGAACTGATGACGCGCCCAATCTCCACCATGGGCACCAGGATTCTGATACCAGTAAGCCCCGCTGAGGATGTCGGTAAAACCGTCCCCATTCATGTCGAGCAGCGAGATGCCCTCGGCATGATCGGTGCCGAGGCGATGCACGAGGAAGGTTGGCTGTGAGAGACCATCGGGGCCGGGGCCAGGAGTCGGCTTGCGGAACTCAGTGGCGTGGGAAGGGTCTTGTGCGAAAATCGCCCCGGCAGTAAAGACTGCCAGGGCGGGGAGTTTGAGAAGAAAGTTCATAGCTGTCTATTGAGGAAGCGGTTTGAGATCGACGGTGCGACCGGTTTTGGCTGAGGTTCGGGCAGCGTCAAGAATTTGCATGACAACGAGATTGGTGTCGAGTGAGGAGAGGTCACCCTCGGGCTTAATCTTTCCGTGAAGCACGGCGGCGAGATAAGCAAGGGAGTCGTGCTGGTCGGCAGGCAAGGGCGGCGCGGCCTTTTGCGATTCGGTCTTCTCGCCCTGGTAACGGGTGCGAAGACCGTCGGGTCCGACAGTAATGACGTAGCCGGTAGCTCCGTAAACCTCCATATCTTTACGGGCGAAGGGCCAATTCCAGGAAGGCATCAGTACGGTCTGGGTGCCGGGATAGTGAAGGATGACGGTAGCATCGTCATCGACCTTGGGATAAATTCCGGGCTTGTCGGTCTGTACGGCAGCCGTAACAGATGCAGGAGCCTTGCCGTGCATCAGCACCGTCATCAAATCGGCTCCATAGCAGCCGAAGTCGAAGAGGGCACCGGCGCCGTTCTGTACCGGATCGGTAAGCCAGGGGAGCCACTCGGGACCAACGCCGATCTCTTTCGGGCCTTCGTGGCCGTCGTGAACGACGACCTTGCGGAGAGTGCCCAGCTTTCCGGATTCAGCTTCGTGAATTGCTTCGGTGTTGGAGGTGTACCAGGTGGTCTCGTAGTTAACCAGAACATTGACGTGATGCTCTCGCGCGGCGCGACGGATTGCCAGAGCGTCCTCCATGGTGGTCGAAAGAGGCTTTTCAACCATGGAGCTGATGTTGTGGCGTGCGGCCGCTTCAATGACGCGACGGTGATCCTGGATGGTGGTGTAGACAAGAACGGCATCGGGCTTTTTGGTGGTGAGGGTGCTCTCCAGATTGGTGGAGAAGAGGGATGGATCCAGGTGGTACTTGGTGGCATACTGCTTTGCCAGTTCGGTGTTGGGTTCCACGATGCCGACCAACTGAGCTGCAGGATTTTTGGGAAGTACAGAGAGAAACCCTTTGACGTGTCCGTGTACCAGCCCGACGATGACGACGCGAATCGGCTTTTCCGATGCAGTTTGTGCAGTTGCGGGAAAGGCCGTGGCGATGGCTGCGACTGCAACGAGAGTGTTTTTGAAGAAGGTGTGCTTCGACATTCGTTTCCTTTATTTTTGCGAATCAGGCGAGCTTCATGGTTTCGGGATTCCATTTGACCACGGCGCCGCGTTCATTGCTGAGATTGCTCAGCAACGCGGCTCCTGCGGCGCGGAAGCCGAAGGTGGCGTCTTCCACGGGTTGTTTGCGCGTGCGGACGGAGGAGAAGAAGTTGCGGAAGTGATCGACGCTGTCAGAGTAGCCCTTGGGAGCGGAGAACTTCTCGACAGCCGTGTAAGTGGAGCCTTCGGGAGCAGTTGTGGGGTACTTCTGATGATATTTCTCGAGGTACTCTTTCTGCATCGCGTTTGAGAAAGTGGAGACGGTATAGCCGGGTTCCTTCTCGCGCGGCACACGTGAGACGGTGACGGTCTGACCTGCGATCTCCATCGTTCCTTCCGAACCGGTGAAGAGGAATCCCTCGCTTTCTTCTCCTCCATTGACGAAGTTGACTCGAAGGCTGAGATTGAAGCCCTGAGGATAGTCAAAGAGCGCCAGAAGCACATCGGGAGCATTGCGCCCGTCTTTCCAGTAACGGATGCCTCCGGTGGCAATGGCGCGCGTGGGCCCCAGAGAGCCGGTGATGAAGTGCGTTCCGCTGAAGAGGTGGACGAAGAGGTCGCCTGCAACACCGGAGCCGTAGGCATTCCACTTGCGCCACTGGAAGAAGTGTTCGGGATTCCACGGGATCTTGGGCGCTGAGCCAAGAAAGCGCGGCCAGTCGCAGGTCTCGGTGCTGGCATCGAGGGGGATGGAGTAGTTCCAGGCTCCGATGGAGGAGTTACGATCCCAGCGGGCGGAGATCATGTTGAGTTCACCGATGGCTCCGGAGGCAAGAAGCTCCTTAGCCTTGGCGTAGATGACGGAGCTGACACGCTGGCTGCCGACCTGCAGGATGCGATTGGTGGATTTTGCAGTGGAGATGATCTCTGGGCCGTCGGGATAGACATGGATCATTGGCTTTTCGAGGTAGACGTCTTTGCCGGCTTTCATGGCGTCGACGGCTGCCTGCTTGTGCCAATGGTCGGGGGTGGCGATGAGGACGGCATCGACATCGGAGCGACTGAGGATCTCGCGATAGTCGCGAGTCGTGAAGAGATCGACATTATTGGCAGTACCTGTGCCCCAGAGCTCTTTGGAGTGCGTGAGCCGGCCGTCATAGCAGTCGGCGACGGCGACGAGCTTGACGCCGGGAACCTGGAGCGCGGCATGGGTGTCGCCCTGTCCCTGAATGCCGGCGCCGATGAGTGCGAGCTGAATGGCATCATTAGCAGATTTCGGTGCAGGGGCCTGCTCAGGTTCGGCGAGGACGTTGAGGCTGGTGGCTGCTGCTGCGAGGCTGCCGACTTTAAGGAAGGTTCTGCGGTTCAGGCTCATGCTAATGCGTCTCGTTTCAGCGAAGTAAAAACCGATTTAGCTTTCGAAGGGAAGGGTAGGGGATTTGCATGACGGTGTAAAGGCAAGTGCCTCTAAAAATCATATCGTACCGAGATTAAGGCATGGGTGATCCGACAACGGCAAAAGCTCTTCGATGCTCGCGCCGAGGTTAGGGTCGATGGAGAACTGGTGGCAGAGTCCGATGCCGTGCCCTATGCGGTGCCATCCGTGGGCTAGGGGCACAAATGCGTGTGAGAAGCTGGGTAGCCTCTCACACGATAGAAGCTACCTTCGATAGAAGCCCCGGTCATAACCCTGGAGGTAAGCGCTGCGAAAGGCATCGCGATACGCCCCATAGGGTCCGAGTCCGGGATCATATCCGGGAGTATCGTGAAAGGCTCTGTCGCGCCTGGGTTGATAGCCGAAGCCATGATAGGCATCTCGCACTCCAGCATCGGACCCAATGCGAAAGCCTTCGTGATTGGCGCGTTCAATGAGGGGAGGGACGCTGGCATAAGCCGGCGGAGGTGGAGGAGGCGGTGGTGCATAAGCGTAGTAATGATGGGAGGCGCAGCCGGCCGAAAGAAGCAGGGGCACGGCGAGGAAGAATGCGACGCGGGGAGATTTCATAGTTGCCCTCACAACACGCTTTCGCCATCCGTACTCTGCGAAGCGTTCAAGGAGGTAAACTCGCCCCGGATGAAAATGTTGTTATCAGATAAGGTTGCCTGCACTCAGCGAATTAGCATGGAAACGATAGAAGCGGACATGAGATTGGCCATGGTTCCAGCTAGCATGGCGCGAAGACCAAGCTGGGCAAGATCATTGCGGCGGTTGGGAACGAGCGCGCCGATGCCGCCAATCTGCATTCCGATAGAGCCGATGTTGGCGAAGCCACAAAGAGCGAAGGTAGCGATGGAGAAGGTTCGCGGCGTCAGCTGCGACTTCTGAAGGCCGAGTTGGGTGTAGGCGACGAACTCGTTGAGCACGGCGCGGGTGCCCAGCAGGTTGCCAATAGCAGGTGCCTCACGCCATGGGATACCGATGAGCCATGCAACGGGTGCGCCGATGACTCCGAGGACAGAATTGAGGGAGTGCGGGAAGGGGATATGGCCGTGCGCCCAGAGGAAGTTTGAGGTGCCAAGCATGATGGCGTTCAAAAGGCCGACGAGGGCGAGAAAGCTGATGAGCATAATGGCGACGTTGAAGGCGAGCTTGCCACCGTCGATGGTGCCGCGGGCGATGGCAGCGATGAAATTGTCATTGCGGTGTTCTTCATTCGGCGGCATCCGGACCGTTCCTGCGGTGGCAG
This sequence comes from Edaphobacter sp. FHG110511_03, assembly GCF_059115365.1. NCBI lineage: Bacteria > Pseudomonadati > Acidobacteriota > Terriglobia > Terriglobales > Acidobacteriaceae > Edaphobacter > Edaphobacter sp. FHG110511_03. Next base: position 245,020 of record NZ_JBZYWL010000005.1, on the reverse strand, counting down.
GCTGCTCTGTCTCCGGAACCAGCATCTTTGCGACGAGGATCGTGCCGGGCGCGGTCATGATAACGGCCGAGAGCAGATCCTGGGCATTGATGCCGAAGCTGATATAGGCTGCCATGATTCCACCGGAGACGTGTGCCATGCCGGAGGTCATGATCGTCATCAACTCGGAGCGGGTGGCTCCACCGAGAAATGGCCGGATGGTGAGAGGAGCTTCGGTTTGGCCCATGAAGATGGAGGCTGCAACATTGGTGGATTCAGCGCCGCTGGTTCCCATGGTGCGCTGCATGACCCAGGCGACGAGGCGAATGACCTGTTGCATGAAACCGATGTGATAGAGGAGAGCAAAAAAGGCGGAGATGAAGATGATGGTGGGCAGCACGGCAAAGGCGAAGATGGCCAATGGATGACCCGGCGTCCCGAGAGGGCCGAAGACCATTGCAGAGCCGTCGACGGCATGGGAGAGAAGGGCAGTGACTGCATTGCTTCCAGCGTGAAGAAGCGTCTGACCGTAGGTCCACTTGATGACGAGGATGGCAAAAAGAACCTGCAGGCCGAGGCCCCAGGCGACGGTGCGCCAGCGAATGGCGCGACGGTTGGTGGAGAAGATGTAGGCGAGTCCGAGAAAGACGAGCAGTCCGAGAAGTCCGACGAATCGATGCAAAGAGTTGGCTCTCCTACACATGCGGCGATGAGTGTGTGGGATGAGTGTAACGGGTTGGGAAGGCCGAAAACCAGTGGTTTTCTAGAAGCGTCCTGAGGCCGCCCTGCTGCGAAACCGTCCGCTGGCGGTGAGGGATGGCACGCTGTCCAGTCGAATATGGCGCAGGGGAGTCCGTGCCTGTTTGAGCGAATACATGCGCAGATCGGCGATACGGAGCAGACGAGTGGCATCGTCGGCGTCGTCGGGGTAGAGCGCAATGCCGATGGAAGCCGAGACGCTTAGGCTGTGGCCGTCGAAGAGAAAGGGCAGCTCAGTTGCCTCGCGAATGATGTCACGAAGCTGTTCGATCGATCGGACGTGGATGGGATCGCAAGCCAGAAGGGTAAACTCGTCGCCTCCGAGCCGTGCAATGGAGGTAAAGCCCTTTGCCTGCTCGCGCAGATTGTTTGCGACATGACGAAGAAGTTGATCGCCCGCGTGATGCCCGTGGGTGTCGTTAACCTGCTTGAAGCCGTCAAGGTCAAGCATAAAGAGCGCAAGTGTTGAGTGGGCGCGCCGGCAGCGTTCCAGTGCTGTCGCGAGATGATCCTCGAAAGAGCGGCGATTGGACAGGCCTGTAAGCTCATCGTGCAGCGCAAGCCAGCGGTTGCAGGAGACTTGCTCTTCGAGCATGACGAGGATCATGCCGATGGAGATGAGCGATTTCTGCAGGTTCCAGATGTGAGAGGCAATATCCGCATAAGCGCGGTAGGTGACGATGAAGGGGTGAAGGAAGAAGAAGAATGCCCAGATAGAAAAGCCAGTAATAATCGCGAGCCGTCCCGTACTGGGCCGCGGCAGCTTGCGATAGAAATTGGCCGTGGCAACCGCGTAAACCACACCCAGGCTCCAATAAACCGCGTTACGATACCTGCCTTGCGAGGCCAGCAATCCCATCGTCAGCCAGCCTGAGGCGAACAGCAGAGCGATCAGGAGGCTGCGGCGCAGGTAGAGCGAAGAGGCAATACCGAGTACTAGGCCGAGGGTGATCCAGGGCAGGAAGGCCGTCTTTGAAAAGAGGTGCAGACCATAGGTTATGCAGAGAGCCAGGAGAGGAACGGAATTTATCAGAAGAAAGGAAAAGTTCCTGGTGTCGGTGGACTTGTAATCTCCGGAGGCCCAGACAAAGACAAGTCCGGCGAAAAGATAGCAGACGATCACAATCGTGTGGAGGAGCGTGCTGGGCAGTCCGGCCGGGGCATAGAAGATGTGAGCTGAGGACTCGATGAAAGTGAAAAAAAGCCCAAGAAGCCAGAGATTCGTTTGCCGTTGCTGATGATGGCGCCGAAGCAGCAGCAGGATGACGATAAGAATCGTCAAGGCGGAGAGATCGGGAAGAAAAGCGTAGTTCATCAGGTGTGCTTTCTGGCGCAGGCTTCTTTTTGCAAAGAGGGGCCCAGTGAGCCTGCTGATGGAAATTGCTTTCTTAGCACTGATTATCGAACAAATGCAACCTGAAGCGACGAAGAATTTGTCTTGATGGTGTAAAGAAACCTATTTAGCGCTTGATTCGCGCAGGGTTTCCGACAACTGTCGCTCCTGCAGGGACATCGCGGGTCACGACAGAACCCGCCCCGACGATCGCATCGTCGCCGATGGTAACTCCTGGAAGGATCACGGCGCCTCCTCCGATCCAGACGTTCGCGCCGATGCGAATAGGGCGCCCATTTTCAAGATTTGCCAGTCGAACTGCCGGGTCACGAGGATGGTCGGCAGCATAGATCTGGACGGCAGGCCCAATCTGGGTGCGGTCACCGATGGTGATAGAAGTAACGTCCAGAAGCACGCAGTTGAAGTTGAGGAAGACGCCCTTGCCGAGGTGGATGTTGTATCCATAATCGACGAAGAAGGGGGGACGTATGACGCAGCGGTCGCCGACCGAACCGAGGAGCTCCTTCAGCTGGATCAGGTGAGTGACGGGATGGTGTGGCGTTGAGTTGTACTTATGCAGAAGCGCAGCGGTGTGAAGGCGGTCCGCAACAAGGATAGGGTCTTCGGCGTTGTACAACTCGCCCGCGATCATCTTTTCTTTTTCGGATTTGCCGAAGGACTGCAAAGCGGGCTCTCTCTTTCTGAATAGTAACCGCTTCGGTTGTCCGGAAAGATGCTGGCGGGGTTCAGATGGTCTCCGGCCTCATTGTGCCCGGACGATTTCGCGAATCAGGGGGCTGGGCTGAATGGGAGACCGTGAGATTTTCAATGTTTCGCGAAGCATCTGTTCTGGCTGTTCGAGCAGCGCTTCGTCCTCGCTGAAGAGGGTGAAGATGGGCTGGCCACGTTCGATACGGTCGCCAAGTTTTGCGTGGCATTCGATTCCTGCATGCGCGCTGACCGGATCGCCGGGTTCGGCTCTGCCTGCTCCCAACCGCTGCACCGCCCAACCCACTTGCTTGCAATCCATTGAAGCGAGATAGCCTTCTTCCTCGGCTTTCAATACGCGCGTAGCGCTTGGCTTATGGTACGCAGCAGGATCCTCGAAGACTGAGAGGTCTCCGCCTTGCGCCTCAATGATCTTCAACCAGGCCCTATAAGCATCCCCGGATTTGAGGATTTGATCGGCTAGCTCTGCTCCCTCAGCGGGCGTAGGGGCGCGTCCTGCGAGATGAAGCATCCACCCGGAGAGAGTGTTGGAGAGTTGAATCAGGTCGGTAGACATAGGATGGCGTTCGCCGCGCAGGATGTCCACGCACTCCCAAACCTCGACCCAGTTTCCGGAGAAGCGTCCGAGAGGCTCATCCATCGTTGTGAGAAGGGCAACGGTACGGGTTCCTGAGGACTCGCCAGTTTGAACCATGAGTTCAGCCAGATACTTTGATTTTTCATAGCTGGGCATAAAGGCGCCACAGCCGACCTTGACGTCGAGTACAAGCGCATTGAGGGATTCCGCCAGTTTTTTGCTCATGATGCTGGCCGTGATCAGGAAAGGAGATTCGACGGTGCCCGTATGATCGCGCAGAGCGTAGAGGATTCGGTCGGCGGGAACGATGCGTGGAGTCTGCCCGATGAGCGCGGCGCCACATTGCTTCAACGTATCGGCGAGTTCCTGCAGGTTGAGTTGCGTGTTAAAACCGGGGATCGTCTCGAGCTTATCCAGCGTGCCTCCGGTGTGGCCGAGGGAACGGCCGCTGATCATGGGGACGCAGATGCCAGGAGTCCCTGACTTGGAGGGATGAGCAAGGCCCGCAGCGGCGAGGATCGGAGCAATCAGCAGAGAGGTTTTGTCGCCAACGCCGCCGGTGGAGTGCTTGTCGATCGTAAATGTATTCAGGGGAGCGGCATCGAACGTATCGCCGGAGAAGCGCATGGCCGAAGTGAGGGTAGCGAGTTCACGAGCGTCCAGGCCGCGCAGGAAGACAGCCATCAAGAAAGCGGCGATCTGGGCGTCCGTGACGAGGTGCTTCTCAGCTGTACGCTCGACGATGGCGTGGATAAAGGCCTGAATCTCCTCGTCGCTGAGGGACAGGCCGTCGCGCTTGTGGAGGATGATGTCGATGGGATGGATATGGCTCATAAATAAGTAGGTTACCGGCTGAAGTTTTAGTACTCGTTGAGGAGAAAAGCGTGGGGCAACAGATCGGCAATGATGGATCGGGTGAGGGAACCGTCGGCTGCAGGAAAGAAGACTTCTGTATTAACCGAACTGAATTCATGAATACTCTGGCGGCAGCCTCCGCAGGGCTGGCTGGCGGTCCCGTTGAGATTCGCGATTACGATGGCGCGAATGCGGATGGTTGGCCCGTGCAGTGCGACAGCGGAGGCGATGGCTGCCTGCTCAGCGCAGGTGGTTAGCCGGTAAGAGGCGTTCTCGACGTTGCATCCGGTCACGATCCCGCCGTCCTCGAGCAGTACAGCAGCGCCGACCCGGAAGCGGCTGTAAGGAGCATAGGCGTTCTCTGCAATGGCGCGTGCGAGACGATAGAGTTCTTCGATCTGTGTGGGGTTGATGCCGGCCGTTGCTTCATTTTGAGACATGGGGTGAGGCTACCGGGTGCTGTTGTTGCTGACAAGTCACCCAGGGCTAATGCTTTGTCCGTGACTCCCGATAAGAGAGATGTGGACGACCTGACCCAAGAATTTATCGCAGAAAGCCAGGATGGTCTGGACCGCATGGAGCGGTGCCTGACCGAGCTCGAAACCCGGCCGCAAGATAGCCAGCTATTGGTAGCGGAGATCTTCCGGGCTGTGCACACCATCAAGGGGACGACCGGATTTTTGGGATTCAACCGGCTGGAGAAGCTGGCCCATGCTGGCGAACACCTGCTGGGCTCGTTGCGTGAGGGACGGCTTGCGGTCACGGAAGAACTGATCAGCGGACTGTTGCGGCTTCTCGATGGCCTGCGCGCGATTCTCATCCTGATCGAAGAGACCGGCGGCGAGGGCACCCGTGCAAGTGATGAAGACAGCGAATTGATTGCGGAGCTGGCCGAACTGAATGGCGAAGCTCCTCAGACTCCATCGAGCGAGAAATCTAGGCCCGTCGTCTCGATCAAGGCAAAGGAAGAGATCGCACAGCCCGCACCCACAGAGGCCACGTCCACCGTAAACTCGGCACAGGGCTCTGGCTCCGCAAGCGGCGACAAGACGCTACGGATCGATGTCGAGGTTCTGAACCGGATGATGAACCTCGTAGGCGAGTTGGTTCTGACCCGCAACCAGATGCTGCAGAGCGGCGTGGAGGCAACGAACTTCCCGGAATTGGCTCGACGCCTGGATAGTGTGACAGCCGATCTGCGCGAGACGGTGATGCAGGCGCGCATGCAGCCGGTGGGAAATCTCTTCGGCAAGTTCCCAAGGATGGTTCGCGATCTCGCGAGGACCTGCGGTCGCGACGTAAGGATCGAGTTCTCCGGCCAGGAGACGGGACTGGATAAGAGTCTGCTGGAGGCCATCAAAGATCCTCTTACCCATGCGGTTCGCAACGCTGTGGACCATGGCATCGAGTCTCCCGCAGACCGCGTGCTTGCAGGCAAGCCCGCCGAAGGATGTCTTCGCCTCAGGGCGTTTCATCAGAGCGGATCGGTCGTGATCGAAGTCGCCGATGACGGCGCGGGCATCGCGTTGGAGCGGGTTCTGGCCAAGGCGATCGAACGCGGCTTAGTAACGCCTGAGCAGGCCAAGGAGATGACGGAGCGCGAGGCGCTGCAGCTGATCTTCCTGCCGGGCTTCTCAACCGCGGCCGCGGTAACGACCGTATCGGGTCGCGGCGTCGGCATGGATGTAGTGCGCGCAAATGTGGAGAAGGTAGGCGGAAGTGTCGAGCTGGAGTCGAAGGTGGGGTTAGGCACTACGCTGCGCCTGCGTGTCCCGCTGACGTTGGCCATCGTTCCCGCGCTTGTGGTGCGCAGCGGAGGCCAGAGCTTTGCTCTCCCGCAGACTGCGCTCGTAGAGCTGGTTTATATTCCGGCCCGGGATGCGGCGCAGGTTGTCGAGCGCGTAGGGGCTTCGGAGGTCTATCGCCTGCGCGAACGGCTGTTGCCGATGATCTGGCTCGATCGCCTGCTCGGACTCAAGAGCAAGGCGGAGTCGCATGGGTTTTACATGGCAGTGCTGGAGGCAGAGGGATGCCGGTACGGCCTGGTGGTGGACGACCTGTTGGCCCCGGAAGAGATCGTGGTGAAGCCTCTGTCGGCCGTGTTGCGCGAGATCGGATTATTCTCAGGCGCGACTGTATTGGGCAACGGCACTCTGGCGCTGATTCTGGACATCGCAGCAACGGCGGCCCGCGCTGGTGTAAAGCCTGTGATGGACGAACAGGAGGAGCAGGCTGTCGAAGTCAGACAGGACGAGGCGTCATTCCTGGTCTTCGAGGATCGCGCACGCGAGAGAACGGCACTGCCGCTGGGGGTCGTGGAGCGCATCGAAAGTGTTCCCTTTAGCCGCATCGAGTATGCGAATGGACGTGCGCTGCTGCAGTATCGCGGTGAACTGCTGCAGCTGCGGGATGACGGTCGCGTGTTGGATGAGTTCGAGACGCTGCAGGATGAGGAGGCCTCGGCAACCATACTGATCTGCGGGGATCCGCAGACGACCTCTTCGAGGATGGGAATCGTCGTGCGCAAGGTGCTCGATGTCTCGGATGGAACGTTGCTTGAGAAGGAAGCGGCGAACGGAGAGATGGACCTCGCTCTGGTGAAGGAGCGGTTGACGACAATCTTCCGCGGCTTTGGCGCAACGGCAGGGAAGAGATGGAGGGAGGTCGCATGAAGATCGTCGGACAGGATGCCGAGCAGATACAGGAAGAAGCGGAGAGTGCGTCCTTGTGCTCGATGTTTGCCGGAGAGGAGAGCTTCGGCATCGATACGGCCAAGATTCGCGAAGTTCTGGGACGGCGCGAACTGGAGCGGGTTCCGATGGCTCCGGCCTTCGTGGCGGGAGTCGTTCCGTACCGCGGTGACGTTCTAACTACAGTAAGTTTTCGCGCGCTGCTGGGACTGCCGGAGAACACCGAAGCAGGCTGTGTCCTCGTGCTGGACGATGACGGGGGCCACGAGCGATTTGGCCTGGTGGTCGATGCGGTCGGAGGCGTGGTGACGGTGCAGCGCAAGATGTTGGAAGCGAATCCCTGCACGCTGGATGCGAAGTGCAAGTGGCTCTTTGACGGAGCCTACAAGATGGAAAGCGGTTTGATGGTACAGCTGGACCCGCAGAAGCTGAGACCCTCGAGGCTGGCTGAGACGGGAATGTTCCGACAGGGAGGCACGGGAGAGAGCCTATGAAGGCGTTGATCGTGGATGATTCGAGCTTTATTCGGGAGTATCTTCGCCACCTGCTCGATCGAATGGGTGTGGTCTGCGCGGAGGCAGTGGACGGAAGCGATGCGCTCGCGGTGCTGGAGGCGCAGGCAGACTTCGACCTGATGCTGTTGGATCTTAATATGCCGGTGATGAATGGACTCGAATGCGTGAAGGCTCTCCGTAAGGCAAAGCTGCATCCCGCGATGAAGGTAATGATGGTCACGACCGAAGCGGACAACTCCTTTATCTTAAAGGCGCTGGATAACGGCGCCGACGAGTTTCTGATGAAGCCGTTTACTCCCGAAAGTCTGCGCGAAAAGATGATGCTTCTGGGATTTGCCGCATAAGCACACCGAATAGCAGGAACGACCGAGACGCTTGTTACGGAAGAAGAGGACACAGGAACATGAGCATCTTTGCGACGCGGCCCCTCCGCGTCCTTGCGGCCGACGACTCTGCGGTAATGCGTGGGATCATGCGGACGCTGTTTCAGCGTCACGCGGAAGACAACCGCAGCGATCTACCGAGGATGGAACTGGTCGGTGTGTCTCGTGATGGAGTGGAGTGCCTGCAGGAGGTAACTAGACTCGCTCCGGACGTGCTGGTGCTTGACCTTGAGATGCCGCGGATGAACGGCCTGGATGTTCTGGACCGTCTTCGTCATACGAAGCCGAAGCTGCCTGTGATCATGTGCAGCTCGCATACGGAACAGGGTGCCCGGGCAACGCTCGATGCCTTGGCGCGTGGCGCGGCGGACTACGTGATGAAGCCGGCCGGGCAGCGGAATCTTGAGAGCGCGCTTGCTTCGCTTGCGGCGCAACTGCTGCCGAGGATTGCGGCCTTCGCGGTCGAGCGAAGCAGACTCGAGGTTTCTACATCGCGTTCATCTGCTGTCGGGCCTCAGGGATTGCCGACAGGGCCAAAGGAACAAGCCGGGGCGGCAGTTGCGCCGATCGAGGTTGTGGTGATTGGAGTTTCGACCGGTGGGCCGACTGCGCTGGAACATCTCCTGCCGGGGCTTGCGGCCGATCTACCCGTTCCGGTGTTAATTGTGCAGCATATGCCCAAAGTCTTTACCAACGTGCTGGCGGAACGCCTTGACCGCTGTTGCCCTCTTCGGGTTGCAGAGGCTTATCACGGAGCACCCTTGCAACCCGGAGCCGTGTGGTTAGCTCCAGGCGACGCGCACATGGAGATCTCTTCTCCTCCGGCGAGACAGGACAAGGGAGGGTCCGGTGCGCAGATTAAGCTGCATTATCAGGAGCCCCTGAATCATTGTCGGCCTTCGGTCGATTATCTGTTTTTCTCTGCCGCGCGTATGTACGGAGCCGGAACGCTGGCACTGATTTTGACCGGCATGGGCTCTGACGGTCTCGACGGAGCTCGTGCGGTGCACGATCGAGGCGGCATCGTACTTGCGCAGGACGAAACGACATCGGTCGTTTGGGGAATGCCAGGACGAGTTGCGGAGTCGGGCATCGCCACCGCTGTACTTCCACTGGATGTAATGGCGCGTGAAATCAACTTGAAAATAAGCGCGGGACGACCACGGAGGTTGGATGCGGCGACGCAGCCGGCTCCGGTACCCGGCACGCGACAAGGAGAGATGGCGCATGGCCTGTACTGACTCCGATTACGCCTACCTGCGCGAGGTAGTACAGGCGCAGTCTGCTAATCTGATCGACCCCTCGCGCAATGCGCTCTTCGATGTCAAGCTAGCCCCGATTGCGAAGATGGCCGGAGTCGCGAGCCTCAAAGACTTCGTACGCTTGCTGAGGATCGATCGTCCCATTCATTTGCATCGCGCCGTGGCTGAGGCTATGACAGTGAACGAGACCAGTTTCTTTCGTGATGTAAAGACCTTCGATCTGCTACGCAACACCATCCTGCCGGAGTTGGTGGATTGCAGGAGAACGAAGCGAAAGCTGCGGATATGGAGCGCAGCCAGCTCGACCGGACAGGAAGCCTACAGCCTCGCAATGCTGCTGCTGGAGCATCTACCGGAGACGGCGTACTGGGACGTCAAGATCCTGGGGACCGATATCTCTCATAGGGTTGTCGAATATGCGCAGACGGGCCGATATCGGAGGCTTGAGGTGAATCGTGGCCTTCCTGCGCGGATGCTTCTCAAGTACATGACACGCGATGAAGAAGAGTGGGAGGTCAGCCCGCGTCTGCGAGCCATCTGTGAGTTTCAGCAGATCAATCTCTGTTCTCCGCTTCCCCCGCTCCCCGTCTTCGATCTCGTCCTGTTGCGAAATGTGCTCCTCTACTTCTCTCAGCGAGACCGGAGCCATGTCTTTGCGTCGATGCACTCCCATATGGCGGACGATAGCTTCCTGTTGCTGGGAAATGCTGAGCAGGCGGAAGAGTCGACCCATCTGTTTGAAGCGGAATTCGCCGCCGAGTCATTTTTTTATCGGCCACTGGTACAAGTCTGAAAGGCATCTTGTAACGAAGGAGTCCTGCGTTGCATCGTATGGGGTGGCGGCAGGTATGCTGCTCACGAGTATCCTGACAGCCCATGCCGCGTGGAACGACCAACTCGAAGAAGTCTGACTCAGGGAAGACATCAGGGCGAAAGCCTTCGATCGATGCTCTGGAATTGTTTCATCCGGTGACGGCGCAGTGGTTTCGTGAGGCTCTCGGAGAACCGACAGCACCACAGTTGGAGGGGTGGCCCGCGATTGCACGCGGAGAATCGACCCTGATCCTTGCCCCAACCGGAACCGGAAAGACTCTCACCGCGTTTTTATGGTGCCTGGACAAGCTGATGTTCCACACTTCCGTGGACGACGTTCGCGGCTCAAGAGTCATTTACATCTCCCCCCTTAAGGCCCTGGCTGTGGATGTGGAACGTAACCTGCAACGTCCGCTTGAGGGAATCGCGCAGTTGGCAAAACAGCAGAACGTGAGCGTACACGTGCCGGAGATCAGCGTGAGAACCGGCGATACGCCGCAGCGCGACCGGGCGCGGTTCCGACGGCATCCGGGTGAGATCGTCATTACTACACCCGAGAGCCTGTACCTCATGCTGACCTCGGGGGCGGGTGAGGCTCTTCGAAGCGTTGAGACGGTCATCATCGACGAGATCCATGCCCTGGTCCCAACCAAACGCGGAGCGCACCTGGCTGTTTCGCTCGAGCGATTGGAAGCGTTGTGCGGTAGAAATCTCCAGCGAATTGGACTCTCCGCAACCCAGAGACCCCTGGAAGAGGTAGCACGCTTTCTAGGCGGAGCGAATTCGCAGATCCCTACAGCACCGCAAGAGCCAGACGAGCCCACAGACAATGGGACGATTCGTGTACTAGCCGATGTGGCCCAAGAAGATTACGCATCCGCTCCTCGGTTTCGACCTGTGACCGTCGTTAACGCTGGAGCCCGGAAGGCGCTCGATCTCCGCGTGGAGATTCCGGTGGAAGATATGGCGCGGCTCGAAACTGGTCGCGATCTTGCCGCGCCGAGTCGAAAACGCGGATCGAAACCGGAGGTCCTGAAGCGAACTTCACTCTGGCAATCGATCTATCCCTCAGTGCTTGAGATCGTCCGCGCGCATCGTTCAACGCTGATCTTCGTGAATGCGCGGCGCATCGCAGAAAGAATGGCGAGCGCGTTGAACGATCTTGCCGGAGAGCCTCTGGCCCGCGCGCATCACGGTTCCCTGGCGGCTGCGCAGCGCAGCGAGATAGAAACGCTGCTGAAAGCAGGAGAGATTCGTGCGCTGGTCGCGACCTCTTCGCTCGAACTCGGAATCGATATGGGAGCAATCGAGCAGGTAATTCAGATTGAATCTCCTCCGTCCGTCGCCAGTGGTATGCAGCGAATAGGACGCGCCGGGCATCAGGTCGGAGCGCCATCGAGCGGCGTAATCTTCCCCAAGTTCCGCGCCGACCTGATCGCCTGTGCAGCGGTTACGAGGGCAATGCACGAAGGACAGGTGGAGTCGACACGATTTCTCCGTAACCCGCTGGACGTGCTGGCTCAGCAGATCGTGGCGGTGGTGGCGCATCCTCCCATGACTCCAGATGAGATGGAACGCTCGACACGATGGGCAGCAGAGGAGGAAGGGCCAGGCATCGGATACGATGCGCTGTTTGCTCTTATGAGAATGTCCGCGTCATTTGCCGGTCTTAGTCGTAATGGCTTCAATGGCGTACTCGACATGCTTGCGGGCAGGTATCCTTCCGACGAGTTTGCCGAGCTTCGCCCTCGCATCACCTGGGATCGCACCAAGAACTGGATTACCCCACGCACCGGCGTCAAACGGATTGCGATTCTGAATGCGGGGACCATTCCTGACCGAGGACTCTACGGTGTCTTTCTTGCCGGCGAACGCGACAAGCCGGTTCGCGTAGGTGAGTTGGATGAAGAGATGGTTTTCGAGAGCAGACCGGGCGAGGTCTTCGTGTTGGGAGCCTCAGCCTGGAGGATCGAGGAGATCCTCCAGGATAGAGTCCTCGTAACGCCCGCTCCGGGCGAGCCCGGAAAGACGCCCTTCTGGCACGGAGACAGGCCAGGAAGGCCGCTCGAGTTTGGCAAAAGAATCGGAGCCCTGGTGCGGGAGATCCGCGAGATGCCGCGGCCTGCGGCAGTCGCAAGGCTGGTGGAGGCTCACGATCTCGATCCCGCCGCGGCAGAGAATGTGCTGCGATATCTCTCCGATCAGGAACTTGCTACAACGCTTGTTCCGGATGACCGTACCATCCTGATCGAGCGGGTACGCGATGAGCTGGGCTTCTGGCGGGTGTGTCTGCTAACACCCTTCGGAAGTCGCGTGCATGCTCCCTGGGCGATGGCGGCCACTGCAAAGGTACGATCCCTCGGTGGTCCTGATGTAGAAACAATGTGGAGCGAGGATGGCTTTGTGCTTCGTTTCCCCGAAACCGACGATCCTCCTTCCGTCGAGCCGTTCCTGTTGGCTCCGGAAGAGGCTGTCTCGCTCGTCATCGAAAATCTTGGATCGACAGCGATGTTCGCTGCAAAGTTCCGCGAGAGCGCATCGCGGGCTCTCCTGTTGCCTCGCCGACGCGCCGACGGCAGAACGCCTCTATGGCAACAGAGAAAACGCGCTTACGATCTGCTGCGCGTGGCCAGCCGTTACACAGAGTTTCCGATGATCCTCGAGGCCTATCGGGAGTGCTTGCGTGATGTCTTCGATATGCCCGCTCTGACAGAGACATTGCGAAGCATAGCGAACAGCGGGCTCAAGGTTCATGTGGTCGACTCGCGCACGCCCAGTCCATTCGCTTCAACTCTGCTGTTTAGTTATGTCGCGAACTATATCTATGATGGCGACGCCCCGCTGGCCGAGCGAAGAGTACAGACTTTATCCATCGATCTGGAACAGCTCCGCGATCTGATGGGAGACGCAGACCTGCGCGAGCTGCTGGATGCAGACGCGATCAAGGAAACCGAGGCACAGCTGCAATCGCTGGCCGACAGCTTCAAGGCCCGGACGATGGATGGTGTGCACGACCTCCTGTTGCGTCTCGGTGATCTCTCGCGCGAAGAGCTCACGCTTCGATGCGCAAACGAACAGGTCGCATCGACGATTACAGCCCTGCTGCAGGCGAAGCGGGCCGTTGAGGTGAAGATCGTCGGGCAGCGAAGACTGATCGCAGTTGAGGATGCCGCTCGCTACAGAGATGCTCTCCAAGTGGAGATTTCCGCAGATCTTCCCGCTGTTTTTCTTGAGCCGCGAAAAGATGCGCTCGTCGACCTCATCCGGCGCTATGGGCGTACTCACGGTCCTTTCACTGCCGCAGAGGCTGTGTCGCGATTCGGAATCGAGGTGCGGCGCGCCGAGACTGTGCTCGAGAGTCTGGTGCAAATCGGCCGCTTTGTCGAAGGCGGATTCCGCCCCGAGGGAGTGCATCGCGAGTGGTGTGACGACGAGGTGTTGCGCACGATTCGGCGCAAGAGCCTGGCGCGGCTGCGTAAGGAGATCGAACCTGTTGAGCAGACCGTCCTGGTGCGAATGCAAAGCCGATGGCAGGGAGTGGCTCAACCCAGAAAGGGTCTGGATGCACTGTTGGATGCTATCGAAAATCTTGCGGGAGCGCCGTTGCCGGCCTCGATCCTGGAGACAGAGATTCTTCCTGCGCGAATCGCCGGTTACAAGCCTAGCGATCTGGATACGCTGATCGCCGCCGGTGAGGTGGTTTGGGTGGGACTGGAGCCGTTAGGTGATCGCGATGGAAGGATCGGGCTCTTTCTTGCTGAAAGACTGGAGGAGTTGTGGCCCATAGTAAACGGCAAAGATATCGCAAACGAACGGGAAGAAGCCATCGTCTCCTACCTTCGAATGCGGGGAGCCTCCTTCTTTCAGGACCTGCACGAAGGCATCGGCGGAGGATATCCGGGAGAGACCCTGGATGCTTTGTGGAGTCTCGTCTGGAAGGGCATGGTGACTAACGATGGCATGGCCGCGCTCCGCGCATACTGCCGTCCGCAGACGACCTCGCGCAAACCCACACGGCGCGTGCATCTGCAAGGAACGCAGGGAACAGCCTTCCGTTCACGGCGAACCACTCCTCCTGCCGCACAAGGGCGATGGGCGTTGCAAGTGGCGGCATTCGCTGAAGGTCGGTCGGCTACCGAGTGGAGCCACGCCATCGCGCAACAGTTGCTATCGCGCTATGGTGTCATCTTTCGCGAGACCGCCCACGCGGAGAATCTTCCGGGAGGATTTTCTGCTGTCTATGACGTGCTGAAGGCAATGGAGGAGAGCGGAAGACTCCGCCGAGGATACTTCGTCGCGGATCTCGGAGCGACACAATTCGCACTGCCCGCCGCTGTAGAAATGCTGCGCTCGCTTCGCATGCGTCAGAACGACGGAAAAGTGGAGATCGTCGAGTTGGCCGCGACCGATCCCGCCAATCCTTACGGAGCACTGTTACGCTGGCCCGCGGCTGAGGCCGGTGGGCTGCTCTCGCGAAGCGTCGGCGCCAGGGTGATCCTCGCTGATGGTGCGCTGACCGCATACCTGCGTCGTGGAAACCCTAACCTGCAGGTATTTTTGCCAGAGGATGAGCCGCAACGTTCACGAATCTCGCAGGCGCTTGCAGAATCGTTGGTGCGAAGGGTGGAGGAACGGGCCGAGGAGGGTGATCCTCGAGCCGGAATGTTGATCGAAACCATCAATGGCGTGGCTGCTTCAGAACATCAGCTCGCAGGTTTCCTGGGTGAGGCAGGATTTTCAACGGGAGCCACAGGGCTCTATGTCAGAAAGAAGGCATAAAGAACATCAGGCCCACAAAGATTGTGGGCCTTGATTTTTATTGAGGCGGCTGGGCTGGCTGCGGTTGCTTATTGTCTTTCTCTCCACCGCCGCCAAAGATTTTCTGGAAGATATTCTTCTTCTTCTTTTGCGGCTCTGGCTGTGTGACCGGTTGCGAAGAAGCACCGTTCACAGGGCTGCCTGGCGCGGGATTCGACGGCGATACCGCGCCCCCTGGCGAATTTGCCGCAGGCGGTGCATAGGGCGTCACCCCGCTCGGGTGCCCCCCTAATCCAAAGATCTTTTGGAAGAAGCTTTGGGGGTTGTCGTTCATCTGCGAGCAGCTTCCCGTGGGAACCGTGCCGTCGAGGAACGCTACATTCCACGGATGTGCAGCGCAGGATGGGTCGGCGAGCAGACCCGTATCACGATCGATGCTGGCCACGGTGATGCCCTCGGGTGGCGAAAACGACTTCACATCGGAGTACTGCGGTAGCTTGATTGCCCGCTTCATGAACTCGGCCCAGATTGGCGCTGCGGCGTAAGCGCCTTGGAGCTGGACGGGTAATGTGGTGTAGTCGTCATTGCCGACCCAGACGATACAGATAAGATTGGATGTGTATCCGGCGAACCAGGCGTCATGGCTGGTCCCGGTCTTTCCCGCAGCCGGAGCACTGAATCCACGACCCCGGACACCCGCGGCGGTTCCATAGTTCATGACGTCTTCCAACAGCGATTGCGTAAGGTAGGCAGCGCGAGGATCCATCACCTGCTTTGCTTCGGGAGAATAATCCGAGACGATATCTCCATTGGCGTTACGGACAGAGGCGAGCATCCAGGGAGTAAGGTGAACTCCGCCATTGGCGAAGACGGTGTACGCTCCGGCCATGTCAACCGGGGTTGCACTGTAGGTGCCAATGGCGACGGATGGAGTCCCGCGAGCGCTGGTGATGCCTGAGGCGCGTGCCAGGGCGGCTACGTTGCCGAAACCAACCATCTGCGCAAGCTGGATGGTTGCGGCGTTGAGCGAGTGGGCGAGAGCGTAGGCCGCGATTACGTTCCCCCTGTAGCCGCTGATGAGGTTTCGCGGAGTATAGGTTCCCCCAGCGCCGTCGGAGTAGTCTGCGGCTTCATCGTTCAGATGCGTAGCCGCGGTGAAGACACCGGATTCGCCCAGCGAAGTTCCATTCAGGCTGCTGTTATACGCCGTAGCATAGACGAAGGGCTTGAAGATGGACCCGGTAGGGCGTTTGGCAACGGCGTGATCAAGCTGTGAGGCGGAGTAGTTACGCCCGCCCACCAGGGCAAGAATCTGACCCGTATGGGGATTCAGCGCAACCAGTGCTACCTGCGGGTGAGTATAGGGGGTCGCGCTCTTCGCATGCAGCTTGCGGAGGATCTCATCGACGTTCTTCATGCCGATATCGACCGCCTCTGAGGCCGCGCTCTGAAGGTCAGGATCCAATGAGGTATAGATGCGAAGGCTCTGGTGCGCCAGGTCCTGGTCGCTGATGCGCTGCACCAGCTGATCATGAACCAGATCAACAAAGTAAGGTGCTTCGCTGGCATCGACATCGGCATCGGAGAGACGCAGTGGCTCAGCCTTGGCGCGGGTAGCAGCGCTCGCGGAGATTGCGCCGGTCTCTACCATCGAATCCAGCACAACGTTGCGGCGGGCGATAGCCCGCTCCGGGTGGCGATAGGGATTCAGACGGCTTGGACTCTGATACATGCCAGCTAACAGAGCGCACTCAGCGGTATCCAGCTGTTTCAGGTTCTTGCCAAAGAAGGCTTGAGACGCCTCGCCCAGTCCGTTGATGTCGTAGCTTCCGCGGTGCCCCAGGTTCATCTGGTTGGCGTACATCTCGAAGATCTGCTGCTTCGAGAAGCGCGACTCAAGTTGGAAGGTGATTAGAATCTCGATAAATTTGCGCTTGAACCGCTTCTCCGGCGAAAGGAAAAAGCCCCTCGCCAGCTGCATCGTAATCGTCGATCCGCCGCAGCGTTTGCGTCCGCTGGTCAGGTCCTGAATGCCGCACTTCACGATTCGCAAGAAGTTCACACCGCTGTGCTCGAAGAAGTTGCGGTCTTCGATCGAGGTAATGGCGCGCACCATCTCCGGCGGAATGTCCTTGTACGTGACCATGCGGCGCTTGGTGCGGCTGTTCTCTTCCGAAAGCGCTGTAATCAGTTGCGGTTCCAACTCGTAAGAACTCAGTGCGGCGCCATTCTCCGCCGTGATCTTCTGGACCACGCCGTCAGGGGCAGAGATTGTGGCGCCGTCCGTGGTGTGGTAGCTCTCAGGACCAGGCTTGATGAAGATGCTGTCGTCGTTGAGCTGGAAGGTTCCAAGCTGCGGGTTATTGTTGTAGCCTGCCCGGCGCAGGTCTGCCCCGATCTGCGATGCCGAAAGTTTCTGCCCGTTGCGGATCTCGCGCGGGGCGGCATAGATCTGCGAGACACTCGCGAACATGGGGCCCTTGGCCAGCCGATCGTTCACAACGTGTTCGTATTTGAAGTAGTAAAAGCCGAGAACTGCAAGAAATACAGCCAGGCAGCCGAGGATCGCCACGAGACCGTACCGCACAAAGCGGTTGTCCAGATGGAGCCGATCGACGATGCTTGCTTGCTTGCCGTTCGATTTATTGCTGCCGTATTTGAGTTTGACTGGCAAAGTGCTCTTTTCTTAAGACGCTTTGACGGCAGAAGCAGGGAGCAAGGGTTGCAAAACGGATGTTATCTGATCGGCTACCGTGGAGGCGACCTGCTCAAGTGCAACCTCTTGCACATGCCGGTTCAACCTGTCGACGAACTCGACCTTTCCTTCCGCGACTCCGCGCCCGATATTAATCCGATACGGAATGCCGATAAGATCGGCATCCTTGAACTTCACTCCCGCGCGCTCGTCGCGGTCGTCCACCAGAACGTCGACGCCGGCGCTGGTAAGTTCGGCGGCGATCTTTTCCCCGGCTGCCTGTAGCGCGGGATCGGCCGTATTGGTAATCGTCACAACCACCTGGAACGGTGCAATTGCGGGATGCAGCGCAAACGCAGCGCCGTCGTTGGCTGCAGCAGAGCTCTCGATAGCCGCGGTAAGAATGCGCTCGATGCCGATGCCGTAGCTTCCCATGATCAGCGTAACTTCTTTGCCATCGCGGTTGAGGACGGAAGCGCCCATGGACTTCGAATACTTGTAGCCGAGCTTGAAGATGTGGCCGATCTCCACAGCTTTGCCGATCCGCAGTGGCGAACCGTCGATCGGGCAGCCCTCACCCTCGGAGACGTTGCGCACATCTGCCACCAGTGTCGACTTGAGGTCGCGCGTTGGAGTCACATTGCGAAGGTGATACTCCTCCTTGTTCGCTCCGGCGATCAGGTTCGTCCGACCCTCCAGAGCCTTGTCGAGAATCACCAGCGTTCCCGGTTTCTTCGGATGCGGAGCAGCTTCTACCCCAATAGGGCCAAGATAGCCGGCGGGAGCCTTGAAGACCTCGACAATCTCTTCCGGGGTCATAGGCCGTAGCTCGCCGCCAGTGATGCCGGAGAGCTTCGCCTCATTCAGGCTGTGATCGCCGCGAAGGAATACTACGACCGGCCGCAGAGCGCCCAGTTTGGCATGATCGGCCTCAGGTAGAGCGGCCATATAAGCCATCGTCTTCATTTGATGCTGCGGCTGAACCTTAAGGAATGATCCGACCTCTTCAATCGTCCGTTGGTCCGGCGTATGCACCAGCTCCGGCTGTCCATCGCCTGTCGGGGCGAGATCCTGCACCGGCTCCAGGCGGCTGGTCGCCTTCTCGATGTTTGCTGCGTACCCTGAAGCTGAGCTGGCGATCAGGTCTTCGCCTGCGTCGGTGTAAACCATGAACTCCTGCGAGGCTGTACCCCCCATCGCTCCAGAGTCCGCTTCGGCGGAGACGAACTCTAGCCCGCAGCGGTTGAAGATGGCGCGGTACGCCTTGTCATGCTTGTTGAAGCTCTCGTCCAGTCCGGCCTCGTCGATATCGAAGGAGTAGGCATCCTTCATGATGAACTGGCGCACTCGAAGCAGGCCTGCCTTGGGACGCGGTTCGTCGCGAAACTTGGTCTGAATCTGATACCAGATCTGCGGGAGCTGCTTATAGCTGCGCAGCTCATTTCGCGCAATTGAGGTCATTACCTCTTCGTGCGTCATGCCCAGGCACAAATCGGCTCCCTTGCGGTCCTTCAGGCGGAACATGTTGTCCCCCATCACCGTCCACCGTCCCGACTCCTCCCAGATCTCACGTGGATTCAACGCGGGCAGCAGAAATTCCTGGCCGATCCGGTCCATCTCCTCGCGCACGATCCCAATGATCTTGTTGATCGACCGGTTGCCCAGGAAAAGGTAGCTGTAAATCCCGGCGCCGAGCTGGCGAATGTAGCCGGAGCGGAGAAGCAGCTTGTGACTGGCGACCTCAGCGTCTGCGGGGGCTTCACGAAGGGTGGGGATAAAGACTTGTGACCAGCGGTGCATGCGTTCTGAATGACCTTCCCATCAGGACGTCGCTCCCGATGTGTTTCCTGTATTTTACCGTCCACAGGCGGTAAACGCAGAAAGCTGGTGATTTGCAGGACTTGAACCAGTGGAGAGCCGATAGCGGCATTTCCGGAGATGTCCGTTGCGATGAATAATGCAGTCCTCCGGTACATCGACGATTTCGACAAACTCCGCTCCGGCCAGCTCCAGGGTTCGCCGCGAGGCCAGGTTTTCCGGATCGCATGTGATCCAGAGCGGGTTGAGCCCTGCCTTATGAGCAAAAGGAAGCACCAGGCGAACCGCTCGTGCGGCGTAATGATGGCCCCGATGTTCGGGTAGAACTCCATAGCCAATGTGCCCGGCGTAGCGTTCGAGATGAGGTGTGGACCCGAGACTAAGGCGAAGGTTGCCCAGTACCTCGCGAGTCTCGCTGTGGACCATGTGGAACTGGTACGTTGGCACTCTATGTGCAGCATGCAGCTCGAACCTGAGCAATTCAAGCGTGAGCTCTTCATCTCGCTGAAGCTCTGGAACAACAGGCATCGGCAATAAGTTCGACTCACACACAGGCTCAGATTAGCTCGAGAGTCCACAGGTCGTGAAGATGCAGAACGCCTGCAGCCAGACCATCGGAAGCAGTGACGATCAACGAGGTGATCTTCTTCTCCTCCATCAACGCCAACGCCGACGACGCGAACGCTCCCGTCTCGATGGTGACCGGGTGCGTGTTCATGATCACGCCCGCGGTGTGATCGAGCGCCCGCCCGCCATCTCGTTCCAGCAACCGGCGCAGGTCGCCATCGGAGATCATTCCCAGCAGGCTTCCGCCTTCGTCCAGCACTGTAGTCATTCCTAGCTTCTTACGCGACATCTCGTAGATCACCTGAGGCATCGGCGTCGACGGGAGCACGCGTGGCAGGGAATCGCCGGAATGCATCAGCTCCCCAACGCGAGCCAGCCGTTTGCCCAGTCTCCCTCCCGGATGCAGTTCCGCGAAGTCTTCTGGCTTCCATCCGCGCCGTCGGCTCACCTCAAGCGCAAGCGCATCACCCAGCGCGAGCATCACCGTTGTAGATGCCGTCGGTGCAAGGTTATGAGGACAGGCCTCTGCCGAGACGCTGGTATCCAGAACCACGTCGCTGGCCCCGGCCAGGGTTGAAGTGAGATTTCCAGAGAATGTGATCAGCTTGTCGGCCAGGCGCTTCAGCAGCGGAAGCAGGCGCAGCAACTCCTCGGTTTCTCCACTTGCTGAAAGAGCAATGACAGTGTCTCCGCGAGAGAGCATGCCCAGATCGCCGTGAACCGCCTCTGCCGGGTGCATATAGTGCGCCGGGGTTCCGGTCGAACACAAGGTCGCGGCGATCTTGCGGGCGATGAGGCCGCTCTTCCCAATCCCCGTCACGATAATGCGATTCTGCCGGGCGAGAGCCTCAAGCAGCAGGTCTGCTGCCTGGGTGAAAGCGGGCAGCATCGGGCCGTCAAGCCTCAGCGAGAGCTCCAGCAGCGCGCGCGCCTCGATGCGGACAAACTCCGAAGGGAGTGTATGGTCTGCTGGGGTGAGGGGAGAGTCTGACATGTCCTTAGGCCTTCCCGATGCTAGCAGAGACCCTCTTTGTCTTCTCTGTGACCGGGCCACCCTGCTTTCCGTCTAAACTAAAGAGACAGTCCCGGCGCTTGGCAGAACTCGGCTCTGCGCATGGCAACGGGCGAAAGGAAGTTCAGGGCGTGATGCGTCGAGCGTTAGTTCTTGGTGTGATGGTGGTGGGAGTGGCCCTGCTGCTCTGGGCGGGATGGCATAACCTGCGCGAGCGGAAGCTGGCGATGCAGAAAGCCCGGGAGAATCAAGTCGTTCTGCTTCCTGAGAAGCAAGGTCAGGCCGGTTCCGAGGAGGGCGACGAACTTGCCCCCAAGATGCGCGGCAAGAAGGCGCCTGCATTTGTCCTGACCAGTCTCGACGGCAAGAAGGTATCGCTCGCCGACTATAAAGGGCGTCCTGTCCTGGTGAACTTCTGGGCCACGTGGTGCGGTCCCTGCAAGGTGGAGATGCCCTGGTTCGAACAGTTCCGCAAACAGTATGCGGCGCAAGGGTTTGAGATTCTCGGCCTTACGGACGACGCGGATGCGGGCAAGGATGCCATCACGAAGGTGGCACAGAAGTCCGGCGTAACCTATCCCATCCTGCTGACGGATGGAAAAGTTCAGACTGCCTATGGCGGACTCGATGTTCTGCCCATGTCGTTCTACGTGGACCGCAACGGAGTCATCGTCGAGCAGACCGCCGGTCTGGGGCCGAAGGACCAGATCGAGGCAAATATTAAGAAGACGATTGCCTCCGGCGGAGTTTCGCAGGCGGGCGGCCAGTGATGCAGAGTCTCGTACGGGCTGGAATGATCCTTCTGTCCGGAATCGTCTCCGGGCCGGTTATGGCCCAGCAGGTCAATCTGGCTGCGCCGCCGGTGAAAACCAAGCAATACATCGTCTACGCGGCCGAAGAGCAGAATCTTGCGGCGGGAAAGAAGAGCGTCGTCGAACTGCGATTCCATGTCGTCGATGGCTTTCATGTGAACTCGCATACGCCGAAGTCAGAGCTCCTGATTCCGACAAACCTGAAGCTGGATCCCGCTGCAGGCGTGAAGGCCGCTGCCGTCGAGTACCCGGCGGGAGAGGCTTACAGCTTCAGCTTTGAGCCGAACGAGAAGCTCGATGTCTACACGGGCGCCTTCACCGTGAAGGTTCCTGTGGTGGCGGAGGCAGGTTCGCACACGATCAATGGCGTGCTGCACTACCAGGCCTGTGACAAGGCGGCGTGCTATCCGCCGAAGAGTCTCCCGGTGCAGATGGTGGTTACTGCAAAGTAGCGCGTGAGGATTTCCTCAGGCCGATTGGTTTTGCAGTTCTGTTGCAATGGCATGATGGATCGAGAGGGCAAGCGGTAAGGCAATGGAAGAGTTTAGAAGACTGACCAGGCTCCCGGCGTATGTTTTCAACATCACCAGCGAACTGAAGGCAGCGGCACGCAAGCGCGGCGAAGACATCATCGACTTCGGGATGGGAAATCCCGATGGAGCGACTCCGAAGAACATCGTCGACAAGCTGATTGAGGCGGCCCAGAAGACCCAGACTCACCGCTACTCGCTTTCGCGCGGCATTCCCCGGCTGCGGCGGGCGATCTCCAACTGGTACAGAACACGCTACAACGTCGAGATTGACCCCGAGACGGAGGCCATCGTCACCATCGGCTCCAAAGAGGGCATCGCGCATCTCTGCCTGGCCGTGCTGGACGATGCTGATACGGTCGCCGTGCCGAACCCCAGCTACCCGATCCACATCTTCGGCCCCGTCATCGCGGGGTCAAGGGTGCAGAGCATTCCCGTCGCCGACGCGACCGCTGAAGAGGTTCTCGCGCGTCTTGAATACGAGCTTCCTCGCATGGAGCCAAGGCCAAAGATCCTCATCCTTAACTTTCCTTCGAATCCAACGGCGCAGTGCGTAGACCTCTCCTTCTTCGAGCGCGTCGTCGCGCTCTGTCGCGAGCTTGGCATCTACATCGTCCACGACCTTGCTTACGCGGATATTGTCTTCGACGGCTACCGTGCGCCGAGCATCCTCGAGGTTCCGGGAGCGAAGGAGATTGCGGTCGAGTTCTTTACCCTCTCGAAGAGCTACAACATGCCCGGCTGGCGCGTAGGCTTCATGGTCGGCAACAAAAAGCTGGTCGCCGCTCTCGGACGCATTAAGAGCTACTTCGACTACGGAACCTTCACGCCGATCCAGGTCGCCTCCATCGCCGCTCTCGAAGGCCCGCAGGACTGCGTCAAAGAGATCTGCGACAACTACAAGGCTCGCCGCGATGTCCTGGTTCCGGGGCTCAACAAACTAGGCTGGCCGGTCGAACTGCCGAAGGCGACGATGTTTGCCTGGGCGAAGATTCCCGAGCAGTACCGCGCGCTCGGCTCGATCGAGTTCTCGAAGAAGCTTCTCAACGAGGCGAAGGTCGCGGTCAGCCCCGGTGTCGGCTTTGGAGACCATGGCGACGGGCATGTCCGGTTCTCGCTCATCGAAAATGAGGAGCGCACCCGGCAGGCGCTGCGCGGCATCCGGCAAATGTTCCGCAACGGCTGACCCCTTACCCCACCCTTATTTCATCTAAAGTCTTCCATCCATGGGACTTAGAGGTGGACTTGCAGGGTAAAATATTGTATTTGCAGGGCTTGCAGGCAAAGTCTTGATTCGCAATGGATTAGCTTCGGAGAAGTTGGGAGTTGCCTCCACCTGATTTGTATTTTGCCCTGCTTCGTCTGCTGTCTCTATTTTATTCAATCATCCCAAACTGATCGGCACCTTTATTTGGTTTGGTTTAGATGATTTCGGGACTTGACGGGGCTGCGGAGACCCAGCGTGATGGCTTCGCTGTCATCGCAAGCGATGAGGGGGCTCAGAGTCCGAATGGTGTAATCCATCCGGGTTCAATCCACATCTGGGTTCCATCTAATCGTTACTATCTCGTCACTATGGTGTCATTGGGGAGTATTATCATAATGTGCCGAAATATTCGATCGTGGTTCCATTTCACAACGAAGAAGACAATGTCACCACGCTCTATGACCGCTTGAAGGCGGTGATGGAGCATATCGGCGAGAGCTTTGAGCTCGTCTTTGTCGACGACGGTTCGCGTGATCGCACCTATCGCCTGCTTGAAGAGATCGCCGCAGTCGATTCGCGCGTTCTGGTCATCAAGCTTCGCCGCAACTTCGGTCAGACTTCGGCACTGGCTGCCGGTTTCGACCACGCGCAAGGCGACTTCATTCTGGCCATGGACGGCGACCTTCAACACTCTCCCGACGAGATTCCGAACTTCCTCGCCAAACTCGAGGAGGGCTACGACGTCGTCAGTGGATGGCGTTCTCAGCGCGGCGATAACTTCATCATGCGCCGCATTCCATCGCGGGCGGCCAATTGGTTGATGGCCACCCTGAGCGGCGTCAATATCCATGACTTCGGCACTACCTTCAAGGCGTATCGCCGCGAAGTGATCCACAATATTCCGCTCTACGGCGAGATGCACCGCTTCATTCCCGCGCTGGCCTCCTGGTATGGCGCCAGCATCTGCGAGATCCCGATTTCCAATCCCAAACGCGAGTTTGGGAAGAGCCACTATGGCATCTCGCGGACCTTCCGTGTCTTCTTCGATCTGCTCACGATCCGCTTCCTGTTGAAGTACATGACGCGGCCGCTGCACTTCTTCGGAACCATCGGTGCTCTCAGCGCCTTTTCCGGTTCCGCGCTCGCCATCTGGCTCCTGATCCTCAAGGTGATCACCGGACAGCACGTTATGGATATGCACGGACCGCTCTTCGTTGTAGCGGGAGTGCTGATCCTCGCAGGCGTTCAGATGATCGGCATTGGCCTGTTGGGCGAGCTGCAGGTGCGGCACTTCCACACTGCATCGCATCGCGCGCCTTACGCCGTCGATCGCATTCTTCGGCTCCGGTCGGAAGAGAGCCTGCTGCAATAAGAGCGGGACTGTTGCAGTAAAGCGGCGTGTTCCTTTTTTGCTCCAGCTTTCTTTACTCTCGTTACCAACGAGCGCATGACTTCATGTAAAGTGAGGGGCGAATGCGGCCGGTTGGTTTTCCGCGAGCCCCGGCGCGGCATTCAAGCCGAAGCATGGAGGCATCAATGGCAGCCCACTACGAGTTAAAGTCCGCAGCGAATAGCCATTTCATCTTCAATCTCAAGGCCCCCAATGGAGAGGTGATCCTGAGCAGCGAGCTCTATACCTCCAAGAACGCCGCACTCAATGGCATTGAGTCGGTAAAGACAAACTCCCCCCACGATGAGCAGTTCGAGCGCAAGACCTCCACCTCCTCGCAGCCTTACTTTGCGCTCAAGGCTAAAAATCACGAGATCATCGGCAAAAGCGAGATGTACACCTCTGAAGGGGCCAGGGAAAAGGGAATCGAATCGGTCAAGAAGAACGGGCCGATCGCGACTACCAACGACCTGACCACTTAGATCCAGCGGCAATCCGCTTTCTTCCTCGCCGGGTTAATTCTTTTGCGGGAAGAGGCTTTCCGTGTGTCCTCTTCCAGGCCACGCTTTCTTCACATGGCTGATATCCTCTCTGAGACGAACCGCGATACGAGGCACCGAATCAAACATGCAGGCAATCCAAATACTTCAACCCGGCGGTTCTGAAGCACTTCAGCTCGTTGATCTTCCCACGCCGTCTCCCGGACCGAAGCAGGCTCTCATCCGTATTGAAGCTTCGGGGATCAACTTCATCGACGTCTATCTGCGCGAAGGTCGTTATCCCGCTCCGCTGCCCTACACCCTCGGGCAGGAGGCAGCCGGAATCATCATCGCTCTGGGCGACGACACCGCCTCCAGCGGCTTCAAGGTAGGCGATCGTGTCGCCTGGACGCAGTTTCCCGGAACCTATGCGCAACTCGCGGTCGCCCCAGTCGGCCTTCTGGTGCACGTTCCTGAATCCATCACCTCGCAGCAGGCGGCGGCCGCTATGCTGCAGGGGATGACCGCGCACTACCTCGCGCATTCCACCTATTCGATCCGCTCCGGTGATGAAGTCCTGATTCATGCGGGCGCAGGCGGAGTCGGCCTCCTGCTGACGCAGATGGCCAAGACACTCGGCGCACGCGTTCTGACTACGGTCTCCAACGAGGAGAAGGCCGAGCTCTCCCGCTCCGCTGGAGCCGACGAGGTGATCCTCTATACGCAGGAGGATTTTGCCGTTGCCGCGAAGAAACTCGCGCCGGCGGGCCTGCACGTTGTTTACGACTCAGTCGGCAAAACCACCTTCGAGAAGTCGCTCTCGCTGCTTCGCACGCGCGGGACCATGGTTCTTTTCGGGGCTTCCAGCGGAGCGGTTCCCCCCTTCGACCTCATTCGTCTGTCGCAGATGGGCTCGCTTTACGTCACCCGTCCCACGATCAAGGACTACATCGCGACTCGCGAAGATCTCGAGCAGCGCGCGGGTGCCGTTCTTAATGCAGTTGCAAGCGGAGAGCTTAAACTCCGCATCGAGCACATCTATCCGCTCACCGACGCAGCGCATGCCCACCAGGATCTGGAAGGCCGCAAAACCACCGGTAAGCTGCTCCTTATTCCCTAACCTTTCTCTTCCAGCTTGAGGCGATCGAAGACGATTGCCTCAAGCCTATTGCGGTGGAGGAATGCGGACGCTATTGGCTCGGCAAGAGCGAATCTTGCCGCAGGCGATGGGGTGCGCCTGTTTGTCGAGACAGACTTCGACGGCGGTGAGGTAGTTGCTTCCGCAGCTCATGGCGAGGCTGGACGAGGTGAGAGACGGGTTGGCAGAGGTGAAGAGACCGAGGATCTTTGCGGGCGGCAGGGAGATTTGTTTGTCCAGTGTGGTGAAGGTTGGCGGAATGAGAACGGAGTGGAAGGCAGTGCGGGCGAGCTGGAAGAAGGCGTCGGGAGAGAGCCCGGAGCAGGTGCCGTGGGTCTTCCATTCATGCTGGAGCAGACCGGCGTCGGGGTAGATGTCGCTGTACTGCGAGGGGTCTGCAGGGCCAGGGGCGTTGCTGCAGTTTTCAGGGTAGGTTCCGTCGTTGTTCTCGGGCCAGAGGCCGTGCAGGACGAAGGTGGAGTGCTGAGCGCACTGGATGTCGCTGGGGTGCGAGTGGCAGTACTCGGGCGACCAGGAGAGATTGAGCAGGTAGTAGTCGAAGGGCTGTGAGGTCGCTGCTGCAGGCGCGGACGTTCGTGGCGCCGCGGGCGTTGCCGGGGTGGCGGAGGACTGCTCTTGTGCGGGTTGCGTCTTGCAGGCGGTGAGTGAGAGCAGAAGTGCAAGTGTGAGAAGGAGGTTCTGCTTCTTCATGCGGGAAGGATAGCAGGCTCTGATGAAGAGGTCTGCTTATCCGACTAGCGCGTTTATGGTGGATTGTGATTCACTTTTGGGCATGGCTAACAAACAGACTCGCCGCAATTTTTTGCTGACGGCCCCGATTGCCGCAGCGGTCGCCTCTCCTTTTGCCGAAACGATGCTTCGCGCTTCGACTGCAGGTTCCGCTATGGGACAAGCCGACGGAGCGCCGGCAGTGAAGGTGTTCACTGCCTCAGAGATGGAGGGCGAGCTGAAGGGTGTGACGGCAAATCATAGTACGAAGAACCTGCTGACGACGCCGGGAACGCTGATGATCCTCAACGAGGAGACAAAGAAGGCGGGCAAGGAGTTCGAATGGCATGCGACGCGGGACCATGTCTTCCAGGTACTAGATGGCGAGACGAAGTATGAGCTGGGGGGCACGCCGAAGGGGGCGCACGAGACGAAGCCGGGCGAGTGGCTGGCTCCGGAGAGCGAGGGCGCGAAGACGGTGATGCTGAAGAAGGGCGATTATCTGTTTGTGCCAAGGATGACTCCGCACAAGAGGATTACGGATGGCAGCGTGAGCCTGCTGCTGATCTCTTCGCAGACGCCTGCGTAAAAGCGGAAGCGGATACAAAGAGCTGCGTCGGGTGCGCAGCTCTTTTGCATTTAATGCAAATTCATCGTGTGTTTATACAGGGGAGCTGCGGCGTCTTTAGTCTCGGCGAGACCGCTAAAGGCGGCTTTCAGGAGAACCGACCGTATGAAATACACGTTTTTGCGAACGGCTTTTATCGCATTGATATGTGGAGGCGTGGTGGCATCGTCTGCACAGGCGCAAGTGTCACTGATTGCGAAGGGAACATTGACCGGGTCGGCCGCAGGGCCGAACGAGGATTTGTCGGGCCTGAAGGGAACGCTGGAGAATGGTGTGCCTGCCAATCTGTTGGGCGGGCTGGGCTCGGGCATTGCACATGTTTCCGGCGATACGTTTCTGGCGGTTCCGGATCGTGGCCCGAATGCGGTCAGCTTTAATTCGCTGGTGGATGACACGGTTACCTGGATTCCGCGCGTGCACACGGTTCGGATGAATCTGGAGTCCAATCGCGGTTCGGGATTGCCCTATACGATTTCGCCCAAGCTGGTGGATACGACGCTGCTCTCGAGTCTGCTGCCGCTGGTTTATGGAACGGGCGACGGACTGAATATCGGTCCGGGCAAGCCGAAGCAGAACACCTTCTTCCGAAACTACTTCTCGGGGCGCTCGGACAACTTCGATGCGAATTCCAATTCGGGCGATCTGCGGGATGCGCGTTTCGATCCGGAGAGCATCCGCCTGTCGAACGACGGGCTGACCTTCTTCATCTCGGATGAGTACGGACCGTATATTCACCAGTTCCTGCGCACGGGTGAGCGGATTCGGAGCTACAGGCTTCCGGATGAGTTTTATGTAGCGCACCCTGCTCCGACGACCGATCAGGAGATCTCGATGAACTCGAGCGGAAGGATCGCGAACAAGGGCATGGAAGGGCTTGCGATTACTCCAGACGGGCGGAAGCTGGTCGGGATTCTGCAGACGGCGACGATTCAAGACACGGCTGAGGGTGGCGACGCAGCCAATCTGCTGCGAATGGCCTTGGTGGATGTTCTTTCGGGCAAGGTGCTGCATGAGTATGGCTATCTGCTGACGACCGGCAGCGGCGTGAGCGACATCGTGGCGCTGAACGATCACGAGCTGCTGGTGGATGAGCGTGACGGCAAGGGCCTGGGAGACGGCAGCAAGGCGAAGGTGAAACAGATCTTCAAGATCGACCTGAACAATGCCACCGATATCCAGGGCATGGACGGCACGGCTGCAGCGAAGGTGCCTGTGAGCAAGACGCTGTTTCTCGACGTCGTGGATGTTCTGAAGGCCAATGGGATGACGGCGGATCAGATTCCAGCGAAGATCGAAGGGCTGGCCTTCGGACCTGATGTGAAGGAGAAGGGAAAGACCCTTCACACGCTGTGGGTTGCGAACGATAACGACTTTCTGCAGGACTACGATGGCGTTGTCGGATCCAATCCGAACCAGTTCTTCGTGTTTGGATTTACGGACGCAGACCTGGCGGGATCGAAGTATGTTCCGCAGGGCCATAGCAATGGCGGTCTGTTCGGGAACGGCGGCTGGTTTTAGCTGATTCTTTTTGCACGCTCAAAAAGCGGCGGTTCACTGAGCTTCAGTGAGCCGCTTCTTTTTGGGGTGAGCCGGACTGAAGTTTTGCGAGGGCCGCTTTCGTGTCTTCTTGGGTGGGGTCGAGCGCGAGCGCCTTCTGGTAGTTCTTTACGGCGAGGTTTGTGTTCCCCATACTCGCGTACGTATCGCCGAGATTGTTGTACGCATAAAAGGAATCCGGATGTAGTTGAAGGGTGCGATTGAAGATTGCGATGGCATCGTCATACTTCTTCTGCTGGGAGAGGAAGTATCCAGCGGAGTTGAGGGTTTCCTTCGAGATCGTGCCGTCATTCAGTTGTTGTGCATAGGTCGTAAGGGTCTCGGCACCCTTGTGGATGCTGTCGTGAATAAAGCGCATGGAGACGGAATCGTAGGGGTCGTATTTGATCCAGCCAAAGGCAGGGTGATCGCCGCCGATGGCCTCGTGAACGATTGCGGGTGCGATGGAGAGGCCGTTCTCGCTGTTGGCAAAGAAGACGACAGCATTGCGGCGATGCAGATCGATGAGGACGAAGGCCTTGAAGGCACCATTATCTCCCCAGTGCCATAGGTATTTCCCAGTCGAGGTCTGCTCGATTCCCCAGCCGAGCCCCCAGAAGAGGTCCGTGGAGAGCTTCTGAGGTGTGTGATTCGTGCAGTTGGTGCAGGTGGGGTCGACGGCGATCTGCGGCATCTCCATCTGGCGAAGCGTGGCGGACTTGAGCCGTCGCCCACTGAGGATGGCCTCGAGGAAGAGAGCATAGTCATGAGCGTTTGTGAGAAGACTTGAGGCGGCGTTGCCGTCAAGAGCCTTGATGGGGTTTCGCGGCTTGAGGGCAGGAGTGTAGCCGAGGGTGATTCCGGGGCCCGCCTGCGAGAAGTAGGTTGAACGGGTCATGCCGAGGGGAGCGAAGACGAGCTGCTGCACGATCTGGTTGAGGGGCTTGCCTTCGATGTGTTCGACGGTGTGCTGCAGGTAGACGAAGCCCTCACCGGAGTAGCTGAATCTCGATCCGGGATCAAAGAAGATCCTGAGGCCGTTTCCCTGGCGCCAGTTCGGGAAGCCGGTGCGATGACTGAGGACGATGCGGGCGGTGATCTTGTCGAGGCGCGAGTCATCCTGCGGATCGACGACACGCTCAGGCCAGTAGTGAGTAAGAGGAGTATCGAGATCGAGTTTGCCCTGATCCACCAGTTGGAGGACCGCATAGGCGAAGACGGTTTTGCTGAGCGAAGCCGCGCTAAAGAGAGTCTGGTCGGTGACGGCTTGGAGAGTGGCAGGATCGACCGTGCCGAAGCTGCCGACCCAAGCTGTATGACCATGGTTGACAAGCACGATGGAAAGGCCAGGAATATCGGCCTGCTGCATGAGGATGGGGATATCCCGTTTGAGAGTGACGATGGTCTCGTTTGCGTCCGGTTGTTGAGCGCTTGCCTGAGAGGCCAGAGACAGGGAGGTGACGAGGACGAGTGTGGAAAACAGGCGGAGCATGCGATCTCCTGGTGATATCCGATGTGCAGGGGGCAATTTATCCTGATTCTTAGTGTCTCGTTACGCCGATATCGCGCTTCCGGTTCCGTTGGACCGGACATTTACCTATCAGGTGAATGACGTTGTCCCGCATGTAGGGGCGCGGGTGTTGGTGCCGTTCAGCGGTCAGCGATTGATGGGCGTTGTGATGCGGGTCCATGAGGACGCGCCCACGGAAGAGTTCGAGATTAAGCCGATCCAGCAGGTTCTGGACGATGCCGCTATCCTGCCGATGGAACTGATGGAGCTGGCCCGGTGGATTGCACAGTATTATGTGGCTCCGCTGGGCGAGGTGCTGCGAGGAATGCTTCCGCTGGGAGCTGAGGTAAAGCGTCATTTCGTTTATCGAATTACGGAGACCGGCCGCAAGGTGCTCTATGAAGGGGCGGCGAAGGGAGCTTCGAGAAGATCCAAGCTGTCGCCTGAGGAACAGAACCGCGAGTATGCGGTGCTGAATTATCTGGAGAGTGGCGACGAGGCGAAGCTGTCGACGTTGCGATCGGCGACCGGTGCGAACAAGGGGTTGCTCGAGGGAATGGTTCGCAAGAAGTGGCTGCTGCGGGAAGCTTTGGCTGAGGAGCGTGACGCTCGGCGGATGGAGAAGGTAGCCGTGCTGGTGGACAATGCACGCCTTCCGAAGCTGAATGCAAACCAGACCGCGATCCTGGCGGAACTGGCAGCCGTTGGTGGAAGGATGCGTCTTCGTGATCTGAAGGAGACGTTGGGGCGTGCTGGGGTTCCGGAGTCCACACTGGGAACTTTGGTGAAGCGGGAACTGGTACGGATGGAGGAGGCCGCTGAGGCGTTTCACTTTGGTGGCGTGGGTTCGCATGGCAAGAAGCATGCGCATGAACATGCTCTGAACGAGACCCAGATGGAGGCACTGGGAACCATTGCGGCGGCGATGACGAAGGGAGGCTTCGCCCCGCATCTGCTGTACGGCGTAACCGGCAGCGGCAAGACGGCAGTGTACTTTGCGGCGATGCGGAGAACTTTGGATGCGGGGAAGAGTGCGCTGCTGATGGTTCCTGAGATTGGGCTGACCCCCGCGATGACAGGTCAGCTTGTCGCTGCGTTTGGGGATGAGGTGGCGCTGTTGCACTCGCAGCTTACGCCGGATGAGCGTGCGGAGCAGTGGCACAGGATTCGGCGCGGCGAGGCGCGTGTGGTTGTGGGAACGCGGTCATCGGTGTTCGCTCCTGTGAAGGACCTCGGCCTGATCATCGTCGACGAGGAACATGACGGCAGCTACAAGCAGGAGGAGACCCCGCGCTATCACGGGCGCGACGTGGCGGTGATGCGGGCCAAGCTGAACGATGCTGTCGTGATCCTGGGCTCGGCGACGCCTTCGCTTGAGAGCTGGTCGAATGCCGAGAAGGGACGTTACGCACGGATTGAGATGCGCACGCGCGTGGCGAACCGGCCGCTGCCCGCGGTCGAGCTGGTCGATATGCGAAATGAGTTTCGAGAGACCGGACAGGAGCAGATCTTCTCGCGACGATTGATCGAGGAGACCGAGTCGACGATTGCACGCGGCGAGCAGGCGATTATTCTGCTGAATCGGCGCGGCTATTCGTTCGTCGTGATGTGCCGAAGTTGCGGAGAGAAGATCGAGTGCGAGAACTGCGCGATCTCGATGACGTATCACAAGCCGGTGAGCGGCAACGACGCCATCGCCCAGCCGGGACAGAGGCTGGAGTGCCACTACTGCGGTTTTCGCAGAGGGGTTCCGAAGGAGTGTCCGAAGTGCCAGAGCGAGCATCTGTACTTTCTAGGTGCCGGTTCGCAACAGGGCGAGGAGCGGTTGCAGGAGATCTTTCCGCATGCGCGGATCGGAAGAATGGACCGCGACACGGTGCGCGGACGCAGCGACATGGAGCGGCTGCTGGCGCGGCTGCACGCGGGCGAGATCAACCTGCTGGTGGGCACGCAGATGATCGCCAAGGGGCATGACATTCATGGAGTAACGCTGGTTGGCGTGGTGGGCGCAGACTTCGCGTTGGGCCTTCCGGACTTTCGAGCGGCTGAGCGTGTGTTTCAGCTGCTGACGCAGGTGTCGGGACGCGCGGGGCGAGGGGAGCTGCCGGGAAAGGTTCTGGTGCAGACCTATCACCCGGATCACTATGCCGTGAAGTTTGCGGCGGAGCATGATTATCCCGGATTCGTCGCCAAGGAGGTGCAGTATCGCCGATGGATGCACTACCCGCCGTATGGGGTGTTGGCGAACGTGATTCTCCAGAGCGAACGGCTGGAGGAGGCGACCGGCTGGTCCTCGGAAGTGGGCCGTTGGTTTTCTGCGACACGGCTTGAAAAGGTAAGGGTACTGGGGCCGGCAGCGGCGCCGATCTCGCGGCTGAAGCGGATTTACCGCTTTCACTTTGTGGTGAAGGGTGAGAGCAGAAAGGCGCTAAGCGACGCCCTGAGAGCAATGCTCAGGTTTGCCGAGACACAGGGCATCCCGCGCCGAAACCTGATTGTGGATGTAGACGCGCTTCACCTGATGTAAACGGTGCTGCAGGCGTAGAAGAAGCGTCTGATTCGTCGCTGTGTTTTTAACGGCGACGAATCACAGGTTCCGCGCACGGACACACGGGGTTTGCAATCTTCGAGGCTTGGGCTCTTTCGTTGCGCAGCGGTGCCAGAGACCTAGGCAGTGTTAGTTCAGCAGATGCAGTTCTTTTCCTGGTTTGAAACGAACCGCCTTGCCGGGTGCAATGGTGACTTCGGCTCCGGTCCGCGGATTGCGGCCGATGCCCGTCTTTCTCGGTTTGACGGTAAATACGCCAAATCCGCGAAGTTCGATGCGGTCGCCAGCGACCAACGTCTGCTTCATACTCTCGAAAATAGCATCCACCGCAGCCTCTGCTTTTGTGCGTGGCAGGCCGGTGCGTTCAACAACCCTCTGTATTAAATCCTGCTTTATCATTATGGGCCGCCGTCCTTTGTTGGGCTGTAGATTTAAAAAAAACTGAAATCAGTGTCGACCTGGTTTAGTACCGTGATAGTAGAAATTCGAAACCATGTTGTCAACGGCAGACCTCTGCCGTAAGATGAAGAATCTAATGAAGCAATCCCGTGCCTGCGGAGTGCCGGGCCTTATTTTGCCACAAGCAGAGCCGCGTTCGCGATAAATTTATTAGACGGACGATTCGTTTAAGAAGGGAAGCAGAGCCGAGTGGCTATTAAAAGTGACCGTTGGATTCGCGAACAGGCGACGAAAAACGGAATGATCTCCCCATTCAGTGAAAAACAGGTTCGCGAGGGCGTGATCTCGTACGGCTTGTCGTCATATGGGTATGATCTGCGCGTTTCCGATGAATTCAAGATCTTTACCAATGTAAACAGCGCTATCATCGACCCTAAAGCGTTTGACGAGCGGTCTTTTGTCACGGTGGTCGCCGACAGCGTCATCGTTCCGCCAAACTCGTTTGCGCTGGCGCGCTCGATCGAATACTTCAAGATTCCGCGCGATGTCCTGACAATCTGCGTGGGCAAATCGACCTATGCACGATGTGGGATTATCGTGAACGTAACTCCTTTCGAGCCGGAATGGGAAGGGTTTGTCACGCTGGAGATCTCGAATACAACACCTTTGCCTGCCCGGGTGTATGCCAATGAAGGACTTTGCCAGATCCTGTTCTTCCAGTCCGACGAGTCCTGTGAGATCAGCTATGCGGACCGCAAGGGCAAATATCAAAACCAGCAGGGAATTGTTCTTCCAAAACTTTAGCTGCCAACCGGGCCCCGTACAAAGAAGCACGTTTTCTAAGGGTGACTGCACCTCGTTCACCCTGACTATCTCCCCGAGTCGTTCGAGGCCATGACAGAGATAAAGCAGGAAGAGCCGTTTCATATCGGCCTGATCGCCACCGATCCGCTGCGCGTGATGGGATTGCAGACCATCATCGCCGAAGGTGGCTCAGCTGAGGTGATCTCTGTGACCGACCCCGGTGCGTTGGATGCGTCGGGAGTTTCTCTGATTTTGATTGATGCGGCATGTACGGATCACTTGTTCGAGCTGCTGGAGACCTTTCGGCGGTCGAGACCTCATCTGCGGCTGGTTGTCATCGGCCTCGAAGAAGATCACGAGCACATCCAGAAAGTGATCGGTGCGGGAGCGAAGGGATACCTGGCACACACGGCAAGAGAAAACGAGATCCGGCTTGCGATCGAGATCGTTCGGGACGGTTCAGTATGGGCTCCCCGTAAGGTGCTTGCCCGTTTGCTGGAAGCCTCAGCGGGAGAGCGACGCAATGTAACGCCG
The DNA here is from genome assembly GCF_059115365.1 of Edaphobacter sp. FHG110511_03. NCBI lineage: Bacteria > Pseudomonadati > Acidobacteriota > Terriglobia > Terriglobales > Acidobacteriaceae > Edaphobacter > Edaphobacter sp. FHG110511_03. Next base: position 210,031 of record NZ_JBZYWL010000005.1, on the reverse strand, counting down.
GAGCCCAAATTCACAGAGCGTGAGGCCCAGGTTTTACAGCTGCTTGTGGCCGGAAGGCCGAACCGCGAGATCGCAGAGGCGTTGGGAATCGATGCAGCAACGGTAAAGGCTCATGTGGGGCGTTTGATGAGAAAGATGGGCGTTGACAACCGGATTGCACTCAGTGTGCAGGCCGTAAATCGAAACCTCGTAGCGAAGTAACTCTGCCTCGAGATTACGGGCGCGAAGGTCTACATACCTCCGTACCGTTGTAGATAACAGGCACCTCAGGCAATCTCTTTTTAAGCAACACAGACCTGGGAGAGGGGTTGTAGAGAGCGCGCCTGGTAATCCAGGCACTTCTCTACAACCCCCATTTTTTGTTTTGTGGGGATGGTAGAGTCTAGAGAAGCAACGCGTTTCTCGATTCAGCCATCCAATATGTTGTTGGAAACAGGCTAGTTAATAACTTCCCCCTCGACGAAAAACGAAAGGTTTTGCAAATGGAAAGATGGATGAAGCGTTTGTCTGTGATTGTGTGTGGTGTTTCGATGACCGCCAGTGCGACAGCTGCACTTGGAGCGACCGATAAGCCGAAGTTGGTAGAGAGACTGCAGGATGCACAGGCTGTAGTGACCCAGATTATGGCAGCGCCGGATAAAGGAATTCCCTCAAGCATCCTGTCTGGAGCAACCTGCCTGGCGGTGATTCCGAGCTTCAAGAAAGCAGCCTTTGTCGTCGGAGCTCAATATGGGCAGGGCGTTGCAACCTGCCGGACAGAGCGGGGCTGGAGCGCCCCTGTCTTCGTACAGCTCGCTGGCGGCAGCTTCGGATTTCAGATTGGCGGCCAGGCGACAGACCTGATCATTGTGGCGATGAACCAACAGGGCCTGCAGGACATGTTGAAGAACAAGTTCAAGATCGGGGCTGATGCGGCGGCTTCGGCCGGGCCCGTCGGACGCAATGCGCAGGCCGGCACAGACTGGAAGATGAATGCGGAGCTGCTGACCTATTCGCGAAGCAAGGGGTTGTTTGCAGGAATCGACCTGGACGGAACCGTCTTGTCGCAGAACGAAGCTGACACCCGGGTCGTCTATGGCACTGCAATTCCATTTGAGACGATCCTGAAGGGGAATCAGGCGACTCCTGAAGAAGCGCGTCCTTTCGTACGAACGGTCGCGAAGTACTTTGTCGAAGCAAAGGCTGAGAACAAATAGCGTAGACAAGCAACGATAAAAAATTTTAGGAGGGGAAACGAATGTTTCCCCTCTTTTATTTTAAAATTCTTAGTCAGTCAAAATTTGGCTTGACATTTTGGTTGAGGTGAAAGATAACTTCTGGAACCTGAACACGAGGCGAAAACGCTCCTAAGACGATTAGATCCTTCTTCAAGGACAATGCATGAGTCGTTGGGCCCGCCGTATTGAAATCACGAGCAACATCGCGATACTTTTCGTTGCTATCGCGATCGGTGCAGTGCTTGTAAGAGATCATGGGTTTAGCGGTCCTAGACTTCCTCCAGGTCTAAGGAAAGGCGATAAGCTCGCTATAAAGTTACCCCAACCTTCTACTCCCAAAACATTAGTCCTTGCTCTCAGTACGACTTGTCATTTTTGCAGCCAAAACGCGCCTTTTTATCAAAGCCTCTCCCACACTATCAATCCGAGTAGGGTTCACCTTATTGCCTTGTTTCCCCAAGAGGAACAAGAATCCCGATCTTATCTAAGAGAAAAAAACATAGCGATTGAGGATGTTCATCACCAGGAATTCCGGGATATATCAGTGGATGGAACGCCAACCCTTATCTTGTTAGATGACTCTGGCAAGGTGTTGAAGAGTTGGATCGGAGTTCTTGATAAAAAGGCCGAGGAATCGGTTATCCAGTTATTGAAGAGTTGACCTCAGGAGAGATTTACATGAAAAGTTTCTTCGGAGTGACATATTGCTTTTACCGAATAGCCATTCTTGCATTCTTATCTGGAGTGCTAGCGCTCCTTCTTGAAAAGCCAAAACCGGTATTGGCGTCTCGAACGTGCGATGAATGCGCTTACGTTTTTGGCGCTCCTTCCAACTGCTGGACTCTATCTAACGATCCACCCGAAAGATGGAGAGATAGCTGTATCATCTGTTGGACGACTTGCCACCCATCTGCAGATGACTGCAGCCCAAACGATCCGCAGAACTGCTACTATCCACCATAAAATTTGAATAAAACCAAGTTTTATTCAAAAGGGACTGCGATGCAGTCCCTTAGCTTTGTAGACAAATAACTTCCTGTACAAACTAAACTGAAAGCTTGAGTGACTCAGCCGAGAAATTAGCATCTGTAAAGCCAAGCGTCCGCGAGAGGCTGGAGTTTGCCGCCGTATGGGGATTGGTTCGTTTTCTGGGAGTGCTGCCCCGAGGCCTAGCTCGTGGCTTGGGGGCGGGGATTGGCGAGATCGCTTACCTAGGTCTGTCGCGGCTTCGGCGAGTCGGAATGCGGAACCTGGAGCTCGCCTTTCCTGAGTCGAGCACGGATTCCTTGGAACAGATCCTGAAGCAGGTCTACCGCAACCTCGGGTATCTGCTGGCTGAGTTCTGCCTGATGTCGAGCTACACGCCCGAGACAGCAAGCCGGTTTATTCGCTATGAAGGACTGGAAAATTACCTGAGAGCTCGCGATCGAGGCAAGGGAGTGCTGGTGCTGACCGGGCATCTTGGGGCATGGGAGCTGTCGAGCTTCTACCACTCCCTGATGGGCTACCCAATGGGAATGGTGATCCGTCGCCTGGATAATCCCCTGGTCGATCGTTTTGTGAACGATGTACGCTGCCAGCATGGCAATCGGGTGATCCATAAGGACGACTTCGCCCGCGGATTGATTGCATCGATGCGAGCGGGCGAGACCGTAGGAATCCTGATGGACACCAATATGACGCCTCCTCAGGGAGTCTTTGTGCCTTTCTTTGGGGTAGAGGCGTGTACTGCCAGTGGTATGGCGCGAGTGGCCGCAAAGACAGAAGCTGCCGTGGTTCCGGGATTTCTACTATGGGAGAACACGGAGCAGCGCTACGTTCTGCACTTCGGGGAAGAGTTGCCGATGGTCTGCACGGACGATGCCGAAGCGGACGCCCTTAGGAACACGGCATCATTTACGGCGGTGATCGAATCGTACATACGGCGCTATCCTGAGCAGTGGCTATGGATGCACCGGCGATGGAAGACCAGGCCAGAGGGCGAAGAAGGGATCTACTGACGTGGCGAAGGTGAACGAGGTTGCGGCCTGGCTGGGAGACTCAGGGGAGGCCCACCGGTGGCCGGATATGGATATCTCTCGCGTCTCTGGGATCGAGGATGCGGGCAGCGACGCCGCGGTCTTCGCTGTGGACGAAGTGACCATGAGAATGGCGATCGCGTCGGGCGCTGGAGTGATTCTGGCGAATGCGAAGCTGAAGCGTGCTGACGAAGCGTCACCTGATCCGCGAATCGTCTGGGTCCGCGATGCCCGGCACGGGTTTTCAGTGGTTGCACGCAGGCTGACGAAAAAGAGGGCTGAGACGGATGTGCACCCTACTGCCATCGTGGGGGAAGGTGCCCTGATTGGGCAAGGAACCTCGGTGGGGCCAGGGGTGGTGTTGGGCGAAGGCGTGAAGATTGGAAGAGATTGCAGGATCGATGCGCGAGTCACGATCTATCCAGGAGCGCGGTTAGGGGATGAGGTCATCGTGCAGGCAGGCTCAGTGTTAGGGGCCGCGGGCTTTGGTTATGCGCGCGACCCTGAGTCAGGAGAGTACGTGCTGTTCCCGCAGCAGGGGCGGCTGGTGATCGAGGACCGGGTGGAGATAGGGGCGAATACGACCATCGACCGGGGCGCCCTGGGGGAGACCCGGATCGGTTGTGGGACCAAGATCGACAACCTGGTGCACATTGGGCACAACTGTGTGATTGGGAAGAATGTCGTGATTGCAGCGCAGACGGGAATTTCAGGTTCAAGCATCGTGGAAGATGGCGCTGTACTGGGTGGTCAGGTTGGGATCGGCGAACATGCCACGGTGGGTGAAGGCGTGATCCTTGGAGGAGGCGCCGGGGTGCTAAGTGGCAAAAAGATGCATGGTAAGGGAGAGGTCTTCTGGGGGCGCCCGGCCCGGCCCTTAAAGGAATATCTACGTGACCTCGCGCGATTGAAGCGCGGTGGTGGGGAACGACGCTAGCGGAAGGTGCGGTATGGCGATTGTGGTCGTCGGTGGACATTCGCGGAACATAGGCAAGACAAGCGTGATGGAGGGCCTGATCCGAGGCCTGCCAGAGATGCAGTGGACAGCCTTCAAGGTGACGCAGTTCGGTCACGGAATGTGTTCGGCTAATGGGGAGCCGTGTGACTGTGAGACCGCCGAGCATACAGTTGCGGTAAGTGTGGAAAAGGATGCAGATTCGGGAACAGACTCGTCACGATACCTGGCGGCCGGAGCGAAGCGGTCGTTGTGGGTAAGGACGAGAACGGGTGATCTGGCGGAGGCCATGCCGCGAATCCGCAAGGAGCTTGCCGTTGCCGAAAACGCGTTGATTGAGTCCAACAGCATTCTTCGGTTCCTACGCCCGGATCTCTATCTGAGTGTTCTGGATCCGGAGGTGGAGGACTTCAAGGATTCAGCGCGGCTTTATCTGGATAGGGCCGATGCGATCCTGGTTCCGGAAGGGGTGTTGGGCAGGCCTGAATGGAAGGGGATCTCTCTGAAGCTGATCGAGGGAGCCCGGGTACTCCCCATGAGGTCGCCCGGCTACGTGACACCTGAGGTGCTCGAGTTTGTCAGGTGGCGACTTTCGGCTGATCCGGAACAAAAATAAAAACGATGCTTTGGATTTATGAGCTTCTAGGTATATGCTTCTGCGTTCAGTCACTTGAAACATAATTCGCCTGGGCGAAAGTGGAGTTCGGCAGACAGGTGAACCGGGTCATGATCTTGGAATTGCGTATTGTGTAGCGCAGGAGAAGGTTCCGGAAGATCTCCGGAGTTGGCGAGCGCGATGGATACGACGACACTGGTTCTTGCGAATGTCCTGCTGTTTGCGCTATGCGCGGGCGTTATGCTGGTCAACGCCAGAATGGTGGGCGGGATGCGCGGGGCCGTATGGTTTGCGGGCGCGAACCTCTGCCGGGGCACCTCTATGCTGGTGGCCGGCATAAGCTGGCTGCACCTGGAGCCTTCGCGATACGGGGACGCCATCAGCGGTGTTCTGGCCATGATGGGAGTGTTGCTGCTTCATCAGAGTTTTGCAGAATTACTGGAACGAAAAGCTATTCTGCGAGCTGCACAGTTCGGCCTTACAGGAGTTCTGACTGTCATCCTGATCTATTTCATGGTGTTTCCGACTGAGTCTCCGTTGCCGGGAGCGGCCCTGTGCGCAACGCTGGGAGTTCTTCATACCTTGGTCGCGGTGTTGGTCTTCCGTTTCTCAGATGAAGAGGTGGGACCCGTAGGCTGGCTTACCGCACTGGTACTGGGAAGCTATGCCTTTATTTTTTTTGTGCGAGCAGTGGCGCGCGCCGATCTCAGATGGTCCGGGCATCTTGCCGAGATGGCGCGAGCCGCTCCTGTATGGCTGATGGCGTGTCTGGTCACCACTGCCGCGACGGCGTTTGGTTTTATGTCGTTGTCCACAGCAAGATTGAGAATTGAGCTGTTATGGAGAGCTCAGGTCGATGATCTGACCGGGCTGCTGAATCGATGGGCGCTGAAGCGGACAGCCCTACGCGAAATTCAGCACTGCCGGCGAATGAATTACTCGATGACCGTCATCATGATGGATCTCGACGGATTGAAATTTGTGAACGACACCAAGGGCCACAGCTGTGGCGATGTGGTTCTGCAGTCCGTGGCGGGCGTGTTGCAGGGGACGATCCGATCGCGCGATTCTGTGGCGCGTATGGGTGGGGATGAGTTTTGCGTTCTGCTGCCGGAGAGTTCCATGGAAGAAGCGATGCACGTCGCCGAACGGCTGAGGGAAGAGATCTCAGATCTGGTCATCCGCTATCGTGGAGAGACGGTGCGAACACGAGCAAGCCTGGGTGTGGCCTCATCCGATATCTCGGGTCTGCAATGGCAAACTTTGATGGACGACAGCGATGCGGCGTTATACCAGGCCAAGCGCAAGGGGAAGGACAGGGTCATTGCAGCGTTGCCGAATTTCCCCGAGATGCTTCAAGAACAATTTTCGGCCGAACAGGCGAAGGAATCTTCCGGTCCCGGATGAACTCCCTGAGATGAAACGCAAAATTAGAGAGACTGGACTGGCAGCAACATGAGGTCTTCGACCAGGCCGACCTCTTTCTGCACAAATGGCTCCGCATAACGGACTCCCGCGAGCAGGCCGTAATGGCGCGCGGTTGAGAAAGTTCGCTCACGAATCTCGTCTTCAGGAACGAAGAGACCAGCGCCGGAAGACTGATTTGCGTATTGCGAGCGATAGGCAAGAAGCGATTGCAGTCGCTGTTCGACATGGGGCGTGATGTCGACCACAAAGGAGGGGCGTACGTCTGCGTAAAGCGAGGCGTAGAGAATTTTGTAAGGACGATGGGGTGTGCTTCCGGGAATCTCAAGCTTGCTGAGACCGCTGACGAAGCAAGCCTCATAACCAAGCGTGGCGGTTGTGTAGTGATCTGGGTGGCGTCCTTGCCAGTAGGGAAGAATAACGATGCGAGGGCGAAGCCGGCGCAGGACTCCAGCGATCTTGATGCGGTTCGGCTGCGTATTTTCGACGTTGCCATCCGGCAGATCGAGTGCCTCGCGATGCGACACCTGGAGAATTCGTGCAGCGGCTTCGGCCTCGAGGCGGCGCTCCTCGGCAGTGCCGCGGGTTCCGGATTCGCCCTGCGTCAGGTCGAGGATGCCGGTTTTCCAGCCGCGGGCATTCATGGCGAGCAGCGTTCCGCCGCAGGTCTGTTCTACGTCGTCACGGTGCGCGGCAATAGCAAGGATATCGAGCATAGATTTGTAGGCTGAGCCAGAAACGAGTTGTGGGAGATCGTAGAAGATCTCCCACAAGGGTAATTCAGTTGAGATTTACAAAAGACTAATTTGCCGCATTTGTCGCCGCGTCCATAAAGGCGACGTCAAGGGCGGTTCCCTGAATCGTGATCTGGGCGTTGTTGATCTCTGAGCCATCCGCTGTTTTGAAGGCATGAACCTGCCCACCGTACGCGGTGTACATCTTGTTCAAGCCCTGCACCCAGCACAGACCTGTGAGATCGCCATAGTAGAACTGGTTCTCGTTGGCGTTAGGGTAGGGGACGGGAACAGCAGCAGTTGTACTTCCAGAGGGAACCTGCGTGACGGCAGGCACGACGGTTGCTGTGAGAGCACTGCGGTCGAAACGGGTGAGGCAATTGTAGTTGGCGCTTTGGTCGGTGGGTTGGTTCGCTGCGAGCTGGCTTACAGCTCGGGCTGCGCGCTCACCTGTGGCGCAGCTCTGGGAGCCGATCCAGAGAGTGTTGTTGTCTCCGAAGAGCATCTTGCTGTGATAGCCGTCCGAAATGGAGTACTGTCCGGTAATTTTGTTGGAGCTAAGATCCATCGTCGAAAGATATCCCGTAAAGAGGCCGTCCGGTTGCAATTGTTGTCCGGCGATATAGAGCGTAGTCCCGTCGGCAACTACGGCAGTTGCGCCTCCAGGCACCGGAACGCTTCCGGTAACCGGGGAAGGATAGGGTGCGGAGGTGGGATAGTTATCGACTCTCAGCGGATCCTGGGGCATCATCGTGATGCTGGCAGTATTGCCGCCGCACTCGCGGCCACAGTTAATGACATAGGCCGTTGTGCCGTCGAGTGAGAAGTAAGCTCCTACCGGGCGATCCAGACTCGGGTTACCCGCGCTGTCCGGTACCGGAACCACGCACCACACCGGAACATTGAAGGGCTGGCAATCGATTGAGCCCGGTACCGCGGGCTGGTTCTGGTTCAACCGCAGCAGGCGGTAAAGTGTGTTCGAGTTGCGCACCATGGCCAGGACAACAGAGTCACCCTGATTGACTGCGACACGATAGACGTTCGGAAGATTGAGGGCGTAGGTCCCCCCGTTCGTATTATCGATAACGATGAGCTGACCTGTCGTAGAGGAGGCGGCATAGAAATGTCTGAACCCCGGGGGAACGGCAGTGGAGTCGGAGTTGATCGCCACCTTGCTGGTCGCGGTGCCTACGGCTTCTTTGCTGTAGTCAATCTGGGTGAGGCTTCCATCTGAGCTGGAGTAGACATAACCAGACACCTGCTCAGGAAAGTTGAAGATCGTCCTCGGATATCCAGACGAATAGCCTGAGATGGGAAAGGTCGAGTTGGGATTAAAGATGTTGTTCCGAATATCCCGCTGAGCGTCAAGCATCTGCAACGCACCCTGGCTTCCGTTGACGGTCAGGCTCACCATAACGCGGGTACTGAGCCTGCTGGGCGGAACCGGCCGGTTGGCGAAGTTGAACTGGGGAAAGTCGTAGTAACGCCTGTCGCAAGACGTCAGGCCGAGGGTGACAAAAGCGATAAAGAGGCCGCAGAACAACTGGGCGCAGAACGAATGGGAAAAGGGACTTCTATTCTTCAACGGTGACTGACTCCGAACTGCGCTCCAAGCGTGGATTGACGGCCACGACTCTACGCCAAAGTATAACAAAGCGAAGCCGGTCAGGCAGGGGTATGCGAGATTTGGAGTGCTGCTAGTGCGTAGCCTAAGATAGACGCAGCAGGCCGGAGACCAGAATGAAACAGGGGATAGAGGGCGTAAGCCGCGGCTCGGCAGCGGTGAGACGATTGTTTGACGGAACACCGGTGCTTTGTGATGGAGCCATGGGCACGATGCTCTATGCGCGTGGCGTATTCATCAACCGGTCGTATGACGAGCTGAACCTGTCACAACCCGAGTTGGTGCGGGAAATTCACACAGAATATCTTCAGGCCGGCGCCGAGGTCATCGAAACCAATACCTTCGGAGCCAATATTTTTCGCCTGGAACACTTCGGGCTTCACGACAAGATTCGCGAGATCAATCTCGCCGGCGTGCGGTTGGCTCGTGAAGCCGTCAAGCAAATCCTGGATAAACAGGCGACAGAAGCGTTTGTCGCTGGAGCGATCGGTCCTCTCGGCGTGAGACTGGAACCTTTGGGCAAAGTCGGCCTCGATGAGGCAAGAGAGGCATTTTCCGAGCAGATCGCGGCCTTGACTGAAGGTGGGCCGGGCGTAGGCGTGGACCTTTTGTCGATCGAGACGATGACGTCGCTGGCCGAGACGGAACAGGCTGTCGCTGCTGCGCGTGCGGTTGCTCCTGACGTTCCGGTGATCGTGATGGTCACGGTCGATGAAGAAGGCAACTGTCTCGACGGAACTTCGGCGGAGATCGCTGTGCGCAGGCTCGAAGCAACGGGAGCTGATGCAATCGGCTGCAACTGCAGCGCTGGACCGGCGACGGTACTGAGCGTGATCGAGCGGATGCGCCCGCTTACGAATCTTCCGCTGGCAGCGATGCCGAACGCCGGAATTCCCCGCGCGGTCGAGGGACGGACGATTTACCTTACTTCGCCGGAGTATATGGCGAGCTTTACCCGCAAGCTGGTAAAGGCTGGAGCGTCGCTGGTGGGAGGCTGTTGTGGAACGACCCCGAGCTACACTCGCGCGATGCGGAGTGCGTTGCGGGCGATGGATGCGATGGATACGGGCGCACAGGTGATGGAGAACCGAATCGAGTCTCCATCCGCCCCGAAAGTAGCTCCTCCGCCGCTGGCCCAGCGTTCGAAGATTGGATCGATGATTGCCGCGGGCGAATTTGTCTCGATGGTGGAGATCGTTCCACCGAAGGGAATTGACTGCTCGAAGGAGATCAACGGTGCAGCGCAGCTGCATCAACTTGGCGTCGATGCGATCAACGTGCCGGATTCTCCTCGAGCGAGCGCACGAATGAGCGCGCAGAGTCTCTGTGTCCAGATTCAGCAGCACGTCGGAATCGAGACGATCCTTCACTACACCTGCCGCGATCGCAATGTATTGAGCATCCAGAGCGATCTGCTGGGAGCCTCTTCCATCGGCCTCAAAAATATTCTGTGTCTCACAGGCGATCCGCCCAAGCTGGGGAACTACCCGGATGCGACGGCGGTCTTCGACGTTGACGCGATCGGTCTCGTAAACATCGTGCGCAATCTGAACTGCGGGCTGGATATCGGTAAAAACTCCATCGGAGAATCGACGGGCTTTACGATCTCGGTGGCGGCGAATCCGGGAGTTCCGGATATCGATCAGGAAGTGCGTCGCTTTGCCTACAAGGTGGAGGCTGGTGCGGAGTTTGCGATTACGCAGCCCGTCTTTGACCTGCGCGTGCTGGAAGAATTTCTGCGGCGCATCGAAGGTTTTCGGATTCCGGTGATTGCGGGGATTTGGCCTTTGACGAGCCTGCGGAATGCTGAGTTCATGAAGAACGATCTGCGCCTCGCTGTGCCCGATGGGGTGATGACGCGGATGGCTCAGGCAAGCTCTCCAGAAGCTGCACGCGCAGAGGGGGTTCTCATTGCCCAGGAGATGCTGGCCGAGGCAAGACCGATGGTGCAGGGTGTGCAGGTCAGTGCACCGTTCGGGAAAGACAAGTATGTGGCGGCGGCGCAGGTGCTGGGGCTCAGAGAAGGCGTGGGTGTGTAGATGGCGGACTTCGAGCGCAAGCTGACAGACCTGGAGGCAGTCGTCGAGCGATTGGAGGAAGGCGATCTGTCGCTCGAAGAGTCTGTGCGCCTGTTTGAAGAAGGTATGAAGCTTTCGGAGAGCTGCAAGCAGGAGCTGGAGGCCGCGGAAGGCAGAATCCAGGTATTGATGGAGCAGGGTGGCGGCAAATTGAAGGCGCGCGATCTTGCGGTAGAGACGGAGACCGAGGGATCTGAAGAGCTGGAAGAAGACGAATAGTTCCTACTGCTTTGGCGGAGCGCTGCCAGGATCGCTTAGCCAATAGTTGGTTCTGGCTGACACGACCAGTTCAGGATGACTCGGAAGTCGCACCTGAATCGGATGCAGCCCAGGCTCTGCCGACGTCGGAGTAAAGCTGAGCGTGTAGCGGTTGCGTATGTGGCTGTTCAGCGTTGCTAATCCATCGTCGAGCTGATGTTGATTTTCAAAGGCGGCTGCCTCGCCTCCCGAAAGCGAAGCCATCTCGGCGGCAACATTCTTTCGCATCGCTGCGAGGACAATCCCCAGTGGCTGGCTCAGGTTGAAGTAAGCAACATAGTCTCCGTTGCCGAGGTGGATCGGCGGATTGGAGTGGACCTCGTTGAGGGAGTCCTTTAACTGGGTCATCTGCGGGGAAAAGGTGAGGGTGTAGATTGCAGTATTGGTCTCGCCCGAGATGCGTAGAATCTCCTTCGCCGTTGTCTTGCTTCCTACATCTGTCGGTTGAGAGATCAGCAGAATCGCGCGGCGGTTTGCCGGCGGTTGTTTGGCAAGCAGATCCAATGAAAATTTCAGGCCGTCCATGATGGCGGCTCCGCTGTCGCCCGAATCGGGATGGTTGATGGCGTCAGTCCACTGCGCGATGTCGGACGTGAAGGGGGAAGCAGTTTCAGGCCGGCTGTCGAAGTTGACGATGGAGACCTGGTTGGGTGCTTCTCCGAGAATCGGGGCCAGCATGGTCTCGAGGTTGCGATACTTCTCGAACTCGTGGACTGCTGCGCCTCCGGTCTGCATCAGCACAACCAGCGAGAGCGGTTGATGGGCTTCGTCGTCGATCCTGATCTTTTGGGGAACACCTTTGTCGGTGAGCAGGAAGTCTTCGGCGTGAAGCGAGTACACGACTTCGTTGGCGGGCGTCTGGACCAGCGTCGGGACGACGACCAGTCGCGTCGTACTCTGAATTGTGTCAGGTGGGCTGTTCTGCGCGCAGAGAATTCCTGTGGTCGCAAAAAACAGGGCGGTCATGAGAAGCCCGCGCGTCATGCGCCTATTCTACCCAGATCTTCAGGTTTAGCGGTCGCGGCTGGTGACGAATCCGGGAACCCAGAGCAGGGCTCGCTTCGCGTCCGAGGGCGGGAGGTCGGCGATGGACTGCCGGGCGGCCTCGGCGTAGGCGCAGGCCGTGTCCATCGCGTACTCGATAGAGCCGTGCCGGTGGAGGATCTCGAGGATCTGCGGATGGGACACGTGGGCGAAACTGCGGTCGGCGAGGACGGTGCGGATGGCTTCTCTGTCGGCTCCGGTTCCGCGCTCCAGGGCATGGATGACGGCGAGCGTTGCCTTGCCCTCGCGAAGATCGCTGGCGACGGGTTTGCCGAGGACGTCTTCGGCGGCGGTCAGGTCGAGCACGTCGTCGACGATCTGGAAGGCCAGGCCGAGATTGCGGCCATACTCGCCGAGCTGCGACTCAATCACAGCAGCGTCGCCAAAGTTGTGGGGCGTGATGGCCGCGCCGAGCTGCATGGAGACTTTGAAGAGGCAGGCGGTCTTGCGGTAGATGAGGTCGAAGTACTCTTCCTCGTTGATGAGGTGGCCGAGCTTCTCGATCTGGAGCAGTTCGCCTTCGACCATCTGCTGGGTGAGCGAGATGAGCAGATCGAGGACGTGGAAGCTGCGTTCCTCGAGCGCGGCGGAAAAGGCCTGCATGTAGAGCCAGTCCCCGGCGAGAACGCACTTGGAGTTGCCCCAGGTGGTGTTCGAGGAGGGACGGCCGCGGCGGGTATCGGCCTCGTCGATGATGTCGTCGTGGACCAGGGTCGCGGTGTGAAGCATCTCGACGACGGCGCCGAGGCGGATGCGGCTGTGACCGGTCGAGCCGAGCGATTTGGCAGCGAGCAGCAGGAGCAGCGGACGGATGCGTTTGCCTCCGCCTGCGATGAGGTACTGGGCGATGTCGGTGATGACGGCGACGTTCGAGGCGGATTGCCGGGAAAACTCCTGCTCGATGGCGGCGAGGTCTTCGCGTAGAAGATCGAAGACTTCGGCGGCGGTCGCGATGGAGAGGGTACTCACTCTGGAATCAGAGTAACAGGATGTTTATCGAACGGTCTGACCGGCTCGAAAATCGCACGGAAGATTTTCGAGCCGGACGGGCGGTGACGAGTATGGGGTTCCTCGCTTTTCGGATGAGACCGCAGGTCCTTCGACTACGCTCCCGTTGGTCGCTCCGCTCAGGATGACACCATAGGGCGCCTTCTAGTTGGAGCGGTAGTTGGTGAACTGGAGCTCGACGCCGTAGTCGCCGGTGCGGAGCTTATTCATGATCTGCTGGAGGATATCGCGGTCTTTGGAGACGACGCGGACGGTATCTCCCTGGATGCTGGCCTGGGCCTTGAGCTTGGAGTCCTTGATCGCGGCGACGATCTTCTTGGCATTCTCGGAGGCAATGCCCTGTTTGAGCTTGATCTTCTGCCGGACCGAAGAGTTCGCAGCAGGCTCAAGCTTCTCGTACTCGAGGTTTTTGAGCGAGATGCCGCGCTTGACGAGCTTCTGGGAGAGGATCTCCTTGACGGCCTCGAGCTTGTACTCATCCTGCGAGGCGAGCTGGATGGTCTCGGTGCCCTCGAGCTCGATTTTGGATTTGGAGTCTTTCAGGTCGAAGCGCGCGCCTACCTCTTTCGAGGCCTGATCGATCGCGTTCTTGACTTCCTGAATCTCTACTTTGCTGACTACGTCGAAGCTGTTATCCGATGCCATATGTTTTTCCTTCTCTAGTTTGGTCGGGTTCTATTATGTCAGGACTGCCGGGGTTCGCAAGTTGAAGGGAAGAGGCGATGGAAGTTTTCCGTGGTGATCTTCGCCAGTTCTTCCGTTGAGATGCCGCGCAACTCGGCGAGGGCTGCCGCGGTATGGGCGACATAGGCAGGCTCGTTGCGCTGGCCGCGAAGGGGAATGGGAGCGAGAAAGGGCGCGTCGGTTTCGACCAGGATGCGGTCGGCGGGGGCGAAGGCGGCGGCCTCGCGGATTCCCTGGGCCTTCGGGTAGGTGAGATTTCCGGCGAAGGAGAGGTAGAAGCCGAGGTCGAGCGAGCGGCGGGCGTCTTCTACGTTGCCGGAGAAGCAGTGCATGATTCCGGGCAGCCCGGAGGGCTGGAAGTGCTCGGTGATGAGCGTGAGGGTGTCGGCCCAGGCGTCCGCGGAGCCATATTTTTCTTTGGCTTTCGGGGTGGCCAGCTCGGAGGTGCGGCAGTGGATGATGATGGGCTTGCGGACCTCGGCGGCGATCTTCATCTGAGCGTGGAAGGCCTGTTGCTGGATGGGGATATCGGGGTTTTCGAGGTGGTAGTAGTCGAGGCCGATCTCCCCGACGGCGACGCAGTGGGAGTGGGAGGCGAGGCGGCCGAGCTCGGCGAGGGCCGCCGCGGTGGCGTTGTGGGCCTGTTCGGGGTGGATTCCGGCGCTGGCGTAGATCTGCGGCTGATGGTCGCCGGTGACGCTGGTGGCCAGATCAAGCGCGAGGTGCATCTGGGATGGGTCCTCACCGATACCGATGGCGAGAATGGTCTTTACGCCTGCCTCCCAGGCGCGGCCGAGGACCTCGTCGCGGTCGGTGGGGTGCGTGGTGTAGAAGTCGAGATGTGCGTGGGAGTCGATGAGCATAAACGCTTCGGCGTGGGGCCCCATCCCCGTAGTAATTTTGTGCAAAATCTTCGAAAGAAGCAACTTAGGTCCGGACTTCAGTGGTGCGTCGGGCGAAAAGTCCCATATTTCGTGTCCTGTTCCGGCAAAATATTCTAACAAAAGGAGTTGTTTCGCTGCGGAGGTTCAACAGCCAAGCGTTTCCTCTATCTCTAGTGTATCGGAAGCGATGGGGTGAATCGGCAGTGGAGATGTGGTTTGTTTTGATAAAGATAGATGGTTTCAGGGGTTGACATGAGTTGTCCGGGGTACTTTCTTAGAACTCAAAATTGTGACGCTGAGTTATAAGAACGACAAGCCTCTTCGAAACCCCTTTCAAATCGATGGGATGAAGCCGGCCTCGTAGTGCTCACCTTCGGGGACCGCTCTTCCTCGACGTGCCCAGACGGCGCACGAGTGTATATTGGCGGACGACGGAATGGTCAAAACGATTCCTCCTGCTCACGTTATGCGACCCCTTCGGTATTCCATCAACGTCACATTGGACGGGTGCTGCGATCATCGTGCAATTCCTGCGGACGAAGAGTTGCATCGTCACGCAGTCGAGAACCTCGACCAGGCCGATGCGCTACTTTTTGGCCGCGTGACCTACGAGATGATGGAGGAAGCGTTTCGGCCGCCGGCGGGGACGGGAGCGAGGCCTGAATGGATGGAACCCTTCGCCCGAACGATCGACGCGGCAAAGAAGTACGTCGTATCGAGCACCCTGGACCGGGTCGACTGGAACGCGGAGCTCGTGCGCGGAGATTTGGGAAAGGCCGTTGAGGAGCTCAAGCGGGAACTGGGTAAGGGGCTGTTTGTGGGAGGCGTAAAGCTTCCACTGGCGTTGGCGGAGCTGGGATTGATCGATGAGTATGAGTTCGTAGTGCATCCCAGGGTGGCAGGCCACGGGCCGACGTTGTTCGCGGGGCTATCGAAGCATGTCGAACTGAAGCTGGTGAGCCGGATGGAGCTCAGCTCGGGGGCAGTGGCGATGCGGTATGAGCCGAGAAGGCCGAGCGTCAACCGCACCTGAATTCAGGCTTGCTCTGTCCGACCTCGATAAGATACCTTTCAGGATCGCGGATGCAGCAGCATGTCTTGCCGTACTTCTCCAACGGCCCCGTGTTGAACCCGGCTCCTCGACTTTCCACAATTCATAGCATGCCTGAAGATCCGCAACGAAGATGCCTGCGGCATTTTTCTGCTGCGCCGATCTTATCGATACGGATCGGGGGATCATGTCGGTGCCTTTTCCGGGCTCAGGGTTTTTTGCAATTAAGCGCGTTGTTTTTGTCCATGGAGGCAAACCATGCTGAAAGTATTCTTGCAATCTGCCTTTGCCTGTCTTCCTCTGTTTCTCGGCGTTTCCGCTTATTCACAGTCAGAAAAGCCCCCGGTGGCGCCTGTGAGACCAGTGGTCAATGAATACTTTGGCCAGAAGGTTACGGATCCCTACCAGTACATGGAAGATTTGAAGAGTCGCGAGGTACAACAATGGCTCCAGGAACAGGCAGATTATGCAAGGGCTGTGTTGGATTCCATTCCTGGCCGAAAGAAGATGTTGGCGGACGTCACAAAATATGGAACGGCTCCAGTGGCCAAGGTAACGAAGCTTGCGACGGTCAATGGCTTTTTGTTCTACCAGAAGATTTTGCCGACCGACAATCTTCCAAAGCTCTACGTACGGCGAGGCATCAGTGGCGCCGAGCGCATGCTTCTTGACCCGGGAAAGTTAGGGACCGACAAAGCGCACGTGGGGATCAGTTATGTGACGCCTTCATGGGATGGAAAATATATTGCTGTCGCTCTCTCGCAGGGAGGCTCAGAGATGGCGACAATCCATGTTTACGAAGTGGCAACGATGCGAGAGACAGGCCCGGGTATCGATCGTATCGCTGGCGACCCTCCAAGCGTTGCGTGGCTGCCTGGCCAGGATGCTTTCTATTACACCCGTTTGCAGAAGCTGGCTGCCGATGCGCCGGCAACGGAGCTCTATCAGAAAGCGCATGTCTATCTGCATTGGATTGGTAAAGACCCTGCGCAGGATAGCGATGTGTTTGGCCAGGGTGTGAACGCACAGATCCAGATCGATCCGTTGTTGACGCCAGTGCTGATCACGGCTCCGACGAGCCACTATACAGTGGCGCAGGTTGTTACTACGAACGGCGGTGCGGCTCAAGTTTATGTTGCGCCAATCCAAAACAATGGAGTTCCGGGAGCATGGCAGCGCGTAGCGGACCTTGTGGATGATGTCTGGGATGCGTTGCCTGCGGGAGATGTCGTCTATCTCGTCTCAGCCAAGAATGCTCCCCGGTTTCAGGTGCTGGAAGTAAACGCCACTCATCCCGTGCTCAGTGAGGCAAGGGTACTTCTTCCCCCGGGTAAGGACGTAGTTACGGGGGCTGACCTCCCTGGTCTGAATGCCCTCCTGCCAGCTAAAGACTCTCTCTATGTGAAGGTCTTCGATGGTGCTTCGGCAGCACTTGTTCGTATTCCCTATGGAACTAGCTCTAAAGCGGTACGGATTTCAGCACCATGGCCAGCCGCGATCATCGATGCGACAAGTGATATACGCGAGCCAGGAGCCTATGTATCTATGGGCGGATGGACTCATGGATCAAACTACTACCGGGTCATGGCAGGTTCGTCTGCCTTTACCAGGACCGACCTTGTCCCACCTGGTCCCTACACCGATGTTGCCGGGCTGGTTGCGAAAGATGTTGAAGTCCGCGCAGCAGACGGAACCATGATCCCGCTCTCACTCATCTATAAGCAGGGCATGGTTCAAGACGGTAAGAATCCTACGTTCCTCTCGGGTTATGGGGCATATGGCATCTCGTACCCGCCTTATTTCAGTCCGATGCTGTTGCCGTGGTTCGATCATGGAGGGATCTACGCGGTTGCCCATGTGCGTGGCGGTGGCGAATTGGGAGAGGAATGGCACAAGGCAGGAATGATGTTGACCAAGCCCAACACATGGAATGATGCGATAGCCTGCGCTGAGTACCTGATCGCACAGAGATACACTTCTTCCGAAAAGCTGGCCCTTGGAGGCGGAAGCGCGGGAGGCATTTTGGCGGGCATGGCTCTTACTGAGCGACCTGATTTGTTTGCTGCCGTGTTAGACATGGTTGCTATGTCGGACACGCTCCGCGGCGAACTGACTGCAAATGGCCCGAATAACATTTCGGAATATGGATCGGTCAAGACGAGTGACGGTTTTCGTGGTCTCTATGCGATGAGTCCGTATGTCCATGTGAAAGACGGTGTGCACTATCCAGCGGTTCTGCTAACGACTGGTATTAACGATCCGCGCGTCGACCCATGGCAACCTGCAAAGATGGCGGCAAGGCTGCAGGCAGCAAACGGAGGCGCCAAGCCTATCCTCTTTCGTGTCGATTATGATGCCGGACATGGAATGGATAGTACGAGAAAGCAGGTATTCGAGGAGTGGACCGACTACTGGACCTTTCTTCTATGGCAGATGGGTGAGGCCGATTTTCAACCAACTGCAGCGAAAACGACCTCGCCTCTGAGCCCTTCGTCGGAATTCAAAAACAGATCGAATTGATCTCAAGACGAGTAAAGAGAGATGCGCTTCTCGTCAGCTGTTCGTTGCTTTCGAGAAGGCGACTCCCAGATACCGTTGCGCCGCTGTCTAAGAGGCACTTTGTCCATGGAACGAACTAGATGATGAAGGTGGGCAACCGGCCCCAAAAGAGCCTCATCCTATAGTAGCCTCGGGATTTACCGGGAAACCTGTTGGGGTATTCCATCTAGCTCATTTTTCGGACGAACAATTCATGGGTGAAAATAATTCTTTTTCCAAAGTCACAACCTCGCCGGACTCTTTCAGGGCGCCGTTCAAATCAGAAGAGGGCGGTACGGTGATCGAAGAACGTCTACGCACTGGGGTCGGAGGGTTGGACGATATCCTTAGCGGGGGTCTTCCAAAGGGTCATCTTTATTTAATTGAAGGCGATCCCGGGACGGGTAAGACGACGCTCGCCTTGCAGTTTCTTCTTGAAGGCATTGCGAACGGGCAGCGGGGAATGTATGTGACGCTCTCGGAATCGAAACAAGAGCTTCAACAGGTCGCGGCGTCTCACGGTTGGTCGACAGACTCTTTCACCATTTACGAGATGGTTCCACCCGACGAAGATCTGGGTGCTGAGGCACAATACACCGTCTTTCACCCGTCAGAGGTTGAATTAGCAGACACCATCACAGCGATTGTCAAAGAGGTCGCAGCGGTAAATCCGGAGCGGGTTGTGTTCGACTCGCTTTCTGAGTTCCGTATGCTTGCGCGCGATCCTCTACGGTATCGTCGACAGATCCTGGCCTTGAAACGGCATTTTGCCGGGCTCAACTGCACGGTCTTGTTACTTGACGATCGCACGGCCGAAGGCGGGACGAATGATCTGCAACTCCAGAGCATTGCCCATGGTGTGATTAAGCTCCAGAGTCTGGAGCGTGATTTTGGGATCAAACGCAGGCGGATGGAGGTTCATAAACTTCGTGGCTCGCGTTTTCGCGAGGGGTTCCATGACTACTCGATCGAAACTGGCGGTGTCGCGGTTTACCCCCGCCTGATCGCTTCGGAGCATGTTCCCGGATTTCGCAGGGCGCCTGTGCAGAGCGGTATCGTTGAGCTTGACTCTCTATTCCGCGGCGGCGTCGATACGGGCACAAGCACGCTTCTTATGGGACCGGCGGGATGCGGCAAATCCACGATCGCTCTGCGATATGCCGTTTCCGCAGCTGACCGCGGAGAGAAGGCAATTATCTTTACCTTCGACGAGTCCCTCGCGACTCTCACGGAGAGAGCCAAAGGCCTGGGAATGGACGTCAGCAAGCACAGGGACAGCGGGATGCTTGAGATTGAGCAGATTGACCCCGCCGAATTGTCGCCCGGAGAGTTCGTCTCGCGGATTCGGCGGCTTGTCGACGAGCAGAATCTCAAGGTTCTGGTCATTGATAGCTTGAATGGGTTTCTGAACGCGATGCCGCACGAGCAGTTTCTTTCCATGCAGCTCCATGAGCTGCTGTCGTACCTGGGCCAGCAGGGGATCGCGACCTTCCTTACGATGGCACAGCACGGATTTTTCGGAGTGACGGAGTCACCCATCGACGTAAGCTATCTTGCAGACACTGTCCTGCTTATCCGTTATTTCGAGCGATCCGGTGAGGTACGTCGAGCACTCTCGGTCGTCAAGAAACGCAGCGGACCTCACGAGCGGACGATCCGGGAGCTTATCTTTGACGATGGTGAAATTCGAGTGGGACAGGCATTGAAGGAATTCGACGGCGTTCTTACTGGAAATCCTCGCTACACAGATGATTGAAAAGGAGAGATTTCTGGGCCCGGCATCGGAACAGCCAAACGAAATGCGAACGATCGTTTTTGCTCCTACAGGCAGGGATGCTGAACTTATGTCCAGCTTTATCTCCCGCCTGGAGAAGCCATGCCAGATCGTACGCTCCATTTCGCAGTTGTGTTTTGCGATTGCTGAGGGCGCGGGCGCGGCAATCGTTGCGGAAGAAGCCTTGCGTGGCGATGCAATCCAACAACTTGAACCGGTGCTGGCAGATCAGCCGCCGTGGTCAGACTTCCCGCTCATTCTCCTGATTGCTGGTGGCCGCGTAACCGCCGAAAGCGAGCGCCTCCGCGCACTCCGCAAACCTCTAGGAAACATCCTCCTGGTAGAGAGGCCCGCGAGACCCGAGACACTATCCAGCACTCTTGAAACGGCGTTGCGGGGCCGGTCTCGTCAGTATCAAATTCGGGACCAAATCCTTCAGGCGGCCCGAGCGCAGGAAGCACTCTTACGAACGGAAAAGCTTGCGGTCACAGGAAGGCTTGCGGCGAGCATCGCACATGAGATCAATAACCCGCTTGAGAGCGTCATCAATCTTCTTTATCTCATGCGATCTGAGAGTTCGATCGATGAGATTAGACTCTATGTTTCACAAGCAGAGCAGGAACTTGCCCGAGTTGCCGAGATCACGAAACACACACTCCGGTTTTATAAAGAGCCTACCGATCCGGTGAGTTTTAACGTATTCGCCGTCGTGGAATCTGTTCTCAATCTGTTTCAATCCCGGCTCGCAGCCGCCAGCGTCCACGTCAATGTCGAGGCACCACGATCTCCGGTGTTGATCCATGCCAACCCGGGAGAGTTGCGGCAGATCCTGGTCAATCTGGTTAGTAATTCCCTGGACGCGATGCGTCTAGGGGGCAAGCTTCACATCCGGGTGTCGGCTGACAGCATCGAGGCAACAAAAGGCAATCGTGTGCGCTTGACAGTCGCGGACACAGGCGCGGGGATTCCGGTTGATCTGCGGACTAGAATCTTTGAGCCTTTTGTGACCTCAAAAGGCGAGACGGGTACGGGGCTTGGTCTGTGGGTGACCGGCGAGCTCGCCAAGAAGAATGGATGGACGATCAGGGTTCGCAGCGGGTCAGGTAAATTCGGCTGTGGAACGGTCTTCTCTATTGTGATGGCGGCTGCGTGAAGCGCATGAGGGACCATCCTGAGGTCCAAGTTCCAAAGTTCAGCAAAGGTTCTGACTGGAAATGGCTAGAGAAGGCTCTCAGCTCTCTCGCGCGGCGGCTTCCAACGCGGCCAGGTCCAGCTTGATCATGCCCATCATGGCTTCCATGGCTTTGGGATGATTGACCAGCTCGCCGATATTGCGTGGCACGATCTGCCAGCAAAGGCCGAAGCGGTCGGTGAGCCAGCTGCAGGCCATAGGTTTGCCACCGCCTTCCATCAACTTGTCCCAGTAGCTGTCGATCTCCTGTTGGGAGTCGCAGCGGACGAAGAATGAGATGGCGGGATTGAGCTGATGCGAGGGACCGCCGTTGAGAAAGACCATCTCCTGGCCTTCCAGCTCGATCGTGATGGTGGCAATCTTGCCTACCGGCCACGGGCCGACGCCCTTGGAGCGGACCTCCTCGAGCTTGCGCGCGTGAGGGAAGACGCTCAGGTAAAATTCGGCGGCTTCTTCAGCGTTGTCATTGAACCAGAGGAATGGCGCAAGTTTATTCATGGCTGGCATGGTAGCAGACAGGAGGTGACCTCCTGTCTGCCGGTTCAGAAAAGAACCTTACTTTTTCGGAACGGAAATGGTGATGTTGCGGTAAGCGATGACGCCGTGGTGATCTCCCTGCAGATAGAAGGGGCCTGGCTCGGCCTCATTGCTATCAAGAGCACCTCCGGTGGGGCCAGGAATCTCAACATTGTCGTGGTACATCTTGCCATCGCGCAGAACCGTTACGTGTCTGCCGACCAAGGTGACGTCGTAGGTCGTCCATTTTCCGAGGCCAAGTTCTGAACCAGCTGGCGGCGGATACCAGCTATAGATCGCGCCCATCTCATGCGACGGGAGCTTACCGCCTTCGGTTCCCACCTGCAACTCATAACGGCCGCGTAGGTAGATGCCGCTGTTTCCACCTTCCGGGCAGTTCACTTCAATATGCAGTTTGAAGTCCTGGAACTTTTCTGTGGTCATGATGTTGGCAGCCCCGCGGGTTTTTTGACCGGGGACTTCGGGATTGTCATTCACCAACTCGCCATTGCGCGCCACCCATTTGTTGTTGTCGACGTTTCCGATCGGCTCCCAGCCTTTAAGGTCTTTGCCGTCGAAAATAGGCCTGGGCTTGGTCCAATTCTTCGGCATTGGCCGATCGAGTGAAGGCGCCTTCACGCCAGCGAGCGTGGGGCCGCTGGCGTCGCCGTGCTTCTCGATGCCGGTAAGCTTGCCTGCGCTGGGAGACGTGAGCTCCCAGATGACCGGCGTGCCGGGGTTTGCTGCCCCGACAGGCACGATCAGTTTGCCCGACTCGATGTGGGCACCTGTAATCGGATGCCATGCGCCACCCCTCGGCTGAATGCGACCTTCAATGTTGCCGCCGTTATCCGTAAGCTCTATCCATTGCGGATACGGTTTGCCGGTGGCGGGGGTAACCGTCATGTCCCAACGGCCGAGAAACTCTTTGATGTCTTGCGCGGAGACTGTCGAGGCTAGCGCGGTCGCCAGGATAGGTGCAAACCAAATTTTCATCTTCACGCGTTTGAGTGTAACGTTTTTGGGCCCAGGCATGTCTTCAACTCTCGTTGAAACCCTTCAACGAAATGCTTTCCCGGAAAAAACTCTACCTTGCATGCCTGGGCTGAGTTTCAAGCAGTGTGAGCAACGGAAGAGATCTGAGCGAGTTTTCGACTGAGCAGGATGCCGCCGATCAAGAAGTAAATCGCGCCGAATATGGCGTAGCCGCCGAGATCTTTCGCGTGGAATTTCCCGCTGAGACCGCCAAGGACAAAGGCTATTCCCGCAGCCGATGATTGTGCACCGCTAAGAATCATCGGCCATTGCCCTCCCAACTCGCTGCGTCGGATGAGGCCGGCAGCAAGTTGAAGCAGGCCGGCTCCGAGGGCCCAGGAACCGAATGCTGCGACGGCATACGCCGGCCGGTTGAAGGCTGTGAGCGCGATGCCGAGTGCTGCGGCGATTCCCAAGGCTGCGTTCAGGATTTGCGATGTTTTTGCACTGCCCGAATGTCTTGTTGCTTTGAGGTCGTAGAGCGTGCAAGCTACGTCCCAAAGCGGGTACACGATGAGCAGGATTGCGGCGAGCTCTGGCTGCGTGAGCGCAGTGGAGAGGACGCCTGCCGCCCAAATCAGCTGGAAGAAGGTTCGAACGAAGTAGAGATTGCGCAGCGAACGGGTGGATGGTGTTACGAGAGTTTGCATGGAGTGCCTCACGATCTACTAGTAGGTAGGTTATGTATCGATACAAGGGCCCATTCATGAGGGCCCCTGGTTTCAGTGCCTTGCTGCGGTAATCCGCTTCAAGGCGGCATGGGTGACGATGTGGAAGACCTCGGGGGTTTCGGTTGCGCGTGCAGAGAGCATTGCGCCGTGCACGACGGCCATTAAGACCTGAGCTTCCATTGCTGCTGATCCTTGAAGTTTGATCACGCGCTTCTTCACGCCTGTCTTCAAGGTCTTTTCAAGCCATCCGCTCAACGCGGTGAAATATTGCCGGACCTCCGCTTGTACTTCTTCCGGCAACGTGGGGAGCTCTGCGCCCAGCATGGCCGCAACACAGAATGGAACCGTACGGTCACGGATACACCCTTCCCAATACTGGATGTAGGCCCGAAGGCGCGCGAAAGGGTCTTCGATCTGTCGATCGAGTGATTCTGTCGCTTCCAAAAGCGCTTGCCGGTGAGCTTTGAGGACAGCCGCTGCGAGGCCTGCCTTGGTGGGAAAATGGTGATGGATACTTGCTTTTCGAATCTCGACAGCTTCCGAGATGTCGGCATAGCTGAACGCAGAATAGCCCCGCTCCACCATCAGTGCCTTTGCCACCTTCAAGATTCGTTCTGCTGTATCTCCTTGCATGACCTATGAGACTACCAACTAGTAGGTTCGGTTACAAAAATATTATTTTCGACCCTGCCTTCTCCGCAGCCTCTCGAAAGAATGGCCGCTTCCGAATTCCTCGAAAGCGGCCATCCTCATAGCAACCTCTCCACTGTGCCCGGAACTTACTGAACCTTCTCGGCCGGTATCGGTTTCATGTTCGCCGGGGCACCGACGGGAACTATTTCAGCGTGTGTATCGTCCTTCAACGTCACCAGAAACTCTCCCCATCCCCCGACGGTGAGGTGCAGCGTACTCCCTTCCATCACAGTCTTTGTGATCGGTGCTGGTGCACTGTCATCGGTGGGATCGGCCTTGCTTAGATATCCCTGGTCGTCCAGGGCAATTTGTGACCCCGTAATAGATCCGCTGAAGCCGTTATCGCCCGGGGTCAGAATCATCGTGCCGAAGCTTCGGCCCTTGAACATCCAGTGCCAGGTTCCGGCGAATGCCTGCGTGCCGTTGGAGTGGTTGGAGTCTGCATGCATGCTCGTTGCATGCGCGAGCATTGCGCCCGTGCCGAATGTGAGACTGGCTGCCAATATCAATGCAGCCAGACCCACGCGTGATAGCGGATTTCCTTTCTCAGTCAATTTCATGATTCGATCCTCCAGGTTGTCACCATCGAAGATGCTTAGCCCCATTGCGTTTCCGTCACAAGGACGCAAACACAATGACGCCAGTCGTAAGAGTGTTCGCGCATACAGATGCCGCTTTCCAAGTCGGACAGCAGCGTATTCATCGCAGGCAAGCTCACGCGTCTGCGAGATCTTCGATCTCAGGTAGCGAATGCCCGGATGCCAGAACACAGGCAGGGTAAAAACTTCACACAGGACGTGAACCAGAAAATCTTTCCGCTGGATATGGGCGTATTCGTGTGCAATGACAGCCGAGAGGTCCTGTTCGCCAAGGCCCGGTATCAGATTGCTCGGCAACACGATTGCGGGACGAAAGGCGCCTATAGTGACGGGAACGTCGATCGTTGTGGATTCAAGAAGGGGCACCTGATGCGAAGCCGAGTTTAGCCACGCGGGTATCGCAGCTTGAGCAGCGGGCGAAAGAGGCGAAGCCTCTTTGCGCAATCGATGAACGCGATAGCTGCCGCGGCCAAGGTGGATCAACTGATAAAGAACAAGCAATCCCCATATCGCAACCATCGCGATTTGCACGCCGGGGCCGAACTCGAGCGAGTTCTGCGTACTGGATCTCCCCTCCCAGTCCCAGAAGCTATGGTTTGGCGATCCTGTCTGCCGCAGGGTTTCTTGCGGAGAATTCTTTGTGATCACGGATGGGGGCGTGCGCCAGAACGTATTCGTCACCGGTGCAGCCAGGCACAGGATCAGGACGCCGAGATAGAAGGAATGTTGAACCTTCGCTTTTGCTTTCTTAACGAATGGAGAGAGGGCTGCCGCGACAATAGCAAACAGTCCGGCCTGCAGGATTGCATTGAACAACAAACTGAATAGGACTTCCCGGATCGCGCTCATTCCGGGTCCTCCTCTCCGTTCCCATTTGCCTCGAGTTTTGCCTGCAACTCCGCGAGCTTCTGCGCATCGAGATGCTTGCTCCGCACCAAAGTGAGGAGTAAGTCATCCACCGAGCCGCGAAACACCTTCTGCAGGACATCTTTAATGGCGTGCGAGTCCGCGGCTTCCTGGGAAACAACGGCGCTATATTCAAATGCTCGCCCAATGAGTTTTCTTTTTACTTTGCCTTTGCGCTGCAGAACATTGAGGGTCGTCTGCACGGTCGTGTAGGCAAGTTGAGGTTCCCCGGTCAGACCTTGCACAACCTTCTGGACATTCCCAGGCCCCTCGTCCCAGAGCACACGCATGATACGTCGCTCGAGTGGAGTCAAGACTTTTATCGCTTTGGCCATCGTTATCTCCTATACGCATAGGAGACTATGCCCGGTGCGTTGAATCTGTCAACTATATTTATAGGAGATAATTTGATCGATTGAAGGCTGACCCGTATTTGTTGGGACTAGTCTGCTGAGGTCGCGCCAATCCCGATGAACGCTCTTCCTGGAAAAAGCTCTCCCTTTCGCACCGCGTCTGAGTTCGGTTAGGATGGCGGGCATGAATAATTTCAATCGTCGTGAACTTTGTATAGCTCTTTCGGCGCTGGCAACGGTAGGAGGCCTTTCGCTGGATGGGGAGGCACAGGCGCGGTCGAATGATGTGTTGTCGAAGTCCCATACGTTTCCCTTCGACTCGTTGCCGGTGAAGCATAGCGCGAATGGTGGAGCGAGCCGGGCGGTGGTGCAGGGGGTGCTGGCGACTGGTGAGGCCGTAGAGGTGCATGAGACGACGCTGCCTCCGGGACAGATGCCGCATCCGGCGCACAAGCATCGGCATTCGGAGTTCATGTTTATCCGTGAGGGCGACCTGGAGTTCGACAACGACGGCACGAAGGAGAAGGTGGGGCCAGGCGGGGTGATCTTTGCGGCCTCGGAGGTGATGCACGGGTTGAAGAATGTGGGTACGACTCCGGCGAATTATTTTGTGATTGCGATTGGGCGGGAGTCGGGGGTTACTCCTGTGGGAGCGGCGAAGTAGCTGTAGATGTTTTTGCTCGGACGGGATCTGGTGGTTGAGACGCAGATCCCTCCGCTGCGGCCAGGCGGCCTCCGGTCGGGGCGACGATGGTGTATGTGAGAAAAGGACAGACTTCTAGGAAGTCAGCTTTATGCGGCCGTGCCTGATTGCGGCGAATCCGAGGAGACCGAAGACGCCTGTAGCGAGGAGGGCCACACTGGAGGGTTCTGGAGTGGCGGCAGTTGCCGTCTGCGGAGTGATGGTCAAGGTGTAGGGAAGTTCGGGACCTGGCAGCGTACCAGGAAGCATTCCCTCTCCTATCAGAGAATAGGTGCCGGGGATGAAGGTTGCCTCAATATTAAACGGATTGAATGGATCGTCTGAAGGTACGTAAACGGAGTTGAGGATCTGGGGACCCTGGAACATTATCGTTTGATATCCGAAGATCGCTTCGGGGACGAAGAGTTGGAGGATACCAACTGGAGCGGGGATGGAGGCGTAGCCCTGCTGTAGGAGATAGCCTGGGACGCCGTCGATGGTGCCGATGGCGGACGCGTATAAGAACTCGAAGTTGGGAAAGACGTTGGTGGCTGGAAGCGAGTAGGAGATGGTATGGCCCCCACCAGTGATAACGAGGTCATCGATTGTGTCGGCGTGGGCGGCGAGAGGAAGAACCAGCACTGAGGCAAGGGCAGCGAGGCCGAAGAGGGATCGATACATGAGGGATTTCTCCTGTTGAGTACGCTTGAAAAGCGTGGAGCTTTGCAGGATATGCGTCAATCAACTGGTTCCTGCAAAGGCGACTGGAAGTTGAGATGCAATCTTCGGCGAAGTTGGGAATGCGCGGCGGAGACGCAGAGCGAGGCCCAGTCTGCGCTCCTCCACTGCGGCCTGACGGCCTCCGGTCGGGATGACGATGATGGTGTAGGAGAAAAGGACGGACTTCTAGGAAGTCAGCCTAATGCGGCCGTGCCTGATTGCGGCGAATCCGAGGAGACCAAAGACGCCAGTAGCGAGCAGGGCCAGACTGGAGGGCTCTGGAGCTGCGGCAGTTGCCGTCTCCGGAGTGATGGTCATTGTGTAGGGGAGGAGAGGTCCTTCAGGGTCATCATTAGGAAACTGAGGCACTCCCACTCCCAAGAGCGAATAGGTACCGGGGGTGAAGGTTGTCTCGAGATTAAACGGATAGAACGGATCGAATGGATCTTTAGGTACGAGGACGGTGCTGAGGAGCTGGGGACCCCGTAACTGAAGCGTTGGATATCCGAAGATCTCTTCGGGCACGGAGAGCAGAAGTGTAATAAATGGGTTGGTGTTGGAGTTGTAAGTTGCCCCCAGGGAATAGCCTGGGACGCCGTCGATGGTGGCCAAGGCGCCTGTGGATAGGTACTCGACCTTCATAAAGGTGTTGGTGGCGGGATACGAATAGGAGATGGTATGGCCTCCGCCGGTGAGGACGAAGTCGTCGATGGTGTCGGCGTGGGCGGCGAGAGGGAGAGTCAACATGGAGGCGAAGACAGCGAGGCCGAAGAGGGACCGATGCATGAGGGGAGTTCTCCTGTCGAATACGCTTCTAGTAAGTCAGTTCTACGCGGCCACGTCTGATTGCCGCGAATCCGGCGAGACCGAGGATACCTGTGCCCAGCAGGGCCAGGGGGGAGGGTTCTGGAGTTACGGCAGTTGCCGTCTGTGGTGCGATGGTCAGGGTGTAGGGAACGTCAGGACCTGAATCCGGGGGGGAGGAGTATCCATTCCCTATCAAAGAATAGGTGCCGGGGATAAAGGTGGAAGCGAGATTAAAGGGATTGAATGGATCGTCTGAAGGTACCGTAATGGTGCTGGTGAGCTGGGGGCCCTGGAAGAGAATCGTCGAATATCCGAAGATCGCCTGGGGGACGAAGAGCTGCATCGTGCCAATTGGAGAGATGATGGCGTCGTAGCCTCCCAATAAGGAATAGCCTGAGACGCCGTCGATAGAGCCGGTGCCGGTAGCGTAAAAGAACTCGATGCTGGGGCCATCGGGAAAGATGGTTGTGGCGGGAAGCGAGTAGGAGATGGTATGGCCTCCACCGGTGAGGAGGAAGTCATCGATTGTGTCAGCGTGGGCGGCGAGAGGAAGGGTCAGGATTGAGGCAAGGGCAGCGAAACCGAAGAGGGGCCGATGCATGAGGGGAGTTTCTCCTGTCGAGTGCGCTCGGAGAGCGTAGAGCCTTGCAGGATAGGTGTCAATCCCCCGCAAGGCTCATAGAAGGCGCTAGAGGTCGCGGACGCGGATGACGATTTTACCAAAGGCTCCTTCTTCGAGGCGGTCGAAAGCCTTGCGGGCGTCGGCGAAGGAGTAGACCGAGTCGAGGACGGGGTGGAGTTTGATCTCATCGAATTTACGCAGCATGTCTTCCAGGGCGCGGCGAGGGCCTACAGAGATGCCGCGAAGGATACCGTGCTTCTGGATGAGACCGAAGAGCGGGATGGTGGCGTCGACGCCGTCGATGATGCCGATGATGGAGATCTGGCCCTGGGGCTTGATGGCCTTGATGGAGCGGGTGACGTTGGGACCGCCTACGACCTCGAGGATTTGATCGACACCCTGCTTGTTGGTGAGGGCGAGGGCCTCATTTTCCCAATCGGGTGATTTGTTGTAGTTGATGGTGTGGGTGGCCCCGAGGGCTTTGGCGCGCTCGAGCTTTTCGTCGCTGGATGAGGTGACGATGGTGGTGGCTCCGAGGGCAGAGGCGATCTGGAGGCCGAAGAGAGAGACTCCACCGGTGCCCTGAAGGAGGACGGTGTGCGCTGGAGTGAGGCCACCTTTTTCGACGAGGGAGTACCAGGCTGTAAGAGCGGCACAGGGCAGGGCGGCGGCTTCGTCGTTGGTGAGATAGACGGGGGCGAGGGCGAGGGCTTGTTCGGTGAGGACGAGATACTCGGCGAGAGCGCCGGGCATGACGTTGCCGAGGGAGTAGAGGGTTTCCTTGCCGGTGGGCTGGCCGTCGATCCAGCGGGTGCAGTAGCTGGTGACGACGCGGTCACCGATTTTGAAGCGCGTCGTGTCAGCGCCGAGGGCGACGATCTCGCCGACGGCATCGGCGACCTGGGTCATGGGGAACTCGAGGTGAGGGTTGTAGTTGCCGTCGTAGAGGAGCTTGTCGCGGTAGTTGAGCGAGACCGACGAGATGCGGATGAGTGCCTCGCCGGGGCCGGGTGTGGGCTGAGGGATGTCGTTGAGAACGAGGTTTTCGCGGCCGAAGGCCTGAAGCTGCCATGCTTTCATTTTAAGATTCCTCTCCAGGAAAAACAGTTCGAATAAATACGAACTGTCGTACAATCGAACTATGGATGAGACCGTGGGCCTTTGTCAAATCATGGGAGAGTAGGATGCCGATTTTTCTACCGAAGGAGCCATCGAGAAAAGAGCTGCTGATGACGGCAGTTCTGTATGCGCTGAGTGATGAGATTCGGCTGGGGATTGTGCGTCAGCTTGCGGCAAAGGGGGAGCAGCCGTGCGGCGTATTTGAGGTGGATCGGCCGAAGTCGTCGCTGTCGCATCACTTCAGGGTGTTGCGCGAGTCGGGACTGGTGGCGACGCGGAAGGATGGGAAGCTGCTGATGAATACGCTGCGGCGGGGGGATCTGGATGCGCAGTTTCCGGGGTTATTGAAGGCTGTGCTGAAGGGGTAGGGGCGGATGCACTCGGCAGTGGCAGAGAAGCGGATCTCTCCACTCCGCGGCTTTGCCGCTCCGGTCGAGATGACAAACTCGTGGAATCGTTCGCATGATGCGTGAATGCCCACCTTAGCAGCTGCGAGCGCCTAAGGTGGGCATTCAATCTCTAAGCGATCTTACTTGAGGCGAGAGCCCAGCTCGATCTCTTCGGATTCGGCGAAGGTGGCGAGGATGGGTTTGCCGTCTTCGCCGTGCGAGGCGGCGAGGAGCATGCCGTGGGACTCGAGGCCGCGCATCTTGCGGGGCGCGAGGTTGGCGACGATGATGATGCGGCGTCCGATGAGGTCTTCAGGGGCATACCACTGGGCGATGCCGGAGAGGATCTGGCGCTTTTCGTAGCCGAGGTCGACCTCCAGGCGGAGGAGCTTGTCGGCTTTGGGGATGCGCTCGGCCACGAGGACCTTCGCCACGCGGAGGTCGATCTTGATGAAATCGTCGATGGCGATCTGTTGGGTGCCGGAGGCTGCCGAACCGGCGAAGATGCCGGAGGCTGGGGCTTCGGTGTGGGGTGCGGGGGGACGGGCCAGATCGGGGACGGGAGCGGAGGAGGCTCCGACCTGCGAGGCGGGATCGTGGTGGGGAAGGATGCTGGTGCGGGGGGCCGCTCCGGGATGGGTGGGGTCGGAGGGCGCGGGGGTGGTGTGGGTGGTCTTCTCGTCGACGAACTTCGAGGGCGTGGGCGGGACGGGATTCTGTTCTGCGTCGGTCATGATCTGGATGAGTCCTTTGTCGGCGCGAGGGAAGATGGGGCCGAGGGGGCCGAGTTTTGTTCCAGGCTTGAGGCCGCCCCAGGCGAGGTCGTGGAGCTGGTCGGATTTTGCGGCTGCTTCGATGTCGCCCAGGCCCAGCTGCTCCCACACCTTTGCGGTCGAGTAGGGAAGGATGGGGTAGAGGAGCGCGGTGACGATACGGATGGCTTCGGCGGTGATGGCAAGAACGGCGCGGAAGTC
The DNA here is from genome assembly GCF_059115365.1 of Edaphobacter sp. FHG110511_03. NCBI lineage: Bacteria > Pseudomonadati > Acidobacteriota > Terriglobia > Terriglobales > Acidobacteriaceae > Edaphobacter > Edaphobacter sp. FHG110511_03. Next base: position 178,845 of record NZ_JBZYWL010000005.1, on the reverse strand, counting down.
TTCCTTCGCGGAGGGCTCTTCGGATTTGGCGAGCTTCCATGGCGCGCTGAGGGAGAAGAAGCCGTCGACCTCGGTGATAAAAGAGGCGATGTTGGTGAGGACCCGAGTGAAGCGCGCGTCGGAGAAGTCGGCGCTGAGGTTCTCGACGAGAGTTGCGGCGGAAGACTCAAGGGCCTTTGCTGCTTCAGCAAGTGCTGCAGTAGAGGGCAGCGCCAAAGCAGGATGATTGCCATCAAGATTCTTCTCAATCATTGACAGCGTGCGGCTGACTAGGTTGCCGTAACCGTTCGCGAGGTCGGAGTTGTAGCGCTGGACGAGGGCGTCGAAGGAGAAGGAGCCGTCCTGGCCGAAGGGGATCTCGCGGAGGAGGAAGTAGCGGAGGACGTCGGAGCCGAAGAGATCCTGCTCGTGCTTCCAGTATTGGTCGGAGAGCGGGGCGCCGGGCCAGTCGATGGGCTTGGGCTTGAGTCCACCGAAGGCATCGAGGATGGTTTCGGTTCGGACGATATTGCCGCGTGATTTGGACATCTTCGATTCTTCGAAGAGGAGCCAGCCGTGCGCCTGGACCTTTTTGGGGAGCGGGAGACCGGCGGCGAGAAGGAAGGCGGGCCAGTAGACGCAGTGGAAGCGGATGATCTCCTTACCGACGAGGTGGAGGTCGGCGGGCCAGAACTTTTCGAACTGGGCTTGTTGCGCGGGATCGTCGCTGCCATAGCCGATGGCGGTCATGTAGTTGGTGAGGGCATCGAGCCAGACGTAAACGACGTGTTTCTTCTGCGTGGTGCTGGCGGCGGGCTCGGGGACGGGGATGCCCCAGTCGAAGGAGCTGCGGGAGATGGAGAGGTCTTTGAGGGCTCCAGCGACGTAGGGAGTGCCTTTGGCGGAAAGCTTTGTCTCGGTCCCATTGTTCACATCGCCGCGGAGGAAGCTGAGGACTTCGTTGCGTCGGGCTTCGGGTTCTATGCAGAACTCACCGGATTCGATGAGGTCGATGACCTGGGCTTGGAAGGCGGAGAGGCGGAAGTAGAAGTTTTCTTCGGTGACGGTCTCCGTGGGCTTGCCGTCAGGGCCGATGGTTCCCGGGGGGCCTTCGACGAACATCTCCTCGCCGACGGAGTACTGGCCGGTGTAGGTATCGAGGTAGATGTGGCCGCGCGAGTAGAGCTCGGAGAAGAGCTTCTGGACGCCCTGGGTGTGGCGGGGCTCGGTGGTGCGGATGTAGTCGTTGTAGGTGATGCCCATGCGCTGCCAGAGCCCGCGGAACTGCTCGGAGACCTCATCGGTGAAGCGCTGCGGCGGGATTCCGGCGGCTTCGGCGGAGCGCTGGATCTTCTGGCCGTGCTCGTCGGTTCCGGTGAGGAACCAGACGTTCTCTGTGCCTAGAAGGAGGCGCTGGCGGCGGGCGATGACGTCGGCCGCAATGGTGGTGTAGGCGTGGCCGATGTGGGGACGCGCGTTGACGTAGTAGATCGGGGTGGTGAGGTAGAACTTTTTCTGTGTGTCAGGCATGGGTGCAGTAAGGGCCAGTTTAGCAGGGTGGCAGAGCTTCGCTGGAATGCCCACTCATGCTTCTTCACCAGCCGGGCACCCGTTTGCTTGAATGAGTACCCGGCGGTTTCTGACTTATTCTGACCAGACGGCTAAATGGTTGCCATCGGGATCAAGAAAATGGAAACGTCGTCCTCCAGGAAAGGCAAAGATATCCTTGTGAATCACGCCGCCTGCAGTTTTCACTGAAGTCGATGTAGCTTCCAGATCGTGGCTGTAGAGGATCACCCGGGCACCCCCGGGATGGACAGACTCCGCTGTAGTAAAGCCGCCTTCAAGGCTCCCATCACTGAATGAGATGTAATCCTCTCCCCAGTCTTGAAAGTTCCATCCAAAGACTTTGGAGTAAAAGCTTTTAATGGCTTCGGGATTCTTGCAAGGAAATTCAATGTAATTGATGGCGTTGTGCTTGCGATGTTCAGACATCATGGACTCCTTCGGCTAAGAGGCGATTTTGGGCACAGATTTACCGTGCCCGCATAGCCTCCGTTCACAGCGCCGCTGGTGGAAGCCGTGAGTAGAGTCTCCTGACTGGAACCTGAACCGTGAAAGCGGGCGGAGGACTGCCGAGGTACGATCACAGGCTATATGGATGCTCTGCGTCGGCGCAATAGGAGCTGCAGGTCTAGTCCCTCACGGCCTCGACGGAGTCGGGGTCAGAGTCGGGTTCGGATTGAGGTTGTTCGGTTTCGGCGGCCTGGGCGGTTCGGGCGAGGTTGAGGTGCTTCTCCATGGTCTGGCGGGCGAGCGCGGGGTTGCGCAATCGGATGGCGCGGAAGATCTCACGGTGCATCTCGGCGGATTCCTTGAGGTCCTGGGCGTTCTGGACGGTCTTGGAGCGAAGCTCGTAGAGGTTGGCAGTGATGGTCTCCATCAGGGCGCCGAGGATGGGATTGCCGGCGGCGCGGGCAATGGTGCGATGGAAACGGACGTCGTGGATGAGATATTCCTGGGGGTCGGTGAGGGAGGCGTACATCTCGGCGACCTCTTCCGCGAGTTCGGCGACGTGTTCGTCGGTGGCGCGCTCGGCGGCCAGGGCGGCGATGGAGGACTCGAGGACGAGGCGGGCCTCGAACATCTGCCAGGGGAGGAAGCCGTGAAGGGCTCCGAGGACGGAAAGGGAACTGGAGTCGAGAGCGGGAGGACCGCTGGAGACGAAGGTTCCTGCGCCGTGGCGGCTTTTGAGCACGCCCATGGCGGAGAGGAAGCCGATTCCGGCGCGGAGGCTGGAACGGCTGATCTTGAGCTCGCGTGCCAGTTCGCGTTCAGGAGGAAGGCGATCGCCGGGTTTGACCTCTCCAGAGGCGATGAGGGAGCGAACATGTTCGACGACCTGCATGGTCAGCTGGCTGTGCGGGGTTGCGTCGGTGACGGCCTCTTTTTTCACTGCGAAACGGACTCCTGCCTCGGGAAGTGGGAGAAGGGTAACACGGAGGGCGGGGGGACAGCCAAGGCGCAGAATATTGCGGAGACCGTTCGACTACGCTCGGGGCAGGCTCTGAAGCGTTGCCCTAAAGGTGTACTATCCATTGGCATCCATCGCGATGAGGTTGTTATAGATGCGACATCCGGTGGGGAACAGTACGGAGAGGCTGTTTTTGGATTGGATGACCGAACCGGGCGAATCGGCGTCGAAGGATATGGCGGGTATGTGCGAAGTGGTCGTGTACTAGACTTGAGTTCGTTGCGAGGAGGACAAAAGAGTGCGGAGGCTTTGTAGCATTCCGGGAGCTGTGCGTTGGAGCGTGATGATGCTCGCGATGGGGCTGGCGTGCGGCGTGGCTCGCGGCGAGACCTGCACGACGCAGTCGGCGATGACGGACTCCGATCGCAATGCATTGGCAAATGCGGCGCGAGGGATGGCGGAGAAGGTTCAGGCCGATGACGCTGCGGGGTTGCAGGCGGTGACGATCGCAGAGTATGCAAAGAACTTTGGAGCGATCCAGGGAGCGGTGGGGAATGCTTCGGCGAAGGTAAAGGGAGCGGCGCTGGCAGTGGAGCAGGTTTATCTGCTGGATGCGAGCGAACTGAAGCCGGGACCGGATGGCAAGCCGGGAAATGCTCAGTTCCTGTGCACGCTGAACCGGTCGATCGCGGAGGCCGATTTTTCGATTCCTGCGCTTCCGGCAGGAAAATATGGCTTCGCTATTGTTGAGGCGCGGGGAACCGCGACCCCGTGGCGGCTGTCGTTTTTGATGCAGCAGGTGCAAGGGCAGTGGCAGATGGCAGGCTTCTATCCCGGGGCGATGACGGCGGCGGGACATGATGGGTTGTGGTACTGGACCTCGGCGCGGACGATGGCGAAGAGCAAGGAGCCGTGGAACGCCTGGCTCTACTACCAGCAGGCAGAGGTGCTGTTGAATCCCTCGGGACTGATTCTGAGCACGCATCTGGAGAAGCTGCGCAATGAGCAGGGCACGGCGGCTCCGCCTGCCTTATCGGGGGGGATCAGCGCGGAGTCACCGCTGGTGGTGAAGGGAGCGGACGGAGCGGAGTATCACTTTATCGGATTGGGAGTGGACGATTCGCTGGCGAAGGACAAGATCGATGTGATGGCGCGACTGAAGGTGGATCAGATTGGCGACGCCGTGGCGGCGAGAAAGCGTAATACCGATGCGATGAGCGCTCTGGTTGCGGCGTATCCAGAGCTTCGCAAGGGATTTCATGGAGTGTGGATTCTGTCGGAGGTACCAGGACAGAGTCCGTACGCGACGGAGCTCGCGATGAATGAGATCCATTGAGGATGCTGTGAAGTGTTGGAACTGGTGGTAAAGCGGATCCCTCCGCTTCGACCGGGACAGTTTTGCGGAAGTGTCTGGGTGTGATTCTGTCGGAGGATGGAACGCCCGCCGTTTTGCCTTACGCCCGAGTTACACGTTTGCAGAGAAGGCAACCCTGAGGTCGAGATTTTACCGGGGCGAGATTCAGAGCCTGCAGCGAAGTGCTATCTTGAAGACGCCTTTGTCTTTGCGCAACGGGGGCAGCAAGCCCTGTCCGTGAAGATGACATCCTAGTAAAGAGAATATAGAGGACGATGGCAGCTACCAGGAAGACATTGACCCAGGCAATTGCGGAGCGGCGGGCTACGCCGAGCTTTGACGGGACGCCGATTCCACGGGAGGATCTGAAGCAGATCCTTGATGCGGGTCTCCATGCGCCGAGCGGATACAACATGCAGCCGTGGCGGTTTGTGGTGGTGCAGTCGCCGGAGCAGAAGAAGAAGCTACGCGCGGCGAGCTACAACCAGGCCAAGGTGGAGGAAGCCTCCGCGGTGATTGTGGCCTGTGGGGATGCCGATGGATGGCGTAAGGATCTCGACCTGATGCTGCAGAAGGGCCGCGAAGGCGGGATGCCGGAGAGCTACGCGTCGCAGGCCGGTGCCAGCGTCACCAACTTTCTCTCCGGATTCAGCAGGGAGCAGATGCACGGATGGCTGAATAAGCACGTGATGATCGCGTTTACCCACATGCTGCTGATGGCCGAGACGATGGGATACGACACGGCTCCGATGGAAGGCTTCGAGCAGGACAAGGTGCACGAGGTACTTCGTCTTCCGATGAGCTACTGGGTTGTGGCCCTGCTGGGTATCGGACATTTGAAGGGGCCGGACAAGTACAACGGCGGACGGTTCGAGATGGGTCACACTGTATTTGGCGAAGAGTTCGGCAAGCCGCTGAAGTGAGCATGGGAGAAGAAGCGGCCAGAAGCGGGCGCGAGTACCCACAGGTTCCGATTGTGGGAGTTGCCGCAGTTGTGGTGCGCGGCGCGGAGATCCTGCTGATCCGGCGTGGGCGTGAGCCGCTGCTGGGCGCATGGTCGTTGCCGGGCGGCGCTCTGGAGCTGGGGGAGACGACTGCGGAGGGAATCGCTCGCGAGGTCTTCGAGGAGACGGGAGTGCGGGTGCGCCCCGTTGAAATTGTCGCAACGATCGATCGCATCGTGCGGGATGAAGACGGCACAGTACGTTTTCACTATGTTCTGGTGGAGTGGCTCTGTTTTGGGGACGACGAGGCTCTGGCGCTTGCCTGTGGCGACGATGCAGCCGAAGCCCGGTGGGTGCCGCGTGGCGAGGTCTCTTTAGAGAGTTACAATCTGGGCGCGGCTACATTAGACGTGATTCAACGAGCCCTGAAGGCCGCGGAGATGACAGCGCGATGAAGGTTGTGTTGCGTGCTTTGCTGATGCTGGCACTTGTTGCTGTGGCGGGAGGCCTGTTCTTCTACTTCAACCCGCTGTGGGTGGCCGACCAGCAAGTCCGATTTCAGCTTCGACGTGAAGGTGTGAGGAGTGAGTACGTCGATGCCGGCGGCTATCGCCTGCATTATTTTGAAGCGCAGCCGGCGGGTGGCGGTGGCGAGCCGCTGTTGCTGATTCACGGGCTTGGAGCCAGGGGCGAGGACTGGTCGAAGATGATTCCGGCCATGGCTGCGCATGGATTTCATGTGTATGTTCCGGACCTTCCGGGGTATGGAAGATCGTCGCAGCCGAAGGAGTCGGATTACTCGATCACGACGGAAGAGGCCGCGGTGGTTTCGTTCGCGCAGGCGGTCCATCTTCCGCATGCGTTTGTCGGCGGATGGTCGATGGGCGGATGGATTGCGATGAAGCTGGCACTGGACCATCCGGAGATGGTGGACCGGCTGGTGGTCTATGACGCGGCGGGAATCTACTTTCCAGCGAACTTCGGCTCGGAGCTGTTTGTCCCATCGAATGCCCCGGGACTCTCCCGCCTGGCGACGGTGCTTTCGCCAGATCCGCATCCGAACCCGCACCCCTTGCCCGATTTCGTGGTGCGGGCGGTGCTCGATAAGATCGCACGGGATGCATGGGTCGTGGAGCGCAGTATGGCGTCGATGACGAGCGGGCGCGACCTGCTGGATTTTCGGCTGCATGCGATTCGACAGCCGACGCTGGTGGTGTGGGGAGCGCAGGACCAGTTGATTCCGCTGGCGGTGGGAAGGCGGATGCATGAGGAGATTCCGAACTCTACGCTCAGCGTCCTTGAAGGGTGCGGACATCTGGCGCCACTGGAGTGCTGGCAGCCGGCGGCAGAGACGACGGAGATGTTTTTGCGCTCACAGCCTCCGCTTCAGGGCGGTGAGAGAAGCTTTGCTGCTTCTGTGAAGTAGGAGTTTTTTGATTTCTATTTTTTTAAGTATGGGCTGCCCGGACGAAATACAGGGATTCCCATTCGACTTCGCTCAGGGCAGGCTTCGACTTCGCTGCGCTCCGCTCAGAATGACGACCTTTATATCTAGTCTTCGTCGCCGCGCCACTGGTAGGCGTTGGGCTGAGGAAGCTGGATGTGCGCGAGCACGCGATCGACGAACTGGCGCGCCATCTCCGTGGTGCTTTGGGGATGATTGTAGAGGGCTGGAATTGCCGGAAAGATTGTGGCGCCTGCCTCGGCGGCGAGTTGCATATTGCGCAAGTGGATGCGGTTGAACGGAGTCTCGCGGACGCACAGGATGAGGGGGCGGCGCTCCTTGAGGCAGACATCGGCGGCGCGATGGATGAGATTCGAGGCCAGGCCGTTGGCGATAGCAGCGAGGGTTCCCATGGAGCAGGGAAGCACGATCATGGCGCTGGAGGGATAGCTTCCGCTGGCAATGCTGGCACCGATGTCGGCATCCGCATGCTGGCGGAGCTTTGTGCAGGGAGCGCCGAGAAGTTTTTCAGCGAGGCCAGAGCGTCCGCTAAAGCCAAGCTCTTCTGCGAAGACGCGCAGCGAGCTTTCTGACGCGACGAAGTGAATGCGGGAGACGCGCTCGTCGGCGGCCAGGGCACGCAGCATCTCGATGGCATAGACGCTGCCGCTCGCCCCGGTGACGGCGAGGGTCAAGTTGCGCGTGGCTGGAAGGGTTTCAGGCACTGGAATGATTATCGCCTAGGAGCAAATCAAACGCCGCGGAGACGGGTTTTCATATGATAAAGAACATAGGCCGGTTCACGGCTTGCGGCGAGAGGGAAGAGGTCGGATGAAGAGGCAACTCAGCGTTGTTGCAGTATTTTGTGCGGTTGTACTTTCCCCGGTGATGAGCAGGAGGGCGGAGGCTTCGGTTGCGCTTTTGATGGAGGAGCCGTATGGCGCGTTCGGCGCGTTCAATCCGACCGGACATGCGGCGATGTATTTGAATCGCGTCTGTGCCGAGAGCCCCACGGAGCTGCGGATGTGCCACGACGGCGAGTATGGCGTCGTGATCAGCCGCTATCACAAGATTGACGGATACGACTGGATCGCAGTTCCACTGATTCCTTATCTGTATGCGGTGAACTCCATGGATCAGATACCGGCGACGATCGATAAAGCCGGTGTCGCAGAGGTGAGGGATGCGTATCGGCGAACGTACCTGGAGCAGCTGGCTCCGGATACAGCGGCAGGTACGGCTCCGAAGGGCGAGTGGGTGCAGCTGGTAGGGGCCTCCTACGACCGCACGATTCACGGGTTCCAGGTGGAGACCACGCGCGAGCAGGATGAACGATTTATCGCGTATGTGAACGACAAGAAGAATGTCGGACACTTCAACCTGTTTGTGCATAACTGCGCCGATTTTTCGCGCGTTGCGCTGGATATGTACTTCCCGCATGCGATTCATAGAAATTACATAGCGGATGCCGGACTGACGACTCCGAAACAGGTGGCGCGTTCGCTTGTGAGTTATGGGAAAAAACATCCGGAGCTGAAGATGACCGCGTTTGTCATTCCGCAGGTTCCGGGAAATATGCCGCGAAGCCACAACGTGGATGGCGTTACGGAATCGCTGGTGAAGAGTAAGAAGTACATCATTCCGCTGGTCGCGCTGAACCCGGAGGTCTCGGGAGCAATTGTGGTGGCGTACCTTGTCGATGGGCGCTTGAAGATGCCGAAGGATGCCACAGTCTTTCAGATTAATGACGCAGAGGTTACGGATGCTCCTGCGGTTGAAAATCCCGCACCGAGCGGGCGAACCCCTCTGCCAGTGGGGTCAGCGGGAACTCGCGTTCCGCACCCCTGAGTGCATTATCTGCGAAGGGCATAGGCGATGATGGTTTCGCCATGGACGTTGTGCTTGGCGTTGAAGGCTTCGTTGCTTGCGGTCTCTCGCGCGGGCACGGTGGGATCGAGCTCACCGGCCGCGATCTCTTCGGTGGAGGCAGTGATGAAGCAGAGCTCGCAGGTGGCGAGGTGGCCTTCGGGAGTGCGCATGGGTGGCCCGAAGGTGCGGCAGACGATGGGTCGATTCTCGTAGAGATCGCAGGTTCCGGTGGTGGGATCGAGGACGGGGCACGGTTCGGTGTCGCCGATGCTGTCTTCGGATTCGTCCGCGAAGAGTTGTGAGTCTTCGTAGTCTTCGTCGAGGATGCCGGTGGCGCGATCTCCGGGAAAGAGCGGACCGAGGCGGGCGAGAGATTCGTTGACCCGCGTGCGGATGCGGTCCGCTCGTTGCGGGTCCCGCTGCTGTAACACGTGGAGGCCACTGCGGAGACGGTGGGCGTCCTGTTGCGAGATGGGAAAGACGCCGTGGCAGCATTGGGTGCAGCCAGGACGGCAGACGAGGTGATGGCCGCTGCGTTCAACTGCGGAGGCCAGGGCGGCGTCTACGATCTGGATGAGGGAGTGCGTCATGATGAATGGCGGCGGAGCCTTGCGTGCCGCGGTGCGGACTTCATGTCTCGATTCTTCTCGACGAAGAAGATAGAGGCTTTATAAGATGCGGAGTCGGAGCTTTCCGCGTTCTTCGTCATTTTAGCTGGAACGGGAAGAGACAGCCTTGATGGGAATTGAGGAGATGATGATGTCTGAACTGGTTTCACGCCGGAATTTTCTTGCTTCTACAAGTTTAGCTGCAGCAGCTGTCCTGATCGATCCTCGCAGAGCCTATGGAATCGAGGATGAGGCGACGAAGCCACTCCCCGACTGGAAGATGAAACCTCCAATGGATTTCTCCCAGTCCCCTCATGCCAAGTTGCGACAGGTTCCGGTGGGAGCGGTTACGGTGACCGGCTATTGGGCGAGCCGGAGGAAGACCAATGTGGAGATCAGCATTCCGAGCATGCGGGAAGAGCTGGTGCAGCACGGGCGGATGACCAATTTTGAACGCATGCAGGGGAAGTCGAATGAGCCGCAGAAGGGACCGGTGTACTCGGATTCGGATATGTACAAGTGGACGGAGGCGGTCGGGTTCGCCCTGCAGTCCGGCCCGAATCCTTCGCTGCAAAAGGTGACGGACGCGCAGATTCAGGAGATCATCGCGGTCCAGGAGCCGAGCGGGTATCTGAACACGTATTACATCGAAGACCGCAAGCCTCTGCGAATGCAGCAGCACACGCAGGAGGTAGGGCACGAGTTGTACAACATGGGGCATTATCTGCAGGGCGCGATTGCCTACTACCGCGCGACGGGCGATCCCACCATGCTGAATGCGGGGATACGGTTTGTCGATGGTTTTCTGCTGCCGAACTATGGCCCGGGACCGGAGCAGAAACCGATTGTGTCCGGACATCCCGAGATCGAGATGTCGCTGATCGAGCTGTATCGTACGACGGGAAACAAAAAGTATCTGGACCTTGCCGGATACATCCTGCATGGCGATACGAGATGGAAGCTTTCGCAGCGGACGATTACGTACACATTCTGCGGAATTCCTTTTCCGGAGCGAACGAAGCTGGAAGGGCATGCGGTTCGCGCGATGTACGCCTGCTGCGGCGCGACGGACTACTACCTGGAGACTGGCGATCCGGCGTACTGGAAGACGCTTGAGGTTCTATGGCAGGACCTCGTCTCGCATCAGCTTTACGTTACGGGAGGTGTGGGGGCTCGTGCAGAAGGCGAGTCGTTCGGCGATGCGTACGAGCTGCCGAATGCGCGCGCCTACGGCGAGAGCTGCGCCGCGATCGGCAACATGATGTGGAACGCGCGCATGCTGGCGGCAAGCGGTGAGGCGAGATTTACCGACGTGATGGAGCGGGCGCTGTACAACGGGATCAACTCCGGAATGTCGTTGGATGGAAAGATGTATTGCTACCGCAATCCGCTGGCGTTCGAGCCGGCGACGGGAGATGTGATCCGCAACCCGTGGTACGACACGACGTGTTGTCCCCCGAATATTGAGCGTACGTTCGCATCGCTGCCGGGATATTTCTATAGCACCAGCAAGGACGGTATCTATGTTCACTTCTACGACGCCTCTGAGATGGACTGGCACCTGGAAGATGGTACAGGCTTGAAGATCGCGCAGAAGACGGAGTATCCGTGGAGGGGCGATGTGGAGCTGACGGTCTCGCCCGCGAAATCGCATGAGTTCACGGTCTATCTGCGGATTCCTGGCTGGTCGGAGAAGACGTCTGTTCGTGTTAACGGAAAAACTGTCGAAGGAGCGAAAGCTGGAGAGTATCTGGCGGTTTGGCGAACCTGGAATGCGGGCGACAAGATCGAGCTGGCCATGGACATGACGCCACGCATGCTGCAGGCCAATGCAGCTGTGATGGAGGATGTTGGCAAGGCGGCGATGCAAAGAGGGCCGGTGGTGTTCTGCATGGAAGGCTTGGATCAGAAAGTACAGAGTCACGATCTAAATCTTTCGAATCTGCGCGCTTCTCTCAAGGGCGAGACCAAAGTGCGGTTCGAGCCGGAGATGTTGGGCGGTATCGCGGTGCTCGAGCATCCGGGGCAGGTTGTGGCTAGCGGGTCTACGGATCTTTACAGGGCCGGGGCTTCGGAGAATAAGCAAGGCACAGCTACAACTCTTATGCTGATTCCTTACTATGCATGGGCGAACCGGGCGCCTTCGCCCATGCAGGTCTGGATTCCACATACAGATGTTTAGCGCGGTTTGAGAACGCGATCGAAGATTGCATCCACGTTGGCCAACTGGCGGTTGTAGTCGAAGGCCCGGGCGAGTTTTTCCGGGCTGAGGCGTGCGGTGATCTCAGGGACCTTGGCAATCTCGTCGCGGAAGACAAGTTCGTTCTTCCAGGAGTTCATGGCGTGGCCCTGCACGAGGCGGTAGGCGTCTTCGCGGCTCATGCCGGACTCGGCAAGATCGAGCAGCAGCTGGCCGGAGAAGATGAGGCCGCCGGTGGACTCAAGGTTCTTCAACATGCGTGCCGGGTAGACGAGCAGCTTGTCGATGAGGTTGGTCGTCTTCGCCAGCAGATAATCGGCCAGGATGGTGGAGTCGGGGAAGATGACGCGCTCGGCGGAGGAGTGCGAGATGTCGCGCTCGTGCCAGAGGGCGACGTTCTCAAGCGCGGTCTGGGCGTTGGAGCGCATGACGCGGGCGAGCCCGGAGATCTGCTCCGAGGTGATGGGGTTTCGCTTGTGCGGCATCGCGCTTGAGCCCTTCTGCTTTTCAGAGAAAAATTCCTCGGCTTCACGAACTTCGGTGCGCTGCAGGTGGCGGACCTCGGTGGCGATCTTGTCGAGTGAGCTGGCGAGCACGGCGAGCGTGGAGATGTAAGCGGCGTGACGGTCGCGCTGCAGGACCTGGGTAGCAATGTCGGCGGGCTTGAGGCCGAGTTCTTCGCAGATGGCCTCTTCGTGCTCGGGCTTGAGGTGGCCGAAGGTGCCTACGGCTCCGGAGAGCTTGCCTATGCGAAGGTCCTCAGCGGCGGCGTCGAAGCGGGTGAGGTTGCGCTGCATCTCGGCGTACCAGAGGAGCAGCTTGAGCCCGAAGGTCGAGGGCTCGGCATGGATGCCGTGGGTGCGGCCGATGATGGGTGTGTTCTTGAACTCCAAGGCACGGCGCTTGAGGACGTCGGACAGGGCAACGATGCCGGCGCGGATCATGGTGGAGGCTTCGCGGATCTGCAGCGCCTGCGCGGTATCGACGACGTCGGTAGAAGTGAGGCCGTAGTGGAGCCAGCGCGAGTGCTCAGGATTGGCGATGTGCTCGGCCACCGTGGTGGTGAAGGCGATGACATCGTGCTTCACCTCGGCCTCGATGGCGTTGATGCGTTCGACGGTGAAGTCACTCTTGTCGCGGATGGCGTCTGCGGCCTCCTGCGGGACGAGACCGAAGCGAGCGAGCGCCTGCGAAGCGGCGGCTTCAACCTTCAGCCAGCAGCGATACTTGTTCTCGTCTGACCAGATACGGCCCATAGCAGGGCGGGTATAGCGGGGGATCATAAATAGTTTCCTGACTTGGCTTTCGGGAGGGTTCTTCCTTCATTTTACTGCGGATGTGAAGAAGCCGCGGGTACGACATGGGGGTTATATCGTTATGCGATGCAAATAGGGATGCTAGATCGATTATGACCTTGACCAAAACCCAGGTCGCGGAGCCTGTCCATGAGCATTTAGAAATAAGATCAGGCGTTGCTGACCCCGAAGAGCTCGGCCATCTCGTCGTGGAGAAACCCATAGCCGGGGCGATAGGGTTGAACCCATCTTCCGTCGATCACGAACTGCGGAATTGCACGCTTTCCTACATTGGCGAGGACGAGATCCGCGGCACCCGGGGTAATCTCGATGTCGACTTCGCGGTAGGGAATGTTATGCGAGGCGAGAAAGCGCTTCGCCTCGCGGCAGTCGCGGCACCATGCCGCAGTGTAGACAGTCAGCTCCATAGGCATATTTTACGTGACCTTTTTTCATTGCTCGTGATAGTTGACGATGAGGCCGCCATCGATGATGTAGGTACTGCCGGTGATATACGAGGCTTCGTCTGAGGCGAGAAAGGCCGCGAGTCCTGCAACCTCTCCGGATTTGCCGAGGCGGCCGAGCGGGATGTTTTTGAGCAGGGCCTCGAGCTTGGGCTTGTCGTCGAGCAGGGATTGATTGATGGGGGTCATGATGGCGCCGGGGGCGATGTTGTTGATGGTGATACCGAGCGGGCCAAGTTCGACGGCGAGGTTTCGCGTGAGCATGCGCATGGCACCCTTCGAGGCACAGTAGGTGGAGAAGTGCGGGAAGGCCATGTCCTCGTGCACAGAGCTGATGTTGATGATGCGGCCCGGGCGCTTTGCCTCGCGCAGGCGGCGGACGAAGGCCTGGGTGAGGAAGAAGGCTCCCTTGAGATTGACGTTGAGGACCTCGTCGTAGTCCTTCTCGGTTACGTCCCAGAAGTCGGCGCCTTTTTCGATACCGGCGTTGTTGACGAGGATGTCGCAGGAGCCGAGCTGCTGCCATGCCTGGTCCACGAGCTTTTGCGTGTCGTCGAGCCTGGAGACGTCGGCCTGCAGGATCATGGCCTTGCTGCCCGCGGCTTCGATCTGCTTTTGGGTCTCGTCGGCTCCTTCGGGATGACTGCGGTAGTCGACGACGATGCTGGCTCCTTCCGTGGCGAGGCGCACGGCGGTGGCCTGGCCGATGCCTGAGGAAGATCCAGTGACGATGGCGACTTTGCCCGAAAGACGGCCTGGCATGAGAATCCTTTCGTGTGCGATGAATTTAGAGCGAAGCTAGGCTGCCTTCTTAACCTTCGCGGACCACTTTTTCTTCGTCGTCATCGCTGCCTCCGAGGAGGGCTTCCTCTGAATCTATAGGATGCGGGTCGGCTCGTTTCTTTCCACGGCGCTTGAGGAAAAAATCGCTCAGCATCAGGCTGCACTCTTCTGCGAGGACTCCGGCGCGGAGATCGGTGCGGTGGTTGAGCTGGGGATGGTTCAGGACGGCGAGCACGCTGCCGCAGGCTCCGGCCTTGGGGTCGTCGGAGGCGTAGACGAGACGTGCGATGCGTGCGTGCAGGATCGCGCTGGCGCACATGGCGCAGGGCTCGAGGGTGACGTAGAGAGTGCAGCCGCCTTCGCTGGTGAGAAGGCGATAGTTGGAGAGCGCGCGGCCTGCCTCGCGTATGGCGACGATCTCGGCGTGGGCGGTGGGGTCGCTGTCGCGGAGGACGCGGTTCTGACCGCGGCCGACGATGGTCTCGCCGTCGGGCGCGAGAACGATGGCTCCGACGGGAACCTCACCAGCGGTTTCGGCGGCGAGCGCCTCAGCGATGGCGAGGCGCATCATGCGCTCGTCGAAGGCGTCAGAGTGTTCGTGCAATTCCATCTGATTCAGTGTAGCGGTCTAGTTCTGCGGTGGAGTGTTGGGGACCAGGACACCGTGATGGTAGACGGCATCCATGTGGCGGGTGTTGCGGACGTCCATCAAGGGATCGGCAGAGAGGATGATCAGATCGGCGGAGTAGCCTTCCTTGACGAGTCCGACAGTGACCTTCGGGTTGATTTCATGCAGCAGACGGCCGTTCTCGCCAGTCGCCAGCGTGATGGCCTGCAGGGGCGTGAGGCCGGCAGCGACGAGGTCTTCGAGCTCGCGATGCTCGGTGAAGCCTGGGATGCGGCCTGGAACGGCGCCGGAGTCGGTTCCAAAGGCGATATTCACTCCGGCATCGCGGAGGGCCTTGAGATTTTTCATGGCCATCTCATGATCTTTCTTTGCCTGTTCGGTCTGGGGTGCGGCCAGGGTCTTTTCGGCGTAGTCAGGGGCCTGTAGCTTCGCGAGCAGCTGAGGGCCGGCTGCCTGCTGGAAGAAGGACGACTTCATGACATCGGGATCGGAGGCGTAGAGGTAGAAGGCCTCGTCGAGTGTGAGAGTGGGGATGTACCAGATCTTGTGATCGATGAGAGAGGTAGCGAAGGCGGAGTCGACGGCCTGATCGCGGACGGAGTGGGCGAAGATGTCGACGTTGGCGTTGACCAGGCTCTTCGCGTCGGCGAAGGCGTAGACGTGTGCCGCAACCTTCAGGTGGCGTTTGTGCGCTTCTTCGATAACGGCGGTGTAGACGGCAGGATCCATGGGAGGAAGCTTGCCGTGGCCGCTGTCGAGCCACATCTTGACGAGGTCGGCATGATGCCCGGCGAGCTCATCGACGACTTTGCGCGCCTCGTCCGCATTGGCGGGGCGGTAGATCTGGTCGGGCGCTACGTCGAGGCCGGGTGCTCCGTTGGGAACACCGATGCCGCGACCTGCGGTAAGGATGGTGGCTCCGCCAAGTTTGCCTGCACGCTGCTGGTCGCGAAGCTCGTAGACGAGATCGCGGTTGAGGCCGAGAGAGACGATGGTGGTGACGCCGTACCGCTCGAACTGGTTGAGGGCAGCGGTGACGTTCTCGGTGGTGTATGCGTTTGCCGAAGGAGTGGCATTGTCGAGCAGGATGCCGAGGTGCGAGTGCGCGCTGATGAGCCCGGGAATGATGGTCTTGCCGGCGCATTCAACGATGTCGACACCTTTCGGCGCATCTTTTTTGTAGGTGGACTTGACGCTCTCGATGTAGCCCTTATGGAGGGTGATGTCGACGTGCGGGCGGACCTGAGCGCCGGTGCCGTCCACGAGGGCGGCGTCGTGCAGGAGGATGGGCTTCTGCTGGGCCGCTGCGACGATGGCAGCAGAGAACATTAGGGCGCAAGGGATGATTCGCATCAGGTCTCCGAAATTTAATTACGAAACGTAACAGTAAAGCATGTTTGGATGCCCGCGAAGGAGAATCGGTTTACGCGGGCTCCTGTTGCGTCATGCAGTGTAGCGCGCCGAGACCCCAGATGAGATCGATGCAGTGGATTCCGGTGACGCGGCGGTCAGGGAAGCAGTCCGCGATGAGGTTGAGGGCATGGCGGTCGTTGGGGTCGTTGAAGGTGGGAACCAGGACGAGGTCGTTGCCGATGTAGAAGTTGGCGTAGCTGGCGGGGAGGCGCTGGTTGTCGAAGACGACGGGGGCGGGCATGGGCAGCTCGACGATGCGGAAGGGCTTGCCGTCGAGATTGCGGGCGGAGCGGAGGCGGTCGAGGTTTTCGGCCAGCGGAAGGTGATTTTCGTCGTGGGTGCTGGGCTCGACGCAGGTGAGGATGGTGTCTTCGGCGACGAAGCGGGTGATGTCGTCGATGTGGCCGTGAGTGTCGTCGCCGGCGGTTCCGCGGTTGAGCCAGAGGGTCTGGTCGATGCCGAGGTAGTCGTGGAAGGCTTGCTCGAGCTGCTCTTTCGAGACGCCGGGGTTGCGCTGCTGGATCTCGGAGAGGAGGCACTCTTCGGTGGTGAGGAGGACGCCGGCTCCGTTGGTGTCGATGGAGCCGCCTTCGAGGACGAGGCGGTGCTCTTTGCCGTCTTCGCCGGTGACCTTCGGCTGAAACTCTTCGAGGCCGTAGAGCTTGGCGATGTGGTGCGGAATCTGGTCGTCGCGCCGCCAGTTATCGTATTTAGCCCAGGCGTTGAAGCGCCAGTTGTTGAGGGCGAGCTCGCTCTTGGGGTTTTTTACGAAGATGGGGCCGGAGTCGCGGAGCCAGACGCGGTCGGTCTGCCAGGGGTGGAAGTGGAGGCGGGCCATGTTGGCTCCGCCGCGGAGGAGGATGTGGCGGGCGCGCTTCTCGGAAGCTTCGTCGTTGACGAGGATGTGGACGTCTTCGCAGCAGGAGAGGTTGCGGACGATCTCGGCGTAGACCCAGGGGATGGGCTGGAATTTTCCGGGCCAGTCTTCGGCGTTATGGGGCCAGGCGATCCAGGTGGCGGTGTGAGGGTCCCATTCGGCGGGCATGCGGAAGTTCCGGTCGCGAGGTGTGGTCATCTGGCTCTCTGTCCTGGTCGTTCTGAGGGGGGACCCCCTATCTTAATTGCGCAAAGTCTTCCAGAGATGGAACTTAAGTCCGGACTTCGGATTGAGTCCCTTCTTTTGGGGCTCGATTCAATCTCCTGTTTTAAGTATAGCGAGGCGGAGGGAACTCATCGGCACTGAGGATGTGACTGACGGGTTAAGGTTTAGGGGTGAGTAGGGGTTGACAGGGGTTGTACGGGGGCCTTGTTCGGCACTGATGACGGATACGGATCGCGCTACGCGATTGGGGCACCACGGTGTTCCTGGCGGTACAGGCGAAATACAGGGATTCCTCGGCTTCGCTCGGAATGACGGTTTAGAGGTGGTCTGGTTTGGAATGACGGCTTAGACGTGGCTGCGCTCGGGATGACGGCTTCTGAGGTGGCTGCGCCCGGGATGACGGCTTCTGAGGTGGGTTCAAGTGGTCTTTCTCTAATGCGTATTAGGATGGGATGTGGTGCAAGTCTTTTAACAATTTCGTAATGCAGTAGGGGATCAAAGAGATGGCCATTAGCGTCAGTACAGCAACCAGCACGCAACACTCCGGAGCTCGCAAGACTGACGTTCGGGCCATGAGCATCGCGACGATGCTCTTTTTCATGTGGGGATTTCTGACGTGTCTGAATGACATCCTGATCCCGCATCTGAAGGGAATCTTTGAACTGAACTACGGGCAGGCGATGCTGGTGCAGTTCTGCTTCTTCTCGTCCTACTTCATCTTTGCCCTGCCTTCGGGGAAGCTGGTGGAGTGGAGGGGATACAAGGGCACGATGGTGATCGGGCTTCTGGTGATGGCAGCGGGAGCCTTCCTGTTTCTTCCAGCTTCGACAGCGGCCTCGTTCGGGCTGTTTCTTTCGGCGCTGGTGATTCTGGCGGCAGGGATCACGAGTTTGCAGGTGGCGGCGAACCCTTATGTGGCGAATCTGGGACCTCCGGAGACTGCGGCGTCACGGTTGAACCTTTCGCAGGCGTTCAACTCGTTCGGGACCTTTGTAGCTCCATTTTTTGGAGGAGCGCTGATCCTGGCTTCGGCTCCGCTTGCGCCGGAGAAGCTGAAGTCGTTTTCGGCGGCGGCTCTGCAGGCGTATCGCTCGGAGCAGGCTTCGTCGGTGCGGCTCCCTTATATGGGAATCGGATTAATGCTGGTTCTGCTGGCGATTGCGCTGGCGCTGGTGAAGCTGCCGACGATGGACTTTACGCGCGACATCCGGCCAGGTGAGATGGATGCGGACACGACGGGGGACAGCATCTGGAAGCATCCGGTGCTGCTGGCCGGAGCGCTGGGTATTTTTGTGTACGTGGGGGCGGAGGTCTCGATCGGGAGCTTCCTGGTGAACTACTTCGGCCTGTCGGACATTGCGGGGCTGCCGGAGCACGTAGCGGCGCGGTATGTCGCGTTGTACTGGGGCGGCGCGATGGTGGGAAGGTTTATCGGATCGTGGCTGCTGACGAAGGTACGGACCAGCCTAGTGCTGGGAACAGCGGCGGTGTTGGCCGGCGCGCTGGTGGTGATGTCGATCCTGACGCATGGGCACACGGCGATGTGGGCGATCCTGGCGGTGGGGCTGTTCAACTCGGTGATGTTTCCGAGCATCTTTACGGTGGGGCTGACGGGGCTGGGACCGCTGACGTCGAAGGGGTCGAGCCTGATGGTGGCGGCGATTGTGGGCGGAGCGCTGATTCCACTGGCCGAGGGACATCTGGCGGATGTGGTTGGAGTACAGCACGCGTTTGTGATCCCGGCGGTCTGCTATATCTACATCGCGCTGTTTGGGTACCTGGGCGGAAGACGGGCGGAGCGCGAGGTTGGGATCGTCAAGCCGGTTTAAGGGTGTGGGCCGATCCGGAAACATTCTGGATCGGCCTTAGATCGAAAACAGGCAACGGCAAGAACAAAGACTAAATACAGGGATCTCTCCACTGCGCCGCGCGGTGAAGCTGCGCGGCTTCGGTCGAGATGACGTGGTTTTTGTTTGAAGCTGCTTGGCTTCTGTTTGAGATGGCGATGGTTGGTAGATGTTGCCGAGTGACTTGTCTTTTGAGTGTGCTCAAGTGCGTGGGTGTGCTCTTGAGCGATGCAACCGCAGGTGCTTCGACCTGCGCTCCCTGCGGTCGCTTCGCTCAGGATGACAAATTCAATGGTACGAATTTGTCATCCATTCTTCTAGAGCGAGATGCGGGTTAGAACGAGATGCGGCCACTGAATCTGAGGGTTCGATTGCTGGTGGAGATCACGCTGGTGATCTGCCCGAATCCGGAGTCGTTGACGTTTGCGGTTGGATTGCTCCACTGAGGCGTATTGGTTACGTCGAAGGATTCAGCTTTGAGGACGATGGCCATCTCGTGGTAGATGGGGATGTTTCGCGTGAGGCCGACGTCGAGGTTGAAGTATCCGGGGCCGCGAATCGAGTTGCGGCCGACGTTTCCGTTGGCGGCGCTCGAAGGTAGCTTGACGATGTTGCCCTGGTTGACGAAGTAATACGGAAATGTTGTCGAGCCGCCGGTGTATTTCGTTCCATTCAGTTTCAAATTGCTGACCTGGTTGGGAACAACTGTGTCTCCGTTTCCATTTTGCGATGTGTCCGTAATCTGGAAGGGGCGCCCGCTGTAGTAGGTCGTGATGGTGTTCAGGTCGACTCCACCGATGATGCGCCCGAGGATTCCGTGATTAAGAAACTGGCGTCCGGGGCCGAAGGGCATCTGGTAGACCGTCCACAGGGCATTGAGGTGGGTGCGGTCGAACTGCGAGTTGGCAAAGTTTCGCTTGAGCTGAGAGGGCACATTGAAGGTCAAGGCCGCCAGTGTGCTGTCCGTGTCGAAGTTGTTCATGGAGTGCGACCAGGTGTAGCTGTAGCCAAACTGTAAGGACTTGAGCTGGCGATCGCTGATCTGGAGCTGCATTCCGGAGTACTCCACGTCTCCAAATGGGAGCACGTTGAGGATCTGGCCGGTGTAACGCCGCGCTCCGCCAGGAGCATTCGCGTTGCTGAAGAGTGGCCGGCTTGCCGCGCCGAGCGGACTCACTCCTCCCGCGTTGATGTCCAGTCCAGCCACCTGGCGAACGTGGTGGGTCCCGACATAACCGATGTTCACGACAACATCCTTAACGATGTCGCGGTCGATGAACAGATTCCATGTCTCGAGATATCCGCGTCGCCACTTCTGGGGAGCAGTCTGGGTGGTGTAGTTGTAGGGCAGCGGGACGACGCCTGAGGAGATATCGGGAATGCCGACGGTCGGGATTCCCGCGGTGAGAGTTCCGCTGGGAAGAGTGGTTGCCCCTTCCGAGGTTAGCGCGCCTGCGGGAATGTAGTTGTTGGCTCCCGTGTTGTTGAGGGTGATTAGCGCGGGGTAGGAGTCGCGGAAGAAGCGATAGTTTTCCGGGTCGACGGTGAGGCCGGCGCCTGCGCGAATGACGGTCTTGTCGTTGATGCGATAGTTGATGCCGAGGCGAGGAACCAGCTGACCGTGGCCTACGTCCTCACCTGTGTTGGTGGGTGTGTTGCCGCGTCCACCGATCAGGACATTGCTGGTAGCAGGATCGAAGCGGAAGACGCCGGTATGGTCTCGATTCGCGAAGGGGTAGTACTCGTAACGAATTCCATAGTTGACGGTGAGGTTGGGAGTGGCCTTCCAGGTGTCCTGCGCATAGAAGCCAAATGAAGAGAAGCGCGGACCGTTGGGCTGGAAGAGCTGAACCGTCTTGCCGATGGCTTGAGGCAGACCGAGGAGAAGGTCGGCGACGGAGCGGTAGTAGTTTGGACCGTCTGCCGCGACACTGCTGTTATTTCCGGTGACGCCTCCGGTGAAGGTGAACTGACCTCTGGGGCCTGCGTTGTTGGCCTGAAGGTGATTGATGGCGGAGTGAACGTATTCGCCTCCGAACCGGAAGGCGTGCTTGCCGCGAATCCAGGTAGCGTTGGCATTGCCGACGTACTGCATGTCGCGAAACTGAAATGGATTGGACTGGATGTAGTTTCCGAAACTTGACAGGTTCGAGGGGATGAAGCCGGGGGTACCGGATTGGAACGGAGTTGAACCGTTGGTTCCGGAGATTCCGAGTGTGTCGAGCCCGACGTTTTGGCCGTAGTCGGGGGCATGGGAGGCAAGATTGATTCGAACAAAGCCCGCATTCGCATCCAACAGAAAGTTGGGAGTAAATGCGTGCGTGGTGCCGAGGCCGATGTTCTGAATGGTGCCGGGCGCAGAGCCTGGCTGACCGCCATCCCAGGTGTTGCCGATGGCGCCTCCCAGGGCGGGAGGATCCACGATCAGCGATCGTTGCACTGAATACCTTCCGAAGAAGGTTGTTCGCGACGTGGGGTTGTAGCTTACCTTGGCGTCGTAAGAGGACCGATCGTACTGCAGGACGGCGCCGCCGGGATAGTTTCCAGAGGTGGCATTGATCTTTTCTGTCGGCAGAAGCGCGAGGATCTTCTGCGTGGCGGGGCTGAGACGCGAGGCTGGAATTTTATTGTTCGGAAAGGGGCTGCGACCTGAGCCGTCGGCATTTCCTGTTGCCGGATCGTAGATGGGCGTGTTGATGGCTGAGAAATCGCCGCCGCGCAACGCGGCAAGAGGCACGTTCATTGCTGAACCGGTTTTGAACTGACGCAGGGAGACGCGGTTGTATCCAAAGAAGAAGAAGAGCTTGTCTTTGAGGATAGGACCACCGACGTTGCCGCCAAATTCGTTGTAGATGTTCTTGGGGGCGATTGGTGTGGTCGAGGTGCGGACGAAGTATTGTCTGGCGTTGAACTGGGAGATGGAGTTGTACTCCCATGCGCTCCCATGAAAGTGATTGGTGCCGCTTTTCACGATCAGGTTTGCGGCGATTCCGCCGGCCGCGCCCTGCTCTGCGTTGAAGCTGTTGGTGACGATGTTGGCGGATTCGATGGAATCGGTGGGCGGGATGTACGCGACGATGGACTGCAGCCACGGATAGCCTACGGCCGCGCCGTCGATCTTGGTGGAGTTGATCGTGTTGGAGACTCCGTTGGCTGTTACGGCTTGCGTGCGGCCTGGATTTCCGGCTTGCGAGTTGTTTTCTGTTGGCGGCGGGATTCCGGGAATGAGGCGATAGAGGCCCTGGAAATTACGACCGGCGGTCGATGTCGTGGGCAGCTCTTTAACCTGGGTGGGGCTGATCTCGTAATTGACATCGGCACGATCGGTCTGCAGAGCCGGAGGCGCAGTGCTGACCTCGACACTTTCGTTCACAGCTCCAGCCGTCATCGTTGTATCGATGCGTCTGGTCTGGTTCGCGCTGATGGGCACACCTTTGCTGACGCTTTGGCCGAAGCTGGTTGCGGAAAAAGTGATGTTGTAAACGCCCGGCGGTAGATCTGTGAATTGATAGCTTCCCGAGGAATCCGTCGTCGCAGTGCGGGAGAAGCCGGTAGAGGGATTAGCGGCGGTGACCTGCGCTCCGGGAACCACCGATCCGCTGGGATCGGTCACAACACCTGTGAGGCCTCCGTAGAGTGTCTGAGCAGATAGGGGCCCGGTAAAACATAAAAAACTCGCAAAAAGGGCGAGACAGTAGATGAACTGTCTTCGAAATCGAATGAGCACTCGGTCTCCAAAATGTATGGATTATCGTTCATGAAATCGGAATGACTATAGAGAGCGTGAAAATTGCTTGTCAAACCTCAGGCTGTGTCGAAGCTGAACGATTCGAGACGCGACGATGCGAAGAACCTTTGTGCCGAATCAGCGTTGCCGTAGATACAGTCTGTAGCTGTTCGACGGAACGCTTGTGCTGGCCCAGTGAATGGGGTCGGGCGGGTGAACTTCTTTGTAGAGCCTGTAATTGCTGGTGATGAGGCTCGCGAGTTCGGGCCAGCGATTTATCTTGTCGTAGTTGTTTGGGCGGCCGCAATCCTGATTACTCAGGATGAGCACATCGGGTGTGTGAGCGGTCAGAGTCTTCCAGAATTCTTTGCGGTACTGGCGCACGACCGAGTTGTCTTCCGGTTGGAAGAGGTAGCAGTCGTAGAGGAAGCCGGTGCTTTGCTCGAGCTGCATTCGATACAGGGTAGTTATGCATCCGGAGGTGAAGTCGATGCATTGAACCTTTCGGTCCAGCGTGGGGCCTCCGAGTGTCAGCAGGTTTTTTTGCAAGAGCTGGCTGAAGTCGTTAGGGCTGGAGCGCAGAGGAAAGGTTTTTAGAAGGCACTGGGGAGCAAGGATGAGAGAGGTGAAGAGGAGTCCTGCGGCTGCGATGGTGTTGAGAGTCTTTATGGGCGGGCGCTGCTCGAGAGCTCGAGAGAAGCCGAGACAGGCAAGAAGAATAAAAAATGCGTCTGCGGGATAACGGTGGTAGGGCAGGGCCTTTCTTTGCAGGTAAAACGAGGCGAGGCCGGCGAGAAATGCGATGGCTACCAGCTTCTCGGTTGTGCTGAACAGGTCGAGATTTTTCTTATAGCGGATTGCGAGGACAGCCAGCCAGAGGAGAAGCAGAGGGAGAAGAGATGAGGGAAGCGGATGAAAGAGAAAGTAGCTGGTTGGCAGGCGGAGTAACTGGTTGTGGAGTGGGATGAGTCCCGTGGCTGTTTGCCAGAAGAAGTTGAGCGCGTGGATGCGGAGCAGGAAACATACGGCGATTGCCGGAGCGATGAGAAAGGATAGAACGCTGCCGAGGAGGGCTTGTGCTCTCGTCCCTGTTGTCTTCGCACGAAAGTAGATGACGTATGCCAGCATGGCGATCCAGAAAAGAACCGCTGTGGGTTTTATGGTGAACGCGATTCCGGAGCAGAGGCTAGCGAGGACGAGGGGAGATAAGCGATCTCTGCGAAGCGCAGAAGCAAAGAAAGCAGCCGATGCAAGAAGCAGTACGGTCATGACGAGGTCTCGTTGACCGAGCTCGTTCATTCCGTCGCGCCCGTGAATGAGAATGAAGACGGCTCCTGCGAGAACACCGGCGAGGCGGTCATAGGGCCACGCGAGTAGGGTCATTTCAGCGGCGGCGATGAGGCCCAACGCGATGTCGAAGAGGCGCCATGCGAGAGAACCGCCTCCGAAGAGATGAATCACGATCCATTCCACGGCGTAGGTGCCGGGCAAGTTGACATCGACGATGTCGCGGTAGGGGACTCTGCCCCGGTCGATGAGGAAGGTGATGTAGTGGATCAGCGACGCGTCGCCGACCAGGAGCCAGTGAATGGAGGTTATGGAGAAGATAGCGACGCAGAGGATTGCGGCGGATGCACTCAAGCGACGGAGGAACGGGACCATGGGCCTGCTTCTGGGGCGAGCTTCTTTCTTTGAAGAGTATTGTATGGGCGTAGATGCTCTGCTTTTTAGCGGATGTTGGCCATTTTGTGGAGAGCGTACGCCAGGGGCTAAAGCCCCCTATTCTTGCGGGTCAGCTAGAGAGGGCCAAGCCTGAAGGCTTGGCGTACCTAGAAGCTTGTTCGCGCTTTTGCGCGAATGATCCCACACATGCCTGCGGCATGTATGGGGCACCCGGCGTGATACAGCGTTTAGGCGCTGGATGGAGCGTTGAAACGTACGTACTGCGCTCCATTCAGCAGAAGCAGGTGGGCGATACCCTGGATGATGCCATCGAAGGCGACGCGATCCGGCGCATTTGGTATTGAAGCCAGGTAGAACGATCCATCCGTAGCTTGAACGAGAGGCGTTCCGTTCAGATGCAGGACAGAGTCTATTTCGGTGATCCTGATTGCTCCCTTCCAAGGATCGTCGTTGACGTAAAGTCCCCCGTACTTCGAAGACACGGATGCGGGAGTCGAAGTCGTAGCTGGAGTCCTGGGCTTCTCTGCCGCAGGTGGGGGGATCGGGCCGGGAGACGCGGCTCCGGCTATCCGGGCGGCTAGAGCCTGCGTGGCAAATTGGGCAACCGGCATCGGACGGTATCCCAGTTGCGCGTTGATGGATGCGAATGCGGCCACACCGCGGGAAAGATTGAGGTAGATGGCTGACATGAAGCTGACCATGCCACCGGTATGCATCGCGATGTGGTCGCCGTCTGTGATATCAACACCGATGCCGTAGCCGTATCCAGCGTGCGGACCCCACTCTTCGGTGTCGATGTGATGGGCCGTCATGGTCTCAAAGCTCTCTTTGGAGAGGATGCGCGTGCCACTGTCGGTGACGCCGCCGCGCAGCAAGCAGCGAAGATACTTCGCCATGTCGGCGGGTGTGGAGGCGACACAACCGGCGCTGGTGTCCTCGTGGAAGGACGGCGCCTGACGCAACGGATCGAAACGCCGGTAAGGGGTGTCGACGGCGGCGGAGATGTAGCTGATCGATTGCAAGGCCCACTCCGGCCCGCCGAGTGCGGAGCGTGAGGCTGTCATTCCGACGGGACGAAAGATGCGCGC
The DNA here is from genome assembly GCF_059115365.1 of Edaphobacter sp. FHG110511_03. Lineage (NCBI taxonomy): Bacteria > Pseudomonadati > Acidobacteriota > Terriglobia > Terriglobales > Acidobacteriaceae > Edaphobacter > Edaphobacter sp. FHG110511_03. The sequence continues at coordinate 153,443 of NZ_JBZYWL010000005.1, read as the reverse complement.
GACGAGAGACTCCTGGTAGGGGCGGCTATCGCACATCTCGACCAGCCGGCCGACCGCATTGAAGGCCATGTTGGAGTAGAAGTACTGTTTGCCTGGAGCATAGCGCTGCTCGTGCGTCCAGAAATTCCGCGGAAAGAAGAGCGATCCACCGTTGGGCATGCCGCTTGAGTGGGTGAGGATGTGATCGAGTGTGACGGGACCGAAGGAGGTCTTCCATGGAAGCCAGGGAAGGTATTCGAGGACGGGGCGATGGAGATCGAGCTTGCCCTCTTCGACCAGTTGCAATACGGCAATTGTCCCCATCGATTTTGAGATGGAACCGATCTGAAACAGGCGATTGGGCTGGAGAGGCTTCTGTTCTTCGAGATTGTCGTAACCGTAGCTGGCCAGATATTCCTGGCCATGCAGATCGGTTAGTGCGAACTGCAGGCCGGGAGCGGCGTTGCGCTGCATGTAGGTCTGGATCTCGCTGTCGAGGCGCGTTCGTAGGGCTGGTGGGATGGTGGAGTGTTCTCTGATGGGGGCGGGATTTTTGGAGGGTGGCCCGGCGGCTGGCAGAGTCTCCGAAGTCCAGAGAAGCGGGGCGGCTCCTGCTGCCTGAAGAAATTTTCTGCGATTCATGAATCAGCCTCCGGCGCTCGCTGGTGTTGTGCGAGTTTTTGATTGCTTGGAGTGGTGCGTGTTAACCGCAGGTCCCGTTCGGCTTCGCTCAGGGCAGGTTCTTCAACTGCGTCTTTGGTTCGCAAAGACTTCGCTCAGGATGACACTTTTTGTGGAGGAAGTGTAGAGATAGTTCGAGGCGGTTCGCGCTTTGCGCGAATGTCCCACTCATGCGATGAAGCTGCATGAATGAGGCACCCGGCGATGGATCAGTTGAATCATCGTCCTGTTTCTGAGGAACGTCCGAGATACTTCTTTCTGCGAGGTCTATTGCAGGGGCCAATTCTTCGTGCCTAGCTGCTTCTACTTTTCTTTGAAGACAAAGTAGGTCGTTGTTGTTCCGGGTGCGACTTTGACCCAGTGCGGTACCCCGGCTGGGATGTGAACAGTGTCGCCGGTGTGGAGAACGATCTCTTTACCACCTTCCATCGAGGGGCCGCGAGTTTCGCCGGGCTGATTGGGGAGACCGTGGCCGCCCTGGATGTTACCCCCGGTGACGAGAATGACGCTTCCTTTGGTGATGACCATCTGGTCGGCCCAACCTTCGTGGAGTTCGGCATCGCCGGTGTGGACGCGGACGATGTAGAGAGTGCGGGCGGAGCCGAAGTCGTCGATTGTATCCATGCTGAAGCCGGTGGGGCCGGCTTTGGCGGCGGTGGTAAGTTTCGCTTCGAGCTTGGCGAGATCAGCGGCGGAGTGGAGTGTGGGGCCGGATTGCGCCAGGAGTGGGGTGGTGAGTGAGGCGAGAAGCAGGAGTCTGGCGAGATGCATGGATTTTCCTCTGGAGTCAGGATGGAGGAATTGTACTGTGAGTGCTTCAGGGGCTAAAGCCCCTCTTCTTCCAATGCTTGAGGGGCTAAGCCTGAAGGCTTGGCGTACCTAGAAGCATGTTCGAGCTTTACTCGCATGTCCCACTCAGGCGATGAGACCGCATGAACGGGGCACCCGGCATGCTTGCGGTATGTATGGGCCACCCGATACCTCGGCTCGAATGTACTATCCAGCGACGATGCGAAGATGGGCCCTCGATTTCGGTGATATCAGCGAGCGGCGATTTGTTTCTGCATCGCGGCAAGGTATTCGCGTTCGAGGCGCAGGTTGCTGGGGCGGGATTCGGGATCGCCGTCGACGGGCATGATGACGATGAACTGCGCTCCATACCAGCTGTAGTTGAAGAGGAGGCTCGCCTGACATGAGTCGCCAGTGGCCTTAAGAGTTAGACGGGCAACTGTGTCCATGCTTGAGTGGGCGTACCAGACGATCGGGTTGGACTTGCGTGTGGTGGGCTCCATATAGGTATGCATGGCGCGACTGGTGGAGACCTTCTTATTGACGGCGTCGTGCAGATCAGAGGTCTTCCCGATGAAGCAGCCCTGACAGTCAGATTGGGGTATGAGGACGATGGATCGTGCGGCGAAAAAGGGTAATGCCGCGTGCTCGACGATGGAGCACGCGGCGGGGAATGTCTGGGTGGCTGGCGTTTCGGCGTGCAGCGCGGAGACGGAGAGCAGTATCGCGAAGGCACCACGGAATCTCATAGTGAGATTTTATTTTTACTAATCCAAGAAGCGTTTGGCGATGCCTTCGTAGGCGTCGATGCGGCGGTCGCGTAGGAAGGGCCAGTGCTGGCGGGTGATCTCGATGAGTTTGGGGTCAAGGTCGGCGATGAGGATTTCCTCTTTGTCGTGGCTGGCCTGCGCGAGGATGCGACCGAAGGGGTCGGCGATGAAGCTTCCGCCCCAGAACTGGAGGCCGGATTGTGGGGTGTGGTCGCCGGGGCCGTGGAGCTCGACTGTGGCGGGGTTGCCGTCGGCTGCTTCTACCTTGAACTTGACGTCGCCGTGCTCGTGGCCTACTCGGTTGACGGCGCAGACGAAGACACCGTTGGCGATGGCGTGGGCGCGCTGGGCGGTCTGCCAGGCGGAGTATTGAGCGTCGCCGAACTCTTCCTTCTCAGAGGGGTGCCAGCCGATGGCGGTGGGGAAGAAGAGGACTTCGGCGCCTTTGAGCGAGGTGAGGCGAGCGCCTTCGGGGTACCACTGATCCCAGCAGACGAGGGTGCCAATGGGGCCGGAGGTGGTTTTGGTGGCTTTGAAGCCGAGGTCGCCGGGGGTGAAGTAGAACTTCTCGTAATAGAGGGGGTCGTCGGGGATGTGCATCTTGCGATACATGTCGGCGATGCGGCCATCCTTTTCGATGGTGACGGCGGTGTTGTGGTAGAGGCCGGGGGCGCGGCGCTCGAAGAGGGAGGCGACGAGGACGACGCCGGTCTCCTGGCAGACGCGGGTGAGGACGTCGGTGGAGGGGCCGGGGATGGACTCGGCGAGGCCGAAGAGGCCGTGGTCTTCGCGCTGGCAGAAGTACTGGGCGCGGAAGAGCTCTGGCAGGCAGACGAGAGTGGCTCCCTGGCGGGCAGCTTCGTAGACGCGTTCGGCGGCCCTGTCGAGGTTGACCTTGGTGTCGGGGTCCATGGACATCTGGATGAGGGCGACGCGCCGGGTGTTTGCGGTTTTGTTGTTCGTGGTCATGGCTGTTCTTTCAAGTTTATAGGCGTTCTTTCGTGGCGTGGACTGCAGGGAGCCAGTGAGGCCGCTTATTTTGCGTGAGGTTAATGTTGGCTGCATGGCCGGGGATACCGACGGGATGACGATGTTCTGCTGCGAAGGTCGAAGGACCTGCGGTTTGCGTTTGTAAATCCCGCATCCCGCAAGGGGACGCAGATCCTTCGACTTCGGCTGCGCCTTCGCTCAGGATGACACTCTATTTGATATCGCGGGCTCTATCAGGACTCAGAGCACTAGTTTTTGTCGGACATGCGCGGTACGGGGCGGGCTACCGGCTCGAGGCGGTTGGCGCTTTGGAAGGGAAGCATCCAGCCGGGATATTCAGGCGGGAGTGCGCTGACTTCGTCGAGCTGCTTGAGCTCGTCCGGCGTGAGCTTCAGGTCGACGGCGGCGATGTTGTCCTCGAGCTGGTCGAGGCGTTTGGCTCCGATGATGATGGAGGTGACGAAGGGTTTCGCCAGGACATAGGCGAGAGAGATGCGCGCGGGGCTGCAGTTATGTGCCTTGGCGATAGGCGCCATGACGTCGAGGATGCGCCAGGCGCGCTCCTTGTCGACGAGGGGAAAGTCGAATTCGGAGCGGCGGGAGTCGGCGGGCTTCTGGTTTTCGCGAGAGAACTTGCCGGAGAGGAGGCCGCCGGCGAGGGGACTCCAGACGAGGAGGCCGGTCTTTTCGGCTTCGAGGAGAGGGACGAAATCGCGTTCGAGGTCCCGGCCAGCGATGGAGTAGTAGGCCTGGAGGGTATCGAAGCGGGCGAGGTTTTTGAACTGGGAGATGCCGAGAGCTTTTGCGATCTTCCATGCCTGCCAGTTGGAGACGCCGATGTAGCGGACTTTGCCGTGCTGGACGAGGGTGTCGAGGGCGCGGAGGGTCTCCTCGATGGGAGTGATGATGTCGTTGCCGTGGATCTGGTAGAGGTCGATGTGGTCGGTCTGGAGGCGGCGGAGGCTGGCTTCGACAGCGTCCATGATGTGGCCGCGGGAGGCTCCAACGTCGTTACGACCGGGGCCGGTGCGGCCGAAGGCCTTGGTGGCGATAACGACGTCGCTGCGAGTGATGTTGAGGTTTTTGAGGGACTGGCCGAGGGTCTTTTCGCTCTCGCCCTCGGAGTAGACATCGGCGGTGTCGAAGAAGTTGATGCCTGCGTCGATGGATGCCTTGACGAGCTCGTCGGCCCCGGCCTGGTCGACGGTGCCGATGGCTCGGAAGAGGCCGGTGCCGCCGTGGAAGGTCATGGTGCCGAAACAGAGAGTCGAGACGAGGAGGCCGGTGTCTCCAAGGGTCTTGTATTGCATGGGGAAGTTCCTTAGGCCGAGAGAGTCGGCAGATGTTGGGTTAGATGGTGTGAGACGAGGAATTGATACATGCGAGCGGCCAGAGACTTGCGGGGTCAATTTTCAGGGAAATGTTTGTCGGTGAATGAGATTTGTACTTTGCGGCAGAGATTGTTTTTCCGCGATTGGAGTCTGCGGCTGGCTTGTGGTTTCGCGAGGCAAACGGAGGCGGAAATGGATGCTGGCGTAGGATGCAGGCCTTAAATCCTGCCATGAAAGGGAAGAGATGTCTTTTTCCCTGTGTAAAATTCTGATACGTTGAACATAGGGTCTTCTGCCCACGACGCCAGCGGATCCATCTCTCATAACCCCCAAAACGATCCTGTCAGCCGACCACGCCAGTCGTGTATCTCATTGCAGAAGGAGCAAAAGACGTTGAGCGAATTTCGTGATTTCCTGGAACTTTCTTACTCAGAACTCGAGGATCTGAACCTGCAGGCCAAGGAGCAGCGCCGGAAGCGCGTTGCTGCCGATGTCATCCAGGAAGAACGACTCAAGTACCTGACCGATGAGCGCCGCATTAAGGCGGTTACGGTGCTGTTCAGCGACCTCGAAGGCCGTCTGCACATGCTGGACTACGACAAGAAGTTCCTGGTGAAGAGCTACGACAACCTTACGTTCGACGGATCGTCGATCCGGGGCTTTACGGCACAGCGCGAGAGCGATCTGCGCCTGGGAATCGATTGGAGCGCGTTCTACTGGGCTCCCGCCGACGTGTTCGGACCGGGCAAAGTCCTGGTGTTCGGCGAGGTGATCGACAAGAACGGCGAAACTTACTCGGCCGATATTCGCGGCGTGCTGAAAGAGTTCTCGAATGAGCTCTTCAACGAGCAGGGTTACACGCTGAATGCGGCCAACGAGATTGAAGGCTTCCTGTTCGAGGGCATCGATGCGGAGCGGAAGTTCCACGAGACGGGCGTGTTTGAGTACGTCAACAAGGGTGGCTACTATCACTCGCTGCCGGGCGACCCGCTGCGTGAGTTTATCGATACGACCGCTGAAGTTCAGCGCGCGATGGGCTTCGAGAATGAGAAGGACCATCCCGAGGTTGCTCCCTCACAGTTTGAGATCAACTACACCTACGGCGAAGTTGTCGCAGCAGCCGACCAGATTCAGCTGTACAAGCTGATCTGCCGCCAGATTGCGACCCAGATGGGTATGACGGCCAGCTTCCTGCCGAAGCCGGTGGTGGGCGTGAACGGATCGGGCATGCACACGAACGTATCGATCACGAAGAACGGCAAGAACCTGTTCTGGGATCCGAAGGGCGAGGAGAAGATCTCCAAGCTGGCGTGGCAGTTCACGGACCGCATTCTGACGCACGGCAACGATATCTGCCTGCTGCTGAATGCGAGCGTAAATGCGTACCGCAGGCTGGACCCGCACTTCGAAGCCCCGAACCAGATCAAGGCTTCGGCGACGGATCGTGGCTCGATGGTCCGGATTCCGATCGGCAACGAAAAGTCGGCTCGCGTTGAGGTTCGCTCGGTAGGACCGGATGCGAATCCCTACCTGGTGCTGTACTCGATCTTCAAGAGCGGCTTGCATGGGGACACCTCGAAGATCAAGAATCTTCGCCAGGCGGAGCGCTACCTTCCGGACAACGTCTACACGGCGCTTGAGCACTTCCGTGGGGCAGACTGGACGACGAAGATGCTGGGAGCCGATGTGAAGGGTCGCTATGCGGACCTGAAGCAGGCTTCGGCTGATCGTTGCGCCCGGTTGCTGGGCACAATTGTGAAGGCTCCTGAAGTGCAGTTCCATCACGATGTTTACAATCAGCTGCTTTGGAACCAGTTCTAAGCTGATTCTGTAATGCAGAAAGAAAAGCCCCGGTCTTGTGCCGGGGCTTTCTTCGTTATGTAGAGTGCGCAGCGTTTGACAAGCTGCCGTGCCTATTGCAATCTGCTCGTGTTATCTGGAGGCATGATTTGGAGACGACACGTGAGAATGCATGGTTGACGCCAGCGGCGGTGTTGGGTGGGTGCCTGTTTCTGGGTCTGGTGCTTGGCGGGTGGTTATTGGGGACGGAGATTAAAGAAACGCGGCTTGCGGATCGTTATGTAACGGTGAAGGGGCTGGTGGAGCGGACGGTGAAGTCTGACAGCGCGGTGTGGCCGGTGACCTTCAAGGAGACAGGAAACGATCTGCAGCAGGTCTATGCGAAGAGCGAGGAGGATCGCGGCGCGGTGCTGAAGTTCTTTACCGCACAGGGTATCGGCGCGCAGGAGATCTCGGTGGGACAGATCCAGGTGACGGATAAGCAGGCCAATGAATATGGCGGCAATAACCAGGGTGGACCGCGGTACATCGTGCAGCAGACGGTGACGGTGAGCTCGAGCGACGTCGATAAGATTTCGAAGGCGGGGCAGAAGACGGCACAGCTGTTACAGGCGGGGATCATTGTGGTTGGAGGGTACGGGCAAGGAATCCGCTACGTGTTCAACGGGCTGAATGCGTTGAAGCCGGACATGATTACGGAGGCGACGAAGAATGCGCGCGCCTCGGCGGACCGGTTTGCGGCGGATTCCGGGAGCGAGGTGGGCTCGATTCGGTCGGCGAATCAGGGAGTGTTTTCGATCTCGGCGGCGGATGCGGGGAGCGGCGGCGGGCCAGGGGAAGAGGGCGGTGGCGGCGGCACGAGCCCTGACGCAAGCATTATGAAGAAGGTCAGGGTGGTGGCTACGGTGGATTATTACCTGGTGAAGTAAAGGGCTTAATTGAGGATTGCGGTTCCAGCTCCGCTCGAGTGTGCCACCTTGGCACGATAAAACTGCCGTGAAGATTGGGCACACGGCACGCTCTTCGACTTCGGCTACGCCTTCGCTCAGGATGACACTTCTTTTTTCTGGCAGCGACACCCGGGTTTTCGAACGGATGTTCCGGCCTAGGTGCGATTATCGTTTTCATCGTGCGAATATTGCCAGAGCTTCTTGGTGAATGATAGTTTGGTTTTCTCATCACCTATATGGGGGACGATTTATTTATGCAGGAAAGCTACAACGGGATTGCGGTGCCCACGGATGGCGCGCCGATTCAGTACGCTAACGGAAAATACACCATTCCTGATAACCCGATTATCCCTTTTATCGAAGGAGATGGCACGGGACGCGACATCTGGAAGGCCTCGCAGCGCGTGTTCGACGCAGCGGTGGAGAAGGCTTATGGCGGCAAGCGCTCGGTGAAGTGGTTTGAGGTGCTGGCCGGCGAGAAGGCATATCGCCAGACGCAAAACTGGCTGCCCGATGACACGGTGAAGGCGACGGTGGACTATCGCGTGTCGATCAAGGGACCCCTGACGACGCCCGTGGGCGGAGGCATTCGTTCGCTGAACGTTGCGCTGCGGCAGTTGATGGATCTGTACCAGTGCGTGCGTCCGGTGAAGTACTATGCGGGCGTGCCGAGCCCGGTGAAACATCCGGAGAAGCTGGACGTGGTGATCTTCCGTGAGAACACCGAAGACATCTATGCCGGTATCGAGTTCCGCGAGGGAACGCCCGAGGCTGCGAAGTTCATCAGCTTTGTGAACGACGAGATGTTGAAGGGCGGCAAGAAAAAGATTCGCACGGATTCGGGCGTGGGCGTGAAGCCGATCTCGATCACGGGCTCGAAGCGGCTGGTGCGTGCGGCCATTCAGTATGCGCTGGATAATAACCGCAAGACGGTGACGCTGGTGCACAAGGGTAACATTCAGAAGTTTACCGAGGGCGCGTTCCGGGAGTGGGGCTACGAGGTTGCGTCCCAGGAGTTCCGTGAGCAGACGGTGACGGAGCGCGAGAGCTGGATTCTGGGGAACCTTGAGACGAATCCGAAGCTGACACCAGAGGAGAATGCTGCACTGATCGAGCCGGGAATCGAGTTTGCCGCGAAGGAGTTTGGCGAAGGAGTTGTAGCCGAGGTGAAGCAGGTGATCGCTTCGATTGGCGCTTCGCATGGCGACGGCAAGTGGAAGAAGAAGATCCTGGTCAATGACCGGATTGCTGACTCGATCTTCCAGCAGATTATTCTGCGGCCGGAGGACTACAGCGTTCTGGCGACGACGAATCTGAATGGCGATTACATCTCGGATGCTGCTGCGGCCCAGGTGGGCGGACTTGGAATTGCTCCGGGCGGAAACATCGGCGATGGATATGCCGTGTTCGAAGCGACGCATGGGACAGCTCCTAAGTATGCGGACAAGGATGTGATCAATCCGGGTTCGGTGATTCTGTCAGGCGTGATGCTGTTCGACTTCATGGGATGGACGGAGGCTGCGCGTCTGATCGAGAAGTCGATGGAGACGACGATCGCACAGAAGTTCGTCACGTACGACTTCGAGCGCGGGATGCAGGGTGCGACGAAGGCGAAGACGAGCGAGTTTGCCAGCCGCATGATCGAGAACATGGGCTAGCCACCGTCGTTCGAACACTGAGTGACTGCAAGGACCTGCGAGTTCTAAAAACCGCAGGTCCCGTTCGACTTCGCTCAGGGCAGGCTCTTCGACTTTGGGCGATGAGACGTTTCTAGAAATATCGCGGGTATCCCCTCGTAAATCGATATCCGCACGGAAATGACGAATATCGTGCCAGCCGTTGTTGGGGCAAAGTATCATGGATGGCAAAGATGCATGGTCTTTTGACTGCATCTCGAAGGCGACACACGCCAAATTTTCTGGAGAGTTCACCCATCATGCGGAAGAAAGTTACTATCGTCGGAGCCGGCAATGTCGGCGCTACAGCAGCTCATTGGATCGCTTCGAAGGAGCTTGCGGATGTTGTGTTGATCGATGTTGTCGAAGGCGTGCCGCAGGGTAAGGGGCTGGACCTGTTGGAGGCACTCCCGATTGAGAAGCGCGATGTATCTGTGATCGGAACAAACGACTACGCGGATACGGCGAATTCGGACATCGTGGTGATCACCGCCGGTATCGCTCGCAAGCCGGGCATGAGCCGCGATGACTTGTTGAACACGAACTTCAACATCATGAGCGATGTTGCCGGTAAGGCCCTTGCGGCTTCGCCGAATGCGATCTTCATCATCGTCTCAAACCCTCTGGATGCGATGGCGCAGACCGCGTTCAAGAAGCTGGGGATTCCGCGTGAACGCGTGATCGGCATGGCCGGTGTGCTGGATTCGGCCCGCTTCCGGACGTTTATCGCGGAGGAGCTGAAGGTCTCGGTAGAGAACGTGACGGCGTTTGTACTGGGCGGACACGGTGACACCATGGTTCCGCTGTCTCGCTACTCGACGGTTGCGGGAATTCCGATTACGGAGCTGATCGAGCCTGCGCGCTTGAAGGAGCTTGAGACGCGCACAGCCAATGGTGGTGCGGAGATCGTGAAGCACCTGAAGACGGGTTCGGCGTACTATGCTCCGTCGGCTGCTGCGGTGGAGATGGTCGAGGCGATCCTGAAGGACAAGAAGAAGATTCTTCCGTGCGCCGCTTATCTTGAGGGCGAATATGGCATCAAGGGGCTGTATGTCGGCGTACCCTGCAAGCTCGGATCGAAGGGGCTGGAACAGATTATCGAGATCAAGCTGACCGCCGATGAGCAGGCTGCGCTGAACAAGAGCGCGGATGCGGTGAAGGAGCTTTGCACTGTGATCGGCGTGGCGTAAGAGGCTGCAGCTACAAATCGAAAAGGTCCGCTCACTGAGCGGGCCTTTTTAGTGTCCCTCTATAAAGCTCTTCAATATTTCGAGTGTGGCGTTCCAATAGAAGACTGAATGCTTATAAATGGCTTCCGTTGGAAAATTGCTCAATGTGAATGCGAGGATTGTCCGATCTTCTACGGATGTCAATTTAAACTCAAGCACAGAATAGTTGGAAGGTTGATCGGGCAGTCGAGATAGCGAACTCAAATGGCTGTACTGGAGCATCTTTTCAGGCGTGAACTGTAGAACTGCGCCGGTGTTTTCAAAAGAAGTGCCATGCAGGGAGTGGATGTCAGAAACAGAACTGAATGTGATCACAGACTGGAAGGTCGGAAATTTCAATACTCATCTCTGGGAACCCTTCATTCGTTCAGGACGGGTGAGAGCATCCCAGACCTTTGAAGGCGCAGATTTAATCAAGATTTCCTTGTGAAATACTTTGGGTGTTTGTGTTTCCTGATTGATCATTCGATCGCCGTCTTCGATACTGCGAATATTCCTGCCAATCATGGGAAGCTTCGAGATATCAAGAAAGAGCCCGCCAGTGTAGGCGGGCTCTTTTCGGTTCAAAGCTGAACTAAGCTACGCGCTCGATGGTGACGGACTCGAGGACGACGGGAGTCTTGGGGCGATCCATGCCGTCGCGGGAGACCTTGGAGATCTTCTCGACGATGTCGTAGCCTTCGACGACTTCACCGAAGATGGTGTGCTTGCCGGTGAGCCAGCCTGTAGGAGCGACGGTGATGAAGAACTGCGAGCCGTTGGTGTTGGGGCCGGCGTTGGCCATGGCGAGCTTACCCTTCTCCTGGAAGCCATGCTTGGAGCCACGGGTCTCGTCGGCGAACTTGTAGCCGGGGCCGCCCATGCCGGTTCCTTCGGGGTCGCCGCCCTGGATCATGAACTCAGGAATGACGCGATGGAAGACGGTTCCGTCGTAGAGCTTGTCGCCCTTCTTGCTGCGGCTCTCCCACTGCTTGGTTCCCTCGGCGAGGCCGATGAAGTTCGCGACAGTCTCGGGAGCGTCCTTCTCGAAGAGCTCGGTGACGATGGTGCCCTCGGACGTCTTGAATGTTGCGTAGGTGCCTGGCTTTCTTGCCATGTTTTTCTCCTTTAAAGAATCGGACGTTGTGATTGAGGCCCTTCGAAGAGGATGAAGGGACAAAGAATTATTGAGGTGGTGCGGCTGGGGCAGCGGGGGCCGGAGGGAGTGCTGGCTCCGGAGGCATGGGCTGACCGTCGCGAACGATGGTGATCTTGTTGATGACGACGGGGGTGTTCGGCTTGTCGTTCTCGTCGCGTGGCACGCGGGCAATGGAAGAGACGAGCAGAACGGTGTGTGAGTCGCACTGACCGAAGATGGTGTGCTTGCCGTCGAGCTGCTGGACGGGAGCTTCGGTGATGAAGAACTGCGAGCCGTTGGTGCTGGGGCCGGAGTTGGCCATGGCAAGGCGTCCGGGCTCGTCGAAGGTGAGGGTGGGGTCGAACTCGTCTTTGAAGAGATAGCCGGGGTCGCCTCGGCCGTCGCCCAGCTTGTCGCCACCCTGAATCATGAAGCCGGGAATGACACGATGGAAGGTGGTGCCGTTGTAGAAGGGCTGGCCGTGAACCTTCTGAAGAGTCTTCGGGTCGGTCCAGTCCTTGGAGCCATCGGAGAGGCCGATGAAGTTAGCTACCGTTACAGGAGCCTGGGTGTCGTAGAGCTTGCAGGTAAGGCGCCCCATGGTGGTGTCGATGACGGCGGTGGGGCCGGTGGGGGTGACAGGAGCTTTTGCCTGGCTGGCGGCGCTGGGGGCATCGGGAAGGGCATCGGATGCCGGGGTGGATGGGGTTTGCGGGGGGGCGGGCGGTGTCGACGGTGACGGGGCCGCCGGCGGTTGAGGCGGCGCTGGCTGAGATTGAGCCAGGGCCGAACCGCTGCCAAGGGCCAGGGTAAGTACCAGAAGACGAAGCGTCATGCGTAGCTTAACTCCATAGAACAGGCTATCTCAGACGCTCTGTTGGAGCAATTCGCGAAGATCACATAAGGCGGCGCAGCAGGCTGCGAACGAGCTCGAGCGAGCCGCCATAGACAACGTGCGCGGCCCAATGCTGGAGGTGGTCGGTACCGGGAGTTTCGGCCGGCGAAGGAGCCAGCTGGAAGGCAGGGACGGCGACTTCGTCGGCGCAGAGGAAAAGAAGAGTGCCATAGGCAGTTCCGCCGCCGGTGGTGACTTCCGGCACGAGCTCGGCAGCGACACCATAAACGGCTCCCATGAGAGTCCCGAAGGCGTAGTGAACAGCCTGCCCGGCTTTTTTCTTATCGTGCTCTGCAAGATCTTTTCCGGTGGCTTCGGCAATCTTGCGAGCTACTTTTTCGGTAGAATCCTCGTGCTGTGCCGCTTCCTCGGCCTTCTGCTGCTGGTCGCGTTCGATGGCTTCTTTGGATTCATGGTGCGCGAGCCGGTACTGTTTCTCGGCGGCCTTCTGGCCAGCTGAGGTGAGCTTCTGGAACTGGTCCATGATGAGGGTTGCGGCAATTCCCGCAGCGATACCAGTAACCACTCCGCGAACTACGTTGGGATGATGCCTGCGCCGGAACCATTTTTTAACCAATCTGCACCTCGCTTCGTGAAGTTTGCGAAATCTTTACAAGAGTGTGATGCCGATTCGGGGAAAGGCGCGTGACCAGAGAAGAGGTATAGCATCCAACCACTAAGGAGAATCGACCGATGCCGAAGTTTGCACTTTACGTCCCGCTCAAAGCGAAGCCGGGGAAAGAGACGGAGCTGAAAGAGTTTTTGAAACAGGGAGCGCAGATGGCGGCTCAGGAGCCCGGCACCTCGACCTGGTACGCCCTGGATGAGGGAGACGGCCGATTCAGCATCTTCGATACGTTCGAGGACGAGGCTGGCCGAGACGCCCATCTGAACGGACCGATCGCGAAGGCGCTGATGGACAAGGCGGGCGAGCTGCTTGCGGATCCGCCGCAGATCAATAAGATCGGCGTACTGGCGACGAAGGGAAACTGACTTTTTAAAGTGGGTGGACTGCAGGGACGGGGCCTACTGGCCCTGTCCCGGTGCAATGACAGGAGGTTTCTGCTGTGCGGCCTGGACGGCGCGGAAGACGCGCAGAAGGTTGCCGCCCAGAAGTTTGTGCATATCCTCGGCGGTGTAGCCCCGCGCCATCAGGGCCGTGGTGACTTTCGGCAGGTCGGCGGCGGAGTCGATTCCTTCGGGTGGGACGGGGATGCCGTCGAAGTCGGTGCCGATGCCGATATGGTCGATTCCGGCGACTTTGATGACGTGGTCGAAGTGATCGATGAGCGAATTGAAGGGTGCACGGCCGATACGGGTGGCGTACTTGCGATCGATTTTGTCCGAGGCCTCAAAAGGCACAGGCAGACCTTTAGCTTTGTATTCAGCTTCCAAGGCATCCTGTTCTTTCTGGCGCTCAGGCTTAGAGGCGTTCCAGGCGGCGCGCCATTGCTCGTCGATAAAGGCAGGGAAGAAGTTGACCATGACGACGCCATTGTTCTTCGCAACGGCGCGGAGCATGTCGTCGGTCATGTTGCGAGGAGCCTGGGTCAGCGCACGGGCGGAGGAGTGTGAGGCGATGATGGGAGCCTTAGTGATCTCGATGACATCCCAGAAAGTCTTGTCGGAGACGTGGGAGATGTCGACGATCATGCCGAGGCGGTTCATCTCGGCGACGACCTGCTTGCCGAAGGGCGTGAGGCCGTTGTGATGGGTGATGGTGGCGTCGTCGATGTCGCCGGAGGAGTCGGCCCAGTCGTTGGTGTTGGACCAGGTGAGAGTCATGTAGCGGACACCGAGGCGGTAGTAATCGCGAAGTACGCCGAGTGAGTTCTCGATGGAGTGGCCGCCTTCGATTCCCATCAAGACAGCAAATTTTCCTTGCTTGTGCGCGGCGATGATCTGGTCGGCGGTGACGCAGAGGGTGAGTTTGTCGGGGGCGCGGCGAACCTGCTCGAGAGTTCCATCGATAAGATCGAGGGTGCGGCGAGCAGAGGCATTCGCGGGATATTGACCGGGGTCAACCCAGATGGAGAAGAACTGCGCGTCGAGATTGCCCTTCTTTGCGCTGTCGTAGTTCAGCATTCCGCCGTTCAGAGGATCGGTGAAGTTCCAGTGCTCATCGACGAAGCGTTGCGGAGTGTCGGCGTGGGTATCGATGACGATGGAGGAGTTGTGAACGGCGAGGGGATTCTGAGATGCGCTCATTGCTTCCTTGTGTGGCCGGGCGGTTGCCTGGGCATATGAAAAAGGTCCGCCGCTCAAAAGAAACGTGCAGGCAGAGAGCGCAACTGCGCGCATAAATCGCTGCTTTTCATTCATTTGAGGGGGAACGTGAAAGCTCATACGGTATGAGCGATTGTAGCAACACCGGAGCAAGGCAACCGGATTCCGAGGACGAATCATCTCTTCATGCAGAGAGGTGGAAATCATGGCACAAGGACTGAACTCGACCAAAACAGGAGCACGGCCGGCACACGAAGCGATTGAACAGAACGCCAGCGCGACCGAGGTCGGCAAGACAGCCCAACAGAAAGCGGATGATGCCGCGATGCAGAGCGCAAAGCGGGCGCAGAATCGCATTCACAATAACGAGAACACGACGCCAGCAAACACGATGTTTACGAAGTAAGGATTTCCTGTGCGATCCGATTTCAAGGAATCAAAGAATAGGCCCTCTGCATGAGGGCCCATTCTTTTTGAGACTAACCATTCGTTGCGACTAAAGAGCTTTGGCACCCGCTTCAGCGACACTATGATCCTGTTCTCCGCTACCACCGCTGACGCCAATAGCACCAACAACTTTGTCGCCCCTTTTAAGAGGGATGCCGCCGGCGAAGATCATGACCTTGCAGTCATTGGATACGTGAATACCAAAGAACTGATCGCCGGACTGGGAATGTTTCGCAAGGTCCTGGGTGGCGATATCGAAGGCTCTGGAGGTCCATGCCTTTTTTATAGAGATATCGATGGAGCCTAACCAGGCATTGGCCATTCGCTCGAAGGCGAGAAGGTTTCCTCCCTCATCGACGACTGCGACATTCATGGGTTGACCGATCTCTTCGGCTTTTTTCTGCGCGGCAGCGATGATGCGGCGAGCGTCTGCTAATGCGATAGGCTGGGTTGTAGCTGCGGACATAAAAACAATCTCCTGGGCGGATGCGCCCCAAACGTTTGATGCGGTCTCAGGATAAAGGGCAAAGGACTAATCTGCCGAATTTGTGGACACGCTCTTCGTTGCGGCACGGCTAAGATCGTCGTACAAAGGCTGGGCGGGAGTCAGTTCCGGATTTTCGTCTGCCACAGAGATTGCGAGGATACGAATTTTTTCGTTGTTGGGTAGCTTGAGAGTCTTTGCGCCCTCTTTCGCGATCTCGATCGGGCAAGCGAAGAGATCGCTGTATTGGTAAGGTTGGTTGAATCCTTCGATCAGGCCATAGTTTTCGTTTTCAGTGGAAGAAAAAAAGATCCCGCAGCATTGGAGCAGCTGCGGGATCTCTCAGGGTTCGTTTTATTAATCCATCTCGGACGACTGTAGCTGAGCTGGATGGAGGATGCTCTGCTGCACAGCTACAAGTTCTCCTAGAAGGCGTACCGGAGGCTGAACTGGAACTGGCGCTCCGAAGCGTAGGTCGTGCCCTTGTTGGTCACTTTTCCAAACGTGGCGCTGGTTGGACTTACGTCCGGATTATCCCAGTTGGGATGGTTAAGGTAGTTGAAAGCCTCAGCCTTGAAGATGAGTTGATGATTCTCATGGTTCGGGATGACGTGGAAGCCCTTCTGCAGTGCCGCATTGAAGCTGCTGAAGCCGGGGCCATAAACACTGTTGCGAGTGCCGCGACCGGCAAAAGTACCGGGGGCCGCTGCCCGGAAGACGCAAGTTGTGTTGACGATCGTACCGCAACCTGTTCCGACTTCAAAATACTGACCTGCGGAGCCGAACTGATGTGGCAGGTTGGGGCTGCGGGTTTTGACGTAATACTGGTTGCCCGAACCGGGCCCTACTCCAGCCTGGTCAAGGTTCCGAGAGATTCCGTTGCTGGGTGGACGGCCGGATTGCGCCTGGATGGTTCCGGAGAACTGCCAGCTACCCAACAGCGTGCGCTCGAAAAAGTTCGTGGAATGGGTTGCGAAGGGGAGATCCCAGACGTAGTTGGCCACCATCACATGACGCGTGTCGAAGTCGCTGGGTCCGAACATGATGCTGTTGTCGAAGGCGTTGACAATGTTGGTTCCATTTGAAGAGCCGTAGTCAAGGCTCTTGGACCAGGTATAGGCCACACCAAAGAGGATGCCCTTGGTCAGGCGCCGCTTCAGGTTGGCCTGCATGGCGTGATAGAACGATCCGCCAACGTTCTCGGCTTCGATAATGGTCGCAAAGCCTTTATACGGACGGAGTGCATCTGGGGATCTGACGGTGGGGTTTGCCTGAATCGTTCCCGGCTGGAGAGCGTTGATGTTTGCCAGCTGCTCGAGGTGATAGCCACGGCGGCCGACATAGCTGAGCGTGAAGGTCCCGACGTCGGAAAACTCATGCTCAACCGTCATATTCCATGCCCATGCCTCGGGGCTGGGGTAAGTGAAGGAGTGTGAGGTGAAGGCGAGCGGAGGGGTGTTCACGCCGATACCGCCAGGGTTGTCCACACTGCCCTGGCTTACTCCGGCTGCCGGCTGGAAGGGAGCGTTGCCGCCGACGTGCACCGCATCGCTAATGCCGAGACGCTGGATGTAGCGGCCCACTCCGGCGCGGATGACCGTACCAGGATCGACCTGATAGGCGAAACCGAACCGTGGCTGGATATTGCTGTAGACGGTTGGAGAGTAACCGCTGCCATAGCCACGGAAGAGGCGCTGATAGTTGCCGTTCAAGATGTTGTCCGGAACGTGTCCTTGGGCTGCGCTGGGAAACCCGCTGCCGGGAATAACAACGCCGTTATATGGGTCTCCACCCGTTAGAAAGCCAGTCGTTGGATTAACCGTAGGGGCAAGCGACGGGTTGTAGTCCTTCGGACTGAAGAAGGCCTGGTTCCCCCAGAGCGAGTGGTACGGCATCATGATGCTGTAGCGGATGCCGTACTCGAGCACCAGCTTGGAGTTGACGCGCCACTGGTCCTGGCCAAACATCTCATACATGTTGCCGCGGAAAGGCGTGTAAGAGCGCTGGCCGATTTCGCCGTAGGTGTCGAATAAGCCCAGGGCGGCATTCGCTACGCCAGCCTTTGAAGTTGCGCCACCGCCGCGGTTATCGGTAAAGACAAACAGACCGTTCTGGTTGTTGGTCGTGCCGGGGCGGGTATTGTCGACGCTGATCTGGTCGTAGTTATTCTCGCCGGCATACTCCCACACGAAGCCGAACTTGAGAGTGTGATTGCCCCAGACCTTGGTGAGGGTATCGCCGAGGTCATAGACCATGCCGCCGGAGCGAGACGGATATGGGCCGCCGTCGAGCGTGCCAAAGGCGTTGAGCTGAATTGTGGGAATCTTGTCGGGAACCACCTTGGTGGCGGAGCCGAATAAGTACGGATAGTTGATGCCGTACCTGGTACGGTCGGACAGGCCCGACGATGTGTCGATATTGATATCGACGTGGTCGGCCGCGGCAGATACAAAAGCATCGTTGACTATAGTGGGGCTGACGGTCCAGGTGTAGTGGAAGACGCCGATCTGGTTGGGCCGATGGAAGATGCGTGGATTGGTATTGAAGTTGCCGAAGTGCGGCTCGTAGTCGTCGTAGTTGTAGTTCAGGAGGCTGAAGCGGAAGTGGTGCGCATCGGCTGGAACGAAGTCGACGATAACCGAATCCTTTCGCTGACTTTCGGTATAGAGCGCCGTATCGGTCCAGTTACTGGAAGGATTACCGGAGAGATTGGGCAGTGGATATGCATTGAGCAGTCCTATGCCGTTGGGGCTGAGCTGACCGCTGGGTATCACGTTTCCTGGATAGGGAAGGCCGGTCGTGGGGTTCACGATCTGTACCGGGGAACTGTAGAAGATGTTCGGTCCGAGCAACTCACTAAAGTTGCCCTGTCGCATAAGGGGTGTAGGCACTTTCAGCGTGGCGCTAGAGGTGTCGGCATGGTTGTACTTCACCCACTCCTGTCCAACCAGGAAGAAGAGCTTCCTGCGATCTTTGTTGAAATGGCCAGGAATGTAGACCGGACCATTCAAATTCCAGCCGAACTGGTTGTAGCGGAAGGCTCCTCGGCCCAATCCGCTATTGTTGCGTTGCCAGGTGTTGGCATTCAGCGCGTTATTGCGGAAGTACTCGAAGGCGCTGCCGTGGAAGTCGCTCGAACCACTCTTGGGGACCAGGCGAATGAGACCGCCTGATGTGCGGCCATACTCTGCAGGGTAGTTTGAGCTCAGAACCTGGATCTGTGAGGTAGAGTCCACGTCGGCCACACCCGTGCTGGTGCCGTTGGAGCGGGTACGCACCATTGGTGCGCCGTCGAAGGTCTGCATGCTCTCCTGGCTGCGCGCACCGTTTACGTTGAGCGGGTTATCCAGGCTAAAACCAAGGGCAGCCATCGAGTTGTTGCGTACGACGCCGGGTTCCATCTGCGCGAGGTAGAGCGGGTTGCGTCCGTTGAGTTGGATGTTCTTGACCTGCTCCTGTGTGATGAGCTGGCCGACAGAGCCGCTCTCCGTCTGCACAGCCATAGCACCGGCTTCGACGGTGATGGAAGTTGCCGTATCGCCAACCTTCATCGTGACATCCACGCGGCGCCCAATGTTCGGATCGAGCTGAAGATCGCTCAGCTCCGTCGTCTGAAAGCCGGCGGCCTCGGCGCGCAAAGTGTACACGCCTGAAGGCAGGTTCGTGATTGTGAAGGAGCCGCCCTCATTGGAGATCGCATGGACCTCCGCGCGAGTTGCATTGTTGCGAAGGGTGATATTTGCTTTGGCGACCAAAGCTCCGGATGAGTCCGCGATCGTTCCCGACAACGATGACGAATCTTGAGCCTGAAGTGGAATTGCGTAGATAAAGAGACAAACCAGTACTAACAGAAGCGTGCGAATACGCTGCAGATGATTTTTCACTGAAACCTCCTCGAAAATGAAACAAAGTTGCGTTTATGATTGCGCTATCACAGCGTCACCTGTTTACGCGGTTCAATGTGTGATTGTCAATATAAAGAAGCTGAATTTATCGGGAACTTTACCGTGAACTATGAAATCTCAGATTATTTGCAACCGTGTGATAGCCCTCTCATAAAGGAAGCCTTGGCGTGCGTAATTCTTCTTCTAAAAAACGGGCGACGCTGCAGGATGTAGCCCGGGCGGCAGGCGTGGGTCCCATGACGGTCTCTCGCACCATCAATGGTCATCCTTACGTGGCTGAAGAGACAGCAAGAAAAGTTCATGAGGCAATCCGACGGCTCGGCTACCGTCCAAATCACGCAGCACGAATGCTTACGGGCAAACTTTCACGTTCCATCGGATTGATTGTTCCTGATATTTCGGACACTTTTTTCTCTGTGGTCAGCCACGCAGTCCAGGAGACTGCGCGAGCCAGCGGCTATCTCGTCTGGCTGGCCGCCTCCGATGACGATCCTACGATCGAAGCTGCGCAGGTAGAGATGATGCTGCATCATCCTGTGGACGGTATTCTGCTCGTTCCCGTCGACAGCCGGAGCCGTTATCTCGAAAAGATCGCGGGAGGAACGACTCCCATCGTTGCCATCGACCGTCCCGTGGAGGTTGCCTCGACGGACTCCGTCGGAGTCGAGAACCGGTCGGGGGCACGTATGGCGGTCGAGCACTTGATTCAACATGGATACAGAAGAATCGCCTGTATCGCTGCCAATGTTCATTTGCATCCCATCAAAGAGCGCATTGCCGGATACAAGGAATCCATGCGGCGCGCCGAGCTGCCCTGCTACGACGAATTGGCTCTGTCCAATCCGATTTCAGCGAAGGCCGCTCTATCCAAGCTGTTCCGTTCACGTAATCGCCCTGATGCGCTTTTTACCGCGAACAATGCATCGACAATCTGGGTCATCGAAGCCCTAAAAGCGATGAACCTTGAAATGGGGAAGGATGTCGCGCTGGTGGGCTTCGATGATGTCGGCTTCTTTACCTTGATCACTCCACCGGTAACAGCGGTTCGCCAACCCGCAGCCGAGCTGGGGAGCCTCTCGACTCAGGTGCTTTTGCAAAGAATCAGGCGCGAGCTCGAGACCGCCAGCATCAGGGCCGTCCTTCCCGTTACGCTGACGATTCGCGAATCCTGTGGCTGCAAGGCAAATGATCCGAAAAAAAATTGAGCCAATTGATCCGGCCGAGGCTCGACGTCCGTGTGGTTTGTGGCGAAGAGCGAGGCGGCTATCGTACCTTGATAGCATGCACAAACGCCTTTGCCTCGCTCTGCTCGTTGGCGGCTCCGTCGCCATCGCGCAAGCTCCCGATCCGCTGAAGCTCGTCGATCCATTGATTGGCACAGGGCCAGAGGGGCATACCTTTCCGGGAGCAGCTGCACCTTTTGGCATGGTGCAGCTTTCTCCCGATACTCAGATTCGCCCCTTCAAGCAGAGTTACAAGTGGGCGGCAGGGTATCGGTATGAAGACGCGACGATTCTTGGTTTTTCGCACACCCATTTCTCGGGCGCGGGCCATAGCGACCTCGGCGACGTGCTGCTGACACCGATCAGCGGTGAGGATGTGCGGTTGGAGCCAGGCGATCCAGAGGGCACGCATCCCGGGTATCGCTCGCGATTTTCACACAAGAGCGAACACGCGGAGCCCGGTTATTACACGGTCTTGCTCGAGGACTCGAAGGTCCGGGCGGAGCTGACGGCGAGCGAGCGCGTAGGCGTGCACCGCTACACGTTTCCTGAGGGCGTTACGCGCCATCTCCTGATGGACCTGCGCAGCAGCATTTACAACTATCCCGGGAAAGTACTGTGGTCGCGCGTGCGTATTCGAAAGGATGGCACTGTCACCGGCATGCGAGAGACTCGCGGCTGGGCTCCAGGAAGACAGCTGTATTTCGCAATTCGTTTTTCTGCTGGGACGTCGGGGCATGCGCTCTATAACCGGGAAGAGGATCCGCCACTGTACCGCGGGTTCAAGACTCCGGGAACCTCGCCAGAGGATACCCAAAGCGTGGAAGGGCGAGGACTGGAGGCTGTCTTTGACTTCGCTTCTTCTCGGGATCCGTTGATTGTGAAGGTTGCGCTTTCCCCGGTGAGTGAAGAAAACGCAATCGCCAACATGGATGCCGAGACGCCCGGTTTCAACTTCGATGGCGTGCGCGCGGCAACGCAGAAGTCTTGGCGGGCGGAGTTGGGCCGGGTGGAGTTTCATGCTTCGCCTGCGATGGAGAAATCGCTCTACACCGCGCTCTATCACACGATGCTGGCTCCCAGCACAAGCATGGACGTGAACGGAGAGTATCGCGGACCTGACAATCAGGTCCATCGCGCGGAGGGATTCCGCTTTGTGTCGTCGCTGTCCTTATGGGATACGTATCGCGCCGAGCAGCCGCTGATGACGCTGATTGAGCCGGAACAGCGCACGAATGACCTGGTCCGCTCGCTGATCGCTTCGCAGCAGGAGAGTCCATTCGGGATCCTGCCGGTCTGGCAGTTTGCCGGACTGGAGACATGGTGCATGATCGGCTATCACGCTGTGCCAATCATCGCGGATGCCTACATGAAAGGGATTCGCGGTTACGACACGGAGGCCGCGTTGGATGCGATGGTCGCCAGCGCGACCTATGCGCCTTATGGAAATCTTGGCGCTTACATGAAGCTTGGCTACGTGCCCGTGGACGACGATAATGAGGCGGCCTCAAAGACGGTCGAGTATGCCTTCGACGACTGGACCCTTTCGCGGATGGCCAAGGCGATGGGTAAGGATGCGGTAGCCTCAACCTTTCAGAGGAGGGCGGGGTTCTGGAGGAACAACTTTAATGTGCCCGATGGATTTGTGGAGCCGCGCCTGGCCAACGGCGACTATCGCAGACCCTTCGACCCGGCCAGGGCCGGCTCGGCAAGCGGCTTTACGGAAGGCAATGCCTGGCAGTACTCGTGGTATCAGCCGCAGGACGAGCAGGGACTGATCGAACTGTTGGGCGGCAAGGAAAAGCTGATTGCGAAGCTCGACGCGATGTTCGATCAGAAGGTCGACATGGCGCGATACGCGGATGTGGAAGATATCTCCGGGATGATCGGCCAGTATATTCACGGCAATGAGCCGAGCCACCATTTGCCGTATCTCTACATGTATGCAGAGGCTCCCGTGAAGACGCAGGCGCGCCTGAAGCAGATTGTGGACTCGCAGTACAAGCCTGCACCGGATGGCTTAGTGGGCAACGACGATCTGGGACAGATGTCGGCATGGCTGGTGTTTACCTCGCTGGGCTTTTATCCGGTCGCACCCGCTTCCAACCAATATGTTCTTGGCCGCCCATTCGTAGACAAGGCCATCCTGCACTTGCCGAATGGGAAGTCCATGACGGTCTCCAGTGTAGGCATGAGCGAGGCACATGGCTTTTTGAAAGATGTGTTGTTGAATGGCCGGTCTCTTGATCGAAGCTATCTTACGCACGAGGACCTGATGCAGGGGGGAGAGCTGAAATTCGTCTTCAGTAACGAAGCGGATGCGGCATGGTCTCGTCGGAGCCTTCGTGCGCCTTACTCCGATACGACCAGCCATTAGCTGTTGTTTATTTTAACGATCGATTGCGCGCGGAGCCGCCCTTGAGACAAGCTATTTGCCTCGAGTTTTAAGACGGGGAATGCAAGTCTCAGAAAATGGATTGACCAGAAATGTGCCAGGCATTCCGGAGACAAGAATGGTTCCGTCGGAATTGAAATGAGCGAGGCGATACTCTCCTTCTGGAAGGTCATTGAGCCTTCTCCACGTTTCGCCCTTGTCCTGGCTCGTATACACACCTGTGATTGAGGTAACGACCTCCCGGTTGGTTCTTCGCGGGTCGACTTCTATGCTGTAGGCGCGCAGGTTGGGACCCGCTTCATCGGAGGTTCGATGCAAAAGAAACTTTGCCTCGGTCACTCGCCTTACGATGCCGGGACCCGCCGGATTGTAGATTCCCCAGCAGGCTGCCAGATGCAGACCCCCAACAACGCTCATTCCATGGATGGCAGAGTCTGGCCCCACTCCATGGATGCGGCTCCATTCGCCGGTCCTGCGATTGAGAAGGTAGACCTGATCGCCGGTTCCAACGTAGAGATAACCGGGATTTGGGTTTCTAGGATTGTCAAACTCGATGGAGAGAAGATCCATATCGGTTGGAGGTCGAGGCAGGAATTGGTCCTCAATCCATGAGCCGTTGCCGTCTCTGGAATAGGTGAGGATCTTGGGATCGCGATCGAAGTAGCCATAGCCGATGATGAGCTGCTTTCCATCCCCTGTCATCTCGACGATATTGGCTCGTACAGGATCTCCTGGTTTCTTCGTAATGGGCATTTTGGGGGGCGTAGTCGGAACACGCGGGCCAACGATTGATTTAATGGACGGTTCAGACGTCCCCTGTTGGGGAAAGACCTGAAAGGCTCCTCGTTGCGTCGTGAGCACAAAATAAGTTGCTCCGGGAGAGACGATGAATCCGTTTCGCAGTCCCTCCCCGATCTCCGCATCGAAGTACCTGGAATCGATGCGCGCAACCTGGGCCCATGTCGCGCCGCCATCCGTTGATTTTGAGATGTACATGGCTCGATTCTGAGCGGGAATCTGAGTGTTGGTATCCGTGGTGAGTCCCCATATCTTATCGGGATCATTGGCGTTGGGATCGCTGGCTACGGCCTCGATAAATTCACTGGGAAATTTGTGGCTTCCCGGAAGGCTCGTTATCTGGTGTATGCGACAGCTATCCATATCCTCTTTCGCCTGTTCCTCTCTGAGTTGAGAGGACGACGACGAATCCGCGGTGAGGAGACGATTCGGAAGCACAGACTGGGATTGTGCGGTCTGCCATGCAGCTACAGGCGCTGCCACGAGCAGAAAGCAGCTGAGAGCGGATCGACAGGTGCGTGTCTGGGCCATGATCGGGACACCTTCAACGTGCTCAAATCCACCCCTCCAATTTACCGCGATCGAGAGTAAACGCAAGCCGAGTTCGGGACAGGCAGCTTTCAGTGGAAGGGAAGCCGTTGTGAGCGAAGTTTCCAGAAGGAGAGATTTTGACATCTCTTTCGTGGAGCGAGGGGTTGCGAACGATCGGAAGGCAGGCTATTTTGGCAGTACAACCTATGCTCAAATGGCTGCTGATCTTTGTACCCATTGCGATTGGGCTTGAATTTCTCAGGCCTGATGCGCACACCTACATCTTTATCGCAGCCTGTCTCTCCATCGTGCCGTTGGCAGGCATCCTCGGACATGCGACCGAGCAGGTGGCGCATCATGCTGGAGAGGGAGTGGGCGGCCTGCTCAATGCCACCTTCGGCAATGCGGCCGAGCTGATCATCGCGATTGCTGCTCTGCAAAGGGGATTCTACGATGTCGTCAAGGCATCGCTTACCGGATCCATCATCGGTAATATTCTGCTGGTCTTCGGCGCCTCCGCCGTCGCCGGAGGCTTTCGCTACAAGACGCAAAAATTTAATGCAACTGCTGCCAGCGCTCAAGCTATTCTCCTCACCCTCGCCGCCGTCGGCCTGATCATTCCTGCCGCCTTCCACTACCTTCAGGGCTCGGGCAACGCGGCTCCGGAGAACGCCCTGGGGCTTGATATTGCCATCGTCCTGCTTTGCGCTTATGCTGCCCATCTCCTGTTTTCTCTCTATACACACAAGACTCTTTTTCAGGGCAAGCCTGTTTCCTCGGAGGAAGAGCAGCAGGCAGCGTGGAGCCTAGGCAAAGCTGTTCTTATCCTGGCAATTGCCACGGCCTTTATCGCATGGATTAGCGAGATCCTCGTGGGTTCTGTTCACGAAGCCGCCAAGGCCTTTGGCATGACAGAGATCTTTGTCGGCGTCATCGTGGTTGCCATCATCGGAAATGCCGCCGAGCATAGTACGGCAATCCTTGCTGCCATGAAGGATCGTATGGAGCTCTCCTTCGGCATCGCTGTCGGAAGCAGCTTGCAGATTGCGCTTCTGGTTGCGCCGCTTCTGGTGATTTTGAGTCATTTCATCGGGCCACGCCCGATGGATCTCGCCTTCTCCCCTGCGGAGGTTCTGGCGATCTTCCTCTCCGTTTTGATCATGGGCCAGGTTGCCGCAGATGGGGAGACCAACTGGCTCGAGGGCACGCAGCTCCTGGCCGTCTACATCATTCTGGCCATCGTCTTCTACTTCCTGCCCGACGCCTCGGCCTTTCACACGGTCGGGCGTTAAGGAGACAGTGCTGCCCACGGCGTCGCATTGTTCAATTCACGCTAGACACTGCTGATGAAGACACTGCTCCAGGATGAATCAAGATAGAGCCAGCGCTGCGTGGCGAACCAGCTGGTTGGAAGCTCGGGGACGTGCAGAAGCCCATGGCCATCGGTACAGATGAGCTCGGTCCCATTCCAGCCAAGGAAGCTGCGGGAGGGCTCTCCGACTCGCGCTGGATTGGTGAGAGTTGAGAGGCAGACAGGGCAACGGCGTCGTTGATCCTTGAGCGCCCAGCGAAAGCTGAAGAGAGCCATCAGAAACGATGCGACGATCTGGATGTACTGCGCCCCGGACGTAGAAACAGAGAAGGAATAGGCGAGGTCCAGTGAACCGAAGTAGATGCTGGGAAGCAGGAGGCTGAACTTGATGCCGAGGAACATCCAACGCCGGAGCCGCAGTGCCCAGGAGATATGTTCGGAGCCAAGGGGATATTCGCCCAGCGGAATGGACGTGGTTGCAGGAAGCGCCAGCAGCGCCAGAAATATTGTGAAGAGATAAATCCTTACGGGAGTGCTTTCCATGGAAGAAAGGGAGATGCACTCATAATTTCCGAGATCACCGTCAGGCTCGGGCGCAGCCATGTTCCACCGTCCGCCGAGTTTCTCGTTTTCTTCCGAAGAGATACGGTGCGCAAGAATGTAGCCGCGCGCAGTATCGGGGATAGCAGACGTATCGGAGCCGGATTCAATCAGCCATGCATCGAAGCTGCCGGGAAGTTGCCACTGGCCATCCGGGAGTATCCCTCCGAAGATCGCCTTCCGTATTCCAATCTTGATGGCGGTGCCAGGGGTAACGGATTCGTCATGAAATTGACGTTGCCAGGTGGCCGGGCTCACTAGAAGAATCGGCAGCTGTGTTGTGGCGGCAGGCGAGGAACTCTGAATGCCGAGCATGGGAAAGAGGTTGGGGCTGACGCGAGCGATGCGAAGCTCAGACGTGTGATGCGACACAGTGCGAACCTGTTTGACGATAGGGCCATAGAACGCAATCTCAGAGAACATGCGGGTTGCGCGGTCGCGCCAGAAACGGAGATGGCGCATACGCATCAACGGAGTTTCGCGATTCATGGTTCCCTGTGGGGAGATGAGCACGAGATTGCGCGTATCTCGATATGGCGACGGACGCAGAACGGACCGCACGCCCGGCACCAGGAATGCTGCGACGAAGCTGAGTACGGCAAGGACAAAGAGGGCGGCGGTCGTGCGGAGTGCCGATCGTGAGGGGCGGACGGTTCGAGCGATCAGGGCCTTGCGCTCGCAGCGCAGATACCAAGCGTCATGAAAGGCTCCGAGGCAGAAGGTTGCCGCCTGGTGCTCACGTGTGAAGAAAGGAATGTTTTCGGTAAGGCTGGAGTGGTTGACGTACCACAGCTCGGAACGCCATTCCTGCAGCCAGGAGGAGCGTTGACCGGAGGGTACAAGCAGGCTGGCAGACCGCAGCAGGGTCCCCGAGACGAGGCTGAACGGTGTGTACGAAAGGCTCATACGTGTTCTTTCTCGGGTGAGGCGAAGAGTTTGGCGAGCAGGGGATAGCGCCGCTGCGAAGCCTCGAGGGTGACATGGCCCGCCCTGGTGAGGTGGTAGTACTTGCGGGGCGGACGAAGCTCCTTGTCGGCGACGGACTGCTTCTCCCACTCGGAGCGGATAAGGCTGTCGCGCTCGAGCCTGCGCAGCGCGGGGTAGACGGTTCCGCTGGGAAGGCCGGTCTTCTCCATCACGCTAAAGCCATAGATGGATCCTGCATGTATTGCATGGAGGATCATCGCGGCAGTGTGGGAGAGCTTTGCCTCGGCAGCCATGGATGGGATTCTACCTATGTAGCAGACTACTTGACAATGGCAAGAGTAGTTTGCTACATAGGGTGGCAGGAGAGCACGCATGCTCGAAGTTCAGAATCTTTCCAAGCGCTATCGCGGTATCCCGGCAGTGAACGATGTCAGCTTTCGGATCGCACCGGGTGAGGTGGTCGGCTACCTGGGGCCCAATGGATCAGGCAAGTCGACCACGGTGAAGATCATTACCGGCATCCTGGAGCCGAGTGCAGGCCATGTGCTGTTTGAAGGCAAGGACATCCAGGATGACCTGCCGAGATTCCGCGAAGCCCTGGGCTATGTTCCCGAAGAGGCGCATGTCTACACGCATCTTTCGGGTTTGGAGTATTTGCAACTGGTGGGACGGCTGCGCGGGATCGAGGAGAGGCTACTGGAAGAACGAGCGAGTCGTCTGCTGGAGCTGCTCTGGCTGCGGTCGTCGCGGCATTCTCCGATCTCTTCCTATTCGAAGGGAATGAAGCAGAGGGTGTTGCTGGCTGCCGCGCTGCTGCATAATCCGCGACTTCTTGTCTTCGATGAGCCGCTTTCAGGGCTGGATGTGGTTTCGGCACGGTTGTTCAAGGATCTGCTGTGTGAGCTGGCTGGCGAAGGCAAGGCGATTCTTTACATCTCCCATGTGCTTGAAGTGGTCGAACAGGTGTGCAACCGCGTAATCGTGTTGTCGCAGGGAAAGATTCTGGCGGACGCTCCTCCCTCGGAGCTGACTTCGCTGATGCAGCTCGGAAGTCTTGAACATGTCTTTGCGCAACTGGTACAGCAGCAGGACACGCGATCGATCGCACGCAAGATGGTCGATGCGATCCAGGTGTCTCATGTTTAGTCTGCGTCGCGTCTTACGCGGGCCGGACGCCAGCGTGCGCTCGCTTGCAGTCCAGGCGAACGAACCCGTGGAGGCACGGCAGAGCACGGTCTTCGAGATCCTGACACGCCACCTTCTCTACCGGCTGGTTCACAACGAGGCTCTTGGGGAGGAGATTCCCACGCGAATGACGCAGGTGGCATACATGCTGGCGTTGCCGGGGGTTCTGATGGCGCTCTATCTCTTCGCGGCGTATCACCAGCCAAAGGCGATCGGGCCCCGGCCGTACTGGAACCAGATCTCAGACCACTACGTGTACACCGTCTACGCCTTCGTGGTGATGGGAATCGTAACGGTATTTGAATGGGAGCTTCTGTTTCCCGATCTGCTCGACGTCTTCGTATTGACGACCCTTCCTATCCCCAAGCGAGTGCTTCTACTGGCACGACTGATGGCACTGGCAATCTTTCTGGGGCTGGCGCTGGTAGGGATCAATTTTCTGGGCACGCTCTTCTTTCCTGCTGTGGCGGATCTTCACGGAATGTGGTGGCGACATCTGACCGTTCACGCGATGGCAGTTGCGATGGCGGGAACCTTTTCGGCAGCATTGTTTATCGCTCTGCAGGGTGGACTGCTCTGCCTGTTGGGGCGGCGAATCTTTGGATGGGTTTCGCCGCTGGTACAGGCGCTTTCCATGGTTGCGCTTCTGACTGTTCTATTTCTGACGCCACTTATCTCTACTCACCTGCAGCCGCTGCTTTACTCAGGAAGTGCGGCAGTCCGCTTTTTCCCGCCGTTCTGGTTTCTTGGAGTCTATGAGTTTCTACTGAGAGGATCCGCCGCTTTGCCGATCTACCTGCCGCTTGCCAAGATGGCAGCAGCCGCCACTGCGGGAGCACTGATCCTTGCCATGGCGAGTTATCCGCTGGCGTATGCGCGCCGGGTTCGCCAGATGGTGGAGGGAGTGGCCTCCACGCACAAGAGAAGTGTCATCGCCGGGATGGGTCGGCGCCTGCTGCATGTGACACTGCTGCGTCGCCCTCAGCTGCGGGCGATTTATCACTTCATCAGCCAGACCATGCTGCGCATTCCCCGGCTGCGGCTTTATCTCACGATTTATTCGGGAGTGGGGTTGTCGCTGGCAATCTCAGGGATCCTATTGCTGGACATCCACGAAGGCCATATAGGCTTTCGCTGCTCCGAGTGGGGCGTCCGGTCAGCCGTACCTCTCCTCGCGTTTCTGCTTGTTCTGGGAATGAGGACGGCGATGGATGCGCCGGTCGGATTGCAGGGCAGCTGGGTCTTCGTAGTCATTCACGGACGTCCGCTCCCCGAACATCTGCGCGCTGTCTTTCTATGGGTATCGGTTTGCATCAGCGCGGCGATGATAGCGTCGATGGCAGTCCTTCATCTCTTCGCGCCGGCGGTCCAGCGAGGTCTGCTTGCGGTTGCGGCCCAGATTGTCGTGGCGATTGGTCTAACGGTCCTATTGGCGAGAACCTTCCTTCTGCGCATACGCGAGATTCCGTTTACGGCGATACGCGTACCGGCAACATCCGATCTCCCGATAAGTTTTGTTCGCTACTCTGTGATCTTTCCTGCCTTCGTTCTCTTCGTGATCGAGCATGAGCCATGGATCGAAGCAAGTGCGGTTCACCTGTTCGAGACCACGCTATTATTTTTTGCAGCGTATGCATTCCTGGGCTACTTACGCGGACTCTACCTAAAGAAGCGCGAGTCGGATTCTCCTTCAGGCGATGCAGTACTAGTTCATCGGTTGGGCTTGCAGGAATAGAAGGGGCGAACCTGATTGCACGCGATCGAAAACGGTCGAGGTGGACTGTCCCTCAACCTCAAGAAGAGCAATACTTAGGCTCAGGAAAGGCAGATAGGCTGTGCGCGAATCGTTCACTCTGACTGCATATTCGATGAGTCGGGCGACCCCTTAACTTTCCTCCGGCATCTAATTTTGCACGGAGGGTGTCGTACTGCCTGAAGACCCGGGAAAAGACAGCCGAACTCTCCCGCGCTATTTTCCTCTGTCCTATGGATGTGGGACGTGCGCAAAACGTTCCGCTGAGATTCGATATCGAAGGGAAGGGCGCATGCTGGGCGGGTTCGCGGGGAGGCGAACCCCCAGCTTTTCTGAACTAGTAGAAGGCAGATCGCAAGCGGTCGTTAGGAAACCGTGAGAAGAATTTGACCTTGGTCTGTGCCGTCGCGGTGAGTGTGGATAGCGTCAGGGCCAGGGCGGCAATGAGGGCGGGGAATCCGTGATATTGCGAATCCGCCATGATATTGTTTTTGGCCTATCAAGGCTAAAAGGGCGGAACTCCCGAAATATACGGAATGCAGCTCACTTGCTGTATTTTCCTTACTTAGTCGATTCTTGAGATTGTTGAGGGGGTTGATGGCGGAGAGTGAGGGATTCGAACCCCCGATAGCCTTGCGACTATGTCTGATTTCGAGTCAGGTGCATTCAACCGGGCTCTGCCAACTCTCCGTTGATTTCAGTTTACCCTGAATCTTGCGCTGGACGAAAGTGTCCGAAGGAGTGGGAATTGTCTGTCGCGTGGACTTCAGAGCTTATGGGCTGGCTCGAAGAACAGGCTCTCGGAGTCGGTTTCGATGCCGTTGGGGTGGCTCAGGTTCCCGAAGCCGAAGACCCCATCGCGCAGCGCGAGGCTGATCGCTTTTCGACATGGGTCGAGGCAGGCCGCGCCGGCGAGATGGAATATCTGAAACGTCGCAGCGAAGGCGGAGTTCTATTGCGCAGCGGGGTTCAGGCGGCAATTCCCTGGGCGCGCTCCGTCATCGTCTGCGCGTTCAACTACAACGCGGATGCGGTGACTTCGATCGCACCTGCTCCGGCAGGTACAGGATGGATCGCGCGCTATGCCTGGAGCGGCCGTACGCTCGACGACGGAGAAGTAAGGCCGACGGATTATCACGAAGAGCTCCTCGGACGACTCCGCAGGCTTGAGGCTGCAGTCAAGGAGCGTGTGCAGGGTGAGACGCGGTGTTACGTCGATACCGGCCCCCTTGTAGAGCGATCCATGGCTGCTCAATCCGGGCTCGGATGGATCGGAAAGAATACCTGCGTCCTTCATCCGCAATTGGGCTCGTGGCTGCTGCTTGGCGTTATTATTACTTCCATTCCTGTTGCCTCGGATGCAGTGGCGGAGTTGGCGCCAGATCGCTGTGGAAGCTGTACGCGATGCATCGACGCCTGTCCGACCCAGGCTCTGGTGGCTCCCCGTGAGATGGATGCCTCTCGCTGCATCGCCTATCTGACTATAGAGAAAAAGGGGACCATTCCTGAGGAGCTGCGGGAGCCGATGGGAAGACAGGTTTTTGGCTGCGACATCTGCCAGGATGTCTGTCCGTGGAACCGGAGAGCGCCGATCGCCGTAAAGAAGGGCATGGAGCCACGGCCGGAGCTGGTGAATCCCTCCCTGGCTTGGCTGGCTAGTCTCGATACGGTTGGTTTCAGCAAGAGCTTCAAGGGTTCGCCCCTCGAACGAACGAGACGCAAACGGTTGCATCGCAATGTCGCTATCGCCATGGGGAACAGCCATGACCGCAGTTTTCTACCTCAGCTTCAAGCATGGGCCTTTAGCGAGGACGAGATCCTGGTTGAAAGCGCTCGCTGGGCTATCCGGAAGATCATGGATGGCCAAAGCGAAGGCGTGGAGTCCTAAGCTCCTCTCCCGCAAGGTCCTCCCTCAGGGATGCACTGCGAGTTGTGTCACTCTGCTAGCATCGAAGCTGGATTACGGAGGGACGCTGGCATCGGAGACGATGTCACTCCTCGATCCTTCCTGTATCTCTATGTTCTCGATCCGGCAGCCCAAAGCAGACGCAGTCCAAGACCCTGAAGGCACTGTTGCGCAGACCTCCGCTCATCCGGAGACGAAAGAGCCAGTTCCAAATCTTCCCATCGAACAGGTTCGCTCCGCCGTCGGGGGCTCGGGCTTCTGGTCGCAGGTGAATGCACTGCTGCATTACATGGCCCGTACGGAAGTCCACACATATGCGTTCAGCGTGGCAGCGAACGCCATCCTGTCGCTCTTTCCGTTCATCGTCCTGCTGCTGACTCTTTGCAGGCGTGTATTCCATTCCCGCGCGATGGAGCAGGTCGTAGGCGACATGATGCACGGCTTCCTTCCGGTGGGGCAGGATTTCGTGATGCGGAATATGCAGTTGCTGGCGCATCCGCGCAAAGGCGTGCAGGTCTTTTCCGTGGTGATGCTTCTGGTCAGCTCGACGGGCGTCTTCCTGCCGCTGGAAGTGGCGCTGAACAGCGTCTGGGGCGTGACCCAGAATCGTAGCTATCTGCGCAACCAGTTTGTCTCGCTGGGGCTGGCCTTTGCGGTCGGTGTGCTGGCGCTCGTCTCTGTTGCTTCCACCTCGGGCTCAAAGACGCTGTTGACCATTCTTTTCTTCGGCCACACGCAGAACGTTGCTTACGATCTGGCTGCGCAGTGGTTCATGAAGATCTGTGGCATTGGCCTCAGCATTCTGCTGTTCTTTCTGATCTACTGGATTCTTCCCAATCGTAAGGTTCCAGCCCGGGCCGTGATTCCGACGGCGCTCATGGTGGGGCTAGCGTGGGAGTTGGCGAAGTATCTTTATATACGAGCTTTACCCTGGCTGGATTTTCAATCTGTTTACGGGCCGTTCTATATCTCGGTAGGACTGATGATGTGGGCATTCCTTTCAGGTCTGCTGGTCCTGGCGGGCGCACATGTCTCGGCGACGCGATACACGCTGCGGCTCGCGCGGGAGGCCAAGAGGGAAGAGCGTCTGGCAGCGCTCGAAGAGAAGAAGAAAGAGGCGAAGAAAGAGGAAGATGAAGACCGCTAAGGAAAGTCGAAGACCGGAATTGATGGGCATAAAGCTTCCCATAGGGCTTCCCGGTGCCGTCTTCTGGCTAGCCGTCTGGTTCTGTCTCCTCTTCCTTTTACGAATGATTCCAGGATCGTTCGGCACCTTCTTCACCGTGGTGCAGGTGCTGGTTGGCATCGCGCTGGCTGCAACCGGCATTCCGTTGCTGGTACGAATCGTCCGGCAACGAATGTTGTGGAGTCTTCGGAACAAGCTGGTTATTACCTATCTGCTTATCGGACTGGCTCCAGTAGTCCTTTTTCTAACGCTGGTTCTGATCTCGGGCTACGTTGCGGCTGGCCAGTTCGCCATCCATCTGGCGGATTCGCGCATTCAGGAAGAGCTGGCGCAGATGAGCAGCGATAATGCCCATCGCGTCGAGCTGGTCGCTCAGCTCCTGCAGGGAAACCAGCCTCCGCCAGCGGCCATGGGGGGCGTGGAGTTGAGCGGGGGAATGGATATGGTGCGGAGAAAGCTGCACCGCGAGAGTGCAGCGTATCTCAACGGAGCTCCCGTGGCCCTGGGAACGACTCATGGCCAGACACCGCTGGGGCTGCCTCCCTGGGCAGCGGAACTCAAGGGCGGCCAGTTCGATGGACTGGTGCTGGACGGCGGCGATCTCTACCTTACGGTGATCAACCAGCAGCGCATGAACGACGGCCGTCTGCTGAGCCTGGTGACAAGCCTCGTTGTCGACAGTCAGGTGATGGACATGATCGCTCGCGGCCTTGGCCGGGCGCAATTCCTCCCGGAACGATTGAGCGGGAACGAGCCGGACGAGGCTAGTTCGAAGTTTTCGTCAGCCCCGAAAGTCAGGGAGCGGATCCGAAAGCGTCGCGAGGGCGCGGTTGCAGGTGGGGTGCAGGCTCCTGCCGTGAACCTCGCCGACATCCAGGTCAGTTTTGTCTCGACCGTCGACATGACCGACTGGGGGACCGGCGAACGCGACAGCGTACCGATTGGAGTCAGGTCGCGACCGTCTCAACTTTACAACCAGCTCTTCGGCGCCTCGCTTCGCAGCCGGTTTACGAATGCCTACCGGTTCGGCCTCATCGCGCTTTGCGTTCTTTTTGCTCTCATCGAACTGCTCGCGCTGGTGATGGCCATCCGGCTCAGCAAGACGATGACGACCTCGGTCGCCGATTTGTACGACGCCACCCAAAAGATCGATCGGGGTGAGTTAAGCCATCGCATCGGCGTTACGCGCGAAGATCAGCTTGCTGAGCTGAGCCGGTCGTTCAACAAGATGACTGGTTCTCTGCAACGCCTTCTGGAAGAGCAGAAGGAGAAGGAACGGCTGCAGAACGAGCTCTCGATCGCCCAGGAGGTGCAGGCGAACCTGTTTCCTCGGCAGGTTACGAGCCTGCCTTCGCTGGAGCTGCATGGCGTCTGCCGTCCGGCTCGCTCCGTGAGCGGCGACTACTACGACTTCCTCGTCTTCCACGACGCGGCTCACAACGGGCACGCCGGCGGAACGGAGACCGGCGTCGGAATTGCCATCGGCGACATCAGCGGAAAAGGAATCTCCGCAGCGCTGCTGATGGCGACGTTGCACTCGGCGGTTCGCGCCTACCGATTCGCCAGCGAAGAGCTGGTCTACAGCGAGTCGGCGGTTGCGGGCTTGCTGGCCAGCCGCGACGAGCTTGGAAACGACTGCGACGAGCTGTTCCAATCGCCGGGGAGAATCCTGTCGCTGCTGAATCGTCACCTCTACCGCAGCACGCAGCCGGAGAAGTACGCGACCTTGTTCCTGGCGCATTACGATGCGCAGTCGGCGATGCTGACTTACTCGAACGCCGGTCAGCTTCCTCCGCTGGTGCTGGGTCGCGATGGTGTGGTGCGAAGGCTCGATCGCGGAGGCACCGTCGTGGGACTGATGGACGGGATGCAGTATGAAGAGGATCGTTTCCAGATGCGCTCGGGAGACATCTTCGTCGGCTACTCGGACGGAGTCACGGAACCTGAGAACGACTTTGGAGAGTTCGGCGAGGAGCGCCTGATGGAGGTGGTTCGCAGATACTGCGACCAGCCGCTCCATGTGATCTCAAGCCAGGTGATGCAGGCGCTCGATGCCTGGATCGGGGCCGAGGAGCAGCCGGACGACATTACGCTGGTTCTGGCACGACAGGTATAGGGCCCCCCCGTACTTTTTTGCGCAAAGTCTTGGGAACCTTGATTTTAGGTCCGGACTTGTATTTGCAGCCGATCTTTCAGAGCCGGTTTTGTCGCTATTTCCATTTTAGTTGATGGAGAACAGTAAATCGGCACATGTAAGTTATTGGTAATGGATTGTTTAGGTGGTTGTGGGGCTTGACAGGGTTTAAAGCGGTTCGCGCCTTTGCGCGAATGAAATCCACATCTCAGAATCGAGATGTGGGAACCGACACCCGTGGTAGAGAAGCAGATTCCTCGGCTTCGCTCGGAATGACAAAGTCGGAGGCGAGATCGGACTTTGGCTAACCCTACCGGTCTGTGGGTGGCGGTTGATCTAAATGCAGATTTCTCGGCTTCGCTCGGAATGACAAAGTCGGAGGCGAGAGTGGACTTTGGCTAACCCTACCGGGCTGTGGGTGGCGGTTTGATCTAAATGCGGGGTCCTTGCGTCGCTCGGGATGACAAATTTATGGCAACGATTCAGCTCACAACATTAGGGCGCGGCGTGGATCGCTTTTACAGCTATGGCGTTGGGTGAGGAGCCTGCGGGCAGGATGGTAAATAGCGCGGCCCCCTGTTTGCCCTGGGTCCGGATAACAGCTATGTCTCCGGAGCGTGCATCGGCGGCGAGGAGAAGGTGTTCGTCCGCGGAGAAGGCCAGTGCATCGGGGGAAGATCCGGTGTGGACGGTCGTGACGAGCTGCCCGTCTTCGATGCTGTAGACGCTGATGAGGTCAGAGCCGAAGTCCGCGACCCAAAGCGTGGAACCGTCCCGGGTGATGATGCCATGCACAGGCTTGTTGCCAATCATGTAGGTTCCGAGGACCTGATTGTTCCAGGTATCGATCTCGGAGATGGAGTCGGAGCCGAAGTTGGAGACGAAGACCTCTCCTCCATCAGGTTTGAGGGCCAGGTGGACGGGAGTCTTGCCCACGTCGAGCAGGGTGAGCAGGTGATCGGAGGTTGCGGCGGGGTCCTGGCGCGCGGGCCAGGAGCCGGGGGCGGCGGCAAGCGAGATAGCCATGACCTGATGGCCACCCGAGCAAGCGATGAAGGCCTTCGAGGAGTCTGGCAGGATGGCGATATCGGTTGCGCCGGGACAGCCCGGGTAGGCAACGCGGAGTTTGAGGGGCGGTCCGGAGGTCTCCTGCGGTCCTGGCTGGGGAGTCTCCGGGGAGTCCTGCTGTGGGGCCTGGGGCTGCGCATAGGCGGCAGCACTATAGATGGACACGCTGCCGGATTTGCGATTGGAGACGACAACGGAGCGCATGTCGGGGGAGACGCGAGCGAGTCCCGGCTCCTCGCCTGCGCCGACGACGGCGATCTCGCGGCGGCGGTTGAGGTCGATGACGCTGACAGAGTTGGAGCCTGAATTGGCGACGTAAGCGCGCTCCCCTGCGGGGTCGATGCTGATGAAATAAGGCTGGCGGTGGACGCCGATGGTGGCGGCGATGGTGTTTGTGGCCGCGTCGATGACGGTAATGGTCCCGGAGTTGGTGTTGACAGCATACACCTCAT
Source organism: Edaphobacter sp. FHG110511_03 (assembly GCF_059115365.1). Taxonomy (NCBI): domain Bacteria; kingdom Pseudomonadati; phylum Acidobacteriota; class Terriglobia; order Terriglobales; family Acidobacteriaceae; genus Edaphobacter; species Edaphobacter sp. FHG110511_03. Next base: position 116,704 of record NZ_JBZYWL010000005.1, on the reverse strand, counting down.
TCCTCCGGGGATTGGCGGCGATCCCGGTAGGATTGTCACCGACTCGGAGGGTGCGGTCGGAACGCAGGTTTACCAGGTCCAGAACGCTGACGGTATTGGAGTTGCCGTTGGTTACATAGGCAAATTCGCGATAGCCGGGAGGAACGTCGGGAAAGCTGCTGCGGCGGCACCCAAGAGGGAGAAGAGCGAGCAGAAACAGTGCGAGAAGTCTGGCTCGCGGTCGATGACGGGATGTTGACACTAAAGCGAGTTTATCGGTCGATATTGTGGGGTCGCAAGTTGCGGAGCGATCTCCAATAAAAAAAGATTTTTATAAATTTGCGAAACCTTTCGTTCAGAAATGGTGTCTACGAGATTGATGCGAGGAGTTGCCAGATGGGGAGCTCTTGCATCGTCTGTAAATCCTTCTCGGACAACGAAGCTACCTCGTGTAGCTTCGTTGCTTTTTTTTAAATTGGCGAGATTATGGGAATTGGAATTTTCTGTTGATTCGGAAAATTTCCCTCTGGGTAGTCAAAGTGCCTATAACCCCGTTTTTATGGCGCGCTACTCGAACCATTTGTCCGATATGCGGACTAGCAACCGCGACGGAGCTTCTCAAAATCAGGGCAACACAATCGAAGGCCATTGTCCCCACAATGGTGCCTGAGCGCGTCCCCTGCCTTACGCTATTTCTTTAAGCTTATCTGGGGACCGCTGACTCGCTTGCCAACAAGGTCGACATCCACCTCAACGCGGTCGGCGATCTTGATGAAGGGGATGCCACTGTTCATTCCGAAGTCTTTCCGGTCAAACGCCATTACCCCCTTAACCTCGCCTTCGCCTGTCCCGATTCCGGAAACCGTCAGCGACAGTGTCTCGGGTTTGGAGACTCCGCGTATCGTAAAGGTCCCGGGTATGTCAAAGCTGTTCGGACCGGTCTGAACAACCTTAGATGAATGGAAGGTGATCAACGGATCGTGTTCGGCGTCGAAGAAGTCCTTGCCCTTCAGCTTACCGTCCTTCATGCCACTGCCGGTATTCACGCTGGCCGCTTGGGCCTTGATGTCCAAAACGCCCGTCGTGACATCCGTAGAAGTTAACGTCATCTTGGCATCCCACTTGTCGAATTTACCGGCTATAGCGACAGAGGCTTTCACATTGAACCCAATCGAGCTTTTTGCCTTGTCGAATTCGAAAACAGGAACTCCCGCGGGCGCCTGCGGCCGCGCCGTTGTAGTCGTGAAGACGAACACCATAGTAAGGCCCACAAACCAATTGGCTTTCTTCATGGTTTTCTCCGTAACAGGAATCCGCTGCGGGTTCAGGAATCTTGCGCAACACGTCACTCAGGCCGCGATAGCAATCGCTTGGTGGACTATTTTACTGCGTTCCGCTAAGTAAATAGACGCAACCATCACAACAACCGCACCTATCTGTTTAGACAGGCTCAGAAAACAAATCACACAATCAGCCATCCACCGAGGTGGGGGTTCCTCGTCCTCGCCATGGTGCATCGCTTCCTTGCTGCCCTTACATTCCGCCGCGCCGAACGTTGGCGAAAAGACCAGATCCGACGCTCGGTCTAATTACCCAAAACCCCGTTTCAATGCCGATGAAAATCAACTCCGCTACACTTCTTCCATGAACCGCTTGGACTTCCGAGGGAATATGAGGGATTACAACGGAAACGGCAACTGGTCCGTGGAGGCGGTTCAGAGGCGCTATCGCGAATATTGCGCGGCTCTTCACGTCGAATATGCTGTAGTTCCCTCGATCCCTTGGAAGCACAACAGGGCGACATGTACTGGATCTATCCGATTATGTCAGAGGTTATTCGAGGCATCGAAGTGGGGGATGCGGCGTGTATCGCTTTGGGAGTCGATTTTGTCGAAGAAGATACGCTCTTCCCATTCGGCCCAAAACTCAAATCGAATACAGCCCGAGCCTTGCGCCGATCCTACCTGAATGAGATGCAGAAGTCTCGATTGCGTGCACGTATTTCAGCCATGTTGGCGTCCGGCAACGTCCCTCATGAAATGCGCAAGTACGCCAAGCTACTGCGGACGATTGGACTGGGCGAACACTGGCCTCGCTTGGAGCGCGACATTCCACGGGACAATCCCTACGCGATGCGTTTTTACAAGAGCCTTCGCACTGCCGAAGGGCTGCCAGTCTGAGCTTGAAGTCGTTGACTGAGCCTAATATCCTGCAAAGTTGCGTTTTCGGAAACCTCAGCCTTTCTCAAACCAACCCACCACTACCGATGAATTCGGTATGGACAGACGGCTCCGAGCCATGCTGGAAGACCGATGGTAATGTGGGAAAGTTGCCGTCGGGTAATCAGAGTGTCCTATAACCTCGTTGTCAGGAAACTTCTGGTTCAAGAGGTTCGAACGCTTGATGCAGACCACATGGACTCCCGAGGCGTCTGAGCAGAATTGGGCGTTTCCGTCATGTATGATTTCGAGTGTGGAATCCCCGATCCATCGAAGATCGTTCCGGTCGACACTATGCCATGCCCCATACATAACGGTGTTCACACTAAGGCCATGATGGCTGTAGATAGCTACTCCAGAACCGCCACCGGTCGCCCCTCCATCAACCGTTTCGACCCGTGCCGCTTTGTCTCCTGAGGGCGAGAGAAGTGGCTCGGAGTGTGTATTGCAGCCGGAAACGAGGCCGATGAGTGCCAGAGACATCGCTATAAACGATGCAATGCAGGTCAAGAAGGTCACGATTCGGGTTGATACGCGAATCAGAGGCCGCTTCATCCGGACTCCGTGAAATGCGGCGACACCCAATATGAAGATGCATCCTGCTATCAGCCAAAACCGTAATTCCGGCCAGGAATAAAACACGCGGACTCCTCAGCATGAGTGTAATTCCTGCAAAGTCGGGTTTTGGGAAACTTCAGCCTTTCTCAAAACGGACACACAACTACTAATAAATTCAGTGTGGACAGACGGCTCCGAGACATGCCGGAAGACCGAGAGTAATGTGGGAAAGTTGCCCTCTGGGCAATCAGAGTGTCCGATAGCTCGGTTTCATGGAACCTTGCTCAACAGACTGGTGTCTAACATTGCTAGGTCGGATGTTATGAGTGTAAAGCTCTATAGGACAGCACTGAATTGGAACGTCAGACTCTCTGCTCTACTCACTTTGGCATTGATTGTTTGTGCCGTCACTGGTTGCCGGAGAGGCCCCACTAACAAAAGTCAACAAACCCAAGTGGTCTACACGGCTGTCACGAATCCCGTGAGAGAGCTGTGCACAGACGATAGCGAGTCGAGAACCGAAAGCTTCAGCGTACCTGTCGTTCGTTTTGAGGGATCGAGAATCCTACTAAACAGCGCCGAAGTGTCAGCTAAATCGCTTAGAGAATGGGCACTACAGAAGTATGGGAACCTACCGGAAAAAGTTATCCGGGTGCAGTTTTCAGATGATGACCAGCATGCCGCTAACCAAGCTCTTTTGCCAATCGTTACGGCGTTACCCGACCTTCACGTTCGCCGTGCCCCATTCTCGTTTTCCTGTCACAAACTCTAGGCGCCGGTTAGCGGCCTTTTATGCGGGACCAGCTGCGGGCGATCCAGCCGACGTATGTGAGCTGAACGGCGATTACCCCTGCATACACGAAGACAAGGTGGCGGTGGGCCATGGTGGAGAAGTCGAAGAAGGTCTGCCAGGTCATGCGGTGCGTGGCTCCGTTATTGAGGGGTCTCGAGGGAGGCTTCGAGGGCGAGGAGGGCGGCCTCCTGCTCTGCAAGCTGGCGACGGCGTTCGAGGGCAAAGCGGAAGCCGATGAGGAAGAGTCCCCACATCGCCCACCCGGCGAGGTTCCAGAGGACTGCGGGAACCATGGCGGGATCGATGCCGCCGCCGTCGGAACCGAAGACCGGAGCCGGGTGCTGGGTACGCCACCAATGAATCGACATGTAGACGATGGGGACATCCACTGCGGCGAAAACGGCCAGCACCGCGGAGAGGACTGCCGTCTGTCCGGTGGGTGAGAAGCGGCGGAGCATCAGGTAACTGACGTAGAGCAGCCAGAGGATGAGCTCCGTGGTGAGACGTGCGTCCCAGGCCCACCAGATTCCCCATGCGGGCTTGCCCCAAAGCATGCCGGTAGCGAGAGTGATCCCGACGAAGAGGACGGTGATCTCCGCAGAAGCTACAGCGAGGGCATCGGCTGAAAGAGCCTTGAGGGGGTCTCTGCGGCGCCAGTAGAGATAGGCCAGTGAGGCGGCCAGATTGATGTAGGGAAAGACCAGCCCGAGGATCGCGTGTGCGAGGTGGTAGTAAAAGATGCGCTGCAGATTGCCCATGGTCTCTTCCATGGGGGCCACAAAGATTGCCTGACGAAATCCGACGACGAGGACCGCAAGGGTAGCGGCGAGCCAGAACCAGGCAATGTTGCGGAGAGTGGAGGAGCGCGCCACGATGGGATTATTTTATCGCGAAAATAGACTTAAGATTTTGCGAAGATCAGAAAACCGGTCCTGGTTTCGGGGTGAAGAATCTCTCGCAGGGATGGAAATAGATGCGGTTTCTGCATCCTGCAAAGAAATACTGGGGTTCCTCGACTCGCTGCGCTCGCTCGGAATGACGAGCTGCGTGTGGTGAGTATGACGTGTACGGGTCTCGACCGAGGCTACTCGGCGTTGAGAACTGTTTCGAAGAGGAGGATGCAGACGGTGGTGTAGATGAGGTCATAGCAGGCGAGCTGGGTGATCCAAGAGCGGAGGTAGGCGGGGTCGAGTTCACCGGTGAGGACGCCGGTGGTGGCCTGCACCATCATCAGGAGGGCGGGGAGCGAAAGCGGGAGGAGGATCAGGGGAAGGAGCAGCTCGCGGTTGCGGGCGCGCAGACCGAGGGCGGCGAAGAAGGTTCCGTTGACCACCAGCGCCCAGGTTCCGAGTGGGAGAATGAGCACGAGCAGCCACGCATTGCCGAGGACATGGAGGTTGAAGAAGACGACGAAGATGGGAGCGAGGACCGCTTCGACGACGAGAACGAAGAGCATGTTGGCAAGCGCCTTGCCGACGAAGAGCGCGGAGGCAGGCGAGGGAGCCATGCGCTGGGCTTCGAGGACCTGGTTGCGCTGCTCGCGGGTCCAGGACTGGTTGAGCGCGGTCATGGAGGCGAAGAGGAGACCAACCCAGAGAATGCCTCCGGAGATCTGGCGGGTGACGGTGGGATAGCCCGCGGGATCGAAGGCGATGGAGAAGACGACGACCATCAGGAGCACGAAGAAGAGCATGCCGTTGATGGAGTCGCGGGAGCGCCACTCGAGGCGGAGGTCTTTGCGGAGATGATCGAGGACGTAGTGGAGGTATCTCAACGTGACTCCGCGGAGAGAGATTTCGTCAGGTCGGCGAGGGTGGCCTCGGAGGCGCGGAGGTAGTCGGCGGGGGAGAGGATGAGCTGGAGGCCGCGAAGACCTGCGGAGACGCTGATGATGTCGAAGAGCTCGATGGTCTCGTCGGCGAAGGCGGGGAAGGGCTTGCGCGCGCCCATGACGGTGACTCCGCCGCGAATGTAGCCGGTGAGGGGCTCGACGTCTTTGAGGGAGGCGAGCTCGGCCTTTTTGGCTCCCGCGGTGTGGGCGAGTTTTTTAAGGTCGAGTTCGGAGTCGCCGGGGATGACGGCGAAAAGGTGCTGCCCATCGTTGGTGTGGGAGAGGAGGGTCTTGAAGACCTGCTCGGCGGGAAGGCCGATCTTGCGGGCTACGGAGATGGCGGTGAGATCTTCGGGGTCGACCTCGTAGGCGCGAAGCTCGTAGGCGATGCCTAGGGAGTCGAGGAGGCGGGCTGCGTTGGTCTTTGCGGGTGCGGAGGTCTTCATCCGTTGGTTCCGGTGATTTCGACGATCTGGCCCTGACGCATGGTGAGGGTGCGGTCTGCGAGGGGCTGAGCGAGTGAAGCCTGATGGGTAGTAAGGATGAGGGTGCGGGTACCGCCTCCGCCGGGAACGGGCCAGGTGCGGAAGTCGCTAAGAAGCTCGACCAGGTGGCTCGCGCTAGCGACGTCGAGATTGGAGAAGGGCTCGTCGAGGAGGAGGAGTTCGGGGTCGGTCTGGAGGACGCGGGCGAGGGAGGCGCGCTGACGCATGCCCTGTGAGTACTGGCCGACGGGGCGGGTGAGGGTGGGGTCGAGACCGACGGCACGAAGGGCCATCTCGGGCGAGCCGACGCAGGCGCAGCCTTCGCCGCGGTGCAGGGTGGCGAAGTAGGTGAGGTTCTCCATGGCGGTGAGCTCGTCGTAGAGCATGGTGGAGTGGCTCATGTAGGCGATGCGGTGACGGTGGCGGTGAGGGGAGTCGCCGAAGACGGTTGCGATGCCGCGCGTGGGGGTGATAAGGCCGGCGACCACGCGGAGGAGGGTGGATTTTCCTGCGCCATTTTCACCGAGGATGACGGTCGAGGAACCAGCGGGGAAGGTGGCCGAAACGTTGCGCAGGGCGGCGAAGGAGCCGTAGATTTTGGAGACGGAATCGAGCGTCGCTGTGGCTGTGGCGTGTGTGGCTTCGGCTCGGGTTGGAGCGGTGATGGACATGCGCGTGTCTGCAGGAAGTCTTCTAGCGAGTATAGAGCGAGAGGCTCAGCAAAGAAGATTCAGCGGGCGAGGGGAAGCGCAGTGGCGGTGTTGGTGGGCTTTTGATTGGCTGCAGGAGCGTACTTGGAGGCGCACTTGGCCTGCAACTGGGTGGCGTGGAAGACGCCGTCGTGGCCGTAGGTTCCGATGGCGAGTGCCTGCGCATCGTCCTTGAAGGTGTCGGGCGGAGGCTCGGAGCCGTTATACGCGACGCGCAGGGTACGGCCCTGCTCCAGCAGGGTGAAGGTGGCATTGGTTCCCGCACGCTGGATGCTGCCGGGGGCGACATTGCCGGCAACGCGAAGGTGCCGGACATAGGCCTTGTCGCCCATCTTGTTGAGCTCGCCGATGGTGACGTAGTAACTCTTGTTGTCGCGCACGCCGGTTATCGCCAGGTAGGCGACGGTCCCAAGGATGAGGACGGTGGCGACGATGATCTTCAGCGGGCTCTTCCGGTCAGGGTTCAGCATGGCTTCGTGAATTTATTTTACGCCCGTTGCAGGCTTAAGTGGTTTAAGGCAAGGGCGGAAACAGGATCTGGAAGAAAAAATGACATTCGGCTGAACTTTCCTGTACCTGTGGCGTATCCACAGGTACAAATGTGGTGATGCCACAGGAGAGACACATGGGAGACGCGAAGCTGGACCTTTTGCAGGGGACGCTGGATCTGATGGTGCTGCAGACTTTGGCGGCCATTGGCGATATGCATGGCTATGGAATCGCCCGGCGGATCGAGCAGGTGAGCGGCGATGAAGTCCTGCTGAACCAGGGGACGATCTACGCGGCGCTGGTCAGGCTGCAGCAGCGGGCCTGGATCGACGCGGAGTGGGGAGCGTCGGAGAACAACCGCAAGGCGAAGTTCTACTCGATTACGAAGCGGGGAAGGAAGCAGCTGGCCGAGGATACGGCCTATTGGCAGCGGCTTTCGAGCGTGATGGGGCGAGTGCTGGCGATGGGCGAGGGAGGCGGAGAACGATGAGAGACGAGCGGAAGAAATCGTGGCTGGATTCGCTACGCCGGATGATGGCGCGGGTGGGAGCGTTCTTTCGCAAAGAGCCGCTGGACCGTGAGCTTGAGGAAGAGGTTGCGGCGCATATTGCCATGGCGACCGAGGACAACATTCGCAACGGGATGTCGCCTGAGGAGGCGAGGAGGAAGGCGATGGTTAAGTTCGGTGGCGTGGAGCAGGCGAAGGAGCGGCAGAGGGAGTCGCGCGGATTGCCGTGGCTGGAGACGTTGTTGCAGGATCTGCGTTACACGGTTCGCACGCTGGGACGAGACCGCGGATTTGCCACGATCGCGATTCTGATTCTCGCGCTGGGCATCGGGGCGAACGTGGTGGTGTTCAGCGTGGTGAATACGATTCTGCTGCGACCGCTGCCGTTCTACGATCCCTCGCGGCTGGTGTGGATTGCGCCGGAGAAAGCGAATGGGCTGTCGGGCTCAACTTATTCGGTGGATGCTTACGAAGATCTTCGCGCGATGAACCGTTCGTATGAGGACGTGACGGGCTACTTCGCTTTCTCGACGGAGGACAACTACAAGCTCACGGGGCGCGGGGTTCCGTTGCCGGTTACGGGAATCATGGTGGCGGAGAACTTCTTCCATGTGCTGGGTGTGGAGCCGTTTCTGGGAAGGCAGTTCAGGTCGGAGGAGGCGCTGAAGGGCGGGCCTCCAGCCGTGATGCTGTCCTATCCATTCTGGATGAAACAGTTCGGTGGGGATCGCTCTCTGGTGGGCAAAGCGATCGCCTTGGATGGCAAACCAGCGACGGTGGCGGGAGTGTTGCCGGAAAGCTTCGACTTCGGTGCGGCGTTTTCGCCGGGGGCGAAGGTGGACATACTGACTCCGCTGGTCATGGACGATATTCGCTACGAGGGAAACACGCTCGCGATGATCGGACGCCTGAAGCCTGGGGTGACCCTGGAACAGTCGAGGTCGGAGGCAAAGACGCTATTTCCGCAGTTCTACTGGGGCAAGAAGTATCCGGAATCGAAGGGGAATTACAAGGACGCGGGATACTCGGTCTTTCTGAAGGAGTATGTGAGCGGCAAGCTGCGTCGGTCGCTGGTCGTGCTGTGGTGTGCGGTCGGGCTGATCCTGTTGATCGTCTGCGTGAACCTGTCGAACCTGATGCTGGCTCGGTCGGCCGCACGGAACAAAGAGTTTGCGCTGCGCAGCGCTTTGGGCGCGGGGCGTGCCCGGCTGATACGGCAGTTGCTGACGGAGAGCCTGGTACTGGCGGCTACAGGAGCGGCGCTTGGGCTGGGGCTGGCTTATGCCATGCTGCGGTATCTGGCACATCAGGGTTCGATTGCACTTCCGTTGCTGAGCAGCGTGAAGCTGGATGGCACGGCGCTTGGCTGGAGTCTCCTGATCACAGTCTCGACCGCCGTCCTCTTCGGGCTGATGCCGGGAATCAAGGCTTCGCGTGCCAACGTGCAGGAGGCATTGAAGGACGGAGGCCATGGAACAACCGAGGGGCGGCAGCATGAGAAGATGCGCACCGCGCTGGTCGTCTCCGAGGTGGCACTGGCCTGCATTCTGCTGGTGGGTGCGGGGTTGCTGATGCGTAGTTTTCTGCGCGTGCTGGATGTGGATCTTGGGTTTCAGCCAAGCACGGCCGCGGCAGTGCGTATTGACTATGACGACGGCGGCAAAACAGATAAACGGACTGCGATTCTGGAGAACATCGCGCATCGAGTGGAAGGACTGCCGGGGATTGAGGTGGCAGGCTTCTCGGATAATCTGCCGCTGGATAGGAACCGTTCGTGGGGCTCGCCGTTTATCAAGGGCAAGGCGTACAAGCCGGGGGAGCTTCCCGGGTCGTTCGTCTATATCGTTTCGCCGGGCTACCTGAGGGCGATGGGGATGCGACTGCGCGGACGCGATTTTACCTGGCAGGACAACGACAAGGGCGAAGGCGTGGTTGTGCTGAATCAGACCGCCGCCAAGGGGCTGTGGCCAGGGGAAGACGCTGTTGGGAAGATGGCGGTGATCGGAAAGAAGGATGTTCGCGTGATCGGAGTGATTGCCGATGTTAGCGACACCAACGTCGAGGGCAAGTCGGGCTGGCAGATGTACCTGCCGATGATGCAGAGCGACTGGGGACCGGACGGCGCGGTGCTTGTAGTACGTTCGAAGCTTCCGCCGGAGCAACTGGCGAGCAGTGTGATGCGCACGCTGCGAGAGATCAACCCGAATCAGGCAGCGGTGGAGTTTCGTCCGATGCAGAGGCTAGTGGATCATGCGGTCTCGCCGCGTCAGTTCTTTATGTTGCTGGTGGGTGTGTTTGCGGCGCTTGGGCTGGTGTTGGCGTCGCTGGGGATTTACGGAGTGATCTCGTACTCGGTAACGCGGCGAACGCAGGAGATTGGAGTACGGATGGCTCTGGGCGCATCTCCGGGCAATGTGCAGATGGGGGTGATCTCGAAGACGATGCGGATGGCATCGATTGGGATTGCGGTTGGCGTGGTGGGATCGGTTGCTGTGGCGCACCTGATCGCATCGCTGCTGTTTGGGACAACCCCGACCGATCCAATGACGTTTGTGGCGATGGCCGTTCTACTGGGTGTGGTAGCGGGATTAGCGGGATATCTTCCAGCGCGGCGAGCGTCGCGGATCAACCCGATGGTTGCCCTGCGAAACGAATAGGTCTCTTCACTAAGGCTCTTCACAAGGCCGGCAGGGGATATTTCCTGCCGGCTTCTTTTTTGCATGTGGGCAGGCTAAGCGGCGGCCTGCATATTGACGCCGTCGGAGATGGAGCTGAGCAGCTTGTCGGCTGCCTTCTCTTCATTGAGGATCGACTCGAGGATACGAGCGTCTTCCGTGAGGCCAAGGATGATAGCCCAGTTGCGCAGCGTGCCATAAACAGCCATTTCATGGTGTTCGACCTGCTGTCCTGCAGCAATGAGGGTGATGTCGCGGATGCCTGTATCGTTTTTTGCATCCTTGATGCTGTCTTCGGCCTCGGTGACGAGACCGGAGATTGCCTTACAGGTCTCCGTATCGGCATCACCCGTGGCATTGCGGACCAGCGCCTCTACGTTCGCGACGTGGCCTTCGGTCTGGCGCAGGTGATCTTGGAAAGCTGTCGCAAGCTGCGGGTTGGTGGATTTCTCGATCATCTTGGGAAGAGCGTCCGTAATCTTCTGCTCCATGTCCAGGGCTTTTTTGAGGTTGGTGATATAGAGTGTGCGGAGATCTTCGATGTTGGCTGAGAACATTTTCATGGCTGATGCTCCTTTTGTTTTCGGTGCGCAAGGCCGCCAGCGCCCGGTTGGGCGCATATGCGGCTGATATCGAATCCGGGGTGAGACGGCAACGTGCGCCGGAGTGCTCACGGGTCGTGCGCGTTCTGACTGGTTTGGATGCGAGGCGATGCGTTAGGTTGGCCGCAATGGGAATGGCTGCAGGACTTCACTGTTTCCGTTGCGCGCCGCGCCTGGATACCTTGTCGTGCGCAACAGCGATATACTCGGGATGCGTCCAGCTTGCGGCGCAGCGATTCGTTGAAAAGAGGGTTCCTATGAGCACAAATGGCAATCATCACCCGGGTGGAAATGGCACGAACGGCAATGGATATAAGGTTCCGACCGGCCGGGCGGAGTGGATCGTCAAGCGCAAGGCCGAGGCGGAGCGAACTGGCGACAGCAACATGTCGCAGATGCATTTTGCGCGCAAGGGTCTGATCACGGAAGAGATGGCATTTGTGGCCGAGCGCGAGAAGATCTCCGCGGAGCTGGTGCGCAGCGAAGTCGCCAAAGGCACCATGATTATCCCGGCCAACATCAATCACGTCGAGCTGGAGCCGATGGCGATTGGAGTAGAGTCGCTCTGCAAGATCAACGCGAATATCGGAAACTCGGCGCTGGTGTCGAATGTGGACGAAGAGCTGCGCAAGCTGCATACGGCGGTGCACTTCGGCGCGGACACGGTGATGGATCTTTCGACCGGCGGCGATATCCCGATGATCCGCGAATCGATTCTGCGGCACAGCCCGGTGCCGATCGGGACAGTGCCCCTGTATGAAGCGCTGAGCCGGGTGAAGCGGGTCGAGGATCTGAATATCGATATGTACCTCGAGGTGATCGAGGAGCAGGCACAGCAGGGCGTGGACTACTTCACGATCCATGCGGGCGTGCTGATCCAGTATGTTCCGATGGTCGCCAAGCGTATTACCGGTATCGTCAGCCGCGGCGGCGCGATCATGGCGCAGTGGATGACGCACCACCACAAGCAGAACTTCCTGTACGAAAACTTTGACCGCATTACAAAGATCATGGCGAAGTATGACGTCAGCTATTCACTCGGAGATGGTCTCCGGCCGGGCTGTGTGGCCGATGCCAGTGACGAAGCGCAATTTGCCGAGTTGAAGACTCTGGGCGAGTTGACGCGTCAGGCATGGAAGAGTGATGTGCAGGTGATGATCGAAGGTCCGGGTCACGTGCCGATGGACAAGATCAAGGAGCAGGTGGACAGGGAGGTCGAGCTCTGCGACGGCGCTCCGTTCTATGTGCTTGGACCACTGGTTACGGACATCGCTCCCGGCTACGATCACATCACGTCGGCGATCGGCGCAGCGATGATCGGATGGCATGGCGCGGCGATGCTCTGCTACGTCACCCCGAAGGAGCACCTTGGCCTGCCGAACGAGAAGGATGTGAAGGACGGGATTATCGCGTACAAGATCGCTGCGCATGCGGCTGATATTGCACGGCATCGTCCGGGTGCACGCGACCGCGACGATGCAATCTCGCATGCACGCTACACCTTCGACTGGGATAAGCAGTTCGCGCTCTCGCTCGATCCGGATACGGCTCGCGGCATGCACGATGAGACGCTGCCGGATGACTACTACAAGGAGGCGGCATTCTGCAGCATGTGCGGGCCGAAGTTCTGCTCGATGAACTGGTCGAGCAAGGTGGATCAGTTCAATGAGCGCGAGCACGGACTGAAGAAGCCGGATCTTACCCAGATTGTGACCGAACAGATGGCGCTTCGAGGATAGAAGTTTCATGAAACGCGAAGGCCGCTCCGACTGGGGCGGCCTTCGTGTTTGCGATAGACCACGGTTTTGCAAGGCATGGCATCCGATGTTGCACAGAATGTGTCGCACAGCGCGGCAGAGAGGAGTATGGCCATGCCGGAAAAACGAATCCTAGAGCGGGCAAAAGAAGATTTACGCGAAGGCAAAGCTCCGTCGACGGCGGCGGGAGAGTTTGTCCATGAAGAGATCGAGCATGTGCGTGAGGGCAAACACGGTGTCAGGTCGGCGAAACAGGCGATTGCGATCGGATTGAGTAAGGCACGCCGAGCCGGGATCCCCCTGGCTCCGCCGAAGAGCGGCTCAAAGGCGGTACGCCAGCGGGCTGAGCGGGAGTATGAAGAGGGGCAGGAGCATCCCGGACAGAAACCCTCGGCGAAGCGATCGCACAGTAGTGAAGCGGCGCTGAAGCGTGAGCCAAAGTCGACGGTCTCGAAGAAGGCATTGTCTCAGCAGACGAAGCGCGCGTCTGCGAAGAGGTCGGTGGGCTCCAGATCAGCTTCGGCTTTGAAGGGAGCGAAGAAGCGGGCTTCCCGTTGAGAGAGCTGGGTTTCTGCTCGCGAATGGTGCAGATCCAGCGGGGATATCCACAGCTTCCACAATTTGCACAGGCAAAAATTTTATGGAAGGGACAACGGTTTCGGACGAGGGGAAATCTCATTTTGTAACGGAAGAGCAATCTTCCAGAAGGAGAGAGTAGCCTATGGCCAACCAAAAAATCAGGAGTGATCCTGAAATCAGGAGTGATCCTGATTGGAACATCCGGGAAACCGGAAGGACCAATGGATGGCAAGAAGCAAGTCGACCCAACCAAAGTGACATGAATCGGGGGAGGGAGACTCGGGCAGACCCTGAGGCTTCTGAACCAGAAACGGTTACGCAGGGCGGGAACTGGTAATTCGATCCGGTTCTCCGAAATCGAAAAAACAAAAGGGCGGGCCTTCGGCTCGCCCTTTTGCGTGGGAGCGATCTTATTTTGCGGCAGTCTCGAGAATCGCTGATGCACGGTCGAGCGCTCCTGCGAGCTGGAGAAGTTGAGCTTTCGCACGATTGGCGTCGGGCTCGCCGATGGCTTCGTTGACGCCTGGAATCACAACTGCGGCATAGCCGGTATATTCGCCAGGGGCATAGATGGTGTGTTTGTACCAGGGGCGATGGGGAAGGCCGTCGGGATTCAGGAGAGCGCCTTCCGCTTCACGCAAAGCCTTGTTGAGGGCTACCGGGTTTTCCGGAGGAGAAAGCTGGCGGGTACGGAGCGAAGCGCCGGCCGCCTCAAAGCGATGGGCTGCTGCCAGGGTGGGAGCAAAGTCAAGGTCCAGCTTGCCCGTCGTGGCATGGCGTTGCGCCTCTTCGAGATAGCCGACGATTTCCTTGCCGTAGAGCTGATAGTCGTAGGGCAGCACATCGGAGTCGGCCATGTGCAGAATCTCGAGCCCGAAGATGCGGGCCTGCTGTTGTTCATAGACGAAGGTGGGATCGGCGAATTTGATGAACCAGTTGTAGTTGTCGAAGGCGGAGTGGTACACGCCGTAGGGTCCTTCCGATCCGATGTCGGTCGAGGGCACGCCGAGGTGCTGGATAAAGGGGGTGTAGTCGGAGCCGGAGCCGAGATCGCCCACATGGACGTCTTCTTGTCCCAGGGAGTTATCGCGAGTTGCACCCAGAGTCGAGGCGGTATGATTTTGGGCGTCAGTCTCCTCTTCGAGCCTCCACTGCTGATAGACGGTACCGCCTTTTGGCGAGGGAACCTGTTTCGCGATCTCTCGCACAAAGTGTTTGAGAGAAGGGACGGCAGCGGCCTTGAAATCCGGACCGGAGACTCCGACGTCGGTATTGAAGTAGGCCACAGCACGCGCCAGGTGAGTGGCGTTCTGCTCAGCCCATTCGGTAGAGCCGATCAGGCCTTCCTCCTCAGCGTCCCAGGACCCGATGACGATTGTGCGCTTTGGGCGCCATCCCTGCTTGAGCAGCTCGCCGAGACCGTGAACGGACTCGAGCATCGCGGCGGTGCCGGAGTTGGGATCGACGGCTCCGAAGACCCAGGCGTCACGGTGATTTCCGGCGACGACCCAGTCCTCTTTCTGTGAGGCGTCGGTCCCTTCGATGGTTCCGACAACATCCCAGATAGTGCGCAACGCCGTGTCCTGCTCCAGATGCATATGCACCGTCACGCGACTGGTTCCGCCGACGTGATAGGTGAAGGGAAGTGCTCCCTGCCAGGCGTGGGGAGAGACCGGGCCATCGAGGCACTTGAGGATGGGAGCGGCGTCCTTGTACGAGAGGGGATTTGAGGGAATCGAAGGCTGGTTTCCCTTGAGCTCGGCCAGAGGGATTCGTTTGGAGTCGGGAAGATCGGGCGTGGAGGCGATGCCGGGGGTCTGCGGATCGCCGGGGTAGATGGGAAGAAACTGCACGGAGCCGCGCTGCACGCCTGATTCCGGGCGGAAGGGACCCTTGGGGTAGACGTCGCCGCGAAAGTAGCCGTCGTCAGCAGGGTCGGAGTAGATGAGCACGCCTTTTGCGCCGTACTGCTGGGCCAGGTAGACCTTTACGCCGCGAAAGTTTTGGCCGTAACGGACGAGGACGATCTTGTCTTTAACGCTGATGCCGAGGCTGGCGAGCTTTTTGAAGTCGGCCAGGCTGCCGTAGTTGGCGTAGACGACTTCGCCGGTCACATCCCCGGATGGGGAAGAGCCATTGAAGGCGGGAAAGATCCGCGGGTCGTCCTGGAATGGATCGCCGCCGTTTTTGCTGGGATCGACATGCTCAGGGGAGGGGCCGGACATCAGCTTTTCACCGTTGGCTTTGAAGGCCTCGATGGAGATCTTTACAGGCTTGTTGAGCAGCACCTTGTAGGGAACGATCTGGGTCTTCAGGCCGGCTGCCTTGAATTTGTCGGCGACGTAGACGGCGGTCGCGTAGTCCTCCTCGGAGCTGGCCCAGTGCGGAGAGGCGGTGAGAGTCTTGAGATGTTCGCCCGCAAGTTTTGCGTCGGGTATGGGCAGGAAGGCTGCATCCCACTTTGACTGCTGGGTGAAGTCGCGGTAGCCGAAGACCTGCGGGGTTTGGGCCGAAGCGGCGAGAGCGGCGAGGAGAAAGGGGCAGGCCAGGATTCGGACAGCGCGCAAAGTTAACCTCTAAGGGATCGTTAGAGGTTAGAGTACAGCATTCCGCGTGGCGCGAAGAGAGGGCTCCACGCCACACGGAACGGAGAATGTGGAGAGACTAGGCGGCGACTGGCTGGCCGCAGAACTTGCACCGGTGCGCTGCAAGCGGAATATCGGAGAGGCATTCGCCGCAGGCCTTCGTTGCGGGAGGAGTAGCCACTGGCGGGTGGAATTTCTTCAGCAGGTATTGCGTGGGAAGCACGAGAAAGAAATAGACGACAGCGGCGATCAAGAGAAAGTTGACGATTGCGGTCAAGAACTTGCCGTACTCGATCACGCCGCCATGGATGTGCCCGACCATGTAGTCGAAGTTGGGCTTGGCGAAGATGGCGCCAAGCAATGGATTGATGATGTTTGTAGTCAGCGCGGTGACGATGGCCGTAAAAGCCGCACCAATGATGACAGCGACTGCCAGGTCCATCACATTGCCGCGCAGAATGAAATCGCGAAAGCCCTTAAGCATGAAGATCTCCCTGAATTTTTATAAAGTGACGTACCGGAAATCACCGCGAGTATACGACATGTTCTGATGCAGAACTATGCAGACCGCGTGAGCCAGAGAGCATATGGATAAAGAAACAAGAAGAGGATCATGCCGAGCGCCATCAGGTCCATGTAAATCAGAAGCAGGACGCCACCGTGATAGAAGCTCCATCGGGTTCGCATGCAGCGGATGTGATCGATGGTTCCGGCGATGGCCGTAAAGCAGGGAAGAATGAGCCAAAGAGTGGCGCGGTTGCGGGGGAAGTCAGAGAGCAGAACTGCGGCGCCAAGGCTGAGGAGAACCAGGAGAGCTCCGCGAAGAAGCGATCGGTAATGCGGATTGAGAAAACGGTAGATCACCGGGCTGCCTTCTAGGGTAGAAGGTTTTCTAAACCGTGAGGCGATGGGCAGGCCACTGAATAAGTGTGGATGAATCCTCCTCTTTCACTTCGAACCCGTTTCGCCGTTTTCAGCTCCTGCGCGGGCACTTCTATGCGGAGATGAGATCGGGTTTGGCCGCGGCCTTCTCGAACATCTCTCGGATGGACTGGTCGTACGGAGCCCGCAGGACGCCGTGCTCTGTGATGATGGCGGTGATGTACTTCGCCGGGGTCGCATCGAAGGCGGGGTTCTGGATGGCGGCTCCGTTGGGCGTCATCTGCTTGCCGTTCGAGTGCGTGACCTCGGTGGCGGCTCGCTGCTCGATGGGGATCGCGTCGCCATCGGGCGTGTTGACGTCGATGGTCGAGAGCGGGGCGGCGACGTAGAACGGGATGCCGTGCTCCTTGGCGAGGACCGCGACCGAATAGGTTCCGATCTTGTTGGCGGTATCGCCGTTGGCGGCGATGCGGTCGGCTCCGACGATGACGGCCTGAATGTTGCCCTGGCGCATGAGCGAGCCGGCCATGTTGTCGCAGAGGACGGTGGTGGGGATGTTGTCGTGCAGCAGCTCCCACGCGGTGAGGCGGGCTCCCTGCAGATAGGGGCGAGTCTCGTCGGCGTAGACGTCGATCTTGTGGCCGCGCTCGACGGCGGCGCGGATGACTCCGAGGGCGGTTCCGTAGCCGCAGGTGGCGAGGGCTCCGGCGTTGCAGTGAGTGAGGACGGTGCCTTCCTGCGGGAGCAGCGCGGCTCCGTGAGCTCCCATGGACTTGCAGGCGGCGATGTCTTCGTCGTACATCAGCTGCGCTTCCTTGATGAGGGCGGCCTTGATCTCGGGAATCGAGGTGTTGGCGGCGGCGAGTGCGTCGTATTTATCGCGCATGCGCTGGATGGCCCAGAAGAGATTGACCGCGGTGGGACGCGTGGCGGCGAGGGTGTCGCCGATGGTGGCGACCTCGGCGGAGAGGGTGGAGAGGTCGGCGGCCTTCGACTGGCTGACGCCGAGGGCGACTCCCATGGCGGCGGAGACTCCGATGGCGGGAGCGCCGCGGACGATCATGTCGCGGATGACGGTGGCGACCTGGTTGTAGTCCGTGGCGAGGACGTAGGTCTCCTCGAGGGGAAGCTTGGTTTGATCGAGGAAGTTAACGCCGTTGGGGAGCCATTCGAGGGTGGGAATCATGTCCTCTATAGTTTATCGGAAGAAGGACGAATGGGGTCGACCCAGCGAAGGCGGCTGTCGAGTCCGGCGTTCCAGAAGGCCTCCTGGATGACCTGCTTCGATTCGCTGAAGTGGGTCCAGCCCTCGAAGTGCAGGGGGACGATGGTGGCCTCGGGCATAGCCTTGGCGACTTCAATTCCGTCCTCGGCGGTCATGGTGAGAGGAGCGGGACCTGCGGCCTGGACGCGTGCCGCTCCCATGTTGAGGATAGCGGTCGTCACATTGAACCACCGGGCTACTTCCGCTATGCCTTCGTACCAGACCGTATCTCCCGAGAAGTAGAGAGCGCCTTCGATCCCGCTCTCTGTGGGGCTGACGGCGAAGCCGACCACGGGACCGCTTCTGGCTTCGCACCCGAACGCGCCGTGACGCGCAGGGGTGGCAGTGATCAGAAAAGGCCGGCCTTCCGGATTTTTGACTTCGATGGTCTGCCATGGGGCGAATCCAATCGCGTTTCCGCCGAGCCGGTTTGCACCTTCTGTGGTGGTGAGGACATGCTTCGCCTGCGACAGCATCTTTCTTCCGGCGTGGTCGAGGTTGTCGAAGTGCTGGTCGTGGCTGAGCAGGATGTAGTCGATCGGACCGAGGGTTTCAACGCTTACCTGCGGGGCGCCGGTCTTGTGCAACGTAGCTGGTGCGCTTCCATAATCGCCACCCGCGGGGTCGAAGGTGGGATCGGTGAGGAAGCGCATGCCGTGATAGTGGATGAGTGCGGTCGGGCCTCCGACGTAGGTGATCTCTGGCTGCGTTTCGCTCATGGCTTATTCTCCTTTGCTCATGGCTGCACTCCTTTGCTCAAGGCTGCTCTCCTTTGAGAGACAGGTGCGCGGCCCGGACGTCGGTTGCGGTGAAGAGAGCGTGGAACGGAGCGTGGGGGGCGGCGGCTTCTATGTTGGCTCGGCCGCCTTGTTCGCGGTCGACGAGGCAGAGGACGCCGATGACGTTCATGCCGGATTCCTTCGTGGCTTCGATGGCGGTGATGGTGGAGCCGCCGGTGGTGCAGACATCGTCGACGATGACGACGTGGGCTCCCAGCTTGTGAAAGCCTTCGAGGCGGCGGCCGGTGCCGTGGGTCTTTTCGGCCTTGCGGACGAGGAAGCCGTGGATGAGTGGGTCGTGCTTATGGTGCAGATGGTTCCAGGCGGAGGCGCTGGCGGTGTTCGAGACCAGAGGGTCGGCTCCCATGGTGAGTCCGCCTACGGCGTCGGCGTGGGGGAAGTACTGGCGGATGAGGTCGTACATCAGTAGGCCGGAGAGCCGGCCGCCTTCGGCGTGCAGCGTGGTGGTGCGGCAGTCGATGTAGTAGTCGGATTTCTGGCCGCTGGCGAGGGTGAAGTCGCCTAGACGGAAGGAGTGGGTTGCGATGAGATTGAGGAGGTCGGTTCGGTTGTCGGACATGGCGTGTGATACTCCCCCGGTACCTTATTTTGCGCAAAATCTTGATTACAGGTAACTTACCTGCGGACCTCTTTTGCAAAATATTGACTTCAAATGGGTTATTAGTAAAGCATTGAAAACAAGTATTTTATTGGGCGTTTGGGGCCTTTGGGTCTACTAATACCAGTATAGCGGTTGGGGGCGGTGGAATCGGCAGATGGATGTTGCTGATTTGTTTTGAGTTAGGGTGGTTGCGGGTTGACAGGTTTTGGTGGCTGCGCTGGGAATTGGGTCGCTCCGTCCTTTCCACCCCAGCGAGCTAGCTCGCCGGGGACCCCGGATCTTCGGACTCCGCTCCAGCCTACGGCAGTGCGGTACGCCGCTTTCAGCGGCGGGTCATAAGAGGGCCAAGCCTGAAGGCTTGGCGTACCTAGAAGCAAGGGCCAAGCGGACCCAATGCTAAAGCATACGGCTATCAGGCTTGGCGTGCTTAGAAGCTAGGGCTAAGCGAACCCGATGCTAAAGCATTGGGCTACCAGGCTTGGATTAGCTAGAAGCAGGCCAAAGTAGATTTCGATGCTGCGGCATTGCTACCAGGCTTGGCGTAAGTAGAAGCGGGTCGCGGCTGTGGGCGATTGCCCGCTCATTCGAGGCTGTTACGAAACTTCCTTGAATGGTCTTTCCCGCTGCTTGACGCGTCATCCGTGATGTGTATAGTGTATCGATAGACTAGTACACATTTGTTGTGATCTTTCGACTAAACCCAGCTTCCGGCATACCGCTCTATCTCCAGCTTATGGAGCAGGTGAAACACGCGGTAGAAACAGGTGCGCTACGAGAGGGTGATCAACTCCCTACTATCCGGAAGGTTGCGGAAGACCTGGTCATGAACCCAAACACCGTGGTCCGTGCGTACAGAGAGTTGGAACACGAAGGGGTCATCGCGCTGAAGCACGGTTCTGGTGCGTACATCAAAGGATCGCCAGAAGGCCGAGCCAGCCTGATCCGTAAGGCCCAGGCTGTGGTTGGATCTGCGATTGAACGAATGTTCTCAATGGGACTGACCGAAGAGGAGATACGCAGAGCCTTTGAAAATGAGTTAGGGCAGGCTGGCGCAAGACAGGGATCGGTAGCAGGAAGAGAAAGGAAGCTATGACCGACTTCGTCATCGAAACAAGTCAACTCTGTAAGTCTTACAAGGATAAACAAGCATTACGTGGCTTGGATCTGCGGGTGCCCGCTGGAAGTATTTTTGGTTTCCTCGGCCGCAATGGTGCAGGCAAAACTACCACTATAAAAACTCTCATGGGCCTGTTGCGGGCGGACAGCGGCAGCGCCCTCGTGTTTGGAAGCCCCGTCGCCGACGCGGACCACTCCGTTGAGATCCGCCGCCGCATTGGCTTCGTAACAGAAGACAAGGAGCTCTATCCTTACATGACGGTGGAGGAGATTATTCGCTTCACTCGTCCACTCTTCCCTAAATGGCGGCACGATCTCGAACGACGCTATCTGGAGATATTCGAGCTTCCCCTGAAAGGCAAAATACCGGACTTATCGAAAGGGATGCGGTCGAAGCTGATGCTCCTGCTGGCCTTTTCGCGAGGCGCCGACCTGCTGATCCTGGATGAGCCAACCGATGGACTCGATCCTGCCGTCATCGAGGATGTATTGCGTGAGCTGGTTACCATGGCCGCCACGTCGGGAACAACCATGTTCTTTTCCTCACACCAGCTGGCGGAGGTTGATCTGATCGCCGATCACATCGGCATTATCGATCGGGGTAGGATGATCGTTTCGGGCTCACTGGATGACATCAAGTCTCGCTACCGAAGGATCCGAGTGGTGCTCGAAAACCCTGATGAGTTAGCGCTGCGATGGGAAGACGGGGTTGAGTCGGTTTACCAAGAAGGACGCGTGGTCTCACTTCTTGCAAGCCAGAACGTAGATGGCATCGTGGAACAGGCACAGTCCATACCGGGGGCCGTCGTCGAGCGCTACCCGGTGACTCTCAAAGAAATCTTTCTGGAACACGTGAGGAATAACTGACATGTTTTGGTACAAAGGATGGCTGGAAACCCGTTTTAAGCTGTTGTTCCTGGTCGGTTTCGCGACGTTTCTTCTGTTCTTTCAGCATTCGGTCCGGAATGCAGCGACCCCGTCAGGCGGTAAGAACCCGGCCCTCGGGTTCGTCTTGTTCTCAACCCCTTCGCTTGTCCTGATGCTTTGCGCGATTCTGGGAGGCGCGGGAATCGCCACGCAACCTTCATTCCAGGCATCCAAAGGTCTCCACGGTTCTATGCTTTTCACTCTCTCGCTACCTGTGAGCAGGCTCCGTCTGCTTGCGATCCGAGCCTGCATCGGATGGTTGGAGGTGGTCGGCGTAGTAGTGGCGCTTTGCTGCGGAATGTGGCTGGTATCGCCTGTATTCAGGGCCATGTCAACGTTCGCTGAAATGATGGAGTATGCGGGAACGCTCATCGTTTGTGCTACGACGTTCTATTGCCTTTCTGTGCTGCTGGCTACCTTCCTTGACGACCAGTGGCGTGCATGGGGAACGATGCTAGCTTCGGCAACGTTGTGGTGGGTTTCTGCCCATACTCCTTTGCCGGCCTCCGCCAATATCTTTCGAGCCATGCGAGAGGGTTCGCCTCTCCTCGCACACACGGTCCCGTGGACTGCAATGGCCTTCTCGCTCGGCTTAGCTGCAATTCTGTTCTTCGCCGCGATGAAGGTTGTCCAGACCCGCGAATACTAGGTTGGGTTCTGCACGAGGCACACGAATTGAAGTTCGATACAGAGAAGTTCGATATGCGCCACGCGCTTGGAATACATCCGAGGCGGCGTTGAGCTTGAGTTGTCAGAGATATGGGGCGAATCGGACCAAACCACCATCGGCCCAATCAATATAGAGGTAGCCTGACGGGCGGCTTGGTGCTTCCTGAGTACCCTGAGAGACTATCGTCCGACACCGGGATCGTCGCACTCGACCCTGGAAGCCCGGTGCAGCCCTGATGTGCCAAACCCAACATGGCTGAGACCACGGGTTTTGCTCAAGGGTGAGACGGATTATGCCTTTACGAGTTGTGGCGGCACAGGCGAAATACAGGGATTCTTCGACTCCGCTGCGCTGCGCTCAGAATGACGTGTGGGGAGGGGCTTTCTTGAGGGGACCTTGGCGCGCTAAGAATCGAGATGGCAGGTTCTGGCGCGGTCGAGCAGGAGCGTTCGTTCTCGTGCGTTGCGAGTGAGAGTGGCGGCGCGCTCGAACTCGGTGCGAGCTTCCTGGTGACGCCCGAGCTTGCGAAGAAGGTCTCCGCGAACGCTGGGAAGAAGATGGTAGCCCTTGAGGGTGGGCTCTTCAGTGAGGGCGTCGATGAGGGGAAGGGCGGTGGCGGGGCCGGAGGCCATGGAGATGGCGACGGCGCGGTTGAGCTCGATGATGGGGGATGGCGTGAGCCGGGCGAGCTGGGCGTAGAGGGAGGCGATCTGGTGCCAGTCGGTGGCATCGGGGACGTTGGCGCGGGCGTGGCAGGCGGCGATGGCGGCCTGGAGGGTGTAGGTGCCGGGGTTGGCATCCGTTGGTTCGACTCTTTGCGAGGAGGCACTGGCATCCTGCAAACCCACCTTGGTCTCGCGTCGACTGGCGTCGTCACGAGCCGAAGATGGGACACCCGGTTTGGTGGCGGGATGAGTGTCCTGGTAGAGAAGCGGATCCCTCCGCTTCGCGCTGCGCGCTTCGGTCGGGATGACAATTTGATCAGAAGATGCTGGTTGGGAGAGGAGTCTTTGGGCGTGCTCGAGTGCCGCGAGGCCTCGGCCGATGAGGATCTGGTCCCAGCGGGAGCGGTCCTGGTCGAGGAGAAGGATGGGCTCGCCGGTGGGACCGACGCGGGCGTTGAGGCGGGAGGCCTGAATCTCCATGAGGGCGGCGAGGCCGTGGACCTCGGGCTCGTCGGGGACGAGCTCGGCGAGGATGCGGCCGAGGCGGAGAGCGTCTTCGCAGAGGGCGGGGCGGGTCCAGTCGTCGCCGGCGGTGGCGGAGTAGCCCTCGTTGAAGATGAGATAGATGACCTGGAGGACGGAGGCGAGGCGAGCGGTGAACTCGTCGCCGAGGGGGAGCTCGAAGGGGATGCGGGCTTCGGAGAGGGTGCGTTTGGCGCGGACGATGCGCTGGGCGACGGTGGGCTCGGCGAGGAGGAAGGCGCGGGCGATCTCGTCGGTGGTGAGGCCGCCGAGGAGGCGGAGGGTGAGGGCGACGCGGGCTTCAGGGGAGAGGATGGGGTGGCAGGAGATGAAGATGAGGCGGAGGAGGTCGTCGCCGACGGGGTCGTCGATGGCGGCGTTGATGTCGTCGGGGGTGAGCTGGCGGGAGCCTTCCAGTTCATAACTTAGTTGTTCATGTTTTTTATCTAAAAGCTTGTTGCGACGTAGGTTATCGATGGCGCGATTTTTGGCGGCGGCCATGAGCCAGGCGGCGGGATTGTCGGGGATTCCGGCGTTGGGCCAGCGCTCGAGCGCGGCGACGAGGGCGTCCTGGGCGAGGTCTTCGGCGAGGCCGACGTCGTGGACGATGCGGGTGAGGGAGGCGATGAGCTTTGCCGACTCGATGCGCCAGACGGCCTCGATGGAGCGCTGGATGTCGGAAGCGGGATGGGAGCCGGTGGCCATCAGAAGAGATGACACCATCTTCGAGGGAGGTGTGGCAAGGCGGGAGATGTAAAGAATTGTGTCATGTGTAATGGAAAGACGGGTTGTTCGTCAGCGTAGTTGAAGGAGAGTTTCGGAATGAGCGAGATGGCGAAAGATCCGGTCTGCGGGATGCAGGTAAAGGTCGATACGGCGAAGTGGACGAGCGATTACGGCGGACAGCGGTGGTACTTCTGCTCCGAGGGTTGCAAAAAGAAGTTTGAAGCTGACCCGGCGAAGTATGACGGCACGCGATTGCCGGAAGATTTGGTTGCGCTTGGAGGGATGAGTTCGGCGAAGGCTTCTGCAGGATGTTGCGGCCACGAGGCGCATGCGCATGCGGGTACGGTGAAGCCGGTGGAGCATGGGGCTTCGAGCGGGGAAGGATATACGTGCCCGATGCATCCGGAGGTTGTGTCGGAGAAGATGGCCGCTTGTCCGAAGTGTGGGATGGCGTTGGAGGCGGTCGCACCTGCGATGAACCGCGTGGAGTACACGTGTCCGATGCATCCCGAGATTGTGAGGGATGGGCCGGGAAGCTGCCCGATCTGCGGGATGGCGCTGGAGCCGCGCGAGGTGACGGCGGAGCAGGAGAATCCAGAGCTGAAGAGTATGACGCGGCGGTTCTGGGTGGGAGTGGCTCTGACGCTTCCGCTGCTGGCGGTGATGGTGAGGGAGATGTGGCCGGGGCATCCGTTTGCCGCGATGTTGAACAGCGGATGGATGGGGTTGGCGCAGATGGTTCTGGCGACTCCGGTGGTGCTGTGGTGCGGATGGCCGTTCTTCGAGCGCGGGTGGGCGTCGGTGGTGCATCGCAGCCTGAATATGTTCACGCTGATTGCGATGGGGACGGGCGCAGCGTATCTCTACAGCGTGGTGGCCGTGGTTGCGCCGGGGATCTTTCCGGATTCGTTTCGAGAGCACGGCGGCGGGCTGGGATTGTACTTCGAGGCGGCGGCAGTGATTACGGTGCTGGTGCTGCTGGGCCAAGTGCTGGAGCTCAGGGCGAGGGACAAGACGGGTGGGGCGATTCGCGCGTTGCTGGGGCTGGCTCCAAAAACGGCGCGGAGGATTGCAGCGGACGGGACGGAGAGCGATGTTGCGCTGAGCGAGATTGTTGCCGGTGACAGGCTGCGAATCAGGCCAGGCGAGAAGGTTCCGGTGGACGGCGTGGTGGAGGAAGGCCGGAGCGCGGTGGACGAGTCGATGGTGACGGGCGAGCCGGTTCCGGTGGAGAAGACGGCGGGCGAGTACGTTGTCGGCGGGACGATCAATGGCACCGGGGCGCTGGTGATGCGGGCCGAGCGCGTGGGCGCGGATACGCTTCTGGCGCAGATTGTGAAGATGGTGAGTGCGGCGCAGCGGTCGAGGGCGCCTATCCAGAGGCTGGCGGATAAGGTGGCGGGATACTTCGTTCCGGCGGTACTGGCCGCGGCGGTGCTTGCAGCGCTGGCATGGGCGGTGTGGGGGCCGGAGCCGAGGCTGGCGCATGCGCTGGTGATTGCGGTGTCGGTGCTGCTAATCGCGTGTCCGTGCGCTCTGGGGCTAGCGACGCCGATGTCGGTGATGGTGGCGACGGGACGCGGAGCGCACGAGGGCGTACTGGTGCGGAGTGCCGAGGCGCTGGAGACGCTGGAGAAGGTCGACACGCTGGTGGTGGACAAGACAGGCACGCTGACGGAAGGGAAGCCTCGCTTGACGGAGGTGGTTGTGGCGGAGGGTGTGAGTGAGGCTGATTTGCTGCGGGCGGTGGCGAGCCTGGAACGGGCGAGCGAACATCCGCTGGGTGCTGCGATCGTGGCGGGAGCAGAGGAGCGCGGGATTGCGTTGAACGAGGTGAGGGAGTTTGCCTCGATTACGGGAAAGGGCGTGACAGGCGTAGTGGATGGGCGGCGCGTAGCGGTAGGCAATGCGGCGTTGATGCGTGAGGAGAAGGTGGATGCTGGCGCGATGGAGCAGCGGGCTGAGGTACTGCGCCGGGATGGGCGGACAGCGATGCTGGTTGCGATCGACGGGAGGGCCGCAGGTTTGATTGCGGTGGCCGATCCGGTGAAGGGCTCGTCGCAGGAGGTGATCGATGCTCTCAAGAAGAGCGGCCTGACCGTGATGATGGTCACGGGGGACAATCGCACGACCGCAGAGGCTGTGGCGAAGAGGCTGGGGATTGCCTTCGAGGCCGAGGTGTCGCCGGAGGGGAAGGCAGAGGTGGTGCGGCGGCTGCAGAAGGAAGGAAAGATTGTGGCGATGGCGGGCGATGGAGTGAACGATGCTCCCGCGCTGGCAGCGGCTGAGGTGGGGATTGCGATGGGGACGGGAACGGATGTCGCGATGGCGGCGGGAGGCATCACGCTGGTAAGCGGCGATCTGCGCGGCTTGCTGCGCGCGCGGCGGCTGAGCGAGAAGACGATGCAGAATATTCGGCAGAACTTGTTTTTTGCGTTTGTCTACAATGCTGCGGGGGTGCCACTGGCGGCTGGGGTGGTGTATCCGCTGTTCGGGTGGCTGCTGAGTCCGATGGTGGCCGCTGCGGCGATGAGCTTCAGCTCCGTGTCGGTGATTGCGAATGCTTTGCGGTTGAGGAGGGTGCGGTTGTAAAGGCGGTCGATGGGGCACCCCAGATTTGGTTCAGGTTTGTTCGTTGGTGGTGGAGAAGCAGATCCCTCCACTTCGCTGCGCTTCGGTCGGGATGACACTTCGGAGATTTGAGGTGATGCTTTGAGCGCGGAGAGATATGGATGACGAGGCAAGGACGAGAATGCGGCTCAGAAGGTGAGTTCTGAACCGCATTCTTTCCAGTTCTGATTTGGAGGATCAGGATTTCAAGCCCATGCCGGCAATGACTCCGCGCATGTAGGCGAAGCTCTTGGTGACTCCGGGCATTGGATCGGTGTCATGGATTTCATATTCCAGATCGACGTTGCCTTTGTAGCCAATATCGACGAGGGCGCGGAAGATGCCGGGGACGGGCATGACACCGTCGCCGACTGCAACCTGGCTCTCCTTGACCTTGCCATCGGCGAGATCCTTGATGTGGACGTCAAAGAGGCGGGGACCGACCTTCTTAATAGCCGCGATGGGATCGGTTCCGGTGCGCATGGTGTGGCCGACGTCGATGCAGCAGCCGATACGGGAGTCCATGGATTTGACGGCTGCGAGCACATCGAGAGGGGAAGGCCACTGCTTGTCTTCCGTGCCGTGGTTGTGAATAGCGAGCTTGATGTCGTATTCCTTTACGAATTTCTCGACGCGCGGAAGGACCTGACGGGTGGGAGAGCCGACGATGATGGGAATTCCGGCGGCCTTGACGTATTCGAACTTGGAGCGGATGTCGTTGTCGTCATCCTTGTCGAAGTAGATGGTTCCGGCGGCGGTAAGGGTCATTCCGGCGGCGCGGTACTCCGCTGCGCGCGAGGCGACCTGATCGGCAGGCGTCATGGGGAGATGAACGTCTTTGAGGTTGAGGTAGGGAGTCTTGAGTTCCTTCATGAACTCGATGAGATGAGCCTGATCGAATTTACGGAAGGTGTAGCTGGCGATGCCGAGCCGAATGGGAGAAGAGGAGGAAGCCGGCGCGGCGAAGGAGAAGGCAGAGTTGGAGAGAAGTGAAGAGGCGGCGAGCATAGTTCCGCCACCAAGCAGATTGCGGCGCGAGAGAGTTGGCTTCATGCAGGGCATGGTAGCTTCCCTTGCTAACGATCGTCCAGTTGTAGATAAAAGTACGGTTTTGCTGGTTGCTGCCAGGTGGCTTTATCCAGACAGAAAAGCCCCGCATCACGGATTCGCGATGCGGGCGGCTGGTTTATAAGAGAGATCAGAGCTCGAGGCGGGAGTCGTCGATGGCGAGGCGGACGTTGCCATCGGATTTGGTCAGGCGGCGAACGGCTTCCATCTTGTCTACGTTGGCCTTGAGCATTACAACGGCGATGGGGATGGACTTGCCGGCGGACTTGATGGTCCGGATGGCGGTGTCGCGGTCGATATTGCAGACCTTCATCAGCACGCGAATGCCTCGCTCGACGAGCTTGGCATTCTTCATGTGCACATTCACCATCAGGTTGTCGTAGACGTAGCCGAGCCGGGTCATGGCGCCAGTGGTGATCATGTTGAGGATCATCTTCTGGGCGGTGGCGGACTTCATGCGCGTGGAGCCGGAGAGAGCCTCGGGACCGACTTCGGCGATGATGGTGGTGTCTGCGACCTCGGAGAGGGCCGTACCGAGATTGCAGGTAACGGCAGCGGTTTTGGCTCCGCGAGCGCGCGCATACTCGACGGCGCCCACGACGTACGGTGTGCGGCCAGAGGCGGAGACGCCGATGACGATATCTTTGCGTGTGGGACGGCGGCGGGCGATATCGCGCTGGCCGAGCTCGGGAGAGTCTTCGTTGACGTCGGAGGCTGAAGCAAGGGCTTTAGGGCCACCTGCCATGATGTATTGCACCTGTGCGGGAGCGGTAGAAAACGTGGGGGGGCACTCGGAGGCATCCAGCGAGGCGATGCGGCCTGAGGAGCCAGCTCCTACATAGATGAGGCGTCCACCGTCGCGAAGGGAGCGCGCGACCGTGTCAATGACGATAGCGATTTCGGGAAGCGCTTTTTTAACCGCAGCCGCAACCTTGGCGTCTTCGTGATTGATGATGCGAGCGATTTCAAGCGCGGATTTTGTGTCGAGTCCTTCAGAGGCCGTATTCGAGGTCTCTGTGACTAATCCGAGGAATTCATCGGGGCCATTGGGAACGGATTTTGAGGACTGGGCCGGTTCGAGCATGGTAAGGGATGACATAAGAAAGACCTGCTACGAAAGGGTGCTGCTCTTTTCTACACGATTCTAGTCCTAATCGTGCCTTGATGCGTACACAAAGGTTCCTGATTGATACACCTGTATCAATCAGCGCAAAGATTTTTACAACTGTCATTGCGGGGTTGTGGTATGCGAGCGCAATCTTTTGCGCGAGGTACTCTGGAATTTGCACGCATTCTTTGTAAGATGCAATTCATGACCAACGGTTTTCTTCGTGGCCTCGCGATGGCGGGGGCGCTTTTTCTCGGTCTGGGAAAAGCATCGCTCTCGCTAGCCGAGACTCCTGGTGCCATGCCAGCGGCGGATGCACGCGGAACGATCGATCAGCCGCTGCAGCAGAAGATTGAAGCGTTGGCGGCGGTGCATAAGGGCCGCGTAACCCTATACGCAACGCAGTTGAATACCGGAAAGACGGTGTCGCTGGATGCGGACAGGCCGGTACAGACGGCCTCGGTGATCAAGCTGGCGATTCTTTTTGAGGCGATGGAGCAGGTACGCGCTGGAAAAGCCCGATGGGATGAGAAGTTGACCCTGGCGAAGGGAGATGGCGTGAGCGGATCGGGAGTCCTGACGTTCTTCGATACACCGCTAACCCTGACGCTCAAAGATGTGCTGACGATGATGGTCATCGTCAGCGACAATACGGCGACCAACCTGGCGATCGACCGATTTGGCGTGAGCGCAGTGAATGCGCGGATAGCCTGGCTGGGCCTGAAGGACACCCATCTCTATAAAAAGATCGGCAAGCCAGCGACAGAGCCGATGCCGGCGGACCAGCCAAAGTTTGGCCTGGGGAAGACGACGGCGCATGAGATGGAAACGGTGATGGAGCGGATTGGACGTTGCCAGTTGGCGGGACCGGGCGAATCGGTTGAGACGGGCGACGAGGCGATCTGCCAGACGGCGTTGACGATGCTGCGTAACCAGTTCTACCGCAATACGATACCGCGATACCTGGAAAAGCTGGATTCAAGCGAGACGGGATCGGGGATCGCCAGCAAGACAGGGAGCCTGAATGCGGTGAGAAACGATGTCGCGATCATCGCGGGAAAGAGCGGGCCGATGGTTGTGTCGATCTTTACGGATGAGAACGAAGACAAAAGCTGGACTGCGGACAATGAGGCTGAGATGATGATAGCAAGGCTGGCAAAGGAGATTGTGGAGACATGGTCTCCAGCCGGGCTGGATGGCAAGGCCCTGGTTCCTGGATTGGGGCTAGATGCCGGATCGAGTTCTGGTGCGTCCAAATGACAGGAGAAGAGAGCAAGCCGGTGCAAACTGACGAGCAGACGAGCCAAGCTTCGGCCAGCGGTGGTCACGAACCACCGACCGGGGCGGACCCGTCGAAGATGCGAAAGAGCGGGATCAGTTCGTGGATGCGAGACCTGGTGATCTCGGTGTCCGTGTCGGCGTTCATCATTATCTTTCTGTATCAGCCGGTCCGGGTTGAAGGCACGAGCATGTTGCCTGTGCTCGAGGACCAGGACAGGCTCTTCGTCAACAAGATGGCCTACCGGGTGGGAGAGATCCATCGCGGTGACGTAGTGGTCTTCCTCTATCCCCACGACCATCAGAAGAGCTACATCAAGCGCGTGATTGCGCTTCCCGGAGACGATCTGAAGATCGATCACGGACACGTTTACGTGAATGGAAGAGCGCTCTCGGAGAAGTATGTTCCTCCGCGCTTTGAAGACGTTCGCTCTCTGCCGGAGTCGATCATTCCCGACAACGAATACTTCGTGATGGGAGACCATCGGTCCATCTCAAGCGACAGCCGTGACTTTGGCCCGGTGGAGCGCGACCTGATCTATGGGAAGGCCGCGTTTGTGTACTGGCCGATGGAGCAGGCGGGAGTGGTGCACTAAGCTTCGCGGTCAGCGTGCGACGTAACCGGTTCGCGACCGTACTGTAAGCCCGGAGCGAGTGCTCTGTATGACGACCTTACGGTAGCTTCCGTCGCGAACGCGGTTGGTGGACTGGTAAGCGATCTCATAGAGCGAGCGCAGATCGTCGGATATCTCCGCGAAGGCTTGGTCGAGGCTGACAGCATGTACATCGAACGATCGGCCGCCGGTGCGCCCTGAGAGATGATCGAGCGCGCGCATGCCATAGCGGTTGCGCGCATTCATCCTGCCATGTTCCAGTTCGGTGTAACGCACGGAGTAGATGAGTGTGTTTGCGGTCTGTGCTGCTTCGATGGCATCGATCAGGTCGCGCTCACTGGAGTTATCCTCGCCATCGCTAAAGATGAGGATGATTTTGCGGCGACGCCATCCCACAGCAGAGAGCTTTTCGGTCACCGAATAAAAGACCGCGTCATAGAGAGCGGTGCCCATGTCGCGCTTTTCCTGGGGCCCGATCTCCGGAAAGTCCATCTTTCCTTTGTCGAAGCGATGGATGTTGTCAACGATCGTCGGAGCCGAAGCGGAAAAGTCGCTGATCAGTCGAAGATGGTTGCCAAAGCATACTGCGAAGGCCTGATCCTGGGGTTGGAGAATCTTTCTCAGGAAGGATTCGACATCTCTCTCGTGCTGGCGGATGAACTTCTGCTGGCTCCCGCTGGCGTCGATGATGAGGCCGATGCTGAGAGGCAACTGCTCGGCTGGCGTGAAGAAGCGGATAGTCTGGGGTACACCGTCTTCAACAACCGAGAAATCGTTTCGTGTGAGACCGGAGACGACATTACCGGCGCTGTCGTGAACGCTTACGGTGTTGTCGATCAAGTGAGTCTCCACTTCGATCGTAGGTACGCTTTGCGACCGCAGCAAGACGGGAGCAAACAGCAACGTGGTTGCGAACAGACGCACCAAAAGTGTCATCGTTTTACGGAATACGACGGGAGACTGAAAAAAGTTCTGGCGACTGGACGAAGCTGTCAGTTCGTCTCAGTCGCGTTTTGGATGATCTGTGCGAAGGAGACGGGATCGAGGCTGGCTCCTCCGACGAGCGCGCCGTCGATGTCTTCAAGGCAGCAGAGAGAGCGGGCGTTATCGGGTTTGACGGAGCCTCCGTAAAGGATGCGGGTGGCGTTGGCGACGTCGGAGCCAGCGATGGAGGCGATCTTTGCGCGAATGATCTTATGGGCGTCTCCGGCGATCTCGGGTGTGGCGGTGCGACCGGTGCCGATAGCCCAGACGGGCTCATAGGCGATCACGAGCGGGCCAAGCTCCGTTTTGTCGATGCCTTCGAGGGCGACCGAGATCTGGAGATTGAGGACGTCGGCGGTGAGGTTCTGCTCGCGCTCGTTGAGGTGTTCGCCTACGCAGACGATAGGTGTCAGTGAGTGAGCGAGGGCGGATTTGAGCTTGAGGTTGACGGTGGTATCGGTCTCGTTGAAGTATTGGCGGCGTTCGGAGTGGCCAATGAGGACGTGCGTGGCACCGATCGCCATGAGCATGGTGGGCGAGGTCTCGCCGGTGTAGGCGCCTTCTTCGAGCCAGTGCATGGTCTGGGAGCCGACGAAGACGGACTTGCCGCGTGCGGCGTCGGCGAGTGCGGGCAGGGAGGTCATCGCCGGGCAGAGAACGATCTCCGCGGCTTCGTTGTTCTTGACGAGAGGGAAGAAGCTGGTGAGGAAGGCCGTGGATTCGGCGGGGGTCTTGTACATCTTCCAGTTGGCGGCGATGAGAGGTTTTCGCATGTCGGGGATCAGTATTCCATTTTTCAGTTGAGAAGGCCAAAGAGACTGCTTATCCCGAGCAATCGGAACTACGCAGAACTTGGCTCGAATCGCAAATTTCGAAATGGCCGAATTATTTTTTATCGGTCAAGGCAGCTACACCGGGCAGAGTCTTGCCTTCGAGAAATTCGAGCGAGGCTCCTCCACCGGTGGAGATGTGGCTGATCTTGTCGGCTACCCCGGACTTCTGAACGGCGGCTACGGAGTCGCCCCCACCGACGATACTGGTGGCGTCGCGATTGGCGGCGACGGCCTTGGCGATGGCGTTGGTGCCCTTGGCGAAGGCGGGCATCTCGAAGACTCCCATGGGGCCGTTCCAGACGATGGTGATGGCGTCGGCAATCTCCTTCTTGAAGAGTTCGATGGAGGCGGGGCCGATGTCGAGACCCATCCAGTCGGCAG
Organism: Edaphobacter sp. FHG110511_03; assembly: GCF_059115365.1. NCBI lineage: Bacteria > Pseudomonadati > Acidobacteriota > Terriglobia > Terriglobales > Acidobacteriaceae > Edaphobacter > Edaphobacter sp. FHG110511_03. The sequence goes on along the minus strand of NZ_JBZYWL010000005.1, from coordinate 83,885 downwards.
GGAAGGGACCGTTGGCGGCGAAGATCTGCGTCTTGGCGTCGGCGGCGAACTTGTCCGCAAGGACGTGATCGATGGGAAGCAGGAGATCGACGCCCTTCTTCTTTGCCTTGTCGAGCGCGGCCTTGGCGACATCAATCTTGTCGGTCTCGACGAGCGACTTGCCGGTGGTCTGGCCCTTGGCATTGAGGAAGGTGTAGGCCATGCCTCCGCCGATGATCAGCGACGTGACGCGATCGAGGAGACTGTCGATGACATCAATTTTGTCGGAGACTTTTGCGCCACCGATGATCGCTACGAAGGGCTTGATGGGGTCGCTGACGGCCTTGCTGAGATAGGTCAGCTCTTTTTCCATGAGCAGACCCGCAGCCGAGACAGGAACGTGGTGTGTGATGCCCTCAGTGGAGGCATGGGCGCGGTGCGCGCTGCCGAAGGCGTCGTTGATGTAGACGTCGCAGAGCGAGGCCAGCTGTTTCGCAAAGGCAGGGTCGTTCTTCTCCTCTTCGGCATGAAAGCGCAGATTCTCGAGCAGGAGGGGCTGGCCGGGTTCGAGATTCCCCACCATCTCGGTGGCGATCTCACCAATGCACTCGGGCGAAAAAGCGACATTCTCATCTTCACCAAGAACGTGATCGAGCAGCTCGCGCAGGCGATCGACGACGGGACGAAGGCTCATGGTTAGGACAGGCTTGCCCTTGGGACGACCGAGGTGAGAGCAGAGGATGACGCGGGCTTTGCGACGGAGGGCGTACTCGATGGTCGGGATGGTTTCGCGGATGCGAGTGTCGTCCGTGATGCGCGGTGCGTTGTCAGAGCCGTCGACCGAGAGAGGAACATTGAAGTCGACGCGAATAAGGACGCGTTTGTTGGTGAGATCCAGATCGCGGATTGACAGCTTCGACATTTGATTTCCTTTTCGGTAGATAGGTTGAGCGCAGGTACGAGTGCACCACGCCCCTTCGCTATTTCATCATATCGGTTCTATGTGATCTTCAGCGGGAGAGGACGGCTTGTAGGGGATGTAGTGCCGTGCGAGGAAGGCGAGGGGAATTCCCACACAGAGGATGAGTGCTGCAATCCCATTGATTAAGGGAGCAAGCGGAGGAAGTGGGCGAAGGCCGATGTGGGACAGGGGGAGGACAACGTAGTTCATGACGATGTAAACGGCGATGCCATAAAGGGTTCCATAGAACCATGGATGACGCGAAAGTGGAAGTCTGCGGCTGAGGAGAAGGTAGATGGCCGAGACGGTTGTAGCAATGAAGAAGTGAAGAAGAAGCCCAAGCAGGGCGGAGCGCGTGCCCAGGGAGAAGGCTGTGCGGCCGATCAGTCCGAAGGCGATGCCCTGCAGGATGCGCGTTGGTGAAACGCCACGAAGACCGAAGAAAAGGATGGCATCCGCAATATCAAGCGTGCCTACAAGAAGTCCGGCTCCGGCAATGATCCGGAGAAGACCTGGGCGCGTGACCGTGGCGGCTGTCATGACGTTCCCGATTGTAACGATGCGGGGTCGCGTTGCGAGAAGAATGTCTATTCGGGAATGAACGCGTCGGCTTCGATCTCGATGCGCCAGCGCGGGTCCAGGAGCTCTTTGACGACGACCATGGTGGCTGCAGGGCGGATGAGAGAGAAAAACTTGCCATGGACACGGCCTACGATCTCCCAGTCCTCAGTGCGGGTGAGGAACATGCGGGTGCGGTAGACGTGCTTGAAGGAGGCGCCTGCATTCTTGAGTGCGGCGGCGATGAGGGTGAGGCACTGATCGGTCTGCTCGGCGACGTCGAGATCGTCGGCCCCGACGGGCCCGGTTCCGGAGACATGAACCTGATTGCCGATGCGAACGGCGCGAGAGAAGCCGATGATGGGTTCGTAGGGGCTGGTGCCCGGGATGTTGGTACGGGTCATGGAAGGATTGTAATGGTGCCGAGCAGCGTACCTTGCAGGGTGGCTCGGGATCGTGGCATTTCATGCGAGGCTTGAAGTTGTGTAGCATTGCCTTGACGATGGATGAAGAGAAGAAAAGCTGCTGCACGCCTTCTGCAGACCGCGCAGAAAAGCTCACAAACGAGTCTGCGATTCTGGCCAATCCATTGCAGGAAAGCTCCAGCGCCGGCATGATTGTGCTGCCCGGTGGACGTTTCAAGATGGGCACGGATTATGCCCTCGGCTTTTCTGCGGATGGGGAAGGCCCGGTCCGCTTCGTGGTCCTGCCACCCTTTTCGATCGACATCACGCCCGTTACCAACGCGCAGTACGCAGAGTTCATCCAGGCCACGGGATATATCACCGAGGCGGAGCGATACGACTGGTCCTTCGTCTTCTGGGCACATATTCCCAAAGAGCGTTTCAAGCAGCTTGTCGCAGACACTGTCGCCCAGGCGCAGTGGTGGTGCAAGGTATACAAAGCGAAGTGGGATGCTCCGGAGGGCCCAGGCAGTCATCTTCGCGGCCGTGAGGATCATCCTGTGGTTCATGTCTCCTACTCGGACGCAGAGGCTTATGCCGCGTGGGCGGGCAAACAGCTGCCTACGGAAGCAGAGTGGGAATACGCTGCTCGCGGCGGGTTGGAGCAGAGGCTGTTTCCGTGGGGAGACGAACTTGAACCCGAAGGCAAACACCTTTGCAACGTATGGCAGGGAGAGTTTCCTTCGCAGGATACGGCGGAAGATGGATATGCGGGATCGTGCCCGGTCAGGGCGTTTCCTCCAAACGGATATGGTCTTTACTCCATGGTCGGAAATGTGTGGGAGTGGACCCAGGACTGGTTTGGGGTTAACCATCCAAAGCATGAGACGACTAACCCGAGAGGCCCGGTGCGTGGCACGGAAAAGGTCACCAAGGGAGGCAGCTTTCTTTGCCATGCGAGCTACTGCAATCGCTATCGCGTGGCCGCCAGAACCAGGAATACGCCGGACAGCTCGACCAGCAACATGGGCTTTCGCTGCGTGCGGCGCGGCTAGAGTTTCTTCCTCATTTCCACATGATGGCCCCAATATATAGACGTTGACCCGCCGTATAGCCCTTGTTATAGTGAGTGAACTTCACGGTGTTCTGGCCCTCGTGGTCAGGACTGAAAAGGGAATCCGGTGCGAATCCGGAACTGCCCCGCAGCGGTAAGCAGGAACGAACGCTTCGATATGGCACTGGCTGAAAAGCTGGGAAGCCGAAGCAAGTAGGGAGCCTGCAGAGTCCGAAGACCTGCCGGAAGCGCGTGCCGAAAGGCACGAATTTCACACGCCTTCGAGGGGAAGGTGCGGTGGCCGCGTCCGGTTTGTGCAGACGTCCTCCGCTTCCTCCGCTCTGGGCAAGAGGAGACTCCCCATGGCGGCACAAGCGACGCTGACAGAACTGGACCCGAACTTTCCCTCGGCCGAATCGATTCCACAGATGCAGGTGCGCAAACGAAGTGGCGCGCTTGAGCCAGTGGATGTGAACAAGATTGTGCGAGCCGTGCAGCGATGCTGCCAGGGGCTGGCACATGTGGACGCGATTCGCGTTGCGAGCAAAACGATTGGCGGGTTGTTTGACGGGGCCTCGACTCGTGAGCTGGACTCGATCTCGATCCAGACAGCGGCGGCGTTGATTGCAGAGGAGCCGGAATACTCCCGGCTGGCAGCGCGTCTGTTGCTGGCGACCATTGAGAAGGAGGTTGCGGGGCAGAATATCTATTCGTTCTCGCAGTCGATAGAAGTTGGCCATCGCGAAGGAGTGGTTTCGAAGGATGCGGCGGAGTTTGTCGCAGGCAATGCGCGCAAGCTGAACAGCGCGATTGACGATCGCTTCTCCGATCGATTCGAGTACTTCGGACTTCGCACGGTCTACGATCGCTATCTTCTGCGCCATCCCATCACGCGGCAGGTGATTGAGACGCCTCAGTACTTCTTTATGAGGGTGTCGGCGGGCCTGTCGACGCGGGTGGGAGAGGCAGTGGATTTTTATCGTCTGCTGGCCTCGCACGATTATCTGCCGAGCTCGCCGACCTTGTTCAACAGCGGAACGAAACATTCGCAGATGTCGTCGTGCTATCTGCTGGATTCGCCGAAGGACTCGCTGGAGTCGATCTATGACGCCTACAAGCAGATTGCGCTGCTGTCGAAGTTTTCCGGCGGTATCGGGCTGGCCTTTCACCGGGTACGCTCGGAGGGCTCGCTGATTTGGGCGACGAATGGCCTGTCGAATGGGATTGTGCCGTGGCTGCGCACGCTGGATGCCTCGGTGGCAGCTGTAAACCAGGGCGGCAAGCGCAAGGGGGCCTGCTGCGTCTATCTGGAGCCGTGGCATGCCGATGTGGAGTCGTTCCTCGAGATGCGCGACAACACCGGCGATCAGGCACGAAGGACCTACAACCTGAATCTAGCGAACTGGATTCCCGACTTGTTCATGCGGCGCGTGGATGAGGATGGAGTGTGGTCGTTGTTCGACCCCAAAGTCGTACCACAATTTCCGGATTTGTACGGGGAAGACTTCGACCGGGCGTATGAGCAGGCTGAAGAGCAGAAGAAATATGTGAGGCAGGTGAAGGCGCGTGATCTTTATGCGCGCATGATGCGCACGCTGGCCGAGACTGGAAATGGATGGATGGTCTTCAAAGATGCGTGCAATCGGAAGTGCAATCAGACCGGAAGGCCTGAGAATGTCGTTCACCTTTCGAATCTCTGCACGGAGATCACGGAGGTGACTTCTTCGGCGGAGACAGCGGTGTGCAATCTAGGCTCGATCAATCTCGCCCGGCATGTAAACGAAGGGGTGTTCGATTTCGAGAAGCTGGCTGCTACGGTGCGCCACGCTGTGCCGATGCTGGATCGGGTGATCGACATCAACTACTACCCCGTCTCCCAGGCGGCAGTGGCAAACAGCCGCTGGCGTCCCGTGGGGCTTGGAGTGATGGGCCTGCAGGATGTCTTCTTCCAGCTGCGAATTGCGTTCGATTCGCCGGAGGCGAGAAGACTGTCGGCAAAGATCCAGGAAGAGGTCTACTTCCATGCCCTGACCGTCTCCTGCGAGCTGGCTGAGCAGAACGGACCGCATGCGGCGTTCGCGGAGTCTCGCGCCGCGCAGGGGGAGTTTCAATTCGACCTGTGGGGTGGGACGCCCGAGAACGGTGAGCGCTGGGAGCAGCTGCGGGAGCGCATTCGCAAGACAGGGCTTCGGAACTCGCTGATGATTGCGATTGCTCCAACGGCAACGATCGCCTCCATCGCGGGGTGCTACGAGTGCATCGAGCCTCAGATCTCCAATCTGTTCAAGCGGGAGACGCTTTCGGGGGAGTTCATGCAGATCAACCGCTACCTCGTCCAGGAGCTGAAGCAGCTAGGGATGTGGTCCGAGGCCATGCGAACGCGGATCAAGCTTGCGGAGGGTTCGATCCAGGGAATCGACGAGATCCCTGAGGATGTCCGATCGATCTACCGCACCGTCTGGGAGGTTCCGATGCGATCCCTGATCGATATGGCCGCCGACCGTGGGCTCTTCATCGATCAGAGCCAGTCGCTGAACCTGTTTGCGGAGTCGCCGAATATCGGAAGACTCAGCTCCATGTATATGTACGCGTGGAAGCGTGGCATCAAGACGACCTATTATCTGCGGTCGCGGCCTGCGACGAAGATTGCGAAGACCACGGTGTCGGCGGTTGCGCGCGAGCGGAGCGTACCGGCGATCAACGCCACTGCGAGCGTCGCCTGCTCGCTGGATAACCCTGAGACCTGCGAAGCCTGTCAGTAACGGAGAGCAATTATGTCGACTGCAACACACACCATTCTGGATCCTGGCCTTTCGCTTACGCTGCGGCCGATGCGCTATCCCACCTTCTTCGAGATGTTCAAGGATGGTATTCGCAATACCTGGACCGTCGAAGAGATCGATTTTTCCACCGATCTAGTTGATCTGCGTTCGCGGCTGACGCCGGCTGAGATTCACCTGGTTCAGCGTCTGGTGGCCTTCTTCGCGACCGGGGACTCGATTGTGTCGAACAACCTGGTGCTGAATCTTTACAAGCACATCAACTCGCCGGAGGCTCGGCTTTATCTATCGCGCCAGCTCTTTGAAGAAGCCGTGCACGTGCAGTTCTATCTGACGCTGCTGGACAACTATGTTCCCGACCCGGATGCGCGCGCGGAGGCGTTTGCGGCGGTTGAGAATATTCCTTCGATCACGAAAAAGGCGCAGTTCTGCATGCGCTGGATGGACTCGATTCAAAAGCTGGATGAGCTGCGAACGCCGCAGGAGCGCAAACAATTCCTGTTGAACCTGGTCTGCTTCGCGGGCTGTATCGAGGGTCTCTTTTTCTTTGCCGCATTTGCTTATGTTTACTTTCTGCGGTCTCGTGGCCTGCTGAATGGTCTGGCTGCAGGAACGAACTGGGTCTTTCGCGATGAGAGCTGCCATCTTGAATTCGCCTTCGAGGTGGTCAACGTGGTTCGTTCCGAGGAGCCGGAGCTTTTCGATGACGAGCTGAAGCAACAGATTATCGAGATGATGAAAGAGGCGGTCGATTGCGAGCTGCAGTTTGCCGAGGATCTGCTTTCGGGCGGCGTTGCGGGCCTTTCGGTCCGGGAGATGCGGCTGTATCTGGAGTACGTAGCTGATGCGCGCGTCTCACGCCTGGGGATGGAGCCGATTTTTGGATCGAAGAATCCATTCGCCTTCATGGAGCTGCAGGATGTGCAGGAGTTGACGAACTTTTTTGAAAGGCGGGTGTCTGCCTATCAGGTGGCTGTCGCCGGCGAGGTTGCTTTCCACGAAGATTTCTAGTGCTGGCTCTGAATGATTGCGCCTCAAAACGCGAGGGTGGGGGAGGTTGGCCTTGCCCTGGCGGGATGGTAAGAACTGCCATGCAGATCCGCGATCCCCTGGCAACTTCGTAGAAAGCGCAAATAAAGTAGATGAAAGTCCGGCTTATCCGTGAGGGGCGCCGGGCTTCCTCTCTTTAATGGGGGGCTTGTCGCGTGCTTATAAAAGGCGGTGTGCCGCCGATTGAATTATTTTGCGTCTATGCCGCTTCACGGTACAGTCAGAACGCGCCCATTTTCTAGGTTGTCCTGCGGTGCATGGACAATGATTGGGATCTGCCGGAGGAGATACGTGAAGCGCGAAATTCGGGCCACTTTGTTTTTATTCGCCGCGACGTGGTACGGAATACAGCTACACTCCGTTGTTCAAGCCCAGGCTACTGCTGCGACGCCTCGAGCGCAGCGCCGGCCGCAAGCCTATCCTGACCGCCCCAAAGCTCCGCAAGATGTACTGGACCGTGGCAAGGCAACCTATGGCGTGAGCTGCGGCTTTTGCCATGGATCGGATGCCGCCGGAGGTGAGATAGGGCCGAACCTGCTTCGATCGAGCGTGGTGTTGCAGGATCAATCGGGCGAGCTGATCGCTCCGATTGTGCATGGAGCACGCGCTGACAAGGGTATGCCTCGAGTCGAGTTGACCGACGCACAGATTGGCGATGTGGCCGCTTGGCTGCACAGCCTGAAGGTTGCGAGCCGCACTGATCCCAACGAAAACAATATCGATATCGTACGCGGGGATGCCGGGGCTGGTGAGAAGTACTTCCAGAAGACCTGCGCATCCTGTCACTCGACTACCGGAGACTTGAAGGGTTTTGCCGCGAAGATGCCCACACCCAAGGTGCTTCAGCAGACCTGGCTGTTGCCCGGCGGGTCAGGAGGAAGAGGCGGCTTTGCGCAGGTACAGCCGACGGGAGTCCATGTTCCCCCGGTCACAGTCACGGTGACTTTACCGACCGGCGAGAAGATCGATGGCTTGTTGACGAGAATCGACGACTTCTATGTGGGTCTTACCCAGGCTGATGGAACGCTTCGTGGGTTCAGCCGCATGGGGCAGGTTCCGAAGGTGGAACTGCATGATCCGCTCGCGCCGCATAGAGAGCTTCTGCACAAGTACACGGACAAAGACATCCACGACGTAACGGCCTACCTGGTGACCCTTAAATGACAAGAGTGTTGAAGTGTTTGCTTGCCATCGCATTGTTTGGCGCAGGGAGTGGCCTGGTTGTCGGCCAAAGCCTGGATCCCGCCCAGCTTTTAAAGCCGAATCCTGATTCGTGGCCGACTTATTCCGGCGACTACTCCGGACGCCGATACAGTTCCCTGAACTTGATCAATCATTCCACGGTGAAGAATTTGTCGTTGGCGTTTGTATCCCGGCTGCAGGCCGGGCCGCAGAGCCCCGCCGGTGCGCCTGCGACGATCGTCGCGGGGGAAGGGAAGGCGGAATTCAATACTGCGGCCAACATCAAGGGCGCAATCCTGCAGATCGATGGAGTCTTGTATGTTTCGACTCCAGACAATGCGTGGGCGCTGGATGCGCGGGACGGGCATGAGATCTGGCACTACTACTGGAGAACTAAAGGCGGCACGCACATCGGCAATCGCGGCATGGCGATGTGGAAGAGCTGGGTCTACATGGAGACGCCGGATAACTACCTGATCTGCCTGGATGCGAAGACGGGGAAAGAAAAGTGGCATAAAGAGATTGCGAGTTTTGACGAGCAGTATTTTTCAACGATGGCCCCGATCGTCGTGGGAGATCACCTGCTTGTAGGAACGGGCGACGATCTGGACGAGCCGGGGTTGCTTCAGTCCTTTGATCCCGAGACGGGCGACGTTCAATGGAAGTTCTATACAGTTCCGGTGAAAGCCGGCGATCCGGGCCTGGATACGTGGCGAAACCTGGATGCGGCCTCGCATGGTGGCGGGAACGTCTGGGTTCCTGGTTCGTATGATCCGGAGACCCATCTGTATATCTTCGGCACAGGGAATCCCAGCGCGGCATACACTTCGCAAAAGCGTGGGGATGGCGCCAATCTTTATACCTGCTCGATTGTCGCTGTGAATGTGGATACCGGCAAGATGGTCTGGTACTACCAGAACTCTCCGCATGATACGCATGACTACGATTCAGCCCAGACTCCGATTCTGATCGACGGCATGTTCAATGGGAAGATGCGCAAGCTGGTTCTGAATGGCGCACGAAACGGCTATTACTTCACCCTGGATCGTCTGACGGGTGAACATCTGGTGACGGGCAAGATGTCGAAGACGGTGAACTGGGCGGCGGATACCTATGACAAGAATGGAGCCCCGGTCAGAATCCCGGCGAAAGACTTCGACCTTGCCGGTGCCTTGGTATCTCCAGCGAACCAGGGAATCACCAACTGGATGCCCCCGGCGTACAGTCCGGATTCAGGCTTGATGTACGTTCCCACAACGGACAGCTACGCCATGTATTACCTGACCACCACCGATCCGCGTGGGTCGATGGGGCTGGGTGGCAAGGACGAGCAGAGCCTGGGAAGCATGGGGAGCTACATCACGGCGATCGACTACAAGACCGGCAAAATAGCCTGGCAGCATCGTTATTCCGGGATTACGAACTATGGTGTACAGCCCGGATTACTGACAACCGCAGGCAAGCTTTTGTTCGCCGGGGATCCGGGAGGAAATTTTGTTGCTTATGATGTGGCGACAGGAAATCCCCTATGGCACGCCCGGATTGGCGTTACGAATGCGCCTGAGACCTACATGCTGGATGGCCATCAGTATGTCCTCGTCGGCGCAGGAGACTCCGTCTATGCTTTCCGCCTGAACTGATTTGAAGTAACAATAGTCTTAGACAATCCGGCAGGACTCCAGGGAATGGCCGAACGGTTGGGAAGGATTATTGATGAAGCTGCAGATGAGAAGCCGACTTAGCGCGATGATGTTTCTGGAATATTTTATCTGGGGTGCATGGTATGTCACCCTGGGGACATGGCTCGCGGGACCCTTACACTTTAACGGCCAGCAGATTGGTTTTGCGGCAGGGGCCACGTCGGTGGGCGCGATTCTCGCTCCGTTCTTCGTCGGGCTGATCGCAGACAGGCTCTTCGCGACTCAGAAGGTTCTTGCCTTGTTGCATCTGCTTGGCGCGGCATTGTTGTTCGGTGCCTCTTCCCAGGTTTCTTTTCCGCTGTTCTATTTCTTCCTGCTGTTGTACTGCCTGTGCTTCATGCCGACGCTTGCGCTCACCAACTCTCTCGCGTTCCGACAGATGAGCGACCCGAAGGAGGAGTTCGGGGCCATTCGCGTGCTCGGTTCTTTCGGCTGGATTGTGGCCGGCCTGTTGATCGGTCACTTGAGAGTTGAGGCCACGGCCATGCCGATGCGTCTCGCCGGCCTTTCCTCTCTGATCATGGGGTTGTATTGTCTGACGTTGCCATCGACGCCGCCGCTTGGCCGGGCAGGTCGCCTCTCCATCAGCAGCATCTTCCCTCGTGAGGCAGTTGCTTTGCTGAAAGAGCGATCGATGCTGATCTTCGTCGCGGCCTCTTTCTTCATCTGTATTCCCCTGCAGTTCTACTACGCTTTCACCAATCTCTTCCTGAACCAGGTAGGCGTACAGAATGCGGCCGGCAAGATGACTGGCGGACAGATGTCGGAGCTTCTCTGCATGGTCCTGATCCCATGGTTCTTTCGGCGATTGGGCGTGAAGTATATGCTGGCAGCCGGTATGGGCGCGTGGGTTCTTCGCTATATCTTTTTTGCGTACGGCAACCCGACGGATCACATGTGGATGTTCTGGGGAGGCATTCTTCTCCATGGCATCTGTTACGACTTCTTCTTCGTAACCGGACAGATTTATATCGATTACAAAGCAGATATCGGCTTGCGCGCAGCGGCGCAGGGGCTCATCACGCTGATTACTTATGGATTAGGAATGTTCGTCGGATCGTGGCTCTCGGGTTCTGTCGTAGATCATTACACGCTGGCTGTAGCACAGGGTGCAGTCACTTATGACTGGAAGTCGATATGGCTGTTCTCGACCGTCATCTCCACTCTGGTGTTAGTCTTCTTCCTCTTTGCATTTTCCGAGAAACAAATCCAGAATCGCCCTTCTGAACTCGATGAGACTCAATTCGATAATGCCTTACCGCAATAAACCTGCGATTGCCTGTTGGCAAAAACACCATTTGTACCAATCTTGATAAAGGGAGTAACAATGCGACTTCATACCCGTAGAGAATTCCTGGCAACTTCCCGCAATTTTGGACTGGCCGCTCTGGGCACTGCCGTTCTTCCGCGGTTGGCGCTCGGGGAAGCCATGGGACTTCCGCCCGGAATCCAGCTCTACACTGTTCGCGAAGACCTGCCCAAGGATACGCCGGGTACACTCAAAAAGCTTCACGACATCGGTTTCCGCGAGGTAGAGACAGCGGGATTCGGAAAGTACAGCGTAAAAGAATTTCGGCAGCTGCTGGATGATGCCGGGCTGAAAGCGCCAAGTGCGCATTTGAATTTGAATGCAGCGGATTTGGGGCCCGTCTTTGAGGATGCTCACACCCTGGGCGCTCAGTTTGCGACCAGCTCGAGCCTCGCTACCGGCAACCAGCCACGGCGTCCTGCAGGCGCAACGGGCCCTAGACCGGCGATGGCGCCGCTGGGGCAAGAGGGCTTTACGAAGCTGGCTGCGCAGATGAACGATATCGGCGCCAAGGCCAAAGCAGCCGGCTTGCAGTATGCCTATCACAATCACAACTACGAGTTTGAAAAGATGCCGGATGGCCGCTTTGGCTATGACATCCTCGTCAACAATACCGATCACGAACTGGTGAAGTTTGAAATCGACTGCGGGTGGATGTGTGCAGGTGGCGCGAATCCAATCACCTATTTTCAAAAATATCCGGGACGCTTCAAGATGATCCACGTGAAGGAGTTTCAGCCTCTGGCTCATCCGGTCACCAGCCTGGGAGGAGCAGACAGGCCGCAGGGAACGGATCTTGGCGGTGGATTCATTGACTACAAGCCGATCTTTGCTGCGGGCAAAAAGGCCGGCGTCCAGCATGCCTTTTCCGAACAGGAGAATCCGTTTCCAGTCTCACAGATGGCTTCGGCGAAGGCTGCCTATGCCTTCCTGAGAGCGTCCTCTTAGTTGTTAGCCATCCGCTAACCTTGGAATAGGAACAGCGCTCCCGTAGGTTAAATTCATCATCGTGGATTCAAGCTACGGGAGTTTTCTTTCGTCAAAATTCAACGCCAGCTGTAAAGAAGAGAGTCACTGTCTCCAGCCGCGATTAATTTGTCGTTCGGATAAAACGATAAAACGTTCTCAGAGGTAATCATCTGGTGGCGAACGAAGGTCGCCGGGGGAATCTCCTTGCCTTGCAGCTTGTCGAGGGCAAGAGACAAGACCGCTTCGCCATAACGTTCGGGGAAGTACGCTACCGACCCCATTAAGCACGACCCAGGCCGCTGCATCTCGCGTCTCGCTTCAATGCTGGCATTCTGTCCTACGGCAAGACAGTTCATTGCCCGTCCTGCTTCTTCAAATGCCTGCAGCGCGCCCAGGCAGCTTGGATCGTTCAGTGCGCCGACCAGAACGTGCTTCGCTTTGTTGTGCTGCACATACCGGCGCGTGACCTGCAGGCTGTTCTCAAAGCGTCCATTCCCGTTAATAAAGCGGACTTTTTGATCGGGAATTTTGGGAAGGAATTCGCGAATGCCGGCAAGCACTCCTGTAAGCCTTGAGCGTGGAAGCGGGCCTGCCATGGGAAGTTCCAGCAGCAACACTTCATCCACCTGGCCACCCCAGCGGTGGATTGCCGCCTGCGCGAGGGCATGCCCTGCCAGCAGACCTGCGCGATAGTTGTTTGCGCCATAATAATCGGCGCCAGGATGAGGAATCTCGATCGCGATGAGCGGAATATCCGCTTCGATCAGCTTGGAGGCGACGATGGAGGCGCTTTGCTGATTGGTCTGGAACTCAATAACCAGGTCCACGCGCTCGCGAACGAACATCTCCGCATTGCGGATGGCAACGGTGGGACTGTATCGATTGCTCAACTCCAGCAGTTCGACGCCCGCTTCATAGGCGTAGCTGCGAATGCTGTCGGAGACCAGCCGCGAAAAAGAGAATTCTTCGCTTTGCGATGCGTACCCGATGCGGTAACGGCATCGCCGCCGCTCGCTTATTGCGCGATATTGATTTTTTGCAGAGCGCTCCAGCATGCCTTGTTCGACCAGAGTTGCAAGCAGGCGGAAGGCAGTGGTGCGGCTCAAATTGGTATCGGCGACAACGTCGCTCAGTGTGAGCGGGGACTGCCGTTGCTGGAAACACCTCAGGATGCTGCATGCTCGCTCCACGGCCTGAATGCTGTAAGCAGAGGAGACCTTGGTCTCTTCACCAGATTTCAATTCCACGTTTGAGCGCTTCTTCATGTTCCGTTTCCCTTGCGCTCGTAATCGTACACTGGGCACATTCTGGAATTCCAGCAAGTGAAATTAGCTCGAAAAGCATTAATCGTGGAATTTCCTAAAGGAAATGCATTTTCAGATCGAATTTCAAGCAAAAGCAGAGAGCAGTCCTCCAGGTCATTCCAATCAGTGAAATGTAATCGCACGACAAAAAAACTCCTCGCCTCTCAGCAGAGACCCTCCCTAAGCTGCACTAGCAAAGGGAAGCATCGAGGAGAGGGTCGTGGACAGTTCTTTTAGACAACTTCGAGTAGGCCTGGCGGGTGTGGGCCTTGAGACCTACTGGCCACAATTTGAAAAGCTGGAGGAGCGCCTCCGGGGATATCTCGATGTGGTGCGGGAGAGGGTGGAAGGCAACGACAGAAGAATTGTGATTGACCTGGGATTGATCGATAGCCCTCCGAAGGCGATAAAGGCGGGTCATCTGTGCCGGCTGGAGGATATCGACATCCTGCTTGTCTACGTCACAACCTATGCTCTCTCGTCCACAATTCTTCCCGTGATTCAGCGAGCAAAGGTCCCGGTCGTGCTTCTAAATCTGCAGCCGGAAGCCGCAATTGATTACGCGCGGTTCAATCAAATGACCAGCCGCACCGCGATGACCGGCGAGTGGCTGGCCTATTGCAGCTCATGCCCGGTTCCAGAGATCGCGAACGTCCTGCGGCGCCTGGAAATTCCATTTCAGCAGGTGACGGGAGTCCTGCGCGATGATCCCGCATGCTGGGAAGAACTTGAAGGCTGGCTGACGGCTGCAGAGATCGCGAAGACTCTTAGTCATAGTCGCATGGGGTTGATGGGGCATTATTACAGCGGCATGCTTGACCTGGCCACAGACCTGACGCAGGTTGCGGGACGTTTTGGGACGCATATCGAGATGGTTGAAGTGGATCAGCTGAGCGGCCTTCGACGCGAGGTGACAGAGACGCAAATCGCATTAAAGGTGGAGGAGTTTCATGGTTTCTTTGCAGTGGATGAGGAGTGTTCTCTGGAAGAACTGGAGCGCGCGGCAACGACTGCGGTAGCGCTGGATCGGATGGTCGCCAACAACGCATTCGATATGCTGGCGTATTACTACATGGGGTCGGGCGTGGCGGAGAATGAGAACACCATGAGCTCCATCATCCTGGGAACTTCCATGCTGACCGGCAGCGGTGTGCCGGTAGCGGGCGAGTATGAGATCAAAAATGTGCTCGCCATGAAGATCATGGACGAGCTGGGCGCAGGCGGTTCGTTCACGGAGTATTACGCGATGGACTTCAACGAGGATCTTGTTTTGATGGGGCACGACGGCCCTGGCCACGCGCGCATTGCCCAGGACAAGATTCGTGTGCGTCCGCTCAGTGTTTATCACGGCAAGGTCGGGCACGGCCTCTCCGTCGAGATGGCGGTGAAGTATGGGCCGGTGACGCTCCTGTCCGTCGTAGAGGATAAGGAGAAGGGGTTTTCGCTGCTTGTGGCGGAAGGGGAAAGCGTGGCCGGACCGATCCTCGAGATTGGAAATACGAATAGCCGCTACCGCTTCTCGCTCGGAGCCCGAGGCTTTGTGGAGGCCTGGAGCGCCCGAGGTCCTGCGCATCATTGCGCCATTGGAGTCGGCCGGTGGGGAGATCAGTTGCGCAAGATTGCAACGTTGATGAACCTCGGCTTCCATCAGATCTGCTAACCCAGCGTTGAGAGATCCATATGCAATCTGTTCGGTCGCCTTGAACAACTCGTTTCGTCTGATCGAAGCTGTTCGCCGAATCGTAGAGATATTTTCCACTCTGTGAAATTCCGTCGAGGTGTAAGGGACGTCTCTTTGGGAAGACTTTGCCGAAAGTCATGAACACTCCTCGGTTAGCAGTCCACGATGTGGAACGTCGCTGCCATGAATAAAGTTTGTTGTCACCCTTCGCGTCGACTCTCTAGTCTCCGGCACGTACTCCACTTGAAATGCAAGGGAGCTGTAATGAAGAACTGGTATTCCATCTTTCTGCTGGCGGCGCTTGGATGCGCCCCTCCTCCCCAAGCTACTTCGCCGACTCAGAAACCTGCCAAACCAGATCTGAAGATTGACTGGACGAAGACCGTAGTCGATTCCAGGTCTACACCCACGCTGCAGGTCGTGGTGAACCCACAGCTGCTTCGCGGAGCAAAGATGCATGATGGAAGCTTTGCTGCATTGAAGATGCTGGGTGCGGATTACGTGCGTTACGTTCCATGGTTGCCGTATCCCAAGCAGGCTGTTGCAGAGCTGGAGGCGCCTACCAAAGACAAGACCTCCTGGGATTTCAAGTACATCGATCCGACCCTGGAAGATTTCATGAAGGCGACCGAAGGCCACTCCGTCATCATGAACTTCAGCACGATGCCAGCATGGCTCTTCAAGACGGACAAGCCGGTAACTTATCCGGACGATCCCAACCAGGTTTACTGGGACTACACGCAAGGAACAGAGCTGAAAGACCCCTCCGGAAAAGAAGCCGCGGAGTACTATGCCCGCCTGTTGAGCTGGTATGAAAAGGGCGGATTTACTGACGAGAACGGTAAGCGGCACGAGTCTGGACACCACTACAAGTTTGCGTATTGGGAGGTGCTGAACGAGATCGACTTCGAGCACCACTGGACGCCTGAGGCCTACACCAAGTTCTACGACGCGGTCGCCACGGCGATGCGCAAGGTAGACCCGGACATCAAGTTCGTAGCGATTGCCTCGGCCGCGCCTCGCACCCATGGCCCGATGTACGAATACTTCCTGAACCCGAAGAATCACGCGGCTGGAGTTCCGCTCGATTTTATCTCTTATCACTTCTACGCTTCACCGCCGGAGTCTGAGCCTTTTGAGGCGATGCAGTATACGTTTTTCGATCAGGCGGATGGTTTTCTTGCGCAGACACGCTATATCGAACAGATCAAGCATCGTCTATCGCCTAATACGAAGACGGACCTCGATGAGCTCGGTGTCATTCTTCCGGAGGACGGCAAGAGCAATACCATTCCGGGGTATAAGGCGAAGCCGGAGCCGACTCTCTACTGGAATCTTGCCGGAGCCATGTATGCGTACATTTATATCGAGGCGGCAAAGATGTCGGTCGATGTTGTAGGGGAGTCGCAACTCGTAGGCTATCCCACGCAATTTCCCAGCGTCAGCATGATGAACTACAACACCGCTAAGCCGAACCCCCGCTTCTGGGTGTTGAAGCTGCTGAAGGATAACTTCGGTCCAGGCGATCGCATGATCGAGACGACAGAACACAACAAGGACATTGCTGTGCAGGCCTTCGATACCAGCAAGGGAAAGAAGTTGCTGGTGATCAACAAGCGTTCGACACCGCAAGAGGTCAATCTTCCTGCCGATACTGTCGGGACGTCGGTATCCTTTGTTGCACCCTCCACCGGGGATGGTCCAGTCGGCACAAAACAGATGCAGGGAACCACACTGAAACTCGAACCATTTGAAGTTGCTGTCGTTGGCATCAGGTAAGTGAGGGCTTGTAGGTAGAAGGCAGGTCGGATGGCGTGCTGCTCCATGCTCCTCTCAGGGCATGGCATGGACAGCACGCCTCAGGCTAATGCGGTTTTTGTGATGTGCGAAGAAGAACAAAGCGTAGGGAATAAGAATTTTCCTTGACAGTCTCAGTACAGCATGGGTAGCATTCGTCGCTGAAATGAGACGTCTCAAAATCTCTCTCGTCTAGCACTCTGCAACGTGACACTCAGGCAGTTCAGGATTACACCCGACCACGAAAAGTCGGGTGACTTTGGAGGCTTCACCGATGAATATCTCACCGATCTGGAATCAAGACATGGACCCCGGCCCCTCCGTTTGTGACCGGAAACTAACAGTACAGACGGACGCGAGCCGCAGATTGTTTCGTCTCGCACGTCTGATGTCGTTTGCACTTTCGATAGCAGCAGTCCCTGTCATCACATTGAACCTGGGCTCGCTTCCGGCATACGGTCAGGCAAGCTCCAGCTCCGACGCAGTGGGCAAGGTTACTGACTCGACCGGCGCTACTGTTGCCGGCGCAACTGTGCATCTGACAAACAATGCCACGGGTGCTGAACGTACAACGACAACCAACGACAATGGTGACTGGTCCATTCCAAACCTTCCGCCTGCAAGCTATCGTCTGAGGGTTGAGAAGGAAGGTTTCAAAACCAGCACGATCCCCTCGCTGGGCGTCGAGATCGGCAAGACCGCAAATGGCTCCGTCACGCTGAGCGTCGGCGAAAGGACTGAGACTGTGGAAGTGAGCACGTTGCCTCCGCAGCTGCAGACGACGGAGGCGACAGTCGGCCAGGTTATCGATCAGAAGCAGATCACAGATCTTCCGCTCAATGGCCGTAACGTTCTGCAGCTGGCAACGCTTGCTCCAGGCGTTTCGCCGCCACAGCAGGGGCAGACCGGAAATCCCAATCGCACAGGAAACCGCAACCTATACATCACCGTAGACGGCGGTCGCGGCTCCTCGACGAACTATGTACTGGATGGCACCTACATTCGTTCCGTACGTTTCAATAACATGTCGATCCAGCCGAACGTGGACACGATCCAGGAGTTCAACCTGCTGCGCAACTCCTTCTCCACCGAGTATGGCCAGGGGCAGGCGATCGTTTCCATGGTCACGAAGTCTGGATCGAACCAGATTCACGGCAGCGCCTATGAGTTCGCCCGCAACAGCGTCTTCGATGCCCGCAACTACTTCGCAAGAACAGGAGCAAAGCCGGACTTCACCCGGCATCAGTATGGCGGCACACTAGGATTCCCCATTGTCAAGGACAAGTTGTTCGTCTTCGGCGGATACGAAGGCCTGCGGACAAATCGTTCCACACCGCAATTTGCCAATTTTCCAACCGCTGCTCAGCTTGGAACCCCGGCGTCGACGAACCTAGTTGCACGGATTATCAATCCTACGGTTCCGACTCCAAATATCGATCCTAAGCTCAATAATGGAAATAATTACGTCAACTATCAGACAACTACAGACAACTACGATCAGTACACCATCCGCGCGGACCAGACCTTGTCTCCACGCAATCAGTTATTCGAGCGGTATGTAGACTTCAATTCCGGAGAGTTCATCCCTGCGGTGCAGGGCGGAATCAGCAATAAGCTCATCGGCCGTAATGCTGTTATTGGACACACATTCCTCATCACGCCCAACATCGTGAACGAAGCTCGCTTCGGCTATAACCTCTACTACAACTTTGAGAACGGTGTACCGCTCAACCCTGGTGTCAACTATGCATCGCAGGAAGGTTTGAAGTTCGTCGCCGGCCTCAGCAACCCAACCCAGTATGGCCGTTCCAATATGGCGATTCAAGGTTTTAGCACATTCGGTGACGGCGGGCAGGTCACGGTTCAAGGCGGTAACGAAAATATCCTGAGCTTTGGCGATTCGCTGAGCATCGTGCACGGCAGAAACACCTTCAAGATGGGATTCCAGTATCAGAATCGTCGTGTGAATCTTCTTGCCGACAACAACGTCACGGGTAATTTTTCCTTTGCTGACTGCAGCGCAACCGCGTGCGCTGCTGGGCAAAAGATGAATCTAGCAACGGGTAAATTCTATACGGCCCTGGAAAACTATCAGCGTGGCTATTGCACCTCCAGCTGCAACGGAAACTTCGGAACGACGCTTGGTCACTATCGCGACAACACCTACGGAGCTTTCATCAGCGACGTATGGCAGCTGGGGCACGGTTTGACGGTCAATGCCGGTCTGCGTTGGGAGTACAACTCTCCCTTCGTAGAGCAGAACGGCTTGGAAGGCACCCTCGACCCAACCATCGGTAAGATCAAGTACAGCAAGATTCCTGCGTTCATTCCCACCGCCTTCCTACCGTATGTCGTCACAGATTCCACGTACCAGCCGGGCATCCTTCAGCCGAGAAGAAAGGGCTTTGGTCCTCGGCTTGGCGTAGCTTATGAAGCGCATCCGGGAACTGTCTTCCGCGTCGGCGGTGGAATTTTCTTCGACAATATCAATACCAACGAACTGCAGTTCACCCGCTACGCGGCGCCGCTCTACTATCAGCAGTCTCTCAGCAATATCTTCCTGCAGGATGCGTTTCCCGATCCTACGCTCGGATCCGCAGGCCTGCCTGCGCCCTTCTCCATCAATCCGAATAACTCCATGCCTTACACCTACGAGTGGACGGCAAGCGTGCAGCAGGATCTTGGTCACGGCCTCATCATGGAGATTGCATACACCGCAAGTGCGACCCGTAAGCTCTGGAAGCGTTATGACCAGAACATGGATACCCTGTTTCCGGGTTATACCTCCACTGGAGGCAGCAATCCGACCAACGCAGGCGTCCGGCCCTATCCTCAATTCCAGCACGGCATTCTTACCAGCCGCAATGCCGCGACAGCGAACTTCAATGGCCTCTCCATCAAGGTCGAGAAGCGTGCCCAGAATGGTCTCTACTTCCTTACCAGCTATCAATGGTCCAAGAACCTGGACAACAACTCGGGCGAGGTAGAGGCAAACGATACCTCTTACTCCACTGACTTCGGCTTCGACTACTCATATTCCCGTTTCGACGTGCCCCACCGCGCGGTTATAAGCGGCGGATACGAGCTTCCGTTCGGAAAAGGCCATGCAATGCTGCAGAGCGGAATCGGCAATATCCTGGCGGGTGGATGGTCACTTCAGCCAGCCGTACAACTCCGCAGCGGATATCCGTTCTCACCGTCTCGGTCCGGGGCGACGTTCGGAACCTACACCCCAGGTCGGGTCAACCTTGCTCCTGGTCGGAACGTTGCGAGCGCTGTCGTACGCAATCCTACTCCCACCCACTGGTTTGACGCATCGGCCTTTGCGGATCCGGGCCCAACCCTGCAGGGCAACGTAACTCGCAACGTACTTCGTGGTCCGGGCACAGCACAGGTGGATTTTTCGGCAATCAAGAGCTTCCGGGTCTTCGAGCGGATCAATACGCAGTTCCGCGCCGAGGCTTACAACATCATCAACCATCCTATCTTTGGACAACCGGCGTCGAATATATCGACTCTCAGCACCGTTGGCCAGATCTCGACGACCTCAGGCGACAACCGTAGTATTCAGCTCGCAGTCAAAGTGATGTTCTAACAAGACGTAATTAGCCTCCAGCCTGACGGACTTCTCATGTCCGTCAGGTTTTTTCTTTCCAGTTGCGTATCTCGTTGAAGAACTGCAGACAGCAGGCTGCTTGTTGATCATCCGAAGCTATCCATTCCGTAACGTGAAATATAGCCTCCATGGATGTTTCCAATGCGTTCTGATCTACTACCCTTTCCGGATTCTGCTCCGGGCATTTCTGCTGCAAAAAAAAGGAAAACAGGCTTTCATCAGAACGGTTGCGCTAACGATTTCATTTCGCGATATGAAATGAGTTTGCCGTAGTAATTTCCTTTGCCTGGACACTTGGAGAATCACTAGGATTTCCGCGAATCCCCGGTCGTTCGTAGGTCCTTGCCCGTAAAAGTGCCGTTATCCAATAGCAATCTTCTTTGTGGGGTCGTTGAATCGTGAAGAAATCCTGTGTAAGACTCTCCGTTCTTGGGTTGTTAGCCGCAACGCTGCCAGGTCTCGCGCAGGATGCTTTATTCGAGGGCTTCAGAAGTCCTCCGAACTCGGCTCGGCCACGCGTGTACTGGTATTGGCAAAACGGAAATATCTCGAAAGAGGGTATTACCAAGGATCTGGAGTGGATGCATCGAGCGGGCGTGGGTGGAGTTGAGACCTTCGACGTAGCGGTTGAAACTCCCACCGTGGTGACGCCGCGTTTGATTTATATGCAACCAGAGTGGAAGGACGCTTTTCACCACGCGCTACAACTCACGGACAAGCTGGGGATGGAGGTTACGATTGGGGCGGCGCCGGGTTGGAGCCAGACGGGTGGCCCATGGGTAAAACCTTCGGACGCCATGAAGAAGCTGGTGTGGACGGAGACAAGGGTGCATGGCGGTCGGGCCTTCCGGGGCATGCTGCCGAAGCCGCCGGAGATAAACGGTCCTTTTGCTGATCAGCCGCATTCTGTCCGCCCTGATCGTCCCATACCCGCGATGCCGACGCTCTACAAGGATCAACTGGTGATTGCCTTTCGCCAGCCCGCTGCGGACAAAGACCTCAACAAGGCACACCCCACGGTGACATCAAGCGGCGGTGGTGCCTTCACCTACGCTGAGCTTACGAGCGGAGACTATACAAAGACATTCAGTCTGCCTTCCATGCCAGGAGAGGCATCGTGGGTGCAGATTGCATTCGATTCACCGCAAACCGTGCGCGGCGTTACGATCGCTTCGCCAGAGACGATGCGGGCTGCGGAGGACCCCGTCGGCGCCGAGGTTCTGCAATCGAGCAATGACGGCGTGCACTTTACGCATGTTCTCGATCTGCCGAAGTCGCTGGTGTATCAGCGGACCTATGCGTTTGCTCCAGTCACCGCCAGATTCTTCAGATACCGTCAGATCGCGGCCGGCAAACAGCCGTTGCAGATCTCGCGTTTTGTGCTTCATACAGCCACCCCGGTCAACTCCTTCGAAGAGAAGGATGGTTTCGCAGCCGTCCAAAATTTTTATGATATCGACACTGTCCATGCGGACGAGGCGAGCGTTGTACAAAAGGCAGGAGTGATTGACCTGACGGAAAAGATGAAGCCAGATGGAACGCTGGATTGGGCGCCGCCCCCGGGCGAGTGGATTGTGACGCGCATGGGTTATTCGCTCACCGGGCAAACAAATGCACCAGCGCCTCTCGAAGCGACAGGATTTGAGGTCGACAAGTTGAAGAAAGGCGCCACGAAGACCTTCATGGAAGACTACCTGAAGCTCTACGAGAATGCTTCCGGCGGAATGATGGGTAAGCATGGTGTGAACAATGTCGCGACGGATAGCTGGGAGGCAGGGTTCGCGAACTGGACGGACGGCATTCTGGATGAGTTCAAGCGCCTGCGAGGATACGATCCGCGGCCGTGGCTGCCTGCGCTTACCGGTCGTATTGTGCAGTCGAGCGAGGCGACAGATAAGTTTTTGTGGGACTTCCGTCGTACGATCTCCGATCTGGTTATCACAACCAACTTCGATCAGGTTCGAGGCAGCCTGCACGAACGAGGCCTGGGATACGTGACCGAAGCAATGGCGGCGCGACGTGCCACCATCGGGGATGCCATGGAGATGAAGGCTCGCGCCGATGTTCCCATGGGCGAGCTTTGGCTCTACACTCCAGAGCGCTTTGACAGAAATTACTTTGCAGATATCCGCGATACCGCTTCTGTCGCGAATATTTATGGTAAGAAGATCGCTTCCGCGGAATCAATTACCTCCACCGGCAACCCGTGGGGCTATGGGCCCTGGGATATTAAATATGTTGCCGATCAGGAATTTCTGGACGGCATCAATCAGTTCACCTTGCACGTCTCCGTGCATCAGCCGAACGACAACGCTCCGGGGTTGGCGTTGGGCATCTATGGTCAATGGTTCAACCGGCTTGATACGTGGGCAGAGCAGGCGCGAGCATGGACGGACTATCTTGCGCGCAGCAGCTACATGTTGCAACAAGGGCGCGCCGTGGTGGATGTAGCCTACTTCTACGGACAGGAGGGATCTTCAACCACAATCAACGGATCGCATGCGCCGGAGATTCCGTCGGGTTTCAACTATGACTTCGTCAACAGTGAAGCACTGTTGAATGAGTTTTCCGTGCGCGGCGGCAAGCTCGTGACGAAGTCAGGCATGAAGTACCAGGTGCTCTATCTCGGTGGCACCAGCAATCGGATGACCCTGCCTGTATTGAAGAAGCTGAGTACGTTAGCGAGGGAAGGCGCGGTGATCATCGGGCTGCCGCCGGAGAACTCCCCGACGTTGTCGGACAACCTCGTTGAATGGAAGGCTGTTGTGCGGGAGCTCTGGCCAGATAAGGCTTTTGTGCACAAATCCGGGGTGGGCAAGATCTATCGCGCAACCAATCTCAGCCAGGTCTTCGGAGCGGAGAACATGCGGCCTGATTTCTCCTATGTAAAGAACTTCGAAGACGCAGACGTCAGGTTTTATCATCGCAATGCAAATGGGACAGATATTTACTTTGTTAACAATCGGACGAACGAAGCCGCGACGATCGATGCAGATTTTCGTGTGACTGGTAAAGCTGCTGAAATCTGGATGGCGGATCGAGGCGTCATGAAACCAGCCTCCTTCAGGATTCATGACGGTGTGACCTCCGTGCCGTTGAAGCTTTATCCGCACGATGCACTCTTCGTGGTCTTCCGCGAGCCTGCGCCGACCACAACGCGAGTCTTGCCGGATCCCATCCATACCACCGTAGCGAACGTGAAAGGGCCCTGGGAGGTGGAATTCCAGGCTGGACGTGGAGCTCCGAAGTCCGCGAAGTTCGAAGAATTGTCAGACTGGAGCGATAGTTCCAATACCGGAATCAAATACTTTTCCGGAACGGCAACTTACCTGAATACGATCGAGATTCCGCAGGCTGCACTCAGCAAGGGGTCGAGGATTGAGCTCGATCTTGGCAAGGTACACGAGCTTGCAGAGGTTGCCGTGAACGGAAAAACGGAGGGAATCGCATGGAAACCTCCCTACCGGGTCGATATCACCGATGCTGTGCATGCTGGAAAGAACCAGCTCTCGATTAAGGTAGTCAACCTCTGGCCGAATCGCTTGATCGGCGATATGCAGAAAGGAGCCAAGAAATATGCGTTCGCTCCGAATAGCACCTATACCGAAGGCTCTCCGCTACTTCCATCGGGATTGATCGGCCCCGTCGTCCTTGACAAGGTGACTGAAGATATCCCGTAGCCAGCGGCTTATGGCCCTGCTAGAGGGGGAAGTGGACAGTGCCTTGTACGCTTCCATATATTTGGAGCTCCACCCGGTTCAGTTTGAGCCGGGAGCACAATCGCTCACGCGCAAACGATCGGCAGAACCTGTGAATTTCGATTGTGTCTATATATAAGGAGTCGAGCCGTGTCTGACCTGGTATCTGGTGTTCGCATTAACGCGCCTGTTTCGTCTGTTTATGCCGAAATTCTTTCTCCGGCAGCACTTGAATTCCTGGCTGGCCTGCAGCGCACGTTTGGGGGCCGCCGCAAGGAATTACTGGCAGCGCGTATAGCCCGCCAGGTTCGTCTGGATGCGGGAGAAAAACCGGATTTCCTCCCGGAGACGAATCACATTCGAGAAGGGAATTGGCGTTGCGCGGCGATCCCCGCAGACATTCAGGATCGTCGGGTTGAGATTACGGGGCCTGTCGATCGCAAGATGATCATTAATGCGCTCAACTCTGGCGCCCGCGTGTTCATGGCGGATTTTGAGGACTCCTCCACTCCTCTCTGGAACAATCTTCTGGATGGACAGGTAAACCTGCGCGACGCTATCCGTCGTACGATCTCTTTTGAAGACCAGAAGAGCGGAAAAAGCTATAAGCTCAACGACAAAACTGCCGTCCTTTTCATCCGTCCCAGAGGATGGCACATGCTGGAGCAGCATATCCTGATTGATGGCGAGCCCCTGTCCGCCTCCCTCTTCGACTTCGGCCTTTATTTTTTTCACAATGCGAAGGAGCTGCTTGCGCGCGGCAGCGGTCCTTATTTCTATCTTCCTAAAATGGAGTCGCATCTGGAGGCTCGTCTCTGGAACGAGATCTTTGTGCATGCGCAAAATCAACTTGGTTTGCCGCAAGGAACCATTCGGGCTACCTGTCTGATCGAAACGATCCTGGCGACGTTCGAGATGGATGAGTTCCTCTATGAGCTTCGCGACCATTCTGCGGGACTCAATTGCGGCCGGTGGGACTATATCTTCTCCTTCATCAAAAAGCTGGCTGCGGATCGTTCCATTGTCCTTCCGGACCGTTCCCAGGTCACGATGACCACACACTTCATGCATAGCTATTCAAAGCTGTGTATCAAGACCTGTCACAACCGCGAGATTCATGCCATGGGGGGAATGTCGGCCTTTATTCCCATCAAGTCGGATCCGGTCGCGAACGAGAAGGCTCTTGCTCAAGTCCGGGCTGACAAGGAACGGGAGGCCAGAGATGGTCATGACGGCACATGGGTAGCGCACCCTGGTTTGGTACCGATTGCTCTCGAAGTGTTCGATCGGGTGATGCCGCAGCCAAACCAGATAGAAAAGAAGCTTACAGATTACACCGTAACGGCTGCCGATCTTCTTGAGGTTCCTGCTGGAACCATCACAGAAGCTGGGCTGAGACAAAATATCGCCGTCGGTTTGGGATATGTTGAGGCCTGGTTGCGTGGCATCGGCTGCGTGCCCCTCTTCAATCTCATGGAGGATGCGGCGACGGCGGAGATTAGCCGCGCACAATTGTGGCAATGGATCCATCATGAAGCCAGCCTCGACGATGGACGCAGGATCACTGTGGAGCTCTGCGACCAGCTTATCGACGAAGAACTGGCCAAGGTGAGACCGACTTCCGATGCAGATCGCTATGCGGCCTACGAAAATGCAGCTTCGCTTATGCGCGATCTGATTCGAAGCGATAAGTTTGTCGACTTCCTCACTCTTCCGGCGTACGACCAGATTATGAAGGAAGAGGTCTTCGCCTGATCGCGAAGTTCGATTCGGGGCGCGCGATGAGCAACATGCAGCAATCACTCACACCTGCGATTCTTTCTGAACTGCGCCACATCGTTGGAGAGCGGGGCCTCATCACGGCTCGGAATCAGTTGCAGACGTATGAATGCGATGGCCTCACGGCCTTTCGCATCCCTCCTTCCGCAGTTCTCCTTCCTGAGTCCACGGAGCAGGTGCAGAGTATTCTGCGGCTTTGCCATCGTGAACGCATTCCCTTTGTAGCGCGCGGAGCCGGAACGGGGTTGTCCGGTGGAGCTCTTCCTGCCGAAGGCTCGATCGTGATTGCGCTCTCTCGAATGAACCGGATTCTGAACATCGATCTGCCGAACCAACAGGTCACAGTGCAGCCCGGTGTCATCAATGCAAATGTGACCGCTGCCGTTGCTCCTCAGGGATACTTCTATGCCCCCGACCCAAGCTCCCAGACCGTGTGTTCTATCGGGGGGAACATTGCGGAGAACGCCGGCGGAGCCCACTGCCTGAAGTATGGCTTTACTGTCACCCATGTATTGGAGATGACGGTTGTGCTTCCCAGTGGAGACATCGTTATCCTCGGCGGCAAGACGCCGGATACGTCCGGTTATGACCTTGCCGGAGTCTTTATAGGAAGTGAAGGGACTTTGGGCGTTGCCACGGAGATGACACTTCGGATCATGCGACGGCCCGAGACAATTCAAGTTATTTTGGCGGCCTTCGATGCTATCTCCTCTGCCGCACAGTCTGTCTCGGATGTCATTGCGAGCGGCCAGCTTCCTGCAGCTATGGAGATTATGGATCGGCTCTCGATTGAGGCGGCCGAAATTTCTGTTCACCCGAATTATCCCGTTTGCGAAGCCCTCCTTCTTATCGAACTCGATGGCCCGGAGGCAGAGGTCAACCTCCAGATGGCCTCTGTGATCGAGATCTGCAAGAGGAATGGCGCATGGGAGACCCGGCTTGCAATTGACGAGAGTGCCCGCCTTCTCGTGTGGAAGGGACGTAAGGCAGCCTTTGCCGCTGCCGGCCGGCTTTCGCCGAACTACATCGTTCAGGATGGCGTGATCCCGCGGACGTCGCTGCCCATGGTCCTGGAGAAGTTGAATGCAATGGCGGCGGAAGAGCGGCTAAGAGTCACGAATGTGTTTCATGCCGGTGACGGAAATCTACACCCCATCATTCTTTACAATCGCGAAAATCCCGGCGAAGAAGAGCGGGCAATCGATCTGTCCCTTCGCATCCTTGATGTATGCGTCGAAGCAGGCGGATCGATCACAGGCGAACACGGAGTAGGTCGTGAAAAGCAATGCAGCATGAGCTATATGTTCTCCGATCCTGATTTGGAGACGATGCAGCGCGTGCGCCGCGCCTTCGACACGCTTAATCTTGCCAATCCGGATAAGCTCTTTCCTACACCGCGTCTGTGTGGAGAACGCACCCGGGGCGCTTATGCTCCTCATCCGCTGGAATCCAGCGGTATCGCGGAGATCTTCTAATGGCCTCCTCTTCTACAATATCGATCCACGAAGTTGCGGACCATCTCGCCGGTATTGCGGGCTTCGATCACGTTCGCGTCGAAGACAATGTCATCACCGTCTCACCCTCAGACACGCAGCAGATTTCGGCTGTTCTTGCTTTTGCGGGAAAGAATCGGCTGACGATATGTCCGCTTGGCGGCAGCACCAAACTCCATTGGGGAGGAAGAGTTGTTCCTGATATCTATATCTCCCTTGCACGCCTCAATCGGGTCGTCGAGCATCCCTGGCAGGATCTGACCTGTACTGTGCAGGCAGGCTGCACATGGTCAAAGCTGCAGCAGTCTCTGGCCACGCATGGTCAATTCGTTGCTTTAGATCCGCTCTTTCAAAGCCGCGCCACTGTCGGCGGCATTCTGTCCACGAACGACTCAGGCGTCTTGCGCCAACGATATGGAAGTCTTCGCGATCTGGTCATAGGCATGACTCTGGTCCTCCCTGATGGCACAATTGCCCGCACCGGAGGCAAAGTCGTGAAGAATGTCGCAGGCTACGACCTCTCGAAACTCCTCACGGGCAGTCTCGGTACTCTGGCAATCATCACCGAGGCAAACTTTCGCTTACACTCGCTTCCGCGACATGAGCGAAGCTTCACCGTCCTTGCGCAACGTGCTTTCCCCCTGGAATCGCTCCTTGCCGCGATTCGTGCCAGCCATTTACTCGTGCAGTCTCTTCAACTACGCGCTCTCGGCAAGCAGTTCTCTTTAGACGTAAAGCTCAATGCTCATCCCGAAGCCCACCAGGAAGACATCCTCCTGCAAATGGTGCGGCAGGACGGTCTTCTCCTCGAAGACGCTCCCGAGGAGATCTGGAGTGCCCGCGAAACCCTGTTCAGTTCCGGCTCGACAATTCTTCGCATCTCTACTTTGCCGACACAGCTCTGCGCGTACGCGGATTATCTCCAGACCCGGCATTCGGAGGTAGAGATCACATCCGTCTCCCAGGCAATCGGCTTACATTCCATCGCTCTGCGTGGCTCGCCAGAAGAGATTGCATCTGTCATTCAGAAATTGCGAGCGGATGTAGAGTATCCGGCAGTCACGGTTGCCGTTCTGAACCCTGGTTCCGGAATAGATGTTCCAGCATTCCATATCTCGCCCGCAACACTTTCTTTGATGAAGGCGGTAAAGGATCAGTTCGATCCGGATAACATTCTTAGCCCGGGAAAATATTTTGCGGGGAAACAGTAGAGAGACATGGCTCATCTCACCCAGATTACGGATCATCCTGCGCCGAAACAAAGCAGCTTCGATGCACATCACCCGCCATCGAAAGATTTGCTTTCCGACTGTGTCCACTGTGGATTCTGTCTTCCTGCCTGTCCCACCTACGTACTGTGGGGCGAGGAGATGGACTCTCCTCGCGGGCGCATCTATATGATGGCCAAGGCCAGCCAGGGCGAAGCGCCACTTGATGCGCAATTCGGCAGACACATGGATAACTGCCTGGGATGTATGGCCTGTATGACCGCCTGTCCTTCGGGGGTGCAGTACAACAAGCTCATCGAAGATACGCGTTTTCAGGTGGAGAGAAATCTCTCGCGTTCATCCAGTGATTCCATCTTTCGCAAACTTCTATTCGCAACTTTCCCCCATCCTCGTCGCCTTCGCGCTCTGGCGATTCCGATGCTTATCTATCAGCGCAGCGGCTTGCAAAGGCTTGTGCGCGCGACCGGCATCCTGAAATTTTCTCCTAAACGTCTTGCAGCCATGGAGTCCCTGCTTCCCACTGTTCCCAAAAATCTTCTTCGCCGTCTACCCCATATAACACCCGCAACTGCGCCATCCAATGCGGCAACGAAAGCTCACAGCACCCGAGTAGGCATGCTCACCGGCTGCGTGCAGCAGGTTTTTTTCCAGCACGTCAATGAAGCCACCTTGCGGGTACTCGCTGCCGAAGGCTACGAAGTTGTCATCCCTCAACAGCAGTCCTGTTGCGGAGCCTTGATGGTTCACTGTGGCGCTGAAGAGGATGCCCGCTCGCTGGCTCGCAAAACGATCGCAATGTTCGAAGCGGCGAATGTCGACTACATCGTCATCAATGCTGCCGGTTGCGGTTCCACTATGAAGGAATACGGACATCTCCTTCGCGAAGATGCCGTGTGGTCCGAGCGCGCGAAGATCTTCTCCTCCAGATGTCGAGACATCTCCGAAGTTCTCCTCTCCCATCCGCCTCAACAGCCGCGCAACCCTCTTGCCCTGCGTGTGGCTTACCAGGACGCCTGCCATCTTCGCCATGCCCAAGGCATTCACGCAGAGCCGCGTTCGCTGCTTCACGGAATTCCTCAGCTCGATATCGCAGAAATTGCTGAGCCGAATCTCTGTTGCGGTTCAGCGGGAGTTTATAACCTTCTGCATCCCGAACCTGCAAACGAGCTGGGTGATCGCAAGGTTCAAAACCTGCTGGCGGCAAAGGCCCAGGCCCTGGTGAGTGCAAATCCGGGCTGCCTCTTGCAGCTTCAATCCGGCCTGCGTCGTCGAGGTCTCGCCGTGGTACCAACCTTTCACATGATCGAATTGATCGATGCCAGCATTCGCGGTCTCTCCCCGCAGGAGTTTTTAGAGCACCGCACCCAAAGCTGAAGTAGTTGAATCGTGAAAAGAGCTTGCCTTGGAGTGGGAGCTTTCATGTTGTGCTTTTGATTGTGCGGTGACTTTTCACGAGTGCGATCAAGCCCGCGTTCAAAATTGTAAGCCCAGCCAGAAGGTACAAGCCTGCGTGTTGTGAGCCAAAATACTCATCGGCCCAGACCTTCAAGTTAGGTGCAAGAAATCCGCCCAGATTGCCCATTCCTATTACGGCGATCCCGCCAGCCGCTGCGCGGTCGGCCAGATATTTTGTTGGAAACATCCAGAAAAGAGGTTGCACGGCGATAAAGCCAGATACCGCAAGCGAAAGCGCGACAAGTCCCATGCGCGGTCCGGAGGTAGGAAATGCAAAACTGGCGCAACCCGAAATCACCAGAATCAGTGATGCCAGTTGACGATGCTTGTGGAACTTATCGGCAACGCGCGGCAGGAAATAGACAGCAGTCAGAGTGCAGATCCATGGGATGGACGACACCAGGCCGACTTCCATCCCCACAGGCTTATGCAGAAGGACCGATATCTCGGCAGGGAGATAGAAAACTGCTCCATAGGTACTGATCTGAATGAGGGCATAGATCAACAGGAAGTGCATGACTCGAAGGTCGCGGAACATGGGGAGAAGCTTTGCGGGCCCAACGGAGCGCCGCTCCTCCTCTTCAAGTGCCAATGCATTCGCCAGCGCTTGCTTCTCCTCGTCCGGTAGCCATGTGGCATTCGACGGCCTGTTATCCAGATACCAGAATGCGAATACCCCGAGAACGACTGCAATCAAACCTTCCACAAGAAACATCCACTGCCAGCTTTGAAGTCCGAGCAGCGGGCGTATCTCAAGCAGCAGGCCCGAGAGCGGACCGCCCAGAATGAGCGCAAGCGGAACACCCAGGTAGAACACTCCAAGAACCCGGCCCCGAATGCTGTTGGGAAACCAATAGGTCAGGTAGAGAATTGCGCCTGGAAAAAAACCTGCTTCCAACACGCCGAGCAGCAGCCGCAAGAAGTAAAACGAGGTGGCGCCGCTCACGAACATGTTGGCCATCGACACCACACCCCAGCCCACCATGAGTAACGCAAGCCATTTTTTCGCGCCCACCTTATGAAGGATCAGGTTGCTGGGAAATCCGCATAACGAATAGCTGATGAAAAATAGACCTGCACCTAACGCGTAGACACTTTCGGAGATGCCTACCGATCTCTCCAATGCCTGTTTTGCAAAACCGATATTCGAGCGGTCGAGAAATGAGACGACGTACATGAGCATCAGGAAGGGTGTTAACCGTCTGACAGTTCGTGAGATCGCGCGATTTAAAGCCGGATCATATGTACTGAGAACTACGGGCGAGAAATTCAATACCGGTCTCATCCCTTCTTGTGACTGATTATTTTAGAAATCTGCGACCTGATGCACGTTTTCACCAGTGTGGTTGCGATCTTATATTGACCAGCTTTATGGGGGCTAAACCCTTAGTTAGTTGCGAGAAATGACGGAATCCAATATGGCCCCTCCGGTATGCTTCGCTTGTTTTTTTGCCGTCCTGCTGAACAAGAAATTTTCAGCAAACAAGATACTTTCATAATCGTGCGCAGTTTGTCCGGTGAATCGAGAGGGAACATTCCAGTTTGCGAAATCCGGGCAATCTATCGGCAGAAGCAAGCTTGCATCATCGGAGTGCCGTCCAACGCCAGTACCAATTTGATGGAAATGCATCGGAATCAGAAAGCATTCCTTGCCTCTAATGAGGTGTGAGAGTACTATTCAAACAATTGTTTTAAACGATTGTTTAATTAAAAGATTTTATGAGTGCCACGAAACGGACAGAAAAGTCGGCGCAAGTGGGTCGCTGCAGCAGGAATGAAATGACCGAGCGAGATGATGCCCGGTCGCGGCTGATCGAGGCCGCCATTGAGCTCTTTGCGGATAAAGGCTATGAGGGGACAAGCGTGCGCGATCTGGCCACGGCGGCGGGTGCGAACGTAGCGGCGGTGAGCTATCACTTTGGAAGCAAGGACGCGCTCTATACCGAGACCTTGCGGGCGTGTTTGGCTCCTTGTACCGAGATGCGCGAGCGGATGCAGGCGCATCTCGATGTGGCGAGACGGAAGAAAGGCCGCAAAGCCGCTGAGAATGCTCTGCGCGAGTGCATCCGAGATTTTCTGGCGATACTGATGTCGCCCGCAGCCAGACATAGTCATCTCGTTATGCGGGAGCAGTCAGAAGGAAAGGCTCGGTTCGAGCCGGTGATACGGGAGTTCTTTCAACCTGTCGGAACCATCCTTCGCGAGGTGATTTTGATGTTGGCCCCGGAGCTTCCGCAGTTAACCGTGTTCATGACGATCTCGGGGATCATTGGACAGTGCCTACACATGTATAAGGCGCGCGCGTCGTACCGTGTGCTTGCAGGGGTGGATTCGCATAGTTCGGAGTACATCGAAATTGCGTCAAGGCATATCGCGCATTTGACGGCGCTTGGACTGCTCGGGCTGGAGCGTGAGAAAGGAGCGAGCTAGCATGTGGCGGATTGCGATCAAGATGCTGATGGGAGACCGCAGCAAATATTTCACCTTGGTGAGCAGCCTAGTTGTCGTCTCGTTTCTTTTCCTACAGCAGGGGTCGATCTTCTGCGGATTGATTCTGCGTACGGCGAGGCCTGTCGAGGTAGTTGGTGCGCCGATCTGGGTAGCGATCCGCAATTGCGCAGCGTGGACGAGAACAAGCCGCTGCTCGATACCGATCTGCAACGGGTGCGCAGCGTTCCCGGCGTGAAGTGGGCGGTGCCGTTGCTGCTGCAACTCGTCTCGGCGCACCTGCCGGATGGGAACTTTCAGACGGTGCGCCTCTACGGCCTCGATAACGATACCTTCTTTGGCCGTCCGAGGATGATCTCAGGCAATGGACGATTGCTGACTCAGGATCAGGCGGTGATTATCGGCCGGGCAGAGTCGGAGAAACTCAACAACCCCAAGCCGGGTCAAGTCTTCGAGATGAACGACAACCAGGCGCGTGTGGTGGGAATTGCCGATGTGCCGCGCGATTTCTTTTCCTATCCGTTCGTCTATGCCTCCTATGATCGTGCGCTCCAGTATGCGCCGCAACAGCGCAAGCAGTTGAACTATGTGCTGGCCGCCCCGGCAGATGGATTGCCAGTAGGCGAGGTGACGCGAGGCATTCATGAAGCGACAGGCCTGGCAGCCTATTCCGAGGAGGAATTTCGGTGGCTCACGATGGGCTATTACCTGAAGAACACCGGCATTCCAGTCAGTATCGGGATCTCGCTCCTGATGGTCTTTCTGGTGGGCATGTCGATCGTGGGGCAGACTTTCTATCAGTTCGCATTGCAAAACGAACGCTACTTTGGGGCGCTGAAGGCGATGGGCACCAGTTCCATGACGCTGACGAAGATGATTCTGCTGCAGGCACTCTTAGTAGGACTGGTAGGTTACGGGGTGGGCGCGGGGCTGGGCGGAATTTTTGGGCTGATTGCGGGCGGCCAGGACAGCAAGATTGCGTTTGCCACCCCATGGCCGATGGTCGTAATCAGCTTTGTGGCTGTCATTGCGATTTGTTTGTTGTCGGCGCTGATCAGTATTCGCAAAGTAGTCAAGCTTGAACCAGCGGTGGTGTTCCGTGGCTAATGGATGCGATACAGAGAACGGTACGCATGCAGCCTGCCTACAGCAGGTAACGAGGTCATTCGGCACGGGTACGACAGAAGTGCGTGCACTGAAAGAAGTCGATTTCAATGTGCATACGGGCGAACTACTGCTCCTGGTGGGTCCGTCAGGCTGCGGCAAGACAACGCTGCTTAGCGTGTTAGCTGGAATTCTGGATGCGACTTCGGGTGAAATCGACGTCTTTGGGACGCGTATCGATCAACTGAGCCAGCAGGAAAAGACTGCCTTTCGGCGCGACAACATAGGCTTTATCTTCCAGCAGTACAACCTGCTGCCTACTCTGACAGCGGCGGAGAACGTAGCGATACCGTTGCTGATTCACCGCGTGGATTTTGATGAAGCCGTGACGAAGGCGCGGGTGTATCTCGAAAAAGTGGGACTGGCGGATCGCGCAGATTTTCTGCCATCGCAACTGTCGGGTGGACAGCAGCAGCGTGTGGCGATTGCGCGTGCTCTGATTACCGAGCCGCGACTGATTGTGTGCGACGAACCGACGGCGGCGCTCGACGGCGAGACGGGAAAGATGATTCTTGAGATGTTTCGTTCAACAGCGCTGACAGGAGACCGGGCCATTGTAGTGGTGACGCACGACAGTCGCATCTTTCCATACGGGGACCGCATCGCGGAGATGCTGGACGGGCGGATTCTCTCGATTCACGAAAACGAATTTACACCCGCTCATAGTGAGGAGAAAATCCAATGACAAAGCGGCTAAGTATTATCGTTCCGCTGCTAGGGGTTATTTTGATTGCCGTGTGGGTAACGGCTTCGGCGCGACGCGTGCCGCATGAGAAGCCCCTGGCTGCGCCACCCACGGCTCCCTATGAGAACTCGATTGCTGCAACAGGAATCGTTGAGGCGTCAGACCGCAACTACAATCTCGCGCCTCCGGTATCGGGACAATTGAGCACTCTGTATGTGAAGGAGAACGACATCGTCCATCGTGACGACAAACTCTACACGATCGATGACCGCGAGCAGCGCACTATTGTCGAGCAGGCGGAGGCAAATGTGGTGAAGGCACGTGCGACGGTGCAGACCGCTCAAGCCAATATCCTGACACAGCAGGCTAACATGAACAGCGCTATGGCCGCCGTGGATACAGCAAAGGCTACGTATGACGACGCGGCCCAGATTGCTGCGCGCAATGAAGGTCTGCATCAGGACGGGGTTATCTCTGATCAGGCAAACATCACCAGCGCGAAGACGCGTGATGCCGATCGGGCTCGGTGGCAGCAGACCGCTGCTCAGTTGAAGCAGGCTGAAGCACAATTACATAATGCGGAGGCTGCACTCTCGGAAGAGCAGGCGAACCTGCAGACGATGATCGCCACGCGCAACCAGCAGAAGGTTTTGCTCGATAAGATGACGGTGCGCGCTCCAGCGGACGGGAAAATTCTGCAAGTGAACAATCGCGTCGGTGAGTATCTCGCAAGCACGTCCGGCACGTCACCGGTGCTGTTCGGCGACACGGACTCGCTGATGGTGCGGGTTGATGTGGATGAAATCAACGCCTCACATGTGCTTTCTGGATCGATTGCCACTGCGATGCTCAAGGGCGATTCGACGCGACAGTTCCCCATGCAATTTGTACGCATTGTGCCTTATATGGTGCCCAAACAGAACCTGACCGGCTCGAATTCCGAGCGCGTTGATGTACGTGTGCTTCAGTTAGAGTTTCGCTTTGAGCCACCGCGATTTCCCGTGTATGTGGGACAGCAGGTGGATGTGTTCATCCAAGCACAGGAGCGAGCTGCGAAGTAATCAGTCCTAAGGACTTGAAGAGTGCTCCATGAAATTGGATCAATGATTGCGGAGAGTGTGGCTGCAATAATCTATACGTATGAGCAGTCATCAAGAATTTCTGCACGCTCCACCAAATGAAGTACCCGTCCGTGGGTACTTGCATCTCCCGACTGATTCTGGCGGTGATTGTCTCGTCCTGACGCACGGCGCGGGAGCTAATTGCGATTCTCCGCTTCTCGTAGCGCTGGCGGATGCGTTCTGTGCCTCGGGAGTGGCTGTCCTCCGCTGTGATCTCCCTTTTCGCCAGATGCGAACGCATGGCCCACCACCGCGTGGCAGTGCAGAACGTGATCAGCAGGGACTCCGAGCCGCGATTGTGTCCATGCAGCGACAAGTTTCGGGCCGTATATTTCTGGGTGGTCATTCGTACGGAGGAAGGCAAGCATCGATGCTCTGTGCGGCAGAACCCGGTCTCGTAGATCGGCTCCTGTTGCTCTCGTATCCGCTCCACCCACCGCAACGACCTAGCGAGTTACGCACCGGGCATTTCCCAGATATCAAAACTCCTGCGCTTTTCGTTCACGGAACGCGCGATAAATTCGGTTCTATCGACGAGCTGGTAACGGCGTTGAAGCTTATTCCGGCGCGAACAGAACTGCTTCCGATCACCGGCTCGGGGCACGAGCTGGTGACGAAGAGGAATCGTGATGAGATGCCAAAGATGACGGTGGAGGCGTTCCGGTCATTCACTTAAGGCCTGGTTGCTTGACCCGATCTTCGCTCGACACTATGTTACTCGGTCGATACTAGGGCTCCAGAGAGGACTGCTGTTCTGGCACACTCCCTGATGAAGCGCCCCGGACGCTCAATTGGTGAAGGCGATTTGAGCCCTGACGGAAGGGGGGAATGCAGATTTCTTTCCCAAATGATGGCAGGTGTTGACAAAGCCGAGGTGCAGTAGTGTTACGCAGGGCTCACTTTTTTCTTTGTCTAAGGGGACACTGCCACCAAATCTGATAGACTTTATCTTGTCGTCACGTTGGATTGTTTGGTGTCTAAAAAGAACCGAAATGGAGTCCAAGACGGCGAAATGATAGAAACAAGCGAAAGCTGTGAAGCGCTTGATTCTATGTGACATATATCCAAGTTGTTGAAAAGCATCTTGGGGACGTAGCTCAGTTGGTTAGAGCGCTGCCCTGTCACGGCAGAGGTCGCGGGTTCGAGCCCCGTCGTCCCCGCCATCAATCTAAATATCTTAGAATGATGAGTGACCCCAAAAAGGCAGAGGTCGCGGGTTCAATATGGGTGCAATAAGCTCCCTAACCCGCATCTTGTGGGTGCCCTTTCAACTCCATTTCACCCAGATTTTGGAACCATCATCCGTACAACCTTGCTCTGTGCTGCACGTTTGTTTGACGTGACAGCCTGCGTGTAAACCTCCAGCGTGATTCTGCTGTTGGCGTGTCGCAAAAGCACCTGGACCGTCTTTGCATCCTCCCCGTTCGCTTTGAGCAGCGTGCCGAAGCTATGGCGGAAGGTTCGCTCACCCGAAGCCCTGTTCCAGCATCGAGCAATGCTAGCGTCCGTTCCCGAACGTCTAGCTTACTCAATAGAAGTTGGAGCTCCCGGAGTTCCAGAACATCCGGGATACGCTCCCGTTTCGCGCCCTGACGAACGAGCTCGATCGGGTTTCGATCAATCCACTCGTACCGCATCGCGTGTGTGAAGAGAGCGCTCATGAGATTCCGAATCTTGGCCCGTGTGCCATTTGCCCAGCTTCTCTATAGGCAGCAATTCCTCCAGCGAGGAAGCTCGTGTGTCGGTGCGCCGGTCTGAGGGAACATTGGGCCAGGAGTGAGAAGACTTTTGAGTGGCCTGACTTAGAGATACCAGGGAATATTGATGACCATGATGCGCTGATTCCCGCGTACGAGAAGAAGGAGCTTCAGCAGTTGAGCCCGTTGGTTGTGGAGCGGAGTCTCCCACCAGTGTTTGACGACGAGTTCCGGCACGAGGACGGCGATCTGACGATCAGGATGGTCGCGCTCGACTTTCAGGATGTACTCGACGAGTGGCGCTATAACGAAGCGGTAGGATGAAGACAGAAGTATCAGTTCGGGCACGACCTTTCCTGACTCGAGCAAAGGCGCCGCGACATTCTGTCGCCACATCTGTCGGACCTCGTCGCAGCAATCCTCGGCGTCAACGTGGACAGCTTGCACTTGGTCACTGATCTTCAAAGCGAAGCGCAGACCCTTTTCGGTGATGCGGGACCATCGGTCGAGCGGGACAATGACGAAAGGCTCGACGAGGTTGTCGACACGCATGGGGCAATCGACGGCGATTTGGCGTGCGACTCGGTTGTAATGGCGCTTGACGGCGCTCATCGCAATAATGAGCGCCGGAACAAGGATCGCGGTGATCCATGCGCCTTCGGCAAATTTGGCGACAAGCACAACGGCAAGTGTGATGCCGGTGGCGATGGCGCCCACAGCGTTAACGACCATGCGGCGTACCATGCCCTGACCGCCCTTGCGCTTCCAATGGACAACCATTCCCGCTTGCGAGAGTGTGAAGGCGAGGAAGGCGCCGATGGCGAAGAGCGGGATCAACCGATCGGTGACACCACCGAAGACAATCAGTAGTAGCGCGGTAAAACCTACCAACGCAACGATGCCATGAGAATACAGCAGACGACGCCCGCGAACTTTGAATACGTGTGGCAGATAGTCGCGGAGTGCAATGGCGCGGGTAAGACGTGGGAAGTCGGCGAACGACGTGTTCGCCGAAAGCGCCAGCACTGCGAGAATCGAGCCAATAGTGAGGTAGTAAAACCAACCGCGGCCCATAACGGCTGAAGTTAGTTGGGAGAGGATGCTTTGGTAGCCGGATGATCCAGGATCGGTAGCGCCAATCCCGTATGCGCGGCATAGTAAAGCAATGCCGGCAAGGAAAACCATGAGCAGACCGGTGATGATCGTGAGTGTCCGTTTGGCGTTCTTCTGTGTAGGTTCGCGGAAGGCGTTGACTCCGTTCGAGACAGCCTCGACCCCGGTCATCGCGGTGCATCCGCTGGCGAAGACCTTGGCTAGAAGCCAGAGGGAGAGCATCGATGTGCTGACTGGAAGGTGCGGAGGCTCGACGAGCGGGACAGGATGACCGCTGGCGGCGAAAGCGCGCACCGCTCCTACAAAGATCACGAGCAGGAGCGTGCCGACGAACAGGTAAGTGGGAATGAGGAAGACGGTACCGGTGTCTTTTACTCCGCGCACGTTGATAAGGGTAAGGACGAACAGGATTGAAAGGCAGAGCGCGAGCGTGTGGGGCTGGAGTGCTGGAAAAGCGGAGACCAACGCTCCAACCCCTGCGGAAATACCGACAGCTGCATTGAGGATGTAGTCGATCATCAACGCGGCGGCGGCTAGTAGCCCAGCGTTCGCGCCGAGGTTCTCAGACGCGACTGTATAGCTGCCGCCCCCATGGGGATAGGCGTCGATGGTCTGCAGATAGGAGATGAAGACGATGACGAGTAGGCCGAGGATGGCGAAGCTAATGGGAACGATATGCTGAATGCCCGCCAGGCCAAGCGGGATAAGGAGCGTGAGAGCGGCCTCAGGGCCGTAGGCAGCCGAACTTAGCGCGTCAAGGCCGAAGACGGGAATGCCAGCGATCGGACCGATGTGCTCAGCGCGCTCTTCAGAGGTTGCGAGCGGTTTACCGACAACAAGATCGAAGAACGACATGCGTACGCTTTCGGTTGGTTAGGAAGATGAGGAACTTCAATTTCTCTTGCGCGACTCTCGACACAGACTGACGAAGGCATAGACCGGAAATACGATTCCTGATAAGGCGGTGACGACAAGAACTACATCAACAAGCACGGCTCTTCCGCCGAAGAGTATTCCCTTCAATTAGAACTGATTGTGGGTAAAGATTCCGTAAGAGTGTTAGATAAAGTTCGCGTGGTTTTGCGGTCGCTCGGTCGCAAACTCTTCGGAAACCGCTGCCTTTCTTTCAGCCGTACTTGGCCCCTTCGAAGCCAGATGTCGGCCGAATATCCATACCAGTTGCATCGGGAGGAGAAGAACAGCAGTTAGATGTCTTATGCTTCGCGAAAGCGATAGCCAATATAACTTTCCGTCAATATATAGGACGGTTGTGCCGGGTTGTCTTCAATTTTTTTTCGAAGCTGGTTGATAAGGACGCGTAGATATTCGCGCTCGTTACCATATTCCGGTCCCCATATGGACATCAGTAGACGGTTGTGGGGGATAGGGCGACCTGCGTGTTCCATCAGATAACGCAACATCGCGAATTCTTTCGGAGTAAGGCGAACCTCATGCCCCATCTTCTCGACACGATGACGATCCAGGTCTAGCCGCAAAGCACCAATCACGACAGTAGAGTCGGTTAGAACTGTCGAGGTCTTCGAGCGTCGGATTGCAGAACGCAACTTAGCCGTCAGCTCTCGAATTTGAAAAGGCTTGGTCACATAGTCGTCGGCACCCGCATCGAGCGCTTCCACTTTATCGTCCTCTTCCTCCCGCACGGTGAGCATAATGACAGGGATGTGTGGGTGGCTGCGACGAATTCTGCGGCAGGTTTCGATTCCTCCCATCCCAGGCATATTGATATCAAGCAATACTGCGTCATAGTCAGCCATTCGCAGACGGGCGAGGGCTTGTTCTCCGTTGCTGGCCTCCCCAACCATGAATCCCAATGCAGTCAAAGTCTCAAACAGGCTCTGCCGGATTCCTGCATCGTCCTCAACGATGAGCGCATTCAATCGCGCCGCCACGTCTATATCTCCTTTGCTGTTCGGGGCAACGAAAGGAAGAAAGTAGTTCCCGTTGACTCGTCGCTATTTACCCACGCACGACCCTGATGCGCTTCCGTTATCCGCTTGACTACGGATAAACCGAGGACTGTCCCCGACGCCTTTCGATCTGAACCTGGGCTGCGATAGAAGCGCTTGAAGATCCTTTCTCTTTCGTGAGGCGGGATGAAGGAACCCTCATTCCTGATACTAATAAGCGTCTCGGCCGGATCTTCCTGAACGTCGATCGTGATCGAAGAATCGGATCTTCCATATTTGGCGGCATTATCCAGCAATTGGAAGAGTGCCATCTCCAGGAGCTGCCTATCAGCCCATACCATCCTATGTTGCATCCTGGCCTGAAGATGGACGATATGTGTGCCCAGGTCTTGCCCCGATGTCTCAGTGCTGTTTTGTATGAGTTGAGTGAGGTCGATTTGTTCCCGCTTCAATTTGAGGTCCGCGTTATCGATTCTCGCCGTGCGGAGCAGGCGTGTGGTTAGGTCGTTAAGATGATCGGCATGTTGATCGATCAGTGCCACGAGCCTCTTTTCAGCACCGGACAACGTATCCATTTCGAGCAGGCCGGAACTTGAACTCCTAATCGTTGTCAACGGAGTCTTAAAAGCGTGCGCGAGACCATCCAACACGGCAGAACGAAGTTGCTCGCTTTGCCGCGCAGCTTCAGCACTGCTTTCCGCAGTGAAGGAGCGTGCTCTCTCGATTGCAACAGCCGTCAACGAGGCGGTTGCATTGATCGAAGCATCATCGAGCGAATGGCCGCAGATGATCATCGAGCCGATGGCTCGCGTGCCCGAGCGCAGGACGCGTCGCGAAGTACCTGCTAGGGGGTCATCTTCGTTGCGCTCCGTAAAGTAAGTGGAACGCACTTCATCGTCTGTGACGTCACAGACGCCGCTCAGGCTCAGACGTAGGTCATAACCGTTCCATAGTGCAACCCCTTTCACCTGAAGTGTCGCCAGAATCAAGTCCGCTAGTTGCTGATCGACCGGTTTTTGGTGTTCCAGAAGAAGGACGTTCTGGCTCAGCTCATACAACTTCTGTAGTTGTGTTCGATGTATCTCGGCTTCGCGGGCGTGACGGCTGACTTGATTCGACAGACGACTAACGAGCAAGGCGACACTTTCAAAGGTGACCAGCGCTACCCAGTCATGGGAGTCCGTCATATAAAAATGGAACAACGGTTGGGTGAAAAAGTAATCGAGGCAAGCCACTGACACCAGAGATACGATGCTCGCCTCAAGAAAGCCCCACCGCAATGCAATGGCGGTTACCAGAAAGAGATGAATCGAAGTTGCAGAAGAGAGATTGAAATGAAATCGGTAGGCCAGCCAGGTGATCGACAAGGCCGCCACTATCCCAACCACGATCTTGAGCGCAACCTCGCGAAGTGCTTTTTTAGTCATTCTCTGGGTCCGATGAACAACAATCTTAGCGCTAAACCCATTAAAAACTCATAAGTAACCACTTTATGCGTACCTTACGGATTTCTCGATTCACTAAGTGAGGCCGAAAGATTTTGGCCTCACGAGGTGATTTCAATGATGTACATTCGAGGCCTTTCTCAATCTGCTTCGCTTGCCGTTACAGAACTAGGAATAAATAGAAAACAGTGCGATGCAAGAATTAACGGCACCCTTCAGAAGAATTCCAGACGCGCTTTGATAACACAAAAGTGCACGGGGAACAGGCTCTATCTACTAGCTGTTCTATGTCTCGCGTTCGTGTGCGAAGGTAGCGCTGCTCGCGCTCAATCGACCTTCGGAAGCATCCTCGGGACGGTCGAGGACCCTTCGGGCGCGGTGATTTCCGGCGCTCATGTGCATGTGACGAACCTGAATGACAACTCATCGCGCGATACGACCACGAACGATAGTGGCGAGTACTTGGTGTTGAACCTCAACCCAGGCATCTATGCGGTGACGGCCTCTGCGTCGAACTTTGTGGACAAGACGCTGACCGGAATGGCGCTCGCCGCGCGGCAGCAGCTCCGCGCCGACCTAAAGTTGGCGATCGGCGGATCGCAGGAGGCGGTTTCGGTGGAGGCAGCTGATGCATCGACCGTGAACACGGAGAACGGGACAATCGGCGACACTAAAATATTCGAACAGGTGGTCGAGCTCCCAATGAACTACCGGGGCGGCAACGACAGCCCGCTGACGGCGCTTGCGGCGGTGCCGGGCGTGCAGCAGGACTTGAACGGCAATCTGTCGATCGGCGGTGGAACATCCGCGCAGATCCAATACTCGGTCGACGGCACCTCGACGGTGAATATTCGCCAGAACGGCGCGCTGAACAACATGAACCCTTCATCGGAGCTGATCAGTGAAATGAAGGTAACGCAGTTCAACAACAACGCCGAGTTCTCTCAGATGGCCGACGTGACCATTATCACTAAGAGCGGAGCGAATAATTTTCACGGCAGCGTCTTCGAGTACATGCAGAACAGCGCGTTGGACGCAAAGACATGGGGGTTCGACAGCAAGGCGCACAAGGCCTACAACACCTTCGGCGGAAGCCTCAGCGGGCCGCTGCGTCTTTCGCACGTTAAGCCGGGCGAAGATAAGACGTTCTTCTTCACCGACTATGAAGGCAACCGGCGGCGCTTTACTACTCCTCTCGTGCTGAGCGTGCCTACAGCGGCGATGCGCTCAGGCAACCTGACCAATCTTCCCGGGTCGGCGGCAGTCAATCCCTCAACGGGCCAGCCATTTGCCAACAACCAAATTCCAGCAGGCCAACTGAGCGTGGTTTCACAGTCTCTGCTTAATAAATACGTTCCGCTTCCGAACGTCGACACCGGCACGGACCTAACGGGCAACTATCGCTCGCAGGCGCCTTCTCCGGCCAACATCAATGGCTACGATGTGCGCATCGACCGCACCATCAGCGACAAGCAGCAGATATACGGCCGCTGGAGCTGGAAGGACGTCGATACGACGGCGACCAACAACTTGTTGCCGACCGAGGTGCATCGCGAGACGAACCGCAACCTGATCTTCTCGCACAACTACACAATTCGCCCAACGCTGCTGAACGAGGCGCGCTTCGGGTTGACATTTTACACTGCTAAGGTCGACTTCCCCATCAGCGGTGCGAGCGCGGTGCAGACACTCGGGCTGCAGGGGTTGAACCTGAGCGATGTACCGAACGTGAATGCATTTCCAACCTTTGATTTCAGCGATGGGACAAACTTCACTCCTATCGGCCGCGACAAGACGGGAACGACGCGCTCGCAGACGCTCCAGTTCACCGACAACCTGTCGTGGGTAAAGGGCAACCACACGGTGAAGTTTGGCGTGGACGTTCGCCGCGTGCGCTATACCGATCTGGAGAGTTTCGGCGGATCGAACGACTTCGGCGCCTTCACCTTCAACGCTGCCACCTTCAGCGGCAACGCCTTCTCCGATCTTCTGCTGGGGCTGCCTTCGAAGAGTTATGTTGCGCGCTCCGGGCCTGACACCAAGCTCCACGCTTGGCAGACCGGCATTTACGTGCAGGACGAGTGGCACATGACGCGCTATATCACGCTGAGCGCCGGACTACGCTGGCAGGCGCTGCCTCCATTCATCAGTGAGAACAACAACCTCGGAGCCTTCGATCCCACCAACGGCGGCTTTATCCTGACGAACAACGGCGTTGCACGGCAGGAGATGCTGAATACGATCAACGCCTGCCCGGGCGTGAACCAAAACCTGCCCTGCGCTTCGATCGAGAAGGCTGGCAAGGTCGGCGTAGGCGATGGTCTGCGCATCTTCTATAAGAAAAACTTCCAACCGCGCCTGGGCGTTGCTTATCGTCCCTTTGGCGACAACAAGACGGTGCTGCGTGCGGGCTTCGGCATCTTCACCATGACCAGCCTCGGTCAGCTCTCCTTCAACACGACCAACATCAACGTGGGCGTGGTGCAGACAACCGCGAACCTGCTTGCGAACGGCCACGCAGCGTTTCAGTTCCCCAACGTAGCGGCTCCGCTTACGCCAGCGCAGGTAGCGGGCACCGGTGACTTCTACCAGAACGTCAACCTGAACTTCCGCGACCCGCAGGCGGCACAGTGGAACATGACCGTGGAGCGCCAGCTCACCAACGATCTGAGCCTGCGCGTCAGCTACGTCGGCATGAACTCCTACCGCATGGGCCAGACTGTCGACCTCAACCAGCAGCATGCCAGCGTTACGCCCAACGACTACAACCAGCGGCCGTATCCCAACTGGGGGCGCCTCCTTTCCAGCGAGAACCAGGGAAACGCCAATTACCAGGCCCTGCAGACCGAGTTCAACCAGAGGCTGCGCCACGGCCTGCTCTTCCAGGTAAACCACACCTGGGCGAAGAATCTGAGCAACGCCGCCGGCGACGCACCCTCAGTCTTCGCACCCGAGGTCAACTACGGG
Organism: Edaphobacter sp. FHG110511_03; assembly: GCF_059115365.1. Classification (NCBI taxonomy): domain Bacteria; kingdom Pseudomonadati; phylum Acidobacteriota; class Terriglobia; order Terriglobales; family Acidobacteriaceae; genus Edaphobacter; species Edaphobacter sp. FHG110511_03. The sequence goes on along the minus strand of NZ_JBZYWL010000005.1, from coordinate 39,319 downwards.
ACGCCTGTGGCTGATCGGTTCAATCTCCGCGCCAATCGCGGCAACGTCGTCGGCACGCGGCGCCAACGCTTCCTGGTCTCGGCGATCTACCAGTTGCCCTTCGGCAACAATCGCCAGTACTTGAGCAACATGAATCGCCTTGAAGATGCAGTCTTGGGCGGCTGGGAGATCAGCACCGTCTCGTTGTGGCAGACTGGGCCGTACCTTACGCCGACCACCAGCCCAAGCAACGACAGCGCGAACCTCAACCTGGTCTTCCGTGGCGCTGCGCTGCGGCCGGACTGCAGTGGCAATCCCGTACCCGTCAACCGTACGCTCAACAACTACTTCGACGTCAACGCCTACAACGCCACCCCCGCGCCGGGCCGCATCGGCAACTGCGCCGTCGGCAGCCTGGTCGGGCCGGGCACTACCGCGGTAGCAGGAGGTCTGGCAAAGACCTTCCCGCTGCGGGAGTCGCTGAGGCTGCGGTTTGAGGCGACGTTTACCAACCTGCCCAACCACCCGAACTTTGCCTCACCAGCGACGAATGTCTCGGCGCCGGCATCGTTCGGGCAGATCACCTCGGTGCAGACAGCCGACAACGCGGGCAACCGCACAGGACAGCTCGCCCTGCGGCTGGACTTCTAACCTGAGCTGAAAGTTGATGGCCCCGGGATCGTGTTTGCGATCGTCGGGGCCATTGCACATGCACTGCTCCGCATTTCCGCTCTTGGAATGTGCGTCACAATCGCGGTTTTCATGCGATTCGGGACAATCTCGATCTCTATTGAGAGAGGGTCGGAGTTCCGTTCCGGCACCTATCGGCTGTTCCCTGTCTTTTCAGGTTCCCGGGCATGACAAACCACGTGGTGGGCGATTGATATGACGAGAAATTCTTTTTTGAAGCCGATTTTATGGTACGGGAACAACTAGGAACAACGGTTGATTCAGTATTTTGTGAGTGCTTACAAGGGGAAGAGCAAAATACGTCCTCGGAGAATTACAGAAACTCCGTTTTGTGCTGAAACACTGGTGTTCGGATGCGCTGTTCCAGAACGTACTTGAATAGGGTCTCGTATGGAGTGGGACCGTCGGAGGATCTGGGGAAAGATTCGCGATCGGTGGATTTGTCGGTATTTGTGTCATAGCAATGTGTTGCGCCACGGCGCAGCAGGTTCCGACCGCGCCAGCAGCTAGTACCTCGGCGGCGGCGAATAGCACAAGGGAACTTCTTGGGGCGGTGGATAGAGTTTTATCGTAAGGATTGGAAGGGTACTGCGGCGGTCGGGCCGGCAGCGGTGCGGCGGGGGTTGCGTTCGCCGTTGAGTACACCGCCGTTTCCCAATTCCGACTGGTCGTATGGCGGATCGCCGACGATTGGAGAGGCGGATGGAAACGTGTATCCTCTGCAGACCGCGATCAATGGAGCGACGGGACGAACCAAAGGTCTATGGGTGGATTGAACCGACCGCGAACTTGACGACATCGCGCGACAGGAACTATCTATTCGAATCGCATACAGCTAGGGCAGGCAGTGGTGTATGTCGAGCGGCTGCCGGATTCGGTGCAACGGGACCATATCGACTGGGGATTCCATCTGACCGGATTTTTTGGGACGGACTATCGGTCGACGACAAACAAAGGTTACTTCAGCAGCCAGCTGCTAGGTCAAGATAGGCAGTATGGGTTCGACCCAGTGCTGGAGTACGCGGACGTGTACTTTCCGCATGTGGCAAAGGGTATGAATCTGCGGTGGGACGATTCATCTCTATCCCTGGAATTGAAGCGCAGTTGACGCCAAACAATTACATCTTCAGCCACTCGCTACTGTATGCCGTGGACCCGTTTACTGACACAGGCCTGCTCGCGACGACCAGCACAACGATAAGTGTTCGTGCAGGTCGGGGTCTCGGGTAGCCATGATGTGGCGTTATGGACCGAGGATGCCAAGCTTTCATTCATCGGATGCGTAAGTTATACGACCGAGAGCGTGAACGATAATTTGTACCTATGCGCGAACGGAATCAATGACGGTAGGTACGCATTCAATAATCTGCCGATGTATGACGACACCTGGTATCACAAGTTCGGAAGCAGCTGGCATATGGCGACGGAGATGTATGCGATGTACCAGATGGATGTGCCAAGTGTGAACGGATCGATCGCGTCAGAGAAAGGAATAAACGGCGCGAATTGCAGCGTGCCCCGGCAGACATGTCTGACACCTGAGTGGGCGATGGTGAAACTACATCAACAAGCAGCTTTCTCCGCACGATTTTGTTTCGTTTCGTAGTGACTTTCTGAACGACAAGAAGGGCCAACGGACGGGTATGCGACAAAGTATAGCGAGGACACTCTGATGCTCAGCCACTGGTTGGGTCTACTGTACAGATAAGACCAGAGATACAGTTCGATCATGCCTGGAACCGGAGGGCCTATGACAAGGGACGCGAACGAATCAGTTTACATTTTGCAACGGATATGATCTTTCACTTCTGAGGTATGCGCCATTCCTGCACGACAATCTTGATCAACATGTGAAAGCTGGATCTGGGGTGTGCGCACCACAGACGCTGCGCACCAGGGTTTCGCAACTGCGACTATCCAAACTTGGCGCCGCAGTTCTCACAAACCGGGTTTCCGGTAAGCCGGCGATGCGCTGGACGGGGATGTCGTAGACATCGCCATAGTTGAGTGTGCCTTTTACGAATCTTCTATGCGGAAGTAGATACAATTCGATTCGGCGGAGTTGCAGGAGATGAGATCTCAGGAAGTCGCCTTTATGGAACGAGGTAGTAGCAAGTACGGCTATGTCTTTTACCGATGTACTCTTTGGACGACCTTTAGCGACCAGTGAAGAACGTGCCGAGCATATCGGCGTAACTGCCGGAGTACCGATCTTCGGACTGGATGCGTTGAGCAGCGCGGCGTACGGGCCTGAGCTGGCGATGACGCTTCTGATCCCGATGGGAATTGAAGGGCTGAACCACATCCTGCCGGTGATCTCAGCCATTCTGATTCTGCTGGTGATTCTCTACTTCAGCTATCGGCAGACCATCGAGGCGTATCCGCACGGCGGCGGCAGCTACACCGTGGCGACGGAGAACCTGGGTGAGGGCGCGGGCCTGCTGGCGGCAGCGGCGCTGATGATCGACTACATCCTGACGGCCGCGGTGGGTATCTCGGCCGGTGTGACGGCGCTTACCTCGGCGGTGCCGAGCCTGCATCCCTTACGCTGACGATATGCCTGGTGATCCTCGCTGTGATCAACCTGCGTGGAGTGAAGGACACGGGCGCGGCGTTTATCATTCCGACGTTTCTTTTTGTGGCAACGCTGCTGGTGGTGATAGGCGTGGGTGCGTACAGGGCTTACACGGGCGGAGGACATCCGGTTCCGATGGTGCCGGTGCCACCTCCCGCTGTGACGACGGTGAAGTACCTGGGACTATGGCTGTTGCTGAAGACGTTTGCCAGCGGCTGCGCGGCGATGACGGGAGTCGAAGCGGTTTCGAACGGTGTGATGGCCTTCAAAGAGCCGCGGGCAAAGAACGCGCAGCGCACGCTGACGATCATCGTGGCAACGCTGATTGTTCTGCTATTGGGAACCGCGTGGCTGGCGAAGGCCTACGGGGATTACGGCGATGGACCCGGAGGCTCACAACTTCCAGAGCGTGCTGAGCATTCTGACGTCGGCCGTCTTCGGGCGTGGTTGGTTTTATTACACGACGATGGGAAGCGTGTTGCTGGCGACGGCGTTGAGCGCGAATACGGCATTTGCGGACTTTCCGCGGCTGGCGCGGGCGATTTCCATACACGATTATCTGCCGCACGTCTTCACGCTGCGCGGGAGAAGGCTGCTGTACTCGTATGGGGTGTATGCGCTGACAGCCTTTACAGCGATCATCCTGATTCCGTTTGGTGGTGTTACCGATCGCTTGATCCCGCTGTACGCGATCGGCGCTTTTCTTGCGTTTACGCTGTCGCAGGCAGGCATGGTCGTTCACTGGATGAAGATGGAGAAGCATCCGGGCCGGTTGTGGCATATGTTCGTGAACGGTTTTGGAGCGGTGGCGACGGGGATCACGCTGATCGTGGTGCTGGTGGCGAAGTTTATGGCCGGTGCATGGCTGACGGCGCTCCTGATACCAGTGCTGATCGGCTTAATGATGATGGTGAAGCGTCACTATACGCGGGTGAATCGGGCAGTGAAGGACATGACCCGCTGAATCTGACAAATATGGAGCAGCCGTTGGTAGTGATTCCGATGGCACGGTGGGATCGGGTCGCGGAGAAGGGGCTGCGGTTTGGGCTGCTTCTGTCGAAGGAGTTGAAGGTCGTGCACGTTCACTCAGACGATGAACCTGCGCGGCTGGAAGAAGAGTGGAATGACAAGATCATGGCTCCAATCAGAGCCGAAGGGTTACATGAACCGGAGCTTGTAGCGATCTCCTCCAACTATCGCTTCATCATCAACCCGCTGATGGACTACATCCTGGAGCTTGAGCGGAACAACCCAGGCAGGAAGGTGGCGGTATTGCTGCCAGAGCTGGTGGTGAGGCATTGGTGGGAGAATGCTCTGCACAATCAGCGCGTGCAGTTGTTGAAGCTGCTGCTGCTGCTCAAGGGCAATCGTCGAATCGTCGTGGTGAACATTCCGTGGTATCTGTGATCTGCCTGGAACGGCGGCTCGGACAGCACCTTTTTACGGAAGGAAGAGATATGAACTTTGCTGAGCAGACAGATTTCAGGCGGGAACTTCATAGGAGGATCCTGCAAGCCGTAAAGGAATATGAGGAACAGACGGACTGGAAGGTCAAGAGTATTAGTTATGAGCCGCGCATGCCTCATGTTGCCACTGAAGTCACGGAGGCGAGATAGACCGAGATCACTGGCGATGCGTCTCCTTGTTCCGGCGCACGCTCGGTAACGTAACGGATACAGGAGGTTCCTGGAACGAAAGCGGGCTTTGATGTTTACGCAGTTTAGTCAGATCATCTCTACACCGTTGGGAGCGCTTCTTGCTCTCGCTGTTGCCGCTTACCTTGAAGTTCAAGGAGATGCCTGCTTCCAAGCTGGCCTCTATCACTCGTCCGGCGCGAAGCAAATCGGCTGGTTCTTCTCAGGAGCGATCGTCCTCGTCTGCTACAGCTTGTTTTTAAACTTCTCCAAGATTGACTTCGGTAAGCTTCTGGGCATCTACGTCGTGCTCTTCTTCCTCGTTGCCCAGGTGGTGGCTAAGTTGCAGTTTCATCAATCGCCCAGCAAGCCGATTTACCTTGGCGGCCTGATCATGACACTTTGGAAGGGATAGCGGTCACCGACTGGTATCGATAGGTGGGCTTCTCGGTAGTCATACTGACAGACTCCAACCGTTCTTCCCTAAACCTGTGTAGCCTTCGATGCCGATGCGAGCAAAGTTTTGTCTCTCCCAACTGGCAACCAAACCCGCACTGTTGCGGGGAGTCAATGGAACATCTTGCTGTATGATGCCCGGTTGCTCTTGAGCCCGAGTCCAGGTATAAGAAGCAGTCGCCGAACCTCACGCTTTGCGAAAAACGGCCACCGCTTCGACGCCCAAATTGCGAGTTGGTGAAATGAGATTGGTTAGAGTGTACGCATTTTGTTCGTTCTACGTGTAGAGATGATGCACGTTTGAAGCGAAAAGGGGTGGCGGTTGCGGTCAGGAGACTCCAGCTTCTTGTGAGATCGAACGTGAGTCCGCGACCACGTTCCACCTGCAGCGGAAAGGGGATTTTGAGTCGACTCAAGCTTGCCGCTTCAGTCTCTTCAGTTAGTGCGCTCGATGCCGCGAAACCCTGGCTAAGAGCCAGTCGGCTTGGCCAACCATGGCCTCGCAAGAGGGCTGCAAATCGTGGACTGAAGAGTATCCCGTATTGGCTATGATAGTCGATTCGGGCACTAGCCGAGAACGAGAGCCAAGAGGTGGCCCGTAGATCGCTGCACGAGCTTTAGTATTAAGGAGCAGACGAGCTAAAACTTCTTGGACTGTAGAATTCTACCGGTCAAGCAATTTCTTAGTGATAGACCTGGAAATACATCGCATGATTGCTTGAATGCTGAATTTCGTCTATCCCTTGCCTCAGTCGTCATTGGCAAAGAAGTTTCTTTATTGCTAAACGAACGGTATGTCGGCTTCCGTGCGAACTGATATCGACTCGAATCTCACGACCCGGTTCTCCATGCAGTTGGCGCGACAGATCTTCCTGAGTCATCTCGGTTGTGCTTAATCCATTAACAGAAAGAATTTGATCGCCCACATTGAAATTTGCCTCCGACGCAGGAGTCGGACTCCAGACCGCCATAACAGTAAAGAATCCGCTAGGATCTTTCGCAAACTGAATGCCGATTGTGGAGAAACGATCTTGATCAGCCTTGTAGTTAGGATCAGGACTCAAATACAGAGATTTATTTGCCAAATCAAGTGAGACGACAAACCGTCTTAGGAAATCACTACCCAATAAGCCGTTAACCTGGAGATTGGCTAAGACCCCGGCCGACGTCGGCGGTACTAGTCTCATTGGCAGATTTTCATAGGAAGCAGATCCGATCCTCATTTGATGGATGCACACCAATTTAGATGTTGCTGACGTTCCCGAAGAACGAACACCATCAATGGTTAGTAGAGCTTCTTTGTTTTGATTTAGTTTTGACCATCCGCTACTCGATAGAACACTGAAGTTCGTTCCAGTATCAAGCAGAAAAGCAAGTGATACACCATCAGAATTCAAATGAACCAAGTATCGATTTCCAATCTTATATAGTTTGACGGGAAAACCGTGATGTATAGCGGTTATTGGGCCGAACATAACAGACCCTTCGGAAAAGTCGAGGGTGGCAGCAAAATCGCGAAGAATGTCATCTCCTAAGACCCCATCGATAGTTACTCCCAGCGCGTCTGAGCTTGCTGACAAATCATCCGTCATCATTTTTATACTGTTCGCGTGAGCGGATTGAATGTTGAGATCGGTAATGAGCACAACCTCCGTTTGAACCGCCAAATCAAGTGTCTGAATATTAGCGACTCCAACTGGGCGAAGACCGAGTTGCTGTGCGAATCTCCGATCGAGTAGAGAATACTCTGCACCTGTATCGATTACCAGGACGGCGGGGATTCCGTTTATTCGGGCCTCTACCAAAAGAGTACCGTCCACATTGCGTGATTGCGCGTCTGCGGACTGAATCAGAGCGGCACTCAGGATACCGAGGACTACGAAGAGCCATATTCCTCTGGAGCCTCGTGGCGCGGTTTCTGTCGAGCCTATGTGTATTCGGTTCATTAATATCTTGACCCCTTACCGGGTATAAAGCATTTATTAGACACATAACGACAAAAAGCCGGTGACAACTATCAGAGGCTTTTTCTTTAAAGTCACCACTTACAAATCCTTAACTTATGGGTTTTCAGTTTGACTAAGGCACAACTGAATTTGCGGAATAAGTTTGAGCGCCTCTTCGAAGTTAGAGGACGCCTTTAAGAAAGAAGAAGAGCACGACTGCAATCATGGCGGCCGTCAGCAACAGCAGTATTGAAGTGAGAGCAGACCATGCCGGATTCTCTTTGATAGGAAGATGTGCTTCAAATGGATCCGGTCGCTTGCGCATGAACATCAAAAAAAAGCGACTCCCACGACCCGGCTTAATTGTCTTGAGCATCCCCGCCCATCCTCCTATTCATTATCGGATATTAGGCATAAGGAATCCGTAAAGATGAGACGACACCTTTTCAACTTTCTTATGCGATATCCCATAGAGTTAGTTACGGCGTAGTCGCCTAGTCTATGAGCGGAGCTTTCATACGGACGTTGGACCTACTGTTGGTTGTTTGCGGGATTTGTTGCTGGAGGATTTACGGCAGTTTGGCCGTAGGAGCATGTAGGCCAAGGCTCAGCAGGTTCCGGACACGTGGGCGAATTGTATATCGCGACGGCGAACGGTACAGGAAACCTGTTTGGGCGGTGTGTATAGAGTTTTACTGTAACGATTGGAAGGGGACTGCGGCGGGTGAGTCGCCGGCGGCGAGACGGGGACTACCTTCGCCCGTTGAGTTCACCGCCGTTTCCCAATTCGGACTAGTTCTGCGGTAGGACGAATTAATTAACGTTTGCGACGGATATGGTCGTTCACTTCTGAGATCGGCGCCCTTGCTGGACGCGAGCTGGCGTTTGGAAGAAGCCTACAATCAGAATGTTTGTTCAATGACGATCGAGTACGGGGGGGAAGTTGCCGGATTTCATAGGTTCGCCGCAGCACCGGGGTTCAACGTGGGGACGGCGCGCAATCTTTTTCCTCGCTGTTTTAGCGTTAGGCGTCTTTGTCTGTGGGCGGATTGGATTGTCGTATTGGGTTGATCTCCTCTGGTTTCAGTCGCTCGGATACGGCCAGGTGTTCTGGACCTCGGCAGGCCTGCAGATCATGAGCTTCGTGTTCTTTGCAGTCACCACGTTCTTGGTTCTGTTTGGGGCGTTTTCGGCCATCCGACGTTCTCATGAGGCCGATCTGCCGAGGGCTCACGCGATTGTCATCGCCGGCGAGCCGATAAACCTTTCAGTCCTGCCAGTTCTGCGTATCATCTCCTTTGGCATCTCCGTCGCCATTGCGTGCCTGACCGGGTTGGCGATGATGGCGGACTGGCCGACACTAGCGCTGTTCTGGTATGCACCGCATGTAGCGGGCAGCGTTACTGATCCGATCTTTAGCAAGCCATTGAATTTCTTTCTGTTTACCTTGCCTGCGTGGCAGCTTGTCAATAACTGGCTCCTTACGATGGCGATTGCGATCTGTGCAGCCGCGATACTGTTCCTCATCATTTCGGGCGGTGCCCGCTCCCTGGGCAAGCGGCAAATCACCTATGCGCCGTCGCCGTGGCGTGGACTTTCGATTACGGTCTCATTCCTTCTCCTCGTTCTCGCGATGAAAGTGTACGTGGACCGGTTCCAGCTTTTGCTTGAACATCACACGATCTTTGATGGCATTACTTACACCGATGCACACATAGCAATCTATGGGCTTCTGGTCGTCTGCGCTGCCCTTATATTCGGCGCAGCGATTTCGGCCTACAACGCGGTTCGACGTTCACGTGGGCGACTGATTGTCGCTGCAATTCTTCCTGCCTTCGTTTGCTACGGCGCTATGAGTGTAGTTGGCTGGTACGTTGGCAACTTTATCGTCAAGCCCAACGAGCTCGTTCGGGAAGAACCTTTTATCGCCCACAATATTGAGATGACCCGGCAGGCATACGGGCTCAATCACTTCGGACAACGCCAATTTCCCGCAGAAACAACGGTTGAAGCAGCAGAGCCGGCGAACAACCAACCCACTCTCCAGAACATCCGGCTTTGGGACTGGCACGCCTTGCAGGATACGCTGCGTCAGGTGCAGGAGATCCGAACCTACTACGACTTTCCTGATATCGATATCGATCGCTACAAGATCGATGGCACGACGCGCCAAGTGATGCTTGCAGCGCGAGAATTGAACGTCGAAAAGCTCCCGGTGAGTAGTCGTAACTGGATCAACGAGAAGCTGATTTATACCCACGGCTACGGAGTAACGATGAACCCGGTCAATGGATTCACAGCGGAAGGATTGCCGACACTGTTGCTGAGCAATATGCCGGTCCAGAGCACGGTGCGCGGTCTCAATGTAGCGCGCCCGGAGATCTATTTCGGCGAACTGACCGATACCGACGTGTACGTCAAGACAAGGCAGCAGGAGTTCGATTATCCGCAAGGCCAGAACAACAATCTCACGTCTTATCAAGGTGCTGGCGGTATTGAGCTAGGCGGGTTCGTGCGACGCGTCGTCCTGGCCATCGACCGCGGCGATCTTGGGAAGTTGCCGTTCAGCGACGACGTCAATTCGCAGAGCCGGCTCCTGATGCGGCGCAACATCCGCGAACGCGTTGCGATGCTAGCTCCCTTCCTTACCTTCGATCAGGACTCCTATATGGTGGTGGGCGACGATGGCCGGCTGTCGTGGATTACGGACGCCTTCACCGTCTCTAACAACTATCCGTATTCGACACACTACAATCTCGGCGATAGCTCGGTGAACTACATGCGAAACAGCGTCAAGGTAGTTGTGGACGCTTATACCGGTGCTACGACGTTCTACGTCTTCGACTCTGAAGACCCTATCCTCGCTTCTTATCGCCGGATCTTCCCGAGCCTCTTCAAAGACGCTTCTGCGATGCCTGCGGACCTACGCGGGCATGTACGCTACCCCGAAGCACTCTTCAAAGTGCAATCGGAGGTCTATGGTCTCTACCATATGACGAATCCGGCGGTCTTCTTCAATCGAGAAGACCTCTGGACAGTTGCCACCGAGACCAGGACTGATAGTAACGGCCAGCAGACGGTTCAGATGATGCAGCCGAACTACGTGCTGATGAAACTGCCGAGAGGTACCGCAGAAGAGTTCGTAGAGATCCTGCCCTTCACGCCTGCAAACCGGAATAATCTGATTGGGTGGATTGCCGGCCGTTGCGACGGAGCGGAGTATGGGACAGCGGTGGTCTACGACTTCCCTAAGACAAAACTCATTGATGGTCCGCAACAAATAGAGGCCCGCATCGATCAGAATGCACAGCTCTCAGGACAATTGACTCTGTGGAATCAACAGGGTTCCCACGTTCTGCGCGGAAGCCTGCTGGTCATTCCGTCTGGACGAGCACTCTTGTACGCGGAGCCAATCTACCTTCAAGCTCAACAAAGCCCCATGCCGGAGTTGCGGCTGGTCGTGCTTGCGCTGCAGGACAAGCTTGCATACGGCACTACGTTCCAGGCAGCCCTGAGGGCCCTTTTTGGCGGAGAGGCTTCGTCGCTGAATGCGAACGACGCGCAGCAAACCGCACCTTCATCCCAGGGAACGACCCAACCCTCGACAGATATAGACGTACTGATTTCTGAGGCCGCTAAAGACTTCGCCGACTACCAGCGCCTGACTGCCGCCGGTCAGCTGGGAGAAGCTGGTCGGAAGCTGGAGGCGCTCAAAGGGGCACTGGAAAGACTCAACGCACGTAGGAAGTAAATCTGCTCTGACTCAGCAAGTCTGTGAATCGCAAGACCATGGCCAATTCCTTTCCCGCAGCATGATGTCGGATTCGCCAACTGCAGTGGATTAATATGGAAACCTCTTTTTTGTTGCGTTCAAGAGTTTACTAACAGTTAAAGTGGGGATTTGGCCCCAATTTAAACAACGAGGGAAAGACCGATTCACCCCCGGGGGAGGCCATTTCGAATCCGAGTCAAACGGAACCCAAAAGTAGCGCAACCGCCCTGGCAGACAATACTCAAACTCAGACTCCAGAAACCAGATTCCAATGGGCAGTCCGTCTGAAACAGACGGAACCGTCGGTTCAGGTCAACGAGCCTTGCTTGCTGGGCCTGGTCAAACTTTCCGAAAGGCCGCGCCTGTTTTCGTTTTGCGAGTTCGCCGATGTGGCTACACTAGGCCACTCCAAACCCTCTTGACCCGCATACGGCGCCCTTGGCTCGACAAGGGATATGTTTCTTTGCGGAGCGTATGTCGGACACTGGAAGGAATTGAAACGGTGAGCATAATCCGGGAGGAGGAGAAGTGGGTATCCAAAGACGATGTCAAGGCTCAAGTGCGATTCCTAACGAAGGCGTTCGGCATCGCTGCCTAGAACTTTTGTTCCATCCCACTCTAGATCTCTGCTCGCTCAAACTTTGCAACCGAACCCACTCCGCCAGGCTCGCTATAACTTCGAGCTTCTCCAGGACTTGCCTAGAGCCGGTTTCCTCGCAGAATGACGCTCGCAACCGAGAAATAAATGATTAGTCCGGTGACATCAACCAGCGTCGCGACGAAGGGAGCCGATGCACTCGCGGGATCGAGCCCGCAGCGGTGGAGCAAGAAAGGCAACATGGAACCGGCAGTAGTGCCGAACATCACCACTCCGACGAGGCTACAACCGATTGTGAGCGCCACCGCCTGATAGTGTGGCCCATAAGTCCTGCGCAATCCATGCCAAAGAAAGATCCTCGCGATTCCGATGATGCCGAGTATGGTTCCCAATACTAGACCGGCTGCCAACTCCCGCCGAACGACACGCCACCAATCTCGAAGTCGAATTTCACCTAGCGCCATGGCGCGTATGACGAGGGTTGTGGCTTGTGATCCCGAGTTTCCGCCGCTGCTGATAATCAGCGGGATGAATAGAGCGAGCACAACGGCTCGCTCTATTTCTGTGGAAAAGAAACCCATGGCGGTTACCGTTAGCATCTCGCCCACAAAAAGAACAGCGAGCCAACCTGCTCGCTTGCGAACCATTTGTCCAAATGACACTTTCAGATATGGACCGTCCAGCGCCTCCATGCCGCCAATTTTCAGGATGTCTTCGCCTGCCTTCTGTTGCACCAGTCCTGCAACGTCAGCGCTGCTGACAATACCGAGCATCCTCCCTTCCTGGTTGAGTACAGGTACCGCTAGCAGGCGGCGTTTTGCAAGCAACTGTGCAACGGTTTCCTGGTGAGCATCCTCTGAGACAAAAACATAGTCGGTGTGCATCACGTCACAAATTTTTCGGGACCTTTCACCCGAGAGGAGCTCACGGAATGAGAGCACGCCCATCAGGTGTTGCGATCCGTCAAGCGCGTAGGCGTAATAAATCATCTCCACCTGCCCTGCCTGTTGTCTGGTCTCACTGATTGCTTCGTCGACGGTCATCTCCGGTGAGAGACTGACATAGCCGGCGTGCATCAGTGCATCCGCTTCGTCTTCCGGATAAGGAGATGCGGGTCGGCCCTGGCGGCTCCGTTCGGCAACAACTGTCACTTCCATCTCACTTGCCTGCTGGAAGACTTGATCCGTGAAGTCCAACCCCGGAAACCACCGCCTCTGAGATGTTGCGTTGCGACTCAAGAAAAGCTGGGTGACGCCCTTCTTGCGCGCATAGTCCACCAGCGTTTGCGCACGGTCATTGCTTTGAATAACCTCAGTATCAATGTGCAGATTCTCGGCGAAGGGGAGGTGGCGGTCTGCAGTTGGGGCGGCCTTCCGCAGGCAAGGCGGCCGAATCCTCTTTCGAGTAGATGTACACGGCAATACAAATGGCATGCAGATGGTCAGCTACGCGTCTGGCTCGACGTAGCAACATGGCGGTCGATGGTTCAGCTGTGATGTTTACCAATATTGTTTCGGTCCGCGATTCAATCGCCTTCGCCTTTCCCGTCTGCCGCGCTTCCAGCGCCTGGGCTGTCTGGCGGATAGCCAATTCCCGCAAGGAGACCAAAATTGGTTCTTGAAAGTGCTCGGATTCGCTCTTGGCCCTGTCGATCGGATAAATAACACCGCGCTCCAACCGGGGAAGCAGGGCACGTGGGGTGACATCTACAATCACGACCTCCTCTGCCTGCTGGAAAAGCCAGTCGGGCACGGTCTCACGGACGCGCAATCCCGTAAGCTGCCAGATCTGATCGCTCAGGCTTGCCTGGTCCTGGATGTTCATGGTGGAGAGAACGTCGATGCCAGCCTGGAGCAATACTGGCACATCCTGCCAGCGCTTTTGCCGCGTCGAGCCGGGAGCGTTTGAATGCGCTAGTTCGTCCACTGCGCAGACTCGTGGTCTGCGCTGCAAAACCACATCAACGTCGAACCCTTCAGTGGTGCCGTCTCGATGTATGATCTGTTTCCGTGGAATAGTCTGCAGTCCCTCAAGAAGGTCGCGAATGTCATTGCGTCCACGTGGGTCCACAACTCCGATGACTAGATTTACTCCACGAGTCTTCCAGCATCCGGTACGTCTTCCCGGCGCCCGGGGCATAGCCGAGGTAGATTTTGAGACGGTCAACTAGGAGGTATTTATCCCGGCTATTCTTTTGGGTGCCATTTCCATTGCCCGAGAGAGCAAGAACGTCCGGAAGACACCCACGATCCCTGTTGGTTCTGGACCAGCAGGATATGCCATCGAAAAGCGTCTCGACAGCTTCAATCTGTGTACTCTTGCGATCTTTAGCGTTCCAAGAGAGAGATGATTTCGGACTGCCCACTTCGAAACGAAGGTGACTCCGAGACCGGCTTCCACTGCGCTCAGCAGACCTTCGGTTGAGTCAAGCTCCATGCCGATCATCAGATCTTTTCTCTTCACCCCGCTTCGCCAGAGCTTGCTCCGCCACTCTTCTTGAGCCGGAGCCAAATTCGCGCACGAGCAAAGGGTCGCTCTCCAGATCCTCTGACTTAATATCGTGATTGGCCCATCCATGAGTTGCGGTTCGATATGGAGGTCTTTCCGCTGTTCCGGACCTTCGATGAGCGCCAGCTGAATCGCTCGCGCGAGGAGGGCTTCGAGCATCTCGTTTGTACTCCCGCTGCGAGCCGTGACTCTGACCTTAGGATTTGTCCTCCGAAATCCAGCCACGAACGTTGGCAGGAGATATTGACAGATGGTCTGGGAGGCTCCCAGAGCGAGTTCGCCTGCATGTTGTCCAAATGCCTCGGCCACCGCGATCGAATAAGGGTACACCGTACTCATCCTCAAGCGCTTTGATTTGCTAGGTAACTGCGGGTTGGGTGAGCAACAGTTCCTCTACTGCCCGGCTGAAGTTCAGGTGCTGTGCCACGGCTCTAAATACTCGAATGCGGAAATTCTCAATCATAGCTTTATCCTTCTCCGGTTTCCCTTCAAATTCCGACCAGGTAGGGTCTCCTAGATGATCATTAAGCTCAAATGTCGAAATCTTATCTTCCGGTACCGGCTCTAGGCTGGCAATCGGATACAGTAACTTACGTGAAATGGTGCGAGCAATAAGCGAGGCGAGCATATTACATGGCAGAAGGGCCGTCGGAAGGTGCCATTGCCCATCACCTGTTCTGTGCCTCTGATGTCGGTTACTATTGCGTTGTTCATGCCGTACCCAATCTTCGGCTAACTCCCGTATCGCAATTCCCGTAACTGTCACGCAACGGAATTCCCAAATTCTTATGCCATATAAGCAGTGTCCCTGATATCGAGTCGAAAGTTCCTTGCTTATACGGCATCACTTTTTCTGTTTGGACATGGCTGCCTCTGAACAACGAAACTGAAGTTCGAAGAGGAGAAAGACCATGAACAACGCCATCAAATCCACACTGGCACTTGGCTTAGTCAGACCTCATAGCAGCAGCTTTAATATCGACAGCAGAGCTTGAGATCCATTCGAGGTCGAAGGAGTTAGTAATCATGGAGGAACCGTGATGTAGAGCAATGATATGCGATTTCGAATACCTGACTCAATCACGAAAGACCGTCCCGTGGTTTTTCCTCAACCGCTCTAATCACAAAGGAAAAGTTCCATGCCGCGCATCTCACCTGTTTCTGAATCGACCGATGCAGCTGTTACTGCAGTTCTTGAAGACATGAAAGTTCGGAGGGGTAAAGCACCGAATGCTATGGCTACTCTTGCGCAGTCCCCGGCTGCCTTCAACGGCTATCATGCTTTCAAAAAAGCTCTTATGAGGGGGCGCTTGACGATCCGTCAACGAGAGATCGTAGCTTTGGTAACTTCACAGGCAAACTCCTGCCAATATTGCCTCTCAGGTCACACCGAGGCCGCAGCGACTGTTGGCCTAAGTGCCACTGACATCCTAAATGCCCGGGCTGGAAGGGGCGCCAACGCACTGGATAACGCCATCGCAACTTTTGCCATGAGGGTGATTCAGCAAAAAGGCCTGGCGGGCGACGCCGATCTCGTCATTGCACGAGAGGCTGGGGTTGACGACAGCTTAATGGTCGAGATTATTGCGAATGTTGCCCTGAATACCATTACAAACTACAACAACCGTCTTGCTGACACAGAGATCGATTATCCTGTCGTGCAGCTTGAATTAGAAACGGTTGCGGCTCGATAGCTTAGTCAGAACTTTTAACACTCCATAAGTGGACGTGGCTGACCGTCGTAAATCAACTACGTCCGCCGATCCTAATTGCCGTGACCCAACGGTCGAACTCACACTAGATACATTTCATCACTTCGTCTCTGATGAAATGGTGAAGCACTAGACCGCGAAACAACTCGCGGCGCTGGTAACCAAAGTTTTCACAACGAAGATAGCACTATGGCTTCTACGTCGGTATCGTCGCCCAATGACTCAGTTTCATGCATCGCCGCTGTCCGCACGCATGATTAACAGGGACATTCAAATGTCGTCGTCCGATTTCATATCTACCACCGATCCGTTCGTTTGATAGATAGTATGTATGGAGATGTATGCGGGCCGCTCGCAAACAACGCACCACAGTTCTTACTGGCGAAATACTTGCTCTGATCTACATGGGAGCTATCGCTTTTTCAGCGAGAAAGACAGGCTTCTCCCTACTTTTATTCCCCGAGCTTGCGGCGTTGTCTCATGACGTGTTCACGCGACCTCGAGGAAAATGGGCAAGCCAGCCATGGCTGCTCGTTCTGACGCCAGCAATCACTGCGTTCTTTGGCCTATTTGTGGTTCGCCATACAAATTTCAACGCATTAGCGCTTACACTGATCGTGCTGGTCAGCCTTCTCGTTATCAAGCGTCTGAAATCTACGATCGCACCTGCAATCTCCGCGGGCGTGCTTCCCATGGTTCTGGGCGAGCGAAGTTGGATCTATCCCGTAGACATTCTCGCGGGTCTAAGCCTACTTGCATTGGTCTTATCAGTATGGAAACGATACATCCAGATCCCCAAGAAATACATTCTCTCAAGCGAAGAAGCAAGTGATTCGAAGGTAATTGATGATCTAGAGGCACCTCCTCGCGATCGCCTTTGGGGCGCGGGGTTACTGGTGTTCGTACTGGTTTTAGCGACGGTCTCCCGAGCCACTGGCCTTTTCTTTTTGATCTTTCCTCCACTCATCGTCGCGGCTTATGAAATTCTTGGACATCCGGAAGTCCCAGGTTGGATGGCGCACCCTATTTTGTTCCCGTTGGTAAGTTTTCTCACCGCCGCAGTCGGACTTGGGTTCTGTCATGCTTTCCATGCTGGATTCGTTGGTGTAATCGTGACGATGTTCTGTTCGATTGCGATCCTGAAGATATTCAAAGTTCATATGCCCCCGACGCTGACGGTGGGAATACTGCCGTTTGTGATGAAAGCTCCGAATTACCTGTATCCAATATCAGTACTGATGGGAACAATCGCACTCATGTTGTACTTCTTGGGCTACAGCAGGCTCCGGGAAAGCGCATGGTTGAAACGACTCCACTATGCGCCTGATCCGGACAACGGCTAAATTCCTCTAAAGAGAAACTCGCGTGCGGACACGCGACTTGCGGGAGTCAAAAACGGCGATCTGTGAGCTCTTCTAAATCGCCTCATAAGAGGGGAGGGAAGTGATGAGAGTGATTTGCACTGGCGGCGGGTGCGACGTGGAGGGGAAGTGATCCGCAATGAAGACTCGACCCTATTACTGAACATGCGACCTTGATTCTACTTTCACTGTCCGATGCGAATGATGGCGCATTGTTCCACGTACATGGCTGGATAGTTGAGGTTGCGGTAATTGAAGCGCGGCGCGTTATGGTGATGTGAGCGATGAAGAAAGAGCCTACTCAACGTGCGATTTGCTGTCCCTGTGGAAGCGAGAAGATTCTCGCGTTGGGGTTGTGCGCGACCTGCTACACGTTGAAGAGCAAGACAAAGAATACTTCGGCGGTCATCGCGATGGGAAACTCGAACCAATATCTCGAGGACTTGCAATAGCTAACGTCGGCGCCAGCTGTCTTCTTCAATGTACTCACATTCAAATTGGCGATTAGTGCTTATTCTGAAGTCGCTTCGTTTTATCGAATGCTGCCTGCGCGAGCTTCTGCTGACCGACTTTTTGATAGAGCCGTCCTAGTTGAAAATGCACTGACCCATCGTCATCACTTGGAAGTCCCGATCTGAGCTCATCTATAGCTTGTTGATCTTTGCCTTGGCTGGCATAGATGCTACCAAGCAGCGCATGAATCCGCGGCAACAACTCTGTCTTTGAAGAAAGGCCAGTCTTCAAAGGTCCTTCTGCTTCGTCGAATTGGTGCTGATCTACGAGGATTTCGCCAAGAATGTAGTTCGCTTCTGGATCAAATGGCCTCTGTTGTAAGGCGCGGTCTATCATATCCTTGGCGGGCTGTAGCCTGTATTCCTGAAGATAGGTCGCTGCGGCTCCGAGCAGCGTCGCAAAGTCGTTGGCATCGATATCGAGTGCAACGGCATATTCGGACTCCGCAGCGCCATAACGACGCATGTTTCGATAACTCTCGGCCAACAGCTGATGAAGATGAACTGAATTCGGATCGGCCTCGCCCGCGCGGACAAGTGTTTGCACGCCAAGACTCTGATGCGAGCGAATTGACCAGTAAAGTCCCTCATCCTGTGCGCCAGCGAGGCGCCTCAGCTTTTCCCCGGCCGCCAGCGCCGAATTGAATTCCCCGGATGGGTAAGCACACGCGGCCAGAAGCGAGAGGTTCTCTCGAGATAGAGCCGCCAGCGAAGGCATCAATATGTTTGTGCAAGAGGTATATTGACCACGGATATAGCCTGTTCGTGCCTGGGATAGTATTTCCGCCGGTTTTCCCTTGACATCGATGCGCTCTGAATCAACGCTGCGCAGCGCGCGTTTCATGTGTGCAACGTCGTCAGCATTGAGTTCCGCAAAATGTGTTCGGTCAAACGCTTGCTCTAAAAGAGCAAACTCTTCCCCTGTTAAACCAATCGTCATCTGGGACAGGTTGTTTTTCACAAATTCCGGGTCGGTAATCCAAAGACTGCCGAGGACTGCCAGATCGACTCGATCTCTGTCTCTTGCGAACGCAATGCGCAGCAGACCCAGCTGGGCGATGGAACATCCTCCCGTCTGCTTATCCCGCAGGAAGTTGGTGTTCGCCTCTTCCTGTTTTCCCTGACGCAGTTGTACAAAGCCTAACAAAGATCGCACACAGGGAGGTCGCCGCTCGGCCTGCAGTACCTCACCGAGGATCTTTGCGGCGCGTTCAAACGACTCCTGACTAGCAAGTGTGTCTCCTTCCAGAACAAGAAAGTAGGGGGAGTCGTGAAACCGCGCGGCCATTTCTGAAGCATCCATCTCAGCGACTTCGAGATGAGAGAGTCCCAGACGATACCAGGCGTCGCCGTTTTTTGGATCTCGCTGGACTACCTCTGAATAAGCCGCCGCGGCTTGTCTAAATTGCTTCAAGTCCAAATAGGCTTGACCCAAATACATTGGAATATTCGGATCATTATGGTTGATTCGTCTCGCTTCCTCTAAATAGGCTAAAGCCTCCTTCGTCTTACCTGACTTAATATTTTCCAGTCCCAGAAACAGCACCGGGACAAACAGTTTTGGTTTTAGACGATGTGCCTGGGTGAAGCTGGCAATCGCACCGGCTTCATCGCGGATCTGATGTTGCATCAGCCCGAGGTTCGACCACATCTCCGCTACTTGCGGTTGAAGAGAAAGTGCCGCTTTATATGCTGCAATAGCTCCCTGCGTGTCGCCGATACTCTGTGCCTGCGCGGCCTTGGCGGCGTAGCTCTCGAACTCGTCGTTCCCGGACTGTCCCCAGGCATTTGTATTCCCGGTCAGAATCGCTGTTCCCAGGGTTATGGCTGAGATCCAGCTACGCACTTTTATCCGACTACTACTTCCATTCCAGGTGTACATCCGTACCTCTACTATCGTCTGCCAATATAACGGAAGCGACATGATGTGCGCTGTCGAAGAGGGCCTGCAGGTCTGTCCTGTTTTGAAGTGTGACCTGTCGTGGGGCACTCGTCGCTCCATACACCTCGACACGCATTTCCTTCCACCACGACGCATAATGACCCACGTGTTGGCCGATGTGAACCGTCAGGGAATTCTCCTTCACCTCACAAGAAAACTCCATCCGCAGGAACTCTCCGCGACGAAACGCGAAGCTCTTTCCATCGTCGAGGTAGAGTGAACCTTGACAGTCTTGTCCTGGATAGACTCGCAGGGTAAGCGGGCCGTTCGGGACCTCGTTCGTGCTCTGAGTCAGAGGCTGAACAGGCACAATCGATCCTTCACGCACGAATACGGGGAGGATATCCAGTTCCGGATGGACATTTACCGTTATTGGTTCTCCCGCCTTGGTCGTGGATGACCTTACAACTTTCTCTCCGGTCCAGTAGTCGTACCAACCCACAGACGGCAATTTAGCGAGATATCTGTCCGATTTGTCCGGAAGTGGCGAAGGGGCGATCAGAAAGTCTCGCCCGAACAGAAACTCTCCATCTGCGTCGAGATCGATGGGATGAAGGTCCTGTGTTGCACGCGGAAACTCAAGAAACAGCGGGCGTACTATCGGAATGCCGGTGCGCGACATCTCTTCTGCGGCTGTGTAGAGATACAGCATCAGCCGATAACGTTCCTCAATATACCTGCGCCGAATTGCTTCGTGTTCCGGTCCATGTACCCATACCTCCTGTTCTGCGGTGTTCTCGTTTGAATGATCACGGTCGATCGGTTGAAACGTCGCCACCTCGATCCATTTTGTAAGCAGGTCTGGTTGCGGCGAACCGATGAAACCTCCAACATCTGCTCCCGTCATTCCGAATCCGCTCATGCCAAGATTCAGCAGCATCGGGGTCGTCATTCGCAGATGGTTCCACGTCGAGCTGTTGTCTCCTGTCCAGGTGACGGCATAACGTTGTCCGCCAGCATAGGTCGCGCGCGTCAATACAAACGGTCTGACGTCCGGATCAAGTTGCAATAACCCTTCATAGGTAGCGCGCGAGTTTTCGAGTCCGAAGATATTGTGAATCTCAGCATGGGTGGCTGCCCTCTTCCGGAATCCAGGCTCATCGATGCGATGTTGGATATCTTCGGGCATCGTCAGCGTCGGACTATCGAAGATGGACGGTTCATTCATGTCATTCCAGAACCCCGCAATTCCGTCTTTGACCAGGGATGCGTACAGCGTCCCCCACCATTCCCGCGTGCCCTGCTGCGTGAAGTCAGGAAACACGGAAGGACCAGGCCACACGTTGCCCACATAGGTCGTCCCGTCAGGGTTCTTCACAAAGTGGTCCCCCGCAACGCCGCTGTCATACGGTCCATAGTTCTCATGCGGTGCCGACGCAATATGCAGGTCGGTGATCGCCACCACATGAAAGTTCTGCTTCTTCAAATCCGCTATCATCTGCGAGAAGTGGGGGAACTTCACTGTATCCACCGTGAACGGCCTGTGCCGATCCTGAAAATCAATATCCAGATAGATCGCGTCCGAAGGAATTTTATCGCTCCGAAGTCGATCCGCAATCTCCCGCACTCGCGCCTCCGGGACATAGCTGAACCGAGACTGCTGAAATCCGAAGCTCCAGCGCGGCGGCAGAGGGGTAGTTCCAGTCAGCCACGCATAGCCCTCCAGAACCTGCTTCGCCTCCGGACCATAGATCAGGTAGTAGTCCAGGGGGCCATTTTCCGCGCCAAAGGAGTAAGCCGTATGCAACTCTCTGCCGAAGTCGAAACTCGACCTCCAGTGGTTATCAAACAACGTCCCCGATGCCACTCCTTTATTAAGGCTCATGAAAAATGGAATGCTCTTATAGATGGTGTCCGTTGACTCCTGAAATCCGAACCAGTCGGTATTCCACATCGAAAACGTACCCCCTCGCCGATCCAGCGGCCCGGGTTTGTCTCCCAAACCAAAGAAGTGTTCTTCGGGCGGCATCGACTTGTATACGCGGAAGGCGCAGCCGTGAAATTCTACGCGACGCTCGATCATATCCTCTTCCACCACCCTGCCGTTCAGGTCAGTGATCCGTAGTGCTGCGCTTCCGCGGCTGAGTTGCACATGCAACTTATTCGTCGCGAAGCCCACCGTTTCCTTATCTTCCTCCTTCACCACCGCTACTGCGCTGGTCCTCGCCTCGGGAAGCACGGCCCACGATGCATCCTCGGGTAGAACCCCGGCAGCCGCTCCCCGAACCCGGATCACATCGTCCCGAAGGGCCGTCACGCGAAACACCATCTCGCCACTCCGAACCTCGATGCCGTTCTCCAGCCATCGACTGCTCGTAATCTTGCCCGCCACAACCAGGCCAGCCGGCTCCCCCCAGCCGGTCGCTGTTCCAAAAAGAAGGACAAAGCAAGAAGCAAGGATTGCAGCGGAAGGCTTCCAATAGCGATTCATCTTGATGGCGACATGTCCTGATGAGAGGTTGTTCTCAAAGCCGACATTCCTGGCAAACTCGACTTCGAGAGTTTCGGGAGGATGCTAGCAGCGCGTCACAACGAAAGACGTGTTTCATTCCTGAGGTTTTGCCGAGGTTTGCCCGAGGAGCAATCGAGGGATGCTCTGCGGAAAAATAGGCCGTCTCTCCTCATCGGCACGCAGCTATAATTTGTCGTCGTCTCAGTCGAATCTCCGTTACACGCGAACTCCTTCGTGTTTTATGAGGATTTCCCTCACTCAGAGAGCCGACGACTGGTCGAGAGGAACCGCGTGCAGGGTGATTTCTTAATTAATGATTGGCTGGTTCAGCCGCAGATCAACACCGTCGAAAAGGGAGGCAAGCGCTGGCACCTCGAGCCGAAGGTGATGCAAGTCCTCGTCCACCTCGCCCTCCATCCCGGCGAGGTCCTCTCTAAAGAGCGGCTTATCGACGCGATCTGGCGCGACACCTTTGTCGGCGATGACGTCCTCGTCCGTTGCATCTCCGAGATCCGCTATGTCTTCGGTGATGACGCCCGTTCTCCCTACGTCATCCAGACCATCCCTAAAGCTGGCTACCGTCTTATCGCCTCCGTCACCATGGAGCTCGCCACAGCAGCCGAACTTCGCACCACTGCCGACACCGCCGTTCGCTCCTCCGGATCGCACACCATCCCCGAAAGGCGCCGCGACTCCGGCACCAACGCTGTCGATCTCGACGATCTTCCGCGTCCCGGTGACCTCGACGCCGCCCAAGCCGCTGAAGACCCGATCGCTGTCGAACCCGCCCCCTCGGTCTACACCGTCCACGCTCACGAGGAGTCTTCGCACCCCACAGCTCCCGCACGCAGAAATCACCGCACTTTATGGCTCTTGCTCATCGCCGCCGCACTCGGCCTCGTCGCCTGGGGAGCGCCCTGGTACTGGCGATCCCTTCACCCCGATCCGTTCAATATCTTCTGGGCGCCCGTCCTCGCAACTCCCGAGCCCGCTCTCTTCTGCATCGCCGATCAGAACCAGTACTCCTTCATCACCCTTCGCGACGCCGCCGATCCCACCAAGAAGGTCGTATTAAAGGACAACCTTTCCGCCGTCGTCATCGATGACCTCGACACTATCGTCCGCGTCGCCGCTACTCTTCACGCTCACGGCAAGCAGTACCACCTCAAGGGCGAAGAGGCCACTACTCTCAGCGACCTCCGCAACGGTCCCAGCATCTTCATTGGAGCCTTCGACAACGCCTGGACCCTCCGGTTCACCAAGTCCCTCCGCTATCATTTCGCCAACAACGCCGACATGACCCAGTTCCGCATCGTCGACGGCAACAATCCCTCCCACCCCGGCTGGGTCGTCGATCGTAACCAACAGATGACCACCAACAACTATCTGGACTATGGAATCGTCGCCCGCTTCACCGACGCCAACACCGGCAAGCCAAGCATCATCGTCGCCGGCATCGGTCGCGGAGGTACGATCGCCGCCGGGGAATTCCTCACCAATCCCGACGATCTCGCCCAACTCCGCCGCGCCATACAGTCCGCCGATAGCAAAAAGAACCTCGAGATCGTACTCAGCACCCAGATCATCGACGGGCAGCCCGGAACCCCAAAGATGGAAGCCTCCTATTTCTGGTAATTCTCGGTTTCTGTAACGCTCTCGATAAGAGCACCTTACACTGGAGCCTCCCCCTCATCTCGCTGATAAATAGAAGCTTATGCCCTCATGAAATCTTCACCTCCCTCAATCACCCAAACATCGGTAAACATTCGGCTAATTTCCGGGACAGTCCATTCTTTTGCCCTCTAGGGTGGTGACGCTTTCCGGCCAACCAGGAACTGAGTTCTGAAAGCACGGCTGCGCGCACTCCGGGCGCCGTCGTTTTTGGGAGAGGCAGCGACATGCAAACAATCTTTGGGTCGTCCATCTGTCACACGAGACCGCGAACCATCGCGGCCGTGATGGTCGTCTTCATCGCACTTCTTCTGGGCTTGCCCGCAGTCCACGCACAGACCCAGGCCTTCACCGCAACCCTGAGCGGAACCGTCACCGACGCCTCAGGAGCCGTCGTTCCCCACGCCAAGGTCACCCTCGTCTCCGTTGAGAAGGGAATCACCCGAACCTTCACCACCACCGACTCAGGAAACTACACCTTCCCTCTGCTGCCCCCGGCGAACTACGACCTCTCCGTCGAGATCACCGGCTTTGAGATCTACAACCAGAAAGGCATCCCCCTCGCTGCCGGCGCTGCCGTCCATCAGGACATTGCCCTCTCCGTTGGAGGCACCGCCCAGAACGTCGTCGTCACCAGCGAAGCTCCGCTGATCAACGCTGACAACGCCAACATCTCCGCCGACATCTCTCAGAAGCAGGTCGTTGAACTTCCCCTCAATCTCCGCAACGTCTTCGGTCTCGCTACCCTCAACTCCTCGGTCAACAACTCGCAGCAGGCCCAGATGGTCAACGCCAACGGCATCTCGGGGCAGGCCGACCAGGATATCTCTTTCCTCAACTTCGGCGGCACACACTTCGGAACCGCCGCCTACCTCTTCGACGGAACCTGGAACACGGCGCAGGATTGGGGTGGCGTCGTCTACGTTCCTTCAGTCGAGAACGTGCAGGAGTTCAAGATTCAGACCAACGCCTTCACTGCACAGTACGGCTGGTCCAGCGGCAACGTTGTCAACGTCGTCTCCAAATCCGGCACCAACAGATTCCACGGTGATGTCTTCGAGTTCTTCCGCAACAGCGGCCTTGACGCCAACAACTACTTCAACAATCGAAACGGCGTAAAACGTCCCACCTTCCACCGCAACCAGTACGGCGTCTCCGCGGGTGGTCCCGTTTACAAAAACAAGACCTTTATTTTCGGCGTCTTCGAAGGTCTCCGTCAGGGAACTCCCGCCTCGCTCACCGCGACAGTCCCCACCGCCGCCTTCACGAAGGGAGACTTCAGCTCTCTTCTGACGACGCAGGTCCTCGGCACCGACGCTCTCGGCCGTCCCATCTACGCCGGTGCCATCTACGATCCCTACACCGTGCGCGGCATCACCACCGGCCAGGTCGACCCCCGAACCGGCCGTGTGGCTACCCAAACCGGCTACATTCGCGACGCAATCCCCGGCAACAATCTCTCCAGTCGCATCGATCCCGTAGCCGCCAAGATCATCGCCGGCCACTACTGGCCCGACCCCACCAATGGAAACATCAACAACAACTTCTTTGCCTCAGCCTCAGCCACCGCGCAGTCCGACGAGTACTCGATCCGCGTAGACCACAACTTCACCGACGCCACGCGCATGTTCGCGCGCTACTCCCATAAGAACGAGACCAAGACCAACTCGCCCGATTTCTTCGGCTCGACAAACCCCGGCGGCCCCGGCGTCAGCAACCCCAACAATCGCTGGAGCTTCGACATGGGCCTCAGCCACGTCTTCTCTCCAACCCTCATTCTCAGCGCCAACGCCGGTATGAACCGCTGGATCGAGCAGTCAGCAACACAAGGTGACAACTTCGATCCTTCCACGCTCGGCCTGCCCGCCAGCCTCGACGGCATTGCGAACCAGTTTCCCCAAATCAAGATCGACAGCTACTCCGGCCTTGGCCCGGGCGCCATCAACGGTCAGGACTCCTACGCCGTTCCCCGCAACTACATCACCTACTCCGCCGATCTCACCAAGACTCTCAACAAACACACCGTCACGGTTGGCTACATGGGCGTCGTCAACCAGATCCTCGGCGGACACGTCTTCGGCACCAAGTTCAACTTTCCCATCTCCTCCACCGCCGGACCCGATCCTGCCAACACCACTGCGGGCACAGGCTACGGCTTCGCCTCTTATCTCATAGGAGTTCCCGACAACGGCGGCGCCACTGGAGTCAACGCGCAACTCGCCACCCAGAAGAACTACATCGGCGCCTACGTTCAGGATGACTGGAAGGTCGTTCCCCGTCTCACACTCAATTTCGGCTTGCGCTACGAGATCCAGACTCCACTCACCGAGCGACACAACAAGCAGCAGTACTTTGACTTCAACATGACCAATCCCATTGGAGCCGGTACCGGCCTCACCACTCTCGGTGGCCTCGTCTTCAACGGCGGGGGAAACCGTCGCGGTCTCTACGACGCTCCCTACACCAACTTCGGCCCTCGTATTGGACTCAGCTATCAGGTCAAGCCCAAGCTCGTCGTCCGTAGCGGATACGGCATGTTCTTCATCCCGTCCTACACCGGCAATGGTCCCGCCGACGGCTACACCCAGACCACACCAATTCGCGGCACCAATCCTGACAACTCCGTCTTCAACACCCTCAACAATCCCGTTCCCAACGGAATCATTCTTCCCCAGGGTAGCGCTCTCGGCAATCAGCAGGACATCGGTCAAGGAGTCCCCGCGGTTCGCAGCGATCGTGGCTCCGCTTACCTGCACCAGTTCATGCTGGGTTTCCAGTACTCCATCCGCAACAACGATCTCCTCGACATCACCTACGTCGGCAACCGGGGCATCAAGCTCTCCGCCGGAACCTATGAGCGGAATCAGCTCGATCCGAAGTATTTCTCTCTAGGGTTGGCGGCTCTCCAGCAGCTCGTCCCAAATCCCTTCTACGGAAAGATCAACGCCACGGGCTGCGGTTTGCAGAACCCCACCATCCCGCGCCAGCAACTCCTCCGCCCCTACCCGCACTTCTGCAGCGTCGCCGAGCAGGAGGCCCTCGTCGGCAACTCGTACTACGACGCGTTGCAGCTCACCTACACGCACCGCTTCAGCTCAGGCTTCTCCGTCCTCGCCAGCTACACATTCTCGAAGTTCATCGACAACGTAGCCGGCAACAACGGTTGGGCTGCCTCCGGTCCCACCAGCATCCGCAACTACTACAACCTTGCCGCTGAAAAATCGGTTGATGCAAACGACATCCCGCACTCCCTCGTCGTCAGCTACATCTACGAGTTGCCGGTCGGTCGCGGCAAAAAGTTAGCCTCCGGTGTCAGCTGGCCCGTCAACGCCGTCATTGGCGGATGGCAGGTCTCAGGAATCTCAACCTTCAAACAGGGCTTTCCGCTCTCTATCCAGACAGCGAACAACACTCTCGGGCAATTCGGTGGCAATCGTCGTCCCAATGTTGTCGGTGGATATCACATCTCCAACCCTTCCATCGATCGCTGGTTCAACGTCTCTGCCTTCCAGGATCCCTCCAATCCCTTCGACTTTGGCAACGCGCAGCGCTACATCTCGCAGCTCCGCTCTCCCGGATATCAGAACTGGGATCTAGCCATGCAGAAGTACTGGCACTTCACCGAGTCCATGCGTCTGCAGTTCCGCGCCGAGTTGTTCAACGCCTGGAACCATCCCCAGTTCTACGCTCCGAATCAGTTTCTCGGAAATCGCGTGACCAATCCTGACGGAAGTTACGGAGGATCCTTCGGCCAAATCTCCGGCGCCTTCCCCGCACGTGACGTCCAGTTCGCCCTGAAGTTTTATTGGTAGTAGATATCAAGTACTCACAATCGAGATCACGTTGGGAATCGGGGAACTCCACCGCTTCACACGTAAGCTTACCCGATTGCTCGAAGACGCACTCTCGCTCTGTAAAAGACTCCTCGGGAGAAGAAGAAGGAGCATTGGTGATGTCGGTGCCGAGGCACAACAAGGAACATGTAATTTATTTGCTCACTCCTGCTGGTACAACTGGGATTCTACATAGTTGGCCCTCTCGCGCGAGAACGGTCTCGCGATGGCCAACGAAGTATTCTTCGTCCTGCCTCTTCAGGCTTTAGCAAGCCGCGCACAGTCCTAACGCAAGAATCTTCTCGCACCCACGGGGGACAACTAAACGTTACTGTGAAAGCGAGGAAATCGAAAAAAGCAATGATCGGGCCGAGGGAAGGCAAGTGATGCGAGTAATTTGCACTGGCGGCAGGCTCGATGTTACGGGAGAAGTCAACGGCGGTGAGACTTCGATCCGATCATTGGGATGTGTGATCTCGATTCAACTTTCACTATACGCTGCGATGATTGGGCATTGTTCCGGGTCCACGGTTGGATAAGTGGAATCAGGCAAATCTCGCGAGCATGACTCCTTTCGAGCGATACCTTTACGAAAAGGGGTTGTTCGACGTCGTTATCCGGCCTGAGATTACGGCCGACGACGTGGTTCTTGAACCGGTCGATCTTTGCATTGATGTCGGCTGCGAAGAATGTATCAGCTATTGGAAGCGAGATGGGCAGGTTTCCTATTGCACCCACCAAATGCCACAAGAATCCCAAGGTGGCAGAAGTGCCTTATAACCATTGCTACAAGGGCTGTGTAGACTGTCCTGAGATCGTACGCCAGGGTGTAGTGGTGTCGCACTGCGCCTGCGTTCACCATCGCTTCTTGCAGTAAATCTACGTCATGCGCGAGCAACTAAATCTTTGCTTCGTGTGTCTTCACGCGAAAATCGACGTGCGTTGGATGTTTATACGCCGCACGGATGACAGGTCCACCGCAGACAGCGCGGACCATTCGGCCTTCCTTTTCCCAGATGATGACGCGGCCACAGGAAACCTAGCACTGATTTCTGGGTGGAGCGATTCATATAGCACGCTTACTACAACCGCACGAAAACAGCATTGCGAAACAGCCTTAGGACTAATTCTGCGGACTTGCCTTATATGTGTCCTAGGCCACCGTCAAGGCCTGAATGTTCTCGGGAATAAAAGTTCAAGTCCTCGGTTAAAAGAACATGAGGGTTGAACTGAAAGCGGTTCAAATTCTGGAGCTAGCAAAATGTTGCGTTTGAAAATCGTGAGTGTAGGTGAGCCAGTTTTGCGGACGGAAGCGCAGGAACTATCGAAGGAACAGATCCTGAGTTCATCGGTCCAAGGCCTTATCGAGTACATGAGAGAGACCGTTCGTGACGCTCCCGGAGTGGGGCTTGCTGCGCCCCAAGTGGGAGAGTCGTTTCAGCTGGTTGTCATCGAAGACAAAGTGGAGTATCAGGTCAACCTGACGGAAGCAGAACTCATTGAACGCGAGCGTCGGCCGATTCCTTTTCACGTCCTGGTCAACCCTGAGATCCAGTTGCTGGCGCCTTTGGATGCCACTTTTTTCGAGGGATGTCTTAGCTTACCCGGTTTTATGGCAATGGTGCCCCGCGCTCGAAGAGTCTCTGTTAAAGCTCTCGACCACCTTGGGGAGCCGGTAAACATAGAGGCGGAAGGATGGTACGCGCGCATTTTACAGCATGAGATAGATCACCTGAGAGGAACTCTCTATATCGACCGAATGTGGAGTCGAAGTTTTTGCTCACTGGATGGCTACAACCGCCATTGGAAGTCGAAACCCACAGAGGAACTTGTGCGAAAGTTTGGCCCGCCGGGCGACTATTAGCCCTATTCGTTAGGTCAGCAGGCAGTTTGCCTGAGATGAATTTGTTACTGTCGACAAAGTATTTGAAAGGGTTTTTATGAGCACACTAAAGTTATGGACAGATAAGGATGTAGCGAATAATCCCCAGGTAAAGGCAGTCTTCGAGGATATCCGTGGGACCCGCAAGTCAGAATTTGTAAATAATTTCTGGAGAGCCCTTGCCAATCAGCCAGCGCTCCTCGAACGAACATGGTCGAGCATTAAGGAAGTCATGTACAAAGCTAGTGCGCTCGATCCACTGACTAAAGAGTTGATTTATATTGCCGTCTCCGCGACCAATGGCTGTAGTTATTGTGTACATTCCCATACCGCCGCTGCCCGTGCTAAAGGAATTTCCGATGAGCAGTATGCGGAGCTATCTGCCATCATTGGTATGGCAAACGAAACCAACGCGTTGGCAACAACATTACAGGTCCCTGTTGATCTGGAGTTTATGGTCGAATAGAAACCACGAGACTCTCAATAGAGGCTGGAGCGAGACGAACGTGTTCAATCGCTTTGATCATGGAAGAATTAATTTGTGCGAATGACCGAATCGTAGGACACGTGTAGATTTTCGTTATCGACAATGAATAAGCTAACGATCCCACCCAATCTGACTGAACTCGCTTACCAGAACATCAAAAAAGCAATTCTTCAAGGAAAGCTTACAAAACACCGGTTCACAGAAGAATCGCTTTCCTTAGATCTCGGTATTAGCAAGTCGCCAATTCGCGAAGCACTCAATGCGCTCAAGAATGAAGGACTCATCCGTATTGAGCCCAGGCGAGGCGCATATTTGCGCGAGTTTTCAATCGACGAGATAAGTGATCTCTATGGCGTGAGGGAAGCGCTTGAGACCTACGCAGTGAGCAATGCAAAGGTGACTCCACAATTGCTTGACTCGCTTGAGACCAGTATTCAGCGAACGATTACTTATCTAGATGTCGACGATATGGCCCAGCATATCGATGAAGACGCTAATTTTCATCGCATACTCGTTTCTGCAGCGGAGAACAACGAACTAAACCGTATGCTCGGGACTATTCAGAATCAAATATGGCTTTTCCGCAGCCAGACCTATCGGATCTCGTCAGGGACGGCGCCAGAGGCACATAGACGCATCGTGGGAGCATTGCGGGAGCATGATCAAATGGCTGCGGTAGCGGCCGTCCGCGAGCATATTCGACACGTCCGTGATTCGTTGCTGAATCACCGCGAATTTAATTCGTAAGATTTCTTTGACAGGATTCTGATATCTGATATATCTATTGCATGCTTTATCAGTGGCCCCAAGTCGATGCTTTGCGCGTTGCTGCTGATACCTCCGTTTCTCCTTGTCGATGTTTCTAAGCAGAACTTTTCGTTCGCTCCCCTAAATATTCCCTTCGATAGTGTGCAGATTCCATCTGTGCCCCTTAACTAGCTCTTGATTGCAGTTGGGAGATCTTTATCGTGCGTCGTCATAGTATTTCTGCATTCATGCTTGTTTGTCTCATGACCGGCATTGTGTTTGCACAGAACGTCACAACGCCGGAAGAAGCCTTTGGTTTTAAACCGGGGACAGATCGTAAGCTTGCTGACTGGACGCAGCTAACTGGTTACTTTCAGACGGTCTCTCGGCAATCAAACCGAGTCCACTATGAAGAACTTGGAAAGACTACTGAGGGCCGGCCTTTCGTGGCGCTCACCATCTCCTCCCCGAAGAACCTGCAGCACGCGGACGAATACAGAAATATCTTGCACCGTCTAGCGGATTCGCGTCAGACAACTCCGGAGCAAGCGAAAGAATTATCCAGGCAAGGAAAGGCAGTACTCATTGTTACCTGCAACATCCACTCGACGGAGATTGCCAGCTCGCAAAGCGCGGCAGAATTTGTCTATCGCTTGGCGTCCCAGGATACTCCTGAAATAAAACAGATTCTTGATAACACCATCATCGTGCTGGTTCCATCGTTGAATCCCGACGGGCAGCAGCTGGTGGTGGACTGGTACAAGAAGTACCTCGGAACTCCTTACGAAGGCAGTTCTCCTGTTGTTGTTTATCACCACTATGTTGGGCATGACGACAATCGTGACTGGTATGGCTTCACTCAGGTTGAAACCCAGCTCACGGTCGATAAAGTGATCAACCCGTGGCATCCACAAGTGCTCTACGACATTCATCAGATGGGCTCTCGTGGTCCGAGAATCTACCTTCCACCTTGGGTCGACCCCATCGATCCAAACATTGATCCTTTACTCGAAAGCACGATGAATGCCCTTGGCTCTCAAACGGCGCTTGAAATTGCGGGGAACGGGAAGTCAGGTGTTCTTATCCATGGAGTCTATGATCTTTGGTCACCAGCCCGTCACTACATGGCCTATCACGGTACAGCGCGAGTGCTCACTGAGTCAGCAAGCGTCAACATCGCATCACCCATCGATGTTCCTTTCGAGAAGCTTGATCGCGGAATTGGATACGACGCGAAGGTAAGAACCTGGAACTTTCCGGAACCCTGGAAGGGTGGGATGTGGCGGCTGGGCGACATTGTTGCCTATCAACTGGATGCGTTCTTTTCGATCGCTCATAACGTTGCTGCAAATCGCGAGCGGTATCTCCTGAACTACTATCAGATCCTCAAGAATGCGACCGACCAGAAGTATGGTGGTCCCTATGCATATGTCATACCGACAGATCAGCTGGATCCGGCATCAACGACGCGTTTGCTTGATATTTTGCGACGCGGAGAGGTCGAGATCCAGAGAGCGAATTCGGATTTTGATGCTGACAAGCGCCATTTTGCAAAGGGAAGTTACATCATTATCTTGGGGCAACCTTACGGGGCATTCGCAAAGACGTTGCTTGAAGAGCAGGAGTACCCAAGCATCCGAGAGTATCCAGGCGGACCTTTACAGCGTCCCTATGATGTCACCGCTCAAACACTTCCACTCCTGCTCGGTGTGAATGCTGTCGCAATCAAAAACAAGTTTGACGTCACTGCATCTCAGGTCGACACAATCAGCTCTCCAACCGGGACAGTAGAGGCTGGGAAGGCTGAATTCGGTTACATTCTGGATGACAAATCGAATAGTTCACTCTACGCATTGTTTGCTCTCCTAAAGAGCAATCTCCATGCGTACCGATTGACCGGAGGCACTTATTCGCCGGGAACGATTTATCTGCCGGAGCAGCCAGGCTTGCAGGAAGAGATTGCACGTGCTGCTGGTCATTGGCCCATACACTTTGAGGCAGTAAAGACGCCCATTACCGGATCTCGACTCGAGGTTAAGCTGCCGCGCATTGGCCTGTATCAGAGCTGGGTAGCTTCTATGGACGAAGGATGGACACGCTGGATCTTCGATCAGAATGGAATCCCTTATACCCGTCTCGTAGATGACGAGATCCGGAAAGGCAATCTCACCGACAAGTTCGATGTCATTGTTCTCCCTGACAATTCTGCCGCTGCCATCACAAAGGGCTCGATTGGCCGAGGTGAGGGCAATGAAGGCGGTCCTCCCGTCCCTCCCGAGTTCAAGGACGGGCTGGGAGAAAAGGGTACTGCTGCTCTTAACAAGTTCGCCGAGACCGGAGGCACCATCATCACTCTAAATCGTGCCTCCACCGTCTACGCAACGAAAGACTCCACACAGGTAAAGAATGTCCTTGAGGGTGTCACCAATCGTGACTTCTACATCCCGGGTTCGATCCTGGAGGTGAAGGTCGATACCTCTCACCCGATCGGATTTGGAGCTCCAACGACGATACCGATCTTTTTTGAGCAGAGTCCAGCATTCGATGTTCGCGGCGATGCGCGTTCGATCGCCAGCTACGCAAGCGACAATCCGTTGCGGAGTGGTTGGATTCTGGGCGGCAAGTACCTTGTGGGCAATTCCGCCCTTGCGGAAGAGCCGATTGGAAAAGGCAGAGTCATTCTTTTCGGCTTTCGCCCGCAGTATCGTGCGCAATCTGAAGTGACCTACAAGCTCTTCTTCAATTCGCTGTTCTACGCGGCTACCTCCCGTCCTGCGGGAAGCGGAAAGGGGGATAACTAGTGAAACTACCGTTGACCCCTCTGCGTTGTTGTTGCTAATTCGCTAAATTCCCCTCACTCCAAGCAAAATACGCGTTCGCGCCGGCACCAACGTCCCTGCGCGCTCGTGAACTCCTGTCTTTAAAGTTTGCCTCGAGGCCATCATGAATATTGCAAATCATTTCCGCAGAAGGACAATCGCCGTAGCTCGATTCGCAGCTGTTATTGCACTGTCCGTTTTTACGCATCATTCTAGCGAGGCGCAAACCTCCGCAGACGGCACGATCCACGGTCGAGTGACTGACAGCTCAGGCGCGGCGATCGTCGGTGTTTCGCTAACAGCTCGCAGTCCTAGCGTCGGAGGATCTTTCCATGCCACCTCCGACGGAGAAGGGAACTATCGACTCATTCAACTACCTACGGGCGAAGACTATACCGTTGAAGCCGAAAATCCTGGCTTCGAAAAGTCTGTTCGTACCGGACTTATCGTACGCGCGGGCCTGAACGTAACGGTAGACATTGCGCTCAAGATCGGTTCTCAAGCACAAACGGTTGAGGTCTCAGGAGAAGCTCCGCTCATCGACACGCAAAATGCGGAGCAGGCAGTCAATCTTAGTGGAGAGCTACTCCGTAATATCCCAATCACAGGAAGACATGATTGGTCGGATTCTCTGCAACTGACACCGGGCATCGTAAGTGCCTCAGCGGATGCTCAGGGCGGCCAAACATACTTTTTGCGTGGATCGGAGAACGAAAACCATGCCACATTAGTCGATGGTATGGATGTTGGTAGCTTTCAACAGAACTGGCCATCGAATGGCATCAGTATCAGCAACGAATCTTTGGGAGACATCCAAATCAAGACGGGTGCGAATGACGCGTCGTCTCCCGCTGCGATGGGAATGGTTATCAACATGTCCAGTCCCACAGGTAGTGACCAATACCATGGAAGCCTGGTTTGGCTATTTGGCCCGTCAGCTCTAAATGCAAACAATGCGAACGGTGGAACAAGCGCCGTCACATCGACTCAACAACCGGACTTCGCACTCGGTGGGCCGATTAGGAAGGGAAAAGCCTGGTTCTTCGCCTCAGGCCGCTACATCAATCGAGATGATGGTGTCAGTCAGACTGCGTCACAATTGTCCTATTTGAACGGGATCAGCCCTGGATTTCAATCCTTCGCCAATCATTCAAGCGGCTTCATCTTTTTGGGAAACTCATCCGTTCAATTGACGGACCGGCATCGGCTGATGGGCCTGGTTCAGTATGACAGCCGCAAACAGGATGCAAATTATCAGTGGTATGCCTCCAACATCGCTCACAATCAATATGGTGGGGGCGCATACGGCCTACGCCTCATTTCACAATGGAGCCAGAACCTGACAACACGGTTCCTAATCTCCTTCAACAATAAGAGCAGCAATCTGAGTGCTGATTCAATCGGCGGTGTTGGTTCAATGCCTGAGATTGATGTCTATGCGACCAATACCCTTTCCTCTGGCCGCCTTGTCGGCCAGGGCTCTTCATTGGCGACTCTCAATAATCTGTCCTCCATAACGCTCAATCCCGCAAACAAGACGACGATTACTGGCGACCTTACCTACTACATCCCGAAGGCATTTGGCTCCCATGAGATTCAGGGCGGATTTTATCTTGAGCCGAGTGAGCGCAACAAGACAACAACGTTGTACGCCGATGGAGGTAACAACATTCAGCAGGATGCTGTGCTTAATGATCCCAACAACCCTAGCAAGGGATATACGATCTTCCACACTCAGTCTGTCGATCGAGCAAGCCTCGTAAGTCGCTATATCACTGCGAACGACTATGCTTTCTACATCCAAGATAGGTGGCGTCCATTCAGTCGCCTGTCTATCACCGCGGGAGTCCGTCCAGATTGGATATCGGGGCGCGATGCGCTGTTCAGAGTGACGACCCAGCGTTCATGGAACATTGCGCCACGTGTAGGCGGAGCATTTGTGCTGACGAAGAACCAAAAGAATGTTGTTCGTGCGAGCTGGAGCAAGATCACGGATATTACGAATGCAAGCTACCTGGGGGCAGCCGGTTCTAGTACGGTCACCACGACCGATACGTACTTCCTCAACAGTGGCCCCGTCACCTTCGTTACGCCAGGAAGCACGGCACTGAGTGGAGATCGCACCTTCGATCCGGATCGTCACCAGGGATTTGTTCGTGAATGGCTGGTGGGATACCGCACACAGCTTCCGGGAGCTGTGGTGATCGACGCCAGCTATATCCATCGTGAATATCGCGATCGACCAGCATTGGTCGATAGAAATCAAAGCTACATATCCAGCGGTACGGGGGTCATTTGGAGTGGGTTGAACAACCCCGCATTCAATAACTTCTATCTCGTCACCAACAATAAGTGGAACTGGTTTGTCTATCAGGGATATGAGCTGACGGTTACTAAGCAGACGTCAAAGCTTCAGCTCTTCAGCACCTACAGTTACTCTCCCGATCATCTCGGGGGCGTCTACCAGCCCAATGATCCAACAGCCATCCTGGAGCCGACGAAGTTCGCGAATAATGCAGGTTTAGGCTCTGTCCGTGGCAATGTAACCAACGACTACACGGGAGACACGAGAAATCGCATGTGGCAGCGTCAACAATGGAGGACTGGCGTTACCTGGAAAGCTCCGTGGAAGATCCGCTTCTCAAACACTCTCACGGCGCAGTCTGGAACCGCAGGTGGCCCCGTTGTTATTACGCAGCCATATAACGGACAGTATGGCCCAGCGACTCGAGTTATCAACGGACGTACGGTGTCAAATCCGTTGGCTGTAGCCTATCGATTCAAATTTGCGGATCGCGGTACAGGTCAGATCTTCACTCCTTGGCTGGTGCAATGGAACACCTTGTTGGGGCGTGAATTTCCAATCACAGACCGGCAATCGGTCGAGGCTTCCGTCAACATCTACAACGTTACGAATCGTGGCGCGGGTCAACAGTTCGTCAATGGGACCAACGCCAGTTCGAGCACCTTTGGCTCGTTACAGAATCTCCAAACGCCCCGCTCGGCACAGTTCAGCCTCAGGTACCACTTTTAGCCTACCCAGATAGTGGAGTTACATTGATATGAAATTATTTCGTCGCCGATCTATTGTTGTGTCGCAGGTTCTATCGATCGCCTTCCTGATACTCCACGGGGCAGCGTTGGCCCAGGCTCGCCTGACTCTGCAAGACCTATTGTCCGCAGAGCCAATTGGCGAGACAGCCCTCTCTCCTGATGGCAAGACCGTTGCTTTTGTGAGAGCGGGGCAGATTGATCTTTTATCCACCGCTGGTGGATGGCCTGTTCTGCTCACTAGTACTCAAGGAGGCAAAATGGGGCTCTCCTGGTCTCCAGACGGCACGCAGTTGGCCTATGCGAGTCAGGGAAGTATATGGGCAGTTGCAGTTGCCGGAGGAGCTCCAAAGAGACTGACCAACGCTCCTGCTGGCTCTGGGGACCCTCGACAAGCCGCGGATCGGGCTCCTCAGTGGTCACCAAAAGGACGCTGGATTCTATTTCAGAGTGGCCGCTCTGGAACAAACGGCTTGTACGTTGTCAGCGCAGACGGAGCGGTGACTAGCGCTCTAACCGCCCCCAATGAGGAATCGGCAGAAGGAAAGTGGTCTCCTGGGGGAGAGCGGATCGTCTATGTGACCCGCGAGTCGTCCTACTTTAGCGGGCGCCTGCAACTGTTGCACTTTGATCCTCGCTCGGGCCAAGTTGTCGGAAAGCCAAACCGTCTCTATGAGGCTCCCGTAGATCGGGGTGGGGGATGGTCCATTCGTGGAGCAGAGTGGTCGCCTGACGGTCAAACGCTTGTCACTGTGTTGCAGAACTCTGGCTGGAATCACCTCTACCTACTTTCTGCAGATGGCGGTGATCCTAAGCAGATCACGACCGGAGACTTTGAAGATGAGGATCCAGCATTCTCTCCAGATGGACGATTCATCGTGTTCGTCTCGAACAGAGGATTGC
The DNA here is from genome assembly GCF_059115365.1 of Edaphobacter sp. FHG110511_03. Taxonomy (NCBI): domain Bacteria; kingdom Pseudomonadati; phylum Acidobacteriota; class Terriglobia; order Terriglobales; family Acidobacteriaceae; genus Edaphobacter; species Edaphobacter sp. FHG110511_03. The sequence continues at coordinate 1,789 of NZ_JBZYWL010000005.1, read as the reverse complement.
TTGAGGCGAATGACCTCTGGCTAATTCCGGGGAAAGGTGGGGCATCGAGACGACTCACCACATTTGAGACGCCCGGCCTCTCTTCTCGGCCGCAATGGTCACCGGACAACACTCATGTGCTGTTCGATCACCAATCTCCCCTTGAAACCACTGATCTCCTGATGCAGGAGGTTCGTTCATCTGCGAAGCCTGTCGCTCTCACACATACCACTCCAATAAACTACGCAGCCGCTGCACAGGTTCCAGAACGCGTCACCTGGAAGAGCAAGGATGGACGCGAGATCGCCGGACTTCTCTATCAACCGCCAAGTAAGGAGAGACGGACAAAACCGGCAATACTTTGGATCCACGGTGGTCCGGAAGGACAAGACGGCTATCGTTCCGATGTGTGGGCACAGTATCTCGCTCAAGCTGGCTATGTTGTACTCGAACCAAACTACCGAGGCAGCAGCGGTTATGGAGAAGCTTTCCGTAACTTGAATGTTGAAGATTCGAATGGCGGTGAGGTTGATGACGTTGCGGCCGGTGCGCAGTACCTCATCACGAGAGGGTTAGCAGACGCAACGAGAATAGGTATTGGGGGAGGAAGCCATGGCGGAACAATGGTGGCCTATGCAGTCACGCGCTACCCCGAAGTGTTTGCGGCGGCTGCCGAATTGTATGGCGTTGTCGACCGCGAACTCTTTGTATACCGAACAAATCATGCTTCGTCGATTCGTTGGATGATGAAGATGGGCGGAACTCCTAGCGAAAAACTTGAACTGTATCAAAAAGCGAATATTCTGCTGGCAATCAATAACGTAAAAGCTCCCATACTGATCATGCATGGCGAGAATGACCCGCAGGTACCTCCGGCCGAGTCAGCCCGGTTCGCGGAAGCCCTTCGCCAGCATCACAAAACGTATTATTACTTTACATATCCAAACGAATTGCACGGCTTTGCGCAGCCGGGCCATCGCCTTGATGCTTGGCAAAAACAACTCGCATTCTTTGATCATTACTTAAATCCACAATTTGGCACGACGACGACCTCCACTGAAGAAGTTGCTTTCCCGGACAGTGATAAGTCGGCTATCCGGCATCCATGACGCCGCCTCAGGCGTGCGGGGATGGCCTCGACAATCGTAGTGAGCAAAGTAAGATAACCTGGCATTGAACAGGCTGGAAGATTAAACAAAAGTCGGATTGTGTATTTTGCCGTCTAAGTAGATGAAGTCGTCTGAAACGTTCATCCAAATCCGCCACAAAGATGGACAGTCGACAATCTTTATGGAAAACCCGAGTACGTCTACTGCACGACGACTATGGACATTTTTACTTTGATAGAGATACGGGCCTCTGATTTGCAGCAACAAATCTCCCGCTGAAATCCTTATTTGTTGGAAGATAGCCAGGGAAAGGTGTGGGTCTCCGCAAGAGTTCGGATTATTTGAAGAGAAGGCACGGCCTGCTTCAGGACCTCGTGCAAAAACACACCGCCGCCGTGAGACCATGGCTACTGGCACCGCAGAGTAGCCATGTGGTGCTTCATCATTTCGGTCTCTGAGAGACGAAATGATGAAGCATATCCAGACTGGGTGCGATCGTCGCGTCACGTTAATTGAGACCAGCGGAAGCGGCTGATTTACGACGCTCAGTTACGTCCACCAAAAATAGTAATCGGTGAGTGTAAATTAGGGTTCAAGGCAGATTATTGATTAGCAAAAGTCTCGAGCTCAAGTTGCACAACAGGATAATCAATCTCTGTATCAGCGAGACGGTTGTTGTAGTTTGTGAGCGTATTCAAGGC